>CAVTFQ010000008.1:0-207073 GCA_963734055.1 uncultured beta proteobacterium
GGCCTGATGGCCGAGGCCGTGTAAGAACCGCAAGGGGCTCGCAGGGTGAATGGTTATCGGCGCAATGGTGCTTCGAGAGCGGCGGTGAAGCCGTAGGCGATGTAGGAGCGTAATCGCGGCCGACGCGCCGCGTTGGCGGTCTGGAGAGCGGAAATGGGCTGGATTGGGACGCTAAGAAAGGTTCTCGCGCTCTATGCTTTGATTGCGGCCAGCACTTCGCCGATGCCCAGGATGCGCATCACGCGCTTCAGGTTATAGGCCAGGACGTGGAGACTCATCTCGGTGCGTACGCGCGCCAGCGTCTTGGTCAGGAAATGGGTCCACCCCATCCAGGACTTGATCGTTCCGAACGGATGCTCGACCGTCTGTCGGCGCACTCGCATCATCTCGGGCTGACGATCCAGTCGCAGCTGCATGGCCTCGAGTACCGCCTCGTGTTCCCAGCGGGTGATGCGGCGATACGGGCTCGGCGTGCAGCGCGCCTTGAGCGGACACCCGGGGCAAGCCGAGGACCAATACCGATGTAACGTCAGGCCCTTCTCGACCGTCGTCATGCGCCAGATCGCCCGTTGCCCTGCGGGGCATCGGTACTCATCGACGGCGGCGTTGTAAATAAAGTCCTGCTTGTCGAAGCGACCGTCAGCCTTGCTGCTTGAGGTCATCGACTTGGGCACCAGTGGTGTGATCCCGGCCTCGTCGCATTGCCGGATTTGCTCGCCCTTGAAGTAACCGCGGTCGGCTACAACGGTCAGCTCGGCAATGCCCGTGGCAGCGCGCGCCTGTTCGGCCATTGGCGTCAGCTGTTCGCGATCGATGCCTGTGGTGACGACTTCATGCGCCACGATCAGGTGGTGCTTCGCATCGACCGCAGTCTGTACGTTGTAGCCGACGATGCCACCGTCGCGATTCTTCATCGAGCGGGCATCGGGATCGGTCAACGACAGCTGTTGATCGGGGCTGGCCAGCATTTGTGCCTCGAGTCGCCTGAGTTGCAGCATCTGCTCCTTCAGCGCCGCGATCTTGGCTTGCAGCCGGCCCTTCTTCAGTTCGGCCACTTCGGGCTCGGCCCGGTCGGCCGTGTCCATCTCAGCCAGGTAGCGCGCAATGCTTTCTTCGATCTGCGCCAGCCGCCGCTCCATCTTGGCCGAGGTAAAGTTCTTGTCGCGGTTGTTCACCGCCTTGAACTTGCTGCCGTCAATGGCAACGACCGCATCGGTGAACAGATTGAGCTGGCGACACAGCACGATGAACTGCCGGCACACGTTGCGGATCGCCCGCCCGTTGTCCTTGCGAAAGTTGGCAATGGTCTTGAAGTCCGGCATCAGCCGACCGGTTAGCCACATCACCTCAACATTTCGCTGCGCCTCGCGCTCCAGGCGACGGCTGGACTGGACGCGGTTCAGGTAGCCGTAGATGTAGAGCTTCAGCAGCACCGTCGGGTGGTACGCAGGGCGCCCCGTGGCCGCCGGCGCTACCCCGTCGAAGCCCATCTGGCGCAGATCGAGATGCTCGACAAACGCCTCCACCACGCGCACCGGATTGTCCTGGTCCACAAAGTCGTCCAAGCACTCCGGCAGCAACGTCACCTGGCTTCGGTCCTCGCCTTCTACAAATCGCTTCATGTTGCCGCCTCGAAGAAATCGCTCTCTTCAATATAGACAACTTGCGCGTTTTTACACGGCCTCGGCCGGTCAGCGACATGCAAGCAGAGCCGCATGAGCCAATGGCCGTGTACTCGAAAAACCGCAGATGCAAGTATTGTTTTTCCGGTGGACAGCGACGGTCGCCCGGGGCGACAGTGCGCCCCATGCCGTCGATGCCGGGCGGCGCCCATTTTGGTTTGTCGCAGTACGTTGGCCACGTTCGGCCGGAATGACGCACCTCACGCGTCGCCCTTTGCCGAGCCATCGGCGCCGAATGCCGTCCTGCCTCTGAAAGACGGCGGGCCCCTGCGGGCCTGAGGTTCAGTCGAAGTCGCGCTGCGGCCCTTCTGCATCAACGCGGAAGTGTACTGTCGTGGCGCGACCGCCAACGGCCTTGCGCCGTGCAGTAGGAAGTCGCGGCATCGGCGCTGCGTGTGGGCGCTCGTCCACGCGCGCCCCGGTGTCGTTGGTGACAGGCGCAAGCGACCGCCGATCGTGTGCCGCAGCTGCGTGCTGCGTCCACCCTTTGGCCGGCCGCTACGCCAACCTCCCTGGCCCGGCGCGCGTCGTTACTAGCGGGAACCGCTAGTGACGTACGCGCACCCTGGCGCCCTGTCTGCGTTTGCGCGGCGTTTCTGCGCGTGACGCAGCGCTCAAAACCACGTGACGGCCCTCCGGCCACCCTCACGCCTCCCTCCGCCCGGCGCAACGCCGGTCGCCACTTGATCCGCCCCACGGATCGTCCCCCGCGCCAGCTGCGGCGCCCCCCGAGTCCTGGGTCAAGGACTTTCGCGCGGCACGTTCCCTTGCGGAACGCCGCGCGACGCCGAGTAAGCGCCGTGCGGCGCCGGCGAGCAGCAAGACAACCGCACACAACGGGATGTGGTGTCCCGTGCTCGCAGCTATCCACTGGAGTCGCTACGGCACTCCAGGCGAGCAGCAACACTTACCTGACTGGATGTCACCACGGCAACAAGGAACGGCGCCCCGGCGCTTGGAACAGGCTCTTACGAAAGGACATGACGCATGCGCAGGAAGAAAAACATATGGCAGCAACGAAAGACGGTCGGCAAGCCGGCGCGGCGCGCGGTCGTCCCGCAACTCGTCGCGGGCGTGGCCGCGGTCCCGCTCGCCCCCGCGTGCCGGCCTTCGAGGAGGCACCCATGCGCGACCTGAACCACGACTTCAAGGAGCGCTGCCGGCACAACCGCGACGGCAGCTACGCGACCCAGGCTGACCGGGCACACATCCTCGACCTCGTCGCCAACCAGCTGCACGAGATGGGCGTGCGCGGGCTGCTCGCCCAAGGCTTCAAGCCCCGGTACGTGCAGATGCTGGTCGACCGCTGGCTCACCGAGAAGCTCGCCCCGGGGACGATCAAGAACCGGATGAGCGAGCTGCGCTGGGTCGCGCAGAAGATCGGCAAGGACAACATCGTCGAGCGCACCAACGCCGCCTACGGCATTCCGGATCGGGTCTACGTCACCAACATCTCAAAGGCAAAGGCGCTTGGCAAGGAACAACTCGAAGCGATCCGCACCCCCTGTGCCCGGATGTCGCTGCGCTTGCAGGCGGCCTTCGGCCTGCGCCGGGAAGCTTCCATCAAGATCGTCCCGGCCCGGGCCGACCGCGGCGACACGCTGGTGCTGAAGGCGTCCTGGAACAAGGGCGGACGGGAGATCCGGATTCCCATCCGCACCGCGGAGCAGCGGCAGCTCGTGGACGAAGCCAAGGCGCTGGCCAAAGGCAAGAGCCTGGTCGCGCCGGGCTACGCCACCTACCGCGACTACCTGCAGTACTTCCGCTATGAGTGCGGACGGGTCGGCATCCACGCCTTCCACGGGCATCGGCATTTGTACGCTCAGACCCGCTACCAGGAAATGACCGGCTGGCAATGTCCGGCCCGCGGCGGTCCGACGTCCAGGCAGCTCACGCCGAAGCAGAAGGCCCTTGATCGCGAGGCGCGCGAGACCATCAGCCACGAGATGGGCCACGGCCGCGAGCAGATCACCGCGGTGTACCTGGGACGCTGAACGCGAACGGCACCATGGCCCAGCCTGCGCCGACGAATCGCGGCGCGCCCCCGGCGCCGCTGCGCACGCTGTCGCTCACGGAAGCCGCCGCCCTCCTGCACATGCATCCGGAGGAAGTGCGCCGCCGGGCGAAATGCGGCGCGATCCCTGGGGCCAAGCCCGGCCGTTGCTGGATCTTCATCGAAGACGACCTTGCCGAGTACGTGCGTTCGTTCTACGCTACTCCTCGGCAAGCGTTGCAAGTGACTCTGAGAAAGGAGATGGAATGTCACTTCGCAAACGCGGCGGTATCTGGTGGATCGACGTTCGCGCCCCCAACGGGGAACGAATACGCCGAACTGCTGGGACTGCCAACAAAGCCCTAGCGCAGGAATTTCACGATCGGGTGAAGTCGGAGCTGTGGCGTATCGCGAAACTGAGCGAGAAGCCACGGCGCACTTGGAACGAAGCGGTGGTGCGCTGGCTGAAGGAGCAGCGCACAAGGCGACGGCCGAGGAGGATGTCACCAAGCTACGGTGGCTGGATGGGCATCTTGGCGGCAAACCGCTCACCACCATCAATCGCGCCATGATCGACGCGATCACCGACGCGAAACTTGCGCAAGGGGTCAGCAATGCCACGGTAAACCGGACGCTGGAGCTACTGCGCGCGATTCTGCGCAAATGCGTCGACGAGTGGGAGTGGCTGGAGCGTGCGCCCAAGATTCGAATGCTGAAGGAACCGATGCGGCGCATTCGTTTCCTGCGCCGGGAGGAAGCGCAGCGGTTGCTTGCCGCGTTGCCGGAGCACCTCGCCGACATGGCGCGCTTCACTCTCGCGACCGGCTTGCGCGCGGCCAACGTCACCGGGTTGCAGTGGTCGCAGGTGGATTTGGTACGACGGGTGGCGTGGATTCATCCCGATCAGGCGAAGGCGCGGCGCGCGATACCGGTGCCGCTCAATACGGAAGCGGTGCTGCTGCTGCGGCAGCGCCTGGGGAAGCATCCGACGCACGTGTTCAGCTTTCACGGGAAGCGCGATCACGCAGGTCAGCACGAAGGCGTGGTACGCGGCGCTGGAGCGGGCCGGCATCGAGGATTTTCGCTGGCACGATCTGCGTCATACCTGGGCGAGCTGGCACGTGCAGGCGGGCACGCCGCTGTTTGCGTTGCAGGAAATGGGAGGCTGGTCGAGCGCGGAGATGGTGCGGCGATACGCGCATCTCGCCGCGGATCATCTGGCGCCCTATGCCGAGAAATTGTGCCGCCCGTTGACCGTTGTGCCCGAAAATTTGGGCACAAATTGGTCACAGTCCGCAAAATGAAAGGGCTCGCATCGCGGCAAGCCCTTGATTATTTGGTTGCGGGGGAAGGATTTGAACCTTCGACCTTCGGGTTATGAGCCCGACGAGCTGCCAGACTGCTCCACCCCGCGATTGGGTCTTGAAGTATAGCGTGGGGGGGAATTTGCGTCAAATCGTCGATGGGCGACTAGACGGTGCCGTTCGCGCCTTGCGTCGCCCGCTTGCGGTCGAGCTCCTTGAGCTTGCCGGCGATCTCGGCACCGACGTGCAGTGTCGCCGCCGTTCCCCCTTTGCCACCCGCGGCCGCCTGCGCCGCTTCGAGCGCCGACTGCAGCGATTCCGCATGCGGAAGGGCGTCGTGGAAGAACGCCGATCCCACGCGTGTCGCGTCGCGCGCGCTCGAGCATCCGCGGGTGTCGGTCGCCGCGAGCACGGCCGTCGTGTCCGATTTGAGCGCCTCGGCGAAGCCCTCCGCCCGGCACGACGACACGACGACGATGCGCCAGACGATGCCGGCCTCGTCGAGCAGCGTGCGCAGCACCGCGGGCGATAGGGGGACGAGCTCGAGCGGTGGCAGCACGCCCACAAGCGAGCCGTCACTGCTGGCCGGGCCGTCAAGGTAGAGCATCACGACATCCTCGCGCGGGTCGATCGCGGCGGCGATCTCCTTCAGCGTCTCGCGCAGGTTGCTGACGGTTGCCATCGGCGTTTCGAGCAGCGTCCCCGGACTGTTGAGAAGGACGAGCGAGCGGTCGGCCGTGTCCCAGCGCTCGTCCATGACTTGCTGCGCGGCGAGCACGTCCTCGCGGAAGGTCGCGTCGCGCGCGTCGTTCGCGAAACCGACGAAATAGAGATCGGTCTCGCCGGGGCTCTCGTCGTCGAGATTCGACAGCGCGTCGTCGAGGAGCGTCGCCTGCGCGGCGAGCACCGGCTCCGACGCCGGGTTCGGGTACCGGCCGTCGGCGGCCGCGGAGGCCGGATGCCACCACCCCTGCGAGGCGAGCATCGCCGGCGAGCCCGCCACGCCGGCCATGAGCATGACGGCCCCGGCGACTGCCAGCGCGGCGCGGCGCCGCGTCTCCGGCCCCAGCGCCAAGGCCACGATGCGCACGAACACGGCGAGCGCCCAGACCGCGAGCAAGAGCTCGAACGCGGCGGGCAGCCATGCCGGCCCCTCCGCAAAGAGCGACGGATAGACGTCGGGCGCCGCATGCGCGAGCTGGATCACCGGATAGGATGCAAACACCAGCACCGGCACGGCGAGCGCGAGCGCGCGCACCCGAAAGACCAGTGCCTGCAGCACCGCGGTGAGCAGCAGCAGGCCCGCGGTGAACAACTCGCCGCCCGCGCCAAACCACGTGAATTGGGCGTCCTCTCCGACCCGGATCCAGTCGACGAACACGTCGATCGCCGCCGAAACGGTGAACAGGAGCAGGAGCTGGACGAAATCGATCCGGAACTCGAGCCGGGTGACGGGCATGAACAGCGCGAGGCGGAATCCCGCGGCGAGGTTGCGGCCGAGATTGCGGAAGGCAAGCATCATCGGCGACGCGTGAGCCGGAGGGCCGACCGCGACGGCGGCGCTCAGGCGGCCGCTTTCGCGCGTGCGGCGATGTACGACTTCACGCGACCGGCGTCCGCCGGCAGCACGTCGCATCGCTGCGGCCGCGTTTCGAGGTCAGAGAATGCGGCCGGGCGCTCCGGATCGCGGCCCAGCGCCTCGCGGATCGTCGCCGCGAACTTCGCCGGCAGCGCCGTCTCGATGCATACGAGCGGCACCTCGCGCTCGCGCAGCCGGCGGCCGACGCCGACGCCATCGGCGGTGTGAGGGTCGAGCATCGTGCCGAACTGTTCGTAGGTCTCGCGAATCGTCGCGATCCGGTCCGCATGCGTGCTCTTCGCGGACACGAAGCCCGACGACGCCACGTTCCGCCAGCACGGCATGCGGGAGAGGTCGAAACCGACGTCCTCCGCCAGCCGCGCCCAGAGGTCGCGGACGACCGCCGGATCGCGCGAGACGACGTCGTAGACGTAGCGCTCGAAGTTCGACGCCTTGGTGATGTCCATCGACGGACTCGACGTCGCGTGCGTTTCCGACGTGCCGCGCGGCCGGTAGCGGCCCGTCCGGAAGAACTCGTCGAGCACGTCGTTCTCGTTGGTCGCGAGGATCAGCCGCCGGATCGGCAGGCCCATCCCCTTCGCAACGTGGCCGGCGAGGATGTTTCCGAAATTGCCGGAGGGCACCGCGAAATCGACCGGATCGCCGTCGGATCGCGCGACCGCGAAGTACCCCTTGAAGTAGTAGACGACCTGCGCGGCGATCCGTGCCCAGTTGATCGAGTTGACGGTGCCGATCGCGTGGCGCGACTTGAACGCAGTGTCGCCGCCCACCGACTTGACGATGTCCTGGCAGTCGTCGAACACGCCTTCGATCGCGACGTTGTGGATGTCCGGGTCGGCGAGCGAGAACATCTGCGCCGTCTGGAACGGGCTCATCCGCCCCTTGGGCGAGAGCATGAACACCGCGATTCCGCGCTTGCCGCGCATCGCGTACTCGGCCGAGCTGCCGGTGTCGCCCGACGTCGCGCCCAGGATGTTGAGCGTCCGCCCGCGCCGGGCGAGCACGTACTCGAACAGGTTGCCCAGGAGCTGGAGCGCGATGTCCTTGAACGCGAGCGTGGGGCCGTTCGACGCGTGTAGAAGATGGACGCCCGGCTCGAGCGCGCTCACCGGCGTGATGTCGGCGCTGCCGAACGTCTCCGCCGTGTAGGTCCTCCCGATCAGCGCCTGCAAGTCGGACCGGGGAATGTCGTCGATGAAGCGGGAGAGGACCGCGAACGCGAGCTCGGCGTACCGCAGCGGCCGCAGCGCGGCCAGCTCGGCGGGGCGGAGCCGCGGGTACGCCTGCGGCACCGCCAGCCCGCCGTCCGGCGCGAGCCCCTCGAGCAGGATCGAGCAGAACGGCTGCGGATCGTCCGCCCACGCGCCGCGCGTGCTCACGTAGCGCATCAGTTGAGCTCTTCCAGCCGGATCCGTACGACCTTGCCGTCGACCGTCGGCAGCGCCTCGATCTTCGCGATCGCATCGACCACCCGCTTCTCGATCGTCCGGTGGGTGAGCAGGATGATGTCGGTCTGCTCCTCGCCTTCCGGCGGCTCCTTCTGGATCATCGCGTCGATCGAGATCTCGCGGTCGGCGAGGATCCGCGTGATGTCGGCGAGGACGCCGGGGCGATCCTGCACGCGCATCCGCAGGTAATAGCTCGTCTCGACCTCGCCGATCGGCAGGAACGGCGTGTCCGAGAGCTGGTCCGGCTGGAACGCGAGGTGCGGCACCCGGTGCTCCGGGTCCGCCGTGTGCATCCGCGTCACGTCGACCAGGTCCGCGATCACC
Source organism: uncultured beta proteobacterium (assembly GCA_963734055.1). Lineage (GTDB taxonomy): Bacteria > Pseudomonadota > Gammaproteobacteria > Burkholderiales > Casimicrobiaceae > CAIWHR01. The sequence goes on from CAVTFQ010000008.1 coordinate 8,352, forward strand.
GCGCTCGCCGTCGGCTCCGCGCCCGCGCCGGCGCCGTAGTACATCGTCGGACCGACCGCGTCGCCCTTGACCAGCACCGCGTTCATGACGCCCTCGACGTTCGCAATCAGCCGCCTCGTTGGAATCAGCGTCGGATGCACGCGCAGCTCGATGCCGGCCTTCGTCCGTCGGGTGATCCCGAGGAGCTTGATCCGGTAGCCCAGCTCCTCCGCGTAGCGGAGGTCCTCGCGCGTGAGCTTCGAGATGCCTTCGGTATAGACCTTGTCGAACTGCATCGGGACGCCGAATGCGATCGCCGACATGATCGTGAGCTTGTGCGCGGCGTCGATGCCCTCGATGTCGAACGTGGGGTCGGCTTCCGCGTAGCCGCGCGCCTGCGCGTCCGCGAGCGCCGCGTCGAAGGACTCGCCCTTGCTGCGCATCTCGGACAGGATGAAGTTCGACGTGCCGTTGATGATCCCGGCGATCCACTCGATGCGGTTCGCGGTCAGGCCCTCGCGCAGCGCCTTGATGATCGGAATTCCGCCGGCGACCGCACCCTCGAACGCGACCATGACGCCCTTCGCATGCGCGGCGGCGAAGATCTCGTTGCCGTGGCGCGCGAGCAGCGCCTTGTTCGCGGTGACGACGTGCTTGCCCCGGCCGATCGCCTCCAGGATGAACGTGCGCGCGGGCTCGAGGCCGCCGATCAGCTCGACGACGATGTCGATGGCAGGATTCGCGAGCACGTCCGCCGCGTCCGCGCTCACCGCGACGCCGGACGCCCCGCGCACGAGCTCGCGCGCACGGTCGACCGCCTTGTCCGCGATCTGCGTGATGCGGATCGGCCGGCCGGCGCGGCGCGTGATCTCCCCGGCGTTGCGCGAGAGCACGGTCCACGTGCCGAGACCGACGGTGCCGATCCCGAGCAGTCCGACCTGCAGCGGTTTCAGCGTTCCGTTGGCCATCTTCGCCCTTTCGCTTGTCGTCCCCGCGGAGGCGCGGACCCGGTGTCGTTCGCCGAAAGACGCTGGATTTCCGCCGGAGCCTGACCTCGAGTGGGGTAATCGGGGGCGGGAATGACGATCCGCCTGGTCACAGCAATCCGTCCTTCCTGAACATGTCCTTGATGCCGCGAACGGCCTGCCGCGTGCGGTTCTCGTTCTCGATCATCGCGAAGCGCACGTACCCGTCGCCGAACTCGCCGAAGCCGACGCCCGGCGACACCGACACCTTCGCCTGTGCCAGGAGCTTCTTCGTGAACTCGAGCGAGCCCAACGAACGGTACGCCTCCGGAATCCTGGCCCACACGTACATCGACGCCTTCGGCACGTCGACCGGCCAGCCGGCCTCGTGCAGGCCCTTCACGAGCACGTCGCGCCGGCGCTGGTAGTTCATCGCGATCGCGTTCACGCAATCCTGCGGGCCTTCGAGCGCGGCGATCGCCGCGACCTGGATCGGCGTGAAGGTGCCGTAATCGTGATAGCCCTTGATCCGCGACAGCGCGTAGACGAGCTCCCTGTTGCCGACCATGAAGCCGATCCGCCAGCCGGCCATGTTGTAGCTCTTCGACATCGTGAAGAACTCGACGGCGACGTCGCGCGCGCCGGGCACCTGCATGATGGAGGGCGCCTTCCAGCCGTCGAACGTGATGTCCGCGTAGGCGAGGTCGTGCACGACCCAGATGCCGTGCTCCCGGGCGAGCGCGACGATCTTCTCGAAGAACGGCAGCTCGACGCACTGCGCCGTCGGGTTGGACGGGAAGTTCAGGATCAGCATCCGCGGCTTGGGGAAGCTCGTGTGAATCGCCGTCTCGAGCTCGGCGAAGAAATCGCCGTCGGGCGTGATCGGCACGTGCCGGATGTCGCCACCGGCGATCACGGGACCGTAGATGTGGATCGGGTAGCTCGGGTTCGGCACGAGCACCGTGTCGCCGCGATTCAGCGTGGCGAGCGCGAGGTGCGCGATCCCCTCCTTCGAGCCGATCGTGACGATCGCCTCGGTCTCGGGGTCGAACTCGACGCCGTAGCGCCGCTGGTACCAGTGGCAGATCGCGCGCCGCAGTCGCGGAATGCCTTTCGAGACGGAGTAGCCGTGCGTGTCGGGGCGCCCGACCGTTTCGACGAGCTTGTCGACGATGTGCTTCGGCGTCGGCCCGTCGGGATTGCCCATCCCGAAGTCGATGATGTCCTCGCCCCGGCGGCGCGCCGCCATCTTGAGCTCGGTCGTGATGTTGAAGACGTACGGCGGCAAGCGCTTCAGGCGCTCGAACTCGGTACCGGGGGAGGGAGACATGCGGAGCCTTCGGCGTAAGCGCCCGGAACCGTCCGAGCGACGTAAAGGTGAACGAGCGTAGAATCGTAACTGATTTAAATACTTACCGCAATGCATCAAATCGTTCAAGCGACGCCGATCCCTTTTCGCGTTGGACCGTCGCCGAGATCGCGACGGTCAACGCTGAAAAGGAGATCGGCCCATTGGATGGCTGCGCACCGCGCGTGCTGCGACCACCTCTTGCGCGTCGGGCGCCGCTCCCGCATCTACGCGCAATGAAATTCCATCTGTCGACGCCTGCGGGCAACGTCGTCACCGCGCAGGGCGAGGGCTGGGTGCGGGTCGGCACGCAGGAGTATCGCTCCCCCATCGTGCTGCTCGCGGATGCAATCGTCGAAGGCTTCGCCCCCGAGGGCTTCGACGCGCTGACCGAAGGCGACTTCACAGCGCTGCTCGCCCACTCGCCCGAGGTCGTGCTCCTCGGCACCGGAGCGTCGCTGCGCTTTCCGCACCCGCGTCTCACGCGCGCGCTGGCCGAGGCAGGGGTCGGGGTCGAAGTGATGGACACGGCGGCGGCGTGCCGCACGTTCAACATCCTCGCGGCCGACGGCCGCAGGGTCGTCGCAGCACTGTTGCTATAGATGTGATGGTTGCCGTCCGTTCGGTCGGCGTCTGAGGCGTCATCGCGGCGGGGACCAGGTTGACGCTGAATCCCCGCGGCGCGACGGGCCTCAATGCAACGCCGGCTGGAATCCCGCAACCCCGAACTGCCAGAACAGGAACGCCAGCGTGTCGGCGCGCTCCTCGTATTGCGATTTCTTGGTCGAGCCGAAGCCGTGCCCCGCGTCGTAGTCGATGCGCAGGAGGATCGGCTTGCCGCTGGTCGACGCCGCCTGCAGGCGCGCCGCCATCTTTCCCGCTTGCCAGGCGTCGACCCGCGGGTCGTTGATGCCGGTCGTGAGCAGGACCGCCGGATACTTCGTGCCATCCTTGACGTGGTGGAAGCTGCTCATCGCATAGAGCCCCTTGAAGCCGTCTTCTTCCTTCACCGTTCCGAATTCGGGAATGTTCGGGACGCCGTTGGACGAGAACTCCATCCGCAGCAGGTCCGACACCGGGACCTCGTCGATGGCGGCGCCGAAGAGGTCGGGGCGCTCCGTGATCGAGCGGCCGACGAAGATTCCGCCGGCGCTGCCGCCCATGATCGCCATCCTTGCGGGCGAAGTGTACTTGTGCTCGACCAGCCATTCGCCGCACGCAATCGCGTCGTTCCACGTGTTGGGCTTGGTGAACTTGTAGCCGGCCTTGTGCCAGTCCTCGCCGTATTCGCCCCCGCCACGCACGTGGGCCACCGCCAGGATGCCGCCGCGGTTGAACCACGGCAGGAACGTCGGGCGATAGAAGGGCGTCTGCGAAATGCCGTACGCACCGTACCCGTAGAGGATCGTCGGATTGCTGCCGTCGAGCTTGAGGCCCTTCCTGTGCACGATCGAAAGTGGAACCAGCGTTCCGTCCTTCGCCTTCACCTTCACTTCGGTCGAGGTCAGGTCGGGCGGATTGTCGTACTTCCCTTGCGGCTGCAACCCGGTGTCGCGGACCTTGCCCGCCTTCGGATCGTAGGCGAAGTAACCGCCGTAGCGTGTCCAGCCGCCGAGATTGAAGACGGCGCCCGGCCGGCGCGGATCGGTCGCGAGCCCGTCGACGTCGCCGGGAAACGGCAGGTGGATCATCGACGGCTTCGCGCCCGCGGCGTAGCCGACCTTCAGGAAATCGCTCACGCCGCCGTTCATGCGCCGCACGTACAGCGCATCCCTGGCAGCGGCGATGCCGGTGATCACGGCGTCGCTTGCCGGCACGACCTCGCGAGCAGCGCCGAGATCCGGCTTGGCAAATGAGACGCTGATGACCTTGAAACGCGAAGCGTTCTTGTGGGTGAGGAGGTAGAGATCCTCGTCCATGACGTCGAAGGCCGTCACGTCGTCGGCCGTGTCCACGACCCTCACCCACGGCGTCTTGTCGCCGGCGAGCGAGGCAACGGATGCGGCGTAGAGCCTGAATTCGTTCTGCACGCCGTTGATCACGAGCCCGATCACGTACTTCGAGCCCACGGGATTGACGACGATCGGGATCTCGGGCGCGCCGATGGCAATGGCCGGCGCGAGCCCCGCGCCGAGGAGCGGCGTGTCTTCCTCCGGGTTCTTGCCGAGCACGTGGAGGTAGGCCCGGGAATTGACGTACTTGTCGGTCGCCGGTGCGTTCGCCGCCAGCTTCTGCAATCGGTTGTAGAGCAAACGGCCATCGGCGAGCCAGGACGGGGAGCCGAAGTTGGCGCGGTCGATCACGTCTCCGGTTTCCTTGCCGCTCGCGACTTCGATCACGTGCAGCACGCTCTCTTCGGAGCCGCCCACCGACACGCCGTAGGCGAGGTACTTGTTGTCCGGCGATGCGGCGAAGTAGTCGATCGCGTTGTGCTTGCCTTCCGGCGCAGGCAGCTTCTCAGGGTCGACGAGCAGACGCTCCTCGCCGCCGGCAGCCTCGCGCACGTACAGCTTCGCGATGTTTTCGTCTGCCCTGCGCTTGAGGTAGTAGAACAGCTCCCCGGTGGGCTGCACGGAAGTGACCCGGGCCGGCGCCGCGTCCCCGAACCGGGTGACCTCTTCGAGAATAACGTCGCGCTGTGGAATCTTCGCAAGCACCGCTTTCGTGTACGCGGCCTGGGCTCTCAGCCAGTCGGCGACCTCGGGACTCTTGATATCCTCCATGTATCGGTACGGATCACTGACCGTGGTTCCGAAATAGGTGTCGGTCGCATTCTTGACGGGCGCTACGGGCGGCGCCGTCTGCGCGAGGGCAAGCGCCGTTAGGCAGGTGAGCGCGATGCCGGTCGGCACGCGATACAGGTGGGCAGGCATCGGGGGACTCCGGAAACGGGGAGGAGCGCGCGATTATGCCAACGCTGCGCAGCTACGGCCATCGCGCAGCGATATCCGGCCGCCCGGCCGGACAAAGCGCGGCCGGAACGGACCGCCGGCGGCCGGGGGCGACGAGCCGCGATCAGAGCGCGTCGGTCACGAGCACGCGCCCTTTCGCGCCGACGGCGGTCTGGCCGTCCGCGCCCTTGATCCGCCCCCGCAATTCGACGACGTCGCCCTTGAGGCGGGCGTTCGGCGTCACCTTCACCACCATCCACTCGAGCCGGATCGTCTCGTCGGCAAACACGGGCCGACGGAACTTCTGCCAGAACTCGAGCCCGAGCATCGCGCCCCGCTTCGAGAAGTGGGCGGCGGTCAGCGCGAGCAAGAGCGCGGTCGTGTGCGGGCCGCTCGCGATCAGCCGGCCGAAGCGCGTGGTCGCCGCGTGCTCGGGATCGTGATGGACCGGGTTGTCGTCGCCGACGACGCGTGCGAACGAGGCCACCTGCTCCGGCGTCAGCGTGACCTCGGAGGAAAAGCGCTCGCCGGGGCGGGCACGCGCGTTATCGCTGGACCTGGCAGCCATGTGACCTCTAGCAGTTCGTTGAAATTCGACCTTGTACGTCAATGACGCGAAACTGCGACCTCATAAAACGATCTCAGAGCGATTATTTTTCGCGCCGAGGGATCCGCGACCCCCAAAAGGGCCTCTGTTTGGCTACCGCGTTTCATTTTTCAACGAACTGCTAGTGGCCTGTAACGGGGGAATCGATAGTGTCTGGCTTGCTCTTCGCGCCGATGGCTTCGTTGCCCTTGCTCGCAAGGGGCTCGACCATGGCTTCGCAACGGCGCCTTGCACTCGGCGCGAATAGCGGCGCCATAGCATATCCGTTCGCTACCGCTTCCCCCGTTACAGGCCACTAGCCGGGGTTGCGGGCGGTGACGGTCCACGAGCTCGATGGCAGCACGATCGACCCGTCGTCCTGCCGGTAGCGGGCAATTTCGACCTCCAGCGCGCGCTCGATCTCGTCCCGGCGTCGCTCCGCTTGCGCGCCCGCCTCGCGAACGATCTCGCCCGCGGGACCGAGCGCCATCTGGAAGTCGATCGCCTGCTCGACGTCGCGCCCGACCATCACCGGGCCGTCGACCCGCGCAAAGCTCGCGTCGACGAACCCCGCGGCTTTCAGCTGCGCGCTCACGACGTCGGGATTGGCCATCGAGAACGGCCCCGGCCCGCAGGTGGCCGCGTTCTCGCCGGGCGGCGGCAGGAACTGCAGCACGACGCGCTTCGCCACGCCGACCCACGGATTGTCGTCGATCGTCCGCCAGACGATGAAGACGAGCCTTCCGCCGGGCTTGAGGCTGGTCCGGACATTGCGCATCGCGGCGACGGGGTTCGAGAAGAACATCATCCCGAAGCGCGAGAAACAGAGGTCGAACTCGGGCGCGAAGCGATGGGTCTGGACGTCGCCCTCGACGAAGCGCACGTTGTCGAGACCCGCCGCGCGCGCGTCCGCGCGCCCCTTTTCCAGGAATGCGCGACAGCAGTCGAGGCCGAGCACCGAGCCTTGGGGGCCGGTCATGCGCGCGAGCTCGATCGCGGTATCGCCCCACCCGCAGCCGACGTCGACGATGCTCGAGCCGCGCGTCACGTCGAGCGTCCGGAACGGTACCCGACTGTGCAACGAGAGCCCTTCCACCAGGATGTTGCGGAAACGCTCGAACTTCTCGACGAGCACGTCGTTCCAGAACGCGGTGAACTCGTCGTTCGTGCCCGTTTCGACTTCGTTCATGGGGGCCTCGGGAATGCGAGTCGCCAAGCCTACCCCGGTCGCGTCCGGCGGAAAAGCGGCCTTCGCCCTGCTTCGCGCCGCTACCACCGGCATCCGGTGTCGGTCACGGTGTCGAAGAGCAGGAACGGCGTCGCGAGCAGACCCATTCCCGCGTACGCATCGCGGCAATCGGGCTGAGCGGCCTTCTTGATGTCGCGCGCGAGCTTCGAGTCCTTTTCCGGCGGCGGCGGGAAGAGATTGAGCACGCCTTTCCGCGTTTCGGAGCGGCCGGCGACCGCGCCCTCCTTCTTGTTCCCGGGATCGGGGCGCGGCGCCTTGCCGATCGGCATCACCGATTCGACCTCGGTACCGGGCTTGCGCGGCTTGAAGATTTCCTCTTCCGGCGTGGGCGGCGTGCCGAAATGGAGCCGCGGTCCGGCGGGCGGCGCTTCGACCGGCCCTTGCGCGGGCCCTCTCGGCGCAATTTCGGCGGGCGGCACCCTGCGCTCCCCAGGAGCGGGCTGCGCCGATTCCAACGGCGTCGGCGCAGGCGCCGGGGATGTTTCGGGGCCTCGGGGAGTCTCGCGCGACGCGGGCGGCGGGGCAGGCGCCGGCGTGGTTGCGGCCGGCGGTTCGACGAGCGGCGCCTCAGGAGTTGCGCGGACGGGCGGCTCGGGCTCCGCCGGCGAAGGCTCCGGCGCGATGGGAGCGCGCGGTTCAGGAGGCCTCGCTTCGGGCACGATCGGCGCGGGCAGAGGTGGCGGGGGTGACGGTGTCACAGCGGGAGGCGGCGGCATCGGCGCGAGCGCTGGCGTCGGCTCGGGAATCATCGCGGGCAACGGCTCCGGCACCGACGGCAGTGGCGCGACACGCTCCGCCGGGGGCGTCGGCGTCGCAGCGGGAGGCGGCGGCTCGGGAATCAACGCGGGCACCGGCTCCGGCGCCGACGGCAGTGGCGCAGCACGCTCCGCCGGGGGCGGCGTCGGCGTCGCAGCGGGAGGAGGCGGCATCGGCGCGAGCGGTGGCGTCGGCTCGGGAATCAACGCGGGCAACGGCTCCGGCACCGAAGGCAGTGGCGCGACACGCTCCGCCGGGGGCGGCGTCGGCGTGAGATCGACCGTGGGAGGCGCGGCCGGCTTGACTTCGGGCACCGGCTCGACCGGCGCCGCGCGCTCGATGACCGGCGGTGTGATCGCCGCTGGGGACGGCAGCGCCGTAACGCCTTTCGCGACCGGCGGACCCTTCGCGGCGCCCCGCGACTCTGCCGCGCGCGGCGCCCGCGCGGGAGCGCGTGAGGGCGCGGGAGTCGTGCGCGGTGCGGGGGGCGGCACGACAATCTGCGGCGTGACGGGGGCGAGCGTTACCGTGAGCACCGGCGCCTGCCCACCTCCCTCGCGCCCGCCTCCGACCGAGCTCGCCGTGCCGAACACCAGCACGACGAGCACGTGCACGAGGAGCGACAGCAGCAGGAACTGCGCGAGCGATGGTTCGCGGACCGTCCTCGAGCGAAGCCGCGACGAAGGTGAGGCGTCTCTGGGCACGAACCGCGCATTATCCTCCGCCCTCGAGCGCGGAAGTGCGCGCGGAGTCCGCCCGGATCGACCCTACGGCGCGTCGGCGAGGGAAGCGGCTGCCGGTCAGGCCTTCTTCACCCAGGCGATGCAATAGCCGTGCGGGCTGATCGTCCCTTCGACGACCTTGCAGCTGCTGGGCGCCACGAACTGCATGCAGTTGTCGCACTGCATGCTGCCGTTGGGCTTGTCCTGGTACTTCATTGCCGCCTTCGTGGCCTTCTGTTGGCCGAGCGCGTCGCGCGCGGGAAGCATGCTGGCCGCGAGCCCTGCCCCGGCCGCGACCACGGCCACCTTGAGGACGTGTCGCCGCGACAACTTCGATCGAGCATCCATGTAAGTTCTCCTGCGCAATTCCTACAATGGCGCGCGAGCGGCGGAGCGCATCGGCCGATGCGCACATGCCGCTCTCTCCTCCGAGGGGCGCGAACGTCCGGGCCATCCGGAACCGCCGCGGCGAACCGCCTTCAGTCGAGCAGGATTCGTTCCACGCCGCCGCTCGCCGCGCACCTTGAACGCGCTCGCGAGGGGGCCGCTCGCTTACTCGCCCATCTGCAGGAGCGTGCCGTGCTCGCGCGCCCAGCGCACCGACCACGCGAACACGAGCGCGCCGAGCACGAGGTAGACGGCGTTGAGCGCGAGCGCCGACCAGAAGGCATCCCAGCGAAAGACCCCGTGCAGCAGCGCGCCGCGCATCCCCTCGAACACGTGCGCGGAGGGCGTCGCCCATGCGATCGCCTGCATCCACCCGGGAAGCACGGCGACCGGGTAATACACGCCCGAGATCGGCGCGACGACGAAGATCGCTGCCCACGCAAGCTCCTCGGCGCCAAGGCCAAGCCGCATGATCATTCCCGACATCGCGAGGCCGATCGCCCAGCCGAACACCAGGAGGTTCGCGAAGAACGCGATCAGCGGAAAGCCCAGCGAGAAGATCGAATAGCGGAACAGGAGCCACGCGAAGAAGCACGCGCCGCCGACGCCGATCACCGCGCGCAGGACACTCATCGCGAGCTGCCCCGCGATGTACTCCGGCAGCGTCAGCGGCGAGACGAACAGGTTGCCGAGGTTCCGCGCATAGAGCTCCTCGATGAACGTGAGCGAGACGCCGAGCTGCCCGCGAAAGAGGACGTCCCAGAGCAGCACGGCACCGATGAAGAAGCCCGGCGCGTCCTTGAGGAAGCTGTTGGTCGGCGCGAGGTAGAGCGTCACGAAGGCCCACACGACCATCGTGACCGTCGGGTAGTACATCATCGACACGATCCGCGTCCACGACTTCAGGATCAGGTACGCGTGGCGGCGCAGGATCGCGCGCACGCGGCGCAGCGACGCCACCGCGCCTTCGTCCCGCGCCACGGCAGTGAGCGTCGTCATTAGGGCCTGTTCATGCCCTATAGCGTCGTGATCTCTTCGGCCGCACTGCCGGCGACGGGCTCGCCGCCGCGGCCGCGCGCGATGTCGAGGAACACTTCCTCCATGTTCGCGCGGCCGTATTTCGCGAGCAGCGTCTGCGGCGAGCCCTGGTCGACGACACGGCCCTCGCGCAGCATGATCACGTCGTCGCACATCCGCTCGACCTCGCCCATGTGGTGCGAAGCGAGCAGCATCGTGCAGCCCGTGCGCCTCTGGTACGCCTCGAGGTAGGTGCGCATCCGGTCGCCGATGTCGGGATCGAGCGATGCCGTGGGCTCGTCGAGCAGCAGCACCTCGGGCTCGTTGATCACCGCCTTGGCGAGCGAGACGCGCGTCCGCTGTCCCGCCGACAGTTGGCCGTAGGGGCGCCCGAGCAGCGCCGCGAGATCGCAGTCGGCGGCCACCGCGGCGATCCGGGCGCGCGCGTCGCGGATACCGTAGAGATCCGCGAACACCGCGAGGTTCTCGCGCACGGTGAGCCGCTTCGGCAGGTCGACGTAGGGCGACGTGAAGTTGAGGCGCGGCAGCACGCGGTGGCGCTCGCGCGGCATCTCGGCGCCGAGGACCGTCGCGCGTCCGGCGGTCGGCGTCAGAACGCCGAGCAGCATCGACAGCGTCGTCGTCTTCCCGGCGCCGTTGCCGCCGAGGAGCGCGGTGGTCGTGCCCCTCCGCACCGCGAACGAGATGCCCTTGACTGCTTCGACTCCGCCGTAGGACTTGCGAAGGTCGGCGACGACGATGGCGGCGGCGGAATCCATTGCGAGGGGCGAACGAGCCGCGATTGTAGCGGACGGAGACGACGAAGACGCCCGGCCGGCGCTTCCGGTAGACTCGTCGTCCCGATCCGGAGGCCGCGATGACCCCTCCTCCGACCGACGAGCTCGTCGCACGTTTCGAGCAGCTCACGGAAGTGGGCCGCGCGCTCGCGCGCGAGCGCGACCCCGCCCGCCTGCTCGACATCATCGTGGCGGCGGCGATGCGCCTGACGCGCGCCGACGGCGGCGCGCTCTACCGGCTCGATGCGGAGGGGCGCACGCTGTCGTTCGACATCGTCCGCAATCGCACGCTCGGGTGGGGATTCGACGGCGTGCCGACGAACGCGCTCGCGCTGCCGCAGGTGCCGCTCGCGCTCCCCGAGGGGATGCCCAATCACGATGCCGTCGTCGCGCACGCGGCCCTCACCCGCCAATCCGTGCGCATCGCGGATGTGTACGCGGTCGCCGGCTTCGACTTCGCGGCGGCCAAGCGCTTCGACGCGCAGTTCGGCTATCGCACGCGCTCGCTGCTCGCGGTGCCCATGCAGGATCACCGCGACGAGCTGATCGGCGTCCTGCAACTCGTGAACGCGCAGGACGCGCGCGGCGCGGCCGCCGAGTTCTCCCTGGCCGACGAGCGGCTCGCCGAGGCGCTGACCGGGCTCGCGGGCGTCGTGCTGTCGAACCAGCTCCTGATCGGGCAGCTCGAGGCGCTGTTCGAGAGCCTGGTCGCGCTCGTCAACACGGCGATCGACGAGAAATCGCCGTACACCGGCGGCCACTGCCAGCGCGTCCCCGAGCTCACGATGATGCTGGCCGAGGCGGCGCACGAGACGAGCGAGGGCGCGCTGGCGCCGTTCCGGATGGCGGAGCGCGACCGCGCGGAGCTCCACCTCGCCGGAATGCTGCACGACTGCGGCAAGATCACGACACCCGTCCACGTCGTCGACAAGGCGACCAAGCTGCAGACGATCATCGACCGGATCGAGCTCGTCGCCGCGCGCTTCGACGCGCTCTGCGCCGACACGCGCCGCCGCGCGCTCGAGCGCAAGCTCGCGGGCGCGGACCCTGCCGCGACCGACGCGGAGCTCGCCGCCGAGCTCGACGCGATCGCCGCCGACCTCGCGTTCCTGCGGCGGGCCAACGTGGGCGAGGAGAAGATGGCCGCCGCGGACATCGAGCGCGTCCGGCGGATCGCCGAGCGCCGCTACACCGGTTCCGGCGGCGAGGCGCGTCCGGTCGTCACGGACGACGAGCTCCTGAACCTGACGATCCGCTCCGGCACGCTGACGCAAGCCGAGCGCGCAATCATCAACCGGCACATCGAGTCGACGATTGCGATGCTCGAGTCGCTGCCCTGGCCGCGGCACCTGGCCCGCGTGCCGGAATACGCGGGCGGCCATCACGAGCGCATGGACGGCAAGGGCTATCCGCGCGGACTCACGCGCGAGCAGATGTCCTGGCAGGCGCGGATGATGGGCATCGCCGACGTCTTCGAGGCGCTGACCGCGCCGGATCGCCCCTACAAGATCGGCAAGACGCTGTCGGAGTCGCTCACGATCTTGGGCCGGATGTGCGCGAACGGCCACGTCGATCCCGATCTCTTCGACGTCTTCGTGCGGCGCAAAGTCTATCTCGACTACGCGCGGAAGTTCATGGATCCCGCGCAGATCGACGCCGTCGATGAGCGCGCGATCCCCGGCTACACGGCGTAGCCGTGAACATTCAAGACGTTGTTTCCATGAAGCGTGAATCCTGTGCAGCCGTCATTCCCGCGAACGCGGGAATCCAGCGACTTGGGACGAGGATTCCAGGCGGCAGCTCAACGTCGCTGGGTCCCCGCCTCCGCGGGGACGACGGAGAATGCGTGCGATTGGCGCATTCGTCGTGGATACATCGTGTTGATGATTGACATCTAGCCCGGAACGCTCAGCACTGCACGGTCTGCCGGCAGAACTGCGAGAGCTCGCGCACGATCGTCGTCGCGCCAACCGGCGCCCTGGCCTTGCCTGGCCCGTACTCCATGCCGAGCTTGAAGTCGTACTTCTCGAAGAAGCGGTCGAACTGCTCGGCGCCCGCCGTGCCCAGGGCGGCCAGGCCGTCGGTCGTCGCATCGTAGTCGAGCAGGATCGCCGCCAGCGGCTGCGGCGCGGGGCCCTGGACCACGCGCGCGCCGTCGGCGGGATCGTAGACGCTGTGGTCCGCGCAGCAATGGATCAGGTGGCCGTCGGACGTCGGCGACTTCTGCGGCTGGTAGCGGATGAACGAGATCTCGCGCGTCGGGTACGCGAGCTTGTGCGCGCAGATCGCCGAGAATGCGACGATGGTGCGCGAGGGGCCGACCCCGCCGTTCCACGCGTAGGTCATGCCGTCCTCGCGCCGCAGCGTCGGCGCGGCGGCCACGGGCCGGGGCAAGCGGAGGAGGAAGCACGGCGTGCCGACATACGGATAGGGGAAGACATAGTTGGTCTCGACGGCGAGCGCGCCGGCCTTGAGCGGAGCGCCGTGGACGTCGACGAGCTGCGCGCGCCCGTAGAGCCGCGGCGATGCGCTCGCCCACGCGCCGGGAAGCGCGCAGAGACCCGCGGCGCCCGAGAGCGCCGCACACGATTCCAGGAATTGGCGTCTTTCCATGGTCCGTCCCTCGCGAGCCTCAGGTGCTGACGTTCGTCTCCTCAGGTGGCCACCAGCATCTCGCGGATGTGCTCGGCGACGCTGCGGCCGAGTGCGGAGAGCGCGTAGCCGCCCTCGAGCGCCGACACGATGCGCCCGTCGGCGTGCTTGCCCGCGACGGCGAGAAGCTCGCGCGTCACCCAGGCGTAGTCGGCTTCGGTCAGCTTCAGGTTTGCGAGCGGGTCCTCGCGATGCGCGTCGAAGCCCGCCGACACGTAGAGGATCTCGGGGCGATGCGCTTCGAGCGCGGGCAGCCAGTGCTCGCGCACCGCCTCGCGGAACGCATCGCCGCCGCTGCCCGCGGCGAGCGGGATGTTCACCATGTTCGGACCGAGCGGATCCACGCCCGAATACGGATAGAGCGGATGCTGGAAGGTCGAGACCATGAGCACGCGCGGATCGGCCGCGAAGATGTCCTCGGTGCCGTTGCCGTGGTGCACGTCGAAATCGATCACCGCGACGCGCTCGATGCCGTGCTCCGCGAGCGCGTGCGCAGCGCCGACCGCGACGTTGTTGAACAGGCAGAATCCCATCGCCCGGTTGCGCTCGGCATGGTGCCCCGGCGGGCGGATCGCGCAGAACGCGCCCCGACACTCGCCGCGGGCAACCAGGTCGGTCGCGAGGACCAGCGCGCCCGCCGCGTGCAGCGCTGCGGTCAGCGAATGCGGACACATCGCCGTGTCCGGATCGATGTAATGGAGACCCGAGGCCGGGCTCTCCGCCTCGATCGTCGCGAGGTAGCCCTCGCCGTGGACCCGGGACAGCTGCTCGCGGGTCGCGGCCGGCGCCTCGTAGTGGCGCAGATAGACGTCGAGCCCCGCGCTGATCAACCGGTCGCCGATCGCCCGCAGCCGGTCGGGGCACTCGGGGTGATACGGCCCCATGTCGTGCAGCAGCGAGGACGGGTGCGTGATGTAGGCGGTCGGCACGAGGCTTGCTTCGAACTTGCGGGCGGCAATGGGACCAACGGGGGTCCGGCGGGCAACCGAGGGTCAGCTCGAGCGAGTGTAGCCGCTGCCGGCGGTCGGTGAACAGGGCCTGTTCACCCGAGGCTGTGCGACCATTGGCAGCCGCCGGCCCGACCCGCGGACCCGCCCTCTTCCGATTCCTCGCCACGGAACCTCTCCCATGACCGTCCGATCGCTTGGCCAGGCCAACGTTCCCCCGGCGCAGCGGCTCGCCTCCGTCCTCGCGCAGCTCGAGCGCATCGTGGTCGGCAAGGCTGATCCGCTCAGGCTCGCGCTCTCGTGTCTCCTCGCGCGCGGCCACCTGCTGATCGAGGACATCCCGGGCGTCGGCAAGTCCACGCTGGCGCAGGCGCTCGCGGTGACGCTCGGCCTCAAGTACGCGCGCGTCCAGTTCACGAGCGACCTCCTGCCGGCCGACGTCCTCGGGGTCTCGATCTTCGACGGTCCGTCGCAGTCGTTCCGGTTCCATCCGGGGCCGGTCTTCAATTCCGTGGTGCTGGCCGACGAGATCAACCGCGCGCCGCCCAAGACGCAGAGCGCGCTGCTCGAGGCGATGGAGGAGCGCCAGGTGTCGCAGGACGGCGAGACGCGGCGCCTGCCGGAGCCCTTCTTCGTGATCGCCACGCAGAACCCGGTCGAGCAGATCGGCGCCTACCCGCTGCCCGAGTCGCAGCTCGACCGGTTCCTGATGGCGATCGAGCTCGGCTACCCCGACCCCGCCGCCGAGCGCGAGCTCCTGACCGGCGGCGATCGCCGCGCCCAGATCACGACGCTGCCGCCGCTCGCCGACCCGCCCACGCTGCTCGAATGGCAACGCGAGGCGGCCAACGTCCACGTCGCCCCGGCGCTGCTCGACTATGTGCAGGCGCTCTTGGCCGCGACCCGCGGCAACGTGGGCAGCGGCGCCGACGCCGGCGCGCGACGGGGCCTCTCGCCGCGGGCGGGCCTTCTGCTCCTCGCCGCGGCCCGGGCGTGGGCGCTGCTCGCGGGGCGCCCGATGGTCGTGCCCGAGGACGTGCAGGCCGTGTTCCCGTCGGTCGCCGGCCATCGGCTCGCCGGCGGTGCGCGCAGTGGCGCGCTGCAGGCGCAGTCGCTCCTCCGCACGGTCGCCCTGCCCTGACCCGGCCCGCGCGTCGGTGCGGCGCGATCGCGAGAACGACATGCCCGCCTTCCCGCGTGCGATGAACCTGCGGCACGGTGCGGGCGGCGCGTGGCGCGCGCGCCTGCGCCAGCGGCTGTTCCGGACGCAGCCCGGCGATCACGACAAGGTGGTGCTCCGTCACCACCGGATCTACATCCTTCCGACGCGACGCGGCATCGCGGTGTTCGGCATGGTCGCGGTCATGCTGCTGACGTCGCTCAACTACGCGCTGGCCCTCGGTTTCGCGGCCACGTTCCTCCTCGCGGGGTTTGCGGCCGCGGCGCTCCTGCACACGTTCCGCAATCTCGCCGGCATCGAGCTCTCGCCGCTGGCCGCAGGCGAATCGTTCGCCGGCGGCGCGCTGCCGTTCACGCTCGCGATCGCGGGCGGCGCGACGCCGCGGCGGGCGATCACGCTCTCGGCCCGCGGCGGCACGCCCGTGACCGTCGACGTCATTCCCGATGCGGCGCTGCCGGTGACGCTCGAAATTCCGGCGCCGAAGCGAGGCCGGATCGCGCTCGGTCGCGTCACGCTGTCGTCGGATTTTCCGGTCGGGCTCTGGCGCGGATGGGCTTACGTTCACTTTCCGCTCGCGGGCATCGTGTTCCCGGCCCCGGAACCGGGCGCGCCGGCGCTGCCTGCGGGTCGCGCCGGCGCGGACACGCACAGCGAGTCGCGCGAAGGCGACGCCGATCTTTCGGGGCTTCGCGGCTACCAGCCGGGCGACCCGCTCCAGCGCGTCGCCTGGAAGGCCGTCGCGCGCGGCGCAGGCTGGCACACGAAGCAGTTCGAAGGCGGCGGGGCCGGCGGACCGGCCGAGCTCGCGTGGCGGCTGCTTCCGCGCACACTGGATGTCGAAGCCCGCATCGCGCGACTCGCGGCGTGGGTGCTGGCGGCGGAGCGCGCCGCGCGGCCCTTCGCGCTTTCCGCGCCCGGCATCGCGCTGCCCGCGGGCCAGGGCCGCGAGCATCGGCGCGCCGCGCTCACGCTGCTCGCGCTGCTCCCGGCGACCGTCCAATGAGGCGCGGACTCCTCGCACGGATGACACGCCGTCGCCGACGCGCGGCGTCGCGCCCGAGGCTCACGCCGGCGCAGATCCGCTGGCTCGGACTGTTCCTGTTCGCGACGCAGGTGCCGCAGGCCCCGTTCGTCCCGATGTGGGTCGCGGGCTTCGGAGTGATGCTGATCGTGCTGCGCCTCCTGTTCCTGCACCGCGACCGCACCCGGGCGGACGCGAAGCCGGCGCGGATCCCGTCGTGGGCGCTCGCGTTCTTCGCCGTGGCCGCGGGCGTGGCGATTCGGGAATCGTTCGGCGGCGTCTTCCTCGCCCGCGACCCCTGCGTCGCCTTCCTCTTCGTGCTCGCCGGGATCAAGTACCTCGAAGCGCGGACGGCGCGCGACGGGACGCTGCTCGTCTGCCTCGGCTGCTTCGAGATCGTGACCCCGTTCTTCTACAGCCAGTCGCTGCTCGCCGCGCTGCTCGCGCTGCCGCCTCTCGCCGCGCTCGGCATCGTGCTGCAGGTGCTTGCGCAGCCCTCGCTCGCCCAGCTGCCGCTCGCCGCGTGGCGGCAGCCGCTCGCGCGGAGCACGCGGCTGTTCGCGCAGGGGATCCCGCTCGCGGCCGTGCTGTTCGTGCTCTTTCCGCGGCTCACCGGACCGTTGTGGGGGCTGCCCGCCGACGCGGGCGCGCGCACGGGGCTCTCCGAGCGGATGGCGCCGGGCTCGATCAGCGAACTGTCGCTCGACGACGCCGTCGCGTTCCGCGTCGAGTTCGACGGCGCCACGCCGCTGCCGGCGCAGCGCTACTGGCGCGGTCCGGTCCTCGCCCACTTCGACGGCCGCGAATGGTCGATGCTGGAGCGTCGCGCGCCGCGCGTGCTGCATCCTTCGGGCCGCGCGGTCGCCTACTGGGTAACGCTCGAGCCGAACTGGAAGCCGTGGCTCTTCGCGCTCGAGATGCCGGCGCGGGTTCCGACGACCGAGGTCGGCGCCGGCCCGAATGCGGTCGCCGCCGCCGCCATCGTGACCGACGACCAGCGGCTGCTGGCGCCCGCCCCTATTACGCAGCCGGTCCGCTACCGGATGGTCTCGACGCTCGCCGATGCGTACGCGCCGGCGGGACCGCTCGAATTCGAGCGCGCGGAAAACCTGCAGCTGCCCGCGCTCGCGCGCGAGCCGAATCCGCGGACGATCGAGTTCGCCCGCGAGTTGCGCGCAGCCCACGCCGACGATGCCGAGCTCGTCCGCTCCGTGCTCGGCTGGTTCCGCGCGGAAGCGTTCTACTACACGCTCGCGCCGCCGCTCTACCGCGGACCCGATCCCGTCGATGCTTTCCTGTTCGACAGCCGCCGCGGGTTCTGCGAGCATTTCGCGAGCGCCTTCGTCGTGCTGCTGCGCGCCGCCGGGATCCCGGCACGGGTCGTCACCGGATACCAGGGCGGTGAAGTGAATCCTGCCGGCGGCTACATGATCGTCCGGCAGTCCGACGCCCACGCGTGGGCCGAGGCACTGATCGGCGGCCAGTGGCGGCGGTTCGATCCGACGGCGGCCGTCGCGCCGTCGCGGATCGAGCGCGGACTCGGCGCTGCGCTTCCCTCGAGCGAGTTCGTCCCGATGCTCGCGCGCCTCGATGGCAGCCTGCTCAAGGATCTGGAGCTCGCGTGGGACGCGTTCAACCACGACTGGCGGCGCCACGTCGTCGGCTTCAACTACACGAAGCAGCGCTCGCTGTGGCGCGATTGGAACCTGGACCGGCTGCCGCCGGCGGTCGTCGTCGCTCTCGTCGCGGCCCTCGTGGCGGCGTGGGGGGCGGCTACGCTCGCGGCCCTCGCGTGGGCACGGCGCCGGAACAGCGACCGCGCGCGCGTGCTGTGGGACGGATTGTGCCGACGGCTCGCGCACGCCGGCCTGCCGCGGCAGCCGCCCGAGGGACCGCTCGCCTACGGCGCACGCGCGTCGGCCCGCTGGCCGGAGTTCGCCGTTGCGTTCCGCGTGATCTCGGATTCCTACGCGCAGCTGCGCTACGGCCCCGCCCCTTCGACCCGTGGCGCGCAACGTCGGCGCGACGCCGCGATCGCCCGGCTCGCTCGCGCGATCGACATCCTTCCCGCGCCCGCGGCGCTGCGGGCGCTGCAACCGCAATAGGAGCCGCGGTCGCCGCAAAAGTAGGGTCAGACCCTACTTTCATGGCCAACCGCGGACTGCGGGCACACGAAGCGAAAGTCGGGTCTGACCCTACTTTTAGAGGAGCGCGTCGCGGTCGAGGCCGCGACGCGCGAGCCGCGCGCGGAGCTTCTCGAGCGCCTCCGCCTGGATCTGCCGCACGCGCTCGCGCGTGACATCGAGCTCGCCCGCGAGCTCCTCCAGCGTCGCGACATCCTGGCCGTGGAGCCCGTAGCGCCGCTCGATCACCTTGCGCTGGCGCTCGTTCAGCTCGGACAGCCACAGGCGCACCCACGCCTCGATCTCGGCGTTGTGCAGGAGCAGCTCCGGCGCGAGCACGGAGTCGTCGGCGACACCCTCGGCGACGGACACGCCGCCGCCATGCTCGAGCGGCGCGTCGAGCGAGGTGACGTGCTCGTTGTAGCGCAGCACGCGCCGCAGCTGGTCGACCGGCTTGCCGAGCAGGTGCGCGACGTCGTCAATCGTCACGTCGCGGCCGTCCGGCATCCCGTGCATCTCGAGATAGCGCAGCGCGCGGAGCACGACATTGAGCTCCTTCACCACGTGCGCCGGCAGCCGGATCGTCCGCGACTGGCTCATGATCGCCCGCTCGACCGCCTGCCGGATCCACCATGTCGCGTAGGTCGTGAAGCGGAAGCCCCGCTCGGCGTCGAACTTCTCGAGCGCGTGGATCAGCCCGAGGTTGCCCTCCTCGATCAGGTCGGGGAGCGCGAGCCCGCGGTTCGTGTAATGCTTCGCGATGCTGACGACGAGCCGCAGGTTGCGCTCGATCAGCTGCTGGCGCGCGGCGAAATCGCCCTTGGCCATCGCGCGCGCGAGCGCGAGCTCTTCCTCGGCGTTGAGCAGCGTGTGCTGGCCGATCTCGTTGAAGTAGATCTGCGCGATGTCGTTGACGAAGTCGGACGACAGCCCGGGCTCCGGCTCGGCCAGCGGAAGGTCCTGCGTCCAGCGATCGGGCTCCGGCGCCGGCGCGGCGGCGGGCGCCGGATCGTCACTCTCTCCATCGGCGGGCGGGTCGACCCGCTCGAGACCCGGCAGCTCGGGATCGACGTCGTCGCGCGCGCGCCGCGGAATCAATCGGCCCCCACGCTTGCGGCTGACGCCGCTGCACGCCTGCGCGAGCAGGGCGAAGCCAAGGCCCGAAGGGCGCGCCTGCGAGCGCGGGCGGCGACCGACCCCTCGATGCAGCGCGTGGGGCAGGACATTGCGGAGGCCGCAGCGAAGCGTTCGCTGGAAGGCTCCGCAGCGCTCATGTCATGCCGGCGGCAGGTACTTGAGCGGGTCCACGGGCGTGCCTTGCCGGCGGATCTCGAAATGCAGCATCACCTGGTCGGCGTCGGTGTTCCCCATCTCGGCGATCGGCTGCCCCTTCGTGACCTGCTGGCCCTCCTTCACCAGGATCTCGCGGTTGTGCGCATACGCCGAGAGCCACGTCGCGCTGTGCTTGACGATGACGAGCTTGCCGTAGCCGCGGATGCCCGTGCCCGCATAGACGACCTTGCCCGCAGCGCTCGCGACGACCGGTTGTCCCGGGCGGCCCGCGATGTCGATGCCCTTGAGATTCGGATTCTCCGAGCCGCCCGTGACGAGCTTGCCCGTCGCGGGCCAAATCCAAGCGATCTTCTCGTCGTCCGCCGCGCCGGGCGCCGTCGGCGCCGGCAGTTTGGGTTCACTCTTGGGTTCGGCCTTGGGCTCCGCGCGCGCGACGACCTGCGGGGGCTCGGGCGCCGGCGGCGGAGGCGGTGCGGCGGCGGCGATCCGCTGCAGTTCGCGGAGCGCCTGCTCGGAATAGGGCTCCTTCACCGCCTTCGGCTGCGTCTTGTAGTTCTCGCTGTTGCGCGCGCCCGGCACGACCTGCGGCGTCGCGGGCGGTGAAGGCGGCGGCCGCATGTCGCCCGTGACGACCGGCGGGGCTCCGCGCAACGGCATGGTCGTGACTCCTGCTGCGGCCGGCGCGGCTTCGCCGGGCGCGGAGAGCCGCAGCGTCTGGCCCTCACGAATCACATTGATGTTCTCGATGCCGTTCCACGCGGCGAGCTCGCGGTAGTCGAGACCGTTGTCGAGCGCGATCTTGTAGAGCGTATCGCCACGCTTGACCGTGTAGGTCTGGGGCCGCGGCTCCAGCTCCGGCGCGCGGGTCGTCGGGGGAGGTGTGGTCGGCGCGGCGACCTGCGGCGGCGGAGGCGGCCGCGTCGGAAGCTCCTCGACCGGAGCCCGCGTGCGCGACGCACAGCCCGCGATGGCGATCGCGAGCGCGAGGACTGCGAGGCGTCGGGCTCGTGGAACGAAGATCGGATCGGCGGATGCGGTGCGCGACATCGAGAGGGCGCCGCGTGCGATTCACGCGAGGCCGGGCAGCAACGGAACGAATCTTACCGCATCGAACGTCCGCTCACGGAATCCCCCGGCCGCGGCTTCGATCACCGTCAGCACCTGCGCGCGCTCGCCCGGCTCGCCGCCCTTCGCGAGCGGCAGCACCATGCGGCCGGAGGGGTTGAGGTGCGCCAGCAGCGCCGTGGGAACGTGCGTCGCCGCCGCAGTCACGACGATCGCGTCGACTGCGAGCTTCTCCCCCAGATCCGATGCGCCGTCGCCGTGCATCAGCCGCACGTTCTTCACCTTGAGCGACTGGAGGTTGCGGCGGGCCTTGGCGACCAGTGCGGCGATCCGTTCGACGGTGTAAACCTCCTCGGCGAACTGCGCGAGCACGGCGGTCTGGTAGCCGCAGCCGGTGCCCACCTCGAGCACGCGCGCGAGCGGCCCGCCGTTCCGTGCGAGTTCGCTCATCCGGGCCACGACCCACGGCTGCGAAATCGTCTGACCGCTGCCGATCGGCAGCGGCGTGTCCTCGTAGGCACGGCCCGCCAGCGCCTCGTCGACGAAGATGTGGCGCGGCACCGCGGTCATCGCCGCGAGCACGACCTCGTCGCGGATGCCCTGCTCGCGCAGCCGCTCGATCATCCGGGCGCGCGTGCGCGTCGACGTCATGCCGATCCCCGTCAGCTTCTCCCCGTGCGTCCCCATCCCTCCTCCTGCGGGGCGCGCGCCCCGCCCCCGCCGCCACGCCTCAGTTTTGAAGCCACGCCCCGACCGGCGTCATCTGATCGCGGTTCGTGAGGTCGATCTGCAGCGGTGTGATCGACACGAAGCGCTGCTCGACCGCGTGGAAATCGGTGCCCTCCCCCGCATCGGCCGCCGCGCCCGCCGCCCCGACCCAATAGACGGTCTCGCCGCGCGGGCTCTTCGTCTTGATCACGTCCTCGGCCTTGTGCCGCCGCCCGAGGCGCGTGATGCGGTAGCCCTGGAGCTCGCTGCGCGGCACGTCGGGCACGTTGACGTTGAGCAGCCAGCCGCCAAGCGCGCGGCGGCGGTGGCGGTCGAGGAGCTCGAGCGCGACCGCGGCTGCAGTGTCGAAGTGCGCCGCGGTCTTCGAGGCGAGCGAGATCGCGATCGACGGGATCCCGAGCAGGTAGCCTTCGGTCGCAGCCGCGACGGTTCCCGAATAGATCGTGTCGTCGCCCATGTTGGGTCCGAGGTTGATGCCCGAGATCACCATGTCGGGCAGCGAGTCGAGGAGGCCCGTCACCGCGAGGTGCACACAGTCGGTGGGCGTCCCGTTGATGAAGCGGAAGCCGTTGGGCGCGGTGCGCACGGTGAGCGGGCGGTCGAGCGTCAGGGAATTCGACGCGCCGCTCCGGTCGCGCTCGGGCGCGACGACGACGATGTCCGCGTGCGGCGCAAGCACCGCGGCGAGCTGTTCGATGCCCGGGGCGAAGTAACCGTCGTCGTTGGAGAGCAGGATGCGCATCGAGGAGATTCGATTATAGCCGCCGCGACGCGCGATCACGGCGAACGGGCCCAACGGGCCCTACCGGGCCGGGGCCGGCCGCCCGTCGGGAATTCCCGCCTTTCGCAGTCCCGCATAGAGGTGTGCTTCGGCCTGCTCAGCGTAACGCGATTGGGTCGAGTACCCCTTCGTGCTGAGGACGGCGACCGAGAAATCCGGCATGAGTCGGCGGAGTTCGGTCACCGCAGCTGCGGCCTTCGCCGGTTCTCCGGCGTTCGCATATGCCGCCGCCAGCAGCGCGTAGGAAAGATAGTCCGCGTCCATCGCCGTCGCCTTCGCGCAGAGTGCCGCGGCCTCGCCGTAGCGGCCGAGGTCGAGGTTCGCCCAGCATGCGGTGCGGAGCTCGAGCGCCATCTCATCGGGAAGGACCGCGCGGGCCTCGTCGAGAAGGGCCAGCGACTTGTCGGGCTCGCCCGCGATCAGCATGATCCAGGCGTGCCAGACCACCGGCGTCTTCCGCGTCGGGTCGAGACGCCGCGCGAGCGCGATGGCGGCGAGCGCCTGCTCGATCTGCCCTCCGAACCCGAGGACGACCGCGCGCGTCATCCATGCATATGCGTCGTCGCTGTCGATCGCGACTGCACGGCTCGACAGATCGTCCGCCTGTCGCAAGAGGCGCGCGTAATCCGCCCGCGGATCGATCTCCGTCTCGTATACGAGATTGAGCGCCCGGTTCGTCAGCGCCGGGACGAGCCTCGGCTCGAGCGCGATCGCCTTGTCGAGCAGCTTGCCGGCATCACGCGTCGCCTCTGGCGTTCCGGTGCCGGCGACGCTCATCGCGCGCCAGACGAGCTCCGCTGGACTCGTCCCTTGTGCGGAGCCCGACGCCGCCCGGCGATACTCGGCGTTGAAGAGCGCACCGCGTAGCTTCGCCGTAAGGCGCCGCGAAAATGCGGTCTCGTCCGAACTCGGGTCGCCCGCTTCGAGTTCGACGCGCTCCGCCCAGATTTGCGAGGCGGTACCGGCATCGACGAGCTGGACGCTCACGACTCGACGCTCGCCGGTGCGCCGCACCTCTCGCTCCACGACGTAGCGCACATTGAGCTCCCGGCCGGCGGCGCGCGCGTCGATCGTTCCCCCTTTGTACGCCGCGACAGTGCCGGGCGACGCAACCACCACGGCCTGGCTGCCGCGCGCAAGGCCGGTGCCGAGGTCGCGGGTAAGCGCATCGGCCAGCCGCTCGTCCGCCGCGGTCCCGCCTGTGGCGACGAACGGCATGACTGCCACCGACATCGCCGGGGGCAAGGTCGGCGTTGCAACACGCGCTTGCAACAGCAACCACGCGATGGTGACGATGGCGCCGGCTCCCCCGACCGCCGCGGCCGCCGCGACCGGCCACCGCCAGCGCCAGGCGCGCGGCGCTCCCGTCCCGACGGCGCGGTCGAGCCGGACCTGATAGACGTGAATCGGACGCTGGATGTTCTTGACGAACTGTTCTCCGATGTCGATGAATCCGACGTCGAGATCGTCGTGTACCTGATCGCGAACCGCCGCCGTGACGCAAATTCCCCCCGGCTCGGCCAGCGTTTCCAGCCGCGCGGCGACGTTGACACCGTCGCCCGCCACGTCGTTGCCGTCGACGATGATGTCGCCGACGTTGATGCCCATGCGGAGCTCGATCCGTGCCTCGGACGCGACGTCGCGATTGTGCGCCGCCACCGCTCGCTGGGCGTCGACCGCGAAGCGCAGGGCCGCACCAGCGGTACTGAACTCGAGCAGAAAGCCATCGCCGGTGGTCTTTACGACACGGCCGCCATGCGCTGCGATCTGCGGGTCGACGACCTGCTCGCGCAGCGCCAGCAGGCGAGCGTGGGTGCCCGATTCGTTGCGCTCCATGAGCCGCGAGTAGCCGGCCACGTCTGCGACGACGATGGCGGACAGCCTCCGGGCGACGGGCAAGGCAGGCATGGCGTTCCTCGGGACCGGCGGCATTATAGGGGCGCGCGCCACGCCGCCCGCGCGCGACGCCACGTTTTGCAATGCGGGTCCGTTCGATTATGCTCGACGGCGAAGGCGGCCCGCGACCGATGCACCGCTGCCGACGCGACCGACGTGTCCACGCGCGGGCTCGTCGCCCACGCGCGAGCGCTCGCCGCGCGCGGACGAAGCTGAGCGTCCGGCGTTCCTAGGCGAGCGCCCGCTCGAGATCCCCGAGCAGGTCGTCGACGTGCTCGACGCCGATCGACAGTCGCACGAGATCCGCGGGGCACGACGTGCCCGGCCCCTCGACGCTCGCGCGATGCTCGGCGAGGCTTTCCACGGAGCCGAGCGATGTCGCGCGCTTGAAGACGCAGAGCTTCGCGGTGAACGCGACCGCCGCCTGCTCGCCGTCGCGCAGGCGCAGCGACATCATCGCGCCGTAGCGGCCCTTCATCTGCCTCGCGGCGACCGCGTGCCCCGGATGCGTCGGCAGCCCCGGATAGAGGACGTGGGACAGTCGCGGATGGCCCGCGAGGCGCAGCGCGATGGCGTGGGCGTTGTCGCACGCCGCCGCCACTCGCAGGTGCAGCGTGCGCATGCCGCGCAACAGGAGCGAGGCTTCGAACGGGCCCAGCACCGCGCCGCCGCCGCTCCGGAGATAGCGGATCCGCTGCCAGAGCTCGTCGTCCCGAGCGGTCGCGAGCGCACCCGCGATCACGTCCGAGTGGCCGTTCAGGTACTTGGTGGCCGAATGCATGACGAGTCGCGCGCCGAGCTCGAGCGGCCGCGTCACGAGCGGCGTCGCCGCCGTGGAATCCACGACGACGGCCGCGCCGATTTCGCGGGCGAGCTCGCTCGCCGCCGCGATGTCGGTGATGTCCCACGTCGGATTGGCGGGGGTCTCGATCCAGAGGAGGCGCGGCCGTCGCGTCCTGACCTTCGCGGCGAGGTCGTCGATCGAGGCGTTCTCGTAGAACTCGAGCCCGAGGCCCCACGGCGCCGCGACCTCGACCAGCCACTTGCGGAGTCCCCAGTACATGTGGCGCGGCGCGAGCACGCCGTCGCCGGGCGCAAGCGCCTGGAACACCGCGGCCGCCGCCGCCTGTCCCGAAGAGAAGAGCATGGCGCCCGCAGCGCCTTCGAGCGCCGCGATCAGCGCCTCCGGACGATCGTAGCTCGGGTTGTCGGCACGGCTGTAGACGCGCCCCCCGGGGTACGAGCCGTCGGCCCCGCGCTCGTAGGTGGTCGACACGTGAACGGGAGGAACGAGGTCGCGATGCGGATCGGCGATCCGTCCCATGCCCTGGGCCGCCAGGGTCTCGACGTGGAGTGCAGGCTTGGCGGAAGTCATGGGTCGCTCCGATCGGTCAGCGCGCCGCGCGGATCGCGCGGGCGAGCTCGCTCACGGCGGCGGCGTAGAGACGGCTGCGGTTGTAGCGCGTCAGCACGTAGAAGTTCTGGCACGCGATCCAGTAGCTCGCGTCCTCCGCGCCGTCCATGTCGCGTTCCTCGAGCAGGAGCACGCCGACCGGCTCGGGCGCGAGATTCCACGGCGCACCCGCGGGCGCGACGCCATCGGCCGACCACGCGTCGAGCGTGCGACGCTCGCTGATGCCCCCGTCGAGACGGCGCCGGACGGCGGGCAGGCTGTCCTCGGCGATGGCCGCCGGCAGCAGCACCGGCTGGCCGCGCTGCCAGTCGTGCCGCGCGAGAAAGCTCGCGACGCTGCCGGCGATGTCCGCGTTGCTGCCCCAGAGATCGATCCTGCCGTCGCCGTCGAAATCCACGGCGAACTCCCGATAGCTGCCGGGCATGAACTGCGGCACGCCCAGCGCGCCCGCAAACGAGCCGCGCGGAGCGTCCGCCGCGATGCGCTGCTCCCGCACGAGCAGCATGAACTGCCGGAGCTCGCCGCGGAAGAAGTCGGCGCGGCGCGGATAATCGAAGGCGAGGGTCGCCAGCGCGTCGAGCGCGCGGTGCGAGCCGGTGTTGCGTCCGTAGTACGACTCGACGCCGACAATTGCGACGACGATCTCCGGGGGAACGCCGTAGCGTTCCTCGGCCCGCGCGAGCGCGTCCGAGTTCGCGTTCCACCACGCCACGCCGCCCGCCACACGCGCAGGGGACAGAAACGGGGGCGCGTACTCGAACCACTTCGGCGGCTCGAGCAGCGGTCGCTGCATCGCCTCGACGATCTTCGGCTGGAAGCGGGCCTGCGCGAACGCGCGGCGAAGCGCCGCCCGGTCGTAACCGTCCGCGGCGACCATCTCTTCGATGAACGCGCGCACGTCGCTGCGCTCCGCATAGCCGGGGAGGGACTTGCGCTTCGCTGCCGCGTCGATCGGCGGCGCCAGGGCGAGCGCGGTGCACGCAAGGATCAGGGACAGACGGACGAAGCGACGCATCGGAGCGCAGAGCAAGACGGCGCGAATGGTATCATCGCATGCGAAGGGAAGAATGCGCGATGCGGGCGCTCCCCGCGCCCACGACGATGTATCCGCTGCTCCGCCCGCTCTTGTTCGCGCTCGATCCCGAGACCGCGCACGATCTCACGTTCGCGGGGCTCGACGCCGCGGCCCGCTTCGGGCTCGCCCGCACCTTCGCCCCCGAAGTTCCCGCGTCGCCGGTGACCGCGATGGGGCTCTCGTTTCCGAATCGCGTGGGGCTCGCCGCGGGACTCGACAAGAATGCCGCGCACGTCGACGCGCTGGCCGCACTCGGCTTTGGCTTCCTCGAATGCGGCACCGTCACGCCGCGCGCGCAGCCGGGCAATCCGAGGCCCCGGCTCTTCCGGCTGCCCGAGGCCGAGGCGCTGATCAACCGGATGGGCTTCAACAACGACGGCGTCGAGCGCTTCGTCGAGAACCTCGAGCGGGCGTCGTGGACCGGCATTCTGGGGCTCAACATCGGCAAGAACTTCGACACGCCGAACGCGCGCGCCGTCGACGACTACGTGTCCTGCCTGCGGTCAGTCCACGCGCGCGCGTCGTACGTCACCGTCAACGTGAGCTCGCCGAACACCAAGGGCTTGCGCGAGCTGCAGACCGATGACACGCTCGCCCCGCTCCTGTCCGCCCTCAAGGTCGAGCAGGCGCGGCTCGCCGACGCCCAAGGCAAGTACACGCCGCTCGCGGTCAAGATCGCACCGGACCTCGCTCCGGCGGCCGTGACGGGGATCGCGAGGCTGCTCGTGCGCCACAAGGTCGACGGCGTCGTGGCGACCAACACCACCGTCGCCCGCGACAAGGTCGAGGGCCTCCGCCACGGCGACGAGGCGGGCGGCCTTTCGGGCGGTCCGTTGCGAGAGCGGGCGACAGAGGTGATCCGCACGCTCGCGAAAGCGCTGGACGGCGCGCTGCCGATCATCGGCGTCGGCGGCATCCTGTCCGGCGCCGACGCGAAAGAGAAGATCGACGCCGGGGCGACGCTCGTGCAGCTCTACACCGGACTCATCTACCGTGGTCCGGGGCTCGTCGCCGAGTGCGCGCGGGCACTGGCCGAAGCGTGACGAACCAAAGTAGGGTCAGACCCTACTTTTGAAGAAATAGGGTCTGACCCTATTTATTTGCCGCTACGAGCATCTTCGCGTCGGCTTCCGCGACGACCTCGCCGCGCTGGTTGCGGCAGGCGCCGGCCAGCGTGACGATGCCGCCGCCGTGGTGCGGCTTGGGGTCCCGGCCGGTGACGGTCCACGTCGTCGTCAGCGTATCGCCGGCGCGGACCGGCGCCTTGAACCGCGCCGCGTGCTCGAGGTAGGCGATCGCGGTCCCGTGGAAGTGCATGCCGACCGGCGCGCCCATCATCGCGCTCGTGATCATTCCATGCAGGATCCGCGTGCCGAAGCGCGTTCCCTTCGCGTATTCGTCGTCGACGTGATGCGGATTGAAGTCGCCGATGAGCCCGGCGCCGAGCACGAGGTGCGTCTCGGTGATCGTGATCGAACGGCTGAAGGTGTCGCCGATCGCCACCTCGTCGTACGACGCCCCGCTCGCGTCCATGCCCAGCCCCGGCTTCACCGCGCATCCTCCGTTGCCCGCCCGCGGCGCAGCGCGTCGAGCTCGGCCAGGCACAGGCACGTGAACGCAACACCCGCGTAGAGCGGCGCGACGAGGTTCACGATCGGAACGAGCGTCAGCGGAGCCAGCACGAGCCCGAGCGCAAACAGGCGCCCGCGCGCCGCACGAAAGATGACTTCGCGCTCGTCCACGCTCGCGTGCTCGGCGAGCGCATCGTAGCGGAAGAGGCGCTGGTTGAGCCAGGCGCCGGCCGCGAGCGAGGCCGGCACGCCGACCAGCGGAAAGAGCAGCAGCGGCAGCACCGCAAGCCCCATCGGTATCCACAATGCCACGGCGACGAGTGCGTTCAGGACTCCGCCGGCGACCGTGCCGCCGCGCTTGTACTCGAGCGTCGGATAATGTCTGTCCGCCACGACGCGCACGAACACGGAACCCGCCAGCACCGAGATCGCGGCGAGCGCGAGCGCGCCGGCGACGAGCGTGATCAGCACGAACGCGAGGATGGCGCCGCCGGCGGTGGCGAACACGCCGGGGTCCGCGGCGAGACCGAGCGCGGCAAGCGCGTGGGCGATGCCCGCGGCGAGAGCGTGCGTGAGCGGCGCCCCGAACGCGATCGCCGCGACCAGCCACAACACGATCGCGCCGAAGAGCGGCAGCGCAACCAGCAGCAGCACGCGCCGCTCGAACGCCAGGGGGATCGCGCGAACGAGCGCGCGGACGACTTCGCTCATCGGCCTCTTCCGTCGTCGGCGCCGTCGCCGAGCGGCTCCCAGCGGAACCCGCCCGCCTCGACGCCGGCGACGAGATGCGCGAGCGCGGCGTCGACCTGCCCGGGATCGCCGCGGACGCCGAGCTCGATGCGCCGGCTTCCGTCCGCCGTGAACGACGGCAGGCTGAACAGCCGAAGGCCCGGAAAGCGCGCCACGTTCTCGTCCATCACCGGGAGGAGCTGGCTCTCCCCCGCGCCGTGCACGACGATCGCGCGCTCGGCGGACGGCGCCGCGGCAAGCTCCGCATAGTGCGTGGCCAGCACCCAGTCGAGCATCGGCCACGCCATCTGCGGAAAGCCGGGAAAGAAGTGGTGATCGCGGATCGAGAACGACGCGATCCGGTTCACGGGATTCGGGATGATCGCGGCGCCTTCGGGAAATTCGGCCATCAGCACGCGATGCGGCCACGCCTCGGCGCCGAACCGGGCCTCGATCTCGGCGAGCGCGTCGGGATGCCGGGCGAGCGGCACGCCGAGCGCCGCCGCCGCCGCCTGCCGGGTGTGGTCGTCGGGCGTCGCGCCGACGCCGCCGAACGCGAACACGACGTCGCCGCGGTCGAAGGACTCGCGCAGCACCGCGGTGAGCCGCGCACGGTCGTCGCCCTCGTAGCGCGCCCACGCGAGCGCGAGCCCGCGCGCGGCAAGCGTCGCGATGACGTGCGCGAGGTGGCGGTCGGCGCGCTTGCCGGAGAGGATCTCGTCGCCGATGATCAGCGCGCCGAGCGCGGGAATTGCCACGTCGACGGCAAGGAACGTCAGTCCGCGGCGACCTGCGCCGGAAACTGGTCGTCGATCTGCTGCATCATCGACCCGAAGGCGCGGTCGATCAGCGGCTCGGCCTCGACCAGGCGCGCGCGATCGGAGCGGAAGCGTTCGGCGAGGTCCTCGGCGGTCATCGACAGCGCCTTCTGACCCTGGCGGTTCGTGAACAGGTACGTGCCGCGCAACGGACTGATCCACGCGAGCTTCGCGAACGCGAGCTGGCCGTTCTCGTCCTCGAACTCGATCCACATCCCCCGCTCGAGGCTCTGCGCGATCTCGAGAAACTGATCCTCGATCACCTCGACTACGGGCTCCGGCGGCGCCGGCGCCGCCTGCTCCATCGCCGCGGCGAGCAGCTCGGCCTTCGCGGCGGCGACCTCGTCGCCGGCGGCCTTCGCGATCAC
Organism: uncultured beta proteobacterium; assembly: GCA_963734055.1. Taxonomy (GTDB): domain Bacteria; phylum Pseudomonadota; class Gammaproteobacteria; order Burkholderiales; family Casimicrobiaceae; genus CAIWHR01. Next base: position 38,711 of record CAVTFQ010000008.1, read on the forward strand.
CGCCTCGGCCTTTGCCTGCTCCGCGACTGCGACCGTCGGCAGCGCCACCGCGGCCAGCGCGGGCTTCACCGCGGCGGCGTGCGCCTCGACCAGGTTTGTCATGAACCGCTCGCGGTCCTCCGGCGGCCACGGCACGTCGTGCATGCCGGCCGACATCCGCTTGAGGAGCGAGGGCAGGAGCGCGACCAGGTGGCGGCGGTCCTCGTTCGTCTTCTTCGGCTGCACGCTCCAGACGAGGTCCTCGAGCGTCGCGACCGCCTGCGACCACGGCTCGCTTTCCTCGCCATGCTGAAGGTAGACCCGCTCGAGGGCCGCGAGCCACTGCGTGCGGAGGAACGATGCGAGAAAGTTGGGGATCGGGTACTGCTCGACGCGCCGCTCGACCTCCGCCTTGGCGACGCCGGCGGCGATCGTCCGCCGGTCGCTCTGGTTGATCTCCTCGGCCGTCGACTGGATGTTGGCCTCGGCGGCCTTCTCCTCCTCGGCGAGGAAAGTCTCGAGATTCTCACGCAGCTCGTCGAAGATCCCGAGGTTGTCGGTGAATTCGTCCAGGATCTTGTGGACGATCTCGTCGATCTTGCGGTAGAGGGGGTCCTCCTGGCCCATGGCCGTCGACCAGCCGAGCCCGGCCTGCGCGAGCGCGTTGACGAGCAGACGCGACGGGTGCGACTTCTTCGCGAAGAAGGCGCCGTCGAGCATCGCCGCCTTGAGCACGGGGATCTGCAGCCGCGCGAGCAGCGCCTTGATGCCGTCGGGGAGGTCGCGGGTCTCGAAGACGAAGTCGAACAGCATCGCGACCAGCTCGATCGTCATCGACTCGAGCTGGTTCGCCTTCTTGCCGAGCGGCGACTCCTGAAGGTCGCGCAGCACGTTGTGCGTGCCTTGCGGGATCCCCGAGAACTGGACGAACGTGCCGCCGCCGAGGTCGAACCCCGTCTCGCCCGCCTGGAGCCGGGCGAGCCCCTCGCCCAGGGCCGGCGTCGCGATGATCGGCGCGCCCGGGATGTACCCCGACGGCGTCGGCGGCAAGGGCCCCGACGGGATGTAGCGCATGCCGCTCGTTCCGGCCCCGCCCATGTCGATCGACGGGAAGTCCGCGGCACCGCCAGCGCCGTCGAGGAAGCCCGGCGCCGGGCCCGGCGTACTGCCCATGTCCGCGTACCCGGGTGCCGGCATGCCGAAGCCCCCCGGCGGCATCTCCGGCGCCCCGCCCATCGGGGGGAACGACGGCCGCGCCGGGATCGACTGTCCCGCGAACATCCGCCGGAAGAGCGCCATCACGTCGGCCTCGGCCGGCGGATGCTCGTGCGGCATCCCCGGCATCGGCGGAGCGGACGGAGGCTGCGGCCCCCCGCGCGTGCGGTCCGCGGGACTGCCGCGATTGATGACGGACGACCTGCCGGCGGGAATGATGCGGAGTCCGGCCAGGTGCTTGTTCAGGTCCGAGTAGATGCCGTTGATGTCGCCGAGCGGACTCTGGTTCAGCTCCTTCAGCACCGCGGCCTTCATCCGGTCCTCGGACTTGACGGTCTTGAGCGCTTCGGCGAACGACGCCACGATCGTCGCCGGCGCGAGCGGGTTCTGGATCGTTTCGAGGTCGGGCCGCCCGAGCAGGTGCCCGATCGCGCGATTGAGCGTCTGCAACTCGTCGTAGCAGCTGTTCTCGATCACGCGGGTGATGTTGCCGAGGATGACCGATTCGTCCATCACCGACGTGTCGACGAGCGTCAGGTTGTCCGCTTCGGCCTTCGAGAAATCCGCCTTCGCGGCCTCCTTGCCGGCGATGGTGTCGTTGACGTGGGTCCGCAGCCGCCGCTCGAACTCGCTCAGGAGCTTGGGCCGCTCCGCCTTGAGCTCGAGGCGCGCGTCGAGCAGCATCTGCTGTTCGTCGCGGACGTCCGTGCGGCTCGCCCGCTCCATCAGCATGTCGCCGACCTTGTCGAGCAGCGTCGTGAACGTGAGCAGCAGGCGATGAATCGCGAGATCCCGGCAGTCGGCCAGGATCTTCGACATTTCGCGCGACACCGGCCGGCGGGCGGCCGTTGATGGGGTCGGTGCGTTCATCCTCTCGCGGCCGCAACGGGCCTGTGGCTCCGGCACTCCTTGCGGATGATTTCGGCCGAAACCGGGCCAATCCTCGAAATTTCCGGACGAAACTCCGCTAAGTTACTGTAGCACGGGCCTATTCGGGTTGCCAAACCGACGGGATCGCGGCGGCCCCCTCGCGGCCGGGATAAATCGTCGCGCCGAGCTGTCGGCCGCGCGGCGGCTCGCGATTGTTCGCTCCCCCTTGGCGCTTCGCGCCGGGGCCCCGGCTCACCGCTCGCGCCGCTTCACCGGTCGAGGTCGGCCCAGGCCCTTTCCACCCGCTTGTAGGATACCGGCATCGGGGTCCTGAGCTCCTGCGCGAACAGCGACACCGAAAGCTCCTCGAGAAGCCAGCGGAAGGCCTCGAAGCCCGGTTGGCGCCTCGGCCCGGGCGGCTCCCGGCCGACCCGCTCGTCGTAGCGCCGCCACCACAGCGCGAGCGTCTCCGCGTGCCGCGCGTCGCGGGCCGGGTCCTCCTTCGCCTTCGCGAGGCGCCGCTCGAGCGCCTTCAGATAGCGCGGGAGGTGGCCGAGCTGCGCCCACGGCGTCGCATGGAAGAACCCGGGGTGGACGAGCGCGTCGCGGCGCGCGCGGACGAAGCTCGCGAGTCGCGCCTGCGCGGGCGGCAGCCCCGCGATCCGCGACGTCAGCGCCTGATGGGCCGTCGCGATGTCGGCGAGGAGGCGGAACGCGCCCTCGGCGACGGCGGGAAGCCGCGTCCGCGCGCGCTTCACCTGCTCGGCGAACGCGGCCTCCGAGCGCGGCAGCGGATCGTCGCCGACGAACGCGCGGTCGCGCACCGCCGCGAGGACGTCGGCCTGGAGCGCCTCGGTCGGGATCGTCGTCCGCAGTGCAAGGGCGGCCTGCGCGAACCCGGGCCCGCCCTTCTCGTAGCGCTTCTGCGCGTCGGCGAGCACGAAGCCGATCAGTCGGACCACGCCCGCGCGCGTCGACGCGTCGGCCGCGTCTCGCGTGTCGAAGAGCGCGACCGACACCGAATCGCCGTCGTCGACGAGCGCCGGATAACCGGTGATCCGCTGCCCGCCGCGCTCGCGCGTCAGCGTCTCCGGCAGGTCGCCCAGCTCCCACCGCCGCAGGCCCCGCCGCTCGATGCCCGGTCCCGCCTGCGCGAACGAGAGCTGCGCGGCGTCGCCGAGCCTCGCGCGGAGTTGGCCGAGATCGCGCCCGCTCGCGAGCTCGCGGCGGTCCGCGTCGACGACGCGCACGTTGACGACCAGATGCGACGGGAGGTCGGCTCCCTCCCAGACGTCGGCCGGCACCGTATCGCGCAAGCGGGATGCGAGCCAGCCGCGTAGGGCGTCCGGCAGCGGCGCCGCGTCCGGCGCCACGGCCTCGAGGAACGCCGTCACCGTCTCGGGCAGCGGCATCAGGCGCGCGCGGAGGCCCTTCGGCAGCGCCTTGAGGAGGTGCGTCACCTTCTCGCGGATCATGCCGGGAACGAGCCACGTGAGGCGTGCCGCGTCGATCTGGTTCAGAAGCGCGAGCGGCACCGTCAGCGTGAGCCCGTCCTCGGGGTGGCCGGGCGCGAAGCGGTACCTGATCGGCAGCGTCGTGCCTGCCATCGCGACCGATTCGGGATAGAGCGCTTCGGTCACGTGGAGGGCCGCGTGGCGCATCAGGAACTCGCGCGTGAGGTGGAGGACGCGCGGATCCGAGCGCTCGGCCTCCTCGCGCCAGCGGTCGAACGCGACGAGCGAGTGGATGCTCTCCGGCAGCCGTTCGTCGTAGAAGCGCGCGATCACCGCATCGTCGACCAGCACATCCTGCCGCCGCGCCTTGTGCTCGAGCGTCGCGACTTCCGCGACCAGCCGGCGGTTGTGCGGGAGGAACGCGCCCCGCGTCGCGAGCGCGCCCGGGACAAGCGCCTCGCGGATGAATACCGCCCGGGCCGCCGCGGGATCGACGCGCCCGTAGGACACGCGCCGGCGCGGCACGAGCGTGAGCCCGTAGAGCGAGACGCGCTCGCTCGCGACGACCTCGCCGCGCTCGGCGTCCCAGCACGGCTCGAAGTAGTCGCGCGTCACGCGCTCGCCGGCGACCTTCTCGATCCACTCGGGGTCGACCTGACCCGCGCAGCGCGCGTAGAGTCGCGAGGTCTGGACGAGCTCGGCCGCGAGCACCCACCGCGGCCCCTTCTTCGCGAGCCCGGAGCCGGGATGCAGGTGAAAGCGCGTCCCGCGCGCGCCGGCGTAGCCTTCGCCCTCGGTGTCCTTCGTCCCGATGTTGCCGAGCAGCCCGGCGAGGAGCGCCTCGTGGATCGCGCGGTAGCGCGCCGCATCGAGCTTCGACGAGAGCTTGCGCTCCCACGCCCAGCCCTGCTCCGCGAGCTCGTGCGAGAGCTGCGCGTGGACGTCGCGCCATTCGACGAGCCGCAGGTACGACACGAACTGCGCGCGGCATGCCTCGACCAGCCTGCGGTGGGTGAGCCGCTCGGCAAGCCGCGCTTCGAAGAACTCCCAGAGCGCGAGGAACGCGAGGAAATCCGAACGCTCGTCGCGAAACAGCCGGTGCGCCTCGTCGGCCGCCTGCTGCTTCGCGAGCGGCCGGTCGCGCGGATCGGGAACCGACAGCGCGCCCGCAATCACGAGCACTTCGGCCGTGCAGTGGAGATCGCGGGCGGCGATGATCATCCGGCCGACGCGCGGATCGACCGGCAGCCGGGCGAGCTCGCGACCGAGCGGGGTCAGCGCACGCGCCAGGTCGACCGCGCCCAGCTCCTGCAGCAGCTGGAACCCGTCGGCGATCGCGCGCGGCGACGGGGACTCGACGAACGGAAACGCGTCGACCGCGGCGAGGCCGAGCGCGGCCATGCGCAGGATCACCGCGGCGAGCGAGCTCCGCAGGATCTCGGGATCCGTGTACGGCGGCCGGGCGGCGAAGTCGTCCTCGCCGTAGAGCCGGACGCAGACGCCCTCCGCGACGCGGCCGCAGCGGCCGGCGCGCTGCGTCGCGGCGGCCTGCGAAATCTTCTCGACCTGGAGCAGCGTCGTCTTGTTGCGCAGCGAGTAGCGCTTGACCCGCGCCAGACCCGAGTCGATCACGTAGCGAATGCCGGGAACGGTAAGCGACGTTTCGGCGACGTTGGTCGCGAGCACGATCCGGCGTCCGCGCGAGGGCGCGAACACGCGCTGCTGCTCCGGGACCGTGAGTCGCGCGTAGAGCGGCAGGATCTCGAGCGCCGCCGCGTAGGGCCGGCGCGCGAGGGCCTTCGAGAGCACCTGCGCGGTCTCGCGGATCTCGCGCTCCCCCGGGAGGAACACGAGGATATCGCCCGGACCCTCGCGCCACAGGTCTTCCGCGGCGGCGACGACGGCATCCTCGAGCTCCTCCTCGTCGTCGGCCTCGCCGTCGCCGGAGTCGAGCGGCCGGTAGCGCACCTCGACCGGGAACACGCGCCCGGATACCTCGATCACGGGCGCGGGCGCGTCCGTCGCGCCGAAATGACGCGCGAAGCGGTCGGCGTCGAGCGTCGCCGACGTGATGATGACCTTGAGATCGGGCCGCCGCGGCAGCAGCTCCTTCAGGTAGCCCAGGAGGAAGTCGATGTTGAGGCTCCGCTCGTGCGCCTCGTCGACGATGATCGTGTCGTACGCGGCGAGGAGCGGGTCGCCCTGCGTCTCCGCGAGCAGGATCCCGTCGGTCATCAGCTTGACGAACGCGTCGGGCTTCGTATGGTCGGCGAAGCGGACCTTGTAGCCGACCGCCTCGCCGGGCGGCGTGCCGAGCTCGTGCGCAATTCGGGCCGCGACGGCGCGGGCAGCAATGCGGCGCGGCTGCGTGTGCCCGATGAGGCCCCGCTCGCCGCGGCCGAGCGCTAGGCAGATCTTCGGCAGCTGCGTCGTCTTGCCCGATCCGGTCTCGCCGCAGACCACCACGACGGGGTTCGCCGCGATCGCGGCGGCGATCTCGTCCGCGCGCTGCGCGACCGGCAGCTCCGGAGGGTACGCAATCGTGGGGCGACGCGACGCGCGCGCCCGCCGCCGCTCGGCCGAACGCGCGATCGCCGCCTCGATCTTCTGCCACTCCGCCGCGCCCGCCGGGCCGTGGCGCGCGCGCTCGATGCGGCGCGCGAGCGACGGCGCGTCGGCGGACATCGTTTCGGGGAGCCGCGCGATGAGGCGTGCGGCGGGGGAAGTCGCGGCCATGCGGCGGGAGCGAGGAGGATTCTACCTCGCGCGGAGCGACGGGGTTATGATCGCGGCCATTCGAAAGGCGCTGGCGCCGCGCCCCAACGATCCGACGTCCTTCCTGGAGGAGCTCATGACCCCATCGATCCGAACCGCGGCCTTCGCCGCCTCGCTCGCCGCGCTCGCACTCGCCGCGGCCGCGGTCGACGCGAAAACGCTGCGCTGGGCCGGACGCGGCGACATGCAGACGACCGACCCCTACTCGCAGAACGAGAACCTGACCAACAACATCAACCAGATGGTCTACGAGTTCCTGATCGTCCGCGACAAGAAGCTCGGCCTCAAGCCGGCGCTCGCCGAGTCGTGGACGCAGGTCAACCCGACCACGTGGCGGTTCAAGCTGCGAAAGGGTGTCAAGTTCCACGACGGCACGCCGTTCACTGCGGACGACGTCGTGTTCAGCTTCGAGCGGGCGCGCGCCGCCACCTCGCAGCTCAAGGTCTACGCGAACGCGTCGGGCATTCCCAGGAAGATCGACGACTACACGGTCGAGTTCACGACCAACGGCCCCAACCCGATCGAGCTCGAGCACATCAACACGATCAACATCATGAGCAAGGCCTGGTGCGAGAAGAACCGGGCGACGAAGCCGCAGAACTACACGCAGAAGGAGGACATGATCACCGCGCACCAGGCAAACGGCACCGGCCCGTACATGCTCAAGACGCGCGAGCCGGACGTGAAGACGGTGCTGGTCAAGAACCCGAACTGGTGGGGCCTCAAGGAAGGGCTGTTCGAGGGCAATGCCGACGAGGTGATCTACACGCCGATCGTCTCCGACGCGACGCGCGTCGCGGCGCTGATCTCGGGGGAGGTCGACCTCGTCAACGACCCGCCGCCGCAGGACGTGCCGCGGCTCGCGCAGACGCCCGGCATCAAGGTGCTCGAAGGGACGGAGAACCGGATCGTGTTCATCGGGATGGACCAGGCCCGGGACGAGCTCCTGTACTCGAACGTCAAGGGCAGGAACCCGTTCAAGGACAAGCGGGTGCGGCAGGCGCTCTACCACGCGATCGACATCGAGGCGATCCACAAGAACACGATGCGCGGGCTGTCGCAGCCCTCGGGCGCGATGCTCCCCTCGCCGCTCCAGACCACGCCCGAGCTCGAGCAGCGGCTCCCCTACGACAAGGAGCGCGCGAAGAAGCTTCTGGCGGAGGCCGGCTACCCGAACGGCTTCGAAGTCACGCTCGACTGCCCGAACAACCGCTACGTCAACGACGAGAAGATCTGCCAGGCCTTGGCTGCGATGTGGGCGCAGATCGGCCTCAACGTCCGCGTGAACGCGATGCCGCGCGCCAACTACTTCCCGAAGCTCGAGAAGACCGACACGAGCCTGTACATGCTGGGGTGGGGCGGCGCGACGACCGACGCGATCTTCATCCTGCAGCCGGTGCTGTCGACGTACAACGGCAAGGGCGACGGCGACTACAACTACGGCCGCTACTCGAACCCGAAGCTCGACGAGCTGACGGCGAAGATCAAGACCAACATCAATCCGGTCGAGCGGCTGAACCAGATCCACGAGGCGCTGCTCGCGCACAACGCCGAAGTGAACGACCTGCCGCTGCACCGGCAGGTGATTCCGTGGGCGACGCGCAGCAACGTGACCGCGGTGCACCGCGCCGACAACAACGTGGTTCCCTACTGGGTCACGATCCAGTAGCGGCGCGAGCGGCGAGCAGGGGACCCACGCGCGGGTAGCGCGTGGGGATGCGAGCAATCGCGCGTAGCGACGCGAGCCGAGGAGCAGGGGCCCCGCGCAGTTTCACGCGCGGGGATGCGACTCGGGCGAGTCGGCGCACGAGGCCGACAGCGCAGCGTAACGATGGGTCAGGCAGCGCGGAGGCCGAGGCGCCGGCGGCCGACTCCTCGCGGCAACGAATCTCACGTACGGAGCGGCGGCCGCGCGGGCGCGGCCGCCGCGGCTCGCCGCTGCGCGAGAAAGCGCGTGGCGCCCCACGCGCAAAGCGCGACGACGGCGATCGCCACCGCCGCATCGACGAACGCCGCGGCGTAGCCCTTCCGCGCCACGGTCGCGACGAGGTCGAGCGCCGCGCCCGTCGCGACGAATGCGGGAACCGTGAGCGCATCGAAGCGCAGGAGCCCGTAGACCGCGGCGATCATCGCGGCGCCCGTCAGCGCACCGGCCGCGCCCGCGACCGCGGCGTCGCGCGCCCCGGACAGGCCGAGCGTCGCGAACAGCGCGATCGCGATCACCGCCACGAGCCAGCCGCGGCGCTGCCACCCCGCGGTCAGCCGGCTCGTCCAGTGCAGCAGGAACAGCGCGAGCACGATGCCGTAGAGCACCCGCGCGCCGGCCAGCCCGGCACCGAGCCACGGCAGCGCGAGCGCCTCGACGCCGAGCGCCGGCCACAGCGGCGCCGCGCGCGGAATGAACGCCGCCGCGAGCGCCCCTACGCCCGCGACGAAGCCGGCCGCGGCAACGCCGGCAGCCCACGGGGGCAGACGCGTCGCCAGCGCGCGCGGCGGTGCGCGAACCGCGGCGAACACGCCGACGCCGGCGACAAGGCCGAGCACGAGGGCGCCGACGACGACGCCGACCGACGAGAGCGCGACCGCCTGCGCGACCTGCACGAGCAGCGGCTCGGTCGTCTTGAGCTCGAGCGCCGCCTGCGGCCACGCGTTCGCCGTGGTCGCGGCGCCGAGTGCGAGCACGAGGGCCGTGATGCCGACGAGCGCGCGCCGGTCGCGCCGCCCGTGGATCCAGTCGATCACCGCCATCACGAGCGCGACGAGCGCGGCGACGCCCAGCACGCCCGCGAGCACCATCCGCAACGCCAGCGTGCGGCCGGCGCGCTCGCGCTCCGCGCGCTCCCACGTTTCGGGGACGTGGATGTAGCGGCCGTAAGCCGCGACCTCGTCGCCGGCAATCGCGACGACGACGCGGGCTTCGCCGTCGGCGCCGACGCCGACACCGGGCTCGGCGAACGTGAACGTCCAGTCGGCGCGCGCCTGCCGCTGGCGTTCCTCGGCGCCGACCTCGGTCAGCGCCGAGGGGTCGAGCCCGAAATGCTCGCGCAGCGCCCGGTGCGCGAGCGCGAGCGCCGCCTCGCGCGAAAGCCGCGCTCCGGCGGCCGCCTCCGGAAGGACGTGGCGGATCTGCCGGACGGCACCGCGGCCGTCGACGGTGATGCGCCATTCCTCGGCGCGCGCCGCAACGTCGCCCTCGAATCTCGCATAGCGAACTTCCCACATCGGCGGCGGCAGCGTCTTGCCGATCAGACGCTCGTAAGCGTCGCGCCCCGCTTCCCGCCATGCGAACACGTGACCTTCCCATTGCACAGGGTTGTCGGGGGCGAGACGCACGCCGGAGAGGCGCCGCCATTCCGGGCCGAGCACGACGCCGCGCGCGGCGAGCGCCGCATCGGCGATCGTCTCGGCCTGCGCGCGCGTCAACGGCAGCGGCGGCACGTCGGCGCGGAAGGGCGTTGCCGCGACCCACACGGCGACGCCGGCTGCGCCGAGGAGCGGCAACGCGCGCTGGAATCGTGCCGCCCACGGCGGCAGCTCGACCGCGGCGTGCACGGCCAGCGGCGGCGCACGTTCCGGCGACGAGGGTTGCCACGCGCCGTTGCGCAGCGCGTCGGGCAGCTCGGTCCACGCGCCGCGCGCGACGCGACGGCCGAGGACGACGCCGAGCGGGACAAGGCCCGCCGCGATCGCGAGCGCGCGCGACGCCATCGCTCCCGGCGCATCGATGAGGAAGAGCGGGACGGACATCAGCACGAGGTCGAACAGCGCGTGCAGCAGCACGGTGGGCAGGAGCCCGAAGCGCAGGAAGATCAACGCCCACACGATCGCCGGCACGAACAGCTCGACCAGCCGCGAGTACGCGGGAAATCCCGGGTAGTTCGCGTGCGCGCCCGCGAACACGAGCGCCTGGACGATCACGGCGATGACGATCGCGGCCGTGCGATGACCGAAGCGCTGACCGACGAGCGCCGCGAGGGACAGCGGGACCGCACGGAACAGGCACTCCTCCATGAAGCCGGCCTGCAGCGACATCGCGATCGGCGAGAGCGCGGGCACCGCGCTGCCGAGGATGTCGGGGTCGGTCAGCGCTTCGGAGGGCTGCCACCAGCCGAGCCAGCGGTTGGTTGCGTAATAGAACGCGGCGACGAAAGCGAGGGCGAGGGGAACGAACAGGTAGCCGCCGAGGGTGCGCCCCAGCACCGCCCGCGTCGGCGCGGCATCGCGCGACCACAGCCGCCAGAGCTGGGGATGCGCCGGATAGGCGCGGCGGGAGAGGCCCTCGGCCGCCATGAAGACGAGACTCAGGAGCAGGCCGCCCGCGAAGGTGATCGCCGCCGCCTGGCCGGCCTCGCGCAGCCAGAACGTGGCGACCGACTGCGCGGTGTCGTAGCCAAACCACGCGGTCGGCGCGTCGGCGAGCGATGCGGCGCCCAAGAGCGCGCCGACCGCGAATCCCGCCGCCACCGCGGGCCGCCAGAGGAGCCGTCGCCCGCGCGCGAGCCACAGGACGCCGAGCACGCAGCCGCCGATGCCGTAGAGCAGCACGGCCGCGATGTCCGCCGTGCCCGCGATCGCGTTGTTCGCGCTCCGAAGCTCGCGGAAGCGGCGCTCGAACGATTCGGGCACGAACACGAACGGCGCGACCTCGGTCAGCACGTTGCCGGCGACGCTCACGCGCAGGCGAAACCGGGCGTCACCGAGGTGGCCGGCCGTGCGCTCGTAGACGAACGCATGATCGACGCGGCCCGTCGTGCGGGTCTGCTCGGTCGCCTCGAGCAGACGGTACGCGCCGAAGTCGACGCCCCAGTCCTCGCGCGCGCGGCGCTCGGCCTGCGCTTGCGCGGCGGTGCGGTCGAGCGCGAGCGCAGCCGGATCGGCCGGCACAAACGTCTCGGGCACGTTGCGCGTGAAACCGATCGGCTCGCCGTCCGGGCGCAGGCGCACCACGGCCTCGGCCGTCTCGCCCGGCGCGAACAGCCGCACTTCCCACCGATAGGGCGAATAAACGTCGCCCGCGACCAGCGCGGCGAAGGCACGCTTGCCGCCGCCTTCGAGCTCGACGTAATTCTGCGTGGTCTCGTCGTGCGCGAACCGAACGGCCGCGCGCGCGTCGGCCGGTGCGAGCGAAAGCCGCGCCGCGATCGCCTCCGCTTTCGCGATCGCTTCCGCGCGCGAGAGCCGGACGTCGAGCTCGACCAGCGGGATCGCGAGCGGGAAGAGCCGCCACGCGAGCGCGAGCGCGATCGCCGCCGCCGCCGCATAGGCGATCCAGAACGCATTACGGCGGGTCAGCGCGGGAGGGTCCATCGGATGCGATACGGAAAAATGGAGATTAGGGTCGAATCTGTATCACGTCGCGCTGCGCGAGCGCCGACACCTCGTCGGCGGCGAGGCCGAGGCGAGCCCGCAGCACGTCGGCCGTGTGCTCGCCCAGGAGCGGCGGCGGTCGGCGATAATCGAGCGGCGTCGCGGAGAACCCGAGCGGCGTGCGGACCTGCGGCACGGTGCCGGCGAGCGGATGCGGCAGGTCGATCCGCATGCCGCGCGCGACGACCTGCGGATCGGCGAAGACCTGGTCCATCCGGTTGATCGGACCGCTCGGGACGCCCAGCGGCTCCAGCGCGTCGAGCCAGTCCTTCTGCGTCCGGGTTCGCAGGACCGCGGCGATGAGCGGCACCAGCACGTCGCGGTTGCGGACGCGATCGGCGTTCTTCGCGAAGCGCGGGTCCGCCGCCCATTCCGGCTGGCCGGCGACTGCGCAGAACTTCGCGAATTGCGCATCGTTGCCGACGGCGAGGATCAGGTGACCGTCGCTGCACGGAAAGGTCTGGTAGGGGACGATGTTCGGGTGCGCATTGCCGATGCGCCCCGGCGCGATGCCGGTGACGAGGTAATTGTGCGACATCGTCGCCATCAGCGCGACCGCGGAATCGAGCAGGCAGCAGTCGATCCACTGGCCCTGCCCCGTCCGGTCACGATGGGCGAGGGCCGCCTGGATCGCGACGGCGGCGTACATGCCCGTCATCAGGTCGGTGATCGCAACGCCCGCCTTCTGCGGGCCGCCGCCGTCGAGCTCGTCGCGCTCACCGGTGACGCTCATGAAGCCCGACATGCCCTGGACAATGAAATCGTAGCCGGCGCGGTCCGCATACGGGCCCTCCTGCCCGAAGCCCGTGATCGAGCAGTAGACGAGCCCGGGATTCCGCGGGACGAGGCTCGCGTAGTCGAGCCCGTACTTCGCGAGTCCGCCGACCTTGAAATTCTCCACCAGCACGTCGGACTGCGCCGCCAGGTCGCGCACGAGACGCTGGCCGTCGGGCGTCGTGAAGTCGATCGCCACCGAGAGCTTGCCGCGATTGCAGCAGAGGTAGTACGCGGCTTCGCTCGTATCGTGACCTCGGCCATCGCGCAGATACGGCGGTCCCCACGCGCGCGTGTCGTCGCCGCCCTGCGGGCGCTCGACCTTGACCACGGTCGCGCCGAGGTCGGCGAGCAGCTGCGTGCACCACGGGCCCGCGAGCACGCGGGAGAGGTCGAGAACCGTAAGATGCGAGAGGGGGCCGGGCACGGAGCGCCATTCATGCACGGCCACCGGCCGCGACGGCCATTCTAGCGGAGTTGATGCGACGCGCCGCCCGCGCCACCGCCGCTGCCGTCGCGGGCTCAGCGCTTGCGCGAGCCCACCATCACGGGAATCAGGCGCCTGATCTCGTCCTGCGTGAGCTCCTGCAGCGCAGCGATCTTGCGCGGCATCGTCAGCGCGTTCCAAGCGGTCTTGTCCGGTGCGTCGGCCGCGGGATAGGCCGTGCCCACGGCCACCGGCTGCTGGTTGGCGATCGCGAGGCTGCGGAGCTCGATCACGAGGATCTGGAAGTGCGCGAAGACGCCGAGGAACCCCGAGGCGGGGTCGCCGTCGACGGTCGGGTTGCCCACGTAGAATCCGAGTCCGGCCACGCTCCCGCTGCCGCGCCTGGCCGAGCCGAACGTGAAGCTGGGCCGCGCCCGGTACGGCGCGACGAGCACGAGGCGTGCCTCGGCGGCGGTCGGCACCGCCTTCCTAACGAAGGAAACCAATCGCTGTACTTGCGCCGCATCGACGCCAAGCCATCCGTCGGTGGACGCGTACAGCGCGGGATCGCTGGCCCTGAGCAGGGTGACCGTGGCCCCCGGTGCCGCCGTTTGGATCGCGGCGCCGGTCGTGCCGATCACGAAGTCGTCGAGCGCGTGGCCCGACAGCGGAGCGATCTGGTAGCCGTTCGCGTCGGCGCGGTTGTCGCCCGCCGGCTCCTCGATCACCGTCGTGAGGTGATCGCCGAGCAGCGACAGGACCAGGTACGTCTCGGCATGCGCTGCCCAGGCCCAGGCGACGCATGCGAGGCAGGCCAGGCGAGCCCAGTGCAGCCCGCCGCGGCCAGGACCCCGACTCCTCGCGCGGGCCGTCACTCGATGGCCTTGACTATGTCCTCGACGACCTTCTTCGCGTCGCCGAAGACCATCATCGTCTTGTCCATGTAGAAGAGCGGATTGTCGATGCCGGCGTAGCCCGACGCCATCGACCGCTTGTTGACGATGACGGTCTTCGCCTTGTGCGCCTCGAGGATCGGCATCCCGTAGATCGGGCTGCCCTTCTGCTCGGCGAGCGGATTCACGACGTCGTTGGCGCCGAGGATCAGCGCGACGTCGGCGGTGCCGAACTCGCCGTTGATGTCCTCCATCTCGAACACCTGGTCGTAGGGCACCTCGGCTTCGGCGAGCAGCACGTTCATGTGGCCGGGCATGCGGCCCGCGACCGGGTGGATCGCGTACTTCACCGTGACGCCCTTCTCCTTGAGCTTCATCGCCATTTCCTTGACCGCGTGCTGCGCGCGCGCGACGGCGAGACCGTAGCCCGGCACGATGATCACGGTCTCCGCGTTGCCCATGATGAACGCGGCATCGTCGGGACTGCCCGATTTCACGGCCCTCTGCGTCGCGTCGGCCGCCGCCGCGCCTTCGGCGGCACCGAAGCCGCCGAGGATGACGCTGATGAAACTCCGGTTCATGGCCCGGCACATGATGTAGGACAGGATCGCACCGGACGAGCCGACGAGCGAACCCGCGACGATCAGCATCGGGTTGTCGAGCGAGAAGCCGATGCCGGCCGCGGCCCAGCCCGAGTAGCTGTTCAGCATCGAGATCACGACCGGCATGTCGGCGCCGCCGATCGGAATGATCAGCAGGAAACCGAGCAGGAACGCGAGCGCCGTCATCGCGATGAACGGCGGCCATTCGGCCCTTTCCGCCATGAAGAACGCGATGCCGAACCCGATCATCGCGATGCCGATCGCCAGGTTGAGCCAGTGCTGGCCCGGGAACACGACCGGCGCCGAGGAGAAGGGCCGGAAGTGCTTGCCCAGGCCCGCGAGCTTGCCGAACGCGATCACCGATCCCGAGAACGTGATCGCCCCGATGAACGTGCCGATGAAGAGCTCCGCCTTGTGGAGCCCGGTGATCGGCGAATGCAGGCCCATCGCCTCCGGATTGTTGACGGCGGCGATCGCGATGAAGACCGCGGCGAGACCGACGAGCGAGTGCATCGCGGCGACGAGCTCGGGCATCTGCGTCATCTGCACCCTGCGCGCGACGAACGCTCCGATTGCGCCGCCGACGACCATCCCGCCCAGAATCGGCGCGACGCTCTTCGTGTGCGTGTAGATGAGCGCCAGCGTGACGAGCACGGCGATCGCCATGCCGATCATGCCGAAGAGATTGCCGCGGCGCGCCGACGAAGGATGCGAGAGACCCTTGAGCGCGAGGATGAAGCTCACCGCCGCGACCAGGTACCAGAGTGCGAGTTGATTGGCGGTCATGACGTGGTTCCGGCCCTACTCTTTGCCGCCGGACTTCGGCTCTTTCTTCCGGAACATCTCGAGCATCCGCTGCGTGACCAGGAAGCCGCCGAACGTGTTGATCGACACGAGCGCCACCGCGAGCACGCCGAGCCAGCCGCCCCAGTCCAGGGTCTCGGCGCCTGCGGCGAGCATCGCGCCGACCAGGATGATGCTGGAGATCGCGTTGGTGAGGCTCATCAGCGGCGTGTGCAGCGCCGGCGTCACGTTCCAGATGACGTGGTAGCCGACGAAGATCGCCAGCACGAAGATGGTCAGGTAGAAGACGATCGGATCGACGCCGCCGGTCATGGGATTCTCCTCGCGTTCAGGTTCTCGGCACCACGGTGCCGTTCTCGCACACCAGCGTGCCCTTGATGATCTCGTCGTCCTTCGGGACCGCGAAGTCACCGGTCTTGGCGTTGAGCGACAGCGACAGGAAGTTGAGGACGTTGCGGGCATAGAGCGCGCTCGCGTCGGCCGGCACGGTCGCCGCGAGGTTCGGGATGCCGACGATCTTGACGCCGTTCTTGACGACCACCCGGTCGAGCTCCGCGCCTTCGACGTTGCCTCCCTGCTCGATGGCAAGGTCGACGATCACGGCGCCCGGCTTCATCGCGGCGACGGTCTCGGCCTTGATCAGCTTCGGGGCCGGGCGCCCCGGGATCAGCGCCGTCGTGATCAGGATGTCCATCTGCTTGCACCGCTCGTGGACGATGCCCGCCTGCCGCGCCATCCACTCGGGCGGCATCGGCCGCGCGTAGCCGCCCACGCCTTCGGCGATCTTGCGCTCCTCGTCGTTGGCGTACGGCACGTCCATCCACTTGGCGCCGAGCGACTCGACCTGGTCCTTGACCGAAGGCCGGACGTCGGACGCCTCGATGACGGCGCCGAGGCGCTTCGCCGTGGCGATCGCCTGCAGGCCGGCAACGCCGACGCCCATCACCAGCACGCGCGCGGCCTTCACGGTGCCGGCGGCGGTCATCAGCATGGGCACGAAGCGGCCGTACTCCGCGGCAGCGAGGACGACGGCCTTGTAGCCCGCGATGTTCGACTGCGACGAGAGGACGTCCATCGCCTGCGCGCGCGAGATTCGCGGCAGCCATTCGAGCGCGAAGCCCGTCACTCCCGCCTGCGCGATCGAGGCGATCGCTGCCTGATCGTAGGGATTCAAGAGACCGACGACGATCGCCCCGCGCTTGAGCTTCCCGAGCTCGTCGCCCTCCGGACCGCGGACCTTGAGCACGATGTCGGCGCCGAGCGTCTCCGCCGCGCTGCCGATGCGCGCCCCGGCGGCGGTGAACTGCTCGTCGGGAATCGCGGATGAGGTTCCCGCGCCCGATTCGACGACAATCGAATGCTTGCCGCTCGCCGCGAGCTTTTTCACCGTTTCGGGCGTGGCGGCGACGCGCGTCTCGCCGGAACGCGTTTCGCGTGGAATGCCGATCAGCATGGAAATCCCCGGGGTGTCGCCGGCGGCCGAGCCGCGGCCGGCGTTGGTATAGGCGTAATCCTGCCACAAACGGGCGTCCCGCGGGCACGTGTAACGCGATCGGTTGCGGGCCCGCAACGGGCGCATCGAATCGCATAGAATGGAACGACCCGCGAGGCGACTCGCGCGGCTGCAGCCTCCGAATGGACGCGACTTCCGGCGACTCCGCGCGAACGATCCCTCCCGCGACGGACGCCGTCGGACGCGGGCTCGCCGAGGCGCACGCGGCGTGGCGGCGCGGCGATCGCCCGCGCGCGCTCGCGCTCCTGACGGCGCTCGCCGCGAATGTCCCGGCCAACGCCGCGATCCAGGCGCGCCTCGGCGCGTACGCGCTCGAGGTCGGGAACGACGGCGACGCGCTCCGCTGGCTCGAAGGCGCCGTTGCGCTCGCGCCGGACGACGCTTCGGCCTGGACCAATCTCGGTACCGCGCGGCTGCGGCTCGGCCGCGTCGACGACGCGGTCGCCGCGCATCGGCGAGCGCAGGCGCTCGACCCCTCCTCGGTCGCCGCGCACGTCAATCTCGGAAACGCGCTCGAGCAGGCGGGCGACGTCGATGCGGCGGTCGCGTCGCTCGAGGCCGCGCGCGCCCTCGATCCCGAAGCGCACGAGGCGCTGAACAATCTCGGCAACCTCTACAAGATGCAGGGACGCGCGGACGACGCCATCGCGGCGTACGAGGCCGCACGTCGAGCCGCTCCGACGTTCCGCCCCGCGTGGTCCAACCTTCTCGCAGCGACCAAGCTGTCGCTCCGGCACTCGCCGGACGAGATCTACGCGCGTCACCGGGCGTTCGCCGCGCAGTTCGAGTGGGATTGGCATGCGGGCTACGTGCCGGCGGCGAACCTGCCGGACCCCGACCGCCGCCTTCGCATCGGCTACGTCTCGCCCGACTGCCATACGGCGCTCCCCGCGTTCGTCGAGCCGGTGCTGCGTGCGCACGACCGCACCCGCTTCGACGTGTTCGCGTATTTCAACAACCCGCAGCCGCAGGGGACGCTCGACCGCCTCCAGCCCATCGCTGCGCGCGTGATGAAAGGCGCTTCCGACGCGACCGTCGCGCAGTGGATCCGCGACGACGGCATCGACATCCTCGTCGACATCGCCGGCCATACGGGTCACAACCGGCTCGGCGTGTTCGGGCGCAAGCCGGCGCCGGTGCAGATGACCTGGCTCGACTATCTGAACACGACCGGGCTCGACGCGATCGACTGCCGGATCACCGACGGGGTGGCCGACCCGGCCGGCGCCTCGGAGGCGCGTTCGAGCGAGACGCTGATACGCATCGCGCCCGCGCAATGGTGCTGGAGCCCGCCGGGCGTGGCGACGCCGCCGTCGCCGTTGCCGATGCTCGCCGCGGGCCACGCGACCCTCGGCTCGTTCAACAACGGCGCAAAGCTCACCGACGCGACGCTCGCGCTGTGGGCGCGCCTGCTCGAGGCGGTCCCCTCGGCGCATCTCGTCGTATTCGGAGTGCCCGCCGGACGGGCGCAGGCGCGCGTCCTCGCGGCGCTCGGCGGCGCGCCGCGCGTGCGCGTCGCGGCGCGCGTGTCGCCCGCGGCCTTCCGCCGCGAAATCGGGGCGACCGACATCGCGCTCGATCCGCGGCCGTTCTCCGGCGCGACGACGACCCTCGAAATGCTCTGGCAGGGCGTGCCCGTCGTGACCTGGCCGGGCGAGACGCCGCCGTCGCGGTCGACCGCGAGCCTGCTCGCCGCGCTCGGCCTTGGCGACTGGATCGCGCGCGACGCCGGCGACTACGCGGACATCGTGCGCCGCGCGCTCGGGGATCCGGCCGCGCTCCACGCACTGCGCGCGAGTCTTCCCGAAAGACTCGCGCAAAGTCCGCTCTGCGACGCGGCCGCATTCACGCGCGCGTTCGAGGAGGCCCTCCGGGGCGCCTGGCGGACGTGGTGCGCGCGGAAAGCCGCCTCCACGGTCTTCGACGCGCACGCACGGCCGTCGGCGGTGGCGGCCCTCCGCACGATCGACGGCGACGCGAGGCTCGCGCGCACCGAGGCCGCGCTCCGCGCACGCGAAGTCGACGGCGCGGTCGCGCTCGCGCGCGCGCTGGTCGACGAATTCCCGGCGTGGCAGGCCGCGCACCGCGCGTATCTCCAGGCGCTGCTCGCATGGTCGCGCACGCAACCCGGCCTGGTCGGGCGGATGTTCCCGCCTCCCGGACGACCCGCCTCGCCGCCGAGGATCAGCGTCATCGTCTGCTCCATCGACCCGCGAAAGTTCGAAGCGGTCACCGCGAGCTATCGCCGGCGCTTCGCGGACCATGCCGTCGAGATCGTCGGCGTCCACGATGCCCGTTCGCTCGCGGAGGGCTACAACGGCGCGGCGGCGCGGGCGACGGGCGACCTCCTCATCTTCTCGCACGACGACATCGAGCTCGCGCCGCCTGACTTCGCCTCGCGGCTCCTCGCGCACCTCGATCGCTACGATGGGGTCGGGGTCGCCGGCGCGTCGAAGGTCACCGGGTCCGAATGGGGACACGCCGGCCAACGGCACATCCATGGCCACATCCTGCACGTCCCACCCGCCGACCGCTCCGGCGTGCTGCTGATGGCGGCCGGCTTCCAGGCGCCGGTGTGCGACCGTATCCGCGTGCTCGACGGCGTCTTCATCGCGCTCCGCCGACACGTTTGGGAAGCGCACCGCTTCGATGCCGATACCTACGACGGCTTCCACCTGTACGACCTGGATTTCACGTGGCGCGCGAGCGGCGGCGGTGCGCGGCTCGCCGTACCGCTCGACCTGCTCGTGCTGCATCGTTCGATGGGACGCTATGACGCCGCGTGGCGGCGCTACGCGCGGCGCTTCGTCGCGCAGGCGGGACTCGATCCGCTCGCGCCGCCATCGCCCGGCGGGCTGCAGGCGCGACTCGACACGATCGAGCAGGTCGATGCGCTGCGCGCCGCGCTGTTGCACTTCCGCTATGGCGCGGCCGTGGCGGCTGGACGCTAGAGCGACACCTGCGCGCCGAGCTCGACGACGCGATTGGGCGGCAGGCGGAACTGGTCCGCCGCGGTGCCCGCGTTGCGGTACATCGTCGTGAAGAGCCGCTCGCGCCAGAGTGCCATCTCGCCTTTCGGCGACGGCAGGAGCTTCGCGCGGCCCAGGAAGTACGACGTCTGCATCGGGTCGAGCCCGAGACCCTGGTCGGTGCACCACTCGAGCGCCGCCGGCACGTCGGTCTCGTCCATGAAGCCGTAGTGGAGCGCAACGCGGTAGAAGCGGTGGCTGAGCCGCTCGACCGCGACGCGCTCCGCAATCGGCACCCGTGGAATCCGATGGATCTGCACGCTGCAGACGACGATCCTGTCGTGCAGCACGCCGTTGTGCTTGAGGTTGTGCAGTAGCGCGCGCGGAACCTCGTTGTGGGCCGCCGTCATGAACACGGCGGTCATCGGCGCCGACGCGACCGGCTCGCCCTCGAGGGACTTCGCGAACTCGTCGAGCGGCAGCCGGTCGGCCGCGAAGCGCCCGCGGAGAATCTCGCGCCCCCGCTTCCACGTCGTCAGCAGCACGAGCACGGCGCTGCCGAAGGCGATCGGGAACCAGCCGCCGTCGGCGAACTTGATCGTATTCGCCGCGAAGAACGCGGCGTCGATCAGCACGAAGGCGAGAAACACCGGCACGGCGGCGAGCGCCGGCCACTGCCAGTCGAAGCGGGCGACGAGGTACGCGAACAGCGCGGTGATGATCATCGTGCCGGAGACCGCGATGCCGTACGCCGCGGCGAGGTTCGACGACGAGCGGAAGGTGAGGACGAGCAGGATCACCAGCGCGAGCAGCGCGAAGTTGATCCCAGGAAGGTAGACCTGCCCGATCTCGGCGCCGGACGTGTGGAGCACCGTCATCCGCGGCGCGTAGCCGAGCTGGATCGCCTGGCGCGTCATCGAGTACACGCCGGTGATGACCGCCTGCGACGCGATGACGGTGGCGGCCGTCGCGAGCGCGACGAGCGGGAGCAGCGCCCAGCCCGGCACGAGCAGGTAGAACGGGTTGCGGACGCTCGCGGGGTCGGCGAGGAGCAGCGCGCCCTGGCCGAAATAGTTGACGACGAGCGCCGGCAGCACGACGCCGAACCACGCGACGCGAATCGGCCCGCGGCCGAAGTGCCCCATGTCGGCGTACAGCGCCTCCGCGCCGGTCAGGGCCAGGAACACCGCGCCCAGCGCGAAGAACCCGAGCTTCGGGTGCCGGGCGAGGAACTCCACTGCGTAGCCGGGCCAGAGCGCCGACAGCACGACCGGGTTCTCCGCGATCTTGACGGCACCCGCCACCGCGAGGGTCGCGAACCACAGCATCATCACGGGGCCGAACATTGCGCCGACGCGGGCCGTCCCCCGCTTCTGCACGAGGAACAGCGCGACCAGGATGACCACCGTCAGCGGAACGATGAACGGCTTGAACGCGTCGGTCGCGACCTCGAGGCCCTCGACGGCGGACAGCACCGAGATCGCCGGCGTGATCGCACCGTCGCCGTAGAAGAGCGCGGTTCCGGCGAGGCCGAGCATGATGACCGCGCGGCGGCGACGCGGCCCGAGCCCGTCCTGGGACAGCACCCGCGCCATCAGCGCCATGATGCCGCCCTCGCCGTTGTTGTCGGCGCGGAGAACGATGGCGACGTACTTGACCGAGACGACGACGATCAGCCCCCACACGACGAGCGAGAGGATGCCGAGCACGTTGGCCGGCTCGATGGGCACCGGATGATGCTCGCTGCCGAAGACCTCCTTGATCGCGTAGAGCGGGCTCGTGCCGATGTCGCCGTACACGATCCCGAGCGCCGTGAGCGCAAGGGTCGCGCCGGCGTGCCTGCCATGCGCCGTCTGCACGGCGGCGCCCGCCGGGTTCGAGCCAGCTTCCATGCGCGGCGGCGACGAGCGCGGGGGGCCTACCGGGCGAGCCAGCCGCCGTCGACGGCGATCACCGAGCCGTGCACGTAGTCGGCCGCGGACGAACAGAGGAACACGACGGCGCCGGCGAGATCCCCGGGCTGTCCCCACCGGCCCGCCGGGATGCGACCTAGGATTTCGGCGCTGCGAACGGGGTCGGCGCGCAGCGGCGCCGTGTTCGCCGTCGCCATGTAGCCGGGCGCGATCGCGTTGACGTTGATGCCCTTCGGCGCCCACTCGTTCGCGAGGAGGCGCGTGAGCCCGAGCACGCCGCTCTTGGCCGCGGTGTAGGACGGCACGCGGATCCCGCCCTGGAAGGACAACAGCGACGCGACGTTGACGATCTTGCCGCCGCCGCCCTGCGCGAGGAACCGGCGCGCGGCGGCCTGCGCGAGGAAGAACACGCTCTTCAGGTTGATGTCGATCACGTCGTCCCAGTCGGTCTCGGTGAAGTCGATCGCGTCGGCGCGGCGAATGATGCCGGCGTTGTTGACGAGGATGTCGAGCCGGCCGAGCGCGCTCGCGGCCCGCTCGACGACGCGGCCCGCCGCCGCCGTCCCGCGGAGGTTCTCGGCGATCGCCGCGAACTTGCGACCCGCGGCCTCGACGCCGGCGCGCGTCTCGTCGAGGTCGCCGACGTCGGCGCCCGCGACGTCCGCGCCCGCCTCCGCGAGCGCAATGGCCATCGCCTGCCCGAGCCCTTGCGCCGCGCCCGTGACGAGCGCAGTGCGGCCGTCCAGCCGGAAGCTGATCGCCATCAGCGGAGCTCCTTCGTCTCGACGGCGTCCATGTCGTCGAACACCTGGTTCTCGCCGACCATGCCCCAGATGAACGTGTAGGCCTGCGTGCCCACGCCCGAATGGATCGACCAGCTCGGGCTGATGACCGCCTGCTCGTTGCGGACGACGATGTGCCGCGTCTCGTCGGGACGGCCGCAAAGATGGAACACCGCCGCGTCGGGTGGCAGCGCGAAATAGAAGTAGACCTCCATCCGCCGCTCGTGCGTGTGCGTGGGAAACGTGTTCCACACGCTGCCCGGCTCGAGCACCGTCATTCCCATCGTCAGCTGACAGGTCTCGACGACACCGGGGACGAGAAGCTTGTAGATCGTCCGCCGGTTCGCGGTCTTCGCGTCGCCGAGCGTCGTCGGCGACGCCTCGGCCAGCGTGACCTTCCTGGTCGGGCAGGCGCGGTGCGCGGGCGCGCTGTTGAGGTAGAACTTGGCCGGGCTCGCCGCATCGGCGCAGCGGAAGCGAACGTCGCGCGCGCCCATGCCGACGTACAGCGCTTCGCGGTGCCCGATCGCGTACGTCTCACCGTCGACGATCACCGATCCCGGCCCCCCGACGTTGATCGCGCCGAGCTCGCGCCGCTCGAGAAACGAGCCGACGGCGAACTGCCGTGCGAGGTCGGGCGTGAAGGCGACCTCGTCGCGCCGCGGCATGGCGCCGCCGACGATGATCCGGTCGATCTGGCTGTAGGTCAGCGCGAGCTGACCCGGGACGAAGACCGGATCGACGAGGAACTCTCGCCGCAGTGCGCCCGAGTCGAGCATCTTCGCGTGGTCGCTGTGAATCGGCTGGCGGATATCCATGGCTTGGCCTATTGGGTCGAGCGCGCGACGCCGCGCAGCGTCAGCTCCCGCGCGCGGTGGCAGCTCACGAAGTGGTTGGGCGCGATCTCTTCCTGCACCGGCGCCTTTTCCTTGCAGACGGCCTGCGCGTACTTGCATCGCGGATGGAAGTGACAGCCGGGAGGCGTGTTCGCGGGATCGGCGACTTCGCCTTGCAGCACGATCCGCTCGGAGCGCAGGCGCGGATCCGGCTTCGGCACCGACGACAGCAGCGCCTCGGTGTACGGGTGCCTCGGCGTCGCGAACAGCGCCTCGGTCGGAGCGGTCTCCACGATCCGGCCGACATACATCACCGCCACCCGCTCGCTGATGTGCTTGACGACGCTCAGATCGTGAGCCACGAACAGATACGTGAGCCCGAGCCGCTCCTGCAGCTCGAGCAGCAGGTTGAGGATCTGCGCCTGCACCGAGACGTCGAGCGCGGAGACGGGCTCGTCCGCGACGACCAGGCGCGGATTGAGGGCCAGCGCCCGCGCGATGCCGATGCGCTGGCGCTGCCCGCCCGAGAATGCGTGCGGATAGCGCCGCATGTACTCCGGCCGCAGGCCCACGAGCTGCAGGAGCTCCACGACGCGGTCGGTGCGCTCCTGCGGCGTGCCCACGCCATGGACGAGCAGCGGCTCGCCGACGATGTCGAGGAGCGTCATTCGCGGATTGAGCGAAGAGAACGGATCCTGGAAGATCATCTGCATCTGGCGCCGCAGCGAGCGCAGCTCGTGCTTCGGCAGCGTCGTGACGTTGACCGTCCGCGAATCGTCGGTCAGCAGGACCTGCCCGGCCGTCGGCGCGATCGCGCGCAGGATGCAGCGCGCCGTCGTGGTCTTGCCGCAGCCGCTCTCGCCGACGAGCGACAGCGTCTCCCCCCGGTTGACGAAGAAGGTCACGTCGTCGACCGCCTTCACGTGGCCGACGGTCTTCTGGAGCAGGCCCCGGCGGATCGGAAAATACTTCCGCAGGCCCCTGACCTCGAGCAGCTTGTCCGGTCCGCCGCCGGCGCCCGTCATCGTCGGCGCGCTCATTGGTAGAGGAAGCAGCTTGCCTGGTGCCCGTCCCCGACGGCGACCGACGCGGGCTCGCGCTGGTCGCAGCGGCCGGGCATGAACGACTCGCAGCGCGGATGGAAGGGGCAGCCCGCGGGCCGGTTGAACGGGTGCGGAATCGAGCCGCTGATCGTCGGCAGCCTGACCCTCGGCGTCGATTCGATGCTTGGAATCGACTGCAGCAGCGCCTTCGTGTACGGATGCTTCGGGTCGTGGAAGATCGCATCGACGCTGCCCTGCTCGACGACGCGACCGAGGTACATGACGACGACCTCGTCGGCCATCTCGGCCACCACCCCGAGATTGTGCGTGATCAGCATGATCGCCATGCCGCGCTCCCGCTGGATCTTGCGCAGGAGGTCGAGGATCTGCGCCTGCGTCGTCACGTCGAGCGCCGTCGTCGGCTCGTCGGCGATCAGGAGCCGCGGATCGCACGAAAGCGCCACGGCGATCATCGCCCGCTGCCGCAGGCCGCCGGAGAGCTCGAACGAGTACTCGTCGATACGCCGCTCCGGCTTCGGAATGCCGACGCTGCGCAGCGCCTCGATGCCGCGGCGGCGCGCCTCCTTGCGGCCCACGTCGGCGTGCAGCATCACCGCCTCGACGATCTGCGCGCCGACCGTGTGCACGGGGCTGAACGACGTCATCGGCTCCTGGAAGATCAGGCCGATGTCGCCGCCCCGGACCGCCCGGATCTCCCGGCTCTGGGGCTTGAGCTTCGCGAGATCGACCGCGGATCCGTCCGCGCGTCTCAGGATGATCTCGCCGCCGACGATGCGACCGGGCGCGTCGACGATCCGCAGGATCGACTGTGCCGTCACGCTCTTGCCGCAGCCGCTCTCGCCGACGATGCCGAGGGTCTTGCCGTCCATCACGTCGAAGGTCGCGCCGTCCACCGCCTTGGTGGTGCCCTCGTCCTGGAAGAAGCTCGTTCGCAGGTCGCGCACGGACAGCAGCGGCGGGTCGTCCTTCGCCATGGGCCTACAGGTAAGGGTCGGCGGCGTCGCGGATGCCGTCGCCCATGAAGTTGAAGGCGAGCACGGCGACGATGACGGGGAAGGCGGGAATGAGCAGCCACGGCGAGATCACCAGCGCCTGGAGGTCCTGCGCATCCTGCAGCAG
Source organism: uncultured beta proteobacterium (assembly GCA_963734055.1). Classification (GTDB taxonomy): domain Bacteria; phylum Pseudomonadota; class Gammaproteobacteria; order Burkholderiales; family Casimicrobiaceae; genus CAIWHR01. The sequence goes on from CAVTFQ010000008.1 coordinate 64,067, forward strand.
CACGCCCCAGCTGATGGCGGGCGGCCGCAGCCCGAGCCCGAGGAAGGACAGCGACGTCTCGCTGATGATGATCGCCGGGATCGCGAGCGTGGTCGCGGCGATGATGTGGCTGATGAACGAGGGCACCATGTGGCGGAAGATGATCCGCGGCTTGCTGCAGCCGAGGAGCTCGGCCGCCATCACGAAGTCGTCCTCCTTGAGCGAGATGAAGCGCCCCCGGACGACGCGCGCCAGTTCCGTCCAGCCGATGAGCGAGATGATGATCGTGATCGCGAAGTAGATCTGCACGACGCTCCAGTCACTGGGCACCGCCGCCGCGAGGCCCATCCAGAGCGGAATCGTCGGTATCGAGCGCAGGATCTCGATGATCCGCTGGATGACCGTGTCGGTGAGGCCGCCGAAGTACCCGGAGACCCCGCCCAGCACGACGCCCAGCACGAGCGAGAGAGCCACGCTGACGAGACCGATCGTCATCGAGGTCCGGGTGGCGAACATGAGGCGGGACCACAGATCGCGGCCCTGGATGTCGGTTCCCAGGAGGAAGAGCGATTGCGGCGTCCTGGCATCCTCGACGCCGATCAGATGGCGGTCCGCGGGGATGAAGCCCAGCAACGAGTAGGGCTCGCCGTGCCCGAGGAAAACGAGCGGGATCTTGGTGCCGGTGTCCGGCGTGTAGACCCGCTTGAACGTCATCGGGTCCCGCGCGCCCCTCAGGCCGTAGACGTACGGGCGGAAATGGCCTTCATCGAACCAGTGGATGGCCTGCGGCGCGATGAGCGAGCGCTGCGCGTCGGATTCCTGCGGATCCGTGTAGGCGAAGAAGTCGGCGAACACCGCGACCACGTAGAACGCGACGAGCACGAGCGTGCCGCCCACCGCGAGCTTGTGCTTGCGGAAGCGCCACCACATGAGCTGCCATTGCGTGGCAACCGCAATGCGCTGCTCGGCCAGGCCCTGAACATCGCGCGCGTCCGGCGCCGCGGCGAGCTCGCCGGTCATTGGCGTCCCAGACGGATGCGCGGGTCGACCCACATCAGCAGCAGGTCGGAGATGAACGTGCCGACGACGGTCAGCACGCCCAGCAGCAGGACGATGGTGCCGGCAAGGAACATGTCCTGCGCAATGAGCGCTTTCAGCAGCAGCGGGCCCACGGTCGGCAGACTCAGCACCAGCGACACGATGATGCTGCCTGAGATGACGTAGGGCAGCAGATAACCGATGGTGCTGACGAACGGATTGAGCGCCACGCGCACCGGGTAGCGCATGATCACGCGGTACTCGGGCAGGCCGCGCGCGCGCGCCGTCATCACGTAGGGCTTGCGCAGCTCGTCGAGCAGATTCGAGCGCATGATGCGGATCAGCTGGGCGGTCCCGGCAACGCCCAGGACGATGGCCGGGATGGGCAGGTGCTTCATGAGGTCCCACGTCTTCGCGAGGCTCCACGGCGCCTCGGCATAATCGGGCGAGAAGAGCCCGCCCACGTTGGCGCCGAAATACCGGAAACCGACGTACATGACGATGAGCGCCAGCAGGAACCCGGGAATGGCGAGTCCGATGAAGCCGACGAAGGTGAACAGGTAATCGAGGAACGAATAGCGGTAGACCGCCGAGAAGATGCCGATGGGCAGGGCGAGCGCCCACGTGAATATGATCGCCGCGACCGAAATGACGACGGTGAGCGACAGCCGATCGCCGATCACATCGATCACCGGCCGCCCCCATTCCATCGCCATCCCGAAGTTGCCCTGCAGCATCAGGCTCATCCACTTCACGTACTGCACGGTGATCGGCTTGTCGAGGCCGAGCTGCTCGCGCAGCGCCTGGGCCTCCCCTTCCGACACCGCGCTGCCCGACGCGGACATCGAGGCGATGTACGAGGTCACGTAATCGCCGGGCGGCAGGTGGATGATCATGAACGACAGGACCGAGATCGCCCAGACCGTCAGCACGGCGAGCAACAAGCGGCGAACGATGTAAGCCACCATGGCATTCCCCGCGATCCAGGGCCGCGGAAGCCGGAGGCTCCCGCGTCAGGGGTGGCCACCCGCGCCCGCGGGAGGCCGCCCGGACTGGCAAGAGCTTACTTGAAGTAGAACGTCTCCGGCCACGACGAGTGCGGCGTGCGCACGTGCTGCGCGTTCACCTGCCGCTCCGGGATGTTGCCCATGTTGTTCTTGACGATGCGCACTCCCATGAAGGCGGGCGACTGGCCGACCGTCCCGATGCTCCACTCCTGCTCGACGATGATCTTCCAGATCTCCTTGCCCGCCTTGATCCGATCCTCGTCGTTCATGCCGTAGGCGGCGCGGAAGAGATCGAAGGCTCTGATCATCTCGGGATCGTCGGGCTTCTTGCCGGCGGCACCATTCGACGCGTACCACTTCGCGAAGGCCATGCCCATGTGGCTCTCGGCGGCGTCGACGGGCAGCGCGTGACGGGGGAAGAGGAACAGCATCTCCGACCCGTCGTTGGCCCACGTGATGATCTGGTTCTCGTTGTTGTTGTCGCGGGTGAAGGCGAGGTTGCGCTCGAGCTCCTTGATGTCGACGTCGATGCCGATCTTCTTCCACTGCTGCTTGATCATCTCGCCCACCGGCGTGAACGGGACGAACTGGCCCCCGATCGTGACCATCTCGAGGCGCACGCGTCCCTTGCCGTCGCCGCGCAGCCGATAGCCGTCGGCGTCCTTCTTGGTGAGGCCGACCTTGTCGAGCAGATCGTTGGCCTGCTTCACGTCGAGCACCGCCCACAACTTGTTGTACTCGGGGCCGGGGCTGAAAATCGTGCTGGGGGCCGGCGCGACCGAACCCGGGGTGCCCACGCCGAGCCAGAAGGCCTCGTTCAGCTGGTCGCGGTCGATCCCGAGCGAGAGCGCGTGCCGGAAGTCCTTGTTCCGGAGGAGCTTCGCGATTTCCGCATCGCCTTCATACGCGTTGCCGATGTGCAGCGCGACGTCCGAACCGTTGAGGCCCGGGTCGAGGTGCACCGTGTAATTGCCCTTCTTGGCGTTCTCGAGGAACACCGGCAGCTTGGTGAGGCCCATGTGCCGCGCCTGGAAGTCGTACTCGCCAGCGATCGCGCGGAGGTTGGCCACTTCCGTGTTCTCGGCGAGCGTCATCGTGATTCGGTCGATGTACGGCAGCTGGTTGCCCGCGGTGTCGACGCCCCAGAAGTAGGGGTTGCGCTCCATCGACCACGTCGGCGTGTTGATGGGCGAGACCGTATGCCAAGGCGTCATCACCGGCAGCTCGGGGTTGAGCGCCCAGCTGTAGCGGTTCCTCAGCAGCGAGACCCAGTTGTCGAAGCCCAGCTCCTTGGCCTTCTTGTTGACGGCGTCCTCGGACGAGTACTTCGGCAGGAACTGCTTGAGGTAATGCGCCGGCGCGTAGGCGCCGCCCCAGTTCTGGAAGGCGCCGCGGGTAGCGAAGCCGGCGCCGATCGCGGTGCTGCCCGCGAGCTGGTAGACGAAGAAGCTGTAGGGCTCGGGAAACTCGAAGGCGACGGTGTAGTCGTCGATCTTGCGCATCGTCCCGTCCTTGCCGTTGATCTGGAACTCGAAGAACGGCGTGGGCACGATGTTCTTGTTGAGGTAGATGTCCTGGTACCAGAACATGAAGTCGTCCGCGGTGAGCGGCTTGCCATCGGACCACTTGGCGCCCTTGCGCAGGTAGATCGTCGTCGTCTTGCCGTCGTCGCTCACCTTCCAGTCGCGGGCGAGGCTCGGGATGATCTTGGTGCCCGTGTAGTCGAAGGTGAGAATCTTGTCGGCCGAGTTGATCCGGTTCCCGTTCTCGTGGTCGGCGGGACCGGTGAAGGCGCGGCGCCAATTGCCGCCGTACTTGCCGGTCTCGTGCAGCGGCTTGATCACCAGAAGCTGCGACGGCTCGGGCAGGCGCTTGTCCACCGCGGGCAGCTTGCCGGCCTTGACCTCCGCGGCGAGCATCGGCGCCTCGTGGAAGGTCTTCGGGAACGCCTTGGCGTCGAGGACGATCGTCGGACCTTCGAGCTTCCCGATCAGCGACGAGCCGATCTTCGCGGGAGCCGCCGTCTGTGCGGCGGCGAGCCCCGAACCCAGCGCAAGGGTGCCGGCAAGGCCCATGCTCGCCAGCACGCATACCAGGCGCATCCGTTTCATCTCTACCTCCTCTGGTCTCGTTCCGGATCGGCGGCCGCAACGACGGCCGCTCGAGACAAGTCCGGCCGCCCGATCGCACGCCGTCCGGCGCAGCGAAGGCAAGCGCGGTCGACCTCCCCCGTCGGGGCATTATCACATCGACGTCCGCTGCACAGGTTGCCGGAGATCAAGGGGGCCGTCGCGGCGCGAAGGCGTTCCTAGAGCAGCGACCAGCCGAGAAGCAGGAGGCCGCTCGCGGCGATCCAGCTGCCGGCGACCCGCCAGGCGATCCGCGGCCATCCGGCGCGCCAGGCCGTCACGGCGGCCGCAACCAGCGTGCCGGAGACGAACACGGCGAGGGCGATCCCCGCGACGCCGCGCCATCCGGAGCCGGATTGCGCCATCGAAGCGCCGTTGGCATAGCCGAGGAACGCCCCTAGGGCGAGCGCGAGCGCGGAGGTCGCGGCGAGCGGCAGTCGCGCATCGGCGGCCACGAGGGCGCCGAGGACGAGGATGGGCAGCCACGTGAGCGCGCCGGACACCGGCGCTCCCGCGACGACGCCCGCTGTCCCCGCAGCGAGCCACGCCAGGGGCAAAAGGAAGATCGTTCGCCGCGCATGGTCCGGACCGCGCAGCCCGGCGAGCACCGCCAGTGCGAGCGCGGGCATCAGGTCCTCGGGCGTCAGCGCGAAATGCCCGATGCCGTCGTAGATCGGACCGAGGCCCGTGGTGATGAGGTGCGCGCTCGCCACTGGCGGCGCGAGGCCCGCCGCCAGGCCGAGCGCGGCGGAGGAAGCCGCAACGATTCGCCGCGTCACGCCACGGCCCTCCACAGGAAGAACAGGCCGGCGAGTCCCACGCTCCCGCCCGCGACGCGCACCGCGACCTGGCCCGCGGGCCAGCGATGGACGGCACCGATCGCGATGCCGATGGCGTGGAGGCAGCCCGTCGCGACGACGAACCCGAGGCTGTAGAGGAGCCCGCTCTGTCCGGGCGGCAACTCCGTGCCGTGCGCATGGCCGTGGAAGACGGCGAACAGCCCCACCAGCGCGCCGGCGACATAAAGCGGCGGCCGGCGCTCGGTCATCACCGCGGCGCCAAGCAGAATCGCGGAAGCCGCGATGCCGATCTCCACGCCCGGCAGAGGGACGCCGAGCAGGCCGAGGAAGCCGGCGAAAGCCATGACGAGCGGGAAGGTGACGGGCAGGAGCCAGATCGCGGGCGCGCCGAGCTGCGCGCCCCACAGTCCGACCGCGATCATCGCCAGCACGTGATCGAGTCCCGATATCGGGTGCAGGAATCCGCTGAGGAAGCCCGTCGCCTCTCCTGGCTGCACGTGGGCAAGCACCGGCGCCGTAGCAGAGGCGAGGCAGGCAGCGGCGACGGCACGGATCGCACGGAATCGCATCAGCCCCCCTCGACCATCAGCACGATCCGCTGGATCGTCCAGAACGCGCCGAGCGAGCCCACCACGTACGCGGGCAGGAGCTCCGCCCGCCGCGACCAATGGACCTCCAGCACGCGGAAGGCCCGCTCCATGAGCAGGATCAGTGCGACGAACGCGAGCTGGCCGATCTCGACGCCGACGTTGAAGGTCAGGAGCGCGAGCGGAACGTCGCCCTGCGGGAGCCCGATGGCCGCGAGCCCGCTTGCGAAGCCGAACCCGTGCAGGAGGCCGAACGCAAACGCGACGACCCATGGGTGGCGGATCGTGAAGCTCGTCTCGCCGCGCCACACGCGCACGATCTCGGGGCCGAGGAACAGGATCGAGAGCGCGATCGCGGCATTGAGGGGCGGGGCCGGAATGTGTGCATAGCCCAGCGTCGCGATCGCAAGCGTGATGCTGTGGGCGACCGTGAACGCCGTGATCGTCTTGACGAGCATCCAGCGGGTACGCACGATCAGGAGCAGGCCGAAGACGAACAGGAGGTGATCGACGCCGAGGAGGATGTGCTCGATCCCCTGCGTGAGGAACGTGAACGCCGTCGCCGTCGTGCCGCGTGACTCGGCGATCTGGATCCACGGCTGCGCGGGGCGGGCGACAGCGATCCACTTCCGCCCGTCGAGCATCTCGACGCGGACGAGCACGTCGGTAATCGTGAACTGAAGGCCCGTGAAGTCGATGCGCTTCCCGGCGAGCCCGCCCGGCCCGGCGTCGATCGAGCGCCGCTCGACCAGCGAATCGGCGAGCTCCTCGACTTTAGGCGGCGCGAGATTCCGCGCATCGTCCGGCAGCTCCAGAAGGATCGGCAGCCGCATGCCGGCGAGCACGGGTGTGCGCCAGAGCACGCTGAAGTGATTCGGGGCCGTCTCCTTGAGCTCGAGGTAGGCGGGACGCGCCTCGTGGGCTTGCGTGCACGCGGGCAGAAGCAGAAGCGCCAGCGCCAGTGCGGCGATGATCCGGGCTAGGCAGAATCGCAAGCGCATCAGAAGCCGCTTTCGCCCGAGGACGCTGGAATCTGTTTGTGTTTCCGGGGCGGCGCGACGCCTGCGGTCTTTTCGTCCGGTGGTCCCGGCAGCAGCACCGTGTACTTTGCGCGCATGTCCTTGTACGCCTTCTCCCACGCGACGGTCTTCTGCTCGGCGAGCCACGCGGTCTTCGCGTCGCCTTCGATCTCCTCGAAGGCTGGAATGCGGCCCGGCACGAGGGTATCGACGAACACGAGATGCCAGCCGAAGCCGGATTCGATGGGCCCCTGCCACGATCCCGGCGTGAGCTTCTCGACCGCCAGCGCGAACTGCGGGCCGAACTCCTTGCCCAGGAATTCCGGCGCGCGGTCGCGGTAGTAGTCCTGGAACATGAACGGGTCGGCCAGCGATTGGGCGAGCTTCGCGTCTTCGGGCTGGCCCGCAAGCTTCGCCAGCGCCAGGGCCGCGTCCTCTTTCGCGCGCGCGCCGCGACGGTCGGGCGAGAAGTACAGGTGGCGGAAGCTGACGCGCGGCGGCTGCGCGAACATCTCGCGATTCCGCTCGAACCAGGCGTTGAGCTCGGCGGTCGTGGGCTCGTGCGCAGCCGCGACGTCCTCGGCGAGGAATTGCATCTTCTGCGCCATCCGGCGCTTGACGATGGTGTCGTCCTTGTCGAGTCCCATCGCCAGACTCTCCCGATAGAGGATCTCCTCCTGCACCCGGTTCTCGACCAGCCGGTTGAACTCCTCCGGCGTCGGCTCGCGCCGCCACTGTGACTGGAACACGACCGCCATCTGCGCGAGATCGCCGAACGTGAGCTGGATCTGCTTCGACGGCTCGACGCCGATCCGGCCGCGCTCGGTGTACGCATAGACGGCGAACAGCACTGCGCCGAGCAGCAGGAAGTGGACGAGCGGTTCGCGCAGGAGCTTTTTCATGCCGGAAACGGCGCCCTCGGCATCGCCGGGCGCGCATTCAGAAAGATCGGAACGGCCTATCGCAGGGGACAGGCGCTCATTGCGGGGCCACCTGAATCCCGCTCGCCGCGCGAGGCGCGGGCGCGGATTCCGCCAACGCGACGCCCCGCGCGCCGGCGTCCGGGCATTGTCGCAGGTATGCGACGATGGCGAGCCGGGACGGGTACTGCTGGCGAAGGTCCGATTTCATGATCGCAACGTAATCCGGCACCGCGTCCCAGTAATTCCAGGCCGCGAGGTCCTGCGCGACGAATCCCGCGATGTCCTTGTGCTCCTTGATGAACAGTCGGTACGACTGGATCACCCGCCCGCGCGGGATCGCGGCGTTCGCGTTGCCGTGTACGCTGAGCGCCAGCAGCGCCGCCTCGATCTCCGGAGTCGCGCGCTTGCGATCGCGGAGGTAAAGCTCGTCGACCCATGCCATGCGCAGCGGTCCGCGCAGCTCCAGATCGGCGGCGATCAGCGAGCCCAGGTTCGCGGCGTCGCCGCCGCGCCAGGCGGCGTCGAGCCGCGCTTCGAGCCTCGCGGCATCCTTCGCATCGCCGGCGATCCCGAGCAGCAGGAGATAGAGCGATTGTCGCGAAGCAAGCATCGGATCGCCGAGCCAACGCCGGACGGCGGGCGCGGCGACCCGCGACTTGGCCGCGAGCAGCGCCGCATACGGCGCGGCTGCGAGCTCCCCGTAGGCGATCTCGGCGACGAACGGCTCCGGGTTCTCGAGATACGGCGCCATCAGCGCAACGCGATCGCGCCACTCGTCGGCGCTCATCACCGATGAGCGCCTCCCTGCGGCGATCACGCGCAGCCACCGCGCGTGCAGGGCGCCGACTTCGCCGACGCTGACCCACATCGGCCACGTCTCGTCGCGAACCAGCAAGAGTGGCTTGCCGTTGCCGGCGGGCGCGGCCTTGAGCTGAACGGACTCGGCGTCGATGCTGCCGCCCGCCGGCCGACCGCCCTTGATCACCTCGACGACGCGATAACCGCCGCCGACTGCCGGCACGGCCAGCACGGCACGAGAAAGCGCGACGAGCTGGTCCGCCTGCGACGACTGCAAGGCGGCGAGGCAAAGCGGACAGGCGGCGGCGCCAATGCTCGCGCAGAGCAACAGCGCCGCGAACAGCCACCGGCTCATCCGCGGGTCACCGCAGCGGGCTCACTTCGTGCTGCGCGGGAATGATCTCGTAGTTGGCGTACCCGAATTCATTGCTGCGCGCGCCCACATACTTGTCGCCGACCTTGTAGACGGCGATCTCGATCGGCGTGCCGGCGAGCGAGCTGACGATCTTCCCGTTCGCCAGAAAGTACTCCCGGGTGAGCCCAAGCTCGCTCGATTCGTTCGCGTTGCCGGTCAGCCCGGGCAGCGCCATGTTCTTCCCCACGTAACGCAGCTGGAGTTGGCCCTGGCCGGCGGGAAAGCGCTGGGTGAAGAATTCCTTCTCGATCGACGTGAGCGGCTTCCCAGCCGCGCCCTTGCCCAGCGCGCCATAGATGATCATGTACTTGTCGCCGGTCACGGTGTTCTGCAGCCACGTCGACTTCTCGACGATCAGCGCCCTGAGCTGAGCGTCGCTGAGCGCCACGGCACCCCTTTTCTTCAGGTCCGCGACGGTGACACCCGGCTTGGCGCCCTTGCTCGCTTCGGCGCCCGGGGTGTACCAGATGGGCGAGCTCCATGCCCGCTCCTGGAGGGTTGCCGCCACCATGTCGGGCGGCGCGATCTTGAGTTGCTTCGCCTGGATCGTCGTCCAGCGCGGCGTCGGGATCTCCAGCACGCGCGCGTAGTAGAACGCGTGCACGCCCGGATCGAACTCCGGATCGGCCCACACGGTCTTGAGCTCCGTCGCGCCGATTGTGTTCGTGTACGTCGCATTCTCGATGTCGACCGTGCTGCCGACCGTCGGTACCGCGCCGGTCTGCTTGTCGGGCTTGCGGTCGCCGGCCCAGACGACGTCGAAGATCTTCTCGAAGCTCTGGCCGTTCTTCGCCCAGCCCTTGACGATCTGGATGCGGTCGAGGTTGCCGGCGGTCGGATCCTTGACCGCCCACACGATGAACGTCGGCGCCTTGGCCTTGGCGGGCGGCAGGTCGCCTCCCATCGGCACGCCCCTCGCGTAGCCGGTCTTGACCCAGTCGGCGGCGGCGAGCACGTCCGCGGTGTAGTCCCAGCCGCCGAACATGCGGACCTTGATGTGCGGACCGCTGACGCCGAACGTCTCCTTGCGCTGCATCCCCTGGAAGAGGGACGCGCGCGTGTTGTCCTCGGCCCACACGCCGGTCAGACCGGAGGTGCTTTCGATGCGCGCGTCGAACATCCCGCCGACCAGATTGCCGGACATGCGGGCCTCGGGCGTTCCGTCCAGAAACGAGTGACCGCCGAACATGTTGTCCTGGCGGTACGGCACCGCAGTGTTGTGCGAGTCGGAGGCGGCTCCGAAACCGAACTTGTACGGGTTGAAGCCCTTGGCGCCCTGCATCGCGAGCCCGTCCTTGAGCGCCTGCCGGGCATAGCTGCCAACGATGTGCGGAATGCGTCCCGGCGGATTGCCCAGCAGCACGGACATCAGCTCGAAGCTCGCGAACTCGTCGTTGGGCGAGAGCAACGGGTGCGTTTCCGAGGTTCCCTTGAGCTGGTGGATCTCGATCAGCTTCTCGTTGCGATCGCGCGAAGCGGCATAGGCGGCATCGATCGGCCGGCCCTTGGTGTCGACGTCGATCGGAAACATGCGCCCGTCGGAGAGATTGGCGTTGTGCGAAATGGCGAGCAGCTCGTTGCCCGCCTTGCGCTGGCCATCCATCCAGTTCCAGAGGTCCACGGGATGGGGCGAATCCAGCGCGCTGAAGGGCTGCGGCGGCGTCTTCCGGCACTCCTTGAAGAAGACATTGCGATGCAGGTTCATGTTGTTCGGCATCGACGTCCATTCGTAGGAGCAGAACGCCGTGAACTTGCCGGGCTCGTTGGCGGCGTCGGCCATCTCGATGACCTTCTTCCAGACGCCTCCGGTGATCCCGGGGGACATGAGCTCCTTGACGGGCGGCCCGCCGCCCAGCGTGTTGATGATGTACAGGGCGAGCTTCTCCATGTCGGCCTTCGTTCTGGCCTTGAGGATCAGCGGCTGAGCGGCGGGGAGCTTGCTGACGGGGGAGCTCGGATCGTTAGCGAGCTGCACGACGCCGGCGTACTCCGAGTGATCGGTGACGCCCGCCCAGTCGAGCGGGGTGTCGATCTTGACGTCGTAGCCCAGCGGATGCTTGATCGGCTCGCCCTTGAAGTACCTGTAGGCGTCGGCTGGCGTGGTCATGACGTTCCCGAGGCTGAACGCGTCGAGCGACCAGCTCGTGTGGACGTGCGTCTCGCCGAAGTAGGCGTTGCGATCGGGGTTGGGCTGCGGCGAGGCGGCGGTCGTCGCGGCCGGAGCGGTTGCCTGCGCCAGGACAGTGGCGGACTCATTCTTCGCGGGGTCGCGGGCGTCCTGCTTGGTCTGTGCGCCCGGCGCCGAAAAGTAGCCTGCGAGAGCGAGGAGCGCAAAGGCGGCGAGGCCCGCTCCCACGCGCTTTTCACGAATCGACGCCTTCATACCCATGCCCCTTATCCACGTAGCGCACTTGTGCGCCGATAACCGCGAGCTTCGCCCGCGCGATGCTAGCACGTCTTCCGAATCTTCCCGACGCCGGTTCGGCGAACGGAAAATTGGTTACTAAGGCACAAGCCACGTAACAAGGTTTTGACATCGATCAACGGTCGGTGCCCCGTGGTGGTGCGCAGCCGGTATGCCTAGATGGCAGCCGCGATCGCCTTCCCGAGCTCGACCGTCGTCGCCTTGCCGCCCATGTCGGGCGTGCGCGGCGCCTTCGCGTCGGTCAGTACCGACTCGATCGCGCGCACGACGGCGGCCGCCGCCTCGGGGTGCCCGAGGTGATCGAGCATCAGCCCGCCCGACCAGATCTGTCCGATCGGATTCGCGATTCCCTTGCCCGCGATGTCCGGCGCCGAGCCGTGGACCGGCTCGAACAGCGACGGGTGGTCGCGCTCGGGATTGATGTTCGCCGACGGCGCGATGCCGATGGTCCCGCAGACCGCGGGCCCGAGGTCGGAGAGGATGTCCCCAAACAGGTTGGAGGCGACGACGACGTCGAAGCGGTCGGGGAAGCGCACGAAATGCGCGGTGAGGATGTCGATGTGGAACTGGTCGGTCCGGATTCCGGGATAGCGCGCCGCCATCTCCTTGAAGCGCTCGTCCCAGTACGGCATCGTGATCGAGATGCCGTTCGACTTGGTCGCCGAGGTCACGTGCTTCGCGGGCCGCTTCGCCCCGAGCTCGAAGGCGAACTTGAGGATCCGGTCGACGCCCTTGCGCGAGAACACCGACTCCTGGAACACGATCTCGCGCTCGGTCCCTTCGTACATGCGCCCGCCAACCGACGAGTACTCGCCTTCGGTGTTTTCGCGGACGACGACGAAGTCGATGTCACCCGGCTTGCGGTTGGCGAGGGGCGTGGGAATGCCCGGCATGAGCCGGCACGGCCGCAGGTTCACGTACTGGTCGAAGCGGCGACGGAACGGGATCAGCGAGCCCCAGAGCGAGACGTGATCGGGCACCTTCGCGGGCCACCCGACCGCGCCGTAGAAGATCGCGTCGTGCGGCGTCAGGACGTCGTACCAGTCCTCGGGCATCATCCGGCCGTGCTTCAGGTAGTGGTCGCAGTCCCACGCGAAGTGGCTCCACTCGAAGGCGATCCGGAAGCGTGCGGCGACCGCCTCCAGCACGCGCAATCCTTCGGGCACCGTCTCCTTGCCGATCCCGTCGCCCGGGATCACCGCGATCCGATGCGATTTCAGTGTCGCCATCGTCGACTCCTCTCGCCCGCGATTCTAGCGCTCCTGCGACGGCGTAAGATCTCCGGCGCATTCCGCTCGCATCGTCGCCCGTCGTGGTTTCGAACCTCCTCGTCACCCTGCAGCTTGCGCTGATCGCGGTCATCATGGTCGCGTGGGAAGATCGCGGCATCGGCGCCGCGGCGTGGATGGCCGTCGCCGCCGGCGTGGCGATCGGCGCGTGGGCGCTCACCGCGAACCGGCTCGGCAACTTCAACGTGCGCCCCGAGCCCAGGTTGGGCGGGCGGCTCGTCACGACGGGCCCCTATCGCTGGATCCGGCATCCGATGTACACCGCGATCCTGGTGGCATGTGCCGGATTCGCCGCGGGCTACGCTGCACCGTGGCGCTGGATCGCATGGGCCGCGCTCGCGGCAGTGCTCGTCACCAAGGCCCGGATCGAGGAGCGGAAGCTGGCGCTCGCGCATCCGGGCTACGCGGCGTACGCCCGGCGCACCCGGCGCTTCGTCCCGTTCGTCTGGTGACCGCTCCCCGTCGTCCGTCCGGACGATGGTGGCGAGCCGTCGCGCTGGCTACAGTGGTCGCAATCGGATCACTGCCCGGCTCCCGGGATACGTCGATGCTCAGGCACGCGTACCAATGCACGCTCGTGGCACTGCAGCTCGCACTTCTGTTCGAGCTCGCGCCGCCGCTGGCGCAGGCGCTCAGGGACGGAATTGCCTTCGGCGCGTTTCCGGACGGCGTTCTTGCCTTCGCCCAGGGCGCGACCGCGCTCGCCGCGATCGGCGGCGGCGCGCTGGCGCTCGCGTTCCCGATGCTCGCGCTCGGCCGGCACGCGCAGCGCGGTCGTCTGCGCTTCGGCGGGTTGCCGCGCTGGGCGGTCGCGCTCGCACTCGCCGGGGCGGCCGCGTACGTGCTCGCCGCTCTCCTCTACGTTGCCGCGCCGCTGCTCGCGCCCGAGGCGCGAATGGCGGCCGCGCTGACCGCGCGGCCGATGCTGAATGCCGGGCTCGCGGTCATGGCAGCCGGAGTCCTGTGCGCAGAGCTCCTTCGACGAAGTGTCGGGCTGCCGCGTGTCGTCGCCACTCCGCGCGTCTCGGCCACCGAACGAATCGAGGTCACGCAGCCGCGGGAGCTCGCCACGCATGCGAGATGAACGGGAGCGATGCGATGGGTGAGCGAAAGTTCTGGATCGCGGTCGTGGCGAAGGATCACGTCGACCGCGCGATCGCCGGCGGATTCGCCCAGGTCAATCACGGCAGGGCGGGCCCGCTCGAGCGCATGCAGGCAGGCGACGGCTTCGCCTATTACTCCCCTCGCGCGAGCCATCCCGACGGTGCGCCGCTACAGGCCTTCACCGCCATCGGCCGGGTTCGTTCGGGCACGCTCCGCCAGGCAGACCTGGGCGAAGATTTCCGTCCGTTCCGACTCGACGTCGAATTCCTTGACGCGGCGTCGGCGCCGGTGAAGCCGCTCGTGCCGGAGCTTTCCTTCATCCGCTCGAAGACGCACTGGGGCGCGGCCTTCCGCTTCGGCGTGGTCCGGGTGCCGGCGGCCGACTTTGCGCGGATCGCGGCCGCGATGGGGCGCTCGTTCGCCGTGGACTTTCCCTAGCCGCTCGACGCATCGCGTCCGCTGCGCTATGTTCGGCGCGATGGAAAGCGCGCCGATCGCCGCCCGCTCCGCGCCGCCGGTCGCGCTGCGCTGGCAGTGGTCGCGACTCGAGGGACTCGCCGCGGCAGAGCTCTACGCGGTCCTCGCCGCGCGCCAGCAGGTGTTCACCGTCGAGCAGCATTGCGCGTTCCAGGATGCGGATGGCCACGACCTCAAGGCTTGGCATCTGCTGGGCTGGACGGGTGCGACGCCGGCCCTTGCCGTCTACCTCCGTGCTCTCGATCCGGGCTCCAAATACGCGGAACCGTCGATCGGTCGCGTCCTGACCGCCCCGCGGTTCCGACGGGCCGGGCTCGGCCGAAGGCTGATGATGGAAGGCCTCGCGCGGTGCGAGCGCACGTGGCCGGCAGCGCCGATCCGCGTCGCCGCGCAGCAGCGCCTCGAAGCCTTTTACGCGAGCCTCGGCTTCCGCACGGTCACCGAACCCTACCTCGAGGATGGCATCGCGCACGTCGACATGGTGCGGGCAGCGCACGCCGGCCAATCGCGTCCGTGAAGCCCCGATTACTGCAGGATCAGCAGCTTCGGCCCCCCAGGCGTCTCATCGACGTCGAGCATGCTGTCCTCGAGATAGTCGCGTACCGGAGCATCGAGCAGCAGGACCATCCGTCCCTGGTGGTCGTACGTCTCGTCACCCGGGCGGACCGAGTCGAGCGCGGGCGAGAGCGTCCCGTCATGGAGCTCGATGCGGATGGCGGTCTCGCCGGACGCACGGGCACGCTCCAGCACGGCCGTCAGATATTCGCCTGCGGCTTCGGTGATCTTGAGCATCCTCGCCTCCGTCGGAATTGCAAGGGGGATTGGAGCCGTGGACATCCGGCCTTGGGGATTGTTCCGCGAAGACCACGCAGCGCGGTCGCGTCGCCGCGGGTCCGGAGCGGACGATCGGAACCGGACCCGCCGAGCGGCGAGGATCGCGGCGTCTGAACCGCCGCGCGAGAGGGGGGTTCCCGACCCGAGGGCATGACGACGGCATCGCGGGCGCCCGCCGGCGAGGTGCCGGCCCGTCAGCCCTCGGCGCTCGACAGGGGACGCGCGACCTCTTCCAGCGGCCGTCGCTCTGCGGCCACGCCGAGCCACGCTTCGGCCGCCGCCGCGACGAGCATCATCGCCGCGCCGAGCGCGTAGCCCCAGGCGACGGCGACCGGCTCGCCGGTGCCGATCAGCGCGCTGAAGAGCCACGGCGCGGCGATGCCTCCCGTCGCCGTGCCGAGCGCATAGAAGAGCGCGATCGACAGCGCGCGCACTTCCAGGGGGAAGCTCTCGCTCACGGTGAGGTAGGCCGAGCTCGCTGCCGCCGAAGCGAAGAAGAAGACGCACGTCCAGGCGAGCGTCTGCGTCGCAGCGGTCAGCAAGCCCTTGACGAACAGGACCGCCGTGATCGCGAGGAGAACGCCCGACAGCGCGTAGGTGATCGCAATCATCGGCTTGCGGCCCCAGGTGTCGAAATGGCGACCGAGCACGAGCGGGCCGAGAAAGTTGCCCATCGCGAAGGGCAAGAGGTAGAGCCCGATGTGCTCGGGAGGAACCGCGTAGAAGCGGCCGAGCACGAGCGCATACGTAAAGAAGATCGCGTTGTAGCAGAACGCCTGCGAGGTCATCAGGACGAGACCGAGCGCCGCGCGGCGGGGATAGCGGCGGAACAGGCTCACGCCGAGGTCGACGAACGTCACGTCCTTCACGCGTTGACGCAGCCGCAGCCGGGGGTGCGCGGCGGCCGGCGGATTCAGCCCGCGTACCGCGCGCTCGATCCGCGACGTCACTTCCGCGGCCTCGTCGACCCGGCCGCGCAACAGGAGCCAGCGCGGACTCTCCGGCAACAGCCGCCGCACGAAAAGGATCGCGAGGCCGAGCACCGCGCCGGTCCCGAAGGCGACGCGCCAGCCGACATCCGGCGGCAGCGCGCCGGGTTGGAGCAGCAGCGACGAGCCGGCGGCACCGAGCATCGCCCCGAGCCAGAAGCTGCCGTTGATCGCGAGGTCGGTCCGCCCGCGATACCGGGCCGGAATCATTTCCTGGATCGCCGAATTGATCGCCGTGTATTCGCCACCGATGCCCGCGCCGGTGAGGAACCGGAAGAGCGCAAACGCCTCGAAATTCCACGCGAACGCCGTGGCGCCGGTAGCCGCGATGTACACGCCGAGGGTGACGAAGAACAGGCGCTTCCGGCCGAAACGGTCGGTCAGCCAGCCGAACAGGAACGCGCCGAGCACGGCGCCCGTCAGGTACGCACTCGCCGCGAGCCCGATCTCGATGTCGGAAAGCTGCAGCACCGGGCTTGCCTTGAGCGCACCGGATACCGCGCCGGCCAGCGTGACCTCGAGGCCGTCGAGCACCCACGTAATGCCGAGCGCGAGAATGACCAGCGCGTGGAAGCGGCCCAAGGGCAGCGCATCGAGCCGAGCGGGGACGTCGCTCTCGATGATCACGCACACCTCCGAAAGTCAGGGGCGAAGCCGACGCGGGGCGCCCGTGCCACTCGCACGGTCCCGTCATTGTGCCCGACGCGGCGCGTCGTCGCGGGCGCCGGGCGCGTGCGCGGGCCTCGCCGGAGGGCCGGCGAAAGGCTCAATCCGGACCGTGACGACGACGGCGATTGCCGCGGCGAACGGCGCCCGCGTACCCGCGCGAGCCTGCGCGGCTCGAAGGCCTGCTAGAATCCGCGTGATCCCCAACGCCGGCTGCGGCCGGCGTTTTCGCGCTCGCCGCCGCGCATCGCAATCCACGATGATTTCCGCCGCCCGCCACCGCCGGGCCATCGCGTCGATGGTCGTCGCGGCCGTCTGCTGGTCGTCGGGCGGCATCCTCGTCCGCGCGCTTTCGATCACGAACGCCTGGGAGATCGTGTTCTGGCGCTCGCTGTTCATGGCGCTCTTCGTCGCCGGGGTCCTGCTCGTGCTGCACGGGCGCCGGATGCCGGAGGCCGTGGGCGCCGTCGGATGGCCGGGCCTCGTCGCCGGATTGTTCCTCGCCGGGACGTTCTTCTTCTTCATCGGCTCGCTCACGCGCACGACGGTCGCAAACACGTTTGTGCTGATGAGCGTCTCGCCGTTCCTCGCCGCGCTCGCCGGCTCGCTCATCCTGCGCGAACGGGTGCCCGCGCGCACGTGGGTCGCGATGGCCGTCGCGTTCGCCGGCATCGTCGCGATGTTCGCCGATTCGCTCGACGCCGGTCGGCTCGCCGGCAACCTGCTCGCGCTCGGCGTGTCGTGCTGCTTCGCGGGCCAGGTCACTGTGCTGCGCAAGTACCACGCGCGGGTCGACATGCTGCCGCAGGTCATGATCGCCGGCGTCGTGTCGCTGGTCGTTGCTTATGGGCTCGCGCCGTCCTTCGCGGCATCGGCGCGCGATCTCCGATTCCTCGCGCTGATGGGCTGCCTCCAACTCGGCACCGGATGCCTGCTCGCAACGGCGGCCTCGCGCTCGCTCTCGGCCACCGAGCTCGGGCTCCTCGCTCTGCTCGAGCCGATCCTGGGACCGCTCTGGGTGTGGGCGCTTTTGGACGAGGCGCCGGGCCGCGCGGCGCTCGTCGGTGGATCGATCGTGCTCGCCGCGGTCCTCGCGAACGAAGCGTTCGCCGTCTGGCGAGGCACCCGCGCGGAGCCAGGCGGCGGCGAGGCGCCGCAGGTGCTCTCGCCGGGGCCCTGACTCGCGGGGGCCGTGACGGCCTGCCGATTCGAATGCACTGGCCCGAATTCCCGCTCGCGTTCTACCCGGTCGCCATCGTCGCGATCCTCTTGACCGGCATCGGCAAGGGCGGGTTCGGTGCCGCGGGGGGCATCGCCGTGCCGCTCATGTCGATCTTCATCGCGCCCGGCGAAGCCGCGGGCATCATGCTGCCGATCCTGTGCGCGATGGACCTCTTCGGCGTCCGCGCCTATCGGACGCAGTGGTCGCGCGAGCACCTGCGCGCGCTTCTGCCCGGCGCGCTCGCCGGCATCGCGCTCGGTGCGCTCGCGTTCGGCGCGCTTCCGGTCGACGCGATCCGGCTCGTGGTCGGCACGATCGCCGTCGCCTTCGCGCTGAACCAGGCGTTCGGGCTGACCGAGCGGATCGCGGCGCGCCTGGCGGCGCAGCGTGTGCGGCCCGGGCGCGTTGCCGGCGCCTTCTGGGGCGCCGCATCGGGGTTCACGAGCACGCTCGCGCACGCGGGCGGGCCGCCGTTCGCGATCTATCTCTTGCCGCAGAAGCTCGACAAGACCCTCTTCGTCGGGACGTCGGTGATCTTCTTCTTCGCCGTCAACTACGTGAAGCTCGTCCCTTACTATTTCCTTGGCCAGCTCAACGTCGGCAATCTTGCCGCCTCGCTCCTGTTCGCGCCGCTCGCGCCGCTCGGGGTCGGGCTCGGCGTGTGGCTGCACCGTCGCGTCTCCGAGGGCGTGTTCTACGGCGCGAGCTACGCGCTGCTCTTCGCGACCGGAGCGAAGCTCATCTGGGACGCCGTCGCGCGCTGACCGCGTCGGCCGCCCATCCGCGGGCCGGGGAGCGCTCGCGCGCGCTTTGCTATGATGGCCGCCGGGCTCGCGCGCCTCCTCCGCCATGAAGCAGACCTTCCTCGAGTTCGAGCAGCCGATCGCCGAGCTGCAGCAGAAGATCGACGAGCTCCGCTACGTCCACGAGGACTCGGCCGTCGACATCTCCGACGAGATCGCGCGACTGCAGAAGAAGAGCCAGCAGCTCACGAAGGACATCTATTCGAAGCTCACGGCGTGGCAGATCGCGCAGGTCGCGCGCCACCCGCAGCGGCCCTACACGCTCGACTACGTGGCCGGCATGTTCGCCGATTTTCGCGAGCTGCACGGCGACCGCACCTACGGCGACGATCCCGCCATCGTCGGCGGCCTCGCGCGGTTCAATGGGCAGCCGTGCATGGTGATCGGTCACCAGAAGGGCCGCGACACGAAGGAGAAGATCTTCCGCAACTTCGGCATGCCGCGGCCGGAAGGCTACCGGAAGGCGCTGCGGCTCATGAAGCTGGCCGAGAAGTTCGGCCTCCCGCTGTTCACTTTCGTCGACACGCCCGGCGCGTACCCCGGCATCGGCGCCGAGGAGCGCGGCCAGTCGGAGGCGATCGGCCGCAACCTCTACGAGATGGCCGGCCTGCGCATGCCGATCATCGTCACCGTCATCGGCGAAGGCGGCTCGGGCGGCGCGCTCGCCATCGCGATCGGCGACGTCACGCTGATGCTGCAATACGCGACCTACTCGGTGATCTCGCCCGAAGGCTGCGCGTCGATCCTCTGGAAGTCCGCCGATTTCGCGTCGGAGGCCGCGGAAACCCTGGGCATCACGGCCCCGCGCCTGAAGCAGCTCGGGCTCGTCGACAAGGTGGTGAACGAACCGGTGGGCGGCGCGCACCGCGACCAGGCGGCGATGACGGTCGCGCTGCGCAAGGCGCTGACCGACGCGCTGCGCCAGGTGCAGGAGCAGCCGATCGACGCGCTGCTCGAGGCGCGCGAGGACAAGATCCTCTCCTGGGGCAAGTACAAGGAGATCACGGCGGGCTGAACGCGTCCGCGGTCGAAGGCCGCGCCCGTCGCGCATCGCTCTCGATGTCAGCCACCGCCGTGACGACGGTCTCGCGCGCGATCGACGCCGCGCTCGCGGCCGCGCGGATCGGGCCGACCTCCGCCATTGCCGTCGCGCTGTCCGGCGGCCGCGACTCGATGGTCCTGCTCGACGCGCTCGCCGCCCTCGCGCCCGCCCGCGAGGTAACGCTTTCCGCCGTCCACGTTCACCACGGACTCTCGCGGCACGCCGACGCGTGGGCGGAGTTCTGCGGGGAAGCGTGCAGGGCGCGCGGGATTCCGCTGTCGGTGCACCGTATCCGGGTCGACCGCGCGAGCGGCACCGGACTCGAGGCTGCCGCGCGCGCGGCCCGCTACGAAGTCTTGAGCGCCGTCGACGCCGACTACGTCGCGCTCGCCCACCATGCGGAGGACCAGGCCGAGACGATGCTGCTGCAGCTCCTCCGCGGCGCAGGGCCGCGCGGACTCTCGGGGATGCCGGCGCTGCGGCCCGCCAGGAAAGGGCCGTCGCTGCTGCGCCCGCTGCTGGTCGTGCCGCGAGCGGCGATCGCAGCGTACGCAGACGCGCGAGACATCGCCTGGATCGAGGACGAATCGAATGCCGACGTCTCGCTCAGGCGCAACTTCCTCCGGCACGCGATTGCGCCGCGACTGGCCGCGGCCTTTCCGGGGTACCCGCTGACAGTGGTCCGCGCGGCGATGCACGAGGCAGAGGCCGCGCGGCTTGTCGACGAGCTCGCCGAGGTCGACGCCCGGGACGCGCTCGCTTTCGACGACCGGCTCGGCGACACCCTCGATCGTCGCGTGTTCTCGGCGCTCGCGGCAGCCGCGCCGCATCGGGCGCGCAACGTGCTGCGCTGGTTCCTGCGCCGCCAGGGGCTGCGCTCGCCCTCGGCGGCGCGGCTCGCAGCGATGCAGGAGCAGCTCGCGCACGCGCCGGACGATGCTCGGGTCCGCTTGAGCCACGACGGTGTCGAGCTTGGCGTCCATCGCGGGCGCATCGCCGTGCACGCGCCGGCCGTTCCGGGATTCGCGCTGGCGTGGCAGGGCGAAAGTCGGCTTGCGCTTCCGCGCGGCACGCTCGAGTTCGCGCCGGTCCCCGGGGCGGGACTTTCGGCCGCCGTCCTGCGGCGCGAACCGATCGTGATTCGGTCGCGCGCCGGTGGCGAGCGGATCCGGCTCGCGGGCGACCGGCCGCACCAGACGGTGAAACGCCTGCTGCAGGACGCCCGTGTGCCTCAATGGCATCGTGCGGCGCTGCCGCTCGTGTGGTGCGGCGATCGCCTCGTCGCGGTACCGGGCATCGGCGTCGACATCGCTTTCGCGGCTTCTGCCGACGCACCGGGCTACGACGTCCGCTGGTACCCGGAAGACGTGACGACCCCGCCGCGTGCCGTCGCGTACGACCTCCTGGGCGACCGCGCGACGGGGCGCGGAGAGGTCCCCATGGATTGACTTCAATCAACCGGCGCTGCCGGTCCGACGGGTACGCTCGCGCCCAGCGCTCCTTGCCGGGCGTTCTTTGCGCGCGCGGCGACGTGGCGGCCGCACGGTGGGGCGAGCGGCGATGCGCGCAGCCCGCCGGCCGCAGAGGCGCCGGGCGACGCTCGATTGACAGGACGGGCGGTTGCGGGCCTAATTTGCCGCAGCCGCCACCCGCTGCCGCCGCAAGTCCGGTCGAGAACAAGAAATGCGCGGCAGCACAGCAGGTCACATCTCGAGGAGGGTCTCATGAAGTTGCGCTTCGCACTCGTCGCTGCTGCATCGGCGATTCTCGCGCTGGCCGGCGTGGCTTCGGCGCAGCAGCCGATCGTGATCAAGTTCAGCCACGTCGTGGCGGAAAACACACCGAAGGGCCAGGGCGCGCTCAAGTTCAAGGAGCTCGCGGAGAAGAAACTCCCCGGCAAGGTCCAGGTCCAGGTGTTCCCGAGCTCGCAGCTCTTCGGTGACGCCAAGGAGCTCGAGGCGCTCCTTCTGGGTGACGTGCAGATCATCGCCCCGTCGCTGTCCAAGTTCGATCGTTACACGAAGCAGCTTCAGGTGTTCGACCTTCCGTTCATGTTCGACAACATCGAGGCAGTCGACCGGTTCCAGGATGGCCCGGTGGGCCAGAAGCTCCTCAACTCCATGACCGGCAAGGGCATCAAAGGCCTGGGCTACTGGCACAACGGGATGAAGCAACTCTCCGACGACAAGGACCAGTTGAAGCGCCCCGAAGACATCAAGGGCCTCAAATTCCGCATCCAGGCCTCGGACGTGCTCGAGGCGCAGTTCCGTGCGGTGGGCGCGAATCCGCAGAAGATGGCGTTCAGCGAGGTCTACCAGGCGCTGCAGACGGGCGTGGTGGATGGGCAGGAGAACACCTGGTCGAACATCTGGTCGCAGAAATACCAGGAAGTGCAGAAGACGATCGCAGTCACCAATCACGGCGTGATCGACTACATGGTGATCACCAACGCAAAATGGTGGGACGGTCTCCCGCCCGACGTGCGCAAGGGATTGCAGGAGGCGATGAAGGAGGCGACGGTGTACGCCAACAAGCTCGCCAACGACCTGAACGAGCAGGACCGCAAGAAGATCGCCGACGCCGGCAAGGCCAAGATCCAGGAGTTGTCGAAGGACGACATCGCCGCCTGGAAGAAGGCCATGCAACCCGTGTGGAAGAAGTTCGAGGGCGAGATCGGCAAGGATGTGATCGAGGCCGCCGAGAAGTCGAACGGCAGCTGACCGCCTGCCGGGCTTAAGGGAGGCGCCATGCGGCTCCGGTGGCTGGGCGCGCTGGAGGAATGGTTCATCGCGGCCATCCTCGCGGTCATGACGAGCGTCACCTTCACGCAGGTGGTCGCCCGGTACATCTTCAACTACAGCTTCGTCTGGGCGCTCGAGCTCGTCACGTACCTGTTCGCGTGGCTGATCTTCCTGGGCATGGCGTACGGGGTCCGCGTCGGCTCCCACATCGGGGTCGACGCCCTCGTCAAGGCCCTGAAGCCGGGGCCGGCCCGCGTGGTCGGCGCGGTCGCCGCATTGTGTTGCATCGTCTATTCGGTCATCGGACTCATCGGCGGCTCGGTCTACGTCAAGAAGATGTACGACGTGGGCATCATGGCGCAGGACCTGCCGGTCGCGCAGTGGATTCCGCGCCTCGTGCTGCCCTTTGGTTACGCCCTCCTCACGATCCGATTCAGCGAGCTCTTCTATCGGGTCGTCAGCGGACGCGAACGGGGCCTGCATCTCGCCGATGAGGCAGCCGAAGCCCTCAAGCTCAAGGCGGAGGAACACCTGGGCGACGATGGAGAGCGCTCGTGACCACGCTCGCGCTGTTCGTCCTCCTGTTCGCGTTCATGCTGCTCGGCATGCCGATCGCGATCGCGCTCGGCCTGTCGTCGCTGCTCACCATCCTGTTCTTCGGCCAGGATTCGCTGGCGTCGCTGGCCCTGAAGCTGTTCGAAACGTCGGAGCATTTCACGCTGCTCGCGATCCCCTTCTTCATCCTTTCCGGCGCGTTCATGACGACCGGCGGCGTGGCGAAGCGAATGGTTCACTTCGCCAACGCGAGCATCGGCCATCTGCGCGGCGGCCTCGCCATGGCCTCGGTGCTCGCCTGCATGCTGTTCGCGGCGGTGTCGGGGTCCTCGCCGGCGACCGTGGTGGCCGTGGGATCGATCGTCATCGCGGGCATGGTGAGAACGGGATACACCAAGGAATTTGCGGCAGGCGTGATCTGCAACGCGGGGACCCTGGGCATCCTGATTCCGCCCTCGATCGTGATGGTCGTCTACGCGGCCGCGACCGAGACCTCCGTTGGCAAGCTCTTCATGGCGGGCATTCTCCCGGGAATCGTGCTCGGCCTCATGCTGATGGTCGCGATCTACTTCCGTGCGCGCGCTCTCGACATTCCGCTGCAACCCAGGGCCACCCTTGGCGAAGTGCTCGACGCCGGGCGCAAGTCGATATGGGGGCTGCTGCTGCTCGTCATCATCCTCGGCGGCATCTACGGAGGGATCTTCACCCCGACCGAGGCCGCTGCCGTCGCGGCGGTGTACGCGTTCGTTATCGCGGTGTTCGTCTACCGGGACATCGGGATGCGTCACGTGCCGAAGGTGCTGGTGGATGCGGCGAAGGTGACGGTGATGCTCATGTTCATCGTCGCCAACGCGCTCCTTTTCGCCCACGTCCTCACGACCGAGCGCATCCCGCAGGCGATCACCGAGCAGATCGTGGCGATGGGCATGGCGCCCTGGCAGTTCCTGGTCGTGGTCAACATCCTGCTGCTCATCGCGGGCAACTTCATGGAGCCGACCGGGATCATCCTGATCCTCGCGCCAATCCTGTTCCCGATCGCCAGCGAGCTCGGCATCGACCCGGTGCACCTCGGCATCATCATGGTGGTGAATCTCGAGATCGGCATGGTGACGCCGCCCGTGGGCCTCAATCTCTTCGTCACGTCCGGCATCACGGGCATGTCGATCCTCGAGGTCGTGCGCGCCGCCCTGCCCTGGCTCTCGGTATTGTTAGTCTTCCTGGTCATCGTCACCTACGTCCCCTGGCTCGCGCTGGTGCTGCCGAACCTCATGTTCTGACAGCTCCCGATCGGGGCGCGAAGCGTCCCGCGGGATCCCGAGGCGCGAATCCGGACTTCCGGGCGCCGTGCGCAGGACGTGACCGGCGGTTGCGGCGACGCCGCGTCGGCCGGCGGCACCGTCCACCCCTGCTCTCCAGGTGCGTGCGTCCCGCGTGGATCTCCTCCGATGGCGCCGGTGCCGACCCGTTTGCCCAGGGCGCAAATGCGGGCCCTGTTCGGGGCGGACGCCCGTTGCGGTGCGGCGGCGGCAACGGCAGCGCCAGGCACACCCCATCGCCCGGCCAGGGGCGTTTCGCGTGTTATAATTTTGAATTTACTCGGATTTATAGAATCGGAGTCGAAGGCATGGCCGCAGAACGCACGCTTTCCATCATCAAGCCCGACGCTGTGGCGAAGAATGTCATCGGAAAGATCTACTCCCGCTTCGAGACCAACGGGCTCAGAATCGTCGCAGCGCAGATGCGGTGGCTGTCCCGTTCCGAGGCCGAGGGCTTTTACGCCGTGCACCGGGAGCGGCCGTTTTTTCGCGATCTGGTCGATTTCATGACATCGGGCCCCGTGATGATCCAGGTCCTCGAAGGCGAGAACGCGATCGCGAAGAACCGCGACCTCATGGGCGCAACCGACCCGAAGAAGGCGGCCGCCGGAACGATCCGCGCCGACTTCGCGGCCTCGATCGACGCCAACGCCGTCCACGGCTCGGACGCCCCGGAGACCGCGAAGGTCGAGGTCGCCTACTTCTTCCCGGCGCTCGCGATCTACGGCCGATAGACCGGGACCGCCATCCCTTCGCTGCGATGACCAATCTCCTCGACCTCGACGCCGCCGGCCTCGCCGCGTTCTTCGGCGCCATGGGCGAGCAGCCGTTTCGCGCGAAGCAGGTGCTGCACTGGGTGCACCAGCGCTTCGCCGGCGACGTCAACGCGATGACCGACCTGTCGAAGGGCCTCCGCGAGAAGCTCGCGGCAGCCGCCGAGATTCGCGGGCCCGCGGTCGTGAGCGACACGACGGCGGCCGACGGCACGCGCAAGTGGCTGCTCGACGTCGGTGCCGGGAACGCGGTCGAGACCGTGTACATCCCCGAGGACGACCGCGGGACGCTGTGCGTGTCGTCGCAGGCGGGCTGCGCGCTCGACTGCGCGTTCTGCTCCACCGGCAGGCAGGGCTTCAACCGCAACCTGACGACCGCCGAGATCGTGGGCCAGCTGTGGCACGCGAACCGCGCGCTCATCAATGACGGGGTGACATCCCCCCGAAGCGCGCCGAGCGCGCCCCCCCCAGGGGGCACGACGAGCTCGGGGCGGCCCGTCGCTCGTCGACATCCCCCCGAAGCGCGCCGAGCGCGCCTCCCCCCGAGGGGGCCGGCGACCTCGGGGCGGCCCTTCGCTCGCCGTGGCCATGGGTCGAGCACGGCCGGGCGCCGATCACGAACGTCGTGCTCATGGGCATGGGCGAGCCGCTCGCCAATTTCGACGCGGTGGTGCGCGCGCTGTCCGTGTTCCTCGACGACAACGCGTACGGCCTGTCGCGCCGCCGCGTCACGCTGTCGACGTCCGGCCTCGTCCCGGCGCTCGACCGGCTGGGCGAAGCCTGCCCCGTCGCGCTCGCAGTCTCGCTGCACGCGCCCGACGACGCGCTCCGCGACCGCCTGGTGCCGATCAACCGCAAGTACCCGCTCGCGGCGCTGCTCGCCGCGTGCCGCCGCTACCTCGCGCATGCGCCGCGTGATTTCGTCACCTTCGAGTACGTGATGCTCGACGGCATCAACGACTCGCCCGCGCAGGCGCGCGCGCTCGTGCGCCTCGTGCGCGACGTGCCGTGCAAGCTCAACCTGATTCCGTTCAACCCATTTCCGGGCACCGAGTTCCGGACCAGCCCGCGCGCGCGGATCCTCGCGTTCCAGCGGACGCTCGCCGACGCCGGGCTCATCGCGACGATCCGCAAGACCCGCGGCGAGGACATCGACGCCGCCTGCGGCCAGCTCGCGGGCCGCGTGCAGGACCGCACGAAGCGACGCATCGTGCGCGTCCGCGCGGCGCCCGCCGTGCCGACGGTCCACTGAAGATCCGCCGAAAGGGCACCATGTCCAGAGTGCTTCAGTTCGTCGTCGCGGCCGCCGTCGCCGTGCTCGCCGCATGCAGCTCCACTCCCCCGGCGCAGGCCCCCGCGCCGCCGCCCGCAGCGCAGCTCCCGCCGCCGAAGACGGTCGAGGTAAGCCCGAAGGAGCGCGCCAAGCTGCACACCGAGATCGCCGCCGCCTATTACGAACGGGGCCAGATGGATGTCGCGCTCGAGGAGCTCGGCGACGCCGTGAAGCTCGATCCGGACAACGCGGGCATCTACAACGTCTACGGCCTCGTCTACGCCGTCCTCGGCGAGGACGCGAAGGCGGAGGCCAGCTTCCAGCGCGCGCTGCAGATGGCACCGGACGACTCGGAGATCCGGCACAACTGGGGCTGGTATCTCTGCACGCACGGCCGCGCGCAGGCGTCGATCGCCGAATTCGAGGCGGCGGTGAAGAACCCGCTGTACCGGACCCCCGAGGTTGCGCTCGTGAATGCGGGCCGCTGCAGCGCGTCCCTCGGCGACGTCGCGGCTGCGGAGCAGTTTTTCAAGCGCGCGCTCGCCGTGGCGCCGGGCAATCCGACGGCCGCGTACGGCCTCGCGCTGCTCGCGTATCGCGGCAAGCGCTACGACGAGGCACGCCGCTGGCTCCGGCCTGCGGTGCTCCAGGCCAACCCGGCGCCCGAGGCGCTCTACCTCGGCGTCTGCCTCGAGCGCCAGCTGAACGACAAGCAGGCCGAGATGTCGTTCACGTCGCAACTCAAGAACCGGTATCCCGATTCGGCGGAAACGCGCGCGCTGCCGACGGGAGTCTGCGAGTGAGCGAGCCGGCCGAAGGCAGAGGCGCGAAGCGCGCGTCGGCGAGCGACCGAGGGCGCCCGACCCCTGTGAGGATCGCGGCACGTCTACCCTGCGGAAGGCGCGAGTGACGGACTCCGAACTGCAGAGTGCGGCCGCGGCGGCGCCCGTCTCGGCGAGCGCCGGGATGCAGCTGCGCACCGCGCGCGAAGCGGCCGGCATGTCGATCGAGGCCGTCGCCCAGCAGTTGAAGCTCGCCCCGCGGCAAGTGAAGGCGCTCGAGGATGGCGAATTCACGCTTCTGCCGGGCCGCACGTTCGTGCGCGGCTTCATGCGCAACTACGCCCGCCTCTTGCACCTCGATCCCGAGGCCGTGCTGGGCGCGCTGCCCACGACCGCGGCCCCGATGCTCGACTCGCCCGCGCTCCACGCGACGGCGCCCACGATGGGCGAGCTGCCGGCCACGGAAGCGGCTCGGCACGGCTGGACGCGCTGGGCGATTCCATTGACGCTGGTCGCGATCATCGGCGCCACGGCCGCCTGGGAGTGGATGCATCCGCCAGGCAACGCTCCGCGCGAGACGACGGTGCTCTCCCCGGCCGAACACGCCCCGCCCGCTTCACGCGCCCCCGAAACGGTCGGCACGCCGCTCCCGAATCCGGTCGCGCCGGCCGTGCCGCCGGAGGCGACTCCGCCTCCGGCCGAACCGGCAGCTGCCGAGGGTGCAGCGGCGGCTCCGGAGACCCCGGCTGCCGTGCCGGTCGCAGTGCCCGAAACGGCAACGCCGGTCGCAGCCGAAGCGCCGCTCACGCTCGCGTTCCGCGATTCTTCGTGGACCGAGGTCAAGGCGCGCTCCGGCCGCGTGCTCCTGGCGGGGATGAACGCGCGCGGGACGACGCAGGCGCTCTCCGGCGCGCCGCCGCTCGACCTCGTGATCGGCAACGCCGCCAACGTGACACTCACGTGGAAAGGCCAGCGGGTCGACCTCGCGCCGTACACGCGGGGGAACGTCGCGCGGCTCACGCTCGAGTAGACGCGAAAGGCCGAGCCATGGGCATTCCCGCCTCCCTCGAACGCCGGCCCACGCGCCGCGTCGTCGTCGACGGCATCGCCATCGGCGGCGGGGCACCGGTCGTCGTGCAGTCGATGACCAACACCGACACCGTCGACGTCGCGGCGACGGTCGAGCAGGTGAAGGCGCTCGCCGACGCGGGCTCGGAGCTCGTGCGCGTGACCGTGAACACGGCCGAGGCGGCCGCGGCGGTGCCGGCGATCCGCGAGCGGCTCGACGCGCTGGGCTGCCGTGCGCCGCTCGTCGGCGACTTCCATTTCAACGGCCACAAGCTCCTCACCGAGCAACCGGACTGCGCGCGCGCGCTCGCGAAGTACCGGATCAATCCCGGCAACGTCGGCAAGGGCCGCAAGCGCGACCCGCAGTTTGCGGTGATGATCGAAAAGGCGATCGAGCACGGCAAGCCCGTGCGCATCGGCGTCAACTGGGGCAGTCTCGATGCCGACCTTCTCGCACGGATGATGGACGAGAACGCGCACCGGCCCGCGCCGCTGTCCGCCGATCTCGTCATGCGCGAGGCGCTCGTCGTCTCCGCCCTCGGCAGCGCGGAGCGCGCGGAGGAGCTCGGCCTGCCCGGCGATCGCATCGTACTGTCGTGCAAGGTCTCCGACGTGCAGGACCTGATCGCCGTCTACCGCGAGCTCGCGCGGCGCTGCGACTATCCGCTGCATCTCGGGCTCACCGAGGCCGGCATGGGCAGCAAGGGCATCGTGGCGTCGACCGCGGCGATGGCGGTGCTCCTGCAGGAAGGCATCGGCGACACGATCCGCGTCTCGCTCACGCCCGAGCCCGGCGGCGACCGGACGCGCGAGGTCGTCGTCGCGCAGGAGCTCCTGCAGTCGATGGGGCTGCGCTCGTTCGCGCCGATGGTGACCGCGTGCCCGGGCTGCGGCCGCACGACGAGCACGACCTTCCAGGAGCTGGCCGGCCATATCCAGGCGTGGCTGCGGGCACAGATGCCCCTGTGGCGGGCGCGCTATCCGGGCGTCGAGGCGATGCAGGTCGCGGTGATGGGCTGCGTCGTCAACGGGCCCGGCGAGTCGAAGCTCGCAAACGTCGGAATCTCGCTCCCCGGCACCGGCGAGACGCCGGTCGCACCCGTGTATGTCGACGGGCAGAAGACGGTGACGCTGCGGGGCGAGCACATCGCCCTGGAATTCGAGCGCATCGTCGACGACTACGTGCGGGCCACCTACGGCGGCGAGCCGCGCGCCGCGCACCTCGACCCCGAGCGCAAGACGATCGCCGTCAAAGCGACGGCCTGACGCGATGCCCGCGCCGCTGCAAGCCGTCCGCGGAATGAACGACGTGCTGCCCGACGAGGCCTGCGCCTGGGAATTCCTCGACGACGCCGCGCGCGACGTCTTCCGCCAGTACGGCTATCGCAACGTCCGCCTGCCCGTCGTCGAGCCGACGGCGCTCTTCGTCCGCGGGATCGGCGATGCGACCGACATCGTCGAGAAGGAGATGTACACGTTCGAGGACAAGCTCAACGGCGAGAGCCTGACGCTGCGTCCCGAAGCGACCGCCGGCATCGTTCGCGCGGCGATCGAGCACAACCTCACCTACGAACGGCCGCAGCGCGTCTGGACCGCGGGACCGATGTTCCGCCACGAGCGGCCGCAGAAGGGCCGCTATCGGCAGTTCCACCAGTACGACGCCGAGGCGCTCGGGTTCGGAGGCCCCGATGTCGATGCCGAGCAGATCGTCCTGCTCGCGCGGCTGTGGAAGGCGCTCGGCCTCGACGGCCTCGCGCTCCACCTGAACTCGATCGGCGACCCGCACGAGCGGCTCCTGCACCGCAGCGCGCTCGTCGCCTACTTCACGAAGCACAAGGCCGATCTCGACGCCGACTCGCTGCGTCGCCTCGACACGAACCCCCTGCGGATCCTCGACAGCAAGAATCCCGCGCAGCAGGCACTGATCGCCGGCGCGCCGAAGCTCGTCGATCGCCTGGGCGAGCCGTCACGCGCGCACTTCGCCGGCCTGCAGGCGCTGCTCACTCAGGCAGGCATCGCCTTCGAGATCAACCCCCGACTGGTCCGCGGTCTCGACTATTACAATCGCACCGTGTTCGAGTGGGTCAGCGACCGCCTTGGCGCGCAGGGCACGGTCGCCGGAGGCGGACGCTACGACGGCCTCTTCGAGCAGCTCGGCGGCAAGCCGACGCCCGCCTGCGGTTTCGCGATCGGCATCGAGCGGATGATCCTGCTCCTGCAGGACGCGGGCACGGTGCGCGCTTCCGCGCCCCTCGCGTACGTCGTCCACACGAGCGATGCCGCGGCGAAGGTTGCCGTACGCGTGAGCGAGATGCTGCGCGACGCGGGCAACGCGATCGTGGTCAACGCCGGTGGCGGCAGCATGAAGTCGCAGATGAAACGGGCCGACGCCAGCGGCGCGGCGTACGCGCTCATCATCGGCGACGACGAGGCGGCCGCCGGCACGGTCAGCATGAAACCGCTCCGCGGCGGCGGCGACCAGGTGGCGGTCCCGATCGCCGACGTCGCGTCCGCACTTGCCGCCCGGCACTGAACACCGAACCAACGACGAAAGACGAGCATGGCAGTCTACGATCTCCAGGAACAGGAACAGATAGACGACATCAGGGCCTGGTGGAACCAATGGGGCAACCTGATCACCGGAATCGCCTTGGCCGCCGCGCTCGGCGTCCTCGCCGTCCAGGGCTGGCGCTGGTGGCAGGGGCGGCAGGCCGAGCAGGCCTCGGTCCTGTTCACGGCGGTGTCCGGCGCGGCCAAGGCGAACGACGTGCCGAAGGCGAAGGAGGCGGTCGCGCAGCTCGAGGAGAAGTACGGCGGCACCGGCTATGCGCCGCGCGCGGCGCTGCTCGTCGCCAAGCTTCTCTACGATTCCGGCGACTCCGCCGGCGCGACCGCACAGCTCAACTTCGTGCTCGATCGCACCGCGGAGGACGAGCTGAAGCAGATCGCGCGGGTCCGCCTGGCGTCGATCCAGTTCGACGCGAAGCAGTACGACGACGCGCTGCGCACGCTCGATGCGAAGCACGACGAGGCGTTCGCCGGCGTCTACGAGGACCTTCGCGGCGACATTCTCGCCGCGGCGGGCCGCACGAGCGAGGCCCGCACCGCCTACCAGACCGCTCTCACGAAGCTCGACTCGAAGGGCGCGTACTACGGATTCGTCTCGGCGAAGCTCGACGGACTGGGCGGACCGCTCGCGCCGGTGGCGGGCAACGTCGCGCCGAACCCGCCGCCGCAGGTCAACGCGCCGCCGCCGCCTGGGCCGACGCCGGCGCCCGCGTCGCCGGCACCGGCGAAATGATGGCGACACCGACGGGACTCCGTCGCGGCGCCGCGCTTGCCGCCGTTGCGGCGCTCGTGCTCGCGGGCGGCGGCTGCGCGTCGCTGTCGTCGTGGATCCCGGAGATTCCCGCGCCGTCGTTCGGCTGGCTCACGTCCATGTTCGGCGGCGGCAAGAAGATCGCTCCCCTGCCCGATTTCCCGACGACGGCCGAGGTGCAGATCGTCTGGCAGGTCGCGCTCGGCAAGGCCGCGCCCGGCCTCGCGCCCGCGGTCACGCCCGACGCGATCTACGCGGCGACGAGCAGCGGCACGATCACCCGCGTCGACCCCGCGAGCGGAGCCGTCGTCTGGCGCATCGAGACGGCCCATAAGCTCGCGGCCGGGGTAGGCGCGGATGCGACGCTCGTCGTCGTCGGCACCGACAAGGGCGACGTCTTCGCCTACGGCACCGACGGAAAGGAGCGGTGGACTGCCCGGGTGTCGAGCGAAGTCCTGGGACCACCCCGGATCGCCGACGGTGTCGTCATCGTCTGGAGCGGCGACGGCCGGATCCACGGGCTCGCGGCCGACACCGGCCGCACGAAATGGGTCTACCAGCGGACCAATCCGCCGCTCACGATCCGCAACTATGCGGGCGGCATCACGAGCCGCGGCGGGCTCTTCGCCGGCACCGCCGGCGGCAAGCTGCTCGCGCTCGACGTCGCCACCGGCAACGTCGGCTGGGAAGGCAACGTCGCGACGCCCAAGGGCGCGACGGAGCTCGAGCGCATCGCCGACGTGACGTCGCTGCCGATCGTCGAGGAGCGCCAGGTCTGTGCCGTCGCCTACCAGGGCCGGATCGCGTGCTTCGAGATCGTGCGCGGCGAGCTCGTCTGGACGCGCGATCTCTCGAGCCTGTCCGGACTCGCCGTCGACAACCGCTTTCTCTTCGTTGTCGACGACACGGGCGCCGTCCACGCTCTCGACAAGGTGACGGGGGCCTCCGCGTGGAAGCAGGACAAGCTCGCGCCGCGACACGTGGCGGGGGCGCAGATCGCCGGTGATTTCCTGCTGGTGGAGGACCCTGAGGGTTACGTTTACCTGCTCGACCGCGGCGACGGCAAGCTCGTCGGCCGGGCGCCCACCGACGGCACGCCGGCGACTGCGCAGGCCGCGCGCTCGGGCGCCAACGCGGTGTGGCAGAGCGAGGGCGGCACGCTCTACGCGGTCACGGGACGCTGAGGCGTCAGGCCGCGCAGGCCGCTTCGCACGGCGCGCGCACCCCGTTCCATGCTTCCGATCCTAGTCCTCGTCGGCCGGCCGAACGTCGGCAAGTCGACCCTGTTCAACCGGTTGACGAAGACTCGGGCGGCGCTCGTCGCCGATTTCCCGGGCCTCACCCGCGACCGCCAATACGGTCGCGGCAGCGCCGGGGGCCGGCGCTTCATCGTCGTGGACACCGGCGGCTTCGAGCCCGTCGCGGCGAGCGGCATCCTGCACGAGATGGCGAAGCAGACGCGCGCGGCCATCGCGGAGGCCGATGCAGTCGTGTTCCTGGTCGACGGCCGCGAGGGGCTGACCGAGCAGGACCGCGCCATCGCGCGGCTTCTGCGGCGCACCGGCCGGCCCGTCTTGCTCACCGTCAACAAGGCCGAGGGTCTGGCCCCCGAGCGGGTGACCTCGGAGTTCCACGAGCTCGGGCTCGGCGAGCCCTATCCGATTTCCGCGGCGCACGGCGAGAATGTCGACGCGCTGACCGAGCTCGCGCTCGCTGCCGTTCCCGAGCCGTCGCAGGACGACGAGGCGCCGCCGCCCGGCGCGCCGATCAAGGTCGCGATCGTCGGCCGCCCCAACGTCGGCAAGTCGACGCTCGTCAACACGCTTCTGGGCGAAGAGCGGGTGATCGCGTTCGACGAGCCGGGCACCACGCGCGATGCGCTCTACCTCGACTTCGAGCGTGCCGGGCGACGCTACACGCTGATCGACACCGCCGGCGTGCGCCGGCGCGGCAAGGTGTTCGAGTCGGTCGAGAAGTTCTCGGTCGTGAAGACGCTGCAGGCCATCGACGACGCGAACGTCGTCGTGCTGCTGCTCGACGCCGCCCTGGGCATCGCCGAGCAGGATGCCCACCTCGCCGGCCACATCCTCGAGGCGGGCCGGGCGCTCGTCGTCGGCGTGAACAAGTGGGACCGCGTGCCCGCGGGCCGGCGCGACGACGCGAAGCGCGACCTTGACCGGAAGATGGGCTTTCTCGCGTTCGCGCACACGCATTTCATTTCCGCGCGCGACGGCACGGGCGTCCCCGCCCTGCTGCGCTCGGTCGACGCCGCGTACGCCGCCGCCATGGCGAAGTTGCCGACGCCGAAGCTCACGCGGGCGCTTGCCGCGGCCGTGCAGGCCCACGAGCCCCCGCGGGCGGGGGGCGGTCGCCCCAAGCTGCGCTACGCGCACCAGGGCGGGCAGAACCCGCCGCTGGTCGTGATCCACGGCACCGCGCTCCGGCACGTGCCCGCCACGTACCGGCGGTATCTGGAACATTTCTTCCGGGAGGCGTTCCAACTTCGCGGTACGCCCCTTAGGATACAATTCAAGACCGCCGCCAACCCGTACGCGGGAGCCCCGGCCCGCCGCCGAGGGCGTTGAGGCCGCCGCCGACCGCCCCCACCTTGGGGTCGTGCGACCGGCCCCGGGCCCCCCGGAACGCCAGCGCCAACAACAAACGCGGAGCCACGCGATGAGCAATAAAGGGCAAATGCTACAAGACCCGTTCCTGAACACGCTCCGCAAGGAGCACGTTCAGGTCTCGATCTATCTCGTGAACGGCATCAAGCTCCAGGGACAGATCGAGTCCTTCGACCAGTACGTGGTCCTGCTCAAGAACACGGTCACGCAGATGGTGTACAAGCACGCGATTTCGACCGTGGTCCCCGCGCGCTCGGTTGCGATGCCCCACCACGCGCCCGCCGCGGACGCGGACACCTGACCCCTCGTTGAAACCCCGAATTCCCGCCGGCCGAACCGGCGCCACGTCGAGGCGCGACCGCGCCGCGGCCGGAAGCTGACGCATGTTCGAACGCCCGCGCGGCAGTGATCGCGCGCTGCTCGTCGCCCTCGATCTCGGCGACGGCGGCGTGCACGACCGCCTGGCCGAGCTGACCGCGCTCGCGGTGTCGGCAGGCGGCGCAGTGACCGGAGCGGTCACCGGCCGACGCAAGCGGCCCGACGCCGCGCTCTTCGCGGGCAAGGGCAAGGTCGAGGAGATCGCGGCCCGCCGCCGCGAAACCGGCGCCGACCTCGTCATCTTCGATCACGCGCTCTCCGGCGCACAGCAGCGCAATCTCGAGCGAG
Organism: uncultured beta proteobacterium; assembly: GCA_963734055.1. Lineage (GTDB taxonomy): Bacteria > Pseudomonadota > Gammaproteobacteria > Burkholderiales > Casimicrobiaceae > CAIWHR01. Next base: position 98,730 of record CAVTFQ010000008.1, read on the forward strand.
CCTTGGAGTGCCGCGTGGTCGACCGCACGGCGCTGATCCTCGACATCTTCGCGCTCCGCGCGCGGAGCGCCGAAGGGAAGCTGCAGGTCGAGCTTGCGCAGGTGAGCCATCAGCTCACGCGCCTCGTCGGCGGCTGGACCCACCTCGAGCGGCAGAAGGGCGGCATCGGCCTGCGCGGCCCGGGCGAAAAGCAGCTCGAGACCGACCGCCGGCTCCTCGGGACCCGCGTCAAGGTGCTGCACACCCGCCTCGCGCACGTCGCGCGCCAGCGCGCGACGCAGAGCCGGACGCGGCGGCGCGCCGCGGTGCGAACAGTTGCGCTCGTCGGCTACACCAACGCCGGCAAGTCGACGCTCTTCAACCGGCTCACCGGCGCCGACGTGCACGCGGCGGACCAGCTCTTCGCCACGCTCGACACCACGCTGCGCCGGCTTCCCATCCCGGGTGCCGCCCCGATCGTGCTGTCGGACACGGTCGGGTTCATCCGCGAACTGCCGCACGATCTCGTCGCGGCGTTCCGCGCGACGCTCGCGGAGGCCGCCCAGGCCGACCTGCTCCTCCACGTGATCGACGCTGCGCACCCGAATCGCGACGAGCAGATTGCCGCGGTCGACGGGGTGCTCGAGGAGATCGGCGCGGAGCGCGTGCCGCAAGTGCGCGTTTACAACAAGATCGACGTGACCGGGATGCCCGCGGGAAGCGAGCGCGACCCGTCTGGTATACTGCGCGCCGTTCGCGTGAGCGCGTTGACGGGCGCCGGCTGTGCCGAGTTGCTCGGCGCGCTCGCCTCGCGGTTTCCGGCCCACGACGCCTTTCCCGACGCCGACGCGGCCGCCGTCGCCAACGCCTGACGTGACGTGCGAGGGGCGTACGCGACGCGGCCCTTCCACCCTCGATTCCGATGTCGCTCAACGATCCGCAGTGGGGCAAGCGTGGTAGCGGCGGTCCGCCGGACCTGGACGAGATCTGGCGCAACGCGAGCCGGCGGCTGAACGAGCTGCTCGGGCGGCGCGGGCCGGGGGGCCCCGAGGGCGGCGGCGATGGCGGCCGCGGCCGCAGGCTCCCGCTCTCCGGGGCCGGGATCCTGATCGCGCTCGTGCTCCTGGTCTGGCTCGCGAGCGGCTTCTACATCGTGGACGAGGGGCGGCGCGGCGTCGTCACCCGCTTCGGCAAGTACACGGAGACGACCGGGCCCGGCGCGCGCTGGCACCTGCCCTATCCGATCGAAACGGTCGAGCTCGTTGACTTCTCGCAGACCCGGCGGGTCGAGGTCGGCTACCGGATCAATCCGAAGGGCAAGCGCGCCAACGAGGCGCCGATGCTCACGGACGACGAGAACATCATCGACGTCCTGTTCGCGGTCCAGTACAACCTGAAGAGTGCCGAAGCGTACGTCTTCAACGTGCGCAAGCCCGACCAGATCGTCCAGTCCGTCGCGCAGACTGCGATGGGCGAGATCGTCGGCAAGGCGAAGATGGACTTCGTTCTCTACGAGGGCGGCGAGCAGATCGCGAAGTCGGCCGAGAAGCTGATGCAGGAGATGCTCGACCGCTACCAGACCGGCGTCTTCATACAGAAGGTCGCGCTGCAGAGCGTGCAGCCGCCCGACAAGGTGCAGGCCGCGTTCGACGACGCGGTGAAGGCGGGCCAGGACCGCGACCGCTTCCGCAACGAGGGCCAGGCGTACGCCAATGACGTCGTTCCCCGCGCGCGCGGCAACGCGGCGCGTCTCCTCGAGGAGGCGAACGGCTACCTGGCCTCCGTCGTGCAAAAGGCCGAGGGCGATGCGTCACGGTTCCGCCAGATCCTGACCGAATACACGAAGGCACCCGCCGTCACCCGCGAGCGCCTCTACATCGACATGGTGCAGTCGGTGCTCGGCAACACGACCAAGGCGCTGATCGACCAGAAGGCAGGGAACAACCTCCTGTACCTGCCGCTCGACCGGCTCCTCCAGCAAAGCGCAACGGCGCCGACCACGGGCCCGGAGCTACCGGCGGCGCGCTCCGGGACGTCCTCGTCGGAGCCGCCGGCCGCGCTCGAGCCGTCGCGCTCTCGTGACGCGCTGCGCAGTCGCGACCGGCCCGGAGAACCGCGATGAAGTTCACGATGCCGCTCGTCGCGCTCGTGATCGCGGTGCTGCTCGTCGCGTCGCAGGCGCTCTACACGGTCGACCAGCGCCAGTACGCGATCAAATTCCAGCTGGGCGAGATCGTGGAGACGCAGTCGGCGGCCGGCCTCTACCCCAAGTGGCCGCTGCTCCAGAACGTCAAGTTCTTCGATCGCCGGATCCTGGTCCTCGACAACGCCGAGCCGGACCGGATCACGACGTCCGAGAAGAAGCCGCTCCTGATCGATTTCTTCGTGCTCTGGCGGATCACCGACGTCAAGCAGTTCTACGTCAGCATGCAGCAGGGCGACGAGGAGTTCGCGCGGCAGCGGCTCGCGACCACCGTTCGCGCCAACCTCCGCGAGGAGATCAACAAGCGCACCGTGCACGAGATCATCTCGTCCGAGCGCGACAAGATCATGGCGTCGACGCGGCAGAAGGCCGACGCCGACGCGAAGACCTTCGGCGTCGAGATCGTCGACGTGCGCTTGCGCCGGGTCGAGCTGCCGCCCGACGTGACCGAGCAGGTCTACGCGCGGATGGAATCGGAGCGCCGCCGCGTCGCCAACGAGCTGCGCTCGCTCGGCCAGGCCGAATCCGAGAAGATCCGCGCCGACGCCGACCGCCAGCGCGAGGTGATCCTGGCCGAAGCGTACCGAGCGGCGCAGAAGCTCAAGGGCGAGGGCGACGCGAAGGCCGCGGCGATCTACGCGCAGGCCTACGGCGCGAACCCGGAGTTCTACGCGTTCTATCGCAGCCTCGAAGCCTACCGGGCGTCGTTCCGCAGCCGCAGCGACCTGCTCGTCCTCGATCCGACGGCGGACTTCTTCCGCTACTTCCGCGGCCCCGGCGGACAGGGCGCGAAGGCGCCCCGTTAGTCGCGCGCGGCGCATCAGGGGGAATGACGGCGTGGCGGACTCGCTGTGGACGGCGTTCGCGCTGGTGCTGGTGATCGAGGGTCTGCTTCCATTCCTCGCGCCGCGCGTGTGGCGCGAAAGCTTCCGCAAGCTCGTGCAGCTCACCGATGGCCAGCTCCGGTTCATCGGGCTCGTCTCGGTCGGACTCGGGCTCGCCGGCATCTGGCTCGCGCGCAATGCGTAAGTGGATCCTTCCGGAGCGGGTCGAGGACATCCTCCCGGCCGAGGCCGAGCGGATCGAGATGCTGCGAAGGCTCCTGCTCGATCACTTCCGCGGGCACGGCTACCGGCTCGTGCAGCCACCGCTGCTCGAGCACCTCGATTCGCTCCTGACCGGAACCGGGCGCGACCTCGACCTGCAGACCTTCAAGGTCGTCGACCCGATGTCGGGGCGGCTCCTGGGCGTGCGCGCGGACATCACGCCGCAGGTCGCGCGGATCGACGCGCACCTGCTGAACGAGCCGGGGGTCACCCGCCTCTGCTACGCCGGCAGCGTGCTGCGCACGACCGCAGGCATCGGGCAGACCCGCGAGGTCGCGCAGATCGGCGCCGAGCTCTTCGGCGAGGCCGGGATCGGCGGCGACACCGAAGTCATCACCCTGCTTCTGTCCTCGCTCGCCGCTGCCGGGGTCGGCGGCCTGCACCTCGACCTCGGGCACGTCGGCGTCTACCGCGCGCTCGCGGCCGGTGCCGGCGTGAGTGCGAACGGGGAGGACTCCGACCTCTTCGACGCGCTCCGCGCCAAGGATCTGCCGAGCGTGGCCGCGCTGACCGCGAAGCTGCCGGCGGCGTGGCGCGACGCGCTCATCGCGCTGCCTTCCCTCTACGGTCCCGCCCGCGAGGTGCTCGCCGCCGCGCGCGCGCGACTCCCCGACGTGCCGGCGATACGCAACGCGCTCGACGCGCTTGCCGCGCTCGCGCAGGCGGGCGCCGCCCGGGTCGAAGCATTGCACATCGATCTCGCCGACCTTCGCGGCTATCATTATCACAGCGGCGCCATCTTCTCCGCCTACACAAAGGGCCACGCAGCCGCGATCGGCAACGGCGGCCGCTACGACGGCATCGGCAAGGCGTTCGGGCGGGCGCGGCCCGCGACCGGATTCACGCTCGATCTCCGGCAGCTCGCGGGCCTGCCCGGCACGGCGACCGCCGCCTGAATCGCGCCGCGCATCCCCCTTTCCATCCACACTCCGGCAGCGAGCCATGGGCAAGAACGTCGTCGTCATCGGTACCCAGTGGGGCGATGAAGGTAAGGGCAAGGTCGTCGACTGGCTGACCGAGCATGCACAGGGTGTCGTCCGGTTCCAGGGCGGCCACAACGCGGGCCACACGCTCGTCATCGGCGGACGGAAGACCGTGCTGCGGCTCATTCCTTCGGGGATCCTGCATCCCGGCGTGTCCGCCTACATCGGCAACGGCGTCGTGCTCTCGCCGACGGCGCTCCTGCAGGAGATCGGCGAGCTCGAGGCGGCCGGGATCGAGGTCCGGCCACGGCTCAAGATCTCGCCCGCGTGCCCGCTCGTGCTGCCGTGCCACGTCGCTCTCGACCAGGCGCGCGAGGGCGCGATGGGCGAAGCGAGGATCGGCACGACGGGCCGCGGCATCGGTCCCGCCTACGAGGACAAGATCGCGCGCCGCGCGATCCGGCTCTCGGACCTCTTCTATCCCGATCGCTTCGCCGCCAAGCTCGAGCCGCTGCTCGACTTCCACAACTTCATCCTCGTCCACTACTACAAGCGCGAGCCGGTGGCGTTCGAGAAGATGCGCGACGAGACGCTCGCGCTCGCCGATGCGCTGCGGCCGATGACGGCGGACGTCGCCGCGCTCCTGCAGGAGTCGCGCCGGCGCGGCGACTCCCTGCTGTTCGAGGGCGCGCAGGGCGCGCTGCTCGACGTCGATCACGGAACGTATCCGTACGTGACGTCGTCGAACTGCCTCGCGGGCGCCGCCGCGCCGGGCGCCGGCGTCGGCCCGGATTTCCTCGATTACGTGCTCGGCATCGTCAAGGCGTACGCGACGCGCGTGGGGACGGGACCGTTCCCGACCGAGCTCACCGACGACATCGGCGCGCGCCTCGCGAAGCGCGGCAACGAATTCGGCTCGGTGACCGGCCGGCCCCGGCGGTGCGGATGGCTCGACATCGCGGCGCTGCGGCGCTCGTTCGCGCTTAACGGCGTGACGGGAACCTGCATCACCAAACTCGACGTGCTGGACGGGCTGCCAGAGATAAGGATCTGCACGGGCTACCGCGTGCGCGGACAGGCGGTCCCGTTGCTGCCGACGGGGGCCGACGCAGTCGCCGAGTGTGAACCGGTGTACGACGCCGTGCCCGGCTGGGACGAGAGCACCGTCGGGGTCAAGTCGTTCGGGGCGCTGCCGCCCAACGCGCGAGCCTATCTCGAGCGGATCGAGGCCCTGACCGGCGTGCCGATCGCGATGGTGTCGACCGGCCCCGACCGCGCGGAGACCATCCTGCTGCACCATCCCTTCCAATAACCACGGACGACGAGGGAGCGCCCATGCCCGACCTGCACGTGAGCTGGGACCAGTACAACACCCTCGTCGAGCGGCTCGCGCTCGCCGTCTGGGATTCCGGATACCGGTTCGACCAGGTCATCTGCATCGCGCGCGGTGGACTTCGCGTGGGCGACGTGCTGTCGCGGATCTACGAGCAGCCGCTCGCCATCCTCTCGACCCACTCGTACACGGCCGAGGGCGGCACGATCCGCGGCGAACTCGTCATCGCCGAGCACATGACGATGACGAAGCCGCGGCTCGGCGACAAGGTGCTGCTCGTCGACGACATGGTCGACTCCGGCCACACGCTCGCGGCCGTCCACGCCGAGCTGCCGAAGCGCTTTCCGCACATCACGGCGCTCCGGACGGCCGTGCTGTGGTGGAAGGCCTGCTCGGTATTCAAGCCCGACTACTACGTCGAGCATCTGCCCACGAACCCCTGGATCCACCAGCCGTTCGAGGTCTACGACACGCTGCGTCCGGACGCGCTGCGCGCGCGGCTCGGCGCGGTCGCGCCGCTCCCGGGCGGTTGATGCGGCCGCGCAACGGCCCACCCGCTCCCCGGGGCGGCTTTCGGGCCCGAAGATTGCTTGCCCGTTACGTTGGCGTTAGGCTGCAACGGGCACCTACGCCCCACACCGCACGACAGAACGACGAGGGACGGGATGAAGCGGATGGTGACGCTGTTGGCCGCGCTCTGCGCCTGCGCGGCAGTCTCGGCCGCACGCGGTCAGGACGGGATCACGCCGACCTCGATCCTCATCGGCCAGTCGGCGGCCTTCACGGGCCCCGCCGCGCAGCTCGGGATCCAGATGCGAGACGGCGCGAAGCTCTGGCTCGACTACGTGAACGCGCAGGGCGGCATCAACGGCCGCAAGATCGAGCTCCGGTCGCGCGACGACAAGTACGAGTCGAAGCTCGCGGCCGACAACACGAAGAAGCTGATCGAGGAGGATCGGGTCTTCCTCCTCTTCGCCTACGTCGGTACGCCGACGTCACAGGCGTCGCTGCCGATCTTCACCCAGGCGCGAGTGCCGTTCGTCGCGCCGTTCACCGGCGCCGAGCTCCTCCGCACGCCGTTCAACCGGTACATCTTCAACGTCCGGGCGAGCTACTTCGACGAAACCGAGAAGATCGTCGAGCACCTGACGCGCACGGGCGTCCGCAAGTTCGCCGTGTTCTACCAGAACGATGCGTACGGCCAGGCGGGGCTCGAGGGAGTCCGGCGGGCGCTCGCGCGGCGCAACATGCAGATCGCGGCGACGGGAACCGTCGAGCGCAACACGACCAACGTGACCGAGGCGGTGAAGACGATCAACGCCGCCGAGCCCGAGGCGACGGTGATGATCTCGGCCTACACGTCGGTGGCCGAGTTCGTCCGGCAGATGAAGAAGGCCGGCAGCGTCTCGCAGTTCTTCAACGTGTCGTTCGTCGGGAGCACCGCGCTCGCCGAGGCGCTCGGCAAGGACGGGTACGGCGTGATGATCTCGCAGGTGGTCCCGTTCCCCTGGAGCCCGCTCACGCCGATCGTCAAGGAGTACCTCGACTTCGTGAAGCGTTCCGGCAACAAGGTCGACGTCAACTTCTCGAGCCTCGAGGGCTTCATCGCCGCGAAGGTCCTGACCGAGGGCCTGCGGCGGGCCGGCAAGGAGCCGACGCGCGACAAGTTCATCGCTGCGATGGAATCGATGTCGAACTACGAGATCGGCGGCTTCGCCGTCCGCTTCGGACCCGAGAACCACAACGGGTCGCAGTATGTCGATCTCTCGATGATCGGCCGCGACGGCCGGTTCATTCGCTAGCGGGTCGAAGCGAGCGGCCGACTCCACGACGCATCGATCAGTCGAGGCTGCGCGGAGGCCGCGCTCCTTCGAGCGCGCTCCCCGTTACCGCCGCCCGCGGGCCAAAAAAAACAGGCGCCTCGCGCCTGTCGGATTGCGGTCTAATTGGTGCCCAGGAAGGGACTCGAACCCCCACAGTGTCGCCACCGCTAGGACCTGAACCTAGTGCGTCTACCAATTCCGCCACCTGGGCGACCGCAACCGAGTAGTTTACTTTTGGGTCTGATCCTTGTCAAAGAAACCCCCGCCTTCGACTGACCGCAAGCGCGGTTTGGGCCGCTCTCCCGGCCGCGCTGACGACGTCGCGCCGTCGCTGCTGCCGTCGCGCGCGGACATCCTCGCCGCGCTGCGCGACGCCGGCGTCCCTCTCCCGGCCGCGGAGCTCGTGCGATCGATGGGCGTCGATCGCCGGGCACGCGCCGCATTCCAGGGCCGCATCGAGGCCATGCAGCGCGATGGCGAACTGCTCGCCAATCGCAAGGGCGAGCTCTGCGTCGTCGCCAAGCTCGATCTCGTGACCGGCACGGTGCAGGGTCATCCCGACGGCTACGGATTTCTGGTCCCCGACAACGGCGGTCCCGATCTGTTCCTCGATCCGCGCGAGATGCACAAGGTGCTGCACGGCGACCGCGCGACGGCGCGCCGCATCGGTACCGACCGCCGCGGGCGTCCCGAAGGCGAGATCGTCGACGTGCTCGTGCGCGCGAACCGGACGATCGTCGGCCGCCTTTACGAGGAGCGTGGCATCGCGTTCGTCGTCGCCGAGAACCGCCGTATCAACCAGGATCTGCTGGTTCCGCCCGGCGAGCGGGGAACGGCGAAGGCCGGCGACGTCGTCGTCGTCGAGATCGTCGAGCAGCCGACGTCGCAGCGCGAAGCGATCGCCCGCGTGGTCGAGGTGCTCGGCAGCTACACCGATCCGGGCATGGAGATCGAGATCGCGCTGCGCAAGCACGACCTGCCGCACGTGTTCTCGGCCGCGGCCGAGCGGCAGGCGCACCGGCTGCCCGCCGAGGTCCGCGCCGCGGACCGCAAGGGCCGGACCGACCTCACGACGTTGCCGCTCGTCACGATCGACGGCGAGACCGCGAAGGATTTCGACGACGCCGTACACTGCGAGCGAACCGGGCGCGGCTTCCGCCTGATCGTCGCCATCGCCGACGTCTCGCACTACGTCCGCGACGGCGATGCGCTCGACCGCGACGCGCGCGAGCGCGGCACCTCCGTCTACTTTCCGCGTCGGGTGATCCCGATGCTGCCCGAGGCGCTGTCGAACGAGCTCTGCTCGCTCAAGCCCGCGGTCGACCGCTTGTGCATGGCGTGCGAGATGGACATCGACGCGCAGGGCGCGATCGCGAGCTACCGCTTCTACCCCGCGGTGATGCATTCGCGCGCGCGCCTGACCTACACCCAGGTCTGGGCCGCGCTCTCGCAGCCGAAGAAGGCGCCCGGCGAGACGAAGCCCGTGCTGCCGCAACTGCAGGACCTCTACGCGCTCTATCACGCGCTCAAGACGGGGCGCGAGGCGCGGGGCGCGATCGATTTCGACACGACGGAGATGCAGCTCGAGTTCGACGTGCGGGGCAAGATCGTCCGCATCGTTCCCGTCGTCCGCAACGACGCGCACAAGCTGATCGAGGAATGCATGCTCGCGGCGAACGTCTGCACCGCGCAGTTTCTCGAGCGGCAACGGCACCCGGCCCTCTATCGCGTCCACGAGGGTCCGACGCCGGAGAAGCTCGCGGCGCTCCGCGACTTCCTCGCGGGCTCCGCGCTGTCGCTCGGGGGGGGCGACGATCCGACCGCGTCCGACTACGCGCGGCTCCTGCTCGCCATCCGCGACCGCCCCGACTACGCGCTCCTGCAGACCGTTCTGCTGCGCTCGCTCCAGCAGGCGCGCTATCGCCCCGACAACGTCGGCCACTTCGGCCTCAATTACGAGGCGTACGCGCACTTCACCTCGCCGATCCGCCGCTACCCGGACCTTCTCGTGCATCGCGCGATCAAGGCCGTGCTTGCGGGTTCGGTCTACGTGCCGTCCGACGCGTCCTGGGCCGAGCTCGGTCTGCACTGCTCGTTCACCGAAAGGCGCGCCGACGAAGCGACGCGCGACGTCGAGAGCTGGCTCAAGTGCTATTTCATGCAGGACAAGGTCGGCGAGAGCTTCGCCGGCACGATCAGCGGCGCGACGAGCTTCGGCATCTTCGTCACCCTCGACGACCTCGCGATCGACGGGCTCGTTCACGTGACCGAGCTCGGCCGCGACTATTTTCACTTCGACGCGACGCGGCATGCGCTCGTCGGAGAGCGGTCGGGGCGCGTCTTCCAGCTTGCAGGGCGCGTCCGCGTAACCGTCGCGCGCGTCGACCTCGAGACGACGAAGATCGATTTCACGCTCGCGGAAGACGGCGACGCGGCAGCGCGCCCGGGGGATGGCAAACCGCTCCCGCGCTCGGAGCGACCGCCCAAGCGCGGCGCCCGGCGCTAGCCCGCTTCCCCCTGCCGCACCGCTTCCCTCCGGCCGGCTAACCAATGCGGCGTCGAGTAGCTTTTTTGTTTTATAATCAATAGGATAACGTCATCACACAATTTGTGTGCGGCGCACCAATTCGACCTCCGCCGGCGTAGAATGGGGGCAAACATGCGAGGTTCGACCATGCCTGAAGGACGCCAGCCCCACCCCCTCTCCCTGGGCACGCCCCTCTCCCCCTCGGCCACGAAAGTGATGCTGCTGGGCAGCGGGGAGCTCGGCAAGGAGATCGTCGTCGCGCTGCAGCGGCTTGGCGTGGAGGTCATCGCCGTGGACCGCTACGCCAATGCACCGGGCCACCAGGTCGCGCACCGCGCGCACGTGATCGCGATGACGGAGGGCGCCGCACTGCGGCGCCTGATCGAGCAGGAGCGCCCCCGGCTGGTCGTGCCCGAGATCGAGGCGATCGCGACCGACGTGCTAGTCGATCTCGAGCGCGACGGCGTGGTCGAGGTGATCCCGACGGCGCGTGCGGTGAAGGTCACGATGAACCGCGAAGGCATTCGCCGGCTCGCGGCCGAGGACCTCGGGCTGCCGACGTCGCCCTACCGGTTCGCCGACGGCCTCGAAGAGCTCAGGACCGCGATCGAGACTACGCCGGGCATCGGCTATCCCTGCGTCGTGAAGCCGGTGATGTCGTCGTCGGGCAAGGGACAGACGCTCGTTCGCGCGCCCGCCGAGGTTGCCGCAGCCTGGCAATACGCCGAGAGCGCGGGCCGCGTACGCGGGAGTCGCGTGATCGTCGAGGGCTTCATCGACTTCGACTACGAGATCACGCTCCTCACCGTGCGCGCCAGCGACGAGAACGGCGACGTGCGGACACATTTCTGCGCGCCCGTCGGCCACGTGCAGGTCGCCGGCGACTACGTCGAGTCGTGGCAGCCGCAGCCGATGTCGGCGCGGGCGCTCGAGCGCGCGCGCGACATCGCCGCACGCGTGACGGCCGACCTCGGCGGACGCGGCATCTTCGGCGTCGAGCTCTTCGTCAAGGGCGACGAGGTCTGGTTCTCCGAAGTGAGCCCGCGCCCGCACGACACGGGCATGGTCACGATGTGCACGCAGGCGCAGAGCGAGTTCGAGCTTCACGCGCGCGCGATTCTCGGCTTGCCCGTCGATGTCAGGACGGTGGCGGTCGGCGCGTCGGCCGTCGTCTACGGCGGCGTCGAGGCGCGCGGCATCCGCTACGAGGACGTCGCGCACGCGCTGGCGGTGCCCTGCTCCGACCTTCGCCTGTTCGGCAAGCCCGAATCGTACAAGCGGCGGCGGATGGGCGTCGCGCTGGCCACTGCGGACGACGTCGCGACGGCCCGCGAACGCGCGAAGGAATGCGCGCGGCGGGTCAAGCCTCGCGCCTGATCGCCGCTCTTCGCAGCGACGATGCAAAAGAAAGGCGGCCCGCGGGCCGCCCTTGCTTCGTCCAGCCGACTGCCGTCAGTCCCGCTGCCCCGAGAACGCGAGCAGCAGGCTCAACAGGTTGACGAAGATGTTGAACAGGTCGAGGAATAGCGCGAGCGTCGCCATCACGTAGTTCGTTTCACCCCCGCGCACGATCCGGCTCAAGTCGAACAGCAGGTAGAGCGAGAAGATCATCACGGCGATGGCCGACAGCGCGAGCGAGGCCGCCGGCACCTGGAAGAACAGGTTCGCGACCATCGCGATCAGGAGCAGCACGACGCCGACGAACAGGAACTTTCCGAGGAAGCTGAAATCCCGCTTCGACACCGTCGCGTAGGCCGCCAGCGCGAAGAACACGCCGGCCGTGAGGCCGCCGGCGAGCGCGACCAGCTGACCGCCGTTGCGGAAGCCCGCGGCGACGCTCAGGATCGGCGTCAGCATCAGCCCCGAAATGAACGTGAAGCCGAACAGCGCGGCGACACCCCAGGCGCTGTTGCGCAGCAACGTGACGACCCAGAGCGAGCCCATCATCACCGCGAGCATCAAGAGCGGCGTCATGATCGGCGACGCGCGGAAGAGCCCGATGAAATTGAGCTGCGTTCCGACCAGCGCGCCGGCGACCGTCGGCAGGAGCGACAGCGCGAGCAGCCAATACGTGTTCCGCAGCACGCGGGCCGAATCGACGGCCAGCGGCTCGGGCGTGACGATCGGCGGCAGCGCCGCCGGCCTTCCGCCCGACATCACAGGTTCGAACTTCGAATCCATCGTTCCTCCAGAAGAGTCCCCAGGGGACTGTCGACCCCATTAGAGTAGCAGAATCGGCGCGGGTTCCGGGCGTTACTCTTGGTCAGCCGGTTTCCCGCGCAAAGCTGTTCATAATATCGGGCCGCGGCTCGGGGAACTCAATACGGATGGGTGGCAGAGCGGTTGAATGCACCGGACTTGAAATCCGGCAAGGGTGCAAGCCCTTCGTGGGTTCGAATCCCACCCCATCCGCCACGCAATGCAATTAAATCAAGCATTTAAATTTTAAATTTCCGCTAAATCCATCATTCTTACCGCCAACCAACTATGGTTGCGACTGGCGGTAGCCACTCCGGCCGTCATCAGGCGAAGAACGCGGGCGCACTTACTTACGTGATTCGGCGCCTGCACTTCTACCGGCGGCTCCATGAGTGGACTACGCGCTCATTCTGCGCGTTTGCTGTCACTGTACCGACCACCACCCTTGATCCATCAATTGCACGCCGTGCCAGGTGGGACGAGAATTTCGCGAGTGATGGGCTTGGACTGCATGACCCCGTATGGGGTCACCGAGTATGAAAACGTCGCGTGATTGCCATCGGCGAAACTCAGGACAAGAGATCCAACTGGTGTCGCGACCACCGCCGCTGGATCGAAAGGAACTGTGGAGAATGGCGGTCCGGTTGTGCGATAGAGAACCCCGTCGTACTCGCCCGGTCCCGACTTGGTCGCTGTAGCAACCAACCACATAGGCAGTCCGTCTAGATCGTACGTGTACCAGGCCGCGAAGATGGTGTCTCCTTGGTGCGTCAAGAAGATGCCCCAGCCGGACTCCGATCCAGGAGGGGCCGCCCACCAAATGTCTGTGTAGTTACTGGCAAGCGATAGGTCGGGCTGCGCTCCGAAGACGCACGTCGGCAGAGCTCCAAATTGCTGCCGCGTGATCGCCTTCGTCATCCGGAAGGTCGGGCATCCGAAGGGGCACGGGGCCACGATACTAAACGTGCCGCTACCGCCGTCCGAAAAGTTCAACGTTCCTGTGCCCCACTCTCCCATTTGAATCTTTGTTGGATCAAAGGGAGTCACGTTGAAGGGTGGTCCAGCCGTGACGTAAAGCGTCCCCGAATACGTGTTGGTTTCTGTCGCGTGTGCAGTCATGGTCTGCCATGTCGACCTGCCGGACGCACCGTATGTGAACCACGTGGCGAATATCGTGTCACCTTGATGGGCAATGCTGAGCCCCCAACCGGACTCCGAGCCCGCTGGCGCGGCCCACCAAAGGCCTTGGTAGTTCTTGTTACCGCTGCCCGTAGCACTGGCATCGACAACAAAGCGGTACACCACGTTCGCCCGGTTGAACCACCCGCTGCTCGCATTGGCCGTGGCTAGAAGCGCTTTCCCGTTCGGCAGCGACATGAGCGCCATTGTCTCCGCTGGCCCCCAGCTACCCGATGGTTGCGAATGCGTCAGCCCACTGATCTTCAGGATTCCCAAATCTCCAAAGCTCCGGTCCAGGCTGCCGTTGGCGGCGTAGCGCGTCACCATGGGTTGGAGGGTCAGTACGCTCGGATCACCAGGAGCCCCCGTTACGGCTGCTGTCGCACCGACAAGCAGTATTGACCCGTCCGGCATGAGCAAGAAATCCTCGAGTCTCAGCGCCATCCCGGTTTGATTCGCGAGCACGCCGTTGGTCCCGAAGGTGGGATCGAGCGCGCCGTTTCCGAGCAATCGAAGCAGCGAGAAATTGTCGCCCCCAAGAATGATCCTGCCGTTGGCCTGCAAGCGTGGCGCGGTCCGAGAGAACGCTCCATTGACAACGCCACCCACACCGAATGCACCATCTGGCTGACCCGACGCGTTCAGTTTGACGAGGAAATTCGCGTCGATGGTGTCCGACGTACTCCCCAAGACCAGCAACCCGTTGTCGGCCGTCGGGACCAGACGATATGCGCAGCCCGCCGATCCAACATAGGCTCCGCCCTTGCCGAATGTCGGGTCCAGCCTCCCCGCAGCATCGAACTTCGCCACGAACCATGAACCGGTGCAGTACGAGTCCGACGTCCCCGCCACGAGAAGTCGGCCATCCGGGAGCGTCGCAATATCGAGCCCTCGTGGATACGCTCCAACCGCTCCCCCAACCGACAATGCAGCCTGCGAAAGGTCAATTTCGGTGATGAATGAACCCGCCGGTGAGTAACGCTGAATGGCCAACCACGTCTGGCCGCTCGGATTGTCGTATCTGTATCCCGCAAGAAATATTTCGTCGTCAGCGCCGACCGCGAGTGCGCGCGCGCTCATGGGTGAGTCGTAGGGCGTAATCGTGCCGGACGACGCGAAATCACCGTCGATCGCGCCGGTGCCCAGCAAGCGGCTTACTGCATAGTTGGAGACCGTTCCGGCACCGGTAAGTACGACGCCGGTCCTCTGCACCGCCAAGCGCATCGGTGCCTGGAAGAAGCCGGGGAACGGAATATCGGCGGCACCGTAGGTTCCATAGCTTGGATCAATCGTTCCGGGTCCCGCCGACGGCGGCAGGGAAGCACGTGATCCGACAATCAGAGTACCGGAGTTAATGAGGACCTTTGGTGTAGGTGGTGAAGCAGGGTCCGAAGCGCCCTGGTTGTAGTAGTTGACGATGTACGTACCGGCCGGAATCCCGCTTAGGTCGCTTCGCCACTGAAATCCCGGCGGCGTAGCGAAGCAGCCGAAGGAGAAGACCAGGCTAAATTCGATTGTTCCACCCTTGATAGCCGGCAGCGAGTCGAGCGATGGAATTCGGCAACCACTCCCCTGAACGAAGAAGCGGACGACCTCACCCGACGCCGCCTGCGTTGTCCTGCCCGTGGAACTTAGGTCCACATACGTCACTGCAGATCCGGCGAGGGCATCCGCACCGGTCAAGCCAAGACATTGCAGACTCAACGCCGCACAGACAGCCACCCGTCGAATCACCGCGCCACCCCACTCGTGACTGACATAACTATTGTCGCATCAGCGCAGCTAAGCTTGAGCGCAGCGGCGACATTTCGCCCGCTAATGCAGATCCCAACACGCCGGCAGGTCGAACATAGTTTGATCCATGTCACCGGGAACGCTCGACGATTGACGGAAGTACGCGAACCTTTCGTGCCGGTCGGATCGGCTGAGTATGATGCGATGAACACCGGCCAATTAGAGAATGGATTACATCGCGGAGCGCGACGCGCGCGACTGCGGGATGATGCCAACCGAGAGAAACGGCCGATGCTCCATTTCCACATTCGCAACCTGATACATACTTTACTGACTGCGCCGATCGCCGTCCTTGCGACCTGTGTGTCGGCCGTGCAGGTTGCTACCAACGGGCTAGGACAGGTATTGCTGTTCCCGCCGCCCGCCGGCCAGCTGAAGACAACGCAGACGAATTCGCGGCCGAGGACGTGGAAAGCGTCCAAATTCCGTTGTGGGCCTCAGAACGGCCGCACCGAACGGCTGCAACTTGCCCATTCGCACGGGCAGCCCGGCGCCGCGACCTACTTCGCCCGCGCCTTCGCCACCTCGGCCTTCACGCTGCGAAACACCGGCCCCCAGACGGGATGGCCGGCCTCGGCCGGCGTGAGGTTGAAGTTGCCGTCGGCCTCGAACGCCCTGCGGAACTCGTCGCGGCATGGGCGCTGCCGGCCCGACGCGCACGCGATGAACGCGAGGTACTTGTGCGCGGTGGCCTGGTCGGGGAAGGCCGGCAGGCCGAGCGACAGCGCGGACCGCAGCAGCCGCGCCGCGCTCTTGTAGTCTCCGTCCTCGTAGCTTTTCACGCCGCGCTCGAAATCCTGCTCGGCGCGGCTTTTCTCGCGCGCCGCGGGGGCCGGTGCGCGCGGCGCGGCGGGCTGCAACTCGGGGGGCGGCGCGGCGGGCGGGGCGACGCTTTCCGTCGGCGGCGGGCTCGCGGGCGCCGCGGGTTCAATTGCGGTGGGCGTCGCGCACGCCGCGCACACCAGCGCCAACGCAACGGCCATCGATCCTCGATGCTTGGCGGGCAGGCCGATCGTCATTCGAACTTGTACTTGATCCGCACGCTGCCGCCCGCGCGCAGGTCGACGATCTGGCGATGCGGCGGGAAGGTCGTGTTGCGGATCTCGATCGTGTGCTTGCCCGGCGGCAGCCGGATCTCGTTGAGCGGCGGCGTGATGCCCGTCTTGCGTCCGTCGATATACACCTCGCCCCACGGCGTCACGGCGAAGCCTAACCGGGCCGCCGCGACGGGCTTCGCTGCCGGCGCGGCCGGAGGCGCCGGCGTCGTCCCGACCGCGGCCGGCGCGCCTCCGCCCTCGGCGTCCGCCGGCGATTCGCCGGAGGCCGGCGCGGGCGAGGCGGGGAGCGCGTCGCGCTGCGGGTCCTGGACCGCGACCCCCGCAACCGGCACCGGACGCGGCGCCAGCGCGGAGTACATCGTCCACGCGGCGAGCGCCACCAGCAATGCCGCCGGCACGCCATAGCGCACGAACGGGCTGCGCCATCCGAGGCGCGCGGGCGCGGAATCCTCGTAATCGTCCGCGTCGCTCTCCGTATCGCCCTGCGCCGGCGCATCGATCTGCGCGGTCGAATCGCCCTGCGGCGTCGCCGCCGGGCGCTTCTTCGCGGCCGCCGCGCCGAAGGCGTCGCGCGGCCCCACCAGGGCGAGCTGGCGCAGGTCCGCGGACATCTCGCGCGCGCCCTGGTAACGGTCGTCCGGATGCTTGGCCAGCGCCCGCGAGACGATCGCGTCGAACGCCGCCGGCAGGCTGGGATTGCGACTGCTGGGCGGATCGGGCGAGACGTTGATCACGTTGTGCAGAATCTCGTCGAGCGCGGTCCCCACGAACGGCGGCGTCCCGGTCAGGACCTCGTAGAGCACGGCGCCGAGCGAGAACACGTCCGAGCGCGCGTCGACGGGGCGCCCCACCACCCGCTCGGGCGAGATGTACTTGGGCGAGCCGACCACGCTGCCGATGAACGAGCGCGAGCCGGTCGGCAGCATCGCGATGCCGAAGTCGGTGATCTTCACCAGTCCGCTTGCGAGCACGACGATGTTCGCGGGCTTGATGTCGCAATGGATGACGCCCGCCTGGTGCGCGGAGGCGAGCCCGTCGGCGATCTGCGCGGCGATGTCGGCGATGGTCGGCGGCGGCAGCACGACGCCGGAGTCCAGGATGTCGCGCAGCGTCTGCCCCTCGAGCAGCTCCATCGCGATGTAGGCCACGTCGCCGCTCTTGCCGACGTCGTAGATGGTGACGATGTTCGGGTGGTTGAGGCGTCCCGCCGAGCGCGCTTCGCGGTCGAAGCGCTTCTCGAATTCCTCGGCCTCGACGCGCGACAGCCCCACGTTGATCGTCTTGATGGCGACGGTGCGGTCGATCAGCGGGTCGCGGGCGCGGAAAACCGCACCCATCGCCCCGCGGCCGATCTCCTCGAGGATCTCGTAGCGACCTAGCGGCTCGAGTCGCATAACATGTTGGGCATCATGGCGCGCAAGTTCATCGAAGCCGCGGCGGCGACCGATCCGGGCAACGTCCGACGATACAACGAGGACAGCATCGCGATGGATCCGGAACTCGGGCTCGTCGCCGTGGCCGACGGCATGGGCGGCCACCGGGCGGGCGAGGTCGCCAGCGCCATGGCCGTACAAACCCTCCTCGCCGGACTGCGGCAACGCCTCGCCGACCTGCGGTCAGACGCCGACAAGCACTCCCCCCTGCTGGCCGTAGAGGAAAGCATAACCCAAGCCAATTTGGCAATCTGGGGCGCCGCGCAGGCGCACGCCGGGCAGCTCGGGATGGGAACGACCCTCGCCCTGGCGCTGTTCCACGACAACCGGATCGTCATCGGGCACATCGGGGACTCTCGCGTCTACCGGCTGCGCGAAGGCAGGCTGCAGCTCATGACCCGCGACGATTCGCTGCTGCGCGACCAGGTCGACGCCGGGCTCATCTCGGTCGCGGATGCGGGCGAATCGCACAACCGCAGCCTGGTGACGCAGGCGCTGGGGGTCGCGGAGCAGGTCGTCGCGCACGTGCGGCAAGTCGACGCGGTGCCGGGCGACATCGTGCTCCTCTGCTCCGACGGCCTCACCGACCTGGTGGAAGACGCCGACATCGAGCTGATCCTGCAGGAGCTCCGCGCCAACGTGCCGCTCGCCGCGCACCTGCTCGTGCAAACCGCAAAGGACAGCGGCGCCTACGACAACATCACCGCGATCGTCGCGCGTGTGCGGAAGCCCTTCCCCACCGCGCGCGGGTGGCAGCGCCGGCTGCTCGGCTGGCAGCACTGACGATGGCGAAGCTGGTCCTGAGCTCGGGCGGTGCAGTCGTGTTCCAGTGCTTCGTCGACAAGGAGCGGCTCGGCGTCGGCCGCGATCCCACCAACCAGATCGTCGTCGACGATCCGTCGGTGAGCCGCGAGCACGCGGCGATCGTGGCGGTCGGCAACGACCACATCCTCGAGGACCTGGCGAGCGCCAACGGCACCTTCGTCAACGGCAAGCGGGTCGCGCGGCGCATCCTGCAGCATGGCGACGTCGTCGGGTTCGGCGCATTCAACCTGCGCTACCTCAATCCGAAGACCGCGACCGAAGTCGAACTCGACCGCACGATGCTGATCAAGGGGATCGCCGGAACAAAGGCCGGGCTGCCGGCCGGCGGCGAGGGGCTTCCCGTGCCGCGCACGCGCGCGACGCGGATCAAATTTCCCAACGGGCGAGTGCACATGGTCAGCGGCCCGCGCGCCGGCATGACGATCGAGCTCGACCGCGTCGTCGCCACGTTCGGCAAGCCCGGGCACCGTTCGGCGGTGCTGGTGCGGCGGCCCCACGGCTATTTTCTCGCGCACGTCGAAGGCCGCCGCGCCCCGCGCGTCAACGGCCAGCCGGCGGGCAAGGAGGCGCGGCAGGTCAACGACGGCGACGTGATCGAGGTGGCCGACGAGAAATTCCAGTTCGCGGTCGAATGACCCGGGCGCTGCCGCTACGGGAGCGCGTCAGGCCCCGACGCGCGATGGCAGGATCTCACCTGATCGAGTACCGAATCTCAGGAAGCGGCACTCAGTCGTGCACTGCCTCGGCCGTCATCTCGCCGGCCGCCATGGCCGCCGGCAACACAGGATTGGTGCTGTGCCAGGTCGGCGGCCAATGATCGGGCCGATGACCCCAGGCATTGAGCTGGCCGAGCGCATCAAACAGCCCCAGATATTGGTGATAGTCCACGCCCGAGACATTTTCACCGATCGGGCAACCCAATGTCACCACCCGCAGCCCGTGCGTCCGTGCGGCAGGAAGCGATTGGATCGCATTGTTGATCTGCAGGGCCCCCTTGCTGTGCCCGACCAATAAGCGGAAGGGTGTCGCGCGATGTTCGAGCAGGGCATGAAGCACATCCGATGAGCCGGAGCCGTAGCGGAAGATCGGTGCGCCGCGCGCGGTCGGCTGCCGCGGCGTCGACGCGGGAAGCTCCCGACCGATGCGTGCGGTCTCCGGGGCCGTCATCGCAAGCCCGCTCTGGATCAGCGTCTTGCTGCCGAGGAAATCATGCAGACCGAAGGCGAACCAGCCGCCGAGTCCCTGCAGGACGACGTCGGCGACGCCATAGCCTGGCACGATGGCCAGCACCGGCTTCTCGAGCGCGACCGAAATGTCCCAGGCCAAGGCCGCGCTTCCCAGCGCCGAGCTGCCGACGCCGGTGATCGTGGCGATGTCGACGTCGCGGGTCTCCGGATAGGGAGATGCGAGGAATTTCTCCACGCTCTGGTATTGATGGACGTAGGGCGCAATCGTCGCGTCGATGAGGAGCAGCGACCCCTCAGGGTTGCTCAGTGCATCGAAATCGATGATCCGCGACGGCGGCTTTTCGTCCCGCGCCCGCATCGGCGCGTCCTTCTCGTAGAGCGCGGCGCGCAGGGTCGGCACGTCGTAGAAGATGAAATCGAGCGCAGTGTTGAACAGCCGGCAGGAGCGCACCGCCGGCTCGACGAGCCATTGCGGAAGCTCGAAGGCTTTGAGCAGAAGTCCAGCGACGCTGGTCGGCGGATCGTCCCGCGTCCCCATGGCGATTTCCTCACCTGACGCCGCCATCATATCTCTCTTGATGCTGCGCGCGCGTGTGTGGGCAACCTTGTCCGGTCAGCCTTGCGCGGATCACCGTGGCTTGCGGATCCGCCTCCTGCCGGACTTGACGGTCGAAGACTTGGGTTGCTCTCCCGGGGCTTCCGACACGGGTTTGGCCGCGGACCTCAAATTCTTGGCGACACCGACAATCGCTCCGACGGCTGCTCCTGCCGCCGGGCCGATGATCGGAACCGGGATCCCCACCGCTGCACCGATGGCGGCGCCTGCCGCGGCATCCTTGACCATGTCGTGCTTCGCCACTTCCTTGGCCATCGCTCCGGCCTGATCGGACACTTTCGATGTGATTCTTTTGGCCTTGGCCGTGGCGACTTTCGCGTCTTCTTGATCAACCTTGCCGTCCTTGTTCAGGTCACCCGCCCGCGCGGCAGCTTCCCCAAGCTTCTTCCCGACAGACTTGGTGGCGGTTGCGATTCGCCGGCCGGCCGATTTGCCGATCTCACGGGCAGTGCGTCCTGTGCCCTTAGAGTCGTCGCTGGTCACGGATCCCGCGATGTCGGTGGAACGCTTCTTGGACATTTGATCGAAACTCCACACTTGTCTGGACCCAAAGCGAACGCCGCGGAAAGGCGGCGACCGGAAGTCGATCAGAATCGGTAGACTGCCGCCCCGAGGATCGACATGCGGGCGCCGAGCCCGCCTTCGAGCAGAACTACGAATTCCTTGCCAAACTCGACGAGGCCGCCGACCAGCGTGTTCCACGGTTTCGTCGGCGACTGCACGACGACAAACTGGAGGTCCGTGTCGGCCACGCTGCCCGCGACCGTTTGCTGGATGCGCTGATACATCGCACCGGTCCAGATCGCCGCGCCCGTGGATGGGCCCACGATGCCATGCAGGCCCACCCTGGCCGAGAAGACCGAAGCCACCGGCTTGGTGTCGGCAATCAACGTCTCATTTTCGAACGATAGCTTGGTCTTGGTGCGGTTCGCGTCGGCCACCACGAAAGCCGTCAGGTCCCGCCAGTCGCTGACCTTGGCTCCGCCCTGAACCGTCACGCCTGCGCCGTAGGTCGGGCCGCTGAACGAGGCATTGAGCTGAAGAACCCTGGGCTCGATGATGCCTCCGATCGTCTCGCCGGGAACCTGGATGAGTCCCGCGGTGCTCCCGGTGGTATACCCGAGGAGGACGTAGACATCGAGAAACGGGAAGACCAGGGCATCGATCTTCGCCGAGACATTCTGCTGCGACGTGTCCACCCGATCGATCTGCAGGAAGTTCTTGACCGATACAGGGGGCTCCCCGTTGCGTCCCAGCTGCAGATCCTGGATGTTCACCGGCTGCCGAGCCGAGTAGGCGGTGACCCCGATCCCGAACGGGAGCGGAATTTGGTAGCCCATGGCCTCGGCTTCGGCGCCCCATATCGGCAACCCCGACCAGTGCGGTTCGGGAGTCACGGCGTCGCCAGCCAACGCGGCGCCGGAACAGATGGAGAGCACCAGCAGGCCGATTGCAAGGCGCGGAAGCTGCGACTGGGCCCAGGACGTCGTCATCGCCGAACGCCTCCACGACCGCGCGGCCGTCCTCGGGACCCCAACGGCCCACACTTAACGTGGTAGAGTGAAAATCGGGCCGCGTCTTCGGCAAGCCGCTGGCGCCGGAGATTCGATCGATTCTACGCCGATCGCGAAGCGGCATTGATGGGCAGCCTCGATCAAATGGAGGATCACATGAGTCGTCGGATGATGGCCGTGGTGATGGCCTGCGCGCTCATCGCGCCTGGCATGGCGTTCGGTGCGAGCAAGGCGGAAGAGCAGGCGGAGGTCCGCAAGGCGGGGCAGAATGCGCTGGCCGCGCTCTACAAGGCGCAGCCTTCGGCGCGCAAGGCCGTCGAATCGGCCGCCGGTTACGCGGCCTTCAGCAACTTCGGCATGAAGATCCTCGTCGCGGGAGGCGGCTCCGGCGAGGGTATCGCGGTCAACAACAAGACGAAGGCGATGACCTACATGAAAATGGCCGAGGTGCAGGCGGGGCTAGGCTTCGGGGTCAAGAAATTCCAGCTGGTCTGGGTGTTCGAGACGGACAAGGCACTGAACGACTTCATTACGTCCGGATGGACGTTCGGCGGGCAGGCGACGGCGGCGGCCAAGGCGGGCGACAAGGGGGGCGCATACCAGGGAGCGGTCGCCGTCGGGCCGGGCGTCTGGCTCTACCAGCTGACCGACAAGGGCCTCGCGCTCGAGCTCACGGCCAAGGGCACCAAGTACTACAAGGATGATGACCTGAACTGAGCGTCGGGATGTCGATGATTCACGGCGCACCCCGTTCGCCGTGGGTCATCGTCGCCGCCTGACTGCGGCCCTATTTCTTGCCGCGCCGCAGTTCATCGGTCGCGCGCTTCAACACTTCGGCGACCCGTTGCAACTCCTCGGCTGACGGCGATGCGTTGAGCTTGGCGACGAGCGCCGCCCGCAATTCCTGCCGCGCTTCGTCGACCGTGCGGTGGCCGACATCGGCTTGCTCCTCTCCGGCGAACGCGCGCCGAACCTGATCCATCTTGCCGCCGATCCGTGCGAGTTGCGCGAGCACGGCGTCCACGAAGGCGCGATGCTCGTTGAGCCTCGCCCGGCCGGCGTCCGTAATCCGGTAGAGCTTCTTGCTGCCCTCCTGCTCGACCGTGGCGTCACCGACTTCTTCGAGGTAGGTGAGCGCCGGATAGACCATGCCCGGGCTTGGAGCATAAAAGCCCTTGGAGGTCTCCTCGATGGCCTTGATGACTTCGTACCCGTGCCGCGGACGCTCTTCGAGCAAGGCGAGAATGACGAGCTGCAATTCGCCCGAGCCCAGCTTGCGTCCGGCGAAGAAGCCGCGTCCTCCTATCCCGCTGCCGAACCGGGCGCCGAATCCGCCGAAATGAGGTCCGCCCGTGCGCCGCGCGCACCCGCGATACAGAGTAAAGCCATGCATCTCGCCTCCTCGGATAACGGTACGATACGTTATAAGTTATATCATACGATACTTGCTGTCAACAAAGAGGCCGGCACGCATCGCTCGAACCGAACGGTCAACCTTAGGTCGGGGGCGCCGCGGCGCTATCGAGCCGCGGGCGAGGCGCCTCCGCGCGGCGGCTGACGGCCACCCAGCCCATGAAGAGCTGGTAGCCCAGCGCCAGCAGGGTCGCGCCGACGAACATCCCGAGAATTCCCCCGGTGGCCATCCCGCCGAGCGCACCGAGCAGGATGACCGGCATCGGCGCATCGACACCCCGGCCGAGCATCAGCGGCTTGAGGATGTTGTCCGCCATCCCGGAGACGAAGATCAGCAAGGTGTAAACGATCGCTTCGACCTGCCCGTAATCCCCGCGCCACCAGATGTACCCGATGGCGGGCAAGGTCACGATCAGGGCGGGCACCTGGGCGATGCCCAGCACCAGCACGATCACCGCCAGCACGCCGGCCCACGGTATGCCGGCGAGCAACAGGCAGAGACCGACGATGATCGCCTGGATGAAGGCGACGCCGATGACCCCTTGCGCAACGGCCCGGATCGTCGCCGTCGCCAGCTTCGCGAACTCGGGGCCCTGCTCGGGGCCCGAGACACGCTGGAATATGGCCAGGCTCGCACGGCTGCCCGACTGTCCATAGGCCATCAGGATGCCGGCGATGATGAACGAGGCGAGGAACTTCAAGAGGCCGCCGCCGATGCTCGCCACGAATGCAAGCGCGGTCTTGGCCAGATCCCCGATCTTCGGCTGCATGCTCTGGATGAGCGCCGGAAGATCGTCGTGCGCCTGCGACCAGATCGCGTGGACCTTCTCGCCGACCACCGGCCAGCCGGCGACCGAGTCGGGCGGGACCGGGATCTCCAGCACGTTGTTCTGCACGTCGTTGACCAGCTGCTGAACCGAGTCGCCGAGCGAACTCATCAGGATCGCCGTCGGGGCAACGATCAGCACGATACCCAGGAGCACGAGCAGGGTCGCCGCCAGGCCCTGCCGGCCCCCGATCTTCGCCGCCAGGAACTGCTGCGCCGGATACAGGGCAACGGCCAGGATGAGCGCCCATACCATCATCGTCAGGAACGGCGAAAAGACCTGGTAGCAGAGCGCCGCCAGGCCGAAAATGAGTCCGGCACGGATGAGCACATCGAGTAGCCCGGCGGTACCGCGGGGATCGAGCTCGCCTTCGCGCTTGCCGTACAGATTCATGCGTCGCTCCTCTGGCACGTGCCACCGCGCGCAAAGCTCATGCAGCGAGCGCGCCGAGATATCGAGTTCGGAGTTGGGCCGCGGCGGATGGGAGTGGGCATCGGTTCCTGCGCCGAATGGCGTTCTCCACGTCTCGCCAACCCCCTGCAGACCGCCGAAGTCGCCGGCACGCGCGTCATGCACGGATCGTCGCGCCACACGCCGGTGCGGCCTCGCGCGTTGCCTGCGTGCAGCAGAATTCTACTGCTCCGGCGCCCCGGACGCGGTTTTCTTTCAGGAACGACACCGTGCAAGGTGGCCGGCACCTGCGCTACGATGGCCGGCGGGGACGGTCTCCGATGAACGAACCGTACACGCTTGACACCTTCGTCGGCGACCTGCGCGCCGCCGCCGCGTCGACACTCGCGCCGGCTGAAACGCTCGCGCGCGTCCGCCCGCTTGCGGTCCGGCTCGCGGCCGACCGCACGTGGCTTGCGCGGGAGCACTACCGGACCGATCCTGAGCAGGGCTTCCTCATCCACCTCCTGCACGAGGAGCCGAATCACGACCTCGCCGTGATGGCGCTCGCGTGGCTGCCCGGGCGCGGCACGCCTCCGCACGACCATGGCACCTGGGCGCTCGTCGTTGGCGTCGACGGCGAGGAGCTCAACGAATACTGGCGCCGCGTCGACGACCGCAAGCGCGCCGGCTATGCGGAGCTCGAGAAGGTGTCCGAGCGCGTCTGCCGCGAAGGCGACGTCGTGCAGATGCTGCCCGGCGCGATCCACAGCGTGACGAACGTGGGCTCACGCGTCGCGCTGTCGCTCCACGTGTACGGGCGCCACATCAACCACACGGGACGCTCGCAGTTCGACGTCGCGGCGAAGTCCGAGACGCCGTGGGTCGCGAAGGAAGCCTGATCCGACGCTTCACCCGCGACGACGCGCAACCACGCATCGCTTACGCGAGCGGCGCGACCTTCACCACCTCGTCCGCCGTCGTGAGGCCCGCGGCGATCTTCATTGCGCCCGAGACGCGCAGCGGCTTCATGCCGTCCTTGTACGCCTGCTCGCGCAGCTTGACGTCGTCCGTGTCGGAGATCACGAGCCGCCGGATGCCCGGCGTCATCAGCATGATCTCGTAAAGCCCGATCCGCCCGTAGTACCCCGTCATCCGGCACTCGAGGCAACCGCCCGGCACCATTACCTGCGCCGGCTTTTCTGCGCGCCAGGGCGCGGTGATCGCCTTCCACGTTTCGTCGTCGGGCGGCTCGCCGGGCTTCTTGCAGTGCGGACACAGCGTCCGCACGAGGCGCTGCGCCATCACGCCGAGCAGCGTGGAGCTCAGCAGGTACGGCGGGATCCCGAGGTCGAGCATCCGCGTGACGGCCGTCGGCGCGTCGTTCGTATGCAGGGTCGAGAGCACGAGATGGCCCGTCAGCGCCGCCTGCACGGCCATGTCGGCGGTCTGCTGGTCGCGGATCTCGCCCACCATGATGATGTCGGGATCCTGCCGCATCAGCGTGCGCACGCCGTGCGCGAAGTCGACGCCGAGCGACGGCTGGACCTGCATCTGGTTGAACGCGGGCTCGATCATCTCGATCGGGTCCTCGACCGTGCAGACGTTGACCTCCGGCGTGGCGAGCTGCTTCAGCGACGAATAGAGTGTCGTCGTCTTGCCGGATCCGGTGGGCCCGGTGACGAGGATGATGCCGTTCGGCTCCTTGATCATCCGCTCCCAACGCTCCTCGTCATCGGCGTTGAAGCCGAGTTCGGTGAAGTCGCGGACGAGCACTTCCGGCGTGAAGATCCGCATGACGATCTTCTCGCCGAATGCGGTCGGCATCGTCGAGATCCTGAGCTCGACCTCGTTGCCCTCCGGCGACACGGTCTTGATCCGCCCGTCCTGCGGCCGCCGCTTCTCGACGATCTCCATCCGGGCGAGGAGCTTGATCCGGGACGTCATCGCGATCAGCACGGGGATCGGGATCGCGTAGACCTGGTGGAGGACGCCGTCGATCCGGAAGCGAACGAGGCCCACGTCGCGGCGCGGCTCGACGTGGATATCGGAGGCGCGCTGCTCGAACGCGTACTGCCACAGCCAGTCGACGATGTGGACGACGTGGCTGTCGTTCGCATCGAGGTTGCCCTTCTGGCCGAGCTCGACCAGCTGCTCGAAGCTCCGCGCGAGCGACAGCTGGCCCTTGGAGGTCTCCTGGGCCTTCTTCATCGACCGCGCGAGATTGTAGAACTCGCCCAGGAACCTGCGGATGTCGACCGGATTGGCGAAGACGAGCTTGACCTCGAGCTTCAGGATCTTCTCGAGCTCGTCGGCCCAGGCGCGGATGAACGGCTCCGCGGTCGCGACCGTGAGCGTGCTCCGCGTGATCTCGACGGGCAGGATCCGGTAGCGTTCGGCGTAGGCGTTGGACATCGTCGACGTCACCGCGGTGAGGTCGATCTTCAGCGGATCGACGTGCAGGTACGGGACGCCGAGCTTGCCCGCGAGCCATTCGACCAGCCACTCGAGCGTCAGCGTCGCATGCGGTGGTGCGGCCGATCTCCATCTCTGGTTGGCGATGAATTCGAGGGGGTGGTCGCCGCGCGAGCCGCGGTGGCGAGCCAGCTTGTCGGCGTCGCTCGCCGTGGCGAGCCCGTCCGCGACCATCAGCTTCAGGATATCTTCGAGACGCAGCCTCCGGTCGTGCGCGCCGAGCGCCGGCGCGGAGGCCGCGCGCGCCGAAGCCGTGGCGGGGGTCGGTGCGGGCATGGCGGCAACTTTAACCCGAAACGTCGATCGGCGCTCGCAGCGTACTCCCACCCGGCCGGCTCTTTACGTGCGCGTCGTAAGGCGGTAGCCTCGGCGCGCCTTCTCGCATCGCCCGTCGCCCTGACGTCCCGTGCCCGCCCGCATTCCGTTTGTCGCCCGTCGTCGAACCGTGCTGTCCGCGGTGCTCGCCCTGTCGTGCGTGCCGCTCGCCGCGCGCGGACAGCAACCACCTCCGCCCGCGGCAACTCCCGAGATGGTGAACCTTGCAGCCGAAATCCTCTATTCGCGGGAGCTCGAGCGAGCACGCGCAAAGCGAACGCTGGACAGGGACCGGAGCAAACTTCGCGCCGCGCGTCGCGCGGCGCGGCAGCTGATCGACGCTGCACCGCAGATCGCCCCGGACGCCGCGCTCTGGTCGTGGGCCGTCGACGTGGAGACGCGAGAGGAGCCCATCGCCTATTGCCTGCCGGGCGGCAAGGTCATGGTGTCCACGGGCCTGGTCGATCGCCTGCGCCTGACGCCCGAGGAGCTCGCCGTCGTCATCGCGCACGCGATCGCGCACGCGCTCGCGGGACACGACGCCACGGAAGCGATCGCTCGAGCCGGGACGATGCGCGATTCGCCCGACCCGAACCGCAGGATCCTGCAGCTCGTGGACATCCTCTCCAAGCTCGTGTTCGCGACGCCGCACGACATGGCCACGGAGAGGGCTATCGACACGCTTTCGCTCGAGTACCTCGCGCGCGCGGGCCTCGATCCGGAGCCTGCGGCCGAGGCGTGGCGCAAGATCGCCCGGGCCGGCGGCGCGACGCCGCCGAGCTTTCTCGCGCTGCACCCCGTGTGGCCCGGTCGCGTCGAGGAGATCCAGGCGCAGATCCCCGCGATCCTGCCGCTCTACGAGCAGGCGAAAGCGGAACAGGCGTCGCGTCCGCGCCCGCCGGCGGTCAGGATGCGCTGAAGATGCCGGCCGCGCTTGCGGCTCGCGCAGTCGATATCACGACGCTCGCCGTCGACGCGATCGTCAACGCGGCGAACTCGTCGCTCCTGGGCGGCGGCGGCGTCGACGGCGCCATCCACCGCGCGGCGGGCCCCGAGCTGCGTGCCGAGTGCGCGACTCTCGGCGGCTGCGCGCCGGGCGACGCGAAGCTCACCGCGGGCCACCGGCTGCCGGCGCGCTACGTGATCCACGCCGTCGGGCCGATCTGGCGCGGTGGCGATCAGGGTGAACCGGCGCTGCTCGCATCCTGCTACCGGCGCGCCCTTGCGCTCGCGTCGGCGCACGGCTGCGCGAGCATCGCGTTTCCGGCGATCAGCTGCGGCGCCTTCGGCTATCCGCTCGACGCGGCAACCGCGATCGCGGTGCGCGAGGTGGCCGGGTTCGCCGAGCGCGACGCGACGCTCGCTCGCGTCATCTTCGCCTGCTTCGGGCCGGACGTCCTCGCCGCCTACGAGCGGGAACTCGCCACCGCGGGCGCCGGAGGCGTCTCCGGCACCTCGAACACCTCACGCAGGTACGCGACGTACGACGGGTCGTAGTCCATCGTCTTGGAGGGCTCGTCGCTGATCTTCGCGACCGGCTGCCCGTTGCAGCGCGTCATCTTGATCACGATCTGCAGCGGGTCGAACCCAACGTCGTTCGTGAGGTTGGTCCCGATGCCGAACGCGGTGTGCATCCGGCCGCGGAAGTACTCGAAGAGGCGGATGGCAAGGGGCACGTTCAGGCTGTCCGAGAACACCATCGTCTTCGTGTGCGGATCGATCCGCATCTTCTGGTAGTGCGCGATCAGCTTCTCGCCCCACTCGAAGGGGTCACCCGAGTCGTGGCGCACGCCGTCGAACAGCTTGCAGAAGAAGAGGTCGAAGTCGCGCAGGAACGCGTCCATCCCGCAGACGTCGGACAGCGCGATCCCGAGGTCGCCGCGGTACTCGCGCGCCCACGTGTTGAACGCGAACACCTGCGAGTCCCTGAGCCGCGGCCCCACGGCCTGGCAGGCCTGCAGGTACTCGTGGGCCATCGTGCCGAGGGGCGTCAACCCGTGCTCGAATGCGAGGAGCACGTTGCTCGTCCCCACGAACTTGGCGCCGATGCCGGACTTGAGAGACGTCACCACCTCTTCCTGCCAGCTCCGCGAGAAGCGGCGCCGCGTCCCGTAGTCGGCGATGCGGAACTCCGGATCCGACACCGCGTTGATCTGGCCGATCTTCCGCGCGAGCCGTCGCCTCCCCTCGTCGAGCGATGCGCCCGGCTGCGTGTTGCGGAAATAGACCTCGCTGACGATCGACAGGAGCGGCACCTCGAACAGGATCGTGTGCAGCCAGGGTCCCTTGATCGAGATGTCGATCTCGCGGTCGGAGCCGGCGAGAGGACCGATGGAGATGAAGCGCTCGTCGAGCTGGAAGAGACCGAGCAGGTCGACGAAGTCGCTCTTGAGGAAGCGCCACCCCCGGAGATAGTCGAGCTCGTTGCGGCGGAACCGCAGCCGGCAGAGCGCCCGGACCTCGTCCCGGATCTCGTCGACGAACGGCGTCAGGTCCGCCCACTCGCTCCGGCACTTGAACCGGTACGCGACTTGCGCTCCCGGAAAATGATGCAGGACGACCTGCATCATCGTGAACTTGTAGAGGTCGGTGTCGAGCAGCGACGGGATGATCATTTCGGATCGGGGCATCCGCCGGAGCGGGCGCGGGCCTCGTTGGCAGTGCGGATGTTACCTGTTCGGCCCGCGCGACGCTTCCCGCGCACTGCCGGCGGTGTCGTCGACGATCCGGATCCGGTGCGCGAGCCAGATGGCCAGGAGCGTGCACGCCGCGGCGAGCCACCCGACCGACCCATACCCGGTGAGCCTGCCGTCCGGCGCGCGCCCGATGATGAACCCGGCGGTCAGCGCCGCGAGCCCCGATCCGAGCTGCTGAATCGACGCGTTGAAGCTCATGAAGGACCCGCGCAGCGACGGAGCGACACTGCCGGTGACGAGCGTCATCCCGGGACCGAACCGCCCCGTCACGAGCACGAAGAAGAGCACCGCGCAGGCGATCACGACCGGGAGCGGTACGACGGTCAGGTGCGTCGTGATCATGATCGGGACGATCGACAGCACGCCGACGACGCCGAAGAGCCGCTTCTTGCCGTACCGGTCGGCGAGGCGCCCGATCAGCGGCGACGTGACGAGCGTCGCCAGCCCGCCGGCGAGGTACATGATCGGCAGGTCGGTCTCGGCGAGGCCCACATTCGCGACGTTGTACGGGGCGATGAACGGGATCACCGTGAAGCCCGCGAACATGAGCGTCAGCGTGAACGCGAAGGCGCGCCGGTGGTTGCCCACGCCGAAGATCGCGCGGAGCTGCGCCAACGGGCGCCGGCGCGTCGCGTGCGCGAGATGCGCGCCGAGCGGCGGGAGCAGCCGCGCTGCGGCGAGGCCGACACCGAGGCTCAGCACGGCCAGCGTGAGGAACGGCGTCCGCCAGGTGTAGTGCGCGGCGATCCACAGCGCCGCCGGGACGCCGGCGACGGCGGCGAGCGAGAACGACGCGGCGACGATCGCCGTCGCGGTCGCGCGGCGCGCGAACGGCACGAGATCCGCGACGATCGCGAGGACGAGCCCGCCGGTCACCCCGCCGAACGCACCCGCGACGACCCGCGCGGCCAGGAGCAGCGGGTAGGACGGCGCGAGCCCGCACAGCGCGGTCGCGACGATGAATCCGCCGTAGAGGAAGAGGAGCGCCCGCTTGTGGTCGAAGCGATCGATCCAGAACGCGGCGACGAAGCCGCTCGCGGCGGCCGCGAAGGTGTACGACGATACGAGCAGGCTGAACTCGTGCGGACCGATCGCGAAGAGCCGCATGAACTGCGGGCCGAGCGGCATCATCAGCATGAAGTCGACGATGTGGGTGAACTGCACGGCGGCGAGCGTGAGCAGGAGCGCGAGCTCGTGCCGCTCGAGCCGTGGCGGGGCGGAAGGCATCGGGGGAACGGTCATCGCGGTCGGCGTCGGATCGGGGCCGGCGATGCTACCGGCAGGGCGGCCGGCGAGGTTGCCGGCCGGCGCGCGGTCGCCATGATACCGGTCGCGCGCTCTGCTCCGGGTGGCGCCTCGCGGCCGGGGCCGATATCATCGGGCCGCCTCCTCCTTCGCGTCCGCCATGCTCGTCAACTGCGTCGCCTACCAGAACGGCCGGAAGCTCGGCGATATCCCGGTCGAGGACATCAGCGAGTACGTGTCCCGGCCCGACTGCTTCGTCTGGGTCGCGCTCAAGGACCCGACGCCGGTCGAGCTGGACCAGATGGCCGAGGAGTTCTCGCTGCACCCGCTCGCGGTCGAGGACGCGCGCAAGGGGCACCAGCGACCGAAGATCGAGGAGTACCAGGACTCGCTGTTCGCCGTGATGCACACCGTCGAGGAGGCGCCCGAGGGCGCCGATGCTCCGCTGCGCGTGGGCGAGATCGCGATATTCGTCGGGACCAACTATCTGCTCTCCGTGCGCCTGCGCACCGAGAAGGGATTCGCCGACGTCCGCGCTCGCACCGAGCGCGAGCCCGAGCTCCTGCAGCACGGCTCCGGCTACGTGCTCTACCTGCTGCTCGACACGATCGTCGATCGCTACTTCCCGATCCTCGATTCGCTCGAGACCGAGCTCGAGTCGATCGAGGAGCAGATCTTCGTGCGCAACTCGGCGCGCTCGAACATCGAGTCGCTCTACGCGCTCAAGCGGCAATTGATGGTGCTGAACCACGCAGTGGATCCGATGATCGAGGCGATCGGCAAGCTCTACGGCGGCCGCGTCCCGCACATTTGCGCCGGTCTGCAGGACTATTTCCGCGACGTCTACGACCACCTGGTGCGGATCCACGCGACGATCAACGGCATCCGCGAAATGCTGACGACGGCGATCCAGGTCAACCTCGGCATGATCAACCTGAACGAGACCGAGGTCACGAAGAAGCTCGCCGGCTGGGCGGCGCTGATCGGCGTACCGACCTTGATCGCCGGCATCTACGGGATGAACTTCAAGGTGCTGCCCGAACTCGATTGGCAGTTCGGCTATCTCTATTCGCTCGGGCTGATGGTCGTCGTCGACATCGCGCTGTTCGCCTGGTTCCGGCGAATCCACTGGCTGTAGGCCGGCTGCCACGCCTGCGGCAACAATCATTGCTGGGCGGCGTGGGCGCCATGCGCCTGCATGTCCGTTCGCCCCGGAACGGTGCAGCGACATTTCGGACGACGCGTGCGGGGATTTTGATTCAGGTCATTGCATTGCACGCCAGGTCGTGCATAATCGCGCGCTTTTGCGTGGCCTCCCCACTTGTCGATCAAGGTATGAAACACATGACAACGCATCGCGTCGTATCCGTCCTGGCTCTGGCAGTGCTTGCGTCCGTGCCGCCACTCGCCGCCGGTCAGCAGATCTACGGCACCCCGGGCTCGCCAAGCGCTACCGCGACGGTCAGCCCCAAGCAGCTGCCCCCGCCGGATCCGAAGTTCGGCGGCACGATCAAGGACGATGCCCTGCAATCCAAACCGTGGTGGCCGCCGCGCATCGTGCCGCCGAAGGGCGCGCCGAACGTGCTCCTGATCATCACCGACGACGCCGGCTTCGGCGTGCCGAGCACGTTCGGCGGCGTGATCCCGACACCGGCGATGGACCGCATCGCAAAGGAAGGCCTGCGCTACAACCGCATGTTCTCGACGGCGCTGTGCTCGCCGACGCGCGCCGCGCTGATCACGGGACGCAACCACCACTCGGTGGGCTTCGGCGTGATCTCGGAGCAGTCGACCGGCTTCCCCGGCTACAACAGCATCATCCCCAAGGACAAGGCGACCATCGGCCGCATCCTGCTCGACAACGGCTACGCGACCGTCGTGGTTCGGCAAGGACCACAACACGCCCGCGTTCGCGGCGAGCCAGGTGGGTCCGTTCGACCAGTGGCCCACGGGCATGGGCTTCGAGTACTTCTACGGCTTCGTCGGCGGCGACGCCAATCAGTGGGAGCCGAACCTCTTCCGCAACACGACGCAGATCTATCCGTTCCAGGGCAAGGCGCTCGGACGTGGAATCTCGTCACCGGAATGGCGGACGACGCGATCGACTACATGACGCGAATCCACCAGACCGACCCGTCGAAGCCGATCTTCATCAAGTACGCGCCGGGCGCCACGCACGCGCCGCACCACCCGACCAAGGAGTGGGTGGACAGGATCCAGCGCGATGCACCTCTTCGACGACGGCTACGAGAAGCTGCGCGAGCGGATCTTCGAGAACCAGAAACGTCTTGGCGTGATCCCGAAGGACACGAAGCTCGCCCCCTGGCCGAAGGAGATGCTGAAGCCGTGGGACGAGCTCACTGCCGACGAGAAGAAGCTCTTCATCCGCCAGGTCGAGGTGTTCGCGGCCTACGCCGCGTACAGCGACTACGAAATCGGGCGCGTGATCCAGGCGTTCGAGGACCTCGGCAGGCTCGACAACACGCTCGTCATCTACATCAACGGCGACAACGGGACGAGCGCCGAGGGCGGCCCGGCCGGCACGCCGAACGAGGTCGCGTTCTTCAACGGCCTGAGCGAGCTGCCCGTCGACGTGCAGATGAAGTTCTACGACGTCTGGGGCACCGAGCAGACCTACAACCACATGTCGGCCGGCTGGTCGTGGGCATTCGACACGCCGTTCGACTGGTTCAAGCAGAATGCGTCGCGGCTTGGGGGGATCAACCAGAACATGGTCATCTCATGGCCAGCACGCATCAAGGACAAGGGCGCGTTGCGCGAGCAGTTCGTCCACGTGATCGACGTCGTGCCGACGATCCTCGAAGCCGCGGGTATCCGCGCGCCCGAGTACGTCGACGGCATCAAGCAGTCGCCGATCGAGGGCACGAGCTTCCTCTACACGTTCGACGCGAAGAACGCCAAGGCGCGTACGCACCACACGACGCAGTACTTCGAGATGATGGGCCAGTACGCGCTGTACGACGACGGCTGGATGCTCAGCACCAAGGTCAACCGTGCGCCCTGGCAGGCGTTCGGTCCGGCGAATCCGGACCCGCTCAACAACCAGACGTTCCAGCTCTACAACCTGAACAAGGACTTCAGCCAGACCGACGACATCGCGGCCGGGAATCCGCAGAAGGTCAAGGAGATGAGGGCGAAGTTCGTCGCCGAGGCGAAGAAGTACCAGGTCTTCCCGATGGATGCCTCGGTGGCGGCGCGGATCGTGGCGCCGCGTCCGAACATCACGGCGGGACGCACCGAATTCGTCTACACGCGGCCGATGACCGGGCTGCCGCAAGGCGACTCGCCGAACATCCTGAATGCGTCGTACACGTTCACCGCCGACATCGAGGTGCCGCAGGCCGGGTGCCGACGGCATCATCGTGACTTCCGGCGGGCGCTTCGGCGGCTACGGCTTCTATCTGTTGAAGGGCAAGCCGGTGTGGCTGTGGAACATGGTCGATCTCGAACGTCTCAAGTGGGAAGGCACTGACCCGTTGCCGCCGGGCCGCCATACGGTCGAGTTCGACTTCAAGTACGACGGGCTGGGTGCGGGAACTCTTGCGTTCAACGACTTCAGCGGCGTCGGTCGTCCCGGAGTCGGCACCCTCAAGGTCGACGGCAAGGAGGTTGCCACGAGGAAGATGGAGCGCACGCTGCCGATGATCCTGCAGTGGGACGAGAGCTTCGACATCGGCTCGGACACGCTGACCGGCGTGAATGACGCCGACTACAAGCCGCCATTCCCGCTGACCGCCAAGCTCAACAAGCTGACGATCAGGATCGACCGGCCGCAACTGTCTCCGGAAGAGCAGAAGAAGCTCGAAGCCGCGATGATGGAGAAGGCGAAGGCGGACTGACGCCGACGCCCAGCGATCAGCGGCGGAGCGGCGCCTGCCCCGCGCCGCCCCGCTCCGCCGGCGCGAGCGGAATGACCCTCGAGTTCGGAGGAGGCGCGGGCCACGACGGCTGCAGCGTCACGTGGCCGATCCCGAAGTCGCGCACGAGCAATCGCTGCGCCGACGAGAGCACGCGCGGCCACGCGGAGCCCTCGGCCAGCGTCACGTGCGCGGAGAGCGCGACGCGGTCCGCCCCCATGTGCCAGACGTGGAGGTCGTGTACGCCGGTCACGCCATCGATGCCGGCGAGCGCGCGGCCGATCGCGTCGTAGGACAGGTGCGCGGGCACGCCCTCCATCAGCACGCCCGTCGACTGGCGGAGGAGTTCGAGCGTCGAGCGCAGGATCAGGAGCGCGACCGCGAGCGAGAGGATCGGGTCGATCGGCGTCCACCCGGTCGCGTAAATCACCGCGCCCGCGACCAGCGCTGCCACGGATCCCAGGAGGTCGCCGAATACGTGGAGCAGCGCGCCGCGGGCATTGATCCCGCCGCCCGCGCGCGCGAGCAGCCACGCGACGAAGACGTTGATGACGAGACCCGCCGCCGCGACCGCCATCACGAGCGGGCCCGTCACCGGCGTTGGCGCGAGCAGGCGCGCTACGGCCTCGACCGCGATCCAGACCACAAGCACGAGCATCGCGAGCGCGTTGACGAACGCGGCAATGACTTCAGCGCGCGCGTAGCCATAGGACGCCCGCTGCGACGGCGGACGCCGGGCGACGGCGGCCGCAATCAGCGCCACGACGAACGACGCCGCATCGGTCACCATGTGGCCCGCATCCGAAATGAGCGCCAGCGATCCGGCGAGCCAGCCGCCGACCGCCTCGATCGCTGCGAATCCCGCCGTGAACAGGAGCGCCAGCCACAGCGCGCGGGCCGTGGCGCCGCCGCGCGCGTGCCCGTTCGCCGCCCCGTCGGAGTGATCGTGGGGGTGACCGGGTGAGCCCGTGGGAGCCGATTTGCGCGAGGCGCGTTTCATCTTCGCGTGACGAAATGCCAGGCGCCCATTGTCGGTCGCTCGCAGGCGTGCCGCAATCGCGGGCGTCGGCCGCCGCCGGGCCCGGCGTGCAGCGCCATCAGCCCTGCAGCCGGATGGGGCCCTGGTGTTGCGGACGGCGGCCGCGCTTCCCGGCGTAGAACGTGCGAATCCGCGTCATGTCCGCCGCGGCGTCCCCGGTGAGCTCCACGTAGGCGGCCACGCCGATCTCCCGAATCGGATAATCGATGTAGACGAGCGCCACCGGAACGTTCGCCGCGCGGGCGATCCGGTAGAAGCCGGATTTCCAGTACTCGGTGTGGCTTCGCGTGCCCTCCGGCGCGAGCGCCAGCCGGAATTCCGGCCGCGCCGTGAATTCATCGGCGATCCTCTCGACGAAGCCCTGCGCCTCGCGCCGGTTCACGGGGATCCCGCCCCAGCGCGCGAGAATGGGCGCGAGCGGCCAGCGGAACAGCGTGTCCTTGCCGATGAAGCCGATCGAGATGCCGATCACCGCCTTGGCGAGGAGCCCGACGATCGTGTCCCAGTTCGACGTGTGCGGGTAGAAGATCGCGACGCAGCGCTGCGGCACGGGACGGGCGAGCCGGATCTTCCAGCCGGCGGCGCGAAGTACCGACGCGGCAAGCCGAGGCATCATGCCCGGGACCAGGGGACGCTCGACCAGCGGGGCCGGCGCGACGGGGAGAGCCTTGGCGGACACGGGAGCGACGGCGCGCGGCAACGATGCGCTGCCCATGAAGTCTAGCAAACGGTTCGGGCGGCCCGGCGGGCGACGCTGGATGATTGCGAGATAGGTTCTAGAATGCGCGATGGCCATCGCGGCTCACTCCGGGCTCGTGCAGGACATCGACGCGCTGCTGCCGCAGACGCAATGCCGTCGCTGCGGTTACGACGGCTGCCTTCCCTACGCGCAGGCGGTCGCGGAGGGCGAGGCGATCAATCGCTGCCCGCCCGGCGGCGACGCGGTCGTAACGGCGCTCGCATCGCTGACCGCACGTCCGCGGATCCCGCTCGACCCCTCGTGCGGCGAGCCGGCGCGGCTCGAAGTCGCGCGGATCGACGAGGCGTGGTGCATCGGCTGCACGCTGTGCATCGCCGCGTGCCCGGTCGATGCCATCGCCGGGGCGGCCAAGCGGATGCACACGGTGCTGCCCGCGCTTTGCACCGGATGCGCGCTGTGCGTACCGCCCTGCCCCGTCGACTGCATCGACATGGTTCCGGCCGGACGCGCGTGGAGCGTCCCGGACGCCGATGCCGCACGCCGGCGCTTCGCCGAGCGCAATGCGCGTGTCGCCGGCTCGCCGGGCCGCGACACCGCGCCGCCGCCGGCCATCCTCCCCCCAAAACGCGATGCGATCGCCGCCGCGTTCGCGCGAGCGCGCGCGCGGAGGGCCGCGTCGGCCGCGCGAGGGCGCTCGTCGTGAGACGCCTTTCACGCGCGCTGATCTGCACTCGCGCTCGTCGCGATCGGTGCCGGAGCCTGGGCCGACACGGGATCGCTCGCCATCTTCTCGGCCGGGCTCGATGCGCAGTGGGACTTTCGCGACCCCGTGCGGTCGGAGCAACGCTTTCGCGCCGCCCTCGCGCCGTGGCGGTCCGACGAGCCGCAGGCGCTGATCATCGAGACGCAGATCGCGCGGACGCAGGGACTGCAGCGCAGGTTCTCCGACGCGCACGCGACGCTCGACGCCGTCGCGGCGCGCCTCGACGGCATGCCCTCGCACGTCCGCGTGCGCTACCTGCTCGAGCGGGGGCGCGTGTTCAACTCGGCGGGGGCGCGCCAACGCGCGCTGCCGCTGTTCGCCGAAGCGCTCTCGCTCGCCGACTGCGCGGACGATGAGTTCTACGCGGTCGACGCGGCGCACATGCTGGCGATCGCGGCGCCGGAACCGGAGCAGATCCGCTGGAACATGAAGGCGCTCGCCCTCGCGAGCGGCGCCAGGGACCCGCGGGCGCGGGGCTGGGACGCGTCGCTCTACAACAACCTCGGGTGGAACTACCACGACCGCGGCGATGCGACGACGGCGCTCGCCTACTGGGAAAAGGCGCTCTACGCGCGCGAGCGAAGCGGCGACGCCCGTCGCATCCGGGAGGCGCGATGGACCGTGGCTCGGGGGCTGCGCGCTGTCGGGAAGCTCGACGACGCGCGGGCGATGCAGCTCGCGCTCGCGGCGGAGATGGAGCACGCGGGCGAAATCGACGGCGATGTGTACGAGGAGCTCGCCGAGATCGAGCTCGCGCGGGGCGACGCGAAGGCGGCGCGTCCCTGGGCGGCGAAGGCGTACGCGGCGCTCGCCGCCGATCCGGCGGTCGCAGCCGACGATGCGAAACGGCTTGCCCGGCTGAGCGCGATCGCCGCCGGCGATGGAGCGACTGGCCAATGAACCCGCAGAAGCGAGGGCTGATTTTCGAGCGGCTCCGCGCCGCGAACCCGCACCCCAAGTCGGAGCTCGAGCATCACACGCCGTTCGAGCTCCTGGTCGCGGTCGTCCTCTCGGCGCAGGCGACCGACAAGGGCGTGAACAAGGCGACGGAAAAGCTCTTCCCCGTCGCGAACACGCCGAAGGCGATCGCGAAGCTCGGCGTCGCCGGGCTGATCCCTTACGTCCAGTCGATCGGGCTCTTCAACAACAAGGCGAAGAACATCGTCGCGCTGTCGGAGATCCTGCTGCGCGAGCACGGAGGCCGGGTCCCGGCCGACCGCGAGGCGTTACAGCGGCTGCCCGGCGTGGGCCGCAAGACGGCGAACGTCGTGCTCAACGTCGCGTTCGGACAGCCGACGATCGCGGTCGACACGCACATCTTCCGCGTCGCGAATCGCACCGGCCTCGCGCCCGGGCCGACGCCCGAGGCCGTCGAAGAGAAACTGCACAAGGTCGTGCCGGACGAGTTCAAGCTGCACGCGCACCACTGGCTGATTCTCCACGGCCGCTACGTGTGCGTTGCGCGCGCCCCCAGGTGCGGGGAGTGCGTGATCCGCGACCTCTGCGAATATCGCCACAAGACGGCGTAGCAAGCCTCGGCTGTTCGCCCCGTCACGCGATGAAGCGCGGCGTTTCCCGATCGACGCGTGGGTGAAGCGCCGGGCGAAGTCGTCCGGCACGCGCAGCGCCACGGCACGCCCTCCGACGCGGCGGTCCATCTCGCCGGCCTCGAGCGGGAGTGGTAAACAACAAGGGCGCCCTCGGGCGCCCCGTCGTGCGCAACCTCGCTGTTCACTCCCGTACGAACAGCACCGCCGGCTGCGCCGAATAGTAAGCAGCGAGATTGGCGATATCGTCCTTCGTCAGGGCCGCGGCGAAACCCTGCATGATCGGATTCTTCCGCGCGCCGGACTGGTAGTCGCGGAGCGCTTTCGCGAGGTAATCGGGGTGCTGCCCCGCGAGCTTCGGGAAATCGGGAGAGGGGCTGTTGCCGTCGGCGCCATGACACGCCCCGCAGACCTCCGCGGCCTTCGCCTTCCCGGCTGCGAGGTTGGCGGCGCTCGCGCCGGAAGCGGCGCCGAGCGCGGCCGACGCGACGGCCAGGGCAAGCAGGCGGCGGATCATCGCTTCACCTTCGTCGAAGGACCGGATTGCGCGTAATACGCGGCGACGTCCGCCATGTCCTTGTCGGAGAGCGACGCGGCGATCGCCCGCATCGACGGATGGCTGCGGTCGCCGTTCTTGTACTCGTGCAGCGCCTTCACGAGGTAGGCCTCGTGCTGGCCGGCGATGCGCGGCACCGAGTACACCTCGGGAAAGGCCGTCCGCCAACCTTCGATACCGTGGCATCCCTGGCACATCCGGACCTTCTGGGCGCCCGTTTCGGGATTGCCCACCGCCGCACTCTGTCCGTGCGCGGGGACCGCGCCCACCGCAGCGGCGGCGAGCACCGCCACGCTCCAACTCTTGCCATTCATCATGGGGATTCCACCGATTCGGACCGCGGCCCAACGAGTCCGCCGGTCCGCGCGCACGCGCGAAAAAACTTCGCGATTCTAGGGGTTGCGGCCCGCCGGGTCAAATCGGCGAGCCGTCATTTCTCGAGGTACCGGAGCTTGTCGCGCACGCTCTTCCATTCGTCGGCGTCGGGCGGTGCCGGCTTGCGCTCGATGATCGGCCTCCACACCTTCGAGAGCTCCGCGTTGAGCGCGGTGAAATGCTTCTGGTCGTCGGGCACATCGTCCTCGGCGAAGATGGCCTCCACCGGGCATTCCGCGACGCAGAGCGTGCAGTCGATGCATTCGTCGGGGTCGATCACGAGGAAGTTCGGGCCCTCGCGGAAGCAGTCGACGGGGCACACGTCGACGCAGTCGGTGTACTTGCAGCGGATGCAGCTCTCGGTGACGACGTAAGTCATGTGAGGATCGCAGGCTCGCCGGGATCCGGGCCCGGCGGCAAAGGCTTGATTTTAGCAAACCCGCCCTCATGCTTGGGCCGCAGAGGCTTGCACGGGTTCGGCGGTTGGGCTAACGTAGATTGGTTAACCGGCGCTCCGTCCGCGTTGCGGACCCCGGTCCCGCACGCCCGTGCGCTATCAAGAGGAATCCATGAGCGGCCAAATCAAACACGTCTCCGACGCCACCTTCGAGCAGGTCGGCCAAATCAAGCACGTTTCCGACGCCACCTTCGCGCAGGACGTCCTGCAATCGCAAACCCCGGTCCTGGTCGACTACTGGGCCGAGTGGTGCGGCCCATGCAAGATGATCGCGCCGGTGCTCGAGGATCTCGCGCGCGACTACGCGGGCAAGCTCACCGTCGCGAAGCTCGATATCGATGCCAACCCCGGCACCACGAGCCAGTTCGGCATCCGGGGCATTCCGACGCTGATCCTCTTCAAGGGCGGCAAGGCGCACGCGCAGAAAGTCGGGGCGCTGTCGAAGTCCCAGCTCGCCGCCTTTGTTGACAGCAACCTCTGAACCCGCTAGGCTGACCTTCGTGCCGCGTCGCGCCCCGGTCTTCCCGGGGCCGCTCCGCGGCGGGTTCCAGGGCGCCGCCTGACGATTGCGGCGTCCTCCCGGGAAGCCTTCCCGGGCCGAAATTTCCCCGCAGCCCCCTCCGCGGCACGACGCCGCTCTCCGCCCTTTCCGCGCGCCACCATGCACCTGTCAGAACTCAAGTCCAAGCCGGTCACCGAGCTGGTCGACATCGCCAACGCCAACGAACTCGAGGGCGCCAACCGGATGCGCAAGCACGACCTCATCTTCGCGATGCTGAAGCAGCAGGCGAAGAAAGGCGAGAGCATCTTCGGCGACGGCACCCTCGAGATCCTCCCCGACGGCTTCGGCTTCCTCCGCTCGCCGGACACGAGCTATCTCGCGGGCACCGACGACATCTACATCTCGCCGTCGCAGATCCGGCGGTTCAACCTCCACACGGGCGACACGATCGAGGGCGAGATCCGCACGCCGAAGGACGGCGAGCGTTACTTCGCGCTGGTCAAGGTCGACAAGGTCAACGGCGAGCCGCCGGAGAACGCCAAGTCGAAGATCCTGTTCGAGAACCTGACCCCGCTCTTTCCCGACGAGCCCCTGAGCCTCGAGCGCGACATCAAGGCCGAGGAGAACATGACCGGCCGGATCATCGACATCATCGCGCCGATCGGCAAGGGCCAGCGGGGCCTGCTCGTGTCGTCGCCGAAGTCGGGCAAGACGGTGATGCTGCAGCACGTCGCGCACTCGATCGCCGCGAACTACCCCGATGTCGTGCTGATCGTGCTCCTGATCGACGAGCGGCCCGAGGAAGTGACCGAGATGCAGCGCACCGTCCGCGGCGAGGTCGTGTCGTCGACGTTCGACGAGCCGGCGACGCGCCACGTGCAGGTCGCCGAGATGGTGATCGAAAAGGCGAAGCGCCTGGTCGAGCACAAGAAGGACGTCGTGATCCTGCTCGACTCGATCACCCGGCTCGCGCGCGCCTACAACACGGTCGTTCCGGCGTCGGGCAAGGTGCTGACGGGCGGCGTCGACGCGAACGCGCTGCAGCGCCCGAAGCGCTTCTTCGGTGCCGCGCGCAACATCGAGGAAGGCGGCTCGCTGACCATCATCGCCACGGCGCTGATCGACACCGGATCGCGGATGGACGACGTGATCTACGAGGAGTTCAAGGGCACCGGCAACATGGAAATCCACCTCGACCGCCGGATGTCCGAGAAACGCATCTATCCCTCCATCAACGTGAACCGCTCCGGCACCCGCAAGGAAGAGCTCCTGCTCAAGCCGGAGGTCCTGCAGAAGGTCTGGGTGCTGCGCAAGCTCCTCTACCCGATGGACGAGCTCGAGGCGACCGAATTCCTGGTCGACAAGGTCAAGCAGACCAAGTCGAACGCCGAATTCTTCGATTCGATGCGGCGCGGGTGATGCAACCCACTGTTCTTGAAGCGATTTGAAGGATCGGGGCCCGCTCGGCGCGCCGCTCTCCGCGGTTGCATTGCAGTGCGGAAAAAAGGATAATTCCCCCTTTTGCCGCCGAGAAGGCCTCGCATTCGAGGTTTTCGACCCTATGTAGCGGCGGTGGTCCGGGCGCACCCCGCGGGCAATCAAGCCCGGGTGCGTGGACCGCGAACGA
This sequence comes from uncultured beta proteobacterium, assembly GCA_963734055.1. Taxonomy (GTDB): domain Bacteria; phylum Pseudomonadota; class Gammaproteobacteria; order Burkholderiales; family Casimicrobiaceae; genus CAIWHR01. The sequence continues at coordinate 141,234 of CAVTFQ010000008.1, forward strand.
GGACCCCATGAAATCCGGCACGCACCCGAACTACGGCGAAATCCTGGTCACGTGCAGCTGCGGCAACACGTTCACGACGCGCTCTACCGTCGTCAAGCCGCTCCACGTCGAAGTCTGCTCGTCCTGCCATCCGTTCTACACCGGCAAGCAGAAGGTCGTGGACACCGCGGGACGCATCGACAAGTTCCGCCAGCGCTACGCCGCGAAGCCGGCGGTGGCGACGCCCGCCCCGGCCCCCAAGCCCGCAGCCGCGAAGCCGACCGCGAAGGCCGCGGCCATCAAGGCGCCCGCGGCGAAGGCCTGACGACGCGCCCGGAAACGCGCGACAATGGACGGGCCCACCCGCTCCGGCGCTCACAGCGGAAAAGGCAGCTTCGGCTGCCTTTTTCTTTGAGACTGAGACCCCCGTGGCCCACGAGATCCGTCGTTCCGCCTACGACATGGCTCTTCCCGCGCCCTCCGTGGCCGCACACCGCGACGACGACCCGACGCTGAGCCCCGCGGGACCATATCGCTCGTTGAAGCAGCTCGGCCTCGTCCTGCTGTGCGGCGCGTGGGTCGTCCTGGGGCTCGTCGGCCACGATCCGTGGAAGACCGAGGATGCGACGTCCTTCGGCATCGTCCACGAAGCGCTGCACGGCGGCGACTTCGCGACGCCCAACCTCGTCGGCGAGCCTTTCGTCGACCGCCCGCCCGCGGTCTACGCCCTCGCGACCCTCACGGCGAAGCTCGCAGGAGGGCTGCTTCCGGAGCACGACGCGGCGCGGCTCGCCGCGGGGCTTCTGCTCGCGCTGACGATCTATCTGCTCGCGGTGACGGGCCAGGAGCTCGTCGGCCGCAATTTCCGCTGGATGCCGGCGCTGCTCTTCGTCGGCTCGGTCGGGCTCTGGGATCGCGCGCACCAGCTCTCGCCGGAGCTCGGGCTGGTCGCGGGCATCGCCATCGCGCAATACGGCTTCGCGCTCGCGCTCCGGCGTCCGGTGATCGGCGGCGTCGTGCTCGGCCTCGGGACGGCGTTCTCGTTCCTCGCGCGCGGCTTCATGGGCCCGGTATGGCTCGTCGCGACCGCGATCGCGCTGCCGCTTGCCTTCGAGTCGTGGCGCACTCGCCGCTACCTCGCGACCGTGGCGGTCGCCCTGGCCGTGGCGCTGCCGCTCGCGGCAGCGTGGCCGGCGGCGCTCGCCGTATCCTCGCCCTCCGAGTTCGCGGGCTGGTGGAGCGCCCAGTCGTGGACCGACTGGTTCGGGCCGCTGTCGACGAAGGCACCCGCGGATCCGGTGGTCCTGCTCAAGAACCTGCCATGGTTCGCCTGGCCCGCGCTGCCGCTCGCCGCATGGACGGTGTGGGCGCGCGGGAGAGGCTTCAACGGCGGGCTCGCGACGCCGGCGATCCAGCTGCCGGCGATGCTCGCGGCGGTGATGCTCGTCGCGATCGCCGTCATGGCGGACCCGCGCGTCGCGTACCTGATGCCGGTCCTCCTCCCGCTCGCGCTCCTCGGCGCGACCGAGATCGACACGCTGAAGCGGGGCTATTCCGGCGCGCTCGACTGGTTCGGCATCCTGACCTTCGGGCTCGCCGCCGCGCTGGCGTGGGGACTCTGGGCCGATGCCTACCTGCGTGGCATGCCGACGTCCGTCGCGCGCGTGCTCCGCGACACGGAAGCGGGCTATCACCCCCCGCTGCGCGCGTTTGCGATCATCGTCTCCGCGCTCCTCACGCTGCTCTGGCTCGTGCTCGTGCGCCCCGCGCGAAGGTCCAATCGGCGCGCGGTCCTGAACTGGGCCGCGGGGATGACGCTCTTGTGGGCCCTGTATTCGACGATCTGGCTGCCGTACCTCGATTCGCGCCGGAGCTACCGCACGGTCGCGCAGTCGCTGGCCGCTCACCTGCCGGCACAGGGCTGCGTCGCAAGCCGCAACCTGGGCGAGTCGCAGCGCGCACTGTTCCAGTATTTCACGGGGCTCGTCACCGTGCGCGAGGAATCGAATCCGGAAAACGGGTGCGCCGCGCTGCTCGTCCAGTACGGCCGCGCCGAGGGCGCTCTCGCCGCGCCCGACGGCTGGACCATCGCGTGGCAGGGACAGCGCCGCGGCGACGACACCGAGCACTTCGTCCTCTATACGCGGAACGCGCCATGAAATTCTTCGACGAGGCGACGATCGAGATCGTCGCGGGCGATGGCGGCAACGGCGTCGCGTCGTTCCGGCGCGAGAAATACGTGCCCCGCGGCGGACCCGACGGCGGCGACGGCGGCGACGGCGGCAGCATCTGGGCCGTCGCGGACCGCAACATCAACACGCTGATCGACTACCGCTACGCGCGCCTGCACCGCGCCAGGCGCGGCGAAAACGGACGTGGCGCCGATCAATACGGCAAGGGCGCGGACGACATCGTGCTGCGGATGCCGGTCGGCACCGTCATCACGGACGCCGACAGCGGCGAGCGCATCGCGGACCTCGCGACGGACGGGCAGCGCGCGCTCCTGGCGCAGGGCGGCAAAGGCGGCCTCGGCAACCTGCACTTCAAGTCGAGCACGAACCGCGCGCCGCGCCAGTGCACGCCGGGCGCCGCCGGCGAACGGCGCCGCCTGCAACTCGAGCTGCGCGTTCTCGCCGACGTCGGACTGCTCGGCATGCCGAACGCCGGCAAGAGCACGTTCATCCGCGCCGTATCGGCCGCGCGGCCGAAGGTCGCCGATTATCCGTTCACGACGCTGGCACCCCACCTCGGCGTCGTCCGCACCGACGCGAACCGAAGCTTCGTGATCGCCGACATTCCCGGACTGATCGAAGGCGCGGCGGACGGCGCGGGCCTCGGACACCGGTTCCTGCGCCACCTGCAGCGGACGCGTCTCCTCCTCCACGTCGTCGACCTCGCGCCGTTCGATCCCGACGCCGATCCGGTGCGCGACGCGCGCGCGATCGTCCGGGAGCTCAAGCGCTACGATCCCGCGCTGCACGCGAAGCCGCGCTGGCTCGTGCTGAACAAGCTCGACCTGGTGCCGGCGGCCGAGCGCGAAGATCGCGTGCGGGCATTCGTCCGCGCGTATCGTTGGAAGGGCCCCGTGTTTGCCGTCGCGGCGGTCAACGGGGAAGGATGTCGCCAGGTCGTCTACGCGGTGCAGGACTGGCTCGACGCGCATCCGAAGCGTGAGCGGCCGGTCGCAGCCGACGCGGCCGCGGAAGAGGCCTGATCCGTTCCGCATGGATACGCCCGTCGCGTCCGCACGGCGCATCGTCGTCAAGGTCGGCTCGAGCCTCGTGACCAACGAGGGCCGCGGCCTCGACCACGCGGCCGTCGCGCGCTGGGCCGAGGAAGTGGCGGCGCTCAAGCGCATCGGGCGCGAGCTCGTGCTCGTCTCGTCCGGCGCGATCGCCGAGGGCGTGAAGCGCCTCGGCTGGCAGGCGCGCCCCGCGGCGATTCACGAGCTGCAGGCGGCGGCGGCCGTCGGGCAGATGGGCCTCGTGCAGGCCTACGAGACCGCGTTCGCGCGCTTCGGGCTGCGCACCGCGCAGATCCTGCTCACGCACGACGATCTCGCCGATCGCCGGCGCTACCTGAACGCCCGCTCGACGCTCGTCACGCTGCTCGGTCTCGACGTCATCCCCATCATCAACGAGAACGACACGGTCACGACGGACGAGATCCGCTTCGGCGACAACGACACGCTCGGCGCGCTCGTCACGAATCTCATCGAGGCCGACGTCCTCGTCCTCCTCACCGACCAGCAGGGCCTGTACACGGCGGATCCGCGCCGGAACGACCAGGCCACGCTGGTGCGGAGCGCGAAGGCCGGGGATCCGCGGCTCGAAGCCATGGCCGGCGGCGCGGGCACGGCGATCGGTCGCGGCGGGATGCTGACCAAGATCCTCGCCGCCAAGCGCGCGGCCCGGTCGGGAGCCTCGACCGTGATCGCCTGCGGCCGCGAGGACCACGTGCTGACGCGGCTCGCCGAGGGCGAGGCGATCGGCACCGCGCTCGTTGCCGAGGCGGTCTCGCTCGCCGCGCGCAAGCAGTGGCTCGCCGATCACGTGCGGCTGGCCGGACGGTTGTCGCTCGACGCGGGCGCGGTGCGCGCCCTCGCCCGCGACGGCAAGAGCCTCCTCCCGATCGGCGTGGTGGGCGTCGCCGGAGAATTCGAGCGCGGCGAAGTGGTCGGCTGCTTCGATCCGGACGGCCGCGAGGTCGCCCGCGGACTCGTCAACTACAGCGCCCAGGAAACGGCGCGCATCCTGCGCCGGCCGTCGTCCGAGATCGAGTCGATCCTGGGCTACGTCGACGAACCCGAGTTGATCCACCGGGACAATTTGGTCTTGCTCGGATGAGCAAGACCCAATTGCGGCGAAGGCTAACTTGCCGCGCAGCGGCAAGTTAAGCTCGCCGGCAGGCGAGCGGCCGAAGCCACAACATGGTCTACGTCCTGCCGGCACAGCCGGCAGAACCATGTTGCGGCGTAGGCTGACTTGCCGTGGCGCGGCAAGTTAAGCGAGCCGGAGGCGAGCGGCCGGAGCCACAACATGCTCTACGTCCTGCCGGCATAGCCGGCCGAACCATGTTGCGGCGTAGGCTAAATTGCCGCGGCGCGGCAAGTTAAGCGAGCCGAAGGCGAGCGGCCGGAGCCACAATCTGGTGCTTCTCGGCTGACCCCGTGTTGTCCTAAACTTCGGCATCAACGAACTTTCCGGGGAGGGGACGTCCATGAACCTGATCGATCGCGTGAAGAACATCCTGATGAGCCCGCAGACGGAGTGGCCGACGATCGCGGCCGAACCGGCCACGACGCAGTCGATCTACACGGGATACGTGATGATTCTCGCGGCGATCGGCCCTGCGGCCATCCTGCTGCGCGGACTCGTCGGCGGATTCCTGGGGGCCGTGGCGATCGCGATCGCAAGCTACATCGTCGCGCTCGCGATAACGTTCGTGCTCGCGCTCATCGTCGATGCGCTGGCGCCGTCGTTCGGCGGCACCAAGGACTTCGTGGGCTCGCTCAAGCTCACCGCCTACTCGTACACCGCGGTGTGGGTCGCCGGGATCTTCCAGCTGCTGCCGTTTATCGGCGGCATCGTCGGCCTGCTCGCCGCGATCTACGCCTTCTACACGTTCTACCTCGGCGCGCCGGTGCTCGCGAAGTGCGCGCCCGACAAGGCGGTCGGCTTCACGATCGTCGTCGTCATCTGCGGACTCGTCCTCGGCTTCCTGCTGATGGGGCTCCTCTTCTCCGCGATGTTCGGCGCCGGCGTGGCCGGGATGGGCGGCTTGGGGTCGATCCGATGATGCGAGTGGCATGGATCGCGGTGATGGCGCTCGCGCCGGTCGCCGCGCTGGGGGCCTCGCCGATGCAGCCCGGGCTGTGGGAATCGACGGTGTCGGTTAGCCGAGCGGGCCGCGTCCCGCTCGTCTCGACCGATCGCGATTGCGTCACGCAGCAGGAGATCGACGACGGCACGAAGTCGCTGCCGAAGCCGGGTAACGACTGCACGCTCGCGAACGTGGCGACCACGGGGGATAAGACAACCTACGACTTCGCCTGCCGCGACGGCCCCGCGACGCTGCAGGGGCGCGCGGAATTCGCGATCGGGGCGACCCAATACGTCGGCAAGCTCGACGCCGTCACCCGGCGCGGCACGTCGCCGGAGGTGGCGACGACGATGACGTGGGTCTCGAAGCGCATCGGAGAGTGCCCGCCACCGCGGTAGCCCGCGGCCAGGGCCTGTTCACGCTATGGGCGCAAACGCGAACGGGTGGCGTGGGCCACCAATCCAGACGGACGACGAAGCGAAGACCGGGCGTCTTCGCAAGGAGGACAACGCCGAGTGGCGGACCATGCCACCCGTTCCCTTCGGGTTGCTGCCGAAAGGGCCCATCGCGGCGTTGCAACGTCTCGCCGGGTTCACGACCCGGCTTCGCCATTGCGCCTTGCGCTGGGCCCTTTCGGCCGTGCAACGCGCTTGCGTCGATAGCGTGAACAGGCCCTAGTCGCCCCGGGACGTCGGGTCGGCGTACGAAGGCGGCATCACCGGGTGCGGGAACCCGTACAGGCGCTCGCGCCGCGTCTGCGGCCGCGTGTGCAGGTAGCGTTCGAGCTCGGTCAGCGCACGCCGGTAGACCTCGCGCTTGAACTCGATCACCGTGTCGAGCGGTATCCAGTAGTCGTGCCAGCGCCACGCGTCGAATTCCGGGTGGTCGTGAGCGCGGAGTTTGACGTCGGTGTCGCGGCCGACCAGCCGGAGCAGATACCAGATCTGCTTCTGCCCGCGGTAGCTCCCGCGATACTCGCGCTTGATCCAGTGCTGCGGCACCTCGTAACGCAGCCAGTCACGCGTGCGACCGAGAATCCTCACGTGGTGCGACTGGAGTCCGACTTCCTCGTGCAGCTCCCGGTACATCGCCTGCTCGGGCGCTTCACCGGGGTTGATGCCACCCTGAGGAAATTGCCAGGAGTGCTCGCGAATCCGTTTGCCCCAGAAGACCTGATTCTTCCCGTTGACGATGACGATGGCTACGTTCGGGCGATAACCGTCGCGGTCCAGCATCGCGGTCACCCCGAAGATATGGTTGCCACGATTGTTCCACAGAACGCTGCCGTTGGAAAGGCGCCGACGTTGCCGCTAACGCGCGGCAGCCCGCCCGTTCGACGCGCGTTCGCGCGGCACCGCAGCAAGCGCGAGCTTGCGATCGCGGCGCAGCACGACGAGCCGCATCTCGCGACCGATCGCGTCCGCGCAGAGCGCGCGCTGCAGGTCGTCGACGTTCGCGATCGGGGTCTCGTCGACGGCGACCACGACGTCGTCGCGCGCGATTCCCGCGATCGTGGCCGGGGAATCGCCCTCGACCGACTGGATGCGGACACCGGTTTCGCGGGCGAGCGCGAAGTGGCGGACGACGCGGCGTGGCAGCGGCACCGTCTCGCCCCCGACCCCGAGCCAGGCGCGGCGCACGCGGCCGTCGCGGATCAGCGCAATCGCTACCTGCTCTGCGGTCGATGCCGCGATCGCGAAGCAGATGCCCTGCGCGGGCAGGATGACCGCAGTGTTGACGCCGATCACCTCGCCGCGTGCGTCGACGAGCGGGCCGCCCGAGTTGCCGGGGTTGAGCGCCGCATCGGTCTGCAGCACGTTGTCGAGGAGGCGTCCGGTCTGTGCGCGCATCGAGCGGCCGAGTGCGCTCACGATGCCGGCGGTCACCGTGTGCTGGAAGCCGTACGGGCTGCCGATCGCGATCGCGATCTGTCCGACCGCGACGCGGCCGGAGTCGCCGAGGCGGCACCACGCGAGATCGGGCGCCGCCACCTTGACGAGCGCGAGATCGGAGTCCGGGTCGTCGCCGACGATCTCGGCCGCGGCGTGCCGTCCGTCGGCGAGCACGACCTCGATCTCGTCGGCGCTGCCGGCGACGTGACTGTTCGTGAGCAGATAGCCGTCGGGCGTGATGAGAAAGCCCGAGCCAGCGCCGTGCGCGCGCACGCCGCGCGTGCCGTGCCGGCGACGGACAGCGACGTGGGCCACGGCCGGCGCGACGCGCGCCACCGCGGCCGTCACGGCGGCCGAGTAGGCATCGAGCAGCGGAGCATCGGCCAGCGCAGGGGTCGGAGCCGTCCGATCCCCGGCCCCGGAGCCCAGGGCAAGGACGGCGGCCGGCGCGAGGCGGGGGCGCGGCATGGCGCGAAGATGGCCGCGGCCGATCGTCTTTTCAAGGACTCCGCGAGCGTGGAGTCGCCACGGGTACGACCCGGGCTCTGTCGGGATTTTGCGCCAAGTCAAGGCCGAAACCCCGCCGCCCGGTGACGATCTCGCCATGATCACCGGCGCGAGAGGCAAAGCCAGGTGCGGTCCCGTTCGCACCGGCGCGCAGGCGTATCGCGCGGAGCACGCGCCCATCCCGGAACCTCGGCCGTGAACATTTCGAGCCTCGTCGTGCGCGCGCGACCCGACGCGTGCGCGGCCGTGTGCGTGGCGCTCGAGCAGATGACGGGCCTCGAAGTGACCGCGAGCGACGCGGGACGCATCGTCGTCGTGACCGACCACGAGGCGACGGCCGACGCCGCCGACACTTTCGTTGCAATCCGCGCGATCGAGGGCGTGCTCTCGGTCTCGCTCGTCTACCAGTACGGCGACGACGGCCCCGTCCCCGAGGAGGTTTGAGCCATGCCCCTGACCCGACGCGACTTCATCAAGGCGCAGGCCGCCGCCGCGGCCGCCGCCGTCGCCGGCATCGACCTCCCGGCGAGCGCAGCGACGCAGGCGGCGGCGCCGTCGGGCGCCTTCGCGATCAAGTGGGACAAGGCGCCCTGCCGCTTCTGCGGCACCGGATGCGGCGTGCTCGTCGGCACCAAGGACGGTCGCGTCGTCGCGACGCAGGGCGATCCCGACGCGCCGGTCAACCGGGGCCTCGCCTGCGTGAAGGGATACTTCCTGTCGCGGATCCTGTACGGCAGCGATCGGCTGACGACGCCTCTCCTGCGCAAGAAGAACGGGGTCTACGACAAGAACGGCGAGTTCACGCCGGTGTCGTGGAACGAGGCCTTCGACGTGATGGCCGCGAAGTGGAAGGAGTCGCTCGCGAAGAAGGGCCCGACCTCGGTGGGGATGTTCGGCTCCGGCCAGTGGACGATCTGGGAAGGCTACGCGGCGGCGAAGCTGTTCAAGGCCGGCTTCCGCAGCAACAACCTCGACCCGAACGCGCGTCACTGCATGGCGAGCGCGGTCGCGGGCTTCATGCGCACGTTCGGCATCGACGAGCCGATGGGCTGCTACGACGACCTCGAGCAGGCCGATGCCTTCGTGCTGTGGGGCTCGAACATGGCCGAGATGCATCCGGTCCTGTGGTCGCGCCTCGCCGATCGCAGGCTGTCGACGCCGCACGTGAAGGTCGCGGTGCTCTCGACGTTCGAGCACCGGAGCTTCGACCTCGCCGACCTGCCGATCGTGTTCACGCCGCAGGCCGACATGGCGATCCTCAACTACCTCTGCAACTACATCATCACCAAGGGCAAGGTGAACACCGGGTTCGTGACGAAGAACGTCGCGTTCATGCGCGGCGTGACCGACATCGGCTACGGCCTCCGGCCGAACCATCCGGCGGAGAAGGGCCAGAAGAACAACGGCTACGCGGGCCCCGACGGCACGCCGACGGGCGACCCGAACCACGCCGACCGGATCACCTACGAGGAGTTCGCCCGATTCGTCGCCGAATACACCGCCGAGAAGACCTCGAAGATCTCCGGCGTGCCGGTGCGCGATCTCGAGGCGCTCGCCGAGATCTATGCCGACCCGAAGCTGAAGGTCGTGTCGTACTGGACGATGGGCTTCAACCAGCACACGCGCGGCACGTGGGTCAACAACATGATCTACAACGTGCACCTGCTCACGGGCAAGATCGCCGAGCCGGGCAACGGGCCGTTCTCGCTGACCGGCCAGCCGTCCGCCTGCGGCACGGCGCGGGAGGTCGGCACGTTCTCGCACCGGCTGCCCGCCGACATGGTCGTCGTGAATCCGAAGCATCGGCAGATCACCGAGGAGATCTGGCAGCTGCCCGAGGGCACGCTCCCCGACCAGCCGGGCTTCCACGCGGTGCTCCAGAGCCGGATGCTGAAGGACGGCAAGCTCAACTGCTACTGGACGATGACGACCAACAACATGCAGGCCGGTCCGAACATCAACCAGGAGATCTACCCCGGCTGGCGCAACCCCGAGAACTTCGTCGTCGTCTCCGACGCCTATCCGACCGTTTCCGCGCTCGCGGCCGACCTGGTCCTGCCGGCGGCGATGTGGGTCGAGAAGGAAGGCGCCTACGGCAACTCCGAACGGCGCACGCAGTTCTGGCGGCAGCAGGTGAAGGCGCCGGGCGAAGCGCGGTCCGACCTGTGGCAACTCCTGGAGTTCTCGAAGCGCTTCAAGGTCGAGGAGGTCTGGCCGCCCGAGCTCATCGCGAGGAAGCCGCAATACAAGGGCAAGACGCTCTTCGACGTGCTCTACGCCAACGGCGTCGTCGACCGCTATCCGCTCAAGGACCTCCAGGCCGGCTACGACAACGACGACTCGCAGCTCATCGGCTTCTACGCGCAAAAGGGGCTGTTCGAGGAATACCGGAAGTTCGGCGTCGGCCACGCGCACGACCTGGCCGAGTTCGACGCCTACCACAAGGCGCGCGGGCTCCGCTGGCCCGTGGTCGACGGCAAGGAGACGCTCTGGCGGTTCCGCGAAGGCTACGATCCGTACGTCAAGACCGGCGAAGGCGTGCGCTTCTACGGCAAGCCCGACGGCCGCGCGGTGATCTACGCACTGCCCTGGGTGCCGGCGGTCGAAGTCCCCGACAAGGAGTTCGACCTGTGGCTCTGCACGGGACGCGTCCTCGAGCACTGGCACACGGGAACGATGACCCGCCGCGTGGTCGAGCTGCATCGCGCCGTTCCCGAGGCGGTCGTGTTCATGCATCCGGATGACGCGCGCGCCCGCGGCCTGCAGCGCGGCATGGAATGCAGGGTTGCGTCGCGCCGCGGCGAGATCGTCGCGCACGTCGAGACGCGGGGCCGCAACAAGCCTCCCCCGGGGCTCGTGTTCGTCCCCTTCTTCGACGAGAGCAAGCTCGTGAACAAGCTCACGCTCGACGCGACGTGCCCGATCTCGAAGGAGACGGACTTCAAGAAGTGCGCCGTCAAGGTGACCAAGATCTGAAACGGCCGCGCTTGCGCGACGACCTCGTCCCGCCCGTTCCGGCGCACCCACCGATTCGACCGAAGGAGCGACGCATGCGTGCCCTCGCCCGACTGATTCTTCACCTCGCCCTGCTGGCGGTGCTCGCGACGACGCTCGTGGCCGTCGCGGCGATGGCCGCGCCGCCCGTGCCGGCGGCGCCTTCGGCCGCGGCTCCCGCGGCGTCGGCCAACCTGCGGTCGCTGCGGGGCGATACGCCGATCGACGAGACCAGCGAGTCCGACGTCTCGAAGCTCAATCGCGACCGGCCGCCGCTGCCGCGCGCCTCGTCCGTCGAGCCGCCGCTGATCCCGCACTCCATCCGCGGCTACCAGATCACGAAGAACTTCAACAAGTGCATGGACTGCCATGCCTGGGACAAGACGAGGGACTCGGGAGCGACGCGCGTGAGCGAAACGCACTTCAAGGGCTATGACGGGCGCAAGCTCGACAACATCTCGCCGCGCCGCTACGTGTGCACGATCTGCCACGTGCCGGCCGGGGATGCCCCCCCGCTCGTCGTGAACACGTTCCAGCCCGCGCCCGAGCTCGCGCCCAAGCGCTAGCCGCATCGCCGACACCGAGGGAGACCCCGAATGCAGAACCTCAACCACGGCGAAGGTGTCCTCGGGCGCCTGTGGCGCCGGATCAAGGCCGCGGGGCCGCTGTTCGTCGCCGGCACGTTCGTCACGGGCATGCTCGCGTGGGGCGCCTTCAACTGGACGCTCGAGCTCACCAACACCGAGACGTTCTGCATCTCGTGCCACGAGATGCGGGAGAACGTGTTCAAGGAGTACCGCAACACGACCCATTACCAGAATGGGACCGGCGTGCGCGCGACGTGCCCCGACTGCCACGTTCCGAAGGACTGGACGCACAAGATCGTCCGCAAGATCCAGGCGTCGAACGAGCTCTGGCACCACATGATCGGCAGCGTCGACACTCCCGAGAAGTTCAACGCGAAGCGACTTCGGCTCGCGCAGAGCGAATGGGCCCGGATGCGCAGCACCGATTCGCGCGAGTGCCGCAACTGCCATCGCTTCGACTACATGGACTTCGCGGAGCAGAGCCGGCGCGGCTCCGCGCAGCATCAAAAGGGATTCAACGAGGGCAAGACGTGCATCGACTGCCACAAAGGCATCGCGCACACGCTGCCCCCGATCGAGCAGAACATCGGGGCGCCCAAGCTCGGCGCCGGCGAAACCGCGCCCGATGCGGCAGCCGGACGGAGGCAGTCGAACTCGTAGCCCGGGCCGGCGCGGGACCGCCCCGCCCGGCTTGCCGGGTTCGCACGTGCCGCCGCACCGCGCAACGGCCGACCGTATCAACTTACGATGGGAACCCCGCCCGCAGGCCAAGGCGGCGGAGGCTCTTTGACTCCGCTCTCAACCAACCGGAGGAGCGAAGCGGAAACCCCTCCATCCCAGGATTTCGGGAACGACCAAGCCGCGGCGCGCGGCCCTATTCGGCGGTCCAGCTCGGCTCGAGCCCGACCCGGGCGAGACCGTCGCGCGCGACCGACTCCTCGGCGGCCGCAGCATGCTCATCCTCCCGCGACGACACCGCCATCAGCGCGAACACCATGAATCCGGCCGATCCACCGAGCAGGAATGCCGCAACCACCCACCACACTGACGTCATCATGACCTTTTGGTTACAAGCCTCATACAGGTTTAGTACACCCTCGGGCATTTGTCCAGGTCGCGTTGCATACGACATCTTGTAGCGGAGCCTCCCAACAACCGCTAGAACTCGTGGTGCCGCCGTCCCAGGCATTTCGGCGCCGCCCACGGTGTTTACTGTATACGACAGCGTTCCGGGGCGCCTTGACGGCGGTCAAGCGCCGGTCCGTTACCCCGGCGAGGCCGGGCCTTCCCGCCGGCATCCCTGTCCCCCTCCCGGTTGACCCATGTCAGCGTAGCTCCGTCGGCCGCGGCCGAGAATGTCTCCATGGGTCAGGTGCCTCGGCTGTTCACGGTGCAAGGATTTCCCGGGAGTCTCCATATGGCTGCGAGCCGGTTTGTCTACACGTTCGAAGAAGGCAACCCCGCCGACAAGATGCTGCTCGGCGGCAAGGGTGCGAACCTGTGCGCGATGACCCAGATCGGTCTCGATGTTCCGCCCGGATTCGTCATCTCGACCGCGGCCTGCCTCGCCTACCTCGACCGGAACGCCCTCCCCGACGACCTGATGGCCGACGTCCGGGCCCACGTCGCGACGCTCGAGCGCAAGACCGGCAAGCGCTTCGGCGACGCCGCGAATCCGCTCCTGGTCTCGGTGCGATCCGGCTCGGCGATGTCGATGCCCGGGATGATGGACACGATCCTGAACCTGGGTCTCAACGAGGCGACGCTCGCGGGGCTGATCCGCGCCACCGGCAATCCGCGCTTCGGCTGCGACGCGTGGCGGCGCTTCGTCCAGCTGTTCGGCAAGATCGCGCTCGGCGTCCCCGACGAGATGTTCGACGAGGCGATGACGGCGGCCAAGCGCGCGCACGACGCGAAGAACGACGTCGACCTCGACGCCGAGGCGCTGCGGGCGCTCGCGTCGAGATTCCTCGAGATCTGCCGCGAGCACACCGGTGCGGCGTTCCCGGACGATCCCCACGAGCAGCTCCGGCTCGCAATTGAAGCGGTGTTCCGCTCGTGGAACGGCAAGCGCGCGATCGACTACCGCCGACAGTTCCGCATCACCAAGGACATGGCGAACGGCACCGCGGTCAACGTCGTCGCGATGGTGTTCGGCAACCTCGGCGAGGACTCCGCGACGGGCGTGGGCTTCACCCGCAATCCCGGCACCGGCGAGAACGCCATCTACGGCGAGTATCTCGTCAACGCGCAGGGTGAGGACGTCGTCGCCGGCATCCGCACGCCGAAGCCGATCGCTGCGATGGCGGCCGAGATGCCGGCGCTGCATCGTGAGCTCGTGGCGCTCCGCGACAAGCTCGAGGCGCATTACAAGGAAGTGCAGGATTTCGAGTTCACGATCGAGCGCGGCCACCTCTATTGCCTGCAGACCCGCAACGGCAAGATGAACGCGCGGGCGATGGTCGTCACCTCCGTCGAGATGTGCGGAGAGGGCCTGATCAGCCGCGAGCGGGCGCTCGCGCGGATCAACCCATCGCTGCTGGAGCAGCTCCTCGTGCCGACGCTCGACCCGAGGCAGGCGGCGACGCCGCTCGCGCAGGGGCTTCCGGCCTCGCCGGGCGCGGCGTCCGGCACCATCGTCTTCGACGCCGACACCGCCGAACAGCGTGGCAAGCTCGGAGAGAAGGTCGTCCTCGTCCGCGAGGAGACCAAGCCCGAGGATATCCACGGCTTCTTCGCGGCGCAGGCGATCCTGACCTCGCGCGGCGGCAAGACCTCGCACGCGGCGGTCGTCGCGCGCGGGATGGGCAAGCCCTGCGTCTCCGGCTGCGAGGCGATCCGGATCGACGTTCGCGAGCGCCGCGCCGACATTGGCGGCACGGTGCTGCGCGAAGGCGATCTCATCACGGTCGACGGCTCGACCGGCAACGTCTATGCGGGAGCGATCCCGACGGTCGAGGCCGAGTTCTTTCCGGAGCTCGCGACGCTCCTGGGCTGGGCGGACGGCGTCGCCCGGCTCGCGGTGCTCGCCAACGCGGACACGCCGCGCGACGCGGCCCGCGCGCGGCAATACGGAGCGAAGGGGATCGGGCTCTGCCGCACCGAGCGGATGTTCAACGACAGCGAGCGGCTGCCGATCGTGCAGGAGATGATCCTGGCCGAGACCAAGGAGGCGCGGCGGGCAGCCCTCGACCGGCTGCTGCCGATCCAGCGTGGCGATTTCAAGGGCATCTTCGAGGCGATGGCCGGCCTGCCGGTCACGATCCGGCTGCTCGATCCGCCGATGCACGAATTCCTGCCGACCGCTTCGCAGCTCGAGTTCGAGATCGACCAGCTGCGCCACCTCCAGCGCACGACCCGCACGATCGCGGAACTGCCGGGCACGCTCAAGCTCCTCGACCCGGAGCTGCCCCGCGACTACGTCGAAAGCTTGTCCAAGCTGCAGCAGAGCCTTACGCACTACCGGGACACCCAGCGCGACGGCACGCTGCTCGCGCGGCGCGAGGCGCTGCTCAAGACCGTTCATCTGCTCTCCGAGGTCAACCCGATGCTCGGGCACCGCGGCGTGCGGCTGGGAATCTCCTATCCGGAAATCTACGAGATGCAGATCCGGGCGATCCTCGAAGCCGCTGCCGAGTGCGTGAAGGAAGGCATCGACGCGCATCCCGAGATCATGGTGCCGCAGGTCGCGACCGCCGAGGAGCTCAAGCGGGTGAAGGCGATCGTCGATGCGGTGCGGGCCGAGATCGAGACGCGCGACCGCATCAGGCTGCGCTTCAGGTTCGGCACGATGGTCGAAGTCGTGCGCGCGTGCCTGCGGGCCGCGCGGCTGGCCGAGGTCGCCGAGTTCTTCTCGTTCGGCACCAACGACCTCTCGCAGGCGACGTTCTCGTTCTCGCGCGAGGATGCCGAGAACAAGTTCCTGCCGCTCTACCTCGAGAGCGGCATCCTGCGCGACAACCCGTTCGAGGTGCTCGACGTGAAGGGCGTCGGCCGGCTGATGAAGCTCGCGGTCGACTGGGGCCGCGAGGCGAGGCCCGACCTCGTCATCGGCATCTGCGGCGAGCACGGCGGGCATCCGGACTCGATCCGGTTCTGCCACTACGCGGGCCTCGACTACGTCTCGTGCTCGGCCCCGCGCGTGCCCATCGCGCGCCTCGCCGCGGCGCAGGCGAAGCTCCGCGAGGCGGAGTACGACGAGTCGATTTTCGAGTGAAGGAGCGCCCGTGGCGGGCGAACGGGTGGCCGGCGCGCGGTTCTGCCTCTGGGACCGCGCGGCGATCGAGGGCGTGCTCGACCGGATGGCGTTCGCGGCGGCGGCGCTCCTGCGCGGCTGTGAGGATCCGCTGCTCCTCGGCATCCTGCGTCGCGGTGCTCCCCTCGCGCAGATGCTGCAGACGCGACTCGCGACGCGCTACGCGCTCGACGTGCCGCGCTACGACCTGAAGCTGAAGCGATACGCCGACGACCTCGCGCTCGTGCACCCCGACACGGAGCTGACCGAGAACGCGGAGTTCTCCGCCCGCAGGCTCGAGCGCGCGACCGTGCTCGTCGTCGACGACGTCCTCTATCGAGGCCACTCGCTCGCGCGGGTGCTCGCCTACCTGTCGCAGCGGCAGGCGCCGGTGATCCGCGCCGCCGTGCTCGTCGATCGCTGCGCGGCACAGTTGCCGGTCCACGCGGACGTCGTCGGCATAAGGCTGCAGGCAGCGCCCGGCGACGTCGTCGAGTGCAACGTCCCCCCCTACGAGGACGAGCTCAGGATCGAGCTCTTGCGCCCGACGATCCGGCCCTAGGAGCTGTCGGAGCCGGAGTCATTCCGCGGGATGCAGCTCCGCGAGCTTGCGCCGCAGGAGTTTGCCCGTCGCCGTGCGCGGCAAGGCCGGCATCGCCCGCAGGCAGCACGGGCGCTGGTAGGGAGGCAGGGCGCCGGTGACGCTTGCGAGCGCCGCCGCCGCGGATTCCGGGTCCGCGCCGTCGCGCAGCGCATAGTAGAAGGCGATCGCCCCGACTCCATCGGCATCCGCCACCGACACCGCCGCACCCTCGGCGATCGCGGCCGACGCTCCCGCCAGGCGCTCCTCCAGCGCGACCAGGTCCACCCATCGCCCGCGGACCTTGACGAGCGCATCCTCGCGCCCGCCGAAGCGCCACGTGCCGCCTTCGCCGCGCAGGAACAGGTCCGCCGGGCAGAACGCGCCGTCGCGGAAGTATTCCGCCTGGGCGTCCGGGCGCTCGAAATAGCCGAGCGAAAGCGTCGGCGCGCGGATCGCGACGCGCGTCGGCCGCGCAGGATCGGCCTCCAGGGCGCGGATCTCGACGCCGGGCGCCGGCAAGAAGCCGCCGCCTTCGGTCGCGTCGACGAGGACGAGGCACAACGTCTCCGAAGCGCCGTAGCCATCGACGATCGGCAGGTCCGCCTGCCGGCGCCACTCCGCGCGGAGGTTCGCGGGCAGCGCCTCGCCCGCCGAGACGCAGACGCGAATGCCGCGGTCGCGAAAGCGGGGCGCGCAGCCTTCCTTGAGCAGCGCGCGATACATCGACGGCACGGTGAAGAATACCGTCGGGCGCTCACGCTCGACGATGGCGGTCACCTTGGCGGCCGTGGGCCAGTCGGATTCGAGAATGACGCTCGCGCCGAGCGCGAGCCCCGAGAACAGGCTGTTGGCCTGCGGGTACGCGAAGAACAGCTTCGACGTCGCGAACAGGCGATCGCCGGGCCCGACGTGCAGAATTTCGGCGACGACGCGCCAGCAGTGCTGCGCGAACCGCTGCGGATGGACGACGGCCTTGGGCTTGCCGGACGTTCCGGACGAGTGGCCCCAGAAGGCCGGCGCCTCCTCGTCGCTCCGATGCGGGGCGACCGCCTCGACGTTCCGCTGCGCGCGAGTCCATTCGTCGAGCGTCACGAGCCGGTCGTGCCACGTTGCGAGGGTCCCGTCGCGCGACTCGGCCAGGACCCATCGGAACCGCGCATCCGAGAGAATCGTCTCCCATTCCGTCGCGCCGAGCCGCGGATTGACGCCGACGGCCACGCCGCCGGCCCAGATCGCGCCGAGAAACGCGGTGACCCAGGGGACGCCGTCGGGCAGCTTGACCGCGACCCGATCGCCGGGCTCGAGGCCGCGTCGTTGCCAGTCGCCCGCCGCGCGGGCCACGGCGGCGCGCAGTTCGGCATACGTGACGCGCTCGTCGCCGCACGCGAGCGCAACGTCGCCGGGTTCGCCGCGCGTGAGCAGCACGTCGGCTGCGTTGATCGTCATGGCTGCGCCTTATCCCTGAGCCGGGATCATGGGCGCGCGCGTCGAGAACGACCTTGACGAATCTCAAGGCGCGGGCCGCCTGCTCCCTACCTGCACGCTGTGCCGGGCGGCGCGAAGACCTGTCGCGTGATCGGCTTGGACTGCGCCACCGGCTCCGCCATCCCGCCAAGCTGCACCGAGTAGGCGAACGTCGCGTGGTTGCCGTCCGTGAACGTGAAGGTCGCCGTGCCCGCCTTCGTCGCGACGACGGCCGCCGGATCGAAGGGCAGGGCGCTGAACGGCGGTCCGGTCGTGCGATACAGATCGCCGCCGTAGACGTTCGCGCCGGTCTCTGGAGCGGTGACGACAAGCCACAAAGGCGTTCCGTCGAGGTCGTACGTGAACCACGTCGCGAAGATTGTGCCGCCCTGGTGGTTGAGATTGATTCCCCATCCCGACTCCGTGCCTGCCGGTGCCGCCCACCACAGGTCCTGGTAGTTCGTCGCCAGCGTCAGGTCCGGCTGCCCGCCCCATGTGCACGTCGGGACCGGTCCGAACACCTCCCGCGTGATCGGCTTGGTCTGCGTGACCCCGCTCACCGTGTACGCGAACGTCCCGTTGTTCGTGTCGCCGAAGGTCAACGTCGCGCTCCCTGCCGCCTCTTTGGTCACGTCCGCCGGACTCCATGGCACCGCGTTGAACGCCGGACCCCGCGTCCTGTAGAGCGTGCCGGTGTACGCGTTCGACCCCGACTTGGTCGCCGTCATCACGAGCCAGGATCCGCGACCGCTCGTGTCGTAGGTGAACCACGAGACGAAGAGCGTGTCGCCCTGGTGCGCGACGTTGAGTCCCCATCCCGCCTCGGCATTCGCAGGCGACGCCCACCACAGGCCCTGGTAGTTGTACGTGACGGGAGGCACTGGCGGCGCGTAGCCATCCATGGTCAGCGGCACCCGGTAGGGACCGTCAGAGGTCGCGATCACCAGCTCGCCCTTGCGCGTTCCCGAAAGGACCGGCCGCGCGGAGATCGCCACCTTGCACCCCGCGCCGGGCATGAGCGCGCCCGGGCCGCACGTGCCTCCGCTCACGAAGAATTCCGGGCTCGTGCTGCTGCTCCCGCCGACGGTGAGCGGCAACGTCGCCGTCGCGTCGTTGACGACGTCGATCGTCTGCGCGGCGGAAAGCACTCCGACCGTCTGCGCGCCGAAGTCGACGAGCGCCGGCAGCGAACACGCGTAGGCCGCCGATTGACCGCCGGCGGCGCCGTAGAGACAGCGGCATGCGCGGATGTCGTCCGGCTGCGGATCGCTGACGCTGCTGTACGGCGAATCGGGCAGTCCGGACATGAGCTGGTCGGGAAGGTTCGAGTGGCCGATGCCGATCGCGTGCCCCCACTCGTGCGTCCCGGTGCGGTCCATTTGCGCGTTGGCGCTCGGCGGGGGCGCGCTGAACCGGCTCGGCGTGAACAGGATGTCGGCATCGACCAGCACCTGCTGATCCGGGGGCGCCGCGTTCCACGTATACGTAAGGCCGAGCGTGCCGGGCGTGAGCTCGCGCCAGCCCACGACGTTGTAGTTGTCGGGCTTGGGGTCGCTGCCGTTGTAGGGCGGGACCGCCGTCGGTCCATCGTAGACGAACTGGATGCCGCAAACCGCCGACCACTTGGCCGCCGCGGCGGCAAGCGCGGCAACGGCCGTGCCCTCGTCCGCGAACGGCGACGGCGCGATCGGTGCGCTCCCATGGTTGTAGTGCCAGTGGAGCACCTTCCCCGGCCAACGTGCGGGCGTCCCGAAGCTGAACTGGAATTCCGGCTGGAAAGGCGGCGGCGGCGCGCCGCCGGGGACCTGGCGCCGCACGAAGTCGCTTTCGCCGCGCGCGGGCGAGACCGGGGCGGCGAACAGGATCAGCGCGGCGGCCAGCGCGAGGCGGCGAAGCATTGAGGCGGGTGCGGAAGGAATATGACAACAGAATAGCATCGGGGCCGGCGAGGGCACCCGCAATAGATCCGATCGGCGGAAATCCGCGGACCGGCGGCTTCGGCGCGGCCTTCCCCGTGGCCGAATGCGTTTCCTCGTCCTACGCCGGAATCCGTCGCCGGCGGACAGGTCGTGCAAACGGATGCGGGATATCGCGGCGGGTCCGCGCCTCCAACCTTTCGTGCACAGGAGGAAGGAGTTCCCCATGAGACGCTGGATGATCGTGTCGCTCATGATCAGCGCGATGCTAGGGGCGTGCGTCGTCACCCCCGTCGGCTATCGCTACCACGACGACGGTTATTACGCGCGGGGCGGCCGCCATTACTACCACCCCGACTATCCCTATCGCGGCCATCCTTACCGCGACGAATATCATTACTACGGTAGGTAGCGTCTAGTGTGAGCCGCTCGCGCCGCGGCGCCGTGGCGGCTGAGTTCGTCCCCGCTGCCCAAGGTCATCCGGCACGGCCGAAATGCGAGTCACCGATGCGGATACTGGTCACCAACGATGACGGCATCTACAGCCCCGGACTTGCGTCGCTCGCGCGAGTGGCGTCGATGCTGGGCGAAGTGCGCGTGGTCGCGCCGCACGTCGAAATGTCCTCGGCCGCCCATTCGATCACGTCCGCGCGCCCGCTGACCTTCAAGCGGACTCCGCTCGGCGGCTTCGTCGCACACCGAGTCAACGGAACGCCCGCCGACTGCGTCGCGCTCGGCGCGTTCGAATGGAAGGACGCCGAGATCGTGCTTTCCGGAATCAACCTCGGCAGCAACCTGGGCAATTCGCTCTGGCCATCGGGGACCGTCGCCGCCGCGCGCCAGGCGGCGCTCATGGGACTGCGCGGCATCGCGCTCAGCACCCCCGCGGGTGGCGAGGAGGCCTATCTCACCGTGCTCGAGCCCTGGGTGCGTCGCGTCCTGGATTTCCTGCTTCCGATCGCCGATGTTCCGCTCGTCAACGTCAACTTTCCGGCGAAGCCCCCGCGCGGGATGAGATGGACGAGACAGTCGGTGCGGCACTACGACGGCAGGATCGTCCCGGGCGAGGATCCGATGGGGCGAAAGCACTTCTGGTTCACCGTCGCCCCAGTGGAGAACATCGACGAGGGAACGGACCGGTGGGCAGTCGAGCAAGGGTTCATCTCGCTAATGCCGGTGCGTCTCGATTTGACCGACGAACGGGCGCTCGAAGACCTTCGTGCGCAGCACGCGACGCAGGACAGTGAGCTCGCACGCCCCACGGCTTCCGCCTGAACGGACCTCTCAGGGCTGGCGCGGAACGAGCATTCGGACGCCGTCGCGCATCGCGAGGCGGATGGGCGCGCCGTTGCGACCGTCCGCCGACGTCCGGAGGTAGATCTCGTCGTCGACGTGAATGGGAAAGCCGCCCGACGCGAGCTCGAGGCGGCGGCCGCGAATCGTCGTCAGCTCATGGGGCCACGCCGCCCCTTCCTCCTCCGCCTCGAGGCATTCGCGCAACAGCGCGCGCTCGAATTCCCGGACGACGACGACGTCGAACAGACGGTCGGAGGGATCCGCCGACGCCGCGAGGAAGAGATTCGGTCCGACGAGGGGGATGTTCATCACCTCGAAGAGGACGAACCGGCCGCGGCACGGCCGCCCGTCGATGGTCGCGTCGAGCTGCACGCCAGGACAGTCGCGGAGATGACGGAGCGCGAGCCGCACGGCGCGCGCATTGCGCGAATGCTTCTTCTTGCGCTTGGGTGGGTTCTTGCGGTGCGCGGCGATGATCATGCGCGGGATCATCCCCACGCCGACCGACTCGACGAATTGGCGCTCGCCCCACGGGCCGGACGCCTCCCCGATGTCGAACCGCCGCTCTTCGGCGGTGTTCCATCCTGCCACCTGCTCGCGCAGCGTGAACCGAGTCAGGCCGAGCGCCGTGCAGATGTTGTTCGCGGTTCCCATCGGCAACGGCGCGATCGGGATGCGCTTCCGGTGGAGGAGCTTCGCGACCTTGGCGATCGTGCCGTCGCCCCCTGCAACGGCGACGAGGTCCGCGGGACGCGCCAGGAACTCCGCGAGGTGCGTGTCCTTCGACGAGCGGTATCGCAGGGCATGCCCCTGGCCGCGGACCAGCTCGAACAACTCGTCCAGGTCCGGGCCCCGGCCGTCGCCCGCAATCGGGTTGTAGACGAGTGCAACACGCATTTGAGGGATCGGCGCGGCATTCGCGGCCGCCTTGCCTTCGATGGGCGAATGGTGAACGCACGATCCCCGATCGCTTGTCGGCAGGTTTCTGATACTCGCGTACGGGAACGCCGTTCCGCGGCGCGGCCAAGCCCTTACAGGCGCCTCAGGCTCGCGGGGATTGCACCCGCCCCGCGAGGCCGCCGTTTCGCCCTCAGGATGTCATGGGATTCCTGGTCCGAAGGGAGAGCCCGCGGCCGTTGACAACCGCCCATGCGGGCGCGCACGATCATCGAACTTGGTTCGACGACGGAGGACGTGATGTTGCGCGATATCTCGCTCGCTCTTGCCGTGTTGACCTTCGCCAGCGCCGCGGCCGCCGACTGCGGCGCCTCCCACGGGGCCAAGCGTGCAATCACCGATGACCAGGCGCAGGCAACCCCGGCTCCGGTCAAGAAGGCCGCGCTCACGCCATCGCGAAAGAACGTCGCCGCCTGCCGAGGCGATTGCGCCGACCAATCGGCGAAGGTCAAGGAAAGCGCGCCGGGTGCGGTCGCGCTCGCGCGAAACGCTGCGCCCGAGGCCGCCAAGCCCGAGAACTGACTCGAGTCCGCACGCGTATCGAGGAGCCCGCTTCGTGCGGGCTCTTTCGTTTGCCGCGCCGGCTGCAACAGAGGTGCCTGCCGGAGGGTCAGGTGCCGCGCACTGCCTCCGGCTCCTGCGGCCCGGCCCAGGGGCGAGCGGGCTTGGCGCTGAAGATGGTCTCCGGATTGGCGGGCGCAAGCGTCCAGTCGTCATTGGCGATCTCGGCCTCGAGCTGACCCGGCCCCCAGCCGGAGTAGCCGATGAATATCAGCAAGCCCTCCATGGGCCTCTCGCGGGCCAGCAGCTTCCGCAGCAATTCCGGGTTGGTGCTGATGCAGACGCCGTCGAGAACCTGGACTGCGTGCTCGGGAGGCGTATCGGCGCGAAAGAGGAACGACACCGACGTCAACTGGACCGGGCCGCCGAATCGCACCTTGTCGTCCAGCCGCGCGAGACGTTCGAGATCGGGAAAGAGCCGGGCGACGGGTATCGACGTCGGGCGGTTGAGGATGAGCCCCCCCGGCGCGGGACCGATGTTGTTCAGCACGAGCACGACCGAATCCTTGAAGTTCGGATCGGGCATATGTCTGCGAGCCTCGAGCAGGATCGCGGTCAAAGGCTTCGCGGTGTCAGCGGATGTCGGGCACGACATCCCGAACAGAAGCAGCAGTGCAAGCAGCGCTCGGAGCACGTGAGGTCACGAGGCTCGATCCGGACGCCTCTTTGTTGCGCCGACGATCATCCTTGGCTTCGTGGCAGCCGGATGGCAACTCCGTAGCAAATGAACCCCGGCTCGCTGTTCCGGAACCAGGTCGAGCGGCCGTAGTCGAGGCAACTGACGCTGATCAGCGCGTCCGCGTTCAGACGTGCCGCCTCGGACTGCAGCGCGGCGACGGCCTCCTCCCTTTTCGGGAACGTCGGAAGCCGGTAGGCCGTTCGCCACGAGTCCGCCCAAAGCGGGCCCAGGACCTCGTACGGCTTTCCGACGTACGGGTTCGCTTCGAAAACCTGCACGGCCGCGGCATCGCCCGCTGGCGGAGAACTGGCGCACCCGCAGGCCAGGCCCACGGCAGCCGCGATCAACAAAGAGTAGGCCGGGATTTCGACTCGCATGTCGTTAGCCCCTTGGCACGGTCTGCCGGCGGCTCACGAGATGCCCGGAGCGAGCCCGTGAGCGGAGGACGGCGAGCGCGGAGATAAAAATAGCATACCTAACGCCTCGCAGCCGGCGCGTGCGTCGGACGATCCTCGCTGCTACCGACGGGTCAGGTCGATGGCCTCGGCGTCGGTCAGACGGTAGAGCACGCCGGTGGGATCATTCTTCAGCACGGCGAACTTGCCGCCCAGCAGGATAGGCTCGAATCCGTAGGCGATCTTCTTCTTCGCAATGACCTCGACAATTGCGTCAGGTCCCGCCGGCAGGCAAAAGGGGCAGTGGGGCGGCACGGCAGAGAGAAGAAAGTGATGCTGCTGGTCTCCGAGATCGAGCGGCAGAACGAATCCCTGCACCCGGACCGTCTTGCTGTCCAGACTGAGGATATCGCCGCTGAAGCGCGGGACCATCACGCCATCCTGCTTGACCGGCTCGACCTGGCTCAGCGTTTTCCAGGAAACGACGCCCTGCATCTCGGGCAGCACCGAGGCGCTGAACAGGGACGCCGTCGGCAAGCCGGTCGCCGCGATGCCCTTGTCGAACGCGTCGGCCGGCGGCGCGGCAGCGAGCAGGACCGCCATGGCCGAAGTGCCGAAGATCTCCCGCATGACGTGCTCCCTTCCGGTCGTGTGAAGCCCGGCGAACGCGGCGGCGGGCTCGAACTCCAGGGCGATTGAGACAGGTCGGCCGCCCGCGAGTTTCGCGCCGGCGACGAGTTGTAGCAGTAACGATAATGCTATATCATTATCGACTTTCAAGCAACCCCTTCCCTTTCCCATGGCTGCAATGGAACGCGACACCCGTCAGCGCGAAGCCATCAAGGCGGTCATCAAGGCTGCGCAGCGACCGCTGCTTGCGAGCGAGATCCTCGAGGCAGGGCGCGGGATCGTCCGGGCACTGGGCATTGCGACCGTCTACCGCAATCTAAAGCTCCTCGTCTCCGAGGGCACCCTCCAGGTCATCACGCTGCCCGGAGAGGGCCCGCGCTACGAGATGAGGGAGTCCGGGCACCACGACCACTTCCAGTGCACGACGTGTCGCCGCGTCTACGACGTGCCCGGCTGTCCGGGCGACATGCGCCGCCTTGCGCCGCGCGGCTTCACCGTCGACCACCACCATGTGACGCTCTACGGGCGTTGCGCGGAGTGTCGATAGGCCGATTCCCTGGCTGGCCATGATTCGCCTCGCGGGCCTTCGCTTTGCCTACGGCGGCGGCGACGACGTCTTGCATGTGGACGAATTCGCGCTGGAGCCGGCATGCAACATTCTCGTCGTCGGTCCCTCCGGCTGCGGCAAGACAACGCTGCTGCACCTGATCGCCGGCCTCCTGGAGCCCACCCGCGGGTCGGTGGTGGTCGACGGACAGGACCTGTCGGCGCTTTCCCCGCGTGCGCGGGACCGCTTCCGCGGCCGGCATATCGGCATCGTGCTGCAGCAGTTCCACCTGCTTCCGACACTGACCGCGATGCAGAATCTGCTGGTTGCGCAGAGCATCGCCGGTCTCCGCGTGGAGCGCTCGGCCGCCCTGGCAACGCTTGGCGCGCTGGGTGTCGACGACAAGGCCGGTTCCTATCCCCATCAGCTCTCGGTGGGTCAGCAACAGCGGGTCGCCATCGCCCGGGCGTTGGTCAATCGTCCCAAGCTCCTGCTCGCGGACGAGCCGACGTCGAATCTCGATGACGAGGCGTGCGCTTCGGTCGCCGATCTCCTGCTCGGCGCCACCCGGCAGCATGCGGCATCGCTCGTGATCGCGACGCACGACACGCGCCTGAAGGCGAAGATCCCGCGGCAACTGGAGTTGCCGCGCCGCCCCGCGGAAGGCCGCGGATGAACCTGCTGCAGCTCGCGTGGAGCTACCTTCGGGCACGACCACTCGGCACGCTGCTCAACGTATTGCTGCTCGCTCTCGGCGTCGGAACGATCGGGTTCGTCTTGATCGTCAACGGGCAGATCGGCAGCAGTCTCAATCGCGACGCCCGCGGCATCGACCTCGTGGTCGGCGCCAAGGGCAGCCCGATCCAGCTCATGCTGGCCGGGATCTTTCACCTCGACGTCCCGACCGGCAACATCCCGCTCAAGTCCGCGCAGGAGCTGGCGAAGAACCCGCTGATCAAGAACGTGATTCCGCTTTCCATTGCCGACAGCTTCCGCGGCTTCTGGATCATCGGGACCACACCCGGCTACATCGACCTCTACCATGGCGAGCTCGCCGCGGGTCGGGTTTGGAGCGGCAAGATGCAGGCCGTGTTCGGTGCGACGGTCGCGGCCCGCACCGGGCTCGGCGCCGGCGACCGATTCGTCGGCTCCCACGGCCTCGCGGAAGGCGGGCCGGTGCACGGCGACTCGGTTTACTCGGTGGTCGGCGTTCTGCGTCCGACCGGGACCGTTCTCGACCGGCTCGTCCTCTGCGACACGGAGAGTGTCTGGTTCGTCCATGAAGGCAATATCACCGATCCCGACGAGAGAAAGGTCGTCGAGGACGAGCGACAGGTGACCATCCTGCTCGTGCAATACGCGACGCCGCTCGCCGCGGCGACGCTGCCGCGCAAGATCAACTCCGACACCAACATGCAAGCGGCGTCACCGGCGTACGAAACCGCGCGCCTGTTTCGGATGATCGGCGTCGGGGCCGACGTGATACGCGCCTTCGGCGGCGTCGTGCTGGCCACGGCTGCGCTGTCGCTGTTCATCGCGCTCTATCACGCCCTGAACGAGCGCGCGTACGACATCGCCGTGCTGCGTACGCTCGGGGCACGGCCGACCAGCATCGCGGTGATGCTGATGCTCGAGGCGCTGATCCTGGCCGTCCTCGGCGGCATTCTCGGCCTCCTCCTCGCGCACGGCCTCGCGGCGATCCTCGCGTGGTGGATGGTGCGCCAGGAGAGCATTCCGATCGATGCGTGGGAGGTGTCCGGCCGAGAACTCTGGTTGCTGGTGCCTTCGCTGCTAGCCGCGGCGCTGGCCGCCTTGCTGCCGAGCTGGCGGGCGGCGCAGGCAAACATCTCGGCGACGCTCGCTCGCCGGGGATGACGGTCGACTGAAGGAGAGTCCCATGAAGAAGCTGTTGTGCGCATTGATCCTGTTCTCGTCGTTCGCGAGTTTGGCGGTCGGGGCCGATTCCCCGCCCACCACGGCGCCGGCCAAGCCTGCGACGTCCAAGGTCGACCCGGCGCTCGAGGCGGCGCACACCAAGGAGGACGTCAGGCGCCACCGGGTCATCGCTGCAGCGCACGAGGCGGCGGCCAAGTGTCAGGAATCCGGCAAGGATGAAGACCTTTGCGACGCCGAACTGCAGAAGGCGTGCAAGGGCATCGCGTACGGCAAGTATTGCGGGATGAAGCACCCGGACTAGCCCCACGGGTGCGGCTGGGGCGCAATTGCCTCGTTCTTTGCTGCGCCACGGCTTCGGTGAGGAGCTCGCAGCCGCGAATCAGTCGCATTGCGCGCCCGCGAGGCGCCCCGTCGCCAAAGCATTCGTGACCGCTCATCGTGACTCTCGCCTGGATAGTGCTCGCCACTTTGACGACCGGCCTCCTCAGCGTCCTTGCCGCGGCGCCCGTGGCGTTTGTGTTTGCGAGACGGCGGATCCCGTACTTTGTCAGCTACGCCGTCGGCGTTCTGTTGGCGGTGGCGTTCCTGGAGCTGTTGCCGGTGGCTGCATTCGCGTTTCCGTTGCGACACGTGTTCGCGACCGTGCTCGCCGGGATCTTCCTGTTCTTCCTGCTCGAGAAGGTTGCGCTGTGGCATCACGCTCATCCGATGCCGGCGGCGCCCTCCCTGTGGCAAGGCGTCCAACCGGCGGGGCCAATGATCCTGATCGGCGACGCTCTGCACAACTTCACGGACGGCATCCTTCTCGCCGCCGCCTTTCTGACCGACGTGCAGCTCGGACTGGTCACGACCCTCGCCGTGGTCGCGCACGAAATTCCGCGAGAGATGGGGGATTTCGCGATCCTGCTGGATTCCGGGTTCTCGTGGCGCCGGGCGCTGTTCTGGAACGTCGCTTTCAGCCTGGCTGCGATCGGTGGCGGCATACTGGGGTACTTCGCGTTCTCTTTCGCAAGACCCGCTCTCCCGTACGTCGTCGCGCTCGCGGCGGCAAGCTTCATCTACGTGGCGATTGCCGACCTGGTGCCGGGGCTGCATCGACATGCAACGGTGCGCGCAGCCATCGGCCAATCGCTTGCCATCGCGCTCGGCGTCGCGTGCACGGCGGTCGCCGTCTACTACCTGGGCTAGGCCGCAGCCCGAGCCTGTCATGCGTTGGCTGCGCAAGGCGGGATTGCCGCGCGCACCGTTCTCACTTGAGCATCTTGAACGCGTGCGTCCACTGGTTGCGGATGAAACCAGGGATGCACCAGAGGATGCAGAGCGGCTCGATCGCGCGCGCGGCTTCCACGCCGCCCATGTCCTCCGTTTCCCAGCCGAACTGATCGAGGATCCGCGCCACCGTATCCTTCGCGGCAGCGTCGTCGCCGCAGATGAACATGGTCGGCCGCACCCCACCGAAATCCGGGTTCACCATGCGCGCGTTGCCCACGGAATTGAACGCCTTGACCCATTTCGCCGTCGGGATCTGCTTCTGCAGCCTCTCCATGAGCGACTCGTCCAGGCTCGTAAAGAATTTGAGTACGCCATTCTGCGGCGCGCCCCCGATGGGATTGGTAGCGTCAATGACCACCTTGCCCTCGAGCGCGTCCGCGCCTGCAGCGGTGAGCGCGTCGGTCGCCACCGCGCCTTTCACCGCGAGTACTACGACTTCGCCGAACTTTGCAGCCTCCGCAAATCCCGAGACGCGGCCGTTGGGGTTCGCCTGCGCCCAGGCCGCAAGCTTCGCCGGATCGCGAGTGCCGATCACCACCTCGTGGCCGTGTTTCAGGAAGCCGCTCGCGAGCACACGCCCAACGTCGCCAGACCCGATAACACCAATCTTCATTGCGTCCTCCTGCTGGATGGATGTGTCCGGATATCCGACAGACCAGTCTATCGGATTGCGTGAGATCCGCGATAAGCGTTTCGGGAGAGGCGTAGTATGATTCAGGCTCCATTCGTCCACGACGCATTCGGCGACGGACCGGCGGATGTTTATCATTGTTACGCGGTCTTGACGCCAGCACCCGACGTCGCCTCATGCCGTAGTTCTGATCGGGACGCTGGCGGAGCTCGTCCTTCGTCTTCCATCCCGTTTTCGACTCCATGCGCAACAAGTGGACGTGGATCCTGCTTGCGGTCGCCCTCGGGGCCGGCGTCGCCTTCTGGTGGTGGCGCGAAGGTCCGGTTACCGTAACGCTCGTCACTCCGATCCGGGGTCCGGCCGTGGAAGCGATCTACGCCACGGGAAGCGTCGAGCCCACGATCAGCATGCCGATCGCTCCCCGTATCGCGGGCCGTCTCGTCGCCTTGAACGCCGACGAAGGCAGTTCCGTCCGCAAGGGCCAGGTGCTGGCGAAGCTCGACGACTCGGATCTCGCGAGCACCGTCGAGGAGCTGGAGGCGCGTGCCAAGTACGCGCGCGCCCAGTACGACCGCACGCAAGACCTCGTCGCGCGCGGCTTCATGTCCAAGGGCGAGCTCGACCGCACGCGCGCCGATCTCGACGCCGCGGAGGCATCACTCAGGCGCGCTCGCGCGCAGCGTGACTTCATGTCGCTTGCCGCGCCCGCCGACGGCACCGTCATCCGGCGCGATGGCGAGATCGGGCAGTACATCCCCGCCGGCCAGCCGGTGTTTCACCTCTCGTGCTGCGCGCCGCTGCGCGTCACGGCGGAAGTGGACGAGGAAGACATCCCGCGCGTGCATGCCGGGCAGAAGGTGGTGCTGCATGCCGATGCCCTGCCCGATCGCGTCTTCGACGGCGAGGTGAGCGAGATCACCCCCAAGGGCGATCCCGTCGCGCGAAGCTATCGCGTCCGGATCAAACTCGCGGACCCGAGTCCGTTCCGGGTCGGCATGACGGTGGACGCGAATCTCATCGTCGCCGAGCGGGCGAACGCGCTCTTGCTGCCCGCCACGGCGATCAAGGACGGCGCGGTATGGGTTGTCTCGG
Organism: uncultured beta proteobacterium; assembly: GCA_963734055.1. Taxonomy (GTDB): domain Bacteria; phylum Pseudomonadota; class Gammaproteobacteria; order Burkholderiales; family Casimicrobiaceae; genus CAIWHR01. The sequence goes on from CAVTFQ010000008.1 coordinate 170,668, forward strand.
AGGGCAAGCTCCACCGGCAGCCGGTGAAGACGGGCGTGGCGGGAAACGGACGCATCGAGATCACCGGCGGGCTGAGCGCCGACGCCCGGGTCGTGGCAACGCCGACCGACGAGCTGCGCGAGGGTCGCGGCGTCCGGAGTCGAGCGCCGAAGTAGCGCGGGAACATCCAGTGGCCATCCGGCTCGACGTCGCCGTCGCCCATCTCGTCCATCGGAAGCGCCCGACGCTCGTCTCCCTGAGCGGGGTCGTGCTGGGCGTCGCCTTCTTTCTCGCCGTGTCTTCGCTGATGCGCGGCTCCGAGAAGGATTTCATCAAGCGTCTGGTCGACAACAGTCCCCACATCACGGTGTCGGACGAGTTCCGGTCGCCGCGCGCCCAGCCAGCCGCGCTGCGCTGGAACGAAGGCGCAGTGGCCGTGAGCAACGTCAAGCCGCAGACCGAAACCCGCGGCATCCGCGGCTACCGGCAGAAGCTCGACTTCATCGAATCGCTGCCCGGCGTGCGCGTCGCCCCGGTGCTGCAGGGGTCGGCCGTGCTCACCTTCGCCGGTCAACAGCAAAGCGTGAGTCTCTCCGGCGTGGTTCCGGAGCGGATGAAATCCGTGTCGACGATCGAGGACAAGATGATTCGCGGCACGCTCGAGGACCTTGCCGCCAATCCCAACGGCATCATCATCGGCAAGAGCCTCGCCGACAAGTTCAACCTGCAGGTAGGCAGCACCGTGAGCGTGCTGGCGGCGAGCGGGACGGCTCGCACGATGAAGGTCGTCGGCATCTTTCGCACGGGCAACGTAAGCTACGACGAAGGGCAGGCCTTCGTGCTGCTCAAGCGCTCGCAGGTCCTGCTCGACCGCCCGAACCGCGTGAACCGCTTCATCATCCAGCTCGCCGATCCTTACGCCGCCTACGACGTCGCGAAGCGGATCGAGGATACGATCGGCTACAAGTCCGTTTCGTGGCGGGAGGCCTCGGAGGACCTGCTCTCCGTGCTCGTCATTCGCAACATCATCATGTACAGCGTGGTCGCGGCGATACTCGTGGTCGCCTCTTTCGGCATCTACAACACGCTGTCCACGATCGTCATGGAGAAGACGCGCGACATTGCCATCCTCAAGTCGATGGGATTCCACGCGAGCGACGTGCGCATCATCTTCCTCATCGAGGGCATCGTCATCGGGGCGATCGGCAGCGTTCTCGGGGTCGTGCTGGGGATCGGGTTGATGAAGGTGTTGTCGGTGATCGAGATCAAGCCGCCGGGAATGACCGAGGTCGTGCACTTGCCCGTCTGGTGGGGGCCCGAGCAGTACGCGCTAGCCGCCGCGTTCGCCCTCGCCTCGTGCATCGCGGCGGCCTACCTCCCAGCGCGGCGCGCCGGGCGCGTGCATCCGGTCGACATCCTGCGAGGGGCGGGATGATCGCCGCCGGGCCGCCCCAGGACGCGAACTCGTCCCCGTCGAGCGCCAGCGCGGCGGCGGCAGGCACAAGCGCCAACCTGCACCATGCCAGCGTCGTGCTCCGCACCGAGAATGTCGTGCGCCGGCTCGAGGGCGAAGTCCCGGTGACGCTCGTCAACGGGGTGACGCTGGAAATCGAACGCGGCCAGTTCGTGTGCATCATGGGGCCATCGGGCTCGGGCAAGTCGTCGCTCCTCTATCTGCTCGGGCTGCTCGACGTGCCGAGCGAGGGGCGCATCTGGCTCGACGGCGAGGACACCTCGCGCTACGGCGAAGACGAGCTCGCCAATCGCCGACTGGAGAAACTGGGCTTCGTCTTCCAGTTCCATTTTCTGCTCGCCGAATTCTCGGTGCTTGACAACGTGCGGCTGCCCATGCGCCGGCTGGGGAGGTTGGGCGAGGCGGCGTCGCGGACGCGCGCCATGGAGCTGCTTGCCCAGCTCGGCATTGCCGAACAAAGCGCCAAGCACCCGCACCAGCTGTCGGGCGGCCAGCGACAGCGAGTCGCCATCGCGCGCGCACTCGCAAACGACCCGCTCGTCGTCCTCGCGGACGAGCCCACCGGCAATCTCGATTCTGCGGCGAGCGCCAACGTGCAGCAGATCCTGCGCGAGCTCGCGCACGCGAAGGGGCAGACGGTCGTCGCCGTGACGCACGATGCCCGCTTCGCCGCCGTTGCCGACCGCCGCATCGGGATCGTCGACGGCAAGATCAATGCCGAATGGCCACCCGCGGGTTAGGCGCATGCCGCGCGGGCAATCCGCGCATCGGTCGCCATGCTGCCCTGTTCTCTGCGATGCGCGCGTTAGGTTGCGCTAGACTTGAATTCGAGTCAGGTTAGCGTCATTGGCGCGTCAGTGCGTTAGCGAAAGCCGGACGGGGCTTGATGTAACGTCGATAAGCTCGAGGAGGGCCATGGATTCGCGCACCTTGAGAAGGAAATTCGCCGCAGGGCTGGTCACCGGGTTGCGCGTCGTTTGGCCGATCCTGTCCATACTGCTCGGCCTGATCGTTGCGCTCGGGCTCGTCATCGGCGCGATCGAGGGCTGGTCGGTACACGAGTCGATCTATTTCGCGTTCGTATCGGGCCTGACAATCGGCTACGGCGACCTTGCGCCCAAGTCACTGCTAACTCGCCTGTTGGCGATACTGATCGGGATATGCGGCGTGTTGTTGACCGCGCTCGTCGCCGCGGTTGCCGTGAAGGCATTGACAGGGGCCACGGATGACCGCACGGGATGAGCGGCGTGGAGTCGAACGACCGCTTGTGCGATCTCCGCCAGGTAGGTGCATGACCGAGTTCGGCTCGGAACAACCACTCGTGCTGCTGCAAAGCAGCCGCTCGTCGAGTGCCCTAACGCTGGAGATCACCGGCCGCGAAGGCGGGCGACGCTCGCTGTAGCGGGTCCGGTGCATCGACGGTTTGGGCGTCATCCCTGGACCGCGTCACGGCCGGATATTTTCCACGAGCGCGGCAATCTGCACGAACTCGACGCTGGGGCGCACACCGTAGAGATCGGCTACCCCCTCGAGCAGCTCATCGGTGAAGAACGCTTTGGCGGCCTCCTCTGAATCCCATACGTAGAAATTCGCGGCCTCACGCTTCCCGCCATTGAGCGTGAAAGCCTTTGAGCGTAGCCCCGGCATTCCTTCGAACCTTACGCGCGCGGTCTCGGCGGTCTTCCGCACGGCTCGCTCATCGAAGTTGTCTCCGTAGCGGAATGTAACGAATACGGCGATCATGTCGCACTCCTTTCGACGTAGTCGTCGAGTCCCTCTCAGCGCCCGACGTATCACGCTAACCGGCCGGCCGTGCCGATGCATCGAGTCCGGTCGGCCCATTGATCACAAGCCTCGAGCGGATGCTGACCGATGATGCGGTGCAACTCGTCGGACCGTGTTTCTTCGAAATGCGCCGGCACGTACATCGCTGCTCCTCCGTCGGTCTTCCCAACGCCGGATCGCGGTTCAGTCTACTAGGCGGGTGCCGCAGCGGTACTTCACGGCGAGGTCATGTTGTTTCGTTTGTTTCGCGGGGGACGCGCGCGGGGTAGTTCGCGCCGGCCTCATCGGGATGGACGCATTACGCCATTGCATCCTTGTGCTTGGTGAATCGGCATTCGCGGGGTCCTGCCAAGCAGACTGACGAGCCCGGGGCTGTTCGCACCGGCGGCCGTTTAGCCTGAATCGGCGACACGTCGATCCCATGCGACATCGTCGCCGACCTAAGCCATTCGGTCGAGCGAGCGTCCGCTTCGGGCGATTCGGCGACGGCCGATGCTCGGTGATCGCGCGAGCCCGGAGCGGCCGCAGGCGGACACGGCCATGTGCGTTTCGTGGCGACCTCACACTGCCAGGGATCGCAGTAGCGCGCTCGTGCCGTTCCAGGCGATTTGCACGCCTATGCATAGCAGGATGAAGGCGGACAGGCGCAACAGAACGTTCATTCCCGTCTCTCCGATGATCCTGTTCAGTCGGTGAGCGTTCCGGTATGCGATGAATACCGACGCACCCACGAGGGTCAGGCCGATTAGCACTGCCGGGCCATCGACGAGCAACGATCGCACGCTGTGCGGGTGATTGGCTCCGATGGTTATCGCCACGGAGATCGATCCCGGACCGACGGTGAGCGGCATGGTCAGCGGGTAGAAGGCGGGACTGCGCCGCGGACCCGTGCTTTCGGGTGATGGGCGGTCAAGCGCACCAGGTTCGTGGAGAAGCCGCCACCCGAGGGCGCAGACCACGAGGCCACCCCCGACCTGTACCACCGGCACCGATAGCCCGAAGAACTCGAGCACGTAGCTCCCGGTGGCCACCGACGCCAGCAAGAGCACAAATGCATTGACCGACACCTGCCGCGCAAGCGATGCGCGCTCCGACTCCGTGTACGCGGACGTCATGGCGAGGAAGATTGGCGCGCCGCCAATAGGATTGATAATCGGAAAGAGTGCAGCGAAGACAAGCAATACACCCTCGACGATCTGGCGCAGTTCTGCAGTCATGCGGGCGGTAAGGGTCAGGTGGTGCCGATTCCCCAGGTTGGCCTTCGAAAATCGCTGGCGGGCTCGGGCGCGGGCAATTGCGGAGTGCGCTGTGAACTCGCCGTCCTCTGTCGGGAAGCATCGGCTTCTGGCCGAAGGAAGACTACAGGATCTGCTACCGATCGGGTGGAGATGCCGCGGCAAGTGTACCGCCGCATCTCACTGCGTTCGACGGCCGCTCGGGGGTGTGTCCGAGTGTCCAGGCGGGCCGGTCGCCGACTACGGACACGAATCAACCCCGTGGCAGTGGGCCCGGGGTCGGCGATGGCGCCGCCCGACGACGTACTGTCTGTCATTGGCCGGACCGAGACATTGGCGCGAGCGCCCGCTCGCAGGCGTCACGGAAAGCAGGCGGAGGAGCCCGTTGCCGTCCAAAAGATCGACGCTTGACCCCGTACCACCGACCCCACCACAATCATCCATGCGCACCAACGTCAGCGCTGTCGACGGCTTCGAGTCCGTGGTCGCGACCGTCGCGTTCGTCGATCTGGCGGGCTTCAGCGCGATAACGGACGTCTATGGAGATGAGTCCGCAATCGCGGTGCTTGGGCACTTCGAGGCGTTGGTGAGCCAGGCGCTCGGGGAGCATGGGCCGCCGATCAAGTGGATCGGTGACGAAGCGATGTTTGGATTTCCTGACCCGGCGACCGCCCTCCAGGTGCTCGGACGCCTGATTCCAGCCTGTCGATCCGAGCCACGGATTCCACTGACCAGGACGGGGCTTAACCACGGGCCCGTACTCCGCAGATCGAACGACCTCTTCGGTTCGACAGTCAACATCGCGGCGCGAATCGCCGCCTTTGCGTCTCCGGGACAATTGCTGGCGACCCAGGCGGTCGCCAACATCGCGGCAGAATCCGGAATCGTTGCGCAGGACGTGGGGAAGGTGGCGCTGCGATCGATTGCCGACCAAGTGTCGCTCTACTCCATCGAGTTCGCGCCGGCCTTCGATCCCGCTTGGATAGATCCAGTGTGCAAGATGCTCGCGCCTTATGCGGCATACCGCAGAACCACGCCGACGGAGCCATGGTTTTGTTCTGAACGTTGCGCCGAGGCCTATCGACGGTCACCGGAAATCTATCCTCGTGGAACGAAGGGCTCGGACCCTGCATAGGTTCGTCGACGCGCCTCTGCGGCAACGCCGGCTGCCGTCGTCTTCCCGCTTTTCTATCGAATGTAAGATTCCCCGGGCGAGATCGAGTGCGCAAGCCCGCGTCCAGCCGCGGTCGGCCGACGTGCAAAGTAGAATCCGCAATATGGACAATTCCTCCGTCAGTATCCGCGAAGTCGGCCTGCGCGACGGCCTGCAGAGCATCGCGCGCACCCTGCCGACCGAGCACAAGCTCGTCTGGCTGCGCGCCGCGCACGCGGCCGGGCAGCGCGAGATCGAGGTCGGCTCCTTCGTGCCCGCGCGCCTTCTTCCGCAACTCGCCGACACGGCCGAGATCGTTGCCGCCGCCAGGGCACTGCCCGGTCTCGTGACCTCGGTGCTCGTGCCCAACCTCAAGGGTGCGCAGGCCGCGCTCGAGAGCGGCGCGGACTCGATGATGCTGCCGATCTCGGCCAGTCGTGCGCACAGCCTCGCCAACGTGCGCCGGACGCCCGACGAAGCGGTCGCGGAGCTTGGCCGGATCCGTGCGGCGCGTGATGCCTCGGGCTCGAAGTGCCGCATCGAGGTCGGGCTGTCAACCGCCTTCGGTTGCACGATTCAGGGCCGGGTCGAGGAGTCCGAGGTATTGCGGCTGCTGCGGGGCGCGCTGGACGCCGGCGCCGACGCCGTGGGGCTGGCCGACACCGTGGGCTATGCCGACCCGCTGCAGGTGAGGCGCCTCTTCGAGAAGGGTCGCGCGATCGCCGGCGAACGCCTCGACTGCGGCCATTTCCACGACACGCGCGGCCTCGGGCTCGCCAATGTCTACTCCGCCTGGCAGGTGGGGATCCGCCGCTTCGACGCATGCCTCGGCGGCATCGGGGGTTGCCCGCACGCTCCCGGCGCGAGCGGCAATGTGTCCACCGAGGACGTGGCGTACCTGTTCGCCAGCATGGGCGTGCCCACCGGGTTCGATTTCGACGCCCTCCTCGCACTGCGGGCGCAACTCGCAAGCTGGCTCGACGGCGAGCCGCTGCACGGCGCGATCGCGCGGGCCGGCCTGCCCAAGACGATGGCGCCGGCTGCATGAACGCTGCACCGCAATCCCCCGAGGCCGCCCACGGCCGGGTGTCCGCCCCGCAGCCGCTGTCCGGCCTGCGCGTGGTGGAGTTCACCCATATGGTCATGGGCCCGACCTGCGGGATGGTGCTGGCCGATCTCGGTGCCGAGGTGATCAAAGTCGAGCCGATCGACGGCGAAGGCACGCGCCGCCTGCTCGGCGCGGGAGCCGGCTTCTTCCCGATGTTCAACCGCAACAAGCTCAGCGTCGGCATCGACCTGCGGCAGCCCGAGGGCGCCGAAGTGGCGCGACGGCTGGCCGCCTCGGCCGACGTTGTCGCAGAGAACTTCAAGCCGGGCGCGCTGGTGAAGTTCGGCCTCGATTACGCATCGCTGTCAGCAACCAACGACCGCCTGATCTACGTCAGCCACAAGGGCTTCCTGCCCGGGCCGTACGACCACCGTACCGCCCTCGACGAGGTCGTGCAGATGATGGGCGGGCTCGCGTACATGACGGGCCGTCCGGGCGATCCGCTGCGCGCGGGTACCAGCGTCAACGACATCATGGGGGGTCTCTTCGGCGCCATCGGTGCTCTCGGCGCGCTGATCCAGCGCGGCATCACGGGCAAGGGCATGGAGGTGCAGTCGGCGCTGTTCGAGAACAACGTGTTCCTGATGGGCCAGCACATGCTGCAGTACGCCGTGACCGGCAACCACCCGCAGCCGATGCCCGCGCGCGACAATCCGTGGGCGATCTACGATGTCTTTACCGTCGCGGGGGGCGAGCAGATCTTCCTGGCCGCGGTGAGCGACGCGCAGTTCCTCGCCTTCTGCGACGTGCTCGGCTTCGCGGACCTCCGGGCCGACCCGGGGCTCGCGACCAACAACCAGCGCGTGGAGCGGCGAGCGACGCTGCTGCCTATCCTCCGTGCGCGGCTCGCGGACCGCTCGGCGGCCGAGCTGTCGATGCTGTTCGAGCAGGCAGGCCTGCCGTTTGCGCCGATCCGCCGGCCCGAGGACCTGTTCGACGATCCGCATCTGCTGGCTACCGGCGGCCTTGCCGATATCGTGCTGCCGGACGGCGCCAAGACAGGACAGAAGGTGAAAACCACGTTGCTGCCGCTCGCCATGCAGGGCGAGCGTCTGCCGGTGCGACGCGACCCGCCGCGCTTCGCCGCCCACACCGACGCGCTGCTGGCCGGCGTCGGCTACACGCAGGCCGACATCGCCGGGCTGCGTGAGCGTCGCGCCATCGCCTGAAATACCGAAAGCCCAACCCCCAACCGGAGGAACCGGAATGAAGCTACGCCTAGTCCCCGCGCTGCGCCTCGGCCTCGTCGCCGCCACGTCGCTCTGCCTCGCCACCGGTGCGCTGGCGGCCGAGTACACGATGCGGTTGAGCCACCAGTTCCCGCCGTCGCACCATTCGGCCAAGAACATGGAGCAGTTCGCCGCCGACGTCAAAGCCGCCACCGGCGGCAAGGTCGAGGTCCAGATCTTCGGCTCGGCGCAGCTGTTCAAGCCGAACCAGAACCATGCCGCCGTGGCCAGCGGCAAGGTCGAGGCAGCGGCGGTCACCGCCTTCACGCTCGGCGGCACGATCCCCGAGCTCAACGTCACGCTGATTCCCTACTACGTGACCAGCCTCGAAAAGATGCAGAAGTTCCCCGGCTCCGCGGCGGCGAAGATGCTCGATGCCAAGCTCGAAGAGAAGGGGGTGCACAACCTGGGGTGGATGATCGACGCCAGCGACGGCATCTTCACCTCGTCCAAGGCGCCGCTCATCAAGCCGGCTGACTTCAAGGGCGTGAAGATCCGCGGCCTGTCGAAGCTGTTCGACCAAGGCCTGATCGCGATGGGTGCTTCGCCGGCGGCGATGCCTGGCTCGGAGGTCTACCAGGCGCTGCAGACCGGCGTCATCGACGCCGGCATCACCGGCGTGGCGGCGGCCTACGAGCGCAAGTATTACGAGGTGCAGAAGTACGGCGTGGCTTCGAACATCATCCTGGCGCACGACATCCTGATCGTGAACCCGGCGTGGTTCAAGAGCCTGCCGCCCGAATTGCGCGAGGCGATCGAGGTCGCCGCGCACAAGGCCGAGCTGCGCTCCATTCCGAAGTCGGCCGAGATCCCGCCGCAGGACATCACGAACCTGCGCGACAAGGGAATGGAGGTGACGGTGCTGACGCCGGCGCAGGAAAAGGCGATGTCCGACGCGATGCAGCCGGCGGTGCTGAAGGCCTTCAGCGCCTCGAGCCCCGACGCGCCCAAGCTGCTGGAGCTCATCAACCAGCTTTGATGTCATGAAGCCGACGGCGCCCGCGGGCGGCGAGCCCCGCCTCCTGCGCGCGCTGGGCCGCCTGAACTCTGCGCTTTGCGACGGCGCCATCGCGCTGTCCGCGGCGTCCCTGCTCGTCTCGCTTGCGCTGATCGGATGGGCGGTCGTGATGCGCTACGTGCTCAACCGCCCGCCGGTCTGGACCGACGATGCGGTCGGCTTCCTGCTCGTCGCCATCGTGATGCTGGCGTCGGCGCAGGTGCTGCGCCGGGCCGAGCACATCGGCGTCGACGTCCTGACCGAGCGCCTCAGCGGCCGCGCCGCACGCTGGGCGCAGGCCTGGGCCGGGCTGGCGTCCGGCCTGGTGGCGGTGATCCTGGTCGTCAACGGCTGGGAAACGGCGATGGAGTCGCGCCAGTTCGGCATCGTCACCGAGGGTCGCCTCGAGCTGCCGGTATGGTGGCTGATGCTGCTGCTGCCGCTGGGCGGCTCGCTGATGGCGCTGGTGACCCTGGAGTCGTTGTGGCGGCTCGCGCTCGGCCTGCCGCCGCTCGCCAACCCCCGCAAGCATGGCGACGAGCAATGACGATCGGGCTGATACTCGTCGGCCTGGTTGCGCTGCTATTTACCGGTGTCCCGATCTTCGCCGGGCTGTCGATCTTCGGCGGCCTGCTGCTGCTGGGCCAGGGAGGGCTCGCGTCGGTAACGGAGGTCATCTTCGGCGAGCTCAATCGCTACCTGCTGGTGGCGATCCCGCTCTTCGCGTTCATGGCCCACGTGATGATCCGCAGCAGGATTGTCGACGACCTCTATGACACCGCCTACACGCTGACGCGCCACCTGCCGGGCGGCCTGGGCATTGCCACCATCGCCGCCTGCACGATCTTTGCGGCGATTTCCGGCTCGAGCGTGGCTACAGCGCTGACCATCGGCGCGGTGGCGATCCCGCAGATGCTGCGCTTCGGGTACCCGCGCCAGATGGCGTACGGGCTAGTCGCCGCCGGCGGAACCCTGGGCATTCTGATTCCGCCGTCGGGCCCGATGGTCCTGTACGGCGTGACCACCGACACCTCGATCGGCGGCCTGTTCATGGCCGGCGTGATCCCCGGCCTGATGATGGCCGCGATCTTCGCCGGCTGGGCGATGCTGTCGGTCCTCCGGCTGCGCAGCAGCATCAAGCGGGAACCGCGCGCCGGCGGGCGCGAGGCGCTGGGTGCGATCCGAAAGTCGCTGTGGGCGATTTCCCTTCCGACCTTTGTGCTCGGCGGCATGTATGCCGGCGTCTTCACCGCAACCGAGGCCGCCGCCGCCGGCTCGCTGCTGGCGTTGGCCGTGGGGAGCCTGGTCTACCGCAAGGTGGGACTGCGGGAAATTTGGGAATCGGCGCTCGACGCGAGCCGCACGTCGGCGATGCTGTTCATGATCCTCGCCGGCGCATCGGTGTTCGGGCACGTGCTGACCAAGATGCGGATCCCGCAGCAGCTCGTCGAGACGGTGGTCGCCGCGGATGTGGGCGCGACCGGCTTCCTGGTGGCGATGATGGTACTGATCTTCGTGCTCGGCATGTTTCTGGAATCGATCTCGATCATCCTCATCACGTCGCCAGTCATCCTGCCCGTGATGCACCACCTGCACATCAATCCGATCTGGTACGGCATTCTGCTGACCATCAACCTGGAGCTGGCCCAGATCACGCCGCCGGTGGGCATGAACCTGTTCACGATCAAGGCCATCACCCGTGCACCCATGGGCGACATCATTCGCGGCTCGGCGCCGTACGTGCTGTTGATGATCCTTGCGATGGCGCTGGTGATGATTTTTCCGGAAGTTGCGCTGTGGCTGCCCGGCACGATGATCAATCGGCGTTGAGTTCAGCCCGGATTGGATGTCGGCTATCGAGCACAATGGCGATCAGCTTCCGTCGCGGATCACGCGGCACGACTCGATGTCGAAAGTCGCCGCGCCAATCGTCAGCGTTGCTTGATCGCGAAACCCTGCGGCGAATTGGAGGAACCGCTCCACGTCGGCGAAATTGCTGGCCAGTCCGAGCGATGCGCGGATGGCGCCGACGCTCTTGCCGCCGCGGCCCTGAATGATCCGGAGGAAGCGCGGCAGCGTGATGTCGGCGCCCTCCGCCAACCCTGCCCGCATGTCTTCCTCGGTCAGGCCCTCGGCCGTCTCGCCCGCGCCGGGATTGCAGAAGCACCCCGTCCTGAGCGAGATGCGCTCCCGCCCGGCGAGCTCCTCGATCCGCCGGTAATCGAGCAGACGACCGTCCGGATCGTAGAAGTTCATGGTCACCGTGCCACCGCGCTGCGACGACGACGCCGGTCCGTAGACGCGAACCATGGGGCGTCCGTTGCTGTGCCGCAGCGCGAGGAGCTCTGTCAGGAGCCAGTCGGTGAGACCATGGACGCGCGCGTGAATCGTCTCCAATCCGACTCGGCAGAGATGACGGAGGCCGATCTCCACGGCCGGAATGCTCAGGTAGTTCAACGTGCCGTCTTCAAAGCCCGCTTCGCGCGGCGACAGCACATGCAGGCGCCCCTGCACCGTGGCGAAGTTTACGGTGCCGCCGGCAAACCACGGGCGCCGAAGGCGATTCAGCATCGCATTGCGGATCAGCAGGCAGCCCACGCCGGTGGGGTAGCCGAACATCTTGTAGAACGAGATCGTCACGAAATCGGGCGTGACCGCGCGCAGATCGAGGCGGTTGGTCGGCACGAACGCCGCCGCGTCGAGAAGCACGTGCCAGCCGAGGTCGTGCGCGGCGTCGATGAGCGCGAGCGGATGCTTCACGCCGGAGAAGTTCGACTGCGCGGGATACGCGAGCAGGTTGGCGTGCGTCGGGTCGGCCCGGGCAAGGAGCGCTTCCATGGCGGAGGCGTCAATGCGAAGGTCCGGCACCGTCAGCGGAGCGTAATCGACGCCGGCGCCTTTTGCGCGCGCGAGCTCGCGGATGCCGTTGACCGAGTTATGGTTGTCGACCGTCAGCAGCAAACGCCCGCCTGCCTCGAAGGGATACGACTCGCCGACGAGCTTCAACGCCCCGGACGCATTCAGGGTGAAGACGGCGGTGTACTCGTCGGTGCCGTTGAAGAAGGCGAGCACTGCGGCACGGGTCCGTTCGACCAGCCGCGTCGTGGCGGTCGAACTCGGATTCGCAGAGTGCGGATTGCCGAACACGTGCTCGCCGAGCAGTCGTGCGTGCTCCCGGACTTGCGAGTCGGCGTACAGACCAGCGCCCGTGTAATCGAGATACGAGTGCTGCCGGGAGTCGAGGCGGCCGTACTCCGCCGCGCGCAACTCGTCGAGAGCGCCCGTCGCGGAATAGGCCGGGTGCCTTTCGAGAAATCGCGCGAACGCCGTCACAAGGTCGATTCTAGCGCCATCAATCCCCTGCATCTCGGGCTTGACGCGGACTGCCCTTGCCTTGTTCGGCCTGCCGATGGTTGCGGTTCGATGGAGGGCCGATCCCGCTCAGCGCATGACCAGCGGCATCGCTCGACCCATGACCCGAGTCACGGTCTCACCATCACTTTGATCACCCTTCGCTCGTTCATTGCCCGGTAACCGTCCGGCACTTCTTCCAGACCGACGACGCGGTCGAACACGCGCCCCGGCTCGATCCGGCCCTCGAGAATGTCCGGCAGCAGTTCCTCGATGTAGGCGCGGACCGGAACGGGACCCCCGCTGACGGTGACGCTGTTGTAGAACGCCGGCAGCGACGCAGGAATCGCATCGTAGTGAGGAACCCCGACGCGGCCGATGGCGCCACCGGGGCGCATCACACCGATAGCCGTGACCCCGCGCGATTGGTGACACCGATGGAAGTCATCAGCGCGACGCGCGCGTTGCGCGAACCGAACGTCGTCAGGACATTGCGCACGCCGCCATAGTCGACGCGCTCGGCCTCGATCTTTCCGCCACCGTCCGATCCGAGCGTGAACACGACCTCGTCTGTACCAGCGACGGCATCGGGAAGCGTCTCGGGTCGGGTGACGTCGCCGACGACCACCTGCGCTTCGCGCGGAAGCTGATGCGCCTTGCGGGCGTCGCGCACGAGGGCGCGCACGGAATGCCCTTCGCGGATCGCCTCACCGACGACGACCCGTCCAATGCTGCCGGTCGCGCCCACGACGAGCACCATCATGCGTCCCTCCATGCGCGCCGGGTCGCGCCGAGGTGAGCCCGTTCTTCCGGTGCAGCATGCGCAGGCAGGCGTGCGCGCGCGTCGCGTCGCCCTCGGGCAAGAGCCTGGCGACCTGCGCGCTGCCAATCGGTCTGCTGCATGCTCATTGCCCTGGACGCACTTCGGCGAGATCGCCGTACCAGTAGGCGGCGGTCACCCCGCCGTCCATGAGGAAGTCACTGCCGGTGATGAACCCGCCGTCCGGGCCCATGAGCAACGCGCCGACCCCTCCCACCTCGTCCGGCGTGCCGGCGCGAGCAGCCGGTCGTCAGCCCTGCGCGGCTCACCGAGCCGGACGACCGCCACCGCGCCAGCCAATGCTGCGGCGGGAGAGGCAGCTAAGAACCAGTGACCGCGCGCGACCATGCTTGTGACCCCCGTCACAGACAGATGTGCGCCCGAACTGCAATCCTGTGCTGATCGAAACGCGCAACCCCTACGGAGGGCTGGGATGGACATCGAAGCGGGGCAGGCGACATTGAACGTCGCCTGTCCGCAGTGCAGCGCCGTCAACCAGGTTGGACGCGAAGGCCTCGCAGACGCGCTCGGAGCCGCGGCGTTCGAACGCCATGTGGCCGGCTCGACCTGCCGCCCGTCGTGTTCGCCAAGGTGAACGCCGAGGAGGGGCCGTGTGCGAGCTGTTCGCCCTGTCGAGCCGCCATGCGACGACGGTGACGTTCTCGCTGGAGAGCTTTGCCCGGCACGGCGGACTCGATGGCCCGCACAAGGATGGGTGGGGCATCGCGTACTACGTGGACGAGGACGTGCGGCTGGTGAAGGAGCCCGCTCCGGCGGCCGACAGCGCGTGCGTCCGGTTCATCCAGGACCATCCGTTCACATCGTCGATGGTCGTGAGCCACATCCGCAGGGCGACGCGCGGCGCGGTGGCGATGAAGAACTGCCAGCCGTTCACCCGCGAGCTTGCGGGTCGGATGCACCTGTTCGCCCACAACGGCGACCTCGCTCTCGAGCGCCTGCGCCTGCATCGTCCTCTGATCCACTACCGGCCCGTCGGCGATACGGACTCGGAGTACGCGTTCTGCGTCCTGTTGGAACAGTTGCGCCGGCTGTGGCTCGGCGTCGGCGTTCCTTCACTCGACGAGCGGTTGGCGGTCGTCGCGGAATTTGCCGCAGCGATCCGCCCCCTCGGCCCGGCGAACTTCATCTACGCCGATGGCGACGCGACCTTCCTCCACGGGGACCGTCGGTTTCACGGGGACGGCCGTGCGCCGCACCCGCCCGGCCTCCACGTCCTGTGCCGGCGCTGCACGGCGCGCGCCGACGCGCCGGACATCGAAGGGCTGGCGCTGGCGTCGGAAGGCGAGCAGGAGGTGGTGCTAGCGGCGAGCGTGCCGCTCACGGCCGAGCCGGGATGGCGACCGCTCGCCGAGGGCGAGATTGTCGTCGCCGGGAACGGTCGAATCGTTGCGATACGGTCCCCCGACCTCGCTTCGATCCGCGGCATTGACACGGGATCTTCGGCCATTGAACGACGCCTCGCAGCCTCCGGATCATCGGACGGGCGCTGACACCGAAGCGAAAGCGACAGTCTCACTGCGTCAGGCGCCCCCTCCCGGCGGCTGGACCCCGCAGGGCACGAGCCCTTTCTCGATTCCACTCGCCGCAAACCCGGAAGGACGGCACGCCGCCGAACCAAGCTGGATGGAGCTGAATCCAAGTCTTGGTGCCGAGCCAATTCGAATGAAGCCTAGAGATCCGACTCCCGGTGCACGTGCTTTGCCCGCGGGTTCTCGGCTGGGCGAGTTCGAGATTGAGGAAGTCATCGGCGAGGGCAGCGTCGCGATCGTCTACGCGGCCACGGACCTCGCGCTCGCGGTCCCGGTGGCCATCGCGGAGTACCTGCCGGCGCGGCTTGCGCAGCGTGCCGAGGAAGCACAGGTCATGCCGCGAAGCCCCGCGCAGGCCGATGCCTTCGCGAAAGGGCTCAGGGCCTTCGTCGATGAGACCCGCACGCTGGCCCGATGCGACCATCCCTCGCTGGTGCGCGTCGTGCGTCTGTGGGAAGCCAATGCAACGGCCTACCGTGTCATGCCGCGCTACCCGACCAGGCGGCTGCTCGAGGTGCGGCGGGGCATGAGCGAACCACCCGACGAGGAGGCGCTGCGCGCGCTGCTCGACGCGCTGCTAGGCGCGCTGCAGGCGTTTCATCACGCAGGGGGAGTGCACGGCAAGGTCACGCCGTCCAATATCCTGCTGCTGGCCGACAACCGGCCGCTGCTCCTGGGCCCCGGTGCAGCGGACCGGGCGATCGCCAGCGACCGGATCGACGCGCTGATGACGAGCGAAGAACCCTGTTTCGCGCCGATCGAACAGATCGTCGAAGCCGACGCTCCGCTCCATCCCTCGGTCGACCTCTACGCGCTGGCCGGCGTCGCGCGCTACTGGATGAGCGGGCAGTTGCCACCGCCAGCCTTCGGCGCCCCCGGCACGGCACGGCCCGAAACACTCACCGAGACGGTGCAACGGCTGTGCCGGACCTGGCCGCAGCTGCACTACAGCGCATCCCTGCTGGACGCGCTCGACAGCGCCTTGTCCATCTATCCCGCCGAGCGGCCGCAAAGCGTCGCGGAGATGCGCGCGCGCCTGGATCAACCGCAGCCGGCCGCAAGTGGCCAAGTCAGCGCAACAGGGACCGCTGCCCCGGCGCCGGACGATGCCGTGCCGTCGTCGCCGGCGCCGGCCCCGCAGACCGCGCCGCCGGCGCGCGTCACGGAAGACCTCGATGTCGTGATGGCGTTTGCGCCCGCTGTCGCCCCCCTGGCAACTTCGGGCGTTGCTCGCGTCGCTGATGGTCCGTCGGCGCCGAGGGATTTTGCACGCCAATTGCCCAGCTTCCGACGCGTCGCGATGTGGAGCGGCGCGGTGCTGGTGCTGCTCGCGCTGCTGTTCACAGGCATGCAAGCGTTTCGCCAGGAACGCCACGTTGGGCGCGTGCTCGATGTTCTTGGCATCAACCCTGGCAGTGGCGACGGGGGCAGCGATGCTGGGGCCGCAACCGCGGTAGGCCCCGCAGCGCCGGCGACACCGCCGATTGCCGCGGACGAAGGGGGCGCGAAGCCGACGCCGACGGGGCCAACCGCCGCCGCCGCAGACTCACCGGCGGGCGACACCGCATCTGCCCCTTCTGGCAGCGCCCCGAGCGGCGCGGAAGGTGGGGCCGCGAAGCCGATCTCGACGGAGCCAACCGCCGCAGACTCACCGGTGGGCGACACCGCGTCCGCGTCTTCGGCCAGCTCCGACCGCGGGACGCCAGGAGCCGCACCTGACGCCGCTCCGGCTGCAGTCGAAGAGCCGCCCGTCCCTACCCCGTCCCCAACGCGCGCGGCGGAGCAACACGCCCCGCGCGCCCCGGCCAGCCCGCGCGAGGCATGCGGTGTGCGTACGCAATTCTCACTGTACCGCTGCATGCAAAGGGAATGCAGCCAGCGCCGGTGGGCGTCGCATCCCCAGTGTGAACGACTGCGTGCCACCGATAGCGTCGATTGACACGCGACCGCACCTCGGATCGTATATGCCGGTGAACCGCTAACCGGATTTGGATTCGAGCCGCTCCAAAAACCGGGCGAGGTCGATGATGACCCGCTCGTGCGTCCCGCGCCCGATCACCTCGGCCCCATCTTTCGCCTGGACGGTGAACTCGATGCGCCGCCCGTCGACCTTGGTGACTTCCGCCTCGCCGGTGACGCTGCGACCGACGGGTGTCGCCGCCAAGTGGCGAACGTCTACGCGCGTGCCGAGCGCGCTCTCACTGGCGGCGAGATAGGGCTTCATGGCATTGAGCGCCGCGTTCTCCATGACCATGATCATGACGGGTGTTGCCAGAATCGGCGGCAACATCGCGTCCTTGAAGCGGTTGGCGAGGTGCTCGGGAGTGACGACCAAATTGAACGAGCCCCTGGCCCCGGTCGGGATCGCTTGCATGATTCCTCCTAGGCCCTGCAATAACGGGCCGGAAGCTCGGTGCTACGAGCAAATCCGAGCAAGACGGAGGCAGCCTCATCCAGCCTTGCTTTCGCCGAGTCGTCAGGCATCGCCGGGATCGACACGATGACTCCCCGCGCAAGATCGGACAAGCTGGCGGTGACGATCTGGTCCGGTTCCATACGCGGAACCTGGCTCATGTCGATCCCCTGACGTGAATGGAACTCGCTGCGGACGACCCCGGGGCAGACGACCTGCACCTTTACTCCGCTGCCCGCAATCTCGCCCGCCAGGACCTCGGTGAACGTAACGAGGAACGCCTTGGTCGCCGCGTAAACCGCTCGTTCGGGCAGGTAAGGGGCGCGCGCGGCGCCGCTGAACGCGAGCAGCGAAGCGATATTGACGATAGCGCCCTGGCCCCGCTTGACCATGCCGGGAATCACCGCGTGGGTCAGCAGCACGGGCGCGAGTGCGTTGACGTCAACGAGTTCGCGAGCTCGTTCCGCAGGCAACTTCGCGAAGGGCATATAGTGGGCGAGTCCGGCATTGTTCACGAGCAACTCGACCGGCAGCGCGGCAAGTTCCTTGCCCAGACCTTGAACGTCCTCCGCACGGGCAAGATCGGCCACAATGGTCCGCGCACCTGCGCCGCGGCTCTCGATGTCGCGCTTCAGCAACTCCAACCGGTCGGCTCGGCGAGCGACCAGCACAACGTCCATCCCATTGGAGGCAAGCCGCTCCGCGTAACTGCGCCCGATCCCGGAGGAAGCCCCCGTTACCACCGCCAGTCCCGCCATCGTGTCTCTCCTTCCGAAGTCGCTCTCGATACCCTTGGCAACGGCATCCTGATCGACAACGGTGGCTCGCGCTGATCCCGTGCAGCCGGCGAAGGTCAAGGTTGGTCGGTCAGCGACGCTGCCCGATCCGACCGGTCGCATCCACGCCTTCGAGCAGCGTAGCGAGGTCGCCGCCCGTGACCCGGACGAGTTGGACCCCGCGGGGCAACTCGAACAGGACAGGATCGAGCGGCCCGATCTGCACATCGCGGAAATTCATCAGCGTCCGACCGCGTCGGCCACGGCTTTCGCCCTCGCCAGCGAGGCGCGCGATGACGCCCTGGTCGGTCGCCCAGACATGGCCGGTGAAGCTGCTCCCCGAACGGGCATGGCGCTCGACGCGAATCCGCGTGGTGTCCAGCCCGTTCGCGTGCTCGCGCCCTTCACGGATCTGCCGCATGTCGCCGCCGCCCTTCAGCACATCGGGTGGCAGATCGAGCGCGGAGAGGTCGGCTTCGATCGCGACGGGCGGATCAGCCATCACCAGCCAGCAGAGATTGCGATCGAGCCGCGCGATCACGGTCGGGAAACGATCATGCTGTCTGCCTTCATGGCGCAACGCCGAGGGAGTGCGCCACAGACGGCCGGGCATGGCGCGCTGATCGGTACCGATCAGGCTCGTCGCGCTGTACTCCACCCGCAACTGGAGGATGCTCCTGCTCCCGGCCGCAACGGCGGCCCAAGAGGAGCCGAGCAGAGCGGCCGAAGCAAGCAAGACCCTGCGACGCGAAATCATCATGTGATGGATACTCGAAGTTCGGGCACATTCAACCGCGACTTGATTCGTTCAGCTACTGCACCACCTCATCCGCAAAATTGCCGCAGCGGCTGCCGATAGCTGTACTCTGCAATCTTGCCGGACACGCTAGTTGAGATAAGCATTGGAGACTTACGGCGTCGTGCGAATCTCCCGGCCGTTAAGCGGTTGCGTCGGCCGAGCGTTCATCGGATAAAGCTGTGCGAAGCGGGCCACTTCGGTGTTGGAAACAGACGTTGGGGTCTTCAGCACGAACCACGTGACGCCTTCACTGCACGGTGGCGTCGTGAGAGAGCCCGTGAACGTATAATACGCACGTCACGCGCGTGTCACACTTGACGATAGGACCGTCGCAGCATTTCGGCTTGCAGGAGGAGCTTGAGCCAAGCTGCGTTGATCACTGGCGCAGATGGCGGCGTTGGGCAAGCTGTTCACGGCGCCTTTCGCCTGCGCACGAAGAAGAATAGCGCCACTACGACGAGCACGGCGATTATCACGTACCACGTCCGCCCCAGGCCGGATGGCTCGGCCGCTGGCAATGCGGGCTGGGCGGCACTTGCCTGAGGGGAAGCGGCCGGGGCCGGGGTCTGCGCCGGGGGTTCTGCCGCTGCCATCTTGGCGGGCGCCGACCCTGCCTTGGACTCGGCGAGGGTCGCCTGCACGTCCTTTTCCGTCACCACCGTCGGCGGGGCTGTCGAGATGACCGTTGCCGTAAGTGCATCGCCCTCATGCAATTCGCTGATGCGGACCACCCGGCCGTTCTTGACGATCTGGATGCCACGCTCGTCCAACTGGTCTTGGCTGAAGCGCTTTCGCAGTCCGTCGGCGCCCTGCACGGTCATCACCCTCGGCCCCGCGCTCAGCACGACCGCATCGCGAAATTCGGTGACCACGACCGGCGTAATCGTTGTCTTGGTTGTGACTGTCGCCGTGCCTTTCATCCCCGGCTTCAGCTCCGACACGGCCATCTTCTTGCCGTCGACCGTAAAGCGGAAATCGTCCGGCACTGTGTATTCGTTCGTGCCCTTCTGGTCGCGGACGACGAGCTTGTTCCCATCGACCGAGATCACCTCGAAATTGCGCACATCGACGGTGGTCGTCGTTTGCGCCAAGAGGGCACCTGTGGATGTGAGCCCCAACGCAACGATCACAACTACTCGGGCCAGGCATGTCATCTTCGTCATCATCGTTTCTCTCCGTGGGTTGCGAAGCGATTCCGCCTCCGTGCAGGGCGCTCGCGCTGCAAGATCACCTCGGCAAGCAACTCGCCGCAGGTGGGAGCGTCATTTCAGAATGACGCCCAAACAGGCAAAGTACCACCGGTGTCCGATTCCAGGCAATTTGGCTGGCGTCACTGGACGGCTGCTCCTGGGCCGTCAGCAGTCCGTCGTCAGCGACCGCTTGCAAGTGCTTTGCCGCGAAGCCCTCGCGTAGGTTGTCGACCTCATGGGCCCGATCAACTCCCGACGAGTGGCGGTAGATCCTTCCCGCGAGACGCCACGCGCGAGAGCCAGCCCGCGAGCCCGGCCCCGGCGATCGGTGCGAGCCAGAAGAGCCATAGCTGCTGGAGCGCCCAGCCGCCTACGAAGAGCGCGGGCCCAGTGCTCCGCGCCGGATTCACGGACGTGTTGGTCACGGGGATGCTGACGAGGTGAATGAGCGTAAGACACAGGCCGATCGCGAGCCCTGCGAAGGCGGTCGGCGCCCGCTCGTGTGTCGCACCGAGGATCACCACGAGAAACATGAACGTCATCACGACCTCGCAGACCAGCGCGGAACCGAGGCCGTACTTTCCTGGCGAGTGTTCGCCATAGCCGTTCGCGGCGAAGCCCGCCTGCAGATCGAAGCCAGCCTTTCCGCTGGCGATGAGGTAGAGCACGCCGGACGCGAGAACTGCACCCAGCAGCTGCGAGATGACATAAGGCAGTAGCCTCGACCCGGGAAAGCGCCCACCCGCCCAAAGACCGAAGGACACCGCCGGATTGAAGTGACCGCCCGAGATCGGTCCGAGCGCGTAGGCTCCGGTCAGCACCGTAAGGCCGAAGGCGAGCGAGACGCCCGTGAAACCAATGCCCGATTCGGGAAACGCTGCGGCAATAACCGCACTTCCGCAGCCGCCGAGAACAAGCCAGAAAGTACCGAGAAATTCCGCTGCGAGAGGTGCCATAGCTCACTCTCCTCAAGTCGGGACGCAGGGTTTGCTCGCGAGGCGCGCTCCACCATGGCGTACAAAACCTGCTCCGCCACGGATGCTGCCACGCGGCCAGCCAATTAATAGCACTGCTGAGGTGCGCCGACAAACGTGTCCGCAATGGCAATCATGGCTTTCAAATCATTTCTGCGAACATGGATTAACACCGTCGCGATGCCCGCGCCTGATGTCCGTCGAAGCGGGTTCGGTGGCACGCGGGCCGCTTCGCACCGTAGACCAACAACAAGTGGCCTGATTTGGCTGGTTCCGTGATGTGCTGATCGAAGGAAGCCGCTCCTTGTGCGAACGCCGCGATGCGGTCGCGATGCTGGAACCGCATGGCGCGTCGCAGTTCGGGAGCAGCGCGTCGGGCTGCTGCCGCGCGATCCGCTCGAGCGCCGGATCGATCGCTTCGAAGCGGAACCCGATCCCGCTGCTTCGGGGGGCGCACGCCTCGGAGGCTCCGTACCGCGCCTCGCCTTTCGGCCCCGTCGATCCTTCGCGCGCATGCCCGCCGGGCGCGCCGGCGCTCCCTTCGCGGCCGCGGCGGTCGCGAGGGCCCGCTTCGCGCCTGAATTCCTTATCGGGCGTTTGAATCCCCTGCGGGGGCATGGCCGTTGGCGACGCCCGCCCGCGGCCAGGGGCGTCGAAGGCACCTTTTGCGGTTTTGGGCTATTGTTCGCACACCCAACAGGCGCGGCGGCCCCACCGCCGCCCGAAAACAGCCCCAAAGGAGGAGCAAAGCATGAGCAAGATCTGGAGCAGTCTCGCCTTCGCCGCGGTCGCGATCCTGTTGTCGGCGTCGGCGCAAGGACAAGTCACGCTGCGGGCCTCGCACCAGTTTCCCGGCGGTAAGGGGGACGTCCGCGACGACATGGTGCAGATGATCGCCAAGGACGTGGCCGCCGCCAACGTCGGACTCAACATCCAGGTCTATCCCGGCGCCTCGCTGTTCAAGCCGAACGACCAATGGAACGCCATCGTCAACGGCCAGCTCGACATCACGCTGTTCCCGCTCGACTACGCGAGCGGCAAGGTGCCGGCCTTCAGCGCGACGCTGATGCCCGGCCTGATCCGCAGCCAGGATCGCGCCAAGCGCGTCAACGCCTCGCCGTTCATGACCGAGGTGCGCGCCGAGATCGAGAAGCACGGTGCCATCGTGCTCTCCGACGCATGGTTCGCCGGCGGGGTGGCCGCCAAGGGCAGCTGCATCGTGCACCCGAACGACATGAAGGGCCGCAAGCTGCGCGCGGCGGGCCCCACGTTCGCCGCCATGTGGGAGAGCGCCGGCGCGAGCATCGTGAGCCCGCCGTCGAACGAGATCTACAACGCCTTCCAGAGTGGCGTGGTCGACGGCACCGACACGAGCCTCGGCACCTTCCAGTCGATGCGCCTCTACGAGGTCACCGACTGCCTCACCGCGCCGGGCAGCAATGCGCTGTGGTTCATGTACGAGCCGGTACTGATGTCGAAGAAGAACTTCGACAAACTCAGCAAGGCCCAGCAGGACGCGATCATCGCCGCCGGCAGAAAGGCGCAGGCCTTCTACGAAGGCAAGGCCGAGGAGGTGAACAAGGCGGCGATCAAGGCGTTCGAGGATCACAAGGTGAAGGTGGTGACGCTCTCCGACGCGGACTACCAGGCCTGGCTCGAGGTCGCGAAGAAGAGCTCCTACGCGAAATTCGCCAAGGACGTGCCGAACGGCCAGAAGCTGATCGACGAAGCGCTCGCGGTGAAATAGCGGGCCCCGCGGTCCGGCGGCGGGCGCGAGATCCGCCGCCGGTTGCTGCATGCGCCCCGCCATTCCCCGGGGCTTGCCCATCCAGCAGGGAGAGACGGGCCCATGGATGCTTACGTTCGGGTGGTGGGGTTCCTCGCGCGCGCCGCCGGCGTGATTGCCGCCTTCCTCATCGGCCTTGCAGTGCTGGTGATCTGCGAGATGCTGGTCGAGCGCTACATCCTCGGCCGCACGACGATCTGGCAGATCGACGTGGTCACCTATTGCATCGTCGCGGCCACCTTCATCGGCAGCGCCTACGTGCTGATGACGCGCGGCCACGTCAACGTCGACATCATCCCGCTGTTCGTCCGCCCGCGCGCCCGCTTCCGGCTCGCGCTCGCGACCGGCTTCTTGGCGCTCTGCTTCTGCATCGTCATGTTCGTGCTGTGCACCGCCTACTGGTACGAGGCGTACACCGACCGATGGCTGTCCAACACGGTGTGGCGCGCGCGGCTGTGGATTCCCTATCTCTCGATGCCGATCGGCCTCGGGCTCCTCATCCTGCAGTACCTGGCCGAGCTGCTGCTGCTCCTGAGGGGCCGCGCCCGGCCCTTCGGCATCTATGACAAGGAGGCTGCCGAGGACGTGGCTCGTGCCCGCGCCAGCGAAGCCCTGGGCGAGAAACCATGAGCCCGCCGGGCCGCCCCAAGGGCGACACGCCCCGAAGCGCGAGGCGCGAAGCGCGGAGGGCCATCCAATGAGCCCGACCACACAGGGCGCGATCGTCCTCGTCGTCACCCTGCTTGTCCTGCTGTCCGGCATTCCGGTCGCGTTCGGGCTGGGCGCGATCGCGCTCGCCTTCCTGGCAATCTTCCAGGGCTTCGACGCCCTGCACGTGGTCGCCGAGACGCTCTGGTCCGGGCTCGACGAGTTCACGCTGGTCGCGATCCCGATGTTCGTGATGATGGGCGCGGCGATCGGCTCCTCGCCGGCCGGCAAGGACCTCTACGAGGCACTTGACCGCTGGCTCTACCGCGTGCCCGGCGGGCTGGTCATCTCCAACCTCGGCGCCTGCGCGATCTTCGCCGCCCTCACCGGCTCCTCGCCCGCCTGCTGCGCCGCCATCGGCAAGATGGGCATCCCGGAGATGCGCCGGCGCGGCTACCCGGACGACGTCGCCACCGGCTCGATCTGCGCCGGCGGAACCCTCGGCATCCTGATCCCGCCGTCGATCACCTTCATCCTCTACGGGATCGCCACCGAGACCTCGATCGGGCGGCTCTTCATCGCCGGGGTCGTTCCGGGGCTGATGCTGACCGGCCTGTTCATGGCCTGGACGGTCTTCATCATCTGGAAGCGCGGCTTCCGCGCCCACCCGGTCGACTTCCGCTACTCGTGGAAGGAGAAGTTCCAGTCGATCCCGAAGATCGCGCCGTTCCTCCTCATCATCGCCGGCGTCATGTACTCGCTCTACGGCGGGGTGGCCACGCCGTCGGAGGCGGCGGGCGTGGGCGCCGCACTGTGCATGATCCTGGCCGTGCTGATCTACCGGCTGTGGAAGCCAGAGCAGGTCTGGTCGATCCTGCGCGACACCATGCGCGAGTCGGTGATGATCCTCACCATCATCGCCACCGCCGTGCTGTTCGGCTATATGCTGACCTCGCTCTACCTCACCCAGACCCTCGCGCAGGCGATCGCCGACGCGCACTTCAACCGCTGGGTGCTGATGTTGATGATCAACCTGTTCCTGCTGGTCTGCGGTTTCTTCATCCCGCCGGCCGCCATCATCCTGATGACCTCGCCGATCCTGCTGCCGATCATCACCGCGGCCGGGTTCGATCCGGTCTGGTTCGGCGTGATCCTGACCATCAACATGGAGATCGGCCTCATCCATCCGCCGGTCGGCCTCAATATTTACATCGTCAACGCCATCGCGCCGGACGTGCCGGTGGTCAAGGTCATGTGGGGGACGCTCCCCTACGTCGTCTGCCTGATGCTGGCGATCGTGATCCTCTGTATCTTTCCCGAGATCGCCACCGGGCTGCCGGACGCGCTGATGGGCGCCCGCAAGTGAACCGCAGGCGCGGCCACCGCGCCCCGCGTTGCCGCGTCGGGCGTCAGGTGGGCGGCACGGTATGCCAGCCGCCATTGGCCAGGGGACCTGGGCCGCAAGGTTGAGGTGTCGAATCGCGCCGGCTCTCGGCTGTCGCGGCACGCAATTGCGGATGCACAACGGCCGATTGAAGCGCTCGAGGCCAATGGCGTGCTTTGACCCTTGTCAACGAGAACAGTCACGCACGGCGTAGAGTTTTTTTCATCGGGGACGGTCTCGCCACCAGGAGTCAATTCATGCGTCGCACGATGCTTGCATTTTTCGCCTGCGCTCTGCTGTCCGTACAAGCCGCCGCGCAGAACCCGCACCGGGGCGCACCGTCGAAGCTCGACGGCCTTCAGGCGGCGGCGGAAGTCGATCGCGACATCTACGGCATCGCCCACGTGCGAGCCGGCAACGATCACGACCTCTACTTCATGCAGGGGTACGTCCATGCACAGGATCGGCTCTTCCAGATGGACGTGAGCCGTCGCACCGCGAGCGGCACGCTCGCCGAGCTGCTCGGTCCCGGGGCGCTTGCGTCCGACGTCGAGCTTCGGACGATCGGGATCCGGCGCGCCGCCGAGCGTTCGATGGGCGTCATCTCGATGATGTCGCGCGCGGCGCTGGAAGCCTATGCGGATGGCGTCAACGCGTACATCGCGACGGCCGGCTCGCTGCCCCCCGAGTATCGGGCGCTCGAGATCAGCAAGTTCGAGCCGTGGACCGCGCTCGACAGCATGGCCGTCGCCAAGTCGCTGACGTTCGGGCTGTCGTTCGACCTCGGGGACATCGACAACACCGTCGCGCTGCAGACGTACTCGGCGGTGCTCGGACCCGCGAACGGCAGCCTCCTGTTCAGCGAAGACCTTTGGCGCGCCCAGCCCTTCTACCCGGCGTCGACGGTGCCGGATGCCTCGGTGGCTTCGCTCGCCGCGCCGCTCGGCGCGCGCGGCTGGACAGCCGGCGGAAGCGCCGCGGCCGCGGAGCTCGCCAAGAAATACGCGGATCGCGTGCGGAACATGCCTTTCTTCAAGGATCACATGTCGCTCGACAAGCGTCCCGGCTCCAACCAGTGGGCCGTCTCCGGCCGCCACACGACGAGCGGCCGACCACTCGTCGCCAACGATCCGCACCTCGCTCTCGGCGAGCCGTCCACGTTCTACCCCATCCACCTGACCGCGGGTGACGCCGATGCGATGGGGAGCGGCTTTGCCGGCGTGCCCTTCGTGATCGTCGGGCAGACCCGGAGCATCGCCTGGGGCGCGACGGTGAGCCCCCTGGATGTCACCGACGTCTTCCAGGAGCAGGTGGTCCCGGATGCGAGCTCGCGCAGCGGGCTCTCCACGGTTCACGACGGCAAGCTGGAGCCGGTCCAGGCGATTCCCGAGGTGTTTCGAGTCAACAACGTCGGCGACGGCGTCCTCGACAACCTGTCGGTAGTGCCTCCGGGAGGACCCATCCCGGCCGCCACGCTGATCGTGCCGCGACGCAACGACGGGCCGATCGTGTCGCTCGACCTGGTCGCGGGAAGTGCGATCAGCATCCAGTACACGGGCTTCAGCGGCACGCGCGAGATCGACACGTTCTGGACGTTCGATCACGCCCGCAACCTCGCCGACTTCGAGCGCGGCCTGCAATGGTTCGACTCGGGCACGCAGAACTTCGCCTATGCCGACGTCGACGGCAACATCGCCTATTTCGCGGCGTCGGAGGTGCCGGTGCGCGAGGACCTGCAGAAGCAGACCGTCAACGGGCTGCCACCGTGGTTCATCCGCAACGGCGTCACCGGCAACGAGTGGCTGCCGGTCGTGCATCCGCAGCCCGGGCAGGCGATCCCCTACGAGGTTCTTCCCGCAGACGAGATGCCGCACATCGTGAATCCGCCGGCCGGCTGGTTCGTCAACGCCAACAACGATCCCGCGGGAACCGTGCTCGACAACAACCCGCTGAACCAGCTGCGCCCCGGCGGCGGGTTCTATTACCTCAACGCAGGCTACGACACGGGCTTTCGCGCGGGGCGCATCACCGAGCTCCTCAAGGGGAAGGTTGCCGCGGGGCCGGTCTCGTTCCGCGACATGCAGGCGATCCAGGCCGACGTCGTCCTGCCGGACGCGCAGTTCTTCGTCCCTTACGTCACTCAGGCGCTCGCGCGCGCCGCTGCGGCACCGGCCGGCTCGCCGCTCGCCCTGCTCGGCGCTCTGCCCGCCGTCCAGGAAGCGGTTGGCCGGCTTGCCGCATGGAAGCTCAGCGCACCGACCGGGATTCCGGAAGGCTACGACGCGAGCGACAAGCACGGCACACTCGGCGCGCCGACGGGCGACGAGATCGCCGAGAGCGTCGCCGCGACGATCTACAGCGTGTGGCGCGGCCAGTTCATTCGCAACACGATAGACGCGACGCTCGAGGGCGTTCCGCTGCCGCCCGGGTTCACCTTGCCGAAGCCGCCCGATCAACTCACGATGACCGCGCTCAAGACCCTGCTGCAACGTTCCCCCTCGGGCGTGGGCGCCTCAGGCGTCAATTTCTTCAACGCCCCCGCCGCGTCCGCGGAGGACCGGCGCGACATCCTCATCCTGAAGAGCGTGTCCGATGCGCTCGGACTGCTCGCCGGCCCGGCGTTCGACCTCGCCTTCCACGGCTCGACGAACCAGAACGACTATCGCTGGGGCAAGCTGCACCGCATCGTGTTCGCGCACCCGCTCGGCGGACCCTTCAGCGTCCCGCCCGCGTTCGGCAAGTACGTCAATCCGCTCGGCGACGCGCTTCCCGGTTTTCCGGTGGACGGCGGCTTCGGCGTCGTCGACGCCTCCAACCACGCCCCGCGCGCGCAGAGCGTGAACGCATTCATGTTCCACAACGGCCCCGTCAACCGCTTCGTCGCCGAAGCCGGCCCGCCCGGCGTCCGCGCCGAGTCCGTTTGGCCCGGCGGTACGAGCGGCGTGCCCGGCACCACGTTCTACGCGGACGAGGAACTGCTGCTCGACTACCTGACCAACGACACGGTGCCTCTGCTTTTCCAGAACGGGGATCTGCAGAAATCGCTGTACTCGGTCAGCAAGTTCGTGCCCGGGAAGAAGTGACGCGCCGCCGGCGGGACGACACGCCCGCTCGGTGCGGCGCGCCGTCCCGATGCCTGGTCAGAACTCCGGCACCGGCGGCAGCCGGGTGGTGTCCGAATGAGGAATTGCGGACACGGAAACCGGCGCGATGTCCGAAGTGCTACCAGTCAAACACCGCTGCCTTTGCTGAGACAAAGGCCCGCGTGGAAACTGGCGGAGAGTGAGGGAGTCATACTCCTAGGCGTCAGGCAACGGCGCGAGGCAAGTACCCCTGCCTGTACCCCTGCTGCCTCACAGTGCCATCAAAGACCCGAACGCGAGCACACCACGCCGAGCGGAATAACACGGCCAGCGAGTCCGCTGTTCCTCTGCTAATCGCCAAAGTACCTCACCAACGCGAGGCCGTCTTGGCCGGAGACCGTCGTCGTGGCTGCCACGACGATTCGCCCGTCCGGTTGGACTACCGCTGCGGTTCCAACTGTATCAACACCAAATTTCGTCGTCAGGACTCCCCCACTGCCGAAGCTGGGGTCTGCTAGTCCGCTCGCCGCAAATCGAGCGACGAGTAAGTCATGAAGCGGCGCAAGCGTCGTTCCGACAACAACTAACTTTCCGTTGGACTGAAGTGTGATCGCAAACCCGGCAAGCCGACCCTGCTGGGCCATTCCGGGATCAGGTTGGAACGTCGTGTCGGCAGAGCCGTCAGCGTTGACGCGACTGATAATCCAGTGCAATTGGATATCCAAGGCGATGAGTATCTTGCCATCGGGTTGCATGGCGGAGCCAGCGTAACCATCTATGTTGGTAAAAACTGATTCCGGTCCTATAACAACCCCAAGGTTGCCGAAACCCGAGTCGATCGTCCCGTTTGCGTCAATCCGCATCAGAGCGAAGCCTCCGGTGTTGGTAAAGAAGGCGGCCAGTCCGCGATCGTACGTACCGGCAAGGACTAATCGACCGTCGGACTGAACGAGAATCGCGTTGGCTGAACAGTTCGGAAAGCCAAAGCAGCGTTGAGCGAAAGATATCGCACCATCCGTACCGAACGACGCGTCGCGACTCCCGTCGGCATTAAGGCGCATTGCCGTAAACGCACCACCAGCTACGACGATTTTTCCATCGGACTGGACCGCGAAGGCGGAGCATCCTAGTTCGAGAGTCGCCTTTCCGCTTGTGCCGAAGGTACTGTCTAACGTGCCGTCCGAGTTGGTGATGTCCCGTTCGCTGTTGAACGGTGAGAGGTGGCGGCTCTGGATTGAGCATGTTACGCGATCTTGCGTTCCATGTGCGTCGTGAGCTGCACGTGTTCTTCAAGCGCGGCGACGAGGCGCTTGATGTCGCGGAATCCGCGCACAGCTCGGAAGCCGCCAGTTGCTTCGTGCAGCGCGGTTCCGATCCAGCGCAGCACCATGGCGCCGTCACGCCAGCGTTTCACGTTGCGCGTGTAGTGCGCGATCAAGCCGTTCAGGTTCTCGATCGGATTGGTCGTCCTGAATGTTCGGTAGAGCGAGCCATCGATGTCCAGAGTGGTGAGCGTGAGCGTCTCGGCAAGCCCCTCGCGCAGGCTTGCGGCGGCGCCCGGATGCGGCCTTGGCGAGCGAATTGGCCAGCCGCTCGAGCTGTCGCTTGGCGAGCGCGGCATCCTTGCTGTGCCACGCGTCCTGCATGGCACGTCCGACGCTCGCATGCAGATGCTCCGGCAGATGGTCGAGACGTTGCGGCGTTTGTGCTCCTGACAGCGATGTACGAGTGCGCTGGCGCCGAAGACCTCCGTGATCGCGCGGCGCAGCGCTTTGCCACCGTCGATCATCCACAGCTGCGGCGTGTCGGCGTCGAGGCCGCGCTCGATCAAATCCGAAAGAGCGAGCGCACCACGCGCGTGTTCTCGGTGCGCCCTCACGCATGCCCAGCACGTGCTTGCTGTCCGTCTGTATCGAAGCCCAGCGCGACCAGCATGACGCGGTCCGGAAGTGGATGCCATCGATCATCACCACCGGCAGCCGCACGTGGTCCAACCGCGACGCGAGCCATTGTTCCAGGCGCTCACTGCTCAAGGCGACGAAGCGGCGCGACACGGCGCTCTTCGAAACCGCGGCGGCCGATTCGTCTGCCGGCAGCGGATCAAGGGTCGCGCGGTAACGGCGCGTAGATACGCCCGCGGCAATCGCCGTCATGGTCGCCGCGTCCAGCGGATCGACGATGCGCGGCCCACTGGAAGCTCGGCAACGTCGCCTCGCCGGTCTCGATGTGACGAGCGCGTGGACGACGCGATCGTCGATACGCTGCCCAGCCAGCGTCACCTGGCTGCGCGTGGTCCGCCGCGATACGCCGAGCGCGTCGGGTTCGGCACGCCCTTGGCGCCACACAGTGCCGCGCGATCCTCTTCCATCATCGCCATGAGCACCGCTTTGCCGGTGTTCACGCACAGACCGAAAAACGCACTTCGAACATCGTTCAGAACGCCTGCGACCGGCACCGCGATCTCGACTTGTGCGTCGCGTGCGGCGACCAGTTTCCGCTTGTTTGACTTCGTGAGAGACTTCACTTCGGTGGCTCCTTTCTTTGCTTGCTAGGCACCCGCATGATCACATGCGGGCGAAAGGAGCCGCCACCCTCTCAAACTAACCGTTCAACAAATTCCGGGACATCACCTCCGAGTTGTATCGGGCTATTACGCACGTAGCAGGCAGACCAAATTTGCCTCCGCCCACCAACACTCTTCCATCGGGTTGCAGTGCAATAACACCGGCAGGGACGGGAAACTGAAAGTCTCCTGTATCGAAGGCTGTGGTAGCAACGCCACCGGTTCCAAATGTCGGGTCAGGCGATCCGTTGACGGCGTAGCGAACGACGACGAAGCTCGCCGTAACGTTGGGACGATCTCCGGTGAGCTTGGACCCGGCCGCAACGATCTTGCCGTCCGGCTGCAGAACAATTGAGCGCGCGGTGAGAAGTGATCCCGGGCGTCGAAACGATGCCGTTAGTTCCGAAACTCGGGATCCAACGATCCCGGAGGGAGCGGGGGTTGTGGCGGGGAACCGCCATCAGAGCCGCCGCCTCCGCAACCGGACAACAAGATCAAGGACGAGAGCGCGAGCGCGCCAAGGGATCTAATCGCGGTACAACCAAACATCAGCTTCTCCCAACAAGGGGGATTTGGTATCGGTACGCAATAGCAACAAAGCGCACCAGCGGATTGCCTGTACGAATTATCCCACGCGATAGCCCGTCGCCGTAATTTGATTCGATGCAGTTTTCGATGGATCTTGTGATGTCGTTCCTTGACGACATCATGAGCAGTCGTTTGTTGACGACACTGAATGTATGGCGGCACGTCGATCTTGTCGCGACGCCCGGCGTTCAATCTAGGGCAGCCTAATCGCGCGCGTCAGGTGTGTCGCGGTGGGAGGCCGTGCGCCCGTTTAGGTCAGCTGCCGCTCGAAGTACGCGACGGCCTGCCGCTCCCATTCTTCGGCGCTCTCGGCGTCGGCAGGCAACACGAGATGCCCGTAACCGGGTGCACACGCCGCCGCCGCGATCAGCGCCGCAACATTGTCGCCCGGGTGAACGATGATGATGCTCTGGTGCCCCGCCGCGTCCGCCCGTACCTCAAGCGACGCGAGACGATCCGCTAACGCCCGCGCGACCATGCAGCGCCTCCAGTCGGTCCAACCGTTCCTCGAAACTCGTTGCCTCGACGATCTTCGCCATGGTGCCCAGCACGAACGCCAACCGCGTCGCCTCAGTCGTTGGCAGCTCGCCACGCCGCGCCGCCCGGTAGACCCGGCTTAGCTCGTGCAGGATGCCCGTTGCCGTGTTCAACGGCACCCGAATTCGCCCCGGTCGGCGAGGCGAATCCGTCGCCAGCGCGAGCACTTGCGCTCGACCCTTACCCCCCATCATGCCGCCCGAAGGTGCCCATGCAGCCGGGCTTCATGCATCGCCGCTGCCGTCGGTAGCTCCGCGTCGGGGTGCATGATCGCATGGGCGTAGCCTTGATAGGCCCGCACGTTCTGTCGAGCCGCCGCAACGTCGGCGAGCATCGCGGCTCGCGCCTTGAATTTCGTGTTGAGCGCGCCTTCCACGTCGCCGAAAATCCCGATGTACTCGCTATGCGCCGCGCCTGTCAGGCGGCTGCGCGCGTGCAGCCGGTACCAGTGATTAAGCTTTGCTGTGGTCTCCGGGTCCGGGCCGTTGTACGTGATGCGACCACCCAGAGACTTTAGCTCCGCTGCCCGCTCTTCGACCGACATCGCGGCGATGTCGCGTTCATACGCCTCGCCGAGCATCATGTTTCTAATTTCGCGCAAATCGCTGTCCTCTTTCGGGGCCACGTGACGCCCACGCCGCAGCAGTGCAGGGATTGAAAGCTCGTGCTCCACGACATCGAGTTGTGCATCCAACTCGGCAACCTCGGCATCATCGGCGGCTGCCTTGCTCGCCCATGACACCTTGAGCTTCTCTTCGCGGTCTCGGTGCACTGCGGCGAGCGGGTTTTGTGGCAGCTTCGCATATGCATCGCGTTCCTTCGCAAATTCGGCCCACTCGGCGCGGGCGGCATCGCGCGCCTTCCGGACAGCGGCGACCTTCGCCTCCGATTGGGCAAGAATGAACTTCGTGTTGGCGTCGGGTAGCAGCGGCATTGGGATTACCTCTCTAGGTTGTGGCGTCTCGCGCCTGTTGGTCGGCGAACAGACGTGCCAGAGCGCGCCCGCTCGTGGACAAGCGCCATACGTGCGCTCGCTTCGGGTGTTGCCCGAGTAGCCCGCGACCTTCGAGCCGGGCGAGCGTCCGAGCCGCGATGTCCGATGCGTCGGGCGACCACGGAGCGGGAGCCGCGAGCAGCATCGCCGCGTGCCCGGTCGTGATCGCGCCGAGCCCGCGATGCGCGGCGACCAGCAACGTCCGCTCGTTGCGCGTCAAATCGTCCGCCGGAATTGCGTCTGCGAGCGTCCCCTCGGGTAATGCGACCCGGTCGGCTGGCGGCGCGTGGTCCCGTCGATACTCAGGCGAGCGGGCGTCGAGCCTGCCGCCGTCAATGATTTTCACCACGTTGAGGGTCCTCTCGTGCTCCTTGGCCCGGCCGTCAGGGGCAACCGCCGGGGATATCCGCGCAGCCGGCGGCCGCCGTGCCTCGCAATATGGCTCCCGCCCAGTCCGCCAGAGGTCCGTTCGCTAGCAAGACGATCATGGGCGTGATCCCACTCATGCCCCGTCCCACTTCTTCAGCTTCTCGCGACGGCGCTGCATCTCGGGTGAGTCGATGTTCGCGATCCCCGGCACCGGCACCGGCTTGGAGTTCTTCGGCTTCGCCGTCTTCTTCGGCTTCGCCGTCGCCCGGCTTAACGCGGGAGTCGTCAACGTGGAGAAGACGGGGATGTCGGGCGGGCCGGCGGGGGCCGCGCGCACTACAGGATCATCAACAACACGGTCAACAACAGGAACATCAACATCAACGGCAACACCGTCGCGCTGATCGACCGGCATGGGCTGGTAACTATAAGGTTCACCCGAAACGGGTGCTAATTCAGTCGCGTGGGTCGATTGCGCTGGAAGCCTTGGTGCGCGCGGTTTTCCGGGCGATTCGGCGATTTTTCCGTGCACCCGTTTCGGGAGCGGTGGAGAGAAGCTACAACCCGTTTCGGGTGCAGTCGTGCTCCCGATTCGGGTGCAGTGTTGAACCCGTTTCGGGTGCACAGATTTCTTTCCTGCGCCCGCGTTCCAGTTCAGGTAGGCGTGCGAGGCGGCCCGGCCCGCGATGAGCTTCGCCTCGTTCGTCGCGACCGGCAGGTCCGCGAACGCGAACAGGCTGCACACCTTGCCCGGCCCCTTCTTGCCGAGCCGCGTGCGCTCGATCAGGCCGTGCTCTAGAAGCTCCTCCAGCGCGCGGTGGAGCTTCCGGTTGCTTGTCCAGCCTCGGGCGGCGAGTACGCTCATGGTCGCGGCGAGCGCACCGTTGTTGCTGCCGTTGAACTGGATGCGCAAGTCGAGCCAGAGCCGGAGCGCGCCGCCCGACAAGCTCGTGAACGCCGCGCTCGTGTAGATCGTGTAGTCGATTCGGACGTAACGGCTCCGGACCTTCCGCTTGACGACGCTCATCGCGTGCCTCCCGGCTCGACCCAGACGCCCTTGGCCCCCGCCCGCTCCAGTGCGGCGGCGACGGCGAGGGCCGTCTCGCGATTGACGTAGGTCCCGTAGACGACGACGGTGCCGGAGACCTTGGTGACCTTCACCGCGAACGGCTGGGGCGCGCTAGGCGGGGTGCGGGTGTCCATGGTGGGGTCCTTGCGGCTGCGCGTCGGACCCCGACGTGTTGATCGTCATCGACGACACCGTCGTCGACACCATTCTCACGATCACCGCGATCGCCCTCA
This sequence comes from uncultured beta proteobacterium, assembly GCA_963734055.1. GTDB lineage: Bacteria > Pseudomonadota > Gammaproteobacteria > Burkholderiales > Casimicrobiaceae > CAIWHR01. Next base: position 204,755 of record CAVTFQ010000008.1, read on the forward strand.
CCGCGATCACCATCTCCACAGCGATCATGACGTCACCTATTTCGGGTCCTGTCCGGATATACTCGCCGCCCAGCCTGCGGCGTACTTCTCCATCGTGTCGATCTGCGCCGCCTCGATCTCCGCCGCGTGGTCCCACGCTACGGCCCGCACCGTCGCCGGTTGAATCTTGGCGAGGATGCGATGCGCCGCCTCGATTAGGTCGAGGTTCTTGTGTGCCTTGCCGCGGCCGTTCATGGCGCCCCCCGCCCGGCTCGTGCCCTGGCACGAGCCGGGCAATCGCCGGGGACATCCTCGCGCCTCAGCGACTTCTTCGGAGGGGATGCGGCTCCCCTCGACTCCGCCAGCGCCTTCGCGGTGACCTTGTTTGCCTGCCGCTTCGCATGGGCGAGCCGCACCAGTTCCTTCGCTCGCGTGGAATCCAGTTGCGTCGCCGTCGAGCCGTTAACCGGCTTGGCGCGCTTCGCGAGAATCTTCTGGTATGCGATGACCTTGTCTTCACGTATTCCGCGTCGATTCGGACCGATCAGCATCGTCTCGGGGAATTCCGGATCATCGCGGAGCCGGCGTTCGCCCGTCGCGCGGCTGAACCCCATGGCACGGCACGCCTTGGCGAACGGCAGGATTGCATAGAGCATTGTTGCGGGCCTCTGTTGCTGCGGCCCGCTTTGGGATTCGGTGGGGGCGCTAGACCGAGCGCCTCGCCCACCGGGGAGGGTCATCGTGCCACCGGCACGACGGCGCACGGTTGCTGCCCGCGCGACTTGCAGAAATTAGACGGCCTTAGCGGATTGTTGTCAATGACCCGAAAACATGATGCACGTCACGATGCGCGCATCCGATACTGGATCATGCGGCCTCGCGCCTGTCGGTGATCGAGACGACATTCTGCGCGTCGCGTTCCTGTTGCGTGAGCCATGCCGCCCACTCGCGCATTAACACTCGACGCTCGTCGATGAAGTCGTATTCGTTGTAACTGGCCCTTACGACATTCTTCTCAGTGTGGCCTAGCTGCCGCTCGATTGCGTCGGCGGTCCAGCGAGTAACACCGTCGATTGTTCCTCGGCGATTCGCCCACGTCGAGAGCAACCCGCGTGCACCGTGACCCGTCATCTTGCCCTTGAGGCCCATCCTGTAGAGCAGCGCGAGCACGGTGCTATCGCTCATCGGTTCGACTGGATTCTTGACGTTCGGGAACATCAACGGGCCGGCCCCGGAGATCCGTCTCAACTGCGCGAGCACCGCCATCGTCTCGTCAGCGAGCGGCACAACGTGCGGGATGTCGGTCTTCGTGCGGGTCTCGGGAACCTTCCATTCCCGGGCCTGCTCGTCGATCTCGGACCATCGCCCGAGGCGGAGTTCGGTCGTCCTCAATCCGGTGAGCAGCAATATCCGCAGCGCTATCCGTGTGATCGGCTCCGCGTCAGCGAATGCGAGATCGACAAGAAGGCGACCGACTTGGTCGAGCGGCAGCCGCGCATGGTGTTTGACCTTCGGCGGATCGGGTACCTCGATTTCGTCGAACGGGTTGGCGTCGAACTTCGGCAGGCCGCGCTTCGCGCGCTGGCCGTTCTCACGCTCGAAGACCGCCCGAACGTAGAGCTTGACGTCCGCGGCATGGGTGAACGCCCCGCGACCGACGATCTCGTCGATCAGCGCTTGCCCGTTCGCCGTGTTGACCTTGGTGAACGCGATGTTGCCGAGCGCGGGCTTCACGTCGATGCGGCCCATGCGCTCGATATCCCGGCGGTGATTCGCGCTCCACCCGGCTTGTTTGTGGCGGACGTAGTTGTCCCAAGCCCGGCCGAAGGTGTTGTCCCTCTCATCGGCCCGTTTTAGCGCGGCTGCCTGCCGGTCCTCGCGCTTGACCGCGACCGGATCAACCTTAGCGGCGAGGAGGCGCCGGGCGTTGTCGCGCAGGTCACGGGCACCGTCGACCCGCTTTCCCTTGATTACGGTCGTTAGGAGCGGGATGTCGGGATATTTCCCGAGCGCCACGGTCTTCTCGACGCCGTCGAGCTTGCCCTTGAGCCTCCAGAGCTTCGCCCCGGACGGTTTGACTAGGAGGTACAGCCCCAAGCCATCGGTGAGCTTGTAGGCGCGATCCTTGGCCTTGGCGGTCCGGATGATGTCGTCGGTGAGTTCGTCTAGTTTGGCCACGGATACCCCTTTTGCGCGGATACCCCCGAACGTTACGCTCCTGACCGGCGGCTGTAAACAAACGGACTCTAGCGGGGTTTTGGCACCTGCCTACAGGGAGTTAGAGGGAAAACCGTGGAAATTGGCCCGCTGCGTGATACGGATTGAGCGGGTTTGGAAGGG
>CAVTFQ010000009.1:0-291861 GCA_963734055.1 uncultured beta proteobacterium
CGAAACTCAATTAACGTGCCGGTCTTAGTGGATCAGCCAGGCTCAAGTGCGAGTGTTAGGGTTGTGAATCGGAACGCGAGCGAGCAGTGCCTCCGAGAACGAGGCCATCGAGCTGTCCGACCGTGTCATCAGCGATCATGACACAACGCTTCGTTGCGCTGCTGTTTACCGATATCGCGGGCAGCACCAGTTTGTGGGAGCGTGAGCCCCAACGAATGGCCTTGGCTTTGGCGCAACACGACATCTGGGTTCGTGAAGCGGTCGTTACGCATAACGGCATAGTGGTGAAGATGACCGGAGATGGCGTTCACGCCGTCTTCGACGATCCTGTGGATAGCGTCCTCGCCGCTGTGCGTTTACAGCGGGTGCTCGCCGAGCCTGACTCAACAGGAGGGCTGCCGCTCCGCATCCGTTCAGGCTTGCATATTGGTGCGGTGCTGGTCCGAGATGCGGACTACTTCGGTACCGCGGCCAATCGAGCGGCGCGCATCATGAGCAGCGCGAATGGGGGTCAGATCCTCCTGTCGCAGGCTATCGTCGACCAGACTCGTGCTCGACTTCCAACGGAACTCGTGTTGCGCGATCTAGGCCTGGTGCGCTTGCGTGATCTCGCCAGCGCGGAGCACGTCTACGAAGTTCTCGTGCCCGGACTACCGCATGACTTTCCGCCGCTTCGCGGTCTCGACTCCGTTCCGCATAACCTGCCGCAGCAAGTGTCTTCATTCATTGGGCGGGACCAAGACATCGAGAACCTTGGGGCACTCTTGGCTTCAAATCGGCTCGTAACCTTGATCGGACCAGGAGGTGTCGGAAAGACACGCCTCTCGCTGCAAGTTGCCGCCTCGTTATTGGACGAATACTTCGACGGAGTCTGGTTCGTCGAGCTTGCGCCAATAGCCGAACCCTCCACGGTCGTGATGACATTGGCACAGATGCTCTGCGTGAGGGAGCAGCCTGGTGAGCCGTTGGAACAAACGCTCTTGTCGCACCTTGCAACCCGCCGTCTCCTAATTGTGCTCGACAACTGCGAACACCTTCTCGACGTTTGTGCTCACTTGGTTGCCAAGATAGTGGCCGCAACATCGCATATCTGCATTCTGGCTAGTAGCCGTTCGCCCTTACGTATCCCTGCTGAACGCCGGTATCCGCTCGCGGCACTTTCACTCGAACGCGCGGCAGGGGCCGAGGGCAGCCGAATGATGTCCGATGCCGCCCGGCTATTCGTCGAACGCACTCTTGGCAATCGGCCCGACTTTGTGCTGACGGATCGCGCGACCGAGGTAGTGGAACGTATCTGCACGAGACTCGACGGCAGTCCCCTTGCGATTGAGCTGGCGGCCGCACGCACACCCGCCATGACGTTGGAGGACATCCAGGCCAAGCTCGACAATCGTTTCAGTCTCCTGACCCTGGGCAACCGCAGTGCGCTCCCACGGCAACAAACGCTACACGCGTTGGTGAACTGGTCCTACGAGTTATTGAGCGCCTCAGAGCAAAGATTCCTCGCTCGCGTGTCGATCTTCGCGAGCGGATTCGACCTCGCGGCCGCCGAGCAGGTGTGTGGGTACAGCCCGGTGTCGAGCGCGGAAGTCATCGACTTCCTCGGCGGCTTGGTCGAAAAATCGTTGGTAATTGCTGATGCGAAGGGTGAAACGACCCGGTATCGATTGTTGGAGACCATTCGGCAGTTTGCGACGGAACGCCTGCGTGAGTTCGACGAGGTAGACCGTACTGCTGAGCGTCACGCGGAGTATTTTCGCTGCATGGCACGGGAAGCTCATGCGCAACTGCTCGGACATGAAGTTGCGGCGTGGATGCGCCGCCTGACATCTGAGCACGACAACTTGAGAGCCGCTTTGAGCTGGTCCACCCACCGGGTCGGATCCGCATTGATCGGACTGGATCTGGCCGCCCATCTGTATCGCTTTTGGCAATTCCAGCGACACCTCACCGAAGGCAGGGAACGGCTGCGAGCCATACTCAATCGGCCCGATGCCGGCGAGCCCACGTCGGAACGAGCTACCGCTTTGCATGCGGCAGGAGTTCTTGCGAGCGCTCAGAACGACGACGCCGAGGCGCGGCGCCTGTTCGACGCGAGCCTCGCAATTCACCGCAATCAAGGCAATAAACTTGGTGTAGCAGCGGTGCTATTGGGCCTCGGGACCGCCGATCCGGAGCGCGCGTTGGAGCATCGGACGCGGGCACTGGAGATATATACCGTCGCGGGCGACCGCGCGGACCAAGCCCAGGCTCTCCTCAACCTTGGCCTAGCCGCGCTGGAAAAGGGTGACTCGGAAATCGGTACGAGATGGATCGAAGAGGCGATGACGCTGAGTCGCCAGCTCGGCTACGTGACACTCGAAGTTATTTGCGAGATCAGTTTCGGCTTCTTTAAGCTGAAACACTCGTTGCCAAGAGAGGCCATGGAGCACTTCAGCAAGAGCCGTGACATGGCCAGCGCGAGCCAACTGCTTCCGAGCGTTGCTAGCGCGTATCGCGGGCTCGCACTAGCGGCCTCTGAATTGTGCGATTGGCCCGCCGCAATCAACGCGGCTCGTACAGCGTTCAGCGCGCGCATGGAACTGCCGGCGCGGACACCGGCCGACTTGCCGCGGGATCTGCTCGCGGACGTGCTGTACGTGTGCGCACGAATAGCGTTCGCGTTCGACGACGTCGAGGCGGCGCTGCGACTGCTTGCCGCGAGTGGTGCACTTGGCCCATGGCGCGATGAAACGGGCAGGTTCAGTGTAGAACGCTTCGAACAGGAGCGACGAACGCTGTTCGACATGGTCGCCCATGAAACGGCAAGGAAGCTCTGGCAACACGGATCGACTTGTTCGATCGAGGAAACCGTCCGCTTCGCTTTCGCGAAGCTCGATGCGGTTCAGCAAACCAAGCTCGATCAAGTCGGGAGTGCCGCACGTTGATGCTGCTACGCTTATCACAGCGACCAGTTCGGCGCCCACTCGTTGTGCGACAGCTGCACCGAGCGTGCGATCAATCACGCTTGGACGGATGGCTGGCCTCGACCAGCCGTTTTGAACCGGTCGGTTTGCAATCTTCGTACGACATCACTTGACGGTCGTATCGCTGTTGTCGACATGGGAACGTAACGTCCGCTATTGGCCGCACATCGGAATCGGCGAGGGTCCGATTCAGTAGAGCGTGACAGGCAGCAACGGGTCGACAAGCGCCCGTTGGCAGTAATCAACATGAAGCTCCTTTCACTCAACAAAGGAGCGACTCATGGATACGCCAACGAAGCTCACGGGGCGCGATACGCCGTGGAACAAAGGCAAGCTGCTCGGCCAGAAGCCCCCACTGAAGCTGAAGGAGATCTGGGCCATCCGGATTCGACTGCAACTGGATCATCGAATCCGGGAGCTTGCGCTGTTCAACCTCGCCATCGATAGCAAGCTGCGTGGCTGCGATCTGGTCGGGCTTCGCGTCCACGATGTGGTCCAAGGCAGTCATGTCGCCGCCCGCGCAATTGTGATGCAGAGAAAAACCCAGCGGCCGGTGCAATTCGAGATCACCGAGCAAACGCGCGACGCGCTCGCCGCCTGGATCGCGGCCGCCCATCTGAAGTCAGAGCAGTTCCTCTTTCCGAGCCGCGTTAGGAGATCGCCCCATTTATCGACCCGGCAGTATTCGCGGATCGTCGGGTCCTGGGTGGGGTCGATTGGGCTCGACCCAGCTGCCTATGGCACCCACTCGCTGCGCCGGACCAAGCCGACGCTGATCTACCGGCGGACGAGGAATCTCCGGGCGGTTCAGCTATTGCTCGGGCACACGAAGCTCGAGAGCACCGTCAGATACCTCGGAATCGAGGTTGACGACGCGCTGGAGATCGCGGAGCAAACTGAGGTGTAAGCTCGGTGGGCCGATCGCGGCCGCCGAATCCGACGGTCGCTGACCGGCCACGAGCGGTCGTCCCCAAACCCGTTGCGTCCCCGTTGACAAGGCCCGGTGGGCACGTGGAAGATGACGCCGCCTATCGGATGTTCGCGTCGCGGTCGCGAATGCGATGCAATCGTGAGTTTGCTTACCGGAAGCGGGGAGCGGTGTTGGCTGACCACCGGTCGGCGAATGCGACCTGCACAAGGGCCTCCTCCGAGAGGAAGCATCAAAGGCGCACGGCACAGGGATATCGGCCGGACGATCAACACAGGACCGGCAAGCCATCGTGGCGGTGGGCGGGGTGTTCTGATCGCTGGGCTGATGTGGTTGAGGCGCAGTCGATGAGACGACGTGATTTCCTTGCAGTTATCTGCGGTGCGATAGCGACGCTGCCAAGCCCTGCGCGTGCGCAGGCCAGCAGGATTCCCAGAGTTGGTGTTCTTTGGCATGCAGGCAGTGCTGCTGAAGAAGGGTCGTATTACACGGGCCTTCTTGAAGGTTTTCGGGACCTCGGGTACGTCGATGGGCGCAACATCATCCTCGAACATCGCTTTCCCAACGAAGTGCCGGAGCGATTTCGGAGCATGGTCGCCGAGCTGGTAGCGCTCAAGGTCGATGTCCTGGTGACGGTCGGAACACAGACTGCGCCTTACGCAAGAGACGCAACCACCTCGATACCGGTCGTTTTTATCTTCGTTCCCGACCCTGTGGGCAGTGGTTTCGTCGACAGCCTGGCACGGCCGGGAAGAAATATGACGGGGCTATCGCACTTCGGGAAGGATCTCGTCCTCAAACGCCTGCAATTTCTCCGAGATCTCATTCCCGGTTTGTCTCGTGTCGGCTTGCTCGTCAATCCCAATACCGAAGTCGCGACTCTGTACAAACGGGTTACCGATACCGCCGCAGTTGAGCTCGGTTTGGAAAATCAGACATTTGAAGCGCGCTCGCTCGAGGAGCTCGGGCAAGCATTTGACGCAATGGTTAAAGCCGGAATGCAAGCGGTGACCATAAACGGCGAGGGGCTGGTTTATCAGCAGCGAGCAGGCGTCGCGAAAATGGCGCTTGCACGTCGTCTTCCGTTGGCCGTCTGGTCGAGAGAAACCTTTGAGGCCGGCGCGCTCATGTCGTATGGCGCCGACCAAGTTGCAATGTGTCGCCGCGGGCCTGTTTTCGTCGACAAGATCCTGAAGGGCGCCAAACCCGGTGATCTACCCGTGGAGCAGCCGACCAATCTTGAATTCTTGATCAACCGCAAGGTTGCAACGGCGCTCGGACTCACGATCCCGCCGGCGTTGCTCGTACGTGCCGAGCAAGTGATTCAGTGATCGGCGTTGCGCGCTGATCGCGCGGTTCAGTCCGCCGACCACGGTTGCCAGGTAACCTAGTCTGTTGACTGTCTGCTTCGGAGAATCCCGAACGGCTGGTGAGGGTCGATGGCCGCCAGTTACTCGCGCCAGGTGAATGACCGTAGCCACGCTATTGCAGACTTTCATGCGGAAAGTATTGACTGATCAGAACGGTCGACCCTGGGCAATCGCTAACCGCAAAAGTGAACGCGCGCCGAAATACCCACTCCGGAAAAACACAACCGACCGCGTGCATGAGACATTCTCATTCAACCCGCGAGCGCGATCGCGGCATGGGGACTTTTTAGGGACCCGCCGTAAAAAGCAGTGAAACAGTAGAGAAACTGGTGGACGGGCAGTCCAAATCAACAGCTACGAACCAGGGGGTCGTAGAGCGCGACGCGCGAGCTGCTTAATCGCGCGATGCGAGCGGCACGTAACCTGTGGCGCAATCTTTATACGGAACGGAAAATTCGCGCGCGCGTCTTAGGCAAGGGCATCTCGGAACACGGACCAAGCGGCGTGCATTGATCGATGGGTACCTGTATACAAAAACGTAGCAGCGGCGTTTTGCGTACCCCTGCATTGCACTGCATTCGACTGCTACAGTGAGGTTGCGCGGACGCTGTAAGCAGTTGATGAAACAACGAAATTAGATTACTGATCGACGGACTGTTAATCCGCAGGTCCCAGGTTCGAGCCCTGGTCGGGGAGCCATATCCATAAAGGTTTGCAGCGATAGCGCCCGCTAACACTGGTCAATTTTTGGGGTATATTCGGGACCGTCGCTCGCTGTGACGACGTTACCTCTTCAATATCAACCCCCTCGCGTAATTCTGCGCGCTCCTGTTGGGTCTATTCGATCCGCTCGCTGGCCCTTCATTGCCGCTGACGTCGTCGCGCAAAGCCAAACCTTGTCGTCGGCAACGCCGTCATTACCGAGCAGATTTCAGTCGCTGTAACGTATGCCGCTTGACATATTACGCATGGCGTAATAGGCTTCGCCGGTGATCCGATCGTTCAGAGACCGCGACACGGCCCGGCTCTTCGACGACGAACTCGTCGCCAAGTTTCGCGCGATCGAGCGGCAGGCACGGCGAAAGCTCCTGTACTTGCATCGAGCACGCTCGATTCAGGACTTAAGCGTTCCGCCCGGCAATCGCCTCGAAGCGCTGCGCGGCAACCGAAAGGGTCAACACAGCATTCGCATCAACGACCAGTGGCGCATCTGCTTTCGATGGAAGGACGGAGACGCGCACGATGTCGAGATTGTCGACTATCACTGAGGAATGACCATGGCGACGAAACATCTGAATCCGATCCCGCCCGGAGAAATCCTCCGCGAGGAATTCATGAAGCCGCTCGGTGTCAGCATCAATACGCTGGCGCGGGACCTCGACGTCCCGCCGAACCGTATCAGCGAGATCGTAAACGGCAAACGCGCCATCACGGCTGACACCGCATTGCGCCTCGGCAAGTATTTCGGCGTCGCGCCGGAGATCTGGCTCGATCTGCAGTCCGATTACGAACTGAGGGTGGCGCGACGCGACGCCTGGCCAAAGGCTGAGCCACGAGTGCGAAGTCGCGCAGCGGCCTGAGCACGCCGGTAGACCGCAACGACCAGATGACAACGGCCCTCGCACCGAGGAATAGGATCCAGCCTCCGGTTGGCAAGTAGCCTGACAAATGACTCGCGGTCAGTGCAATGTCGAGTGGGAGAGTGCTGGGACGTGCCTCCAGTGTTCGATGATCCAGCGTGCGGCCATCGCGCTTCATATCTCCAGCATAGTCGGTGAACCGCCGAATGCAAGCTCTTTGTATACTAAGTTATCGACTTTTTAGTAAGGTCGCTACCATTGGAGGCGACGAACGTCCGCTGCGGCATTGCTGCGGCTGCTGTCCCCGCAAACAACGACAGGACAAGCGCGGTTACGGAAAATGCGAAGTTGCGATGCAGCATTTTAGGTCTGCCTGTTCGGCCACTGGGGCAGCGGCGCGGATAGGAGGATATACGCCTTGGCCCAGGGTGAGGATAGCCGGCGGTCGGCAGCGATAGGGGTTGCTCGCCGCCGATCGGCTGCGGTGCGTTGGTCGAGATGCCCGACCATCACACGCGGGTTGAGCTCGTCAAAATCTCCGGGGCGCTGCGCGATGCCTGCGAACTCGCGCGGGCCGCCGAAAGCGGCGAGCCATTACGCGAGGCCCGCACTTCGCCCGCGACTAGATCGTCCGTGATACCGAGGTGACAAAATCCTCTTCACGGTCGTCGTCGCGCATGTCCGGGTGGCAACGCGGTCCTGGGCCCCTATAAACACCCCGCGACGCGGGCGGTCTAGAGCGCCTTTACCGCCGCCAAAACCTCGGCCGCATGGCCGTCGACTTTGACCTTCCGCCATTCACGGACGAGGGATCCGTCGGGTCCGATCAGGAAGGTCGACCGCTCGATCCCCCTGACTTGCTTGCCGTACATGTTCTTCATCTTGATCACGTCGAACTGCGCGCAGAGTTTCTCGTCGGCATCCGAGACGAGCTCGAAGGGGAAGCCCATCTTCGCCTTGAAGCCCTCGTGCGACTTGAGGCTGTCGCGCGACACGCCGGCGATGACGGCGCCGGCCCGGACGAACTGCTTGTGGAGGTCGCGGAAATCAGCTCCCTCCGTCGTGCATCCGGGCGTGTTGTCCTTCGGATAGAAATAAAGGACGACCGCCTTGCCCTTGTGATCGGAAAGGCGGAACTGGGCACCGCCGGTCGCGGGCGCCGAGAAATCGGGGACCTTCTTCGCAGGCATCGATATTCCTTCGTCGTTGCGCGGCGCGGCGAGGCGAGAATGTCAGGCGGCCCGAGCGAGATCGACATCGCCCAGGAACTCGGCGCGCTGGACGAGAAGCGTACCACTGCGCCCGGGGACCGTGCCCGGTCCGGTCTCGCAGCGCGGCAGCGCCATCGGCTGCAGCGTCTCGAAGAGCGCGCGCAGCGGCCCGAGGGTCCACCCCTGGGCGCTCCAGCCCGTGAGCAGCTGGTCGAACGCGCGCGCGAGGCGCATCCCCTCGAGCTCCGCGTGCAGCGTGAACACGTGCCCGCCGGGCTTCGGCTCCGCCGTGCGCTCGAGCAGATGCGCGGCGACGTTGTCCTCCGTCACGCCGTCGCAGCCGATCAGCTCGTCCATCGTCGGGAGCGTCGTCGGCAGTTGCGGGCAGCGGATCGGTTCCGCGTTCCACACCGGGAGGTGCGGATGCGTGCCGCGGCCGTCGGAGCAGTACTCGAAGCCCATCCGCTGCGTGAGGCGGAGCGCGTGGACGTTCATCTGCCAGCCGGCGGCCCCGTGCACGAGCGGTGGCGCCTTGAAGATCTCGGTGTACCGCTCGCACGCCCTTTCCATTTCGGCCTTCGTCCACGCAGCGTCGGCGTCCGGGACGCCGTCCTGCCAGCGCACGTGGTCCCAGGCGTGGACGCCGGTCTCGAATCCCGCGTCGGCCACCGCGCGCAGCACGTCGGCGGCGCGGCGGCCGATGTCCGGACCCGGCAACGCGGTGCCGTACATCAGCGTCTTCAATCCGTAATGGCGCACGACGGACGTGCGCCGGACCTTGCCGAAGAAGCCGGGCCGGAACGCGCGGCGGATCGCGCGTCCCGTGTGGTCGGGGCCGAGGGAAAAGAGGAACGTCGCCCCCACGCCGTGCTTGCGAAGGAGCGTGACGAGGCCGGGCACGCCCTCGCGCGTGCCGCGCAGCGTGTCGACGTCGATCTTGAGGGCGAGGTGCATCAGTCGGAAAAAGTAGGGTCAGACCCGACTGCCGGCCGGGCAGAAGTCGAGTCCGACCCTGTTTTTCATTCGACGAGCCGTCGTGCCTCCGCGACCTGGCCGCGGTAGGCGTCGAAGATCCGCGTCAGGGCCTCGTTCATCGGCACCGTCGGTTGCCAGGCCAGGTCCGCGCACGTGTTGGCGATCATCGGCACGCGGTTCTGAACGTCCTGGTAGCCGGCGCCGTAGTAGTCGGCGGCGGTCGTCTCGACGATCTTCACGCGTGCGGCGCTGTCGCGATACTCGGGATAGGTGAGCGCCAGGTCCACCATCATCGTCGCGAGATCGCGCACGGAAACGTTGTTGTCCGGATTGCCAATGTTGTAGATCTTGCCCGTCGCGATGCCGTTGTCGTTGGCGATGACCTTTATCAGCGCGTCGATCCCGTCGTCGATGTAGGTGAACGCGCGCTTCTGCGTCCCGCCGTCGACGAGCTTGATCGGCTCCCCTCGCACGATGTGTCCGAGGAACTGCGTAATGACGCGCGAACTGCCTTCCTTCGGCGCATTGATCGAATCGAGCCCGGACCCGATCCAGTTGAACGGCCGAAACAGCGTGTAGTCGAGGCCTTCCTGCATCCCGTAGGCGTGGATCACCCGATCCATGAGCTGCTTCGCGCACGAGTAGATCCAGCGCGGCTTGCTGATGGGACCGAGGACCAGCTGCGACGTCTCGGGATCGAACCGCGCGTCGCCGCACATGCCGTAGACCTCCGACGTCGACGGGAAGACGATCCGCTTCCGATGCCGCACGCACGCGCGCACGATCGGCAGGTTGGCCTCGAAATCGAGCTCGAACACGCGAAGCGGCTCGCGCACGTACGTCGCCGGCGTGGCGATCGCGACCAGCGGCAGCACCGTGTCGCACTTCTTGATGTGGTATTCGATCCATTCCCGGTTGATCGTGATGTCGCCTTCGAAGAAGTGGAAGCGCTTCTCGGGCATCAGGTCGGCCAGGCGGTCGGTCTGCATGTCCATCCCGAACACGTCCCAGTCGGTCGCATCGAGGATGCGCCGCGTCAGGTGGTGGCCGATGAAGCCGTTGATGCCGAGGATCAGGATCTTCTTCATGGTTCTTCGGAGGAGGGGTCCGCCGAGCGCCGCGGACCGGGATGGAGCAGGCGGTCGAGCCGACGCGGCGCGAACGTGGGAACGACGAGCAGCAGGTAGAGATACATGCCGAGGCGCGGGCTGAATGCGGAGGCCGCCATCGACACGATCGGAATGAGCGCATAGATCTTGAGCTCACCGTGCATCCGCGCCGCCACGATGGGGGTGAGATCGAGCGAAGCGAGCTCCGGATCGGTCCGCAGATAGCGGAGCTGGAGGTCGAGCAGTGCACCGAGCGCGATCAGGTTGACGCCGTAGACGACGACGGGCAGCGGCAGGTGGCCGTGGTCGCCGAGCAGGTCCGTCGAGAACGGTACGAACGTCACGAGGAGCAGGAACGTGACGTTGAGCCACAGCAGGCGCCGGTCGACGTGGCGGACGAAGTGGAACAGCACGTGGTGCGCGATCCAGAAGATCGCGAGCACGAGGAAGCTGATCGCGTACATCGCGAAGCTGTGCTCGAGCGTGAGGAGGTAGCCGACGAGCTCGCCGGTCGTCTCGAGCGTGAAGTTCTGCGGCGACTTGATGTCGAGCACGAGGAGCGTCATCGCGACGGCGAAGATGCCGTCGGCGAGCGCCTCGATCCGGTTCTTCGCGAGCCCGCGACGATCGAGCACGGGGCGGCCGCCGCCTTCGCTCATGGCGCGATCGCCGCGACGCGGTCGCCCAGGGTCGCCGGGGCTCGGCCGAAGCGGGCGGCAAACGCGGCCGGCGCGGTGAGCACGCCGTCGAGCTCGAGAGCGAGCACCTGCAGGCGGCCGCCACCGCCGCAGTGCGCGACGAGCTCGTCGCCTTCGGCCGCAAGCGCCGGCGCGAGCGTCGGCGGAGCCGCCGCGTCGATCACGCGCGTGCGCAAGAGCCGCGCGCGAACGCCGCCGACCGCGGTGAACGCTCCCGGATACGGCGGCGCGACGGCGCGCACGAGGTTGTGGATCGTCACCGCGTCGCGTCTCCAGTCGATCTCGCCGTCCTCGGGTCGGCGTCCCCCGAAGTAGCTGCCTTGCGCGAGGTCCTGCGGCCTCCGCGGCGCGGCGCCCGCGACGAGCGCCGGCAGGGCGCCGTCGAGCGCGATCTCGGCCGCGACCGTGACCTTGTCGAGGACCTCGCGCGCCGTGTCGTCCGGCAGGATCGGGACCGCGACCTGCGCGACGATGTCGCCGGCGTCGGGCTTCGCCGCCATGTAATGGAGCGTCGCGCCGGTTTCCCGCTCGCCCGCGAGGACCGCCCAGTTCACCGGGGCGCGCCCGCGGTACTTCGGCAGCAGCGACCCGTGCACGTTGAGCGCTCCGCGGCGGGCCAGCGCCAGGAGCGGCGCACCGAGCATGCGCCGATAGTAGAACGAAAACAGAAAATCCGGCGCGAATCCGCCGATGCGGGCGACGACGTCGGCGGCGTTGGGATCGTCCGGCGTGATTGCGGCGATGCCTCGCTCGCCGGCCGCGGCGGCGACCGAGTCGAACCAGCACTCCTCGCCGGGATCGTCGGCGTGCGTGACGACCAGGGGCACATCGAGGCCGTGCGCGAGCAGTACCTTGAGACAGCGCACGCCGACGTTGTGGTAGGCGAAGACCACCGCGCGAGGCGTCGTTGCGGCGGGGTGCGCGAACCGTTGCATGCCGGCATTATCCGGGATTTCGCGGGATCGCGACCGCGGCCCGGTCCCGACGCGACGCGACGCGTCGGACAAGGCGGCCCGCGTCAGCGAATCGTCGTCTCGCGCGGCGGGAGGCTCCCGGACAGGCGCGCCTCCTCGGGACCGCGGCCCGAGGAGTCCTCGGTCTCGAGCGTCGCCCGGATCGTGTATCGCGGCCGCTCGCGGACCTGCTGGTAGATGCGACCGACGTATTCGCCGACGAGCCCCAGCCCGAACAGCAGCACGCCGATCAGGAAGAACGTGAGGATGTCGCGATCCCAGAGCAGGTAGACGGTCTCCCACTGGCGCCAATCCGCAGCGACCAGCCGGTAAGCGATCACGACGACGTACGTGGCGAGAGCGAGCAGCGAGACGAGCATCCCGAACATCGAGAAGAGCTGCAGCGGAACGAGCGAGAAGCCGGTGACGAGGTCGAAGTTGAGGCGGATCAGCTTGTACAGCGAATACTTGGATTGGCCGGCGGCGCGCTCCTCGTGCGCGACCTCGACTTCGGCGGGGCTCGCGGCGAACGTGTAAGCGAGCGCGGGGATGTAGGTGCTAACCTCGTGGCTCGCTGCCACCGCGGCGGCGATCTCGCGGGAATAGGCGCGCAGCATGCACCCCTGGTCCGTCATCCGGATCCGGGTGATTCGCTCGCGCAGCCCGTTCATCGCGCGCGACGCGAGCCTCCGCCAGAGCGAATCCTCGCGCGTGCGGCGGACGCCGCCGACGTAATCGTGCCCCGCGTCCATCGCGGCGAGCAGCTTGCCGATCTCCTCGGGCGGGTTTTGCAGGTCCGCGTCGAGCGTGACCACGCGCGCGCCGCGGCAGCGCTCGAATCCGGCGACGATCGCCGTGTGCTGGCCGTAGTTCGCGTTCAGGAGGACGACGCGGGTGACATCGGGCCGCTTGTCCCATTGCTCGCGCAGGAGCGCGACCGACCTGTCGCGGCTGCCGTCGTTGACGAAGATCACTTCGTAGTCCGTGCCGAGCGCGTCGAGCGCCGGATAGAGCCGGGCGAAGAGCGCCGGCAGCGTCGCCTCCTCGTTGTAGACGGGGATGACGACCGAGAGGGTCGGCGCGCCGGTCGCCGTCGGTGCGGGGTCGCGATCAGGCACGGGCATCATCGAGTATCGCCGCAACCTCGGCACACACCCGGTCGACGTCGGACGCGGTCAGCGCGGCGTGCAGAGGAAGCGTCACGGTTTCGCGGGCGATGCGCTCGGTGTTCGGATGCTGGCCTTCGCGACCGCCGTGGCGGCGGCCGAGCGTCGACAGGTGCAGCGCCTCGTACGATACACCCGTGCCGATCCCGCGCGCCTCGAGCGCGTCGCGAATCTGGCGCCGGTCGAGCTTGAGGCGCCCGAGTGGCAGGAGCACGCTCCACATGTTCCACGACTGGGCGTCGCCCGGCTCCGGTCGCGGCGGGAGCAGGCAGGGAGGATCGGTCGCGAAGCGCTCGAAGTACCGCCCGACCAGCGCGCGCCGAATCCGGAGGAACTCGGGCAGTCGCTCGAGCTGCGCGCAGCCGATTCGCGCGTTCACGTCCGGAAGGTTGAATTTGCCGCCCGGAAACGCGACGTCGCGCGTGCGGTCGGGTAGGTAGGTGATGCCGTGAAAGCGCAGTGCCTCGACGCGCATCGCCTCGGCTTCGTCGTTGACGACCAGCGCCCCGCCTTCGATCGACGTGATGTTCTTGTTCGGGTGGAAGCTGAACGTGACGAGGTCGCCGACGGCGCCGACGTTCCTTCTCTTCCATTGCGATCCCAGCACGAGCGCGGCGTCCTCGATCACCCGCAATCCCCGCTTTCGTGCGAGCCCGTAGAGGCGATCGAGGTCGACGAGCGAACCGGGCCAGTGGGTCGGCACGATCGCCCGCGTGCGCGGCGTGATCGCCGCTTCGACCGCATCGAGATCGAGGTTGCGGGTGACGAGGTCGCAGTCGACGAAGACCGGCGTCGCGCCGACCTTGACGATCATGTTGAGGACCGTATAGAAGCTCTGCGCGCAGGTGATCACTTCGTCGCCGGGCCCGATGCCGCAGAGTTGCAGCGCGACTTCGACCGCTGCCGTCGCCGACGTCAGCACGCGGACCGGTCGGCCGCCGCAGAATTCCGAGAGCGCGGCTTCGAACCGCCGGACCCACGGCCCGCTCGCGAGGTGGCCCGAGCGCAGCACGTCGCCGACGCCGGCGATCGTCGCCTCGTCCAACACCGGGCCCGCGAACTTGAGGTAGGTGCGCGCGTTCACCCGAGCCTCTCGTCAGCTCCGCGCGACGAGGAAGACGCCGACGACGATGAAGCCGATGCCGAGCCACCGCGTGACGGTCACCGCCTCGCCGAACAGGTAGTGCGCGGCGATCGCGTTGACGATGTAGCCGACCGACAAGAGGGGATAGGCGACGGAGACGGGCACCCGCGAGAGGCCGAGGATCCACACGACGAGCGACAGTGCATAGCAGGCGGCACCGGCCATGAAATGTCCCTGCGTCGCCATGCGCAGCAGCGTCTCAAGCCAGCCCTCGCGGGTGAGCGTGATGACGCCGAGCTCGTTGGTGCCGGCCTTGAGGAAGAGCTGTGCGCCGGCGTTGAGCAGCACGCCCGTCATCAGCAGCGCGAAGGCGGCGGTGCTCACGCGGCCTCCGCGCCGCGTTGGCGCATCGCTGCGCCAATGAGTCGGCCGCCCCTGCGCCCATCCGTCCCGCTCATCGGCGGCTCACGATGACGCGTCGGGCATCGCGCGCGAGCACGCGCATCGGCACGTCCTGCGCGGCGAGCGCCTCGTATTCGGCGGGCGGCAGGACCGCGTAGCCCGCAGCGAGCTCGCGCCAGCGCGGGATCCACTGCGCGACCGTCGGGATCTGCCGTTCGGGCTCCGCATCGATGCCGAGCGCGAGCTCGTCGCGGAAGGCGACGAGCGTGGTCGTCCGGCCGAGATAGAACGGGATAGTCTGGTCGTACATCGCGATCTGGAAGACGGGGGCGTCGCGCGCGAACGGGGCATCGGCCTGCGCGGCACGGAGGATATCCGAAGTCGAGCGGGTCGGGCTGAATGCATCGAATCCCGCGATCGCGATGACCACGGCGGCGAGCGTCGAGAGCGAGAGCAGCGCCGTTCCGACGAAGCGCGCGGTCGGTGCCGACTCGGTCCACGCGAAGGCAACGGCGGTCGCCATGGCCCCCGCGGCAGCCACGGCCACGGCTCCCTTGAGCCAGGGCCCGTACGCAGCGAGGATCTCGACCGGCTGCGGCCCGCCCGAGAGATGCTCGACGACGCGGTCGTAGCCCGCGAACACCGCCACCGCCGCGAGGAACGCGAGAATGGCTCCGGGCAACGTGAGCCGTACGAGCGTCGGCGGGGGAAGCGTGACGAGCAGGTCCGCGACAACGAGCGCGAGGGGCGCGAACATCGGCAGGATGTAGGACGGCAGCTTCGACTCCGACAGGCTGAAGAACAGGAACACGAAAGCCGCCCAGACGAGAGCGAGCCGCCGCCACGAGAACGCCCCCGCCGGCGTGCCGGGGTCGCGCCAGGCCCGCCGCGCGCCATACGCGAGAGCGGCGAGCCACGGCAGGCTTCCCGCGAGTGCAAGGGGCACGAAGTAATACCACGCGCCGGTCCGCCGGTGCTCGCTCGTGAGGAACCGGTCGAGGTGCTCGTGGACGAAGAAGAACGAAAGGAACTCGCTGTTGGCCCGCGCGACCGCGATGAACCACGGCGCCGTCAGTACGACGTAGATCGCAAGCCCCGACACCAGGTGCAGCCTCCGCCACAGCGCGTAATCGCGGCCGAGCAGCGAATACACGACGACGGCTCCGGCCGGCAGCACGAGGCCGATCGGGCCCTTCGACAGCGTCGCGCCGGCGAGCGCCGCCCACGCGAGCCACATCCACGCGCGCCGCGCGCGAGGCGTGCGGGCCGGTTGCTGGGCGACCGCGAGCGCACCGAACGCGATCGCGAGAAAGCATGCGAGCCCGGCGTCGAGCGACAGGATCTGCGCCATGCCCGCATGCCAGAGCGTCCCCGCGAGGACGACCGCGGCGAACGTTCCGAGCGCCGGCCCGCCGAGGATCGCTCCGGTGACGCCGATCGCCGCGACCGCGAGGAGCCCGGCGAGAGCCGGCCACAGCCGGGCCGTCCACTCGTGCACGCCGAACGCCCGGTAGGCGACGGCGGTGACCCAGTACTGCAACGGAGGCTTCTCGAAATACTTGAGTCCGTTCAACCGCGGCGTGATGAAATCACCGCTCGCGGCCATCTCGCGCGCGATCTCGGCATAACGTCCTTCGTCGGGGTGGAGAAGGGCCCGGCTGCCGAGGTTCGCGAGGGCGAGAACGGCGATCGCGGCGAAGACCAGCCACAGCACCGGGCGCGGCGGGAGTTTCGCGGGCGGGGCCATGGCGCGCCATTCTACCGTGCGGCGCTCACCGACCTCGCAGCGAATCCGACTCGTCGCGTGCTATCTTGGGCCGACGCCTTCAGGAGAGACCCGAATGCTCGAGCCGCGGATCGAACTCGCCCGCGCGCGTCGCGACGAGCTGCCCGCCGTCCAGCGAGTCGCGGGCGTCATCTGGCGCGCTCACTATCCCGGCATCATCACGCGCGACCAGATCGAGTACATGCTGGAGCGGGGGTATGCGTTGCCGGCGCTGGAAGGTTTCCTCGGCGCGGACGGCCGCGGGCTCGAGCTCGCGACTGTCGACGGTGAGCTCGCCGGATTCGCCGCGTGGTATGTGACCGAGGATCGGTCCGAGGCCAAGCTCGACAAGCTCTACGTGCTGCAGTCGCGGCAGCGTCTCGGCCTTGGAGGGCGGCTGATCGCGCGGGTCGGCGAGCTGGCGCACGCGGCCGGGGCGCGCACGCTCGTGCTCAACGTCAACAAGCACAACTCGCTCGCGATCCGTGCCTACGAGAAGCACGGCTTCGCAATCCGCGAAGCCGTGATCGCCGACATCGGCAGCGGCTTCGTCATGGACGACTACGTGATGGCAAAGGCGCTCGACTGACGCGCTTGAGCGCCATGCCGCCGTCAGCGGCCCTGCACGATTCCCGCGATCCCGCCGCTGAAGTCGCAACCCGATTCGTGGCCGCTCACGTTGGCGGTCATGCCGGCAACCGTCCATTGCATGTTGGCGAGATTGAATGTCCCGGCGATCCCCCCTGTGCAGGACATCGTCGTCGCCGCCGAGCCGAGCGCACCGCTCTGCGCGTAGCTGCCGGCCATCGTGCAGGCGGCTTCGGTTCCGGTGTAGGCGATGCTCAGGCTGCTGCCGCTGTGCGTGACCGTCATCGGACCCGAGTCGGAGATGACGTCGCCGTTATCCGCCGGGTTGGTGCAGTTGCTGGTGACGAAGCTGATCGCTCCGAAGTACGCGGCCGAGAAGTTCAGGGTGCGCAGGGTTTGCCTCTCGATGGGCTTGGTCACCGGCGTGCCGTCGACGCTGTAGCCGAGGGTCGCGTGCAGCGGTTCCGTTGCGGTGAACGTCGCGGTGCCGACCTTGCGCGGAGTGAATGGGGTAGCACCATACGGTCCGCCGAACCACGGGCCGTGTGCCTCGTAGAGGTCGCCGCTGAACGTGTAGCGGCTGCCGTCGACATGATCCAGCGTCGCCACCAGCCAGTAGGATGAGGTGTCGGCCCGATAGATGTAGATCGTGATGAACATCACCTGGTCCTGATGATCGACCGTCACGCCCCAGCCGTCTTCGGATGCCGCCGGCGACTTCCACCAGAGATCCGTGAACATTCCGCCGAGGTTCATGTCGGCTGCCGCCGCCGTGCAGGCGAACCAGAGCAGCGACAAGAGCCAGGCGACACGATGGGCGCCGCGGTGCGTCACGCCGCGACGGATGCTCTTTGCGTACATTCGAACCTCCCGTTGCTGATCGGATCACGATCACGCAGGCGCGACGGCGTATGCAGTCGAATGCAGGTGCGGCATTACGTCGCGCTCCGCCCCGTGTTTCTGGATTCATTCTGATCGTTCGTTCGGCGACGTTGTTGCCCGAGGTCAAGGTAGGCGCGCCTTGCCGAGGCTCCCGCGTTTCGCTACGATGGCCCCGACGCCGCCGGGCCGCGCCAGGCGGCCATTTTTGTGTCATGCGACTTGGATGCTGCGCCGCGCCCTGATCCGATGCCCGACCCGCTCACGCTCTACGACAACTACACGCGGACGCTGCGCCCGTTCGCGCCGTTGCAGCCCTCGGCCGGGGTCGGCCTCTATACCTGCGGCCCGACCGTCTACGATTACCAGCACATCGGCAACTTCCGCACGTTCCTCTTCGAGGACGTGCTGAAGCGCGTGCTCGAGTGGAACGGTTACCGCGTCCGCCACGTGATGAACATCACCGACGTCGGGCACCTGACGTCGGACGCCGACGAGGGCGAGGACAAGATGGAGAAGGGCGCCCGCCGGACCGGCAAGTCCGCGTGGGAGATCGCGCGGCTCTACACCGACGCCTTCCTCGTCGACATGAAGCGTTTGAATCTCGAGGAACCGTCGGTCTTGTGCCGGGCGACCGACCACATCGGCGAGCAGATCGCGTTCATCGCCGACATCGAGAAGAACGGCTTCACGTACCGGACCTCCGACGGCGTCTACTTCGACACGTCGAAGCAACCCGACTACGGCTTCCTCGCGCGGCTCGACGTCAAGGGCCTCGAGGCGGGCAAGCGCGTGGAGCAGGGCGAGAAGCGCCACCCCACCGACTTCGCGCTGTGGAAGTTCTCGCCGCCGGGCGAGCGGCGGCAGATGGAATGGGACAGCCCGTGGGGCAAGGGCTTTCCGGGGTGGCACATCGAGTGCTCGGCGATGGCGCAGAAATACCTGGGCGACTACTTCGACATCCATTGCGGCGGCGAGGATCACATCCCCGTGCACCACACGAACGAGATCGCGCAGACGGAGGCCCGCGTCGGCACCCGCCTCGCGAACTTCTGGCTCCATGGCTACTTCCTGCTGTCGAACGACGCGAAGATGGCGAAGTCGGCGGGCGAGTTCCTCCGCGTCGAGTCGCTCATCGAGCGCGGCTACGACCCCCTCGCGTTCCGGTACCTCTGCCTCACCGGCCACTATCGCGGCCAGCTCAATTTCACGTGGGACGCGCAGGACGCGGCGGCGGTGGCGCTCGACCGGATGCGCCAAGGTGTGTACGCGCTGCGCGACGCCGGCGCCGCCGCGCCGGACTCGGCACTCGTCGAGCGCTTCACCGACGAGATCAACGACGACCTCAACGTCCCGCGTGCGCTCGCGGTCGCGTGGGAGACCCTGCGGGGCGACCGGCCGGCGTCGGTCAAGCGCGCCACGCTCGTCGAATTCGACCGCGTCTTCGGGCTCGGGCTCGCCACGTGGGTGCCGCCTGTCGAGGTCGTTCCCGACGATGTGCGCGCGCTCGCCGACGCGCGTGGCGCCGCGCGCCGTGCCAAGAACTGGGCCGAAGCGGACCGGTTGCGCGGAGCGCTCGCGCAGGCCGGCTGGGAAATGGAAGACCGCGCCGACGGCTACGCGCTCAAGCGCCGCAGTCCGGCACCGAGTGCGCGATGAAGCTCGCGACCCGGCGCGACGGCACGCGCGACGGCGAGCTCGTCGTCGTCTCGCGCGACCTCGCGCGGTGCGTCGCCGTCCCCGAGATCGCGCGGACGCTGCAGGGCGCACTCGACGATTGGCGGACCGCCGCTCCGGCGCTCGAGGCGATCGTCGCGGAGCTGAACGAGGGCCGGCTGCCCGATGCCACGTCGTTCGATCCGCGGCAGGCGATGGCGCCGCTGCCGCGGGCGTACCAGTGGGTCGACGGCTCCGCATATGTGAACCACGTCGAGCTCGTTCGCCGCGCGCGCGGCGCGACGATGCCGGCCGAATTCTGGACGGACCCGCTCATGTATCAGGGGGCGTCCGACCACATGCTGGGTCCGTGCGACGACATCGTCCACGCCGACGAAGCGTGGGGCATCGACTTCGAGGCCGAGGTCGCGGCGATCACGGGCGACGTGCCATTGGGTGCGAGTGCGGCCGAGGCCGCGCGACGCATCCGTCTCCTCATGCTTGCGAACGACGTGAGCCTCCGCAACCTGATTCCGGCCGAGCTTGCGAAAGGCTTCGGCTTCGTCCAGTCGAAGCCCGCGAGCGCGTTCTCTCCGGTCGCGGTGACCCCCGACGAGCTCGGCGATGCCTGGCGCGACGGCAAAGTCCACCTGCCGCTCGTCACGCATCTCAACGGCGCGCTTTTCGGGCGGCCGAATGCGGGTGTCGACATGACATTTTCATTTCCGGCGCTGATCGCGCACGTCGCGAAGACGCGCGTGCTCGTCGCCGGCAGCATCGTCGGCTCCGGCACGGTCTCGAACAAGGAAGAGGGTGGCCCCGGACGCCCGGCGGCCCGCGGCGGCGTCGGCTATTCCTGCATCGCCGAGCAGCGCGTGGTCGAGACGATCCTCGAAGGGAAACCCGCCACGCCGTTCATGCGCTTCGGCGATCGCGTGAAGATCGAGATGCTCGACGCCGCGGGCCGCACGATCTTCGGCGCCATCGACCAGACCCTTCGTCGCGCGGGCTGATCCCGCGCCTGCGCGTTCATCGCGCGTTCGTCCATCCCCGGTCGTCGTGCCGGCGCGCACTTCGTCGTGCCGAGGTGGTGCTCGCGCCGCGAATCGTCCGCTTCGTCGCAAGCTCGTTGCCGGCCCCCGCGGGTTGCCGGAGGATGCCGATCGAGAACAGGCAACAGCGAGCGGCAATCCGGCGGGAGGCCGAATCCGAAACCCCGGAACGCTGCATCCAAGCTGGCAGAAACGCTCGACATCACTGGAGGGACACATGAATCGCTACGCTCCGTTCCGCTTCCGCCCCGGCTTCGCGCTCGCTGCCGCCGCGCTCACCGCCGCGACGATGGCGCTCGCCGTCGGCGTTCCCGCGGCGCTCTCTCCCGACCACGCGGCCGTGGCGCTTTCCCCGGCCACAACGGGCGCTGCGGTCGAGGTGACCATCGTGCCCGCGAGCATCGACGTCGTCGGCCTGCGGGACGAAAGCGTCGCAGCCACGCCTTCGCGCCACGCGAGCCGAAGCTGAGGTTTCCATCCTGTCTTCGCGGTCCCCGGCTCCCCCAGGCCGACGGTCGCGGCGATCCGAAGGGCCGAGCGCCTCGAGCGCCCGGCCCTTCGCCTTTTCAGAAGACGTGACAGGAAGGACGATGCGCGCCCCTGCGGCCGGTCCCGCGCCCGGTCGCTTCGGTCCCCGAAATCGCGGGTTCGTCGCGTGCCCGTTGAGCGCGGCGCCCGCCTTTCCTAGGATGCGATCCGAACACCGCCCTGAATCCGGAATCGGAACTTCCCGCATCCAACCTGCAGACCGACCCTTGAGGAGCGCACGATGAACCGCTACGAGCCGTCGAATTTCCGCCCCGCCTTCGGCGTCGCCGCCGCCGCGCTGTCCGCCGTCACGCTGGCCATCGCCGTGCTGCTGCCCGCGGGCTTGGGGGGCGCCTGCGAGGATGCCGCACTCGCGAGCCGCGCGCCCGACGCGATCAGCGTCGCCATCCTGCCGGCCCGCATCGAGGTCGTCGCCGTTCCGGTGCGAACCGTCGTGCTCGACCCCGTCAACGTCGTCGGCGGGCGCCGCGCCCTGCGCACCTGACTCGAGAAACCTCCAGCCGTCCGCGCCGCTCCCAGGCGCGGGCTGCCCGAAGGGCCGGGCGTTGCCCGGCCCTTCATCTTTTCCTGGAACCGAGCTCATGCCCCACGTGACCCACGAGACGCCCGAAGGCGCCCGGCTGGCGCTGCGAGGCGCAGTCGTGCTCGACGTGGCACGCGGGCGCGGCGAACGCGGGTGGTGCCCCGATGCCCGGTGGGCGGCGGCAGGCGCCGGCTCACGCCTTGTCGGTATTGCGAGCCCCGCAACGGCGGTTCGCCGCGATGCCGGACGCCCGCGGCGCGCGGCCCCGTAGCGGAAGATCCCCCCGGTGCGGGGAGGGGCGGCCGTTTGCGGTCGGAGGGCCCTTGGTCGTTCGAAGCGGGACGCCGTTGCGGGAATACCCTGGAGCCGGACGCCGGCCGGAGCGGCAAGCGGAATCCGCGCCAAACCGGAAGCTGGAATCGGGTGAGTCCGGAGAGCACTCTCCGCGTCAGCGGGAGGGCCAGTTCGCCTCCCGGGGGGCGGACGGCGCCGACGTCATGAAATCCTTTGCGCGGACCCTCCCAACCCGCTGCGCGGCCATGACGGGTTCTGCATCAGGCTGCTAGGCTCCGTGGCGATCGTGTCGCCAGAGGACATCGCCGCGGCCCGCGTCGTGGTTCAGCGTGCGCGCGAGCACGAACAGGAGGTCGGAGAGCCGGTTCAGGTAGCGTCGCGCCGGATTGCCGACCGGCGCGCTCGCGGCCAGGTGCACGAGAGAACGCTCGGCGCGGCGGCAGACGGTTCGCGCGACGTGCGCGAGCGCGGCCGCGCGCGTGCCACCCGGCAGGATGAATTCCTTGAGCGGGGCGAGCGGAGCGTTGCAGCGCTCGATCGCCGCCTCGATCCTCGCCACGTGCGCGTCGCCGAGCGCGGCGTGGCCGGGGATCGACAGCTCGCCGCCCAGATCGAAGAGGTCGTGCTGGACGGCGGTGAGGTCGTCGCGGAGGGAGCCCGGGATCTCCTCCGCGAGCAGGAGGCCGAGCATCGAGTTGAGCTCGTCGACGTCGCCGATCGCCGCGATGCGATCGGAATCCTTGGCGACGCGCGTGCCGTCGCCGAGTCCGGTGGTCCCGGCGTCGCCCGTGCGGGTGACGATGCGTGAGAGGCGGTGGCCCATGAGGACGGATGGCGCCGGCGTGGGTGACCGTGAAATGGTAGCAGCCCGGGCGCCGGACGCGGCGGACCCGACGCGAATCGGGGTCGGCCACGCGAGTATCATGGAAGCCCCTCGCGCGACACCCTTCCGTTTCCCGCCTCCCGCATGGCCATGCCCCGACCGAGCCCCTACGACCGCGACCTCGATCGCAACCCCGCGAACTACACGCCGCTCTCGCCGCTTTCCCTGATCGCGCGAACCGCGTACACGTATCCGCAGCGGCTGTCGGTGATCCACGGCGACCGCCGCTACACGTGGGCCGAGACATACGCGCGAAGCCGGCGCCTCGCATCGGCACTCGTCCGGGCCGGCATCGGCAAGGGCGACACCGTGGCGGTGATGGCGGCCAACACGCCCGAAATGGTCGAGCTTCATTTCGGGGTGCCGATGACCGGAGGCGTGCTCAACACCCTCAACACGCGGCTCGACGCGGAGACGATCGCTTTCATGCTGAAGCACGGCGAGGCGAAGGTGCTCGTCACCGATCTCGAGTTCTCGCCGATCGTCGAGAAAGCGCTCGCGCAGACCGACGCCAGGCCGCGCGTCGTCGACATCGTGGATCCGGCGGCGCCGCTCGGCGAGCGGCTCGGGAGCGTGGACTACGAGGCTTTCATCGCGAACGGCGACTCCGCGTACGACTGGAAACTCCCCGCGGACGAGTGGGACGCGATCTCGCTCAACTACACGTCCGGCACGACCGGCAATCCCAAGGGTGTCGTCTACCATCATCGCGGCGCGTACCTGAACGCGCTCTCCAACATCATCGACTGGGGCATGCCCCGGCACGCGGTCTACCTTTGGACGCTGCCGATGTTCCACTGCAACGGGTGGTGCTTCCCCTGGACGATGGCGGCGAACGCGGGTGTCAACGTCTGCCTGCGGCGGGTCGAGGCGAAGGCGGTGCTGGACGCGATCCGCCAGCACAAGGTCACCCACTATTGCGGCGCGCCGATCGTCCACGGGATGCTGATCAACGCCCCGGACGAGTGGAAGGAGGGCATCGCGCACAAGGTTTCCTGCCTCGTCGCCGCGGCGGCACCGCCCGCCGCGGTGATCGAGGGGATGGAGCGGATGGGCTTCGACATCACCCACGTCTACGGGCTGACCGAGACGTACGGTCCGGCCGCGGTGTGCGCGAAGCACGCCGAGTGGGATGCGCTCGACATCGGCACACGGACCGAGCGCAACGGCCGGCAGGGCGTGCGCTACACGGTCGAAGAGGGCATGACCGTGATGGATCCGGAGTCGATGAAGCCGGTGCCGTGGGACGGCGAGACGATGGGCGAGATCATGTTCCGCGGCAACATCACGATGAAGGGCTACCTCAAGAATCCCGCGGCCACGGCGGACGCGTTCGCCGGAGGCTGGTTTCACTCGGGCGATCTGGCGGTGATGCAGCCGGACGGCTACGTGAAGATCCGCGACCGCTCGAAGGACGTGATCATCTCGGGCGGCGAGAACATCAGCTCGCTCGAGGTCGAGGACGTCCTCTACCGTCACCCGGCAGTGCTGGCCGCGGCCGTCGTGGCCCAGCCCGATCCGAAGTGGGGCGAGACGCCGTGCGCGTTCGTCGAGACCAAGCCCGGGGCCACCGCCACCGAGGCCGAGTTGATCGCGCACTGCCAGCAGCATCTCGCGAAGTTCAAGGTGCCGAAGAAGATCGTGTTCGGCGAGCTGCCGAAGACCTCGACCGGCAAGATCCAGAAGTTCGTGCTGCGCGACAAGGCGAAGTCGACGAGCGCGATCGAATAGGGCCCCAAACGGAGATCCGTATGAATGCACCCGAGACGGCCGCCGCGGTCGCGGCGGAGCCTGCCGTGCTGCGCGAGGACCGCGAGGGTGTCGCGACGCTCACGCTCAACCGGCCGCGGCAGTTCAACGCCATTTCGCGGGCGATGCTGGACGAGCTCCTCCGCGCGCTCGACGCGATCGCCGCGGACGCCTCGGTGCGCGTCGTCGTCGTTGCCGGCGCCGGGAGCGCGTTCTCGGGGGGCCACGACCTGAAGGAGATGATGGCCAACCGCACCGAGACGTTCGTCGGAGACCTCTTCGAGCGCTGCAGCCGCGCGATGCTGGCGCTGCAGTCGCTGCCGCAGCCCGTGATCGCGCGGGTGCACGGCATCGCCACGGCCGCCGGCTGCCAGATCGTCGCGGCGTGCGACCTCGCGGTGGCCTCGACCGACGCCCGGTTTGCGACGTCCGGGATCAACTACGGTCTCTTCTGCGCGACCCCGGGCGTACCGGTGTCGCGCAACGTCTCGCGCAAGCGCGCGTTCGAGATGCTCTTCACCGGCGAGTTCATCGACGCCGCGACGGCGAGAGAATGGGGGCTCGTCAACCGGGTCGTCCCGCCGGCGGAGCTCGATGCCGAGGTGGCCCGACTCGCCGGGCAGCTGCTCGCGAAGCCGCGCGCGGTCGTCGCGGCGGGCAAGGCGCTGTTCTACCGTCAGCTCGAGGCGCGCCTGGCGGACGCCTATGCCGCCGCCGGCCGGTCGATCACGGCGAACATGCTGGGCGACGACGCAGCCGAAGGCGTCGGCGCGTTCATCGAGAAGCGCAAGCCGTTATGGAGACGCTAGCAGGAAACGGGCGCCGGGCAGGAATCGCCGACCATCCGGTGTCCGGCAGGGGCGGCGGCCCTGCTTGCCAAAGTCGCCTTGACCTTTCATCATGCGCGGGTAATCGAGGTCACCCCCGTCACGCCGATCGACGCGCCGCCCTGTTACGTGGCTGACGCGCCCGGTCGGCAACTCGAGGATTCGACGGGTGCGGAGGTTTTCACGTCGTCTGTTTGTACCGTCGCGATCTGAAATAAGAAGGAGGAGATAGGCATGACGGGCCCCCGTGACCCAGGAGGGTCGGCGATCGGCGCAATCCATCCATTCGGCGCACCGGCCGTTGGTTTGCAACGCTACGACAATTCACAAGGAGGCAACGCATGACTCACGACTCGGAGGGCTACTGGAAAGCCACGCTGAAGCTGCTCACCGGCGTACTGATAGTCTGGTTCCTGGTGTCCTTCGGTGCCGGAATCCTCTTTGCAGACTGGCTAAATGCGATCAAGCTGGGCGGCTATCCGCTGGGATTCTGGTTCGCGCAGCAGGGATCGATCTACATCTTCATCGCGCTCATCTTCTACTACAAGTGGCGGATGGACGGCATCGATCGCAAGTTCGACGTCCACGAAGACTGAGGGCCATGCCATGAGCCTGCAAACCACGATCTACGTAGTCGTCGGCCTGAGCTTCCTGCTGTACATCGGCATCGCCATCTGGTCCCGTGCCGGCTCGACGAGCGAATTCTACGTCGCCGGGGGCAAGGTCAACCCGGTGATGAACGGCATGGCGACAGCAGCGGACTGGATGAGCGCCGCGTCGTTCATTTCGATGGCCGGCCTGATCTCCAACATGGGCTACGGCGGGGGCCTGTTCCTGATGGGCTGGACGGGCGGCTACGTGCTGCTGGCGATGCTGCTCGCGCCGTACCTGCGCAAGTTCGGCAAGTTCACGGTGCCGCAGTTCATCGGCGATCGTTTCTACTCGAAGTCGGCGAGCACGGTGGCGGTGATCTGTCTGCTGATCGCCTCGCTCACCTACATCATCGGCCAGATGACCGGCGTCGGGATCGCGTTCGCCCGCTTTCTGGAGGTCCGGAGCGACATCGGCATCTACGTCGGCATGGGCATCGTGTTCCTCTACGCCGTGTTCGGCGGCATGAAGGGCATCACGTACACGCAGGTCGCGCAATACGTAGTTCTGATTCTGGCGTACACCATTCCGGCGATCTTCATCTCGCTGCAGCTCACCGGCAACGCGATACCGCAGCTCGGGCTGGGCGGGACCTTGTCGGGGCACGACGTGTCGTTGCTGGCCAAGCTCGACCAGGTGGTCAACGAGCTGGGCTTCGGCCAGTACACGACGTCCCTGCCGGGAAGCAAGCTGAACATGTTCGTGTACACGTTGTCGCTGATGATCGGCACGGCCGGTCTGCCGCACGTGATCATGCGGTTCTTCACAGTCCCGAGCGTGCGTGACGCGCGCTCGTCCGCCGGGTGGGCGCTGGTGTTCATCGCCATCCTCTATACGACGGCACCCGCGGTGGCCGCGATGGCCAAGACGAACCTGTTGCGCACGATCACGCCTGGTGTCGTGATGGGCAATTCCGATCCCTTCGCCTCGGACGCCGCGATCGAGTACGACAAGCGGCCCGACTGGATGAGGCGCTGGGAGAAGACCGGCCTGTTGAAGTTCGAGGACAAGAACCACGATGGCCGCATCCAGTACTACAACGACGCGACCAAGAACCCCGAAGTCCTGAAGAAGGCCGCGGCCGCCGGCTGGAAGGGCAATGAGTTGAGCGTCAACGCCGACATCATCGTCCTCGCCAACCCGGAGATCGCGCTCCTGCCCAACTGGGTGATCGCGCTGGTCGCGGCGGGAGGACTCGCCGCGGCGCTGTCGACGGCCGCGGGACTCCTGATGGCGATCTCGGCGGCCGTGTCGCACGACCTGATCAAGACCGTGTTCGTGCCCGATATCAGCGAGCGTGGCGAGCTGCTTGCAGGCAAGATCTCGATGGCGGTCTCGATTGTCGTCGCCGGCTACCTGGGCCTGAATCCGCCAGGCTTTGCGGCGGGCACCGTGGCACTGGCCTTCGGGATCGCGGCGAGCTCGCTGTTCCCGGCGATCATGATGGGCATCTTCAGCAAGAAGATGAACAAGGAAGGCGCGATGGCCGGCATGCTGTCCGGCTTGTTCGTCACGCTTTTCTACGTTTTCGCCCACAAGGGCATCTTCTTCATCAAGGGCACGGAGTACCTCGGCCTGATCGGCGGCGCCAACAGCTTCTTCGGCATCACGCCGGAGGCCTTCGGTGCGGTCGGCGCGCTGGTGAACTTCGTGGTGGCCTACCTTGTCGACAAGGTGACCGCGGAGCCGCCCGAGCATATCCAGCATATGGTCGAGGCCGTGCGCATTCCGCGCGGTGCAAAGGCCGTCGACGGGGCGCACTGACGGTCAGACTCGCCTGTCCTCAATCGTCCGGGCCGGCCTTGCCGGACCGGACGGCAGAAGCGGGGCCCCGCCGGCAGTGCTAGCGGGGCCCTTTGTTTTGTAGCAAGATCGCCCGCGCAGGAGCGGCACATGGTTTCGTACGTCAGCCTCGCCTTGACCTGGATCCTGTTTCTGGCGCTGTTTCCCATGGCGTTCTTCTGGCTGCGGCGGGCCTGGCGAATCCTGGTCCGGCGGGACTTCTCGGAGGTCGCGCTCAAGCGGGGCCAACCGCCCGCGGACGCGGCGAAATGGGCGCCGTACGAAACGGCCATCAACGGTATCGCCGGGATCGTGATCGCGATGGTGATCGTCGGAGTCGTTGTTGAGGGCCTGCCTTACGAGACCTGGACTGCCGTCGCCGGCAGCACCATCTGGTGCAAGTTCTTCGCGAGCTTCGCACTCGGCCGGCACGCGCACGCGTTGGGCGGAAAATCAAAAGCCTGAGGGCTTGGCATGGGTAACGAACTGCTGCAGCAACGCCTGGTTGGCCTGTTCGCGCTGGCGCTACTGCTGTTCAACTTCCCGCTGTTGGCGGCCTGGGACCACAACGTGCTGCTGTTCGGGCTGCCGTTGTTCCCGTTGGCTCTATTCCTCGTGTGGGCGCTATTGATCGCCGCGCTCGCGTGGCTGCTCGAACGCGATCGCGATTGACATGCGGCTCCACAGGCACCGTGGTTGCTGCCGCGACGATCCCGCAGTGCCCGTTTCATGGACAGAAAAGGGTACGACCGCACCGCGCGCGAGCAAGCCTTTGAGTGGAGCGGCGGCGACGCCGCGGTAACCCGCCATGCTGTCGCCGTCAATTGTGCTGGGCGCCTCCTTGGCCTACCTGATGCTGCTCTTCGTCGTGGCGTGGTGGGCTGACGCTCGCGCCCAGCAGGGGCGCTCGGTGATCGACAATGCCTGGGTATACGCGCTGTCGATGGCTGTGTACTGCACCGCCTGGACCTACTTCGGCAGTGTCGGCCGCGCAGCATCGGGCGGGGTCTGGTTCCTGCCGATCTACCTCGGTCCGACACTGGCAATGGTGCTTGCGTGGACCGTGCTCCGCAAGATGATCCGCATTGCGCGTGCCTACCGGATCACATCGATCGCCGACTTCATGTCCAGCCGCTACGGCAAGAGCCCGCTGCTGGCCGGGCTCGTGACCATGATCACCGTCGTGGGCATCGTGCCTTACATTGCGCTGCAACTCAAAGCGATCTCCAGCGGCTACGCGCTGCTCACGATTCCCCTGGACGCGCCACTGACACTGCGCGTTCCGTGGTGGCTCGACGGTACGCTGTATGTCGCGCTCGCGCTGGCCGGCTTCACCATGGTCTTCGGCACGCGGCACATCGACAGCACCGAGCGCCACGAGGGCATGGTCGCCGCGATCGCGTTCGAGTCGGTGGTGAAACTGGTCGCCTTCGTTGCGGTGGGCGTGTTCGTCACCTGGGGCCTGTTCGGCGGGCCGGACGATCTGTTTGCCCGCGCGATGGCGGTCCCCGAGTTGAAGGCGCTGCTGTCGCCTGCACAGAACGGCAGCCCGTTTGCGTATGCGCAATGGTTCGCTCTCACGATGCTGTCGATGCTCTCGGTCATCTTCCTGCCGCGCCAGTTCCAGGTCACGGTGGTCGAAAATGTCGACGAGCGGCACCTCAAGCGGGCTGCCTGGGTCTTTCCGGCCTACCTCCTCCTGATCAACGTCTTCGTGCTGCCGATTGCGCTCGGGGGGTTGCTCTATTTTCAGAAGGGCGCCGCCAGTGCCGACACGTTCGTCCTCTCGTTGCCGCTCGCTGCGGGGTGGCAGGGGCTTGCCTTGGTGGCTTTCGTTGGCGGCCTCTCGGCGGCCACCGGCATGATCATCGTCGAGTCGATTGCCGTGTCGACGATGGTGTGCAATGACCTCGTGATGCCGCTGCTGCTGCGATTTCCCCATTTTTCGCGGCGCGGCGACCTGAGCGGCGTGCTGCTCGTCATTCGGCGTGCGGCGATCGTGGGCGTGCTGCTGCTGGGCTACCTGTACTTCCACCTGGCCGGCGAGGCCTACGCTCTGGTCAGCATCGGACTCATCAGCTTCGCCGCAGTGGCGCAGTTCGCTCCGGCGATGCTCGGCGGCATGTACTGGAAGGGTGGCACGCGCAAGGGTGCGCTCGCGGGCCTGATCGCCGGCTTTGCACTCTGGATCCATACGCTCATGCTGCCGTCCATTGCGAAGTCCGGATGGTGGCAGACCGACTTCGTTGCCCGGGGACCGTTCGGCCTGGAACTGCTCCGGCCCGAACAGCTGTTCGGCCTGACGAGCCTGGACAACCTGACGCACTCGCTGTTCTGGAGCCTGCTGGCCAACGTCGGGCTGTACACGTTGGTTTCACTGATGCGCACGCCCTCGGCCCGCGAGACGAGCCAGGCGCTCCTGTTCGTCGACGTCTTTGACCGTACCCAGGCGGCCCGCCCGGTCTTCTGGCGAGGTCGCGCCAAGGTGGACGACCTGCTGGAACTGGCCGGGCGGTTTCTCGGTGGGCCGCGCGCGGCCGAGCTTTTCGAGGACTATGCGCGGCGGCGCGGTGCCGCGGACGTGACCCGCATCGAACCCGATGCACGGCTGGTGCAGTTCGTGGAGACCGAGCTTGCCGGCGTGATCGGCAGCGCGTCGGCGCGCGTCATGGTGGCGTCGGTCGTGCAGGAAGACAAGCTGGATATGGACGATGTACTGCGGATCCTCGACGAGGCCTCGCAGCTTCGCGCCTACTCGAAGGCGCTGGAGAAGGCCACGGCCGAGCTGCGTGCCGCCAACCAGCGTCTCGAAAGCCTCGACCGCCTGAAGGACGATTTCGTGTCGTCAGTGACGCACGAACTGCGCACACCGCTGACCTCCATCCGCGCTCTCGCCGAACTCATGGTGGAAGATCCGGCGATGCCGGCCGAGCAGCGCCAGCGGTTCCTGAACATCGTGGTGGCCGAAACCGAGCGGCTGACGCGCCTTGTGAACCAAGTCCTGGACATGGCCAAGATCGAATCCGGCCAGGCGGAGTGGCACGCCGCAGACGTCGACCTCGTTGCGCTTCTGAAACAGGCCGCGCAGACGGTGCACGAGCTGCTGCGCGAGCGCGGCGCCGAACTTGTCATGCGGCTGCCTGCGCACGTGCCGACGTTGCGCGCCGACCCGGATCGCCTGATGCAGGTCTTGATGAACCTACTGTCGAACGCGGCCAAGTTCGTGCCCGAGCACGGCGGCCGCGTCGAACTGCGTCTGATCGCCGACGCCGACGGCGTCACGGTCGAGGTGCAGGACAACGGCCCAGGGGTGCCCGAGGCGCAGCGATCCCTGATCTTCGAGAAATTCCGTCAGGGAGCGGGCGCGTGGAACCGGGCGCAGGGCACGGGCCTCGGCCTGCCGATCAGCCGCCAGATCGTCGAGCATTTCGGCGGTCGCATGGAACTGCGCTCCGGCGCAGGGCGCGGCGCCTGCTTCGCTTTCACGCTCCCCTGGAGCGCGAACGAGGACGCGGCGCAGGAGGGGGCGTTGACGGCTGCCGAAGGAGGCCGTGGATGACGATCAAGATGCTCATCGCCGATGACGAGCCCAACATCCTGATCTCGCTCGAGTACCTGATGAAGCGTGAGGGCTACGACGTGCACCTCGCGCGGGACGGGCAGCAGGCGCTGGACCTGGTGCGGCGCGAGCGCCCGCGCATCCTCCTGCTCGACGTGATGATGCCGAAGAAGACCGGTTTCGAGGTCTGCCAGGAGCTCCGCGCCGACGATTCGGTGAAGGACACCTTGGTGCTCATGCTGACGGCCAAGGGTCGTGACACCGACATCGCCAAAGGGATGGCAATGGGCGCCGACGCCTACGTGACCAAGCCCTTCTCCACCAAGGAGCTGGTGCAGAAGGTGCGTGACCTGCTGGCCTCGCCAGCACCGGACGCGTGAGGCGCAATCGGAGGCTGCGCGTCGCGCTGGCCGTCACGGCGGCAGCCGTGGCCTCGCTGCTGGCCATCTTTATCCTTGGCTGCGGCACATTGGTATGGATCACCTTGTCCGAGGCGGAGCAGGCCCAGGTCGCCGCCACACTCGGGCCGCGTGCGCCTCTGTTGTTCATCGTCGCAGTCGCGGTGATCGGCGCGGCGGTGATCGGCGCACAGCCGTTCTATCGGCGCTGGATCGCCGCGCCGGCACGCCTGCTCGAGCGTGCTCGGGTGCTGATCGGCGGCCACGGGCAATCTGAACTGTCGGTGGGGGATGGCACAGCGGCGGTGCGGGGCCTGGCACAAGTGATCAACGAGCTTGCTCGGCAGCGCGACCAGCTCAGGCGCGACATCGCGCAAGAGGTCGCACAGGCCAGCCGGGGCGTCGAGCAGGAGCGCAACCGCCTTGCGGCACTGATGAGCGAGCTGACGCAGAGCGTGGTCGCGTGCAATCTCGATGGTCGCATCCTTCTCTACAACAATCGCGCGCGGATGCAATTCCGCGCGCTATCGGAGGCTCCGGCGCTCGCCGGAGGCGCCGAACTGATCGGCCTTGGCCGTTCGATCTACGCCATATTCGACCGCAAGCTCGTCGCCCACGCCCTCGAAAGCGTCCAGCATCGCCTGCAACGGGGAGCGGCCAGCCCCAGCGCGCAATTCGTGACCATCACGCGCTCGGGCCAGCTGCTGAGGGCGCAGATGACGCCGGTACGCGGAGTTCCGGCGGAGGAGCCGGAAGCGGGACCGGACGCCACGCCGATCACCGGCTTCGTGCTGATGCTGGAAAACATCACGGTGGACTATGAGCGGGAGTCGGCCCGTGAGCGTCTTCTGAACGAGCTGACCGAGGGGAGCCGCGGGTCTCTGGCCAACCTCCAGGCGGCGATCGAGATGCTCGAGGACGACGGCCTCGACGCCACGATGCGCGAGCGGTTCCGGCGAGTGGCGCGCGAGGAGGCGGAGGCCATGTCGCGACGCATCAACGAGCTCGCCACGCAGAACGCACAGGCACTGGTCACGCGCTGGCCGCTCGAGGAAATGCTAGGGGCCGATTTCGTGGAGGCAGCGCAACGCCGCATCGAGGCGTCGACGGGCGTCCGCAGCGACGCTACGGACGTCGACTCGACGCTATGGCTGAAGCTCGACAGCTTCTCGCTGCTCCAGGCGCTGTCCTACCTCGCGCAGCGCCTGCGCGACGAGTTCGAAGTCGGCGCGTTGAATTTGCGGCTGACCGCAGGTGGAGCGCAGCGCGCGAGGCTCGATCTGGTTTGGACCGGACGAGCCATGAGCACCGAGACCGTGATGAGTTGGGAGATGGAACCCATGTCCATGGTCGGCGAGGCGAGTTCGCTGACGGTGCGCGACGTAGTCCAGCGCCACGGCGGAGAGTTCTGGTTCGAGCGGAACCGCGCGCGTAGTGAGGGTTTCTTCCGTTTCCTCCTGCCGCTGGCGTTGGCGGGAACCGCACGCGGGGAAGGCGACGTCGCCCCCGTACGCGTGGGCAGCCGACCCGAGTACTACGACTTCGACCTCTTCGCCACGACAGAAAGCAGTCGCGCCCTCGACGACTGGCGGCTCACCGAGCTCGTCTACACCGTATTCGACACCGAGACCACGGGCCTCGACCCGGCGAGCGACGAGATCATCCAGATCGGCGCCGCCCGGCTGGTCAACGGAAAGCTGCTGCGCAACGAATGCTTCGAGCAACTCGTGAACCCGCTACGCTTGATTCCGGAGGCGTCGATCGCCATTCATGGGATCAGGCAAGAGATGGTCGCGGGCAAGCCGCCCATCGACGAGGTCCTGCGTGCCTTCCACGCCTATGCGCGCGATACCGTGCTGGTGGCCCACAACGCCGCATTCGACATGCGTTTCCTTCAGCTCAAGCAGCAACGGATCGGCGCGCGGTTCGACCAGCCCGTGCTCGACACTCTGCTTCTGTCGGCGGTCGTGCACCCGAACCAGGAGTCACACCAACTCGAGGCAATCGCCGAGCGCTTCGGGATAACCGTGCTCGGCCGGCATACCGCGCTCGGCGATGCGATCGTGACGGCGGAGGTGTTTCTGAGGCTCGTTCCGCTTCTGGCCCAGATGGGCATCCACACGCTTGGGGAGGCGCGCGAGGCGGCGCACACGACCTACTACGCGCGTCTCAAGTACTGACGGCCGCGTCCCGGCGTTCCGTTCCGGAACTGCTTCTCGCACAGGCGGGCGAGAAACGACGCACTGCATGGTCGCCGCACTAGCGAATATTCC
Organism: uncultured beta proteobacterium; assembly: GCA_963734055.1. Classification (GTDB taxonomy): domain Bacteria; phylum Pseudomonadota; class Gammaproteobacteria; order Burkholderiales; family Casimicrobiaceae; genus CAIWHR01. Next base: position 33,871 of record CAVTFQ010000009.1, read on the forward strand.
CGACCATTCCCGATATTCGCTTCGCTCTGCTTCGCGCATTGCGCCACTACCGGTAACGCTGTGCCAGTACGCTTTGCAGCGTATCGACGACGCCGAACGCATCCTTCAACTGTCCGCGCTCGAAGTTGGAGAGTTCGCCGAGCGAAAGGAAATTGTCGGCCTGCTTGCCCTGCGCCAGCTGATTCGCCTGGTGGCGGATGCGGAGTCCGGCCATGAATTCGAGGGCGTCGCGCAGGTCGTGCGCGCTTTGCTCGGTGATCTCCTTGCTCTGCGCGGCGATCGCCAGCCGGTCGTAGGTGTTGACTTCGGCGTGGCCGCCTGCGAGCGCATAGATGCGCGCCAAATCCACGATGGGCACGATGCCGCCGTGCTTCAGGTCGACGGCGTCGCGAACGTCCCCGGCGCGCACGGTGGAGATGCCGCCGAAAAGGCTGAGGGGCGGCTGGTGGCTCAGTGCGTTCCCCACCATGAAGGCGAGGAAGATGCGATTGTCGCAAGTCCGCCGCAGCACGTCGCGCCGGAGATCGTCGAGCAGCGGGGCATGGCCGTAGATCATGCGCATGTCGAAGAAGACGCAGGTCAGCATCAACGCCTTCGGTTCGGGCGTTTCCGTCCAGCGACGGAAATATTCCGCCCAGCGGCGCTGCGGCTGCCGCCATTCGTCCGTGCGCGCCATCATCTCGCCGGGACAGTAGACATACCCGCTCGTGTTCATGCCGTCATTGACGAAATTCGCCAGCGCCTTGAAATAGGGCCCGTGTCGAGCCTCGTCGTAGCGATCGTCAAGGACCATGCAGTTGTCCTGGTCGCTCTTGGCCGTCTGTTCGCTACGCCCCTGAGAGCCGGCCGCGACCCAGGCGTAGTCCACCGGCGGCGGGCCGAGTTCGGCCTCTCCCAGTTGCAGCAGGCGTGTCGTGATAGCGTCGCTGATCGCCGTGACAATGTGTCCGGTGCTGTACGCGCTGGCTCCCGCCGCAGCCAGATTGCGCTGCAGCTGCTTGACCCGATCGGCCGCCGCCGCGAGGCCGTCGATGGTGGACTGCTTGTAGATCTCGCTGGCGAGATAGACCGCCGAAGTGCTCTGCTGCTCGGTCAGGTCGGTGGCCGTGATCATTCCGGCGACCCGCTGGCCTTCGAGCACCGGGACGTGATGGACGTTCTGGCGCGCCATCAGCAGCAACGCCTCGAACGCCGGCTGCGCGATGTCGATCGTCAGCGGGGCGACGGTGGCGATCTCGCATACCGGCGTCGCGGGATCCAGCGCCGCAGCCAACGCGCGATTGCGCAGGTCACGGTCCGTCACGAGGCCGAAGAGGTGATCCTGCTCCAGCAGCATCACGGACGAGACGCGCTGGTCGCGCATGGTCCGGGCCGTCTCGAGAACGGTGGCGCTGGGAGGTAAGGTGATCGGCGGGCGCCTCAGCATCGACCGCAGCGGCGTGGTCATCAGGCTCAGGTGCGGGTCGGCACCGCGAGCGAGGCCCGCCGCGCCGGACGGCAGCGGCGCCAGGAAGACGGTCATTGCAGGTTGTTCCATGCACAGGCGAGCCACCTCGTCCGACGGCAGGAAGGCGATCTCGGTCGGGCCCTCGGCCACTGCCAACCATCCGGCGGTGCCGTCGTGCGGCACCGCACCGGCGCCGAAAAGCTCCATGGTTTCCAGCACGGCGACGGGGCTGTCCTCGGTGTCCCTCTTCAATGCGACTCGGCCGTGCAGGACCAATCCGAGCCGCTCGCTGAGCGAGGCACCGGAGGCGACGGTTTGGCCCGGCACAAAGCCTTCGCGCATGAAGCGGCCCGCCAGGTCGGCACGCGCCGCCTTGTCGAGGCGACCAAAAATGCGGTGACGGCGCAACACGTCGGAAAGATCGCGGCTCTGCGGATTTGCCGGGGACATGGGCCCAAGGTGCGATGACGGGGGTAAAGTGTCAAGTCCGTGTCCGCTCGCCCATCCTCCGTCCGACCTGCGGGGGCGCAGGGTACCGTGCCGGCCGCGGCGGGGGCGCTCTTACAGGGCGCAGCGAGGGACTCCGACGCCTTCCCGGCGGGACGACGGCCGCGTCCTGGGCAGGTTGCGCGGATTGCCTCCGCAAACGATAATCCGCGCGTCCTTCACGGATTCTGCGATAGTGGTCGGGATTCGATCCCGCGCCGGTGGCGCATGGCTGACGACGACACCATTCTCGAAACGCGCGCGCTCACGAAGGAATTCAAGGGCTTCGTCGCCGTCAAGAACGTCGCGCTCACCGTTCGTCGCGGCACCATCCACGCGCTGATCGGACCGAACGGCGCGGGCAAGACGACCTGCTTCAACCTCCTCACGCATTTCCTCACCCCGAGCCGCGGCCAGATCTTCTACAACGGACGCGAGATCACCGGCTCGAGGCCGGCCGCGATCGCCCGCATGGGCCTCGTTCGCTCGTTTCAGATCTCCGCCGTGTTCCCGAACCTGACAGCGCTCGACAACGTGCGCATCGCGCTCCAGCGCCGCGGCGGCCACTCCTTCGATTTCTGGCGATCGGACTCGACGCTCGCGCGTCACCGTGACAAAGCGCTCGCGCTGCTCGAAGCGGTGGGGCTGTCCGAATTCGCGGACACGCATGCCGGCGAGCTCGCCTACGGCCGCAAGCGGGCGCTTGAGATCGCGACGACGCTCGCGCTCGACCCCGAGATGCTGCTCCTGGACGAGCCGACCGCCGGCATGACGCATGAGGACGTCGGACGCATCGCGGCCCTGATCAAGCGCGTCGCCGCCAACCGCACCGTGCTGATGGTCGAGCACAATCTGTCGGTCGTCTCGACGTTGTCCGACCACATCACGGTGCTCGCGCGCGGCGAGGTGCTGGCCGAAGGCGACTACGCCCACGTGTCGAAGCACCCGGACGTGGTCGAAGCCTATCTCGGGACGGCTCATGCCTGACGAGCGAGCCGCGGGCGCTGTCCCGGGCACGGCCGCGCCGGCCACCGCGCCGCTTCTCGCGGTGCGCGATCTCAACGCCTGGTACGGCGAATCGCACGTGCTTCACGGGGTCACCTTCGACGTGACGGCAGGCGAGGTCGTCACGCTCCTCGGCCGCAACGGCGCGGGCAAGACGACGACGCTGAAGTCGATCATGGGCGTCGTCCCGCGCCGCGAGGGATCGATCGCCTTCGAGGGGCGGGAGACCGCGAAGCTGGCGTCGAACCGGATCGCGCGCCTCGGCATCGCCTGGTGCCCCGAGGAGCGGGGGATCTTCTCCTCGCTCAACGTCGAGGAGAACCTGCTCCTGCCGCCGCAGGTACGCGAAGGCGGGCTCACGGTGGGCCAGATCTTCGAGCTCTTCCCGAACCTCCGCGAGCGGCTGCGAAGCCAGGGCACCAAGCTCTCGGGGGAGAGCAGCAGATGCTCGCGATCGGGCGGATCCTGCGCACCGGCGCGCGGCTCCTCCTCCTCGACGAGCCGACCGAGGGCCTGGCGCCCGTCATCGTCCAGCAGATCGGGCGCACGATCGCCAGGCTCAAGGCGCAGGGCTTCACGATCCTGCTGGTCGAGCAGAACTTCCGGTTCGCGGCGACGGTCGCCGACCGGCACTACGTCATGGATCACGGCCGCGTGGTCGATCTGATTCCCAACGCGGAGCTCGACGCGAACATGGCGAAGCTCCACGACTACCTCGGTGTCTGACGCCACACCATGATGCTACAAACCACGCGCAGGCTCAGGGCGCGCGGGGAAGTCCTTGCGGAGGAAGCATGATGAACGCAGTGCAACGTACCCTGGTCTCGCTCGCGGTCGCGGGCATGCTGGGCGCCGGCGCCGCGCAGGCGCAGGTATCGGACAACGTGATCAAGATCGGCGTGCTGTCCGACATGTCGAGTCTGTACACCGACCTGGCCGGCGCGGGCTCGGTCGCGGCGGCCAGGATGGCGGTCGAGGATTCGGGCATCGAGAAGCGGGGCTACAAGGTCGAGATCATATCGGCCGATCACCAGAACAAGCCGGACGTCGGCTCCGCGATTGCACGCCAGTGGTACGACGCCGACAAGGTGGACGTGATCGTCGACGTGCCGAACTCGGGTGTCGCGCTCGCCGTCAACCAGATCACGAAGGACAAGGGCAAGGCGTTTCTCGTCTCGGGCGCGGCGTCGTCCGATCTGACCGGCAAGGCGTGCTCGCCCAACACGATTCACTGGACTTACGACACGTGGATGCTCGCCAACGGCACCGGCAGCGCGATCGTCAAGACCGGTGGCGACACCTGGTTCTTCATCACCGCCGATTACGCTTTCGGCCATGCGCTCGAGCGTGATACGTCCGCCGTCGTCACCAAGAACGGCGGCAAGGTGCTGGGCGACGTGAAGGCGCCGCTCAACACCCAGGACTTCAGCTCGTTCCTGCTCCAGGCGCAGGCGTCGAAGGCCAAGATCATCGGGCTCGCCAACGCCGGCGGCGACACGACGAACTCGATCAAGCAGGCGGCCGAGTTCGGTATCGTCAAGGGCGGGCAGAACCTCGCCGGGCTCCTGGTGTTCCTCACGGACATCCATTCGCTCGGCCTGCCGACGGCGCAGGGTCTGATCTTCACGTCGACCTTCTACTGGGACATGAACGACCAGACCCGCGCGTTCGCCAAGCGGTTTGCCGAGCGCGACAAGGGCATCCATCCGACAATGGTCCACGCGGGCGTCTATTCCGCGGTCACGCACTATCTCAAGGCAGTGGAAGCGCTCAAGAGCGACGATGGCACCAAGGTGATCGCCAAGATGAAGGAGATGCCGACCGACGATCCGCTGTTCGGCAAGGGGATGGTCCGCGCCGACGGGCGCAAGATCCATCCGGCCTATCTGGTCGAGGCGAAGAAGCCGTCGGAGTCGAAGGGCGAATGGGATCTGTACAAGATCAGGGCGACGATTCCCGCCGACCAGGCATTCCGGCCGCTCGCCGAAGGCGGCTGCCCGCTCGTGAAGTAGCGCGGACGGTGGATCGCGAGGGCAGCCGCCGGCTGCGCGAGCGCGGAGCGCGCGAGACGAGCCGCATCCGATGACCGAGATCTTCGGCGTTCCCGTGCAGGCGCTGCTGGGGCAGCTCCTGATCGGGCTCATCAACGGCTCGTTCTACGCGTTGCTCTCGCTCGGGCTCGCCGTGATCTTCGGCCTGCTCAACATCATCAACTTCACGCACGGCGCGCAGTACATGATGGGCGCGTTCTGCGCGTGGTTCCTGCTCACGAAGCTGGGGCTCGGCTACTGGTGGGCGCTCGCGATCACGCCGCTCGCGATGGGTGTGTTCGGCGTCGTCATCGAGCGGGCCATGCTCTCGCGCCTCTACAAGCTCGACCACTTGTACGGCCTGCTGCTGACCTTCGGCCTCGCGCTCGTCATTCAGGGTCTGTTCCGCAACGAGTTCGGCTCGTCGGGGCTCCCCTACCAGATTCCGGGGGAGCTCGCGGGCGGCATCAACCTCGGATTCATGTTCCTGCCCAAGTACCGCGCCTGGGTCATCGTCGCCTCGCTCGTGGTCTGCCTGTCCACCTGGTTCGTGATCGAGCGCACGAAGCTCGGTTCGTACCTGCGTGCGGCGACGGAGAATGCGGCGCTGGTGAAGGCATTCGGCGTCAACGTTCCCCGGATGGTCACGCTCACCTACGGCTTCGGCGTCGCGCTCGCGGCGCTGGCCGGCGTAATGGCGGCGCCGATCTACCAGGTCAACCCGCTGATGGGCGCCGACATGATCATCGTCGTGTTCGCCGTTGTCGTCATCGGCGGCATGGGCTCGATCATGGGGTCGATCCTGACGGGCTTCGGGCTCGGCATCATCGAGGGGCTCACCAAGGTGTTCTACCCGGAGGCGTCGAATACGGTGATCTTCGTGATCATGGTCATCGTGCTGCTCGTCAAGCCTGCCGGACTCTTCGGGCGGGAGCGCTGATGGCCGGAGCCGTACCGGCCGTCCCGCGCGCGCGACCTGCGGGCAACGGGTACGCGATCGGCACGGCCGTCATGGCTGCGGCGCTTGCGGCGGCGCCGTTCGTCGGCCTGTACCCGGTGTTCGTGATGAAGGCAATGTGCTTCGCGCTCTTTGCCTGCGCCTTCAACCTGCTGCTCGGCTTCGGCGGCCTCCTGTCGTTCGGCCACGCGATGTTCCTCGGCACCGCAGGCTACGTCTCCGCCTACGCGGCGAAGGCGTGGGGATTCAATCCGGAGCTCGCGATCCTGCTCGGGACCGCGGCCTCCGCGTTGCTCGGCATGGTGGTCGGCGCGCTCGCCATCCGCCGCCAAGGAATTTATTTCGCGATGATCACGCTCGCGATTGCGCAGATGATTTACTTCTTTTATCTGCAGACGCCTTTCACGCACGGCGAGGATGGCATCCAGGCGGTGCCGCGCGGGAGGCTCTTCGGTCTCCTCGACCTGTCGCAGCCACTCGTCATCTATTACGTCGTCCTGGCGATCTTCCTGCTCGCCTTCCTGTTCATCCATCGCGTGATTCACTCTCCGTTCGGCAACGTGCTGAAGGCGATCAAGGAGAACGAGCCGCGAGCGATCTCGCTCGGCTACGACGCCGACCGCTACAAGTTTCTCGCGTTCGTGCTTTCCGCGATGCTCGCCGGGCTCGCGGGCGCGACCAAGGCCATCGTCTTCCAGCTCGCGTCCCTCACCGACGTCTACTGGGGAACGTCCGGCGAGGTCGTGCTGATGGTGCTGCTCGGCGGGATGGGAACGATCTTCGGTCCCGTCGTCGGCGCCTTCGTCGTCGTTGCGCTCGAGAGCTACCTCGCACCGTTCGGCGAATGGGTGACGATCATCACCGGCGTCATCTTCATCGTCTGCGTGCTGGCGTTCCGCCGCGGCATCGTGGGCGAGCTCGGCGCGCTGTGGGCGCGGCGGCGCTCGTAGGGACCCGTCGGGCCTGCACTGCGGATCGCCCTCGTCGCATGCGCGAAGGCAAGTCCGACCGGCTCCCGTACCGAGGTGCGGTCGCGCTGCTCGCCCTGGTAACCGCACCGCTGCTCGCCGCGCACGAGTTCGTTGTCGAGGGCGCCTGTCGCCACGGTGAGCCCAACGGGGCGTACGCGCTGCGCGGTGCAGACGGTCGCCTGCGCGTGGCCGGCGCGTTTGCCAAGGGCCACCGGACGGGCACCTTCCTGTTCTGGTCGGATCGCGGCTCTCGCATTGCCGTCGTGCCTTACGACAACGGCCGGAAGACGGGGACGATCGCCGTCTGGTATCCGCCGCCGGCTGCGGGTGCCGACGCCCCGCGCAAGTCCGAATCGGCCTACGTCGACGACCGGCTGCACGGCGAGAAGCGATCCTGGTACGCGAACGGCAGGCCGCGAACCGAGCTGCGCTACGAACGCGGCGAGCTCGTCGAGGCGCGCGCCTGGAGTCCCGCGGGCGTGGCGCTCTCCGACCTCGCCGCGCGGGAGCGGGCGGCTCGCGACGCCGCCACGGACGAGGCGTTTTACGCTACGCTTGAAGCGCTGGTCGCGGTGCACGCCCCGAAATGCGACGGCGTGAGCCCGCAGGAGCAGGAGGAGGACGAGATGAAGCGCAATCGTGGCCGTGAAGTACCGAAGACGGCCGCGGCGCCCGGCTTCGCGACGGCGTGCACGTACCGGTTCGGGCCGGTGAACGGCTGATGCCGGAATCGCAACGGGACGGCGGTCGGGCGGGCCCGGCCGCCGTCCGCATTTGAAATCGGCGCTCGGTCGCGGCCATGCTGGTCTTCGTCATCCGGCGCAGCCTGCAGAGCACCGTCGTGCTCTTCGCCATGTCGCTGCTGGTGTTCGCGGGCGTCTACGCGATCGGCAACCCGATCGACATCCTGATCAACCCCCAGGCCGACCAGATCGACCGCGAGCGGGCGATTGCCGCGCTCGGGTTGGACCGACCGCTGTGGGCGCAATACCTGAGTTTCCTCGGGGGCGTTGCGCACGGCGATCTCGGCCGCTCGTTCGTGCACAGCACGTCCGCGCTCGGACTGATCCTCGAGCGGATGCCGGCGACGCTCGAGCTTGCCGCCGTGGCGATGCTGATCGCTGTCGCGCTCGGCATCCCGCTCGGCCTCTGGGCGGGGCTCCGGCCGAACAGCTTCGCCGGCCGCACGATCATGACGGGGTCGATCCTGGGTTTCTCGCTGCCCACGTTCTGGGTGGGGCTCATGCTCATCATGGTGTTCTCGGTGATGCTGGGCTGGCTGCCGTCGAACGGCCGGGGGCCCACGACGCTCCTCTTCGGCCTCGTCCCGGTGTCGTTCCTGTCGGTCGAGGGCTGGAGGCACCTGATCATGCCCGCGACCAACCTCGCGCTGTTCAACCTCGCGCTCCTGATCCGGCTCACGCGCTCCGGCGCGCACGAGGCGCTGTTGCAGGACTACGTGAAGTTCGCGCGAGCGAAGGGGCTTTCGAATGCGCGCGTGATCGGTGTCCACGTGCTGCGAAACATCCTGATCCCGATCGTCACCGTGATCGGCCTTCAGTTCGGTGCGCTCGTCGCCTTCGCCATCGTGACGGAGAGCGTGTTCGCGTGGCCGGGGATGGGGAAGCTCCTGATCGACTCGATCGGCGTGCTCGACCGGCCGGTGATCGTCGCGTATCTGCTCGTCGTCGTGACCTTCTTCATCGCCATCAATCTCGCCGTGGACATCCTGTACTCGGCGCTCGATCCGCGCGTGCGGCTCTCCGACAGCAAGGGGTAGATGGCCTCCGCCGCTCCCGCTCCCCGGGCGCTGCGCGCCGTCGAAACGCCGGCGCGGCGCATCATCGCCGACTTCTGCGCGAACCCGGTCGCCGTTCTCGGCCTGGCGCTGCTTGGCGCGATCCTGGTCCTGGCGGTCCTCGCGCCGTGGATCTCGCCGCAGAACCCCTACGACCTCGCGCAACTCGACGTGATGGACAGCCGCCTGCCGCCGGGTTCGGCCGCGGCTGCCGGCGGAACGTTCTGGCTCGGCACCGACGACCAGGGGCGCGACATGCTCTCGGCAATCCTCTACGGCCTGCGGATCAGCCTCGGCGTCGGCGTCGCCGCCACGGTGCTGGCCCTCGCGATCGGCCTCGCGGCCGGCCTCCCGGCGGCGTATGCGGGCGGTCGCGCCGAGGCGATCGTCATGCGCATCGTCGACATCCAGCTCTCGTTTCCGGCGATCCTGATCGCGTTGATCCTGATCGCCGTGCTGGGGCAGGGGATCGGCAAGGTCATTGCGGCGCTCGTCACCGTGCAGTGGGCCTACTACGCCCGCACGGTGCGCAGCGCGGCCCTCGTGGAGAAGCGCAAGGAATACGTCGAGGCAGCGCGCTGCCTCGCCCTCTCGCCGGCCCGGATCGTCTTCCGTCACCTGCTGCCGAACTGTCTGCCGCCGATGATCGTCGTCGCCACGGTGCAGGTCGCCGCCGCGATCACGCTCGAGGCGACGCTGTCGTTCCTCGGCCTCGGGCTGCCGATCACCGAGCCGTCGCTCGGGCTCCTGATCGCCAACGGCTATCAGTATCTTCTGTCGGGGAAGTACTGGATCAGCTTCTTCCCCGGCATCGCGCTCGTGCTCACGATCGTCAGCATCAACCTCGTGGCGGACCAGCTGCGCGACGTTCTGAATCCGCGATTGCAGAAGTAGGGGGAGATCGATGGCCGCGCTGCTCGAGGTCGACGGACTCAGGACCCACTTCTTCACCAAGGCAGGCGTGGTGAGGGCGGTCGACGGCGTCTCGTTCTCGGTGACGCGCGGCGAGGTGCTGGGCCTCGTCGGCGAGTCCGGCTCGGGCAAGTCGATGACGGGGTACTCGATCCTGGGCCTCGTCGATCCGCCCGGCCGCGTCGTCGCCGGGACGCTGCTTCTCGACGGCCGCGACCTGCGCACGCTCGGCGACGAGTCCCTGCGGCAGCTCCGGGGCAACCGCGTCGCGATGATCTTCCAGGACCCGATGATGACGCTGAATCCGGTGCTCCGGATCGACGCGCAGATGATCGAAGCGATCCTCGCGCATCGGAGGATCGGGCGCGCGGCGGCACGCGACGAGGCGCGCGCAGCGCTGGCGAGGGTCGGCATTCCGTCGCCCGACGAGCGCCTGGTCGCCTACCCGCACCAGTTCTCGGGTGGAATGCGGCAGCGCGTGGCCATTGCGATCGCGCTCCTGAACGACCCGGATCTCGTCATCGCCGACGAGCCGACGACCGCGCTCGACGTGACGATCCAGGGCCAGATCCTGTTCGAGATGCAGAAGCTCGTCCGCGAGACCGGCGCCGCGCTGATCTGGATCACGCACGACCTGTCGGTGATCGCCGGACTGGCCGACCGTGTCTGCGTCATGTACGCGGGCCGCATCGTCGAACAGGGAACGGTGGCCGACGTCCTCTCGCGACCGCAACACCCCTATACGCGCGGGCTTCTCGATTCCGTTCCGGGAACGAGTCGGCGTGGCGCGCGGCTCGCCCAGATTCCCGGAATGGCGCCGTCTCCGCTCGATCTTCCGCCCGGTTGCGCCTTCCGCGAGCGGTGTGCGCGGGCGACTCAAGCTTGCGCCGAGATGCCGGCGATGCGTCCGGTCGCCGATCGACCGACCGCGCAGTCGGTGCGGTGTCATCACCCGCTCGGGAGGCGGGACGCGTGACGCCGGTCACGCGCCGGGCTTCGGTGCCCGGAGCCGCCGGCGCGAGCCTGGTCGAGCTTCGCGGCGTATCCAGGCGGTTCGTGCGGCCGCTCGATGTCGCCGCGAAGATCGGCAACGCGCTCGGGGCGGGGCTGCGCGAGGAGGTGGTGCACGCCGTCGACCGCGTGGACCTCGCGATCCGGCCGGGCGAAGTCGTCGGCCTGGTCGGCGAGTCGGGCTGCGGCAAGTCGACGCTCGGTCGCCTCGCTGTCGGCCTCCTCCCCCTGACCGCGGGCGAACGCTACTGGTGCGGCCTCCCGCTGTCGCCGCTTCGCGGCGAGGCCGCGCGCCGGCAGCAACTCCGGATGCAGATGATCTTCCAGGATCCGTATGCCTCGCTCAATCCGCGCATGCGCGTCGTCGACATCGTCGGCGAGGCGCCGGTCGCGCACGGCCTCATCGGGACCAAGCAGCAGGTCGAGTACGTGGGTCTGCAGTTGAATCGCGTCGGCCTCGATCCGACGCTCATGCGCCGCTTCCCGCACCAGTTCTCGGGCGGCCAGCGCGCGCGGATCGGCATCGCCCGCGCACTCGCGGTGAAACCCGCTTTCCTGGTCTGCGACGAGTCGGTCGCGGCGCTCGACGTGTCGATCCGGGCGCAGGTCCTGAACCTGTTCATGGATCTGCGCTCGTCGCTCGACCTCACCTACCTGTTCATCAGCCACGATCTGGGCGTCGTCGAGCACGTCAGCGACCGGGTGGCGATCATGTACCTGGGCCGCGTCGTCGAGTCGGGTCCCGCGGCGGCGCTGTTCGCCGCGCCGAATCATCCGTACACGAAAGCGCTGCTCGCCGAAGTGGGGAAAGTCGAGCCGCGCAAGCGGACGTTCGCGCCGATCAAGGGCGAGATCCCGTCGCCGCTCGATCCGCCGTCCGGGTGCCACTTCCATCCGCGCTGCCCGCACGCGATGCCGCGTTGCCGCGAAGCCATGCCGGCGCTGCGCGAGATCGCGCCCGGACGACTCTCGGCCTGCCATCTCAACGACGCGCCGTGATGACGCCTCCTTACCGCGTTCACGCGCCGCTCGCGGCGGCGATCCCGCTCGTGCTCGATTCGCCGCACAGCGGGGAGTCATATCCACCCGATTTCGAGCACGCGCCGCCGCGGACCGAGGTGCGGCGGGCGGAGGATACGCACGTCGCGCGGCTCTACGGATCGGCGCCAAGACACGGAGCGACGCTCCTCGAGGCCCTGTTTCCCCGCGCGTACATCGACCCCAATCGCAGTCTTGCGGACATCGACCCCGAGCTCATCGCCGGCACCTGGCCGTCGCCGATCGTTGCCTCGCGCAAGACGGTTCAAGGCATCGGGCTCGTCTGGCGCGTGGCGCGGAACGGCGCGCCGATGTACGCGCGGAAGCTCGCGGTGGACGAGGTGCAGCGGCGGATCGAGCGCTGCTATCGGCCCTACCATGCGGCGCTCGAGTCCGAGCTCGACGCGGCGCACCGCGCGTTCGGCGCCGTGTGGCACGTCAACTGTCATTCGATGCCGGCCGTCGGCGATGCCAACGCCGACGACCCCGGACGCGCGCGTCCGGACTTCGTGCTCGGCGATCGCGACGGCACGACGTGCGGCCCCGACTTCACGGCCGCCGTCGCGGCGATCGTGCGGGGATTCGGCTATGACGTGGCCGTCAACGATCCGTACAAGGGCGTCGAGATCGTCCGGCGGCACGGCCGCCCGGCGGAGCGGCGGCACAGCCTGCAGATCGAGCTCAACCGGCGACTCTACATGGATGAGGACACGCTGGCGCCGAACTCAGGCTACGCGCAGCTCGAACGCGATCTCGACCGGCTCGTCGCGTCGCTCGCCGCGCTCGTCCGTGACAACCTCGCCTGAGCAGGCGCGGTCGTCGGCGACTGGCCTGACCACTTGACCGCTTTGGGGTCGGCTGCCACACTCCGCGCGAACCGCCGGGCGAGGCGCTGCGCGCCACGGCGCGCGATCGGCCGGGCGCCGATCGACATCCGGCCAGCGCGACAACGGAGGAGACAACATGACGGCATTCTCGCGCGCGCTCGTCCGCGCGGCGGCGCTCGGTGGACTGGTCTTCGCGGCCGCGGCCTCCGCGGCGTATCCGGAACGCCCGATCACGTTCATCGTGCCTTGGGGGGCGGGCGGCGGCACGGACGGCACCGCGCGCTATTTCGCCGCGATGATGGAGAAGGAGCTCGGCCAACCGGTCAACGTCGTCAACCGCACCGGCGGCAGCGGCGTCGTCGGGCACAGCGCGATCGCGCAGGCACCGGCCGACGGCTACACGCTCGGCATGATCACGGTCGAGATCACGATGATGCACTGGCAGGGACTGACGGAACTCGGGCCGGGCTCCTACACGCCGCTCGCGCTCGTCAATTCCGACCCCGCGGGATTCACCGTACGTGCGGACTCGCCGTACAAGACCGTGAAGGAGGCGCTGGACGCGGCGAAAGCCAACCCCGGCAAGCTCAAGGCGTCGGGAACGGGCCAGGGCGGCATCTGGCATCTCGCGCTCGCAGGGCTCCTGGACGACCTCAAGATACCGCCGAACGCGATTCCGTGGGTTCCCTCGAACGGCGCGGCGCCGGCGATGCAGGATCTGGTCGCGGGCGGCGTCGACATCGTGACCTGCTCGCTGCCCGAGGCGCGCCCGCTGATCGAGGCGGGCAAGGCGAAGCCGCTGGCCATCATGGACGACAAGCGCGCGGCGCTCTTCCCCGACGTGCCGACGATGCAGCAGGCGATCGGCGTCAACTACTCGGTTGCCGCGTGGCGCGGCATCGCCGGTCCGAAGGGGCTGCCTGCCGACGTGACGGCGAAGCTGATTGCCACGATCCACAAGATCGCCGAGAGCAAGGAATGGAAGGACTTCGCGGCCAGCAAGGGCTATGGCACCGCGTGGGCCCCGGGTGCCGAATTCGGCGCGTTCATGGCGAAGGGTGACGCGGCGATGGGCAAGACGATGAAGGCGGTCGGCCTCGCCAAGTGACGCATTTGTCCGAGAGCGGCCCGGCGACGCGCGGGCCGCGATCGGAAACAAATGCGTCATCCCCGCGCAGGCGGGGATCCAGTGTCTTGTACAGGTCCGAGAGCGGCCCGGCGACGCGCGGGCCGCGATCGGAAACAAATGCGTCATCCTCGCGCAGGCGGGGATCCAGTGTCTTGTACAGGTCCGAGAGCGGCCCGGCGACGCGCGGGCCGCGATCGGAAACAAATGCGTCATCCCCGCGCAGGCGGGGATCCCGCGACGTTCGGAACGCCACCGGGTTCTCGCTGTCGCGGGAAGTAGGGCGTCCTTCGCGATGAAGATCAACGACGCCGTTTTTGGCGCGCTCCTGCTGCTGCTGGGCGTGGTCATTCTCGTCCACGTCCAGGCGTTCCCGAAGATCCCCGGCCAGCAGGTCGGCCCGGCAATGTTTCCCGGGCTGATCGCGTCCGGGCTCGCCGTCTGCGGCCTGCTGCTGATCGTGAGCGGCTACGGGACGCGGGCGACCGAGCCGTGGTACGAGACCGCCGAGTGGATGCGGTCGGGGCGCCATTTCGTATCGTTCGTCGCGATCGTCGGTGGCGTCGCGGCCTACGTCCTCGTCGCCGACGCGGTCGGCTTCCTGATCGTTGCGCCGGTCCTGCTCTGGATCTGGTTCACCGTGCTCGGCGTGCGGAAGGGGACGGCCGTCGTCGTCGCGATCGTCTCGGCGCTCGTGATCTGGTACGCGTTCTACAAGCTGCTGCGCGTGCCGTTACCGTGGGGCTGGCTGACCGGCGTAGCGTTCTGATGGAACCGCTCGAGGTCGCGCTGGCGATGGTCTTCAGCACGAAGACGCTGTGGCCGATGCTGCTCGCGGCGCTGTACGGTCTGTTCGTCGGCGCGGTGCCGGGCCTCACCGCGACGATGGCCACGGCACTGCTCGTCCCGGTGACGTTCTTCATGGAGCCGATTCCGGCGATCGCGACGATCGTCACGGCGACGGCGATGGCGATCTTCTCGGGCGACATTCCGGGTTGCCTGTTGCGGATGCCCGGGACGCCCGCGTCGGCGGCCTACACCGACGAGGCCTACGCGATGACGCGCAAAGGCCTTGCCGATACGGCGCTCGGCGCGGGTCTCGTGTTCTCGGCGATCGGCGGACTTTTCGGGACCGCCGTTCTCATCGTGTCGGCGCCGGCGCTGGCCGAGGTGGCGCTGCGCTTCAGCTCCTTCGAGTACTTCTGGCTGGTGCTGCTCGGCCTCACCTGCGCCATCGTCATCACGTCCGAGCGGCCGCTCAAGGGCGTCGTGTCGCTGCTGATAGGACTGCTGATCGCGTGCGTCGGCCTCGGCAATCCGGCCGGCTTCCCGCGCTTCACGTTCGGCAGCACCGAGCTCCTTGGCGGCATCGGGATGATTCCGTTGATGATCGGGATGTTCGCGGTCTCCGAGATCATCCGCTACGCGGTCGACACCGGGCCGCGGCTCACCATCGTCGATCGGCCGATTCGCAACATCTTCAAGGGGATGTGGGAGCTGACCGTCAGGTATCCGATGCAGATCCTGCGCGGCAGCGTGCTCGGGACACTGGTCGGCGCGCTGCCGGGCGCGGGGGCGGACATCGCGGCGTGGATGAGCTACGCGATCAGCAAGAAGATGTCGAAGGAGCCCGAGAAGTTCGGCACCGGCCACGTCGAGGGCATCGTCGAGTCGGGAGCGGCGAACAACAGCGCGCTCGCGGGCGCCTGGATACCGGCGCTCGTGTTCGGGATCCCCGGCGACTCGATCACCGCGATCGTGATCGGCGTGCTCTACATGAAGAACATGAACCCGGGACCCACGCTGTTTACGCGCGACCCGCAGAACATCTACGCGGTGTATCTGCTGTTCATCGTCGCGAACCTGATCATGATCCCGCTGGGCTGGCTCTGCATCAAGACCTCGAAGCGGATCCTGGCGGTGCCCCGCAACGTGCTGATGCCGGTAATCCTGCTCTTCTGCATCGTCGGCGCGTTCGCGATCAACAACACGCCGTTCGACATCGGGGTCATGCTGGTCGCCGGGGTCGTCGCGTACGTGCTCGAGGCGAATGGCTTCCCGGTCGCGCCGGCGATCCTCGGCGTGGTGCTCGGCGGCATGCTCGAGGAGAACTTCGTCACCTCGATGATCAAGTCGGACGGAAACGTGCTCGCGTTCTTCGAGCGGCCCATCGCGGCGACGCTGGGCGCGCTTACCCTCGCCGCGTGGTTCCTGCCGCCGGTCGTGCGCCGGCTGCGCCAGACGGCCGGCGCCTGACGGCGGCCGCCGCGCCGGCGCGTTGGCGCGCCTGCGCGCGGTACGGTATAATCGTGCGCTTTTGCAGGCGCGCCTGCCGTTTTCGGACGGAACGACGCGTTTGGTCACGAAATCCGGCTGAAACGCGATGCGGGGCAAACTCGTCGTCGGCAACTGGAAGATGAACGGCGGGCTCGCGGCGAACGCGGCGCTGCTGGGCGCGATCACGGCGGGCTGGTCGGCGACGCCCGGTCGCGCGCTCGCGGTGTGCGTCCCGTACCCGTACCTCGTGCAGGCCCAGGCGGCACTGTCGTCGACGCCGGTGGCGTGGGGGGCGCAGGACGTGAGCGAGCACCCGGCGGGCGCGTACACGGGCGAAGTGTCGGCGGGAATGCTCCTCGAATTCGGCTGCCGCTATGCGATCGTGGGGCACTCGGAGCGCCGGCAGTCCTTCGGCGATACCGACACGGTCGTGGCGGCAAAGGCGAAGGCGGCGCTCGCGGCGGGCCTCGTGCCGATCGCCTGCGTCGGTGAAACAGCCGCGGAGCGGGACGCGGGCACGACGGAGGCGGTCGTGCTGCGGCAACTCGATGCGGTGCTGAAGGCAGTGGGATCGGACGCCTCGCGGATGGTCGTGGCCTACGAGCCCGTATGGGCGATCGGGACGGGCCGCACAGCGACACCCGAGCAGGCGCAGTCGGTCCACGCGGCGCTCCGCGCGCGCCTCACGCGGGCGGGAGCCGAGGACGTCGCCCTGCTGTATGGCGGCAGCGTAAACGGAGACAACGCAAAGGCGTTGTTCGGAATGGCGGATATCGACGGCGGGCTGATCGGCGGCGCGTCGCTCAAAGCCGGGGAATTTCTGGCGATCGCAAGTGCCTGAAGAGGCGGGACGCGGTTGCGGGGGGTGGGAAATGAGCATGCTGCAAACGTTGTTATTGGTGCTGCACCTGCTGGTCGCAGCGGGAATCTGCGGATTCGTGCTGTTGCAGCACGGCAAGGGCGCCGACATGGGCGCGGCGTTCGGCAGCGGCGCGTCGGGTTCGGTCTTCGGTGCCGCCGGGTCGGCCAACTTCCTCTCCCGCACGACGGCGGTGCTGGCGGCGGTGTTCTTCGCGACGAGCCTCGGGCTGACGTGGTTCGCGACCACGCAGAGCGGCGGGCCGCAGGGGGTGATGCAACAGGGCATCGTCGAGAAGATGGCGCCGAAGGCGGGCGACGTGCCGACGGCGCCTGCGACCGAGCCCGCGAAGGCCGCGCCCGAGAGCGCGCCCGCGGGATCAAAGTCGAGCGAGGTGCCCAAGTAGGCGAAGGAAATCGAACAAGACGCCGACGTGGTGAAATTGGTAGACACGCTGTCTTGAGGGGGCAGTGGGGTAACCCGTGGGAGTTCGAGTCTCCCCGTCGGCACCAGATGCGAACGCGCGGCGTCCGCCTTGGGGTGGCGCAGGGCGATGAACCTCCCGGCGGCGCGTGCTGCCGGCGAACGGCAACGAGGACGCGTCCGCGATCGGCGGGTCTGCCGAGCGCGGCGCGACGATCATGCTGGAACTGTACCTGCCGATCCTGCTCTTCATCCTGGTCGGACTGACGCTCGGGGCGGTACTCCTCGCCGTCGGCTCGGTCCTGTCGCCGAACCGCCCCGATCCCGCGAAGCTGTCGCCGTACGAGTGCGGCTTCGAGGCATTCGAGGACGCGCGGATGAAGTTCGACGTCCGCTATTACCTCGTGGCCATCCTGTTCATCCTGTTCGACCTCGAGATCGCCTTCCTCTTCCCGTGGGCGGTCGTACTGCAGGACATCGGGTTCTTCGGCTTCGTCGCGATGATGGTCTTCCTTGCGGTTCTCGTGGTCGGCTTCATCTATGAGTGGAAAAAGGGAGCCCTCGAATGGGAATGAACGGGGTATTCGATGGCCATTGAAGGTCTGCTCGAGAAGGGCTTCGTCACGACTTCGGCCGACGCGCTGATCAACTGGGCGCGCAACGGCTCGATGTGGCCGATGACGTTCGGACTCGCCTGCTGCGCCGTCGAGATGATGCATGCGGGCGCCGCGCGCTACGACCTCGACCGCTTCGGCATCGTGTTCCGTCCGAGCCCGCGCCAGTCCGACGTGATGATCGTCGCGGGCACGCTCTGCAACAAGATGGCGCCGGCGCTGCGCAAGGTCTACGACCAGATGCCCGAGCCGCGCTGGGTGATCTCGATGGGCTCGTGCGCCAACGGGGGCGGCTACTACCACTACTCGTACTCGGTCGTACGCGGCTGCGACCGGATCGTGCCCGTCGACATCTACGTACCCGGCTGCCCGCCGACCGCCGAGGCGATGGTCTACGGCGTGCTGCAGCTCCAGAACAAGATCTGGCGCACAAATACGATCGCGCGCTGATGGCCTCCCGCATCGACACCCTCGCCGCGGCGCTCCCGCCGGTCCTCGGCGACCGGCTCACGTCCGTCGTCGTCGATCGCGGCGAGGCGACCGCGGTGGTCCGCGCGGCCGACCTCGGGGCTACGCTGCGGCGGCTGCGCGACCGGCCCGAGCTCGGCTTCGCGATGCTGATCGACCTCTGCGGCATCGACTATTCGACCTACGGGGGCGGGACGCACGACGGACCGCGCTTCGCGGTGGTCTACCATCTGCTGTCGCTCGCCAACAACTGGCGGTTGCGAGTCCGCACATTCGTGCCCGACGACGATTTCCCGGTGGTCGCGAGCAGTATCGACGTCTGGCCCGCGGCCAACTGGTTCGAGCGCGAGGCGTTCGACCTCTACGGCATCGTCTTCACCGGACATCCGGACCTCCGCCGGCTCCTGACCGACTACGGGTTCGTCGGGCATCCGTTCCGCAAGGACTTCCCGCTGTCGGGCCACGTCGAGGTGCGCTACGACCCCGAGCAGGGACGCGTGATCTACCAACCGGTGTCGATCGAGCCGCGCGAGGTCACCCCGCGGATCATCCGCGAGGACGGCTACGGGACGGGCAAGTAGGGCGCGATGGCCGAAATCCGCTGCGACACGGATGGCTGAACTACGCAGTGACATGATGAATCCGAGCGTTCGCCCGCGCTGCAGCGCGGGCACCGGGATGCTGAGGCCCGAAATTCATGGCTGAAATCCGTAACTACACCATGAATTTCGGGCCTCAGCATCCCGCCGCGCACGGGGTGCTCCGTCTCGTGCTCGAGCTCGACGGCGAAGTCATCGAGCGCGCGGACCCGCACATCGGCCTGCTGCACCGCGCGACGGAAAAGCTCGCCGAGTACAAGACGTACATCCAGTCGCTGCCGTACATGGACCGGCTCGACTACGTGTCGATGATGTGCAACGAGCACGCCTACTGCCTCGCGATCGAGCGCCTGCTCGGGCTCGAGGTGCCGGAGCGGGCGCAATACATCCGCGTGATGTTCGACGAGCTGACGCGGATCCTGAACCACCTGCTCTGGCTCGGCGCCCACTCGCTCGACGTCGGCGGGATGACGACGTTCCTCTACTGCTTCCGCGAGCGCGAGGACCTGTTCGACATGTACGAAGCCGTGTCGGGCGCGCGGATGCACGCGGCGTACTACCGGCCGGGCGGCGTCTACCGCGACCTGCCGGACCGGATGCCGCAGTACCAGGCGCAGGCGTCGCGCAGTGCGCACGCGATGGAGGCGATGAACGCGAACCGCCAGGGCTCGCTGCTCGACTTCATCGAGGACTTCACGAACCGGTTTCCGGGCTACGTCGACGACTACGAGACGCTGCTCACCGAGAACCGGATCTGGAAACAGCGTACGGTCGGCATCGGCGTCGTCGCGCCGGAGCGTGCGATCGCGCTTGGCTTCACGGGCGCGATGCTGCGCGCGTCCGGCGTCGAATGGGACCTCCGCAAGAAGCAGCCCTACGCGGTCTACGAGCGGATGGAATTCGACATTCCCGTCGGCACGCGCGGCGACTGCTACGACCGCTACCTCGTCCGCGTCGAGGAGATGCGCCAGTCGAACCGCATCGTTCGGCAGTGCATCGACTGGCTGCGGAAGAACGCGGGGCCCGTGATCACCGGCAACCACAAGGTCGCGCCGCCGTCGCGCGAGGCGATGAAGATGAACATGGAAGAGCTGATCCACCATTTCAAGCTCTTCACCGAGGGCATGCACGTGCCGCCCGGCGAGGCGTACGCCGCGATCGAGCACCCGAAGGGCGAGTTCGGCGTCTACATCGTGTCCGACGGCGCGAACAAGCCCTACCGCGTCAAGCTGCGGCCGCCCGACTACGTCCACCTTGCGGCGCTCGACGAGATGTCGCGCGGCCACATGATCGCCGACATCGTCGCGATCATCGGCACGCAGGACATCGTGTTCGGGTCGGTCGACCGATGATCGCTCGCCTTTGCGCCTATCTCGCCGCCGCGGGGCTCGCGCTGGCTTTCGCCGGCGCGTGCGCGCAGCCCGCGGCTCCGCCGGCCGCTTCGGCGTCGCCGGCGGCGCCGCCGACGTCGCCGCCCGCGGAGCAACCGACGCTGCGCGACGATCACGACTCGATCGACGCGGGCATGAAATGGCTGGCGCTCGTCGACTCGGGCAAGGCCGGCGCCGCGTGGGACCTGGCCTCGAAGCAGCTCCAGTCCGCCGTGACCCGCGACAAGTTCGTCGCGGCGATCCGCGATGCCCGGAAGCCGCTCGGCAACGTCGAGGGCCGGACGGCGGAGCGATTCGCCCGCGCGCACGAGTTGCCCGGGGCTCCCGAAGGCGACTACGTGATCATCGAATACAAGGCGCGTTTCGCGAAGGGCAGGGAACTGCGGGAACAGCTCGTGTGGGCGATAGAGGACGGCGAAATCTGGCGCGTCGCAGGGTATTACTACCGATGACGGCCGACTCTCCGCTCTCCGCGGACGCCCTCCGCAAGATCGACCGCGAGGTCGCGAAATACCCGGCTGACCAGAAGCAGTCGGCGGTGATGTCGGCGCTCGCCATCGCGCAGGACGAGAAGGGCTGGCTGTCGACCGAGACGATGGACGCCGTCGCGCAATACCTCGGCATGCCGCCGGTCGCCGTGTACGAGGTCGCGACCTTCTACGAGATGTACAACCTGCGTCCGACCGGGCAGTTCAAGATCACGATCTGCACGAACCTTCCCTGCGCGTTGCAGGACGCCGTCGCCTCGGCCGAGTACCTGAAGTTGCGGCTCGGCATCGGCTTCGGCGAGACGACGCCCGACGGGAAGGTTACGCTGAAGGAAGGCGAGTGCATGGGCGCCTGCGGCGACGCGCCGGTGCTCCTCGTCAACAACAAGCGCATGTGCAGCTTCATGCGCCGCGAAGAGCTCGACGCGCTGCTCGCCGAGATCGGAGTGGCCGCCGCGGGCGCCCCCGAGTGACATGGACACCAAGCGCAGCTTCCTGAACTACGGCCCCGACGCCATCCTGATGGCGGGCCTGACCGGCGAGAACTGGCGGCTCGCCGATTACGTCGCGCGCGGCGGCTACGAGGCGCTCTCCAAGATCCTCGCGGAGAAGACCGCGCCGCAGGCGGTCATCGCCGAGGTGAAGAAGTCGGCGCTGCGCGGGCGCGGCGGCGCCGGCTTTCCGACCGGGCTCAAGTGGAGCTTCATGCCGCAGCAGTACGCCGGCGACAAGTACCTCGTCTGCAACTCCGACGAAGGCGAGCCGGGGACGTTCAAGGACCGCGACATCCTCCGCTACAACCCGCACGCGCTGATCGAAGGCATGGCGATCGCGGCGTACGCGATGGGCTGCAGGAGGGGCTACAACTACGTTCACGGCGAGATCTGGGACGTCTACGAGCGCTGCGAGGAAGCGCTCGCGGAAGCCTGCGCCGCCGGATTCCTCGGTCACGACATCCTGGGCTCCGGATTCTCGTTCGAGCTCCAAAACCACCACGGCTACGGCGCCTATATCTGCGGCGAGGAGACCGCGCTCCTCGAGTCGCTCGAGGGCAAGAAGGGCCAGCCGCGCTTCAAGCCGCCGTTCCCGGCGAGCTTCGGGCTGTACGGCAAGCCGACGACGATCAACAACACCGAGACGTTCGCCGCGGTGCCGTGGATCGTTCGCCACGGCGGCCAGGCGTTCCTGGAGCTCGGCCGCCCCAACAACGGCGGCACCAAGATCTTTTCGGTTTCGGGCGACGTGCGGCGGCCCGGCAATTTCGAGGTGAAGCTCGGCACGCCGTTCGCGTCGCTGCTCGAGATGGCGGGCGGCGTGCGCGAAGGTCGCAGGCTCAAGGCCGTGATCCCGGGCGGCTCGTCGATGCCCGTGCTCCCCGGCGACGTGATGCTCGCGACCGACATGGACTACGACTCGATCGCCAAGGCCGGCTCGATGCTGGGCTCGGGGGCGGTGATCGTGATGGACGACACCCGCTGCATGGTGAAGTCGCTCCTGCGACTCTCGTACTTCTATTTCGAGGAGTCGTGCGGCCAGTGCACGCCTTGCCGCGAGGGCACCGGCTGGCTGTGGCGCGTCGTGAACCGGATCGAGCACGGGGAGGGCCGGAACGAGGATCTGGACCTCCTCAATTCCGTCGCCGACAACATCGCGGGCCGGACGATCTGCGCGTTGGGCGACGCCGCGGCGCTGCCGGTGAAGAGCTTCGTCAAGCACTTCCGCGACGAGTTCCAGCATCATATCGATCACAAGCGCTGTGTCGTCGCGCCGTATGTCTGATGAGATCCCCCCGAAACTCGCTTCGCTCGTCTCCCTCCAGGGGGCCGGCGCGCCCTTGGGGCTGCGGGATCACGCCCCCCCGTGGCAATCTTCGATCGCCTCCCCCCAGAGGGCACGGCGACCTCGGGGCGGCCCTTCGGTCGCCGGGGCGCGCTCGGGTCTCGATATGCTGACCCTCGAGATCGACGGCCGGCCGGTGCAGGTTCCGCCCGGGAGCACGGTGATGGATGCCGCGCACAAGCTCGGCGTCTACGTCCCGCACTTCTGCTATCACAAGAAGCTGTCGATCGCCGCGAACTGCCGGATGTGCCTGGTCCAGGTGGAGAAGGCGCCGAAGCCGCTGCCCGCGTGCGCGACGCCCGCCGCCGAGGGCATGAAGGTGTGGACGGCGTCGGAACTCGCGATCCAGGCCCAGAAGTCGGTGATGGAGTTCCTGCTCATCAATCATCCGCTCGACTGCCCGATCTGCGACCAGGGCGGCGAGTGCCAGCTGCAGGACCTCGCCGTCGGCTACGGCCCGTCGGCATCGCGCTACACCGAGGAAAAACGCGTCGTCTTCCACAAGAACCTGGGCCCGCTCGTGGCGGCCGAGGAGATGACGCGCTGCATCCAGTGCACGCGCTGCGTGCGCTTCGGGCAGGAGATCGCCGGCGTGATGGAGCTCGGGATGATCGGCCGCGGCGAGCACGCCGAGATCGTTTCGTTCGTCGGCCGCTCCGTCGACTCCGAGCTGTCGGGCAACATGATCGACATCTGCCCGGTGGGTGCGCTCACGTCGAAGCCGTTCCGCTACGCCGCACGCGCCTGGGAGCTCGCGCGCCGCAAGTCGGTGTCGCCGCACGACGCGCTCGGCAGCAACCTCGTCGTCCAGGCGAAGGGCGACCAGGTGCTGCGCGTGCTGCCGCTCGAGAACGAAGCGGTGAACGAATGCTGGATTTCCGACAAGGACCGCTTTTCCTACGAGGCGCTCGGAGGCGACGACCGGCTGCTCGCGCCGATGGTCCTCCACGGCGGCGAGTGGAAGACGGTCGACTGGCAGACCGCGCTCGCCCGCGTCGTCGACGGCCTTCGGGAGACGGTGGTCAGCCATGGCGGCGAGGCGCTCGGCACCCTTGTCTCCCCACACTCGACGCTCGAGGAGATGGCGCTCGCCGCAGCGTTCGCGCGGGGCCTCGGCTCGGACAATATCGATTTCCGCCTGCGCCAGTCGGACTTCCGCGGCGACGGGCAGGGCAACGGCATTCCGTGGCTCGGTTTTCCAGTCGCCGACCTCAATGCGCTGGATCGCGTGCTGGTGATCGGCAGCTTCCTGCGCAAGGATCATCCGCTGATCGCGCAACGGCTGCGGCAGGCCGCGAAGAAGGGCGCGCAGGTCTCGCTCCTGCAATCGGTCGTCGACGATTCGCTCGTCCGCACCGCGCACTCGTTCGTTGCGCCGCCCTCGCTCCTGCCGCTTGCGCTGGCCGAGATCGTCGTCGCTGCGGCGCAGGGTGCCGGCGAGCCGGTCCCGCCGCCACTCGCGGGGATCCAGCCGACGGCCGCGGCGCAGGCGATCGCGGCGTCTCTTCTCTCAGGCGGGCGGAACGCGGTGCTGCTCGGGAACGGAGCCGAGCAGCACGCCGAGGCATCCCAGCTCCTCGCGCTCGGGCAGGCGCTCGCGGAGCTCACCGGCGCGACGCTCGGATGCCTCACCGAAGCCGCGAACAGCGTGGGTGGCTACCTTGCCGGCGCGCTGCCGCGCACCGGCGGCCTGAACGCCTACGCGATGCTCGCCGACCCGCGGAGGGCGTATCTCGTCCTCGGGGCCGAGCCCGAGTTCGACTGCGCGCGCCCGGTCGCCGCGCGCGCGGCGCTCGAAGCCGCCGATTTCGTCGTTGTCCTCTCGCCCTTCCGGTACGGCACACCGTACGCCGACGTGCTGCTTCCGGTCAGCCCGTTCACCGAGACCGCCGGCACGTTCGTGAGCTGCGAAGCGCGCGTCCAGCGCTTCAACGGCGTCGTGAAGCCCCGCGGCGACGCGCGGCCCGCCTGGAAGGTGCTGCGCGTGCTCGGCTCTCTGCTCGGCCTGCCCGGCTTCGATCTCGAATCGATCGACGACGTCCGTGCGCAAATGCTCCCGCGCGACGACGCGATTCCGGGCATGCTCGGCAACGGCACGCGCGTGCCGATCGCCGCCCCTGCCACGGCGAGCAGGGGCTTCGAGCGGGTGGCGGACGTGCCTGTCTACTTCGCCGATCCGCTCGTCCGCCGCGCACCGTCGCTGCAGCAAACCGCCGACGCGAGGCCGCCGCGCGCGCGAATGAGCGCGATCACGCTGCAGCAGATCGGCGTCGCCGAGGGCGCGCCGATCCGCGTGCGGCAGGGGCGGGG
Source organism: uncultured beta proteobacterium (assembly GCA_963734055.1). GTDB lineage: Bacteria > Pseudomonadota > Gammaproteobacteria > Burkholderiales > Casimicrobiaceae > CAIWHR01. The sequence goes on from CAVTFQ010000009.1 coordinate 58,748, forward strand.
CGAGGCGGTCCTGCCGGCCGCCGCCGACGCCGGGGTTCCGGCGGGGGTCGTCCGCATCGCCGCAGCGCATCCGTCGACCTGCGGGCTCGACGGCCTGTCGGGTCCGGTCATCGTCGAGCGCGCCTGAGATGAATTCCTTCCTCTCGCCCGTCGCCGACCTGTTCGGTCCCGCATGGCCGGTCGTATGGACGCTCGCGAAGATCGTCGCGATCGCCATCCCGCTGATCCTCGGCGTCGCCTACCTGACGCTCGCCGAGCGCAAGGTCATCGGCTGGATGCAGGTGCGGATCGGGCCGAACCGGGTCGGGCCGCTCGGGCTGCTGCAGCCGTTCGCCGATGTCTTCAAGCTGCTCTTCAAGGAGATCGTGCTGCCGTCCGGCGCGAACCGCTACCTGTTCTTCATCGCGCCGATCCTGTCGATCGCGCCGGCGCTCGCGGCGTGGGCGGTCATCCCGTTCACCGACGGGACGGTGCTGGCCGACATCAACGCGGGCCTGCTCTACGTGCTCGCGATGACGTCGATGGGCGTCTACGGGATCATCCTCGCCGGCTGGGCGTCGAACTCCAAATACGCGTTCCTGGGCTGCCTGCGCTCGGCCGCGCAGATCGTTTCCTACGAGATCGCGATGGGATTCGCGCTCGTCGGCGTGCTGATGGCGGCGAACACGCTCAACCTCTCCGATATCGTCCGCGGCCAGGAAGGCGGCCTCGCGTACTGGTATTTCATCCCGCTGTTCCCGCTGTTCCTGGTCTACGTGATCTCGGGCGTCGCCGAAACCAACCGCCATCCGTTCGACGTGGCCGAAGGCGAGTCCGAGATCGTCGCCGGCTTCCACGTCGAGTACTCGGGCGTCGCGTTCGCGGTCTTCTTCCTCGCCGAGTACATGAACATGATCCTGATCTCGGCGCTGGCGTCGGTCATGTTCCTCGGCGGCTGGCTCGCGCCGTGGCCGGGCCTGAACGGCGAGACGCTGCCGGCGTGGCTGCCGCTGATCGGCGGGACGGCGCCGCTCGGCGACGGCATGCCGTGGCTGTTCGGCAAGATGGCGTTCGTGCTGTTCTTCTTCCTCTGGATCCGCGCGACGTTCCCGCGCTATCGCTACGACCAGATCATGCGGCTCGGCTGGAAGGTCTTCATTCCGGTGACCCTCGTCTGGATCGTGTTCCTGGCCGCGATGATGCAGACGCGCTGGGCAGGCCTTTTCCACTAGCCATGCTGCTTCGAGCGCGCCAGTTCTTCAACACGTGGCTCCTGGCGGAGCTCTGGCGCGGCCTCATGCTGACCGGCCGTCACCTGTTCGCGCGGAAGGTGACCGTGCAGTTCCCCGAGGAGAAGACGCCGCAGAGCCCGCGCTTCCGCGGCCTGCACGCGCTGCGGCGCTACCCGAACGGCGAGGAGCGCTGCATCGCGTGCAAGCTCTGCGAGGCAGTGTGCCCGGCACTCGCGATCACGATCGAATCCGAGCAGCGCGCCGACGGGACGCGGCGGACGACACGCTACGACATCGACCTGACCAAGTGCATCTTCTGCGGCTTCTGCGAAGAGAGCTGCCCGGTGGACTCGATCGTCGAGACCCGGATCCTCGAGTATCACGGCGAAAAGCGCGGCGATCTCTATTACACGAAGGAAATGCTGCTCGCCGTCGGTGACCGCTACGAGGCGCAGATCGCGAAGGACCGGGAAGAGGACGCGAGGTACCGTTGAACGCACAGGCTCTTTTGTTCTATCTCTTTGCCGCGATCCTCGTCTTCGCGGCGCTCCGGGTCGTCACCGCGCGAAACCCGGTGCACGCGGCGCTGTGGCTCGTGCTGAGCTTCTTCACGGCCGCCGCCCACTGGCTCATGCTGCGCGCAGAGTTCCTCGCGATCGCGCTGGTGCTGGTCTACGTCGGGGCGGTGATGGTGCTGTTCCTGTTCGTCGTCATGATGCTCGACGTCAACTTCGACAGCCTGCGCAAGCAGTTCAGGAGCTACGTTCCGGTGGCCTCCTTCGTGGGCGTCGTGGTGCTGGCGGAGATGGCGCTGGTGCTGATCGGCAACCGTCCGGTCGGCGCCGCGGCGGGCACCGCGCCGGTTCCGCCCGGCGGCAGCAACACCCGGGCGCTCGGCCGGCTGCTATATACCGATTACGTGTACCCGTTCGAGATCGCGGCCGTCGTGCTGCTGGTCGCGATCGTCGCGGCGATCGCGCTGACGCACCGCCGCCGCCGGGAGACCAAGCACCAGGATCCGAGCCTGCAGGTCAAGGTCCGGCCGCAGGATCGGCTCCGCATCGTCAAGATGAAATCCGAGAAGAATGAACAATAACCCGCGCACTGCCTGAGGGAGGACCGGTGCCCATTCTGTCTGCGCCACCCACGTTGGCGCACTACCTCGTGCTGGGGGCCGTGCTGTTCGCGATCAGCATGGCCGGGATCTTCCTGAACCGGAGGAACGTGATCATCCTCCTGATGGCGATCGAGCTGATGCTGCTCGCCGTCAACCTCAATTTCATCGCCTTCTCGAGCTTCCTGGACGACATGGCCGGGCAGGCGTTCGTATTCTTCATCCTGACGGTGGCGGCCGCGGAGTCGGCGATCGGCCTCGCCATCCTGGTGCTGCTCTTCCGCAACGTCGGCTCGATCGACGTCGAAGACCTCGACCGGCTCAAGGGCTGACGGGGCGACGAACGTGCAGCAGCTCTACCTCCTCGTTCCGCTCGCGCCGCTCGCCGCCGCGATCGTCGTCGGCCTGTTCGGGCCGAAGCTCGGACGCGGCGTGTCGCACTGGCTGTGCTGCCTGGGCGTCGCGGTGTCGATGCTCGCCTCGTTCGCGATCTTCCGCGACGTGCTCGCGGGCAACGTGTTCAACGGCGACGTCTACACGTGGCTCCAGTCGGGCGAGCTCTCGCTTTCGATCGGCTTCCTGATCGATCCGCTGACCGCGCTGATGATGCTGGTCGTGACGTTCGTCTCGCTGATGGTTCACGTGTACACGATCGGGTACATGGCCGACGATCCGGGCTACACGCGGTTCTTCAGCTACATCTCGCTCTTCACGTTCAGCATGCTGATGCTCGTGATGAGCAACAACTTCCTCCAGCTCTTCTTCGGCTGGGAGGCGGTCGGGCTCGTCTCGTATCTCCTGATCGGCTTCTGGTACGAGCGGCCGACCGCGATCTACGCCAACCTGAAGGCCTTCCTCGCGAACCGGGTCGGCGACTTCGGCTTCGTGCTCGGCATCGGGCTCGTGCTGGCCTACTTCGGGACGCTCGACTACGCGGCCGTGTTCGCGCGCGCGCCCGAGCTTGCCGGCACCACCATCAAGATCTGGGGCGCGACGCCGTGGTCGCTGCTGTCGGTCGTCTGCATCTGCCTGTTCATCGGGGCAATGGGCAAGAGCGCCCAGGTGCCGCTGCACGTCTGGCTCCCCGACTCGATGGAGGGTCCGACCCCGATCTCGGCGCTGATCCACGCGGCCACGATGGTCACCGCCGGCATCTTCATGGTCGCGCGGACGAGCCCGCTGTTCGAGCTGTCCGACACCGCGCTGTCGGTCGTGACGGTGATCGGCGCGACGACCGCGCTGTTCATGGCCTTCCTCGGCATAGTCCAGAACGACATCAAGCGGGTCGTCGCCTATTCGACGCTCTCGCAGCTCGGCTACATGACGGTCGCGCTCGGGGTCTCGGCCTACGGCGCCGCGATCTTCCATCTGATGACGCACGCATTCTTCAAGGCGCTCCTATTCCTCGGGGCCGGGTCGGTGATCATCGCGCTCCACCACGAGCAGGACCTGCGGCGGATGGGCGGCTTGCGCAAATACATGCCGATCACCTACTGGACGGCGGTGATCGGCTCGCTCGCGCTGGCGGGAATCCCGCCGTTCGCCGGGTTCTTCTCGAAGGACGCGATCATCGAAGCCGTCCACTTCTCGAGCATCCCCGGCCATGGTTACGCGTATTTCGCGGTCACCGCCGGCGTGTTTGTAACCGCGTTCTACTCGTTCCGAATGCTGTTCCTCGCGTTCCATGGGCAGGAGCGCTTCGTGGCCGATCCGCATCACCACGACGACGGCGGCGAGCATCACGGGCTGTCCCCGGGGAGAAACCGAAGGAGAGCCCCGGGGTGGTGACCGTGCCGCTGATCCTGCTCGCGATACCGTCGGTCTATGCGGGCTGGGCCTATGTCGAGCCCATGTTGATCGGCAGCTTCTACGGCGACTCGATCGTCGTCGCCTCGTCGCATCCGGCGATGGCGCAACTTCGGGAGGAATGGCACGGCGTGATGCTGTTCGTCGTGCACGCGCTCACGAGCGTCGTATTCTGGCTCGCGATGGCGGGGATCGCGGCGGCCGCGTACTGCTATCTGATCAACCCGTCGCTGCCCGAGCGCATCCGCAAGGCGTCGGGGTTCGTCTTCACGCTCCTGGACAACAAGTACTACTTCGACCGCTTCAACGACTGGTTCTTTGCGGGCGGCGCGCGACGGGTCGGCCGCTTCCTGTCGGAGGTCGGCGACCGGTCGATCATCGACGGCTTCTTCGTCAACGGCACTGCGCGGGTCGTCGCCCTCGGGGCGGCCCTCATGCGGTATCTGCAATCGGGCTACGTGTACCACTACGCTTTCGGCATGATCGTGGGCCTGTTCGCGTTGCTCTACTGGTGGGCGATCCGCTGAGGAGGGAGCCTGTCGGGCTCACTGTCACGTATGCGTTGCACGGCCAAAAAGCGATGGATGCCAGGCGCGAGGCGCCGCGAATATCGGGAATATTCGCAAGCCGGGCAACGACGCAGACGCGCTTCTTGGCAGCCACCCGAAGGGACGGGGCGAGTTGGGCGCATTTCGGCCCTACTTGCCCGCGCCATGCTACCGGTATGCCTTCGGGCTCGTGCCTTGAACTGCGCCCAATTCGCCTCTGTCGCATGCGCGACAGCAAGCCCGACAGGCTCCTAGATGCCCTACCTCTCGCTCGCCATCTGGGTGCCCATCGTCGCGGGCGTCGCCGTGCTCGCCGTGCGCCGCGACGAGGACGCCGGGCTCGCCCGCTGGATCGCGCTGATCGGCGCGACGCTCGGACTTCTCGTGACGCTTCCGCTGTGGCTCCACTTCGAGCCGGGCACCTCCGACATGCAGTTCGTCGAGCACAGCGAGTGGATCGTTCGCTACAACATCTTCTACTTCCTCGGCGTCGACGGCATCTCGATGCTGTTCGTGATCCTGAACAGCCTGATGACCCTGGTCGTGGTCTGGGCGGGCTGGGAGGTGATCGAGTCGCGCGTTGCGCAGTACATGGCCGCGTTCCTGATCCAGTCGGGGCTCATCAACGGCGCGTTCTGCGCGCTCGACGGCATCCTGTTCTACACCTTCTTCGAGGCGATGCTGATCCCGATGTACCTGATCATCGGCGTGTGGGGCGGCCCGAACCGGGTGTACGCCGCGATCAAGTTCTTCCTGTACACGCTTCTGGGCTCGCTCCTGATGCTGGTGGCGCTGATCTACCTCTACAACGTCTCGGACACGTTTTCGATCCTCGAGTGGTACGACGTGCCGCTCGCGCTCAACGTCCAGCTGCTGCTGTTCGTCGCGTTCTTCCTGTCGTTCTCGGTCAAGGTGCCGATGTGGCCGGTGCACACGTGGCTGCCCGACGCCCACGTCGAGGCGCCGACCGGCGGCTCGGTGATCCTCGCTGCGATCACGCTCAAGATCGGCGCGTACGGCTTCGTTCGCTTCATCCTGCCGATCGTACCCGACGCGTCTCGTTACCTGTCGTCGTTCGTGATCGCGCTGTCGCTGATCGCCATCGTGTACATCGGCTTCGTCGCGCTGGTCCAGGGCGACATGAAGAAGCTGATCGCTTACTCGTCGATCTCGCACATGGGGTTCGTCACGCTCGGCTTCTTCCTGTTCTCGCCGCTCGGCGTCGAGGGCGGCCTCGTGCAGATGATCTCGCACGGCTTCGTCTCGGCCGCGCTGTTCCTGTGCGTCGGCGTCATGTACGACCGCATGCACAGCCGCCAGATCGCCGACTACGGCGGGGTTGTCAACACGATGCCCAAGTTCGCCGCGTTCATGATGCTGTTCGCGATGGCCAACTCGGGGCTGCCGGCGACGTCGGGGTTCGTCGGCGAGTTCATGGTGATCCTGGCCTCGGTCCGCGTGAACTTCTGGCTCGGCGCGACCGCCGCCACGATCATGATCCTGGGCGCGGCGTATACGCTGTGGATGTACAAGCGGGTGATCTACGGGGCCGTGGCCAACGCGAACGTCGCCGCGCTCGACGACGTCAACCGGCGCGAGTTCTGGCTCCTCGCGGGCGTGGCCGCACTGATCCTCTGGATGGGCGTCTGGCCGAAGCCTTTCATCGACGTCATGCATCCGACGGTGGCCGATCTCCTGACGCACGTCGCAAGGAGCAAGCTGTGACCGCCTGGCATCGCAAAGAATGAGCTCGCTCAACTTCGTTTCGGTCCTGCCCGAGGCCTTCGTGCTGGCCGCTGCCTGCGCGATCCTGGTGCTGGACGTCTTCCTGCCGGACCGTCTGCGCCACTGGAGCTACTGGGCGACGCAGATGACGCTGGTCGTGGCCGCGTGGCTCATCGTGGCGACCGCCGGCGTCGAGCCGGTGCGCGCGGTCAACGGCATGGTCATCGACGACATGCTCTCGGATCTGTTCCGGTTCTTCACCTGCGTTGCGGTTGCGCTCACGCTCGTCTATTCGAGGGACTACCTCGAGGCGCGCGGCCTGTTCCGCGGCGAGACCTTCGTGCTCGCGCTGACGACGCTGCTCGGGATGCTGGTGATGATCGCGGCCGGCAATTTCGTCACGCTTTACATGGGCCTGGAGCTGCAGGCGCTCTCGCTCTACGCGATGGTCGCGATGCACCGGACCTCCAAGCGAGCGTCCGAGGCGGCCATGAAGTACTTCGTCCTGGGCGCGCTCGCGTCGGGCATGCTCCTCTACGGGATGTCGATGATCTACGGCGCCACCGGCTCGCTCGACCTCGTCCGCGTCGGGGAGGCCGTGCTGAGCGGGCAGGGCAACCGGGTGATTCTCGTCTTCGGCCTGGTGTTCGTCGTGTCCGGTATCGGATTCAAGCTCGGCGCGGTCCCGTACCACATGTGGATTCCCGACGTGTACGATGGCGCGCCGACGGCGGTCACGCTGCTCATCGGAACCGCGCCGAAGCTGGCGGCGTTCGCGTTCATGATGCGGCTTCTGGCGACCGCGCTGTCCGGGCTCGAGTTCGACTGGCAGGGAATGCTGCTGATCCTATCGCTCCTGTCGATGATCCTCGGCAACCTGATCGCCATCGCCCAGTCGAACATCAAGCGGATGCTGGCGTACTCGACGATCGCCAACATGGGCTTCATGCTCATGGGGTTCCTGGCCGCGAACCTCGACGGCTACTCCGCGGCGATGTTCTACGCGGTCGCGTACGTGCTCACGAGCCTCGCCTCCTTCGGCATCGTGATGCTGCTCTCGCGCGCGGGGTTCGAAGCCGACCGGATCGACGACTTCAGGGGACTCAACCGGCGCTCGCCGTGGTGGGCGCTCATGATGCTGCTCGTGATGTTCTCGCTCGCCGGGATCCCGCCGACCGTCGGCTTCTACGCCAAGTTTTCCGTGATCATGTCCGCCGTGGGCGCGGGGTTCACCTGGCTTGCGGTCGTCGCGGTGCTCACGTCGGTCGTGGGCGCGTTCTACTATCTGCGCATCGTCAAGCTCATGTACTTCGACGATCCGACCGACACGGAGGCGATCCTGGCTCGCGGCGACAGCCGCGTGCTCCTCTCCGTGAACGGGCTTGCGATCCTGCTGCTCGGCGTCTTCCCGCAGCAGCTCATGGGCTGGTGCGCGCTTGCGCTGCAGCAGTCCGGGTTCCTCTAGAACCTAGCTCAAAACAGGCTGCACGGCCCGATGACCTTGTCGTGTCCTCGCTCGCCCCTCGCTGTACCTTCGAGTACTATCTCGTGGCTCGCTGCGGGCCTTCGCGTCTTCGGGCCGTTCGCGGGGATTTTGAGCTAGGTTCCAGTCCTCTCCCGCAAGCGCGGGCAGGTGACCGCCGCGCCCGTGCTAACATCGGCGGCATCCAGGTCTTCCGCCCCGTCCGATCCTCCCGGTCATGCGCGTCGGCTTCTTCGTCACCTGTCTCGTCGACCTGATGCGGCCGTCGATCGGCTTCGCCGCGATCGAACTGCTCGAGGCCGGCGGCGCACAGGTCTTCGTGCCGCCGGCGCAGACATGCTGCGGACAGCCGGCGTACAACTCCGGTGACCGCGCCGACGCGCGAGCGCTCGCGGCCAAGGTCGTGGCGGAATTCGAGGACTGCGACTACCTGGTCGCACCGTCCGGCTCATGCAGCGGCATGATCCGCACGCACTACGCCGACCTCTTCACCGACGATCCGGCAATGCTGAAGCGGGCCGAGGCGCTGGCCGCGAAGACGTGGGAGCTGACCGCGTTTCTGGTCGAGAAGCTCGGCGTCGACAAGGTGCCCGGCCGGTTCGAGGGAACGGTCACCTATCACGACAGCTGCTCCGGACTGCGCGAGATGGGCGTCAAGGCTCAGCCGCGCGCGTTGCTCGCGAAGGTTCCGGGCGTGAAGCTGACCGAAATGCCCGAGGCCGAGGTCTGCTGCGGCTTCGGCGGCACGTTCTCGGTCAAATTCGGCGAGATCTCCGCGCGGCTCGCCGACAACAAATGCGCCGCGGTCGCAGCGACCGGCGCCGACGCCGTCGTGCTCGGCGATCTCGGTTGCATGCTGAACATCGAGGGAAGGCTCCGGCGGCGCGGCGACACGAAGACGAAGGTGCTGCACGTCGCGGAAGTCCTCGTGGGGAAGACAGGGTAGCCGGAGCCCTCATGCAAGTCGCGTCGATGCGCTTCAAGGAGACCGCGCACGTCAAGCTGAACGACGCGCGGCTCCAGCACAACCTCAAGAAGATGCAGGGGAAGTTCGTCGCCAAGCGGCGGGCTTCGCTGGTCGAGCTCGACGACTTCGAAGGCACGCGCGACGCCGGCATGGCGATCCGCAACCGCGCGCTCGACAACCTCGACGTCTGGCTCGAAGCCTTCGAGCGCAACGCGATGGCGCGCGGCGCCACCGTGCTGTGGGCCGAGACGCCGGCCGACGTCAACGCGCTGGTGCTCGAGATCGCCGCGAAGCACGCGGTCAGGAAGATCATCAAGTCGAAGTCGATGGTCTCGGAGGAGTCGGCGCTCGACCACGCGATCGAGGCCGCCGGGATGAAGGTGGTCGAGACCGATCTCGGCGAGTACATCCTCCAGATCAACGACTACGAGCCGCCGTCGCACATCATCGGGCCGGCGCTGCACAAGTCGAAGGAGGAGGTGGCCGAGCTCTTCCACAAGGCGCACGGGACGCCGGTCAAGACGGGCATCGACGAGCTCTGCCAGGAGGCGCGGGGAGTGCTGCGCCAGCACTACCTGACGGCGGACATGGGAATCTCGGGCGGCAACTTCTTCGTCGCCGAAACGGGCTCCGTCGTGTTGGTCACCAACGAGGGCAACGCGACCCTGACGACGACGCTGCCGAAGGTCCATGTCGCGATCTCCGGCATCGAGAAGATCGTGCCGACGCTCGAGGACGTGGCGACGCTGATGCGGCTCCTGCCGCGCTCGTCGACCGGCCAGTCGATCTCGAACTACGTCGACATCCTCACCGGAACCAAGGGCGAGGGCGAGTTCCACGGCGCCGAGCACATGTACTTCATCCTCGTCGACAGCGGCCGCACGGCCGTGCTCGCGAGCGAGGTGCGCGAGGCGCTGCGCTGCATCCGCTGCGGCGCGTGCATGAACCATTGCCCCGTGTACCAGAACGTCGGCGGGCACTCCTACGGCTGGGTCTATCCGGGACCGATCGGCTCGATTCTCACGCCGATGTACGTCGGGCTCGACCAGGCGCAGGACCTCCCGGCCGCTTCCACGCTCTGCAATCAGTGCGGCGTCGTCTGCCCGGTGCGCATCCCGCTGCCGGATCTGCAGCGCAAGCTCCGCGAGAAGGCATTCGAGACGGGGCTGCGGCCGTGGTACGAGCGCACGGGTCTCGCGCTGTGGTCGTGGGCCGCGCGCCATCCGGCCCTGTACGGCTTCGGCACGAAGCTCGCCGTCCGTGCAATGAAGGCGTGGGCCGGTCGCGACGGCATGATCCACAAGCTGCCGGTCGGCGGCGCCTGGACCGAGGGCCGCGACCTTCCGGCGCCCGAGGGTCGGACGTTCCGCGAGCTCTACCGGGCGAAGCGACAAGGGAGAGTGGCGTGAACGCCGCCCACAACGTCCCTCTGTCGATCCCGCCGCTGTCGCGCCGCGCCGAGTCGCTGGGCACCGAGAACGCGTTCGTCGTGCTGGCCGAGGTCAATGCGCTTGTCCGCGAGGGAAAGGACATCGTCTCGTTCTGCATCGGCCAGCCCGATTTCCCGACGCCGCCGAACGTGCAGAACGCGGCGATCGCCGCGATTCACGCCGGCAAGCACGGCTACACGCCATCGGCCGGCATCGACGAGTTGCGCGCGGCCGCCGCGAAGGACATCGGCACGCGGCGCGGCATCGACGTCAAGCCCGACGACGTCGTCGTCGGCGCGGGCGCGAAGCCTTTTATCGCCTACACGATCGCGTCGGTGACCGACTACGGCGCGGGCGACGAGGTGATCTATCCGGTGCCGGGGTTCCCGATCTACGAATCGCAGATCGTCGCGAATGGTGCGGTGCCGGTGCCGATCTACCTGCGCGAGGCTCGAAGCTTCGCGTTCGATCCCGCCGAGCTCGAGGCGAAGATCACGCCGAAGACGCGGCTCCTGATTCTTAACACGCCGCACAATCCGACCGGCGGGATGCTGCACGCGGCCGATCTCGATGCGATCGCCGCGATCCTCCGGCAGCATCCGCACGTCTGGGTCTACGCCGACGAAATCTACTCGCGGCTCGCGTACGACGGCCCGTTCGACACGCTGGCGACACGGCCCGGGATGCTGGAGCGAACGATCATCAGCGACGGGGCGTCAAAGACCTGGGCGATGACCGGCTGGCGGATCGGCTTCGCCGCCAATCGCGCGCTCGCTCCCGTCTTCACGCGCTGGATCACGAACACCGATTCATGCGCGTCGCAGATCTCGCAATGGGCCGCCGTCGAGGCGGTGACCGGTCCGCAGGACGCCGCGAACGCGATGCGGACGAGCTTTCGCGAGCGCCGCGACCTGATCGTCGAACTGCTGAACAAGGTGCCCGGCGTCGCCTGCCAGGTGCCCGGCGGCGCCTTCTACGCCTGGCCGAACGTGACCGAGGCCTGCGCGCTGACGGGGTGCGCAGATTCGGAAGTGTTTCGCCGGCGGCTCCTCGAGGAGGCGGGCGTCGCCGTGCTCGCCGACATCCACTTCGGTCGCCGCGTGCCGGGCGAGGGCCAGCACATCCGCTTCTCGTACGCGGCATCGCCGGCGGCGATCCGCGACGGCGTCGCCCGGCTCGACGCATTCGTGCGGCGACACGCCAGGAAGGCTTCGTAGGAAACCCCGTGCCGACGAGCCTCGCCTCGAACCAGGCCGCGCGCGACGCGGTGCTCGGCCGCGTCCGCAAGGCGCTCGGTGTGTCGGGCGACCGTGCGCAGGCCAACGCTGCGGCGGAATCCTACGTCGCAGCACACGCGCACGGGCCGCGGCCGGCGATGCCCGCGGATCTCGTTGCGCGGTTCATGCAGCGCGCCACCGACATGGAGAGCACCGTCGAGCGCCTGAGCGATTGCGCGGGCGTTCCCGCCGCGGTCGCGCGCTACCTCGACGCGCTCGTGCTGCCGGCGGCGCTCGCTGAGCAGAAGTCGCACCAGGGTGTCTGCTGGCCCGAGTTCGCCGATCTGGACTGGAAAGTCACGGGGCTCGACATCGAGGTGCGGCCGACGGTCGGCCACGACCGCCTGGGCATCACCGGGAGCTTCTGCGCGATCGCGGAAACCGGCACGCTGGTCGTCCTCGCCGGCGCCGATGCGCCGACCGCGACGACGCTGCTGCCCGACACGCACATCGCCATCGTGGGCGCCGACCGCATCGTCTCCGGGATGGAAGAGGCGTTCGCGCTCGTGCGCCGCGAGCGCGGCCGCCTGCCGCGTGCGATGAACATGATCTCGGGCCCGTCGCGGACGGGCGACGTCGAGCAGACGATCGTCCTCGGCGCCCACGGGCCGTTCCGCGTGCATATCCTGGTCGTCGGTTGAGTCCGCGTCAGGGCCAGTCGACTGCGCCGAAGCGGTCGTGGCCGAGATAGGTGTAGAAGATGCCGACGGTCCCCCGCGACTGGGAGCTGTCGCCGACGTCCGGATAGAACGCATCGCGGCGATTTCCGAGGTACTTGACGGTCACCGCATGCCGGCGGTACAGCCGTAGCGTGAGCGCAGCGTCGAGACGCACGATGTTGTCGTGTCCGCCGCGGGTGGCCGCGGCGACGCGACTCACAAAATATTCGCGTCCGGTGAGATCGATTAGCGCGGTCCCCGAGGATGAGCCGCAAGGCCACGAGCGCCTGCGGCGCGACGCCATAGTTGTAATCGCGCTCGCTGGTGCTGCGCGTGGTCCCGACCGCCGCGTAGCCGGCGCCGCCGAGCACCGTGGCCTGCAGCGCGATCGACTCGGACAGCCACGCCTGTCCCGTCGTACCGAGCGAGAGTCCCGTCGTCGAGACGCGAAATGTCTGCGGAGCGATGTAGTCGTAGTTTCCGTAGAGTCCCCACACCCCGCGGTACTTCCGGCCGACCTCGTAATCCTTGCCGACCAGGAGTCCACGCGTCAGCAGGTTCTCGAACCCGTTGGCGCTCGAGGTCGTGGCCTGGAAGGTGAAGTAATCGAACGGGCGGTCGTACGTGTAGCCCGGCTTGCCGGGCAGCCCGTAGTCGATCGCGAACTCGAGCAGAGCCTCGTCGGGCTCGAAGTTCGCCGCCGAGGTCCCCGGCTCGTTTTGCGTGCTGTGCGCGTAGCCGGCCTGCAGCCGGCTGTAGTAGACCGGGTCGTGACTCGGGAACACGGGGTCGAAACGTTCACCGAAGGCGAGGCGGTTGAAGCCGGTCGGCGGCGAGATCACGGCGGCGCCGAGCTCGCGCCAGAACGGCGGCCATTGGTCGTGCTCGAGCACCAGGCTCGCCATCCGGAACAGCGCTTCCCCGAGGAACGACCCGCCGATGCCGGTATTGAGCAGATCGTTGCGCGATGGCGGCGTCGCCTCCCCCGCGATCTCCCACAGCGCGCTGCCAGCGAGGCTGTAGCCCAGCGACTCCCAGTAGCCGAGACCGGCGGACCGAGCGAATCCGTAGAACATCGACCCTTGATAGGGATGGCCGAGCTGATTCGTCTTGAACGGATCGCTGTCGACGACCCAGCTGCTGTGCAGGTTGTGCCGGATCGTCGACCAGGTGCTGTCGTAATCGCTGCCGTCGGCGTGGCGATTGACTGCGTTCAGCAGAAGTCCGAAGCCGACGACTTCCAGCGCCGGCAGGACGTAGCGCTTGTGCGGTTCGGCGCCGAACAGGCCCGGAGCTGCGGCTACGCTGAGCGCCGGGTCGTGCCCGGTCCGAAGGGCCCGCCACGCTGCGTCCAGGTCGACGGGCGCGTCACCTTCTGCGGATGCCGCCGTTGCGGCCAGCCCCCATACGATCGCCGCGCCAAGGCGCGCCCTTCCCCTTGCGGCAGCCGCGACCGGATCCACGATGACGCACCGTACCGGTCGCTTCCGGACGGCACCATCAGACGACGCCTCGGTGCGCTGTGGGGAAGTGCCGACCCCGCGCGGCCGGCATCGCGCGGCAAGCTACTCGCGCTGGCCGCGACGCCGTCCCGGGTACGGCGATGCGCCGAGGAGCTCGCCGATCGACGCACCCCATTCGCGGACGCGCTCCGCGGGCGAGACGTGCGGGTCGGCGGGCACCTCGGTCGCCTGGAACGCGACGCAGAACGGCCGTGGCACGACGCTCTTGTGCGCGACGATCCGCGCGACGATGAAGGAACTGACCGAGCTCACGGCCGTGAGGATCTGCCGCAGTCCGGCACCTTTCGTCACCATCGGCCGCCAGCGCCGGGTCTGTCTTTCGGGACGCGGGCGCAACACGATCCACAGCGAAAGCTCCGGCAGCTGCGGGCTGCGGCTCATGTAGCTTCCGGAGACAGCGACGAGCTTGACCTCGAACGGATTGCGGATCCAGTCTGCATTGATCTGGGCGGCGAGATCGCAGACGGCGTCGACCAGCATTTTCGCGCGGGCGCGGGACAGCGGCGCCACGAGCGGGGCGAGCGCATATTCGCGGAAGCGGGCCGTCGGGCGGTAGTAGCCGGTTCCGTCGGGATTGAGCAGGCCGCCCGCGATCATGGCGCGCAGGAACCCGAGGCTCTCCGCGGGCTCGAGCAGGAAATCGAAGCCGATGCACTCGAGGTCCACCCGCTCCTGCCCCGGAGGCTGCCCCGCGATCCGCTGGAGCATCCGCTGGGCACCGGCGTGAAAGAACCGCGCCGCGAGTCCGAAATAGCGTTGATCCGCGATCAGCCTGCGCAGCTTGCCGAGTCCGGCGGTGACGACGGGTTCGCCGGCCCCCAGGGGTCCGTGCTCGGCGTCGGTCTCGCTGCCACCGGCGACGAATACGGCGGCATGTTCGACGTCGGAGACGTTCGGGAATTCGGAAGAAGGTTCCACGGCGCGACCCTCCGCAAACGGCGTCGCGGACAGTGACGTGGACGGGGTGCAGCGCGGGCTTTGCGCCGTCGTGTGGACGGCGGATCCCCGCCGGCAACCCCGCTACCCCGCGTTCGCGGGGCCGGAGGCTTTGCGTCACTGCCTTGCGACAGTTTTGCCAATGTGTCCGGGCTGCCGCATCGCTCGCCTTGGCGCGCTCGCGGGCCCGAAGGATGAAATGTCCCGCCGAAGAACCGCCGCGTCAACCCCCTAGCGTCGGGCCGCCTGTCGCGCGAGCGCAACCCGTTGTTTTGACGGAAAACCACACGGCGATGTCAGGAGTCGTGGCGGGACTGCAGCTCCTCCGGTGGCCGCACCTTGCCGAAGAAGGCAAGGAGCAGGAGATCGTAGAGGATCTTCACGCTGCCAGCGACGATCAGCGGCCAGCCGAATGTCGAGACCGTCAGCAGCCAGCCGGCGAGGAACGGGCTCGCCGCGGACGCGAGACTCCTCGGCACCGAGGTAACGCTGGCCGCTGCCGGCCGCTCCGCGGGCGTCACGATCGCCATCACGTAGGAGCTCCGGGTCGGCACGTCCATTTGCGAGAGCACGGCACGCACGAGCAGGAGGGCGATCGCAAGGCCCAGGCTCGGCACGAACGGGACGAGCACCAGGCAGACGTTCGCCGGGAGGTGCGTGAACACCATCGTGTTGACGAGGCCGACCCGGCCCGCGATTCGCACGGCAACGATAAAGGACAGGGCGGAGAGGAGCCCGGTCCAGAAGAAGATGAGTCCTGCGGTCGCAAGCGAGAGCCCGAAGCGCTCGTAGAGCCACAGCGCGACCATCGACTGCACGACGAAGCCGCCGCCGAACGCATCGAGGCTGAACAGCGCGGCGAGCGTCCACACGCGCGCTCGGGATTGCCGCAATGGAGCGGCGCCGCGTGCCCCGGGCGACTCGGCGGTCGCAGGCAGGCCGCGATACGCGATCGCGGCCAGCACCGCGAGCAGCGCGTAGACGACGAACATCGCCTGGATCGAGAAGAGCGTCGGGAGCCGGGCAGCGTGCGACAGCCATCCGGGCACTGCGGCACCGGCCGAGCCCACGGCCGCTGCGATCGACCCGACGAGACTGTAGCGCGCGAAGACTGCCGTGCGCTCGCCGTCGGGGGCGAGGCGCGAGAGCACCGCGTGCTCGAGGGGCAGGAAAACGCTCACGTCGCCGCTCGACGGGTTGAGCGTTCCCACGACGGCGATCGCCAGCAGCGGCCAGAACGCCGTCACCGAGGCGAAGCAAAGTCCCGTCGCCGCCATCAGCGCCGTCGCGGCGAGCAGGAGCGTGCGGTAGGCGAATCGGTGAGCGCGCGTGCCCACCGCCAGCGTCAGCACGCCCGACCCGAGGAGCGTCGCCGTCGCGATGACGCCGATCTGCAGCGGCCGGAAGCCCAACTCGAGCAGGTAGAGCGGCAGGAGCACGCTGACGAAGCCGTCGCCGAATGCACGCAGCCCTTTCGCGACAAGGATGCGTCGAATCAGAGGGAGGGACGGGGAGACGGTGTCCATGGCGAGCCGACCGAGGGCGGACGGAACGCAGACTTGGACGGGACACCGTCTTGGCGGGAAGCCGCCGGGATCTGCGGGCCCCGGCTCCGGCGATCCTAACCGAGGCGCGTCGGCACGGCAAGCTAGAGGTATTTCCAGCCGATGAGGGTGAGCAGCGGCAGCATGACGCCGCCGGACTTGGCGACGAAGCCGAAGAAGCTCGGCATCGGCACGCCACGGTCTTCGGCCACGGCCTTGATCATGAAGTTCGGGGCATTGCCGATGTAGGTCAGCGCGCCGAAGTAGACGGCGCCCATCGAAATCGCCATCAGCGTCCCCGCGTGCGCGGTCATGAGATCACCGGCGTCCCCACCCGCGAGATTGAAGAACACGAGGTAGGTCGGGGCGTTGTCGAGGAACGCCGACAGCAGGCCGGAGGCCCAGAACACCCCTACGTTGCGCGGTTCACCCGCTTCGTCGACGACAAAGCGCGCGACGAAGCCGAGCGCTCCGTCGCGTCCCGCCGCGAGCATCTCCAGCAACGGAATGATCGTGACGAAGATGGCGGCGAAGATCTTGGCGACCTCGACGATCGGCGCCCAGTGGAACGCGTTGTGCCGGCGGATGACCGCGGGCGTGAGCGCGAGCGACGCCAGCGAGAGGGCCACGAGGAGCGCGTCGCGCAAGAGATTCTCGAGCTCCAAGTGCGCGCCGAGCACATCGAATTCGATGCCCGGGTGCCAAATGCCCGACATCAGCACTGCCCCGACGACCGCGGCGATCAGCAGCAGGTTGAACGAGCCTTCGATCGCGAAGCGCTCCGGCGCTCGCAGGACGGGTTGCTTTCGCTGGTCCACGCGGTAGAGCCAGGCATCGGCCGCGAGATAGATCAGCAGGATCGCGCCCGCGAGCAGCAGCGTCGGTTCGAGCAGGTTCTCGACCTCCCAGAAGAAGTCGACCCCTTTCAGGAACCCGATGAAGAGCGGTGGGTCGCCCAACGGCGACAGCGCGCCGCCGACGTTGCCGACGAGCAGGATGAAGAAGACTACCGTGTGCGCCTGGTGCCGGCGTCCCTCGTTGGCAGCGAGCAGCGGACGGATCAGCAGCATCGACGCGCCGGTCGTGCCCATGACGCTCGCGAGCGCGGCGCCGAGCGCCAGGATCGACCCGTTGAACCACGGTGTCCCGACGAACGACCCGCGCACGCAGATCCCGCCGGAGATCGTGTAGAGCGAGAACAGGATGGCGATGAAGGGAATGTATTCGTCGAACACCGCATGGGCGAGCGGAGGCAGCGTCGCGGCAGCGCCGTGGACGACCGCGTACGGGACGATCAGGACGATTGCCCAGGCGGCGGCAACCTTGCCGAAGTGGTCGTGCCAGAACTTCGGCGCGACGAGCGGCACTACCGCGATCGACAGGAGCAGGCCCGCGAACGGCAACGCCCAGAGAACCCGCACGGGCGATCAGACGCTCGTGCCCTGCGCGCGCCGCAGCGGCCCGAAGCACGCGTCGAGCGATGGCTGCGCGCACACGATGAACTGGTCGCCGGCGGGACTGAACAGCACGTAGTTCGTGACCGCCTTCCCTACGGCGGTCACCTGCCCCGAGCAATCTTCCTTTCCGTTGTCGCGGACGATCCGGTCGGTCCACCTGTAGAACCCGTCGGGATCCGGCTTGGGGGCGATGTCGAACACGCTCTCGGAGATCTCGCTGCCGCTCGTGACGAGCGAGGTCCCGTCCGGGCGGAAGAGATAGGTCTCGACGCACGAGCCGTCGGGCGCGGTGTACGTCCAGCCGCCCACGATCGGATGGTCACGTGCGAGGCGATGCGGCTTCACCGATTGCGCGGCGGCGACGCCCGCGGCAAGGAGCGCGCATCCCGCGACCCCGAGCGCCAGGCGCGGCAGCCTCCTCATTGGATCCTTACGACCTTCAGGAACCCGCGCAGGGCCGCCGACGCTCCCTCGCGGGCCGGCTGAAAGAGATGGACATCGACCCAGCAGCCGTCGACGTACGCCGCCGCGACCAGGCGCTGCTGGCTCGGCGTGCCCGGGCTCCCCTCGAGCGTGAACTCCGCCACCTTGAACGGATCCTGCGTATCGAACTTCATGTCCTTCGCGGTGGAATAGGCCGTGTTCTTGAGCGCAAACTCGAGGCATGCCGCGGCGTTCTGGCATACGGGTGTCTGATCGATGAAGAGCCAGGCCGTCATCTCGCGCTTGGCGCTCGACAAGGCGTAATACACCGAGCGCCCGTCCGCTCGCGGCTGCTCCCGGGTGATCACCCAGTCTTCCCGCGGGATGACCAGCTTGAACTTGGCGCCGGGGAGGAAGAGCGCCCGCTCGGTCGGCGTGTCGGCCACGTCGGCGGAGGCGGGAAAGGCGGTGGCGAGAAGCAGTGCGACGGTGAGCAACGTGAACCGCATGGAGTCCGACTCTGCGTGCGCCTGTCGCCGGCGGGAACGACCCGCGACGCGCTGTCCGCGAAGTATACCCATGCCTTCGCGGCCTGCGGAGAGCGGCGCGCCGATGGCTACTTCGCGGAGCCCGGCGGGCTGCCGGGATCCGGCGCGCTCGGCGTCCACAGCGCGCGTTCCATCTTCCATTCGCCCGCCGCATCGCGTCGCCACACCGCGAGGAACTGGAAGCGTCCCCCGGTCGCGCGGCCCGTCTTGTCGTGCATCCGGAACCACCAGAGACCGATCTGATACGCGGAATCTCCCGTCGCGACCAGTTCCTCCGTCGCGTAGTTGTACTCGTCGAGCGTCCAGCGGTCCTGCAGGTCGCGGTAGAACTTGACCATCGCCGCCCGCCCGCGCGATTCGTCGCCGTCGGGACCGATGAGCCGCACGTCATCCGCATACATCGCCGCGGCTCCGGCGGGGTCGCCACGGCGGTGCGCGGCCACGTGACGGTCGAATTGCGCCCGGATGGCGGCCGCCGCGTCGACCGGCGCGGCCGCGGGCGCCGGCTTGTCGGCGCTCTGGGCGGCGACCGGCGCTGCGAATGCCGCGCTGGCGACGCCGACGCAGATGGTGAGCACGAGCGCCGATGCGTGCATGGAGGACTCCCGCGATGGAACGAATGCGCAGGTTAGCACCACCGGTCCCATGATCGAAAAGGCTCGAACGGAGGCGGTGCTGCGGCGCCCCGACGAACGAGCTCGGCCCTCCCCATCGAGAGGGGGGAGAGGGCCGCGCGCGCGTTATAATCTTCACTTTCCCATCGCCCGCCGCAAAATCCCATGAAAGTCCTCGTTTCGGTCAAGCGCGTCGTCGATTACAACGTCAAGGTTCGGGTGAAGCCGGATGGCTCGGGCGTCGACACGGCGAACGTCAAGATGTCGATGAACCCGTTCGACGAGATCGCAGTCGAGGAGGCGGTGCGCATGAAGGAGAAGGGCGTCGCGACTGAGATCGTCGCCGTGTCATGCGGCGTCGCTGCGAGCCAGGAGACGCTGCGCACCGCGCTTGCGTTGGGGGCCGACCGGGCAATCCTGGTCGAGACCGACGCCGACCTGCAGCCGCTGGCGGTGGCCAAGCTCCTGAAGGCGATCGTGGAGAAGGAGCAGCCCAGGGTCGTGATCATGGGCAAGCAGGCGATCGACGACGATTCGAATCAGACCGGCCAGATGCTCGCTGCGCTGCTCGGCTGGCCGCAGGCGACCTCGGCCTCGAAGGTCGAGATCGCGGCGGACAAGGCGACCGTGAAGCGGGAGGTGGACGGCGGTCTCGAGACGGTCGAGACCACGCTGCCGCTGGTCGTGACCACGGATCTCCGCCTGAACGAGCCGCGCTATGCGACGCTTCCCAACATCATGAAGGCGAAGAAGAAGCCGCTCGACGTGCTGAAGCCCGACGCGCTCGGCGTCGACGTGGCGCCGCGGCTCGCAACCCTCCGGGTCGTCGAGCCGCCGAAGCGCAAGGGCGGCGGCCGCGTCGCCGACGTGCCGCAGCTCGTCGACAAGCTGCGCAACGAAGCCAAGGTCATTTCGTAGAGGGAGTCGGCTCATGGCCATCCTGCTGCTCGCCGATCACGAGAACTCGTCCCTGCACGCGGCGACGCGCAACGCGGTCACCGCGGCGACGAAGATCGGCGGCGATATCGTGGTCCTCGTTGCCGGGCACAACGCTGGGCCCGCGGCGCAGGCTGCCGCGAGGATTCCCGGCGTCGCCAAGGTGCTGCACGCCGATGCCCCGTATCTTGCGAGCCCGACGGCCGAGAACCTGGCCGCGACCGCCGTCGCGATCGTGAAGGCGGGCGCCTACAGTCACGTGCTCGCGCCGGCCACCGGGTTCGGCAAGAACCTGGCGCCCCGCGTGGCGGCGCTGCTCGACGTCGCGCAGGTGTCGGACATCATCGCGGTGGAGTCGCCCGACACGTTCGTGCGCCCGATCTACGCCGGCAGCGCGTTCGCGACGGTGCAGTCGAAGGACGCGATCAAGGTCGTCACGGTGCGGGCGACTGGATTCGACGCGGCGCCGGCCGAGGGCGGTAACGCGGCGGTCGAAAGTATCGGGGCCGCGGCCGACACGGGGCTCTCGCGGGTGACGGGCCAGGAGCTCACGAAGTCCGACCGACCCGAGCTGACCAGCGCGCGGATCGTCGTGTCGGGCGGCCGCGGCCTCGGCAATGCGGACAACTTCAAGCTGCTCGACGCACTCGCGCACAAGCTCAACGCCGCGATCGGCGCCTCGCGTGCGGCGGTGGATGCGGGCTACGTGCCCAACGACTACCAGGTCGGGCAGACCGGCAAGATCGTCGCGCCGGACCTCTACATCGCCGTCGGCATCTCCGGCGCGATCCAGCATCTCGCCGGCATGAAGGACAGCAAGGTGATCGTGGCGATCAACAAGGACCCCGAGGCGCCGATCTTCCAGGTCGCCGACTACGGCCTCGTCGGCGATCTCTTCCAGATCCTGCCGGAGCTGACCGCCGCGCTGGGCTGAACGACTTTCCGGGGCACGCCGCCCTCCGACAGGACCCTCATGAGCGATTATCGCGCGCCGCTCGCCGACATGCGCTTCGTGCTGAACGAGCTCGCCGGCCTCGAGCAGGTGGCGGCGCTACCCGGCTACGAGGAGGCCGCCCCGGACGTCGCGGACGCCATTCTCGACGAGGCGGCGAAGTTCGCCACCGAGGTGATGTCGCCGCTCAACACGATCGGCGATC
The DNA here is from genome assembly GCA_963734055.1 of uncultured beta proteobacterium. Taxonomy (GTDB): domain Bacteria; phylum Pseudomonadota; class Gammaproteobacteria; order Burkholderiales; family Casimicrobiaceae; genus CAIWHR01. The sequence goes on from CAVTFQ010000009.1 coordinate 80,106, forward strand.
GCGAGGGATCGGTCCGGCGCGACGACGGCAGCGTCGTGACGCCGCCCGGCTTCAAGGACGCCTATCACCAGTTCTGCGAGAACGGCTGGAACGGCCTCACCAAGGACACCGAATTCGGCGGGCAGGGCCTGCCCGTCCTGCTCGGCACCGTGGTCGAGGAGATGTGGCACGCGGCGAACCTCGCGTTCAACCTTTGCGCGATGCTCACCCAGGGCGCGATCGAGTCGATCGAGCTCGCGGGCTCGCCGGAGCTCAAGCAGAAGTTCCTGCCGAACATGGTCGCCGGGACGTGGAGCGGGACGATGAACCTGACCGAGCCGCAGGCGGGCTCGGACCTTGCGGCCGTGCGGACGAAGGCGGTGCCGCAGGGCGACGGCACCTACAAGCTCTTCGGCAGCAAGATCTTCATCACCTACGGCGAGCAGGACTATACCGACAATATCATTCACCTCGTGCTCGCGCGCACGCCCGATGCTCCAGAAGGCGTGAAAGGCATCTCGCTCTTCGTCGTGCCGAAGGTGAACGTCAACGCCGACGGGTCGCTCGGAGCCCGCAACGACGTCCACTGCGCATCGCTCGAGCACAAGCTCGGGATCCACGCGAGCCCCACCGCCGTCCTCGCCTACGGCGATCGCGGGGGCGCCACGGGGTACCTCGTCGGCGAGGAGAACCGCGGCCTCGAATACATGTTCATCATGATGAACCTCGCGCGATTCTCGGTCGGGCTCGAGGGCGTCGGAATCGCGGAGCGTTCGTACCAGCGCGCGGTCGCCTATGCGCGCGAGCGCGTGCAGGGAAGGCCGGTCGGCGTAGGCGCGAAAAGCGCGCCGATCATCGAGCACCCGGACATCCGGCGCATGCTGATGACGATGCGCGCGAATGTCGAGGCGATGCGCGCGGTCGCGTACGTCGTCGCGGCTGCACACGATCACGCGCATCGGCACGCGGACGCGGAAGTCCGCAAGCGGCAGCAGGCGTTCGTCGACTTCATGATCCCGATCGTCAAGGGCTGGTGCACGGAGACGGCACAGCAGGTCGCGTCGCTCGGCATCCAGGTTCACGGCGGCATGGGATTCATCGAGGAGACCGGCGCTGCGCAGCACTACCGCGACGCCCGCATCACGACGATCTACGAAGGCACGACCGGCATCCAGGCCAACGACCTGATCGGCCGCAAGACAGCCCGCGACGGCGGCGCCGCTGCGCGAGCGATCGCCGCGGAGATCGAGACGGTCGCCGCTGAGCTCGCGGGTCATCCCGACCCCGATCTGGATGCGATCGGAACGCAGTTGAAACGCGCCGTCGTCGCCGTGCGCAAAGCGATCGACTGGGTCGTGCCCGCCTACGGCGCGAACACGCGCGCGGCGCACGCCGGTGCCGTACCTTATCTCGAGCTGTGGGGCATCGTCGCCGGCGGCTGGCAGCTCGGCCGCGCGGCGCTCGTCGCGGCCGGGCATTTGAAGCAGGGCACCGGCGACGCGCGATTCCTGACCGCGAAGATTCACACGGCGCGCTTCTACGCGGACGCGGTGCTGCCGCGGGCCGCCGCGCTCGCGCACACGATCACCGAGGGCGGCGACTCCGCGCTGGCCCTCGCCGCCGAGCAGTTCTGACGCGCGGCGTCCCCGCGCCTCGGCAGCGGCGGGTCGTCCGCCGGCTGCGCGAGCGCCCGGGTGTTCCGGTTCCGACGGCTGCTCGATTCGCCTGACTCAGAACGCGCAGCCGGGGGGCACGGGGCCGATGCGGGTCAGAGCGATGGTTCCGGACGCACCGGCCGAGCTTCCACCGGTGAAGTTGAACGTGAACGTTCCGGTCGAGCAGCTCTGGAAGGAGAGCGTTCCCGTTCCGACTTTCGGCGCGGTGGTGGCGGGAGGTGTCGGCGAGTCGAAGACGCCCCCGGTGGTCTCGAAGATCTCCATCGGAATCGAACGCGACCCGGGCGCGAATGCGCTCGACGCCGACGCCGTGTACCAGCGCTGTCCGGCAGCCCCGGCGCCCGAGGCGCCGGGCGCGTACGTGTACCAGGGGACGAACACCGTGCCGTTGAGCGGGTTGACTTCGACGACGAATCCCTGGCCCGAGGTCGCGGCATTGAACCAATTGCCCGAGAAGGCGAAATCCGCATTCGCGGGACGCGCGCTCGTCGTCGAGCACGTGACATTCTGCGCAATGCGCGTCAACGGTATGCTGCCCGTGCGGCTCGACCCATCGGTGAAGGAGTAGGTCAGCTGACCACTGGTGCACGTGTCGAAGCTCAGCGTCGCGGTCCCGACCGGTACGCCATTCGTGATCGGCGGGGCATTGAAATTGCCGCCCGTGTTCTGGTAGATCGTGAGCGAAGCACTGGGCTGTCCGCTCACCATGTCGCCGCTGAGGGTGTACCAGCGCTGGCGGTTCGCACCGCCGGCGACGGTGTCGAAGGTGAACCAGCTCAGCTGGACGGAACCCGTCCCGGGCGCCACCAGATCGGGAAACACCTCGATCTCGAATCCCTGCCCATTGGTCGCCGGCTCGAACCAGGAGCCGGTCAGGCCGTGCTGATCGAGATCCGGCGTCGTGGGTGGCGGCGGCGCCGAGATCGATGCCGATTGGCCCGCAAAGTTCATCGCGAGGTTCGCCATGACGCCCGTACGGTAGAGCGCGTTCATGCCGTCGGTCGGAAGCTGCCCCGCGGTGTAGGAAAGCGTGCTGTAGGGCGTACCGACGCTGCCGCCGCCGGTCGGCACGAAATGGTCGGGAATCACGAAGTCCGGCGTCACGATTCCCAAGGTAGCGAACGACTGCGTCGCGATCAGGATGCGTTTGCCGGCTGTGGCGCTGCTCGGCAGATTGCGCGGAAACGTGAACGTCTTCTGGCTTCCAGCACTATCCATGCTCGTGAACGGCACGCCCTGCGAGAAGCTCTCGCCGTTGAGGCTGGTCGTCATCGTGACGAACTGCACGGTGCCGTCGGCATTCGAGTAGATCTGCTCGACCTGGAATGTGTGAAAGAAGGCGAGGGCGGCCGACGAGACAAGCATGGTCGCCGCCGCCAGACAGATCGTCAGACGACGCATCATCGATACCTCCATGGACAGTCGCCCGAATTCGTGCGCAGATGACGCTCCGGGCGGAACGCTTGGCCAGCCAACAGCCCACCGCGCCGAGCTATTCCAGCGCGCTCGTGGGCCGGAATATCCTTTGCTCATAGTTGTTTGTTCGACTGGACGTGAGACCTTTCCGCCACCGCATCCGACTCTTAATCGCGCGCCGTGTCGCCCCCGTGGCGGCCGGGCTGGGGCTTGCCTTGGCGCCGCCGATCGCGGCAGCGGTCGTTGTCGTCGATGCCCCTTGGGTGCTCCCGGCTCCGCGTGGACACGCGACCGAGGGTTTCATGGAAGTGACGAGCCTCGAGGGCGCTTCGCTCGTCGGTGCCCGCAGCGCCTCTGCCGCCGACGTCGTGCTCGTTGCACCGGGCGCGAAGATCCGGGCCGTCGATCGATTGGCATTGCCGGCCGGGGCGCCGGTGATCCTCGTGCCCGGCTCCTACCGACTGCGTCTGTCTCCGCTCGACCGCACGATCAAGGTCGGTGATTGGGTGCCGCTCGTGCTGATCTTCGAGGCGGCCGACGGAAAGCGCGAGGAGGTCGCCGTGCAAGCCGAAGTGCGGCGTCGATCAGCGATTGAAGACCACCTGCATGGCCATCGCCACTGACGTCGGCGTGGTTGTGATGCGCCGTGACCCGCATCGAATGTAGCGGGAGAGAAGCGCAGTCGCGACACGCCGTATCCGTGCCTGTGGCCGCGCGGATTCGCGATCGAGCGCCTTCCGGTCAATCCAACGGCGGTGGTGACGGCCTTCGTCGTCCGGCGCACGCGGCCAGCGTCAGCGTGGCGGCCGTCGTGGACCAGAGGTCGGCGGCATCGATCGCGAGCCGGTGGCGCCAGTTAGGACGCTCGCGGTCGGTGCCGGGAAGGTTGGTCGCGACCCCCTCGCCGGCGAGGTCCTCGGCCCGAAACAGCACGAGCGCGGAGCGCGATGCGCCGGCAAGAGCGTGAATGGACGCGATGAGGGCCGCATCGCAGGGCCCTTCCGGATCGATCGGTGCCGCCGATGCTGTTGCGGCACGGTCGACGGCGGCCGCAAGGAGCGCGCGGTCGCGCCGGCGCGTCCGCAGCGCTTCGCCGGCGTCGTCCGCACCGGCGAGGCCGAGGGCGTGACGCTCCGCGATGTCGGCTCCCGACCACCATCCGGCGATCGTCGGCAGGTCATGGGTCGTCACGCAGGCCGCGGCCTTCTCCGGATAGCGCGCGGGATCGACGAAGCCCTGGTCGTCGCGCTCGAACCAGAGCACGCGGTACGAGAGGACGTCGGCTTCCGCGAGCCGCTCGCGGAGGCCCGCCGGTACGGTCCCGAGATCCTCGCCCACGACGAGGCAGCGCGCGCGCATGCTTTCCGCTGCAACGGCCGCGAGGAGCGCTGCAAACGGATAGCGGACGTACGCACCATCGCGGGCGTGCGCGCCGTCCGGAATCCAGAACAGGCGTGAGAGTCCCATCACATGGTCGATCCGCAATGCGCCGGCATGCCGCATGTTCGCCGCGAGGAGAGCGCGAAACGCTGCTCCGCCGTCGGCCAGCATCGCGTGCGGGACGGGCGGGGGCAGGTTCCAGTTCTGGCCGCCACGAGCGAACGGATCGGGCGGTGCGCCGATCGATGCGCCTCGCCCGAAATGCTCGGGCTGCGACCACGTCTCCGCGCCGTCCGGCGCCGCGCCGACCGCGAGATCGCGATACAGCCCGAGCTCGAGTCCGGCCTCGCGTCCTGCGTTCGCCGCGGCTTCGAGCTGGCGATCGGCCTGCCACTGCAGGTAGCACGCGAAGCGGATCGCGCGTGCGTGACGTTGGGCGAGCGACCGCCCGCCGCTGCCGTCCGGACGACGGAGCTCGGAGGGCCATCGTCGCCACGGTACGCCCGGATGCGCCGCCGCAATCGCCTCGAAGCGCGCGAAGCGCTCGAGCGTTTCGCCCCCGAACGCAACGAAACGCGCAAACTCCTGCACGAGCGCGTCGCGGTCCGGTCGCCGCTCGAACGTGTCGAAGCACGCCTCCAGGACCTTCCGCTTTGCGCTCCACACTCCGGCGTAGTCGACGTCGGCGCGGGCGGCCAGCGCCGCGAATGCCGGGCCCTCGGCCTGGCAGATCGATCGCGCCTTCCGTGAATGCGCGAGATCCGGGACCCGCTCCACGTCGACGTAAATCGGGTCGAGGAATCGCCGATCGGACGGATGGTAGGGGCTCGCGCGTTCGCGGTCCAACGCGAACAACGCATGGAGCGGATTGATGCCGACGAACGCGCCGCCGACCCTTGCGGTAGCCGTCGCGGCCGCCGCCAGCGTCGAGAAGTCGCCGATACCCTGATCGCCGGGTCGACGCATCGCATAGAGCTGCGCGGCCAGGCCGAAGCGCCGTGCTCCGCTCCGCAGCGACTCCGGCAGGTACGCGCGCGCCGCGTCTGCCCCGCTAGCCCCGCTGTCGTCGCGCACTGCGGCGAGCGTCCGGAGGCGTTCACGCGCGTCGTCGGCGGAATCGACCTCGAGTCCCATCGCGGCGAGCAGCGCGCGCTTCGTGTCGGCGGCGACGTCGTGGCGCTCGCCCGCGATGTCCCACCAGTTGGGCTCGATGCCGGCCGCCGCCGCGACCCGGTCGAGCGTCGCGTCGTCGATGCCGCCGCGATGCGCGCGCCCGACCGTCGAAGGCACTTCGACGAGCACGACAACCGCGCGCGCGTCCACCCAACCGTCCGCCGCCGGGTTTGACGCGGATGCGAGCGGACGCGCGGTGTCGATTGCCCGTTGCCACTCGAATCCGCGACGCGGATCCGGCCACCGGATCTCGATCGATGCGCTGCCCGCGTTGAGTGCGACGACGACCCGGTCCGCGGGCCCGGCGGCGGTGGCCGGCGCGTAGATCGCGGCGACCAGCGTCCGGAAATCGGCACCGGCCCAATCCTCGGCCGACATCGTGCGGCCGTCGGGTCGTCGCCACTCGACGTCGGGGATGCCGGTCTCGTCCTGCGGCACGCCCTCGAGCCAGCGGTCGCGCCGCAAGGCGGGATGGTCCCGTCGCAACGCCGCGAGCGCGGCGACGAAGCGGGTGAGCTCGCCGTCGGCGCTCGGCCAGTCGATCCAGGTGAGCGCGCTGTCGTGTGCGTAGGCATTGTTGTTGCCGCGCTGTGTGCGGCCGAGCTCGTCACCCATCGCGAGCATCGGCGTGCCCCGCGATACGAAGAGCGTGGCGAGCAGGCCCTTGATGTCGCGCGCTCGCTTGGCCGTCACCGCGGCGTCGGGCGTGGGGCCCTCCGCGCCGTGATTCCACGACCAGTCGACCTCGGTGCCGTCGCGATTGGCCTCGCCGTTCGCTTCATTGTGCTTGACCGCGTGGGCGACGAGATCGGCGAGCGTGAAGCCGTCGTGCGCCGTGACGAAGTTGATCGAGCGCGAAGGCGGCCGGCGCGGCGCCCCGAGGACGTCGGCGGAACCTGCGAGGCGGGTCGCGAGTCGTCCCGCAAACGCGTGATCGCCGCGCCAGAACCGGCGCACGTCGTCGCGATAGCGGTCGTTCCATTCGCCCCACGGCGCGGGAAACGCGCCGAGGCGATAGCCGCCGGGACCGACGTCCCACGGCTCGGCGACGAGCTTGAGCTCGCGCAGAAAGGGATCCTGCGCCACCGCCTGGAGGAATGGCGCATCCGGATCGAACTCGCCCGAGCGGCGCGCAAGGGAGGCCGCAAGATCGAAGCGGAATCCGTCGACGCCGGCGACCTGCGCGTAGTAGCGGAGCACATCGAGCGCGAGCCGCAGGACCGGCGGTCGCTCGAGAGCGAGCGCATTCCCGCAACCGGTGTCGTCGACATACCGGGCCGCGTCGCCGGCGACCGTGCGGTAGTAGACGGCGTTGTCGAGGCCGCGCAGCGAAATCGTCGGCCCCGCCGCATCGCCTTCGCCGCTGTGGTTGAGCACGACGTCGAGGATGACTTCGAGGCCGGCCGCGTGGAGCGCGTCGACCGCAAGGCGCAGTTCCTCGATGCCGCCGGGAGCGAGCCGCGGATCGGGAACGAACCACGCGACCGGGTTGTAGCCCCAGTAATTGGTCAGTCCGCGCTGCCAGAGATGGCGCTCGTCGATCGTCGCGGCGATAGGCATGAGCTCGACGGTCGTCACCCCGAGCTTCCGGAGATGGTCGATCGCTGCGGGATGCGCGAGTCCCGCGCATGTGCCGCGGATCGCCTCGGGCACAGCGGGATGCGTCCGGGTGAAGCCGCGGACGTGGAGTTCGTAGAGCACGGTGTCCTGCCAGGGCACGCGGGGGCGCGCGGCGGGCGCGCCGACCACCGGGGGCGCCGCGATGCCCTTCGGGACCAGCGCGGCCGTGTCGCGCGGGTCGCGGGCGAACGGATCGGCGGTCGCGCCGGAGAGCGCGGGATCGTAGGCGAACGGACGGTCGAGTGCCCGCGTGTACGGGTCGACGAGCAGCTTCGCGGAATTGAAGCGGTGACCGGCGCGCGGGTCCCACGGGCCGTCTGCGCGAAGGCCGTAGCGCGCGCCGGCGGTGACGCCCGGCACGAAGCCGTGAAAGACGTCGGCGGTTCGCGCCGGGAGCCGGATGCGCGCCGTCTCCACCGCGCCATCGCCGCCGAACAGGCACAGCTCCATCGCGGTCGCGTGCCGGGAGTAGACGGCCACGTTGGCGCCACCGTCGACGAGCGTGAGGCCGAGTGGCTCCGGAGTGCCGGGTCCTTCGCGCATTGCGGGATTCGGGCCGATCAGTGCGCGCGCAACGGCGCGAGCTCGCGATAAAGCGCCGCATAGTGCCGGGCGGGCCGGGCCCAGCTCACGTCGGTGGCCATCGCGCGCGTCTGGAGGTGCCGCCAGGTCGCGCGGTTCCGCGCCAGTGCCAGCACGCGCGCGATCGCGAGCTCGAGCTGCTCGCGCGTCACCGGCGAGAACTGCACGCCCGTCCCGGCACCGCTCGCGAGCGCCATTTCGTTCGCGTCGATCACCGTGTCGGCGAGGCCGCCCACGCGTGGAACGACGGGGACTGCGCCGTAGCGAAGCGCGATCAGCTGGGTGAGCCCGCAGGGCTCGAAGCGCGACGGCATGAGTAGCGCGTCGATGCCGGCCTGGATCTGGTGGGCGAGGGCCTCGTCGTACCCGAGCGTGACGGCGATGCGCCCAGGGTAATCGCGGCACGCGGCCGCGAGCGCCTGCTCGAGCGCCACGTCGCCGGACCCGAGGACCGCGAGCTGGGCGCCGGCGCGAAGCAGCTCGGGCAACGCCGCAATGAGGACGTCGATGCCTTTCTGCCACGTGAGGCGGCTCACGACGCCGAAAACGAATGTGCGGCCATCGACGGCCAGGCCGAGGCGCGACTGCAGTGCCGTCTTGTTGGTCGCGCGCTCGTGCAGCCGATGCGCGTCGTAGCGCGCGGTGATGTGCGGGTCGGTCGCGGGATTCCATATCGACACGTCGATGCCGTTGAGAATGCCGGACAGGCAGTCCGCACGCTGGCGCAGGAGCCCGTCGAGCCCCATTCCGGCTTCGGCGGTCCGGATCTCCGCGGCATAGGTCGGTGACACGGTGGTCACGCGATCGGCGAGCGCGAGGCCGCCCTTGAGATAGCCGATCGTGCCGTAGTACTCGACACCGTCGACGCCGAACGAGACGGGAGGAAGGCCGAGCGCGTCCAGAAGCTCGCGTGGAAACTGACCCTGGAATGCAAGGTTGTGCACCGTCACCACGGAGCGGCACGAGCACCGCGGACCGAAGCGCAGATACGCCGGGACGAGTCCGGCCTGCCAGTCATGCGCGTGCGCGATCTGCGGCACGAAGGCTGGCACCGCACCGCGAGCGACCGCTGCCGCGCACTGCGCGAGCGCGGCGAATCGCAGCGCGTTGTCCGGCCACTCCTTGCCGTCCGGGGCGAGATAGGGGCTGCCCGGTCGCGCGTACAGGTGCGGCGCGTCGAGGGCGAAGAGGTCCAGCTCCGCCGCGCGCCCTGCGACCAGGCGCGCCGGGCCGCCGTGCAGATCGGGGAAGGTGTGGACCGTTTCGGCCTCCGCAAGCGCCGCCATGACCGCGGGATACCCCGGAACCAGCGTCCGCACCTCGATGCCTTCGCGCGCGAGTGCCTGTGGCAGCGCACCGACCACGTCGGCGAGACCTCCCGTCTTCACGAGCGGAAAGACTTCGGAGGCGACCGACAGAACGCGCCGGCCGCTCATCGCGACTCTCCGCTCATCGATACAGCCGGTCGATCATCGGCTGCGTGATGAGGCAGATGCCCCGCGGGGTGCGCCGAAAGCGACGCGCGTCGAGCTCGGCGTCCTCGCCGACGACGAGCTCGGCCGGGATCCTGACGCCGCTGTCGACGACGACGTCGCGCAGGCGGGCACGACGGCCGATCTCGACGTAGGGCAGGATCACGGCGTTCTCGATCAGGCCGTACGAATGAACGCGCACGCCGGTGAAGAGCAGCGAGCGGCGGACGGTCGAGCCGGAAACGATGCAGCCGCCGGAGACGAGCGACGAGATTCCCATGCCGCGGCGTCCGTCGACATCGTGGACGAACTTGGCCGGCGGCGTGATCTCGGCGTACGACCAGATCGGCCAGTCCCGGTCGAAGAGGTCGAGCGCGGGGACGGTGTCGGTGAGGTCGATGTTCGCCTCGTAGTACGCGTCGACCGTGCCCACGTCGCGCCAGTACGCCTGCGTCTCGGCCTCGGAGCGCACGCACGAGCGCGTGAAGCGGTGCGCGACCGCCTTCCCGTTCTGCACGAGGTACGGGATGATGTCGCGGCCGAAGTCGCGGCCCGAGTGGGGATCGGTAGCGTCGCGGCGGAGCTGCTCGTGCAGGAACGCGCGCCGGAACGCGTAGATGCCCATGCTCCCGAGCACCCATCCCGGGCGGTCCGGCATCTCGGGCGGGTGATCGGGCTTCTCCATGAACGAGACAATGCGGTCGGTCGCATCGACCTGCATCACGCCCAGCCCGCCAGCCTCGGCCACCGGCACCTCGATGCAGGCGACCGTGACGTCGGCCTCCGCCTCGACGTGCTGCACGAGCATCCGCTCGTAGTCCATCTTGTAGATGTGATCGCCGGCGACGACGAGCAGGTACTCCGGTCCGTAGCTGTCGATGATGTCGATGTTCTGGAACACCGCGTCCGCCGTCCCCGCGTACCACTGATCGGGCGATACGCGCTGACTCGCGGGCAGGATGTCGAAGCTCTCGTTGCGCATCGGTTGCAGGAAGCTCCAGCCGCGATGCAGGTGGCGGATCAAGCTGTGCGCCTTGTACTGCGTCGCCACGGCGATGCGCCGGACGCCGGAGTTGAGCGCATTCGACAGCGCGAAGTCGATGATCCGCGTCTTGCCGCCGAACGGAACCGCCGGCTTCGCACGATTCTCGGTCAGCTCCATGAGCCGGGATCCGCGCCCCCCGGCGAGCACGTACGCCATCGCCGAGCGCGAGAGCGGCGTCGAATAGGTCGACTCTTCCATGGGGTTCTCCGCTACCGGGTCATGCGCCGTCGCTTGGGGCGAGCGGCTTCCCGTGGCGCGCCCGCGCTTGGCGCGTTGCGCGCCACGCCTTCGCCGCGGGCTCAGCCGGGCTCCGGCTCGGCGTGCCAGATTTCACGTGCATATTCGAGGATCGCGCGGTCCGACGAGAACCATCCGACGCGCGCGGTGTTGAGGATCGATCGCCGCCACCACGCCGCCTTGTCCTTCCAGAGGATGGCGACGCTGCGCTGCGCGGCCCGGTAGGCCTCGAAATCGGCGGCCACCATGAAATAGTCGTGGTGCCGGATTCCGTCGACGAGGCGCCGGTAGCGCGAGCGGTCGGTCGGCGAGAACGCGCCGGCCGCGATCGCGTCGAGCACCTCGGTGAGCGCGTGCGAACGCTCGATCGTGTCCGTCGCGTCGAGGCCCGCCCGCCGCCGGGCCGCCACCTCGTCCGCGGTCAGGCCGAAGATGAACAGGTTCTCGGCGCCGACCCGCTCGCGGATCTCGATGTTCGCGCCGTCGAGCGTCCCGATCGTCAGCGCCCCGTTGAGCGCGAGCTTCATGTTGCCCGTGCCCGACGCCTCCATCCCGGCCGTGGAGATCTGCTCCGACAGATCGGCCGCCGGAATGATGGCCTCGGCGAGGCTCACGTTGTAGTTCGGGAGAAACACCACCTTGAGCTGGCCGCGCACGGCCGGATCGTTGTTGATCACGCGGGCGACGTCGTTCGCGAGCTTGATGACGAGCTTCGCCTGCTGGTAGCCCGCCGCCGCCTTGCCCGCGAAGATCTTGACCCGCGGCGCCCAGCCGTGCGTGGGCTGCGCGCGGATGTCGTTGTAGAGGGCGACCGTTTCTAGAACGTTCAGGAGCTGCCGCTTGTACTCGTGGATCCGCTTCACCTGGACGTCGAAGATCGCGTCGGGATCGATCCCGGTGCCGAGGCGCTCGGCCACGAGCCTCGAGAGGGCGACCTTGTTCGCACGGCGCACCTCGGCACAGCGGCCGCGAAACGCGGCGTCGTCCGCGTGGTCTGCGAGCGCGCCGATCGCGTCCGCGTCGTCGAGGAAGGCCGGGCCGATGGCATCCGAGATGAGCGCGGTCAGCGCGGGATTTGCGTGGACGAGCCAGCGCCGGAACGAGATCCCGTTCGTCTTGTTGACGATCCGGTCCGGATAGAGGCGGTGCAGGTCCCGGAAGACGGTCCTGCGCATGAGCTCCGTGTGCAGCGCCGACACGCCGTTGACGCGGTGCGAGCCCAGGAATGCGAGCGGGCCCATCCGCACGTGCCGGATGTCGTTCTCGGAGATGAGCGACACCGAGGCGAGGAACCCGTTGTCGTCGCGGCCCTGGGCACGTTGCGCGTCGAGGTGCAGCGCGTTGATGAGATAAATGATCTGCATGTGCCGCGGCAGCAGGCCTTCGAGCAGCGGCACGGGCCACGTCTCGAGCGCTTCCGGCAGGAGCGTGTGGTTCGTGTAGTTGAAGACCGATGTGGTGATGGTCCACGCCAGCTCCCACGGCATGCCGTGCTCGTCGACGAGCAGCCGCATGAGCTCCGGGATCGCGATTGCCGGGTGGGTGTCGTTCAGCTGGATCGCGACGTGGTCGGAGAGGGTCGAGAGCTCGCCGTGCTGCGCCTTGTGCCGTCGCAGCAGGTCCTGCAGCGACGCCGAGGCGAAGAAGAACTCCTGGCGCAGCCGGAGCTCGTGCCCCGCTGCGGTCTCGTCGCTCGGATAGAGCACGCGCGAGATCGCCTCGAGGCGGACGCGGTCGGCCAGCGCGCCGACGTGATCCCCGCGATTGAAATCCTCGAGCGAGATCGGATCGTTGGCACGAGCCGACCACAGGCGCAGCGTATTGACGTGCCGTCCGCGCCAGCCGGCGATCGGGGTGTCGTAGGCGACGGCTTTCACCGTTTCCGCCGGCCGCCAGGCATAGCGGGTCGCGCCCTCCGCCGATTCGATGCGCTCGACCATTCCCCCGAAGCCGATCGTGTAGGCGACTTCGGGGCGCTCGAATTCCCAGGGATTGCCCGAGGACAGCCAGTCCTCCGGCAGCTCGACCTGCCAGCCGTCCTTCAGGACCTGCCGGAAGATGCCGTGTTCGTAGCGGATCCCGTAGCCGTGGGCGGGAATGGCGAGCGTGGCCATGCTTTCCATGTAGCATGCGGCCAACCGGCCGAGGCCGCCGTTGCCGAGCGCGGGATCGGGCTCGAGCCGGCGCAGGCGGTCGAGATCGACGCCCAGGTCGCGGAGGGCCTCGCGTGCGACCGCGATGAGCCCAAGGTTTCCGAGCGCCTCGAAGAGCAGGCGTCCGATCAGGAACTCGAGCGAAAAGTAGTAGACGCGCTTGCGCCCGTCGCGATAGGTCTTTCGCGTCGCGTCCATCCAGCGATTGACGATCTGGTCCCGCGCGGCGAGCGCCGTGGCGACGTACCAGTCGTGCTCGCGCGCGTGCGCCGGGTCCTTCCCGACCATGTAGGTAAGCTTTTCGAGGACGGTCCCGCGAAAGGCCGCGACCGGGTCGGGGGCGGCTGCCGCGGGGGCCGGAGCGGCATCGGCGTGATTGGCGATGACGGCGGGCTCGTGGTTCATTTGCCAAGTCTACCCGTTCACCCCGCGCTTTCGTCAGGGGGTGCGCGGCGGACACGGGGCTCCGATTGCGCGAAGCCGGCGGCCGTGCGAGAGTGCGGCGACAGCGGCAACCATGGCGACCGAAGCACCGCGCGTCCGCCTCGGGCTCGATCTCGGCGGCTCCAAGATCGAGATCATCGCGCTCGGCGCGCGCGGCGACGTGCTGGTGCGCCGCCGGGTCCCGACCCCGCGCGACGACTACGGCGCGACGATCGACGCTCTGGCCCGACTCGTTCGCGACGTCGAGCGCGAGCTCGGGGAGACCGGCACGGTCGGCGTCGGCACGCCGGGCTCGATCTCGCGCGCGACCGGCCTTCTCCGCGGCTCGAATTCGGTGTGCCTGAACGGGCAGGGGATCAAGCGGGATCTCGAGGCGGCGCTCGGCCGCGAGGTGCGGATCACCAACGACGCCAACTGTTTCGCGCTGTCGGAGGCGACTGACGGCGCGGGCGCGGGCGCTCCGGTGGTGTTCGGCGCGATCCTCGGCACCGGCGTGGGCGCCGGCATCGTCGTGAACGGCAGCGTGCTCGACGGGCCGAACGCGATCGCCGGCGAGTGGGGGCACAACCCGCTCCCCTGGGCGCGCGACGACGAGCGGCCGGGGCCGTCGTGCTTCTGCGGCCATGCGGGTTGCATCGAAACCTTCGTGTCCGGCACCGGCCTCGAGCGCGACTTTCTTCTCGCGATGCGCGAGCCGCTCGAGGCGCACGAGATCGCGGCACGCGCCGCGCTGGGCGGCGCCGCGTGCGGGGCGGCGCTCGCGCGCTATGAGGACCGTCTCGCGCGCGCTCTTTCGCACGTGATCAATGTGCTGGACCCCGACGTCATCGTGCTCGGCGGCGGCATGTCGAACATCGCGCGCCTCTACGCGAATGTCCCGGCGCTGTGGGGCGCGTGGGTGTTCTCCGACCGCGTCGACACCCGGCTCGTGCGGCACCGCCACGGCGACTCGAGCGGCGTGCGCGGCGCGGCGTGGCTGTGGGGCCGATCCGCTGCCGACCGGATCGCTGAGTAACCCGGAGCGGCGACAAAAGGACGCAGCCGCCGGGCCGGCCACGCGTCCCTTTTTCGCGCCGGCTTGACCGGGGTCAATCGAAGCGCTTGTCGCAGGCACCGCGCGGCCCACAATGAAAAGTGGGAAGGGTCCCGAGGGCTCGGGCCCCGAACCGAGAGCGGTAACGAAGGAGGATTTATGACCAACCTCGTCTCCTATGATCCGTTTGCAGAAACGGGGCTCGACGAGCTGTTCCGCGGCTTCTTCGCCCCCGTGCGATTCGAAGGCGCCAGGACGCCGGTTACGATCAAGATGGACGTGACCGAGACGGATGACGGCTACATGGTTCACGCCGAAATGCCGGGCGTGAACAAGGAAGACATCAACGTCGAGATCGAAGGGAATCAGGTGACGATCACCGGCGAGACAAGGCGGGAGTGGGAAAAGAAGGAAGGCGACAAGGTGTTGCGGAGCGAGCGGTATTTCGGCAACGTCTATCGCAGCTTCACGGTTCCCGCCGAGCTCAATGAGGCGCTCTGCGAAGCTAAGTTCGCTAACGGCGTCCTCGAGCTCAAGCTCGTGAGGAAGCTGCCGGTTGCCGGCAAGAAGCTGCCGGTGAAGTAGGCGCCGACGGGGAGCGCTATCCCCGGAGGGCGTCGAGTACGGGCAAGGGCCCCAAGCGGGGCCCTTGCTTTTTCGGCGAGCGCGGGCGCTACATGTTCTGGTAGAGCGGCCCCCCGCCGCCCTCCGGTGCGATCCAGACGATGTTCTGCGTCGGATCCTTGATATCGCACGTCTTGCAGTGCACGCAATTCTGCGCGTTGATCTGCAGCCGCATCACCCGCGGGGCGCTCGCTTTGTCGCCTGCGTCGCTCGCTCCTCGCCGTAGTCCTTGTACTGTCTCGTCGCTCGCTCCTTGACTTCGCGCGATCATCCCCGCGGCTGACGCGGCTGTTGCTTGGCCCCTGTCGTCGACCTCCACGAACTCATACACGCCCGCGGGGCAGTAACGCGCCTCGGGGCCCGCATAGCGGGCGAGGTTGACCGCGACCGGCACCGTCGCGTCCCTGAGCGTCAGGTGCGACGGCTGATTCTCCTCGTGATTCGTGTTCGACAGGAACACCGACGACATCCGGTCGAAGGTGAGCACGTTGTCGGGCTTCGGATAATCGATGGGCGCGCAATCGGCCGCGGGACGAAGCTTCTCGTGGTCCGCCTGCTTGCGATGCAGGGTCCACGGCGCGCGCCCGCGCAGCACGAGCTGGTCGGCACCCCACAGCAACGCGCCGCGGAGGAGCCCGAGGTCGAGGTACGGCTTGAAATTCCGCGCCACGTAGAGCTCGTCGCGGAGCCACGACGACTCGAATGCCGCGGGATAGGCGGCGAGCTCGTCGTGCTCGCGGCCGGCGGCAAGCGCGTCGAAGGCGGCGTCTCCTGCCAGCATCCCCGACTTGATCGCAGCGTGCGAGCCCTTGATCCGCGGCGCGTTCAGAAAGCCCGCGTCGCAGCCGACGAGCGCCCCGCCCGGGAAGACGAGCTTCGGCAGCGACTGCAGCCCGCTCGCGTTGATCGCGCGCGCGCCGTAGCCGACGCGCTTCCCGCCCTCGAGGAACACGGCGATCGTCGGATGCGTCTTGTAGCGCTGGAACTCGAGGTAGGGATCGAGCCACGGATTGACGTAGCCCAGGCCCACCACGAGGCCTACCGAGACCTGACGGTTCTCGAAGTGGTACATGAAGCCGCCGCCGTAGGTCGACCGGTCGAGCGGCCAGCCGGCGCTGTGCAATACGAGCCCCGGCACGTGCTTCGCCGGATCGACTTCCCACAGCTCCTTGATGCCGATGCCCCATGTCTGCGGGTCGCGGCCCGCGTCGAGCGCGTAGCGCGCGATCACCTGCTTCCCGAGATGGCCGCGCGCGCCCTCGGCGAACAGCGTGTACTTCCCGGTGAGCTCGACGCCCGGCTGGAAGTTGGCGGTTGGCTGGCCATCCTTGCCGATCCCCATGTTGCCGGTCGCCACGCCACGCACGGCGCCGCGCTCGTCGTAGAGCACCTCCGCGGCGGCGAAGCCCGCGAAGACTTCGACGCCCAGAGCCTCCGCCTGCTGTCCCAGCCAGCGCACGACGTTCGCGAGGCTCACGACGTAGCAGCCGTCGTTCAGGAAGCAGGCCGGCAGGAGCCAGTGCGGGTTGGAGATCGCCTTCGATCGGGTGAGCAGGTAGAAGCGGTCCTCGCCGACCGGCGTATCGAGCGGCGCCTTCCGCTCCTTCCAGTCCGGGATGAGCTCGGTCAGCGCGCGCGGGTCCATCACGGCGCCGGAGAGGATGTGCGCGCCTAGCTCCGATCCTTTCTCCAGCACGACCACGCTTGCTTCGCCGCCGGCTGCCGCCGCGCGCTGCTTGATCCTGATGGCCGCCGCCAGGCCCGCCGGCCCTCCGCCGACGATGACGACGTCGTACTCCATCCGCTCGCGTTCCATCACGGGGTCCTCGTCTCGGCAGCGCCGCCAGGGCCGGATTGTATAATTCCCCGGTTTGCCGCCCGCCGGCCTGCGCACGGCTCGCCTTTCCGCTCCCGCCGCGCATGAGCCCGTCGGGACGGCGCGAGGCGAATGCCGGAGCGCGGAGCGCGCAGGTACTCCGATGAGTCCGCCAGGCCGCCCCGACGGCGAATTCCGGAGCGCGGAGCGCCCAGGTACCCAATGAGCCCCCTCGGAATCTCGCTCTTGATGACCGTCGCGTTCGCGGGCTTCGGGATTCTCGCCGCGCGCAAGCTCAGCATCGTCGCCGCGCTCGAGCCCGAGATGCGCTGGGACCGGCCGCTCGCGCGCCTCGGCACGGTCGTCGCCAACGGCTTCCTGCAGATGCGGATGATCGGCCGGGACTGGAAGCCGGGCCTCATGCACGCGGCGATCTTCTTGGGCTTCATGGCGCTCCTGGCGCGCAAGCTCCAGCTGATCGTCATCGGCTACTACGAGCCGTTCGTCTATCCCGGCGTCGTCGGCGGATGGTTCGCCGCCGGCAAGGACGTCGTCGAGATCATGGTGCTGCTCGCGCTCGGCTACGCGTTCTGGCGCCGCTACGTCGTCCGGCCGCCGCGTCTCGAGCGCAATCGCGAGGCGCTCCTGATCCTGTCGCTGATCCTCGCGATCATGATCACCGACTTCCTTTATGACGGCTTCCGTTTCGCGCTCTACGCGGGCAGCGATCCGGGGATCGCCCACGAGCAGGATTACGCTTTCGCCGGCCGCCGCGTCGCGGCGGCGCTTTCGGGTCTCTCGCCGGCGGCGCTCACGGTGGGGTACCACCTTTCCTACTGGACGCAGCTCGCCGTCGTGTTCGCGTTCCTCGTGATCCTCCCCACAGGCGAGCACTTCCACATCGTCACGGCGCTCCCGACGCTCTTCTTCCGGCGCGGGCGACCGGCGAACGCCGTCCCCACCGTCGATCTCGACGCCATCATGGGCGACGAGAGCGGCGATGCCGAGATGCGGATCGGCATCCGTGATGCGAAGGACTTGACCTGGAAGGAAGGGCTCGACGCCTTCACGTGCACGGAGTGCGGCCGCTGCAAGGACGCCTGCCCGACGTTCCTGACCGGCAAGCCGCTGTCGATGAAGTGGGTCAACGACGACCTGAAGCACCACCTCGTCGCGGCGCGCGGACTGATCATCGACGCCAGGACTCCCCACGCCGACGCGCTGCCGGCGCTCGTGCCCGCGATCATCAAGGAGGAGACTCTCTGGGCGTGCACGACCTGCGGCTACTGCGAGGCCGCCTGCCCGATCGAGCTCGAGCACCTGCCGCGCTTCTTCCGGATGCGCCAGCAGCGGGTGCTGATGGAGGGCACCTTTCCGCACGAGCTCAAGGCGGTGTTCGACGCCTACGAGACGCAGAGCAACCCGTGGGGGCTTCCGGCCGACACGCGCGCCGACTGGGCGAAGGACCTGGGCATTCCCGTCGTCGAGACCCCCGCGCAGGTCGCGGCGCTCGACTACCTGTTCTACGTCGGGTCGGCGGAGTCGTTCGATCCGCGCGGCCAGCGGGTCGCGAAGGCTTTCGTCGCCGTGCTGCGGCACGCCGGCATCAGGATCGGGATCCTCGGCCCGCGCGAGACGTCCACCGGCGAGTGCGTGCGCCGGGCGGGCAACGAGATGCTGTTCCAGCAGCTCGCGAAGGCGCTGATCGGGACGTTCGAGGAGCTCGGCGTGCGGCGGATCGTGACGTGCGATCCGCACGCGTTCAACACGCTGACGAACGAATATCCGGCGTTCGGCGGCCGCTACGAGGTCGTCCATCACACTCAGCTCATCGCGCGGCTCCTCGCGACGGGACGGCTCCGCGTGCGGCGGGACGCGGAGCGCGTCATCTATCACGAGCCGTGCTACCTCGCCCGGCACAACGGCGAGTTCGAGGCGCCGCGCGCGATCCTGCGTGCGCTTACGAAGGACGCGCCGATCGAATTCGAGCTCAACCGCGCGAAGGCGATGTGCTGCGGCGCGGGCGGGGCGCGCATGTGGATGGAGGAATCGATCGGCAAGCGCATCAACGTGCTGCGGGTCGAGCAGGCGCTGCCGCACGCGCCCAAGGTCATCGCGACGGCGTGCCCGTACTGCGCCGTGATGATGGCCGACGGCATTTCGGCGCTGGAAAAGACAAACGACGTCGTCGCCCGGGACATCGCGGAGCTCGTGGCCGCCGCCCTCGAGGGCGAGCCGGCGCCGGCGCGCGCGTGAGGCGGTCGCGATGACCCACCGGCCGAGGCTCCTCGCGCACACGTCGCATCAGTCGATCCGCTGGGGTGACATGGACCGCCTCGGTCACGTCAACAACACCGTGTACTTCCGCTACATGGAGCAGGCGCGCATCGAGTGGGTGCACGGCCTCGCGCCCGAGGTCCGCGCGTACGACGGCACGGGGCCCGTGATCGTCAACGCGAGCTGCACGTTCGTGGCGCCGCTCGTCTATCCGGGCGAGCTCGAGGTCCGGATGTACCTGGGCGATCCCGGCCGGACCAGCGTCGGCAGCTTCTACGAGATCTGGTGCGGCGGCCGCAAGTACGCCGACGGCGCCGCCAAGATCGTGTGGATCGACCTCGCGAGCGGGCGCTCGGTGCCGCTGCCGGATAGAATCACGGCGCCGCTGCGGGCGCTCGCCGACGGACGAGACTGACAACGCCCCGGCCCGCATCGTGCAACGACGACAATGACCGCGAACCTTCCTCTCTGGCAGCCTTCCCCCGAACGGATCGCGCAGGCCAACATCACGGCGTTCGCGCGAACCGCGGGTGCCGCGGCCGGACGCACGTTGCCCGACTACGGATCGCTGTGGCGCTGGTCGAACGACGACCCGGAGACGTTCTGGCAGAGCCTCTGGGACTACGCCGGCGTGATCGGCGAGCGCGGGGAACGCACGCTGCAGGATCCCGACCGGATGCCCGGCGCGCGCTGGTTTCCCGACGCGCGGCTCAACTTTGCGGAAAATCTCCTCGACGCGCGCGGCACCGACGACGCGACCGAGGCGCTCGTCTTTCGCGGCGAGGACCGGGAGCAGCGACGTGTCACCCACGGCGAGCTGCGCGACCTCGCGTCGCGCGCGGCGGCCGCGCTGCGCGCCGCGGGCCTCGAGACGGGCGACCGCGTGGCGGCATACATGGCGAACCTGCCGGAAGCGGTGGCGGCGATGCTCGGCGCGACGTCCTTCGGCGCGATCTGGTCGTCGTGCTCGCCCGATTTCGGCGTGCGCGGCGTGCTGGACCGGTTCAGCCAGATCGAGCCGCGCGTGCTCGTCACCGTGGACGGCTACTGGTACAACGGCAAGGCCGTTCCCGTCCTCGACAAGGTCGCCGAGATCGTCGCCGGCCTGCCGACGGTCGAGCGCGTGGTCGTCGTGCCTTATCTCGAGCGTTCGGGGGGCCCGCTCGCCTCGCTCGGCCGGCTTCCCGCCGCGGTCCGCTGGGACGACTTGCTCGCTCCGCATCCGGCGGCGCCGATCGCGTACGCGCAGCTTCCATTCGACCATCCCCTCTACATCCTGTATTCGTCGGGCACGACCGGCGTGCCGAAGTGCATCGTCCACGGCGCGGGGGGCACGCTCCTCCAGCATCTCAAGGAGCACCTGCTGCATGGCGACCTGAAACCGGGCGACCGGCTCTTCTATTTCACGACCTGCGGCTGGATGATGTGGAACTGGCTCGTCTCGGCGCTGGCCGCGAGAGTGGCGCTGCTCCTGTTCGACGGCTCGCCGTTCATCGACCGCGGTCGCGCGCTCTGGGACTTCGCCGAGGACGAACGGATGACGCACTTCGGCACCTCGGCGAAGTACATCGACGCGGCGAAGAAGCTCTGCGTCGTCCCGCGCAAGGACTACGAGCTCACCGCGTTGCGCACGATGTTCTCGACCGGAAGCCCGCTCGCGCCGGAAAGCTTCGATTACGTCTACCAGTGCGTCAAGGACGACCTCTGCCTGTCGTCGATCTCGGGTGGCACCGACATCGTCTCCTGCTTCGCCCTCGGCAATCCCACGCTGCCGGTGTGGCGCGGCGAGCTCCAGTGCCGCGCGCTCGGCATGGCGGTGGACGTGTTCGACGACGAAGGCCGTTCGTTGCCGGCCGGGACCGGGCAGCGCGGCGAGCTCGTGTGCACCGCGCCGTTCCCGTCGATGCCGATCGGGTTCTGGAACGATCCGGACGGCTCCAAGTACCGCGCCGCGTACTTCGAGCGTTTTCCGGGCGTCTGGACGCACGGCGACTACGTCGAGCTGACCGAGCACGGCGGGCTCGTCATCCACGGGCGCTCGGACGCGACGCTGAACCCGGGCGGGGTCCGCATCGGCACCGCCGAGATCTACCGGCAGGTCGAGCAGCTGCCGGAGGTCGTCGAGAGCCTCGTCATCGGGCAGGACTGGCCGCCGGGCGAAGTCGGTGACGTGCGCGTCGTGCTGTTCGTCAAGCTTGCGGAAGGCGTGAAGCTCGACGACGCGCTGATCGAGAAGATCCGTGCGCACGTCCGCGCGAACACGACGCCGCGCCACGTCCCCGCGAAGGTGCTGCAGGTCACGGACATCCCGCGCACGAAGAGCAACAAGATCGTCGAGCTCGCGGTGCGCAACGTCGTCCATGGCCTGCCCGTCAAGAATCTCGAGGCGCTCGCGAACCCCGAAGCCCTCGATCAGTACCGCGACCGGCCCGAGCTCAGGAACTGACGATGGACGGAAGCCGCCCATGCTGATCGACGCCGACCGCTCGATGCTCCTGGTCGTCGACCTCCAGGAGAGGATGGTCCCCGCGATTCCGGACCACGACGAGGTCGTCGCCAATGCCGCCTGGCTCGTCCGCGTGGCGCAAAAGCTCGGCGTGCCGGTCGCCGCCACCGAGCAGTACGCGAAGGGCCTCGGCACAACCGTGGGGCCGGTGCGCAGGCTGCTGCCCGACGACGCGATCGGCGGCAAGACGCGGTTCTCCTGCGTCGCCGCGCAATGCCTGGCGCCACTGCCCGGCCACGACCGCCCGCAGGCCGTGCTCGTCGGGGTGGAGGCGCACGTCTGCCTCCTGCAGACCGCCCTCGAGCTGCTCGAGGAAGGCAAGGAGGTCTACGTCGTCGCCGACTGCGTCGGCTCGCGGCGCCCGCAGGACCGCGACGTCGCGCTCGAGCGCCTCCGGCAGGAAGGCGCGCGGATCGTCACCCGTGAGATGGTCGTCTTCGAGTGGCTGGGCGAGGCGGCGACGCCGCTGTTCCGCGAGGTCAGCCGGGAATTCTTCAAGCCTTGACTACGACATGAACTTCATCGCCGTCCTGGCGGCGCTCGGCCTCGAGCAGTGGCGCGCGTTCCGCTGGCGCGCGGGATTCGAGCGCGCGTTCATCGCCTACGCCCACTGGCTCGAGGAGCAGCTCAACGCGGGCACGACGCGGCAGGGGGTGGTCGCCGTGATCGCCGCGCTGCTTCCGCCCGTGGCGCTGGCGGCGGTGGTGCACGGGCTCCTCGCCGCGGTCAATCCGCTGCTCGCGCTCCTGTGGGACATCGCGCTGCTCTACCTGCTGATGGGCTTTCGGCGCTTCAGCCACGCCTACACCGAGATCGTCGCGGCGCTGAAGGCGGGCGACGTCCACGCGGCGCGCCGGGCGCTCGCCGGCTGGCGCGGATCCGGGGCCGGCGAACTCTCGACCTCCGAGGTGGCGAAGCTCGCGATGGAGCGCGGGCTTCTCGATTCGTACCGGCAGGTCTTTGCCGCCCTGTTCTGGTTTACCGTGCTGCCGGGCCCGGCGGGGGCCGTCCTCTATCGCGCGGCGTCGCTGCTGGCGGAAGAGTGGCGCGGCGACGCGCGCGGCACCGACACGACGCCGATCGGACGCGCGCGCGCCGCGTTCGGCGCGCCCGCGCGGCGCCTGCTTTGGCTCCTCGACTGGATCCCGGTGCGCCTCGCCGCGCTTTCGTTCGCGATCGTCGGCGACTTCGAGGACGCGGTGTCCTGCTGGCGCACGCAGGCGAAGAGCTGGGCGGAGCAAGAGGGCGGCGAGCACGCCGGCATCATCCTCGCGAGCGGCGGCGGGGCGCTCGGTGTCGTGCTTGGCGGCGCCGTGCCGGTCGCCGGCGGCGAATCCGAGTTCCGTCCCGAAATCGGCATGGGCGAAGTCGCCGATGGCGACCTGCTGCCGAGCGGCACCGGACTCGTGTGGCGCGCGCTTGTGTTGTGGCTCCTGCTGATGCTGCTCCTGACCCTCGCCTACTGGGCGCCGTGACGGCGCGCGCGGCGGTGACGGCGCTTCTCGTCTTCGCGTACGACGCGCACGCGCGGCGAGCGTAGGCGGTTTACGCCGGACGCGCGCGTCCCGGCGCGCGTGCGGCGGCGCTCGCGGCGACGAGCTCGTGCAGGAGCGCGAGCCGGTGCGGAGCGACGAGTCCCGCGGCGACCGCCTCGCGCACCGCGCATCCCGGCTCGCGCTCGTGCCGGCAGTCGCGGAAGCGGCATCGACCGAGGAAGGGCCGGATCTCGACGAACGCGCGCGGCAGATCATCCGGCGCGACGTGGGCCAGCCCGAACGCCTTCATGCCGGGGGAGTCGACGATCCAGCCGCCGCCGCGTTCCGCCGGCAGGAGGTGGAGCGTCGAATGCGACGTCGTGTGCCGGCCGGTCCCGAGCGCGGCGGACACCGGGGCGGTCTTCGCGTCCGCCTCCGGCGCGAGCGCGTTCAGGATCGTCGACTTGCCCATGCCGGACTGGCCGATCAGCACGGTGTGGGCGCCCGCGAGCCACGGCAGGAGCGGCGTCGCATCGCGCTTCGCGGCGAGCTCGACGACCGGGTAGTTGAGCTTGGCGAAGGGTTCGAGGCGCGCGAGCAGCGCCGGAAAGTCGGGCAGATCCGCCTTGTTCGCGGCGAGCGCGAACGCGCAGCCCTCGGCCTCGGCGGCGACGGTCCAGCGATGGACGAGCTCGAGGTCGACGGTGATCCCGGGCGCGACGACGCCGCAAATGAGCGTCACGTTCGCCGCGACGAGCTTCTCCCGGAAGGCGTCCGAGCGGTAGACGAGCGAGCGGCGCTCGGCAACGGCCTCGATTGCCCCGCCGCCCGCGACGCGCGCGACCGTCACGCGGTCGCCGCACGCGAGCGCCATCGCGCGCCCCTTGAGCACGCAGTCGACGCTTTCGCCGTCGTCGAGGCGGACGGCGAAGCGGCGGCGACGGCAGGCGACGACGAGACCTTCGCGTCGCACGCCCCCGCACGCCGCAGTCACAGGCCTTCGACCTTCGCGGCGCAGACGACGTCGTTCAGCGTCACGCCGCCCGCGCTGTGCGTCGACCACAGGACGGTGCAGCGGTCGTAGTGCACGCCCAGATCCGGATGGTGGTCGCAGCGCTCGGCGATGGCGGCGACCGCGTTGACGAACGCGATCGTCGCCGTGTAATCGGGAAAGCGGAATTCCTTGGCGATCGCATCGTCCTTTCGCGACCATCCCGGCAGCACCTGGAGGTGCGCGGCCAGCTCTGCGTCGCCGAGCCTGGGCGCCCCAGGCTTGCACGCCCGGGCCGCGAGCGCGGCGAGCGCATCGGAGGCGGCACTCACGGCGCGAACTTGTAGAACTCGTGGTTCAGGTAGGCCGCGACGTTTTCCTCGTCCTCGGGAAAGTAGCCCTTGCCGAGGTTCGTATTGCAGGCCTGCACCTGCGAGAGGAGCTTCTGCGGCGTCTTCACCCGATGGTCGGGCCGGGTGTAGATCCGGTCCGGATTGTCCGCGAACCGCTGCGCGTGGCACGACACGCAGTCGCGCTCGACGATCGCCTTGCCGGCGGCGGGGTCGCCCTTGGCGAACGGCGCGGGCTGCGTCTGGGCCAGCGCGGAGAATGCGATCGCGAAGAGCGCGGGTGCGAAGGGAGCCATCGTGCGGAGCATGCGACCTCCTTTGGTGGGCTTTACGCCGCCTGCAGCCGCGCGATGCGCTGCACGGCCGGCGGGTGCGAGTCGTAGACCGCCGAGTACAAGGGATCGGGCGTGAGCGTCGCGGCGTTGTCCTCGTAGAGCTTGACCAGCGCCTGCACGAGCGCCGCCGCCGACGCGTGGCGCGCGGCGAATGCGTCCGCCTCGAACTCGTGACGACGCGAATACAGCGACGCGATGGGCGCGAGCACGAACGTGAAGACAGGCAGCGCGAGGAAGAAGAGCACGAGCGCGACGCCGGGACGATCGGGCGAGGGCGGCACCCCGAGCCCCTCGTAGAACCAGGGCGTGCTCGCGAGCCAGGCGAGGAGCGCCAGCAGCGCGAGCGACACCGCCGCCGACCAGGCCATCCGCTTCAGCACGTGCCGCAGCCGGAAGTGGCCGAGCTCGTGCGCGAGCACCGCCTCGACCTCGTCGGGCGCAAGGCGCAGGAGCAGCGTGTCGAAGAACACGATGCGCTTCGCGCGACCGAAGCCGGTGAAGTACGCGTTGCCATGGGTGGACCGGCGCGAGCCATCCATCACGAACAGGCCCTTGCTCGTGAATCCGCATCGCGCGAGCAGCGCTTCGATCGCCGTGCGGGCAGGTCCTTCGGGCAGCGGCGAAAAGCGATTGAAGAGCGGAGCGATGACGGTCGGGTACAGGGCGAGCACGAGAAACTGGAACGCGAGCCACGCGCCCCAGGCCCACAGCCACCACGCGGCGCCCGCGACGCGCATGAGCCACAGCACCAGGGCGACGAGCGGGATGCCGAGCACCGCCGCCACGAGGGCGCTCTTCGCGACGTCGGCAAGCCACAGCGACCGGGTCGTGCGGTTGAAACCGAACTTCGCCTCGATGCGGAACGTCTGGACGTACGAGAAAGGGAGGCCGATCAGGCCCGCGATCAGCGCGACCGCGACGACGAGTGCGACGTCGGAGAGGAGCGGCCCCAAGCCGAGCGACGCCGTCCACCCGACGAGCCACGCGAGGCCGCCGCCCAGCGTGAGGAGGAGGAGCAGCGCCGCCTCGGCGAGCGTCTCCTCGCGCGAGAAGCGCACCCGCGCCACCGTGTAGTCGGCGGCCTTTTGGTGCGCGGCGAGGCCGACGCGGCCGGTGAAGACACTTGGCACGCCGTCGCGGTGCGCGGCGACGAAGCGCACCTGCCGGCGCGCGAGCCACAGCCTCGCGGCGAGCCAAGCCGCGAGCGCCGCGGCGAAGAGAGCGGTAAAGAGGGTGGCGTTCACGTCAAGACGAAGACCCCGTGAGCGTCAGTGCGATGTGCGAGAATGCGCAGCCCATTCTACTCCACGGAAGCGCATCGATGCCGCAGGACGCCGCCCGCCTCGTCTGGATCGACCTCGAGATGACGGGGCTCAAGCCCGACACCGACCGCATCATCGAGGTTGCGCTCGTCGTCACCGACGGTGATCTCGCACCCGTCGCCGAGGCCCCGGTCTGGGCGGTCCGGCAGGCCGACGCGACGCTCGACGCGATGGATGCGTGGAACAAGGGTACGCACGGGCGCTCCGGCCTGATCGAGCGCGTGAAGGCGTCCACGTTCACGGAAGCGGACGTCGAGGCGGCGGCGCTCGCGTTCCTGCAGGAGCACGTGCCGGCAAGGGCCTCGCCGATGTGCGGGAACTCGATCTGCCAGGACCGGCGCTTCCTCGCCCGCTCTATGCCGGCGCTCGAGGACTACTTCCACTACCGGAACCTCGACGTCTCGACGCTGAAGGAACTCGCGCGACGGTGGAAGCCGGAGCTGATGAAGGGCGTGCCGAAGGAAGGCAAGCACGAGGCGCTCGCCGACGTCTACGAGTCGATCGCCGAGCTCCGCTACTACCGCGAGCACTTCATCCGCCCCTGAGCGGCGCGAGCCGTCTCACCGCTTGCGCGCGAGCATCACGCCGTCGCCGATCGTGAGCAGGCACATGTCGACGCGCGGGTCGACGGCGATCTTCCCGTTGAGCGCGCGGAGCGCGCGCGTGCTGTCGTCGTTGGCGGCGGGATCGGCGACCTTGCCGCCCCACAGCGTGTTGTCGAGGGCGATCAGGCCGCCCGCGCGGAGGAGGCCGAGGCACGCCTCGTAGTAGGCGTCGTACGAGGGCTTGTCGGCATCGACGAAGGCGAGGTCGAACGAGCCCGGGCCGTACTCGCGCAGGAGTTGCGCAAGGGTATCGCGGGCGGGAGCGAGTCGGAGGTCGATGCGCCCGGCGACGCCGGCCTCCTGCCAGTACCGGTGCCCGATCGCCGTCCATTCCCCGCTCACGTCGCATGCGAACAGCACACCGTCGTCCGGCAGCGCGGCCGCGACCGCGAGCGCGCTGTAGCCCGTGAAGGTGCCGATCTCGATCGCCCGCCGCGCACCGATCGCGCGCGCGAGGAGCGCGAGGAGCGCGCCCAGGTCGGCGCCGATCTGCATGCCGGCTTCGGGCAGCCGCGCGGTCTCCTCCCGCAACCGCTTCTGCAATTGCGTTTCGCGCCCGACCGTTTCGCAGACGTAGGTTTCGATGGCGTCGGGCAGCAGCGATCGCTTCATGAGCATCCGGGAGAAATTCCGTTGGCGAGCCGCAAGTATGGACCCCGAGGGGGCCGGGCCGGATAATCGCGCGCATGAAGTTCTGCAGCCAGTGCGGCTCGGACCGGATCGCGCTCGGCGTGCCCAAGGGCGATCACGTGCCGCGGTTCGTCTGCGCGGCATGCGGCACCGTTCACTACCAGAATCCGAAGCTCGTCGTCGGTTGCCTGCCGGAATGGGAGAACCGCGTCCTCCTCTGCCGGCGCGCGATCGACCCGCGCCATGGCCTCTGGACGCTGCCTGCCGGATTCCTCGAGAACAACGAGACGCTCCACGCCGGCGCCGCGCGGGAGACGCTCGAGGAGGCGCGCGCGCGCGTCGAGGTCGGCGCGCTCTACACGATGATCAGCCTGCCGCAGATCAGCCAGGTCTACGTGATCTTCCGGGCGCGCCTCGTCGACCTCGACTTCGGACCCGGGCCGGAAAGCCTCGAGGTCCGCCTGTTCCACGAGGAGGACATTCCGTGGGAGGAGATCGCGTTCCGCACGATCGGCCGGACGCTGCGCAACTTCTTCCTCGACCGTAAGACGGGCGAGTTCCCGACGCGGGTCAGTACGCTGGTGCGCAGGCCGCCGCCGCCGGACCTGGGCGGCGCCGGGTGAGCGGGCGCCACGCACTCAGCGCGCCGGTGCCGTCGCATCGCGCGCCGCGCAAGGGCGCAGCGTGACGACGGCGGCCCTGCCCGTGTGGCCCGCGAGCTCGGCGAGTGTCTGGCAGCGATCGCGCCAGCACAGCGTGTAGTCGGCCGCGTAGCGCGACTCGGTGAGCCGCAGCTCGGCTACCGTGGTCATCGGTGCCCAGGACCACCAGCCGTCGTGCAGCGTCGCCTCGGGCGGCGGCTCCATCCCCGCCCCCGAGCCTTCGACGCGCGCGCCGACGAGCGTGAGCCCGTCCCGCGCGACGCGGTAGCGCTCCTCCCAGCGGGACTTCTGCACCGAGTGGACCCAGGCGAGCGTGAACTCGCTCGCGGGCAGCGTCGCGCGCAGGACGCCGGCGACGATAATGCAAAGGGGGTCCACCGCGGAACGCTCCTGCGGTTCAGACGGACGCGGCCGAATCATGCCGGCGCGTTCGGAACACGTGCCAGGCGTAGAACAGCGCGCTGGCGGCGAAGCCGAACTCGTCGGTCAGCGGAACGGCCGCAACCAGAAGCGACGCCGACGCAAAAGCGACGACGCGCTCGATCGGGGTGAGCGGACCGCGCAGGTAGCCGATCGCCGCGCCGCCCCACAGCGCGATCGCCACCAGCGCCTTCGCGACGACGTAGAAGACCGCGAGCGGCTCGAGCGGGCCCGACGTCGACTGCAGCATCAACGCCGGGCTGTAGACGGCCATGTAGGGAATCACGAACCCGGCGATTGCGACGTGCGTCGCCTTCCAGCCGGTGCGCATCGGCGAGGCCCTGGAGATCGACGCCGCGGCGAATGCCGCAAGCGCGACCGGCGGCGTCAGATCGGCCATGATGCCGAAGTAGAAGACGAACATGTGCGAGACGATCAGCGGCACGCCGAGCTTCAGGAGCGCCGGCGCGGCGATCGAGCTGGTGATGATGTAGTTGGGGATCGTCGGGATGCCCATGCCCAGCACAAGGCACACGCCCATGGTCAGCAGCAGCGACGCGAACAGGCTCTTCTGACCGATCTCGATGATGAAGCCGGCGAAGTTCGACGCGGCGCCGGTCAGCGTGAGCACGCCGATGATCACGCCGACGATCGCGCAGGCCACCCCGACCGCGACCGCCTGCTTCGCCCCGTCGGCGAGGCTGCCCCGCATGATCCGCAGCGTCTCGCGCCCGCCCTTGATCACGAGGTTGACCGCGACCAGCGCGGCAATCATGATGACGATCGGCCAGATTCCGTACTTGAAGAAGCTCGCCGTGCCGACACCGAGCACGATCCAGAACACGACGCGGAAGGCCATCGAGCCGAATCCCGCAGCGATGCCGACGCCGAGGATCAGGACCGCAGTCAGCGAGAGGCCGACGATGCCGGCGAACATCGGCGTGTACCCGTTGAACAGCATGAACACGAGCACGGCGAGCGGGAACATGAGGTACCACTTGCTCCGGATCGCCTCCCACGGGTTCGGGCACTCCTCGCGCGGGATGCCGGTGAGCCCGGCGCGCCCGGCCTCGAGGTGGACCATCCAGAATGCGGTGAGGTAGTAGAGGATGGCCGGCACGATCGCCGCCGTGACGACTTTGATGTATTCGACGTTCAGCGTCTCGGCCATGATGAACGCGACCGCGCCCATCACCGGCGGCATGATCTGGCCGCCCATGCTGGAGGTCGCCTCCACGGCCCCGGCGAACACCGGCGAATAGCCGAAGCGCTTCATCAGCGGGATCGTGAACTGGCCGGTGGTGAGGACGTTGGCCACGCCCGACCCCGAGATCGTGCCCATGAGTCCCGAGGAGATGACCGAGACCTTCGCCGGGCCACCCCTGGCATGGCCGACGAAGCCCAAGGCGATGTCGTTGAACAGGCTCACCATGCCGGCGTGCTCGAGGAAGCTTCCGAACAGGATGAACAGGAAGATGTACGTCGACGACACCAGCACCGGGATGCCGAAGATGCCTTCGGTGCCGAGGAAGAGCTGGTTGACGATCTGGTCGAAGCCGTAGCCGCGGTGTGAGATCGCCGAGGGCAGGTACTGGCCGAACAGCCCGTAGGCGAGGAAGGTCGCGCAGATGATCGGCAGCGCGGGTCCCAGCACGCGGCGCGCGGCGTCGAACACGAGCACGACGAAGAGCGTCCCGACGACCAGGTCCGTCGTCGACGGGTCACCCGAGCGCTGGATCAGCTCGGCCTCGAACACGAGATGGTAGAACGCGAGCACGAAGGCGATCGCGGCCAGGGCGATGTCGTAGAGCGCGATTCGGCGCCGGTCGGCACGCCGGCTCGCCTGGTGCGTGAGAAAGCTGAGCGCGAGCAGAAAACCGACGTGGATCGAGCGTGCCGGCAGGCTCGACAGCGGCGCAAAGGCGGCGATGATCAGCTGGTAGGTCGAGAACGCCAGCGCGACGCCGGTCACGATCGTCGCCGCCGCGCCGGTCAGCGTACGCTTGCTGCCGCTCTCGTCGAAGACGGCCGCTTCGTCCGCCTGCCCAGGTACGCGTTCAACGTCCGGCGTCGTCATCGCCGCTCCTCCCGCGCGAACCGCGGCGTCCCGAGCTGGGTCCGTTTCGCGGCGCGCGCGCTGCCGGCGCACCGCGCGGCGCCGGACGATCCGCCCGCCGCCGCGCGCAGTCAGCCTACTTGATGAGGCCGACTTCCTTGTAGTACTTCTCGGCGCCTGGGTGCAGCGGCACCGGCATGCCGTTGAGCGCGTTCTTGAGGGTGATCGCCTTCGCCGCCGCGTGCGCGGCGACCAGCTGGTCGAGGCTCGTCCACAGCGCCTTGGTCATCCCGTAGACGACGTCGGTCGGGACGCCCTCCTGGGTGACGAGGAAGTTCTGGACTGCCGCCGTGGCCACGTCCGCAGTCTGGCCCTTGTACGTGTTCGCCGGGATCGTGGCCGTGATGTAGGCGGGATCGCCGACCTTCTTCACGACGTCGGCGGGAATCGCGACGACGACGATGTCGACCGAGGTGGCGAGGTCGCGCAGCGACGCGACACCCAGTCCCGCGGACTGCAGCGTCACGTCGAGCTGCCGGTTCTTCATCAGCTCGACCGATTCGCCGAACGGCAGGTACTCGATCTTCGCGAAGTCCGTGTACGCGATGCCGGCCGCGCCGAGGATGGCGCGCGCGTTGAGCTCGGTGCCGGATTTCGGCGCGCCGACCGAGATCTTCTTGCCCTTGAGGTCGGCGATCGTCTTGATCCCCGCGTCGGCGCGGGCAACGATCTGGATGTAGTTCGGATAGATCGCCGCGACGCCGCGCAGCTTCTTCAGCGGCGCCTTGAAGCCGGCCTCCTCGTTGCCCTTCCAGGCGTCGGATAGCGAGTCGCCAAGCGTGAACGCGATCTCGCCGCGCCCCGCCTGCAGCAGGTTCAGGTTCTCGACCGAGGCCTTCGTCGACTGGACCGACGTCTTGACGTCGGGCATCGCCTTGCCGATCACGTTGGCGAGCGCGACGCCGAGCGGATAGTAGACGCCGCTGGTGCCGCCCGTCAGCACGTTGACGAACTGCTCGGCGGCGCGGGCCGGCGCCGCGACGAGGACCCCGGCGCCAAGGACTGCGAGGCACCACTTCAGGTAGCGGTTCATGACTCCTCCGGAGGTGTCGTCTCCGCGGTTCCAACCCGCGGCGACCCAACGCCGCACGTCGGCCACGGCGGCCCGGCGGTCTGCGGGCGATTATAGCGGATGGTCGGATGCCCGGACGCGTCCGTCCGAGGTGCGGCATCGCGAGCGCCGCGAAGGAAGCGCGGATTCACTCCCGATCGGTCACCGCGAGACCCGCCGCGGCCAGCCTGTCGTGCAGCCGCCGCACGTGGTCGTGGCCGGTCGTCTCGACCTCGCAGACGACGTGCACCGCCGACAGGTCCGGTCCGGAGAATGCGCGGTCGTGGACGATCTCGCGGATCGACGCCCCGGTCGACGCAATCAGCTCGGCAAGCCGTGCGAGGCCGCCGGGCCGGTCGCTGATGGTCACGCCGAAGCGCGCGAGCCGCCCGTCGGCCACGAGCCCGACCTCGATCACGCGGCCCAGCATCGTCGAGTCGATGTTGCCGCCGGCGAGCACGAGCACGACGCGCTTGCCACGAAGCGCGTCGAGCCGGCCGGCGATGAACGCCGCGAGCGGCGCCGCCCCCGCGCCCTCGACGACGCTCTTCTCGAGTTCAGCCAGGCGGAGGATCGCGAGCGCGATCGACGCCTCGTCGACGGTGACGACGCGGTCGACGACGTGCCGCACGATCTCGAAGGGCGTAGCGCCCAGCTGCGCGACCGCGAGGCCGTCCGCGAGCGTCGAGCCGAGGGGCACGGCCTCCGGCCCCCCGAAATCGAGCGCGCGCGTGAGGCACGCCGCCGCCTCGGGCTCGACGCCGACCATCTCGACGCGAGGCGCCCTGGCCTTGACGACGATCCCGATGCCGGCGATGAGGCCGCCGCCGCCGACCGGAACGACGACGGCGTCGGCGCCTGGCGTCTGCTCGAGGATCTCGAGCCCGATCGTGCCCTGACCCGCGATGACGTGCTCGTTGTCGAACGGATGGATGAACGTCAGTCCTTCACGCGACGCGATCTCGCTCGCGTGCGCGCGGGCCTCGGTCAGGTCGGCGCCGTGGAGGATCACCGTCGCGCCGAAGTGGCGGCAGTTCGTGACCTTGATCAGCGCGGCGAACACCGGCATGACGACCGTCACCGGAATGTCGAGCAGCCGCCCGTGATACGCGATCCCCTGCGCGTGGTTGCCTGCGGACGCCGCGATCACGCCGCGCCTGCGCTGCTCGGGCGTGAGCAGCAGCAGGGCATTGCGCGCGCCACGCTCCTTGAAGCTGCCGGTGCGCTGCAGGTAGTCGAGCTTGCACCAGATCTCCGCCCCGGTGAGCTGCGAGAGCGGGATCGACGGGACGCACGGCGACAGGTAGACGCCGTCGGCGATCCGGGCGCGGGCGGCCTCGATGTCGGCGAGTGTGAGCGGCATGGCCGGCGGAGTATCGTGGCGGGCCCCGCGTGCGTCAACCGCAGGGCTCTCTCCGCCTCGCCCTCGCGCCGGCAAGGCGGCGCGTCCGCTGCAGGGCGCCGTCAGAACGGCAAACTGATGCCGGGCTTCGCCGCCGTCAGCACGCGCCGGAATTCGCCCTTGATGCGTTCGAGCGCGGCGGCGTTGTCCGCCTCGAACCGCAGCACGACCGAAGGGGTCGTGTTCGAGCCGCGCGCGAGCCCGAAGCCGTCCGGATACTCGACGCGAAGCCCGTCGATCCGCACGACCTCGGTCGCGCCGGGGAACTTCGCCTCGGCGGCAAGCTTGGCGACGAGCGCGTGATGCTCGCCCTCGGCCAGGCCGACCGTGATCTCGGGGGTCGATACCGCGTCGGGGAGGGCGTCCAGCACCGCCGACGGATCGGCATGCCGCGACAGGATCTCGAGCAGACGCGCGCCGGCGTAGAGCCCGTCGTCGAAGCCGTACCAGCGCTCGCGGAAGAACGTGTGGCCGCTCATCTCGCCGGCGAGCGCCGCGCCGACCTCCTTCATCTTGACCTTGATCAGTGAGTGTCCCGTCTTCCACAGCAGCGGCTTCCCGCCGTGCCGCACGATCCACGGCTTCAGGTTCCGGGTCGACTTGACGTCGTAGATGACGGTGGCGCCCGGCTCGCGGGCGAGGACGTCGGCCGCGAACAGCATGAGCTGACGGTCCGGATAGATGATGTGTCCCTCCTTCGTCACGACGCCGAGACGGTCGCCGTCGCCGTCGAACGCGAGTCCGAGCTCGAGCCGGTCGCCTCTGACCCGCGCGATCAGATCGGACAGGTTCTCGGGCTTCGACGGGTCCGGGTGATGATGCGGAAACGTCCCGTCGACGTCGCAGTACATTTCCACGACGTCGCAGCCCAGGCGGCGGAACAGCGTTGGCGCGAACGCGCCTGCGACTCCGCTGCCGCAGTCGACCGCGATCCGCAGGCGCCGCGCGAGCTTCACGTCGCCCGTGATCCGGTCGAGATAGGCGGGGGCGATGTCGTGCTCCCGATAGGTGCCCGCGCCCGAGGCAAGTGCGCCGGACTCGATACGCGCGCGCAGCGCCTGGATGTCGGGCCCCGACAGCGTCTCGTCGGCCACTACCATCTTGAGCCCGTTGTAGTCGGGCGGATTGTGGCTGCCCGTCACCATGACGCAGCAGTGCGTGCCGAGATGGTGCGCGGCGAAGTAGCAGATCGGCGTGGCCACCATGCCGACGTCGATCACGTCGGCTCCCGCCGCGCGAATGCCTTCGGCCAGGGCCGTCGCGAGCGAGGGACCGGAAAGCCGTCCGTCGCGGCCGACGACGATGGTGTCGCGCTTGCGCTCCTGCGCGAGCGAGCCGAGCGCGCGGCCCACCCTGCGCACGATGTCGGGCGTGAGCGTCTTGTCGACGATCCCGCGGATGTCGTAGGCCTTGAAGATCTCGGGGGGCAGGGCGGATGTCGTCATGGCATCGGAACGGACGAACGAAGGCGCTAGGCTAGCACCCGGCGCGAAAGAACTGGAGCAATCTCTGCGGCAGCCACGTGAGCCGCCCCGGAAACGGCCCGACCATGAAGCCGCAGTGGCCGCCCTCCGCGGGTTGCTCGAGCAGGACATCGCGGCTAACCTCGGCGGGGCCCGGCAGCGATGCGCCCGGGACGAACGGATCGTTCTTCGCGTTCAGCACGAGCGTCGGCACCGCGACTTGCGAAAGCCACGGCTTGCTCGAAGCGCGATGCCAATAGTCGAGCGTGCCGGCGAAGCCGTGCAGCGGCGCCGTGACCGCGTCGTCGAATGCGTACATCGAGTAGACGCCGCGCAGGCGCGCTTCGTCGAGAATGCCGGGGAAGCGCCGGGCGATGTCGCGGCTCTTCGGCCGCAGCGTGGCCAGGAAATGCCACGCATAGATCCGGTTGAAGCCGCGATCGATGTCGAGGCCCGCGGCGGTGAGGTCGAGCGGAGTCGACACCGCAGCGGCGGACCTTAGCACCTTCGACGCATCGCGTCCGGCGCGGCCGAGCCAGTTGACCAGCGCGCTGCCGCCGAGCGATATCCCCGCGGCATGCACGACGGTGTCGGGCGGGATGCGGTCGCGAACGGCGGCGAGGATGGCGCCGATCTCCTCGTGATCGCCCGAGTGATAGGCGCGCGGACGCAGATTCGGCTCGCCGCCGCAGCCGCGGAAATGCGGTACCACGCCGCGCCATCCGATCGCGGCCAAGGCGCGCGTCAGCGCCCGCGCGTAGTGCGCCCGCGAGTTGCTCTCGAGCCCGTGGAAGAGGACGACGAGCGGCGCCGGCGCGGCGCCAGGCGAGGCATCGAGCCAGTCGAAATCCCAGAAGTCGCCGTCCGGCGTGACGACGCGCTCGCGCCGCAGCGGCACCGCGGACTGGCGCACGAACTTCGGCCAGATCGTCTGCGCGTGCCCGCCCGGAAGCCAGCGTGGCGCGCGATACGGCGAGGGCGGCGAGTCCGCCGCCTCGGGCGTCACTCCCGCGCCCAGAAGGGGTCGGCGGCGACGAAGCGTTGCCATGCGTGTGCGATCTCGGGCTCGAGCGCGGCCAGCTGCGCGGCGGCCCAGCCGCGGACCGCGCCAACCGTCGCGTGGTCGGACTTGTCCGCGAGCCCTGCCGTGAGTCGCGTGGCCGTGATGGCATCGTGCCAGTGGCCGAGCGCGTCCTGCAATCGCGTCAGCGCCTTGCGATACGCGCGATTGCGCTTGCCCGGGTCCTGCGGCGAGAAGAACTCCGCGGCGTAGCGAAGCTTTTTCGCGGCCACCCGCACCGCGTGGCGCTCCTCCGCGGTGCCGTGCTCGAGCGCCGCGCCTCGCTTGCAAAGCTTGCGATGGCGCCGTTCGAGGAGCCGGTCGGCCAACGCCTGTGCCGTGATGCGCTCGCCGCGCTCGCCGCCGAACGCCGGCCGCGCGCAAAGGGCGCCGATGGCCAGCAGCAGCCGCTGGAAACGCAGCGAGCGGACCGCTTCGCGGGCGGCGTTGCGCGCTGCGCGCCGATGCGTGCCGATGCTGCGGGCGAGTCGCTTCCAGCCGGGAGCCGCAAAGGGATCCCGGGCGAGGGCGTCGGCCAGCGGCGGGAGCGTCTCGCCTGCGAGCACATCCCAGTCTCTTGCCGCGCCGAGCACGCCGGCAAGCCACCGCGTCTCGGCCACGACCGGCGCGACGCACGCGCGGCCGGCGATCTTCGCGATCAGCGACAGGGACGAGCGCAGCCGGCGGGTGCCGATGCGCATCTGGTGAACCCATTCGGGATCGCCGTCGGCGACGAGACCGGCGGCGTTGTCGGCGATCTGATGCGCGCACTCCTGCACGATCGAACGAAGCGCATCCTCCGCCGGGCCGTCCGGCGCGAACGCCGCGGAGCCCGCGCGAACGGGCGCCCGCCAGCTCACGCGCCGCCCGTGCACCAGCGCGTAGCCGCGTGCTGCCTTGCTCGTTGTCTCGACCGCGAGCGGCCAGTCGTCCATGAGCGCGAGCGCGAGGCCGTACGCGGCGGCGGCGCCGCCTTTGACCATCTCGATCTCGATCTCGGCGAGCGGGGCGCGGCGGCCCGCCGGACGACGCGTGCGGATCGTCCCGACGTCGATCGCGAGCACCGCCGTCGAGCCGTCGGCGAAGGCGAGCGGCAGCGTCCGGCGCACGACGTCGGTCGTGAACACCGCCGCGAGCCCGCCGTGCTTCTGCGCGCGCGCGAACAGCTTGTGCCACGGCGTTTCGGCGAGCCGCGCGGGATCGACTCGCGCCCGTGCAAGCCGCCATTCGTGCTCGTCGTGGGCGTGGAGCGCACCCAGCGCCGCGTGGAGCGGCGGGCCTTTCACGGTCTGGACGAAGCGCGCGCCATCGCGTCGCACGCGCAGCGCGACCCGTGCCTCCTCGAGCGCGAACTCCGGCGTGTCGTAGTACGTGCTCGTGACGCGTGCCGTGCGCATGCGCCCGCGTTTCGCCGCGGCCACGGCGGGATGGCGCACGAGCTCGGGAGCCCGCGCGACCGCGGTGCGATCAAGAGCCAGCTTGAGCTCGATCTCGGCGGCCACGACGATGGGGCGGGCGAAGGACGCGCGTCAGGCGGCGTCCGACACCCGAAGGCGGCGCTCGCGCACGGCGCGCGCGAGGAATTCGAGAACCTCGACGGTCGCGTCCCAGCCGATGCAGGCGTCCGTGATCGAGACGCCGTAGAGGAGATCCCTGCCGGGAACGAGATCCTGCCGTCCAGGATTCAGGTGGCTTTCGAGCATCGCGCCGACGATCCGCTCGTCGCCGCCCGCGATCTGGGCGGCGACATCGCGCGCGACGTCGACCTGCCGCTCGTGCTGCTTGCGGCTGTTCGCGTGCGAGCAGTCGATCATCAACCGGGCCGCGAGGCCCGCTCCGGCGAGCTCGCGGCAGGTCGCTTCGACGCTCGCCGCGGCGAAATTGGGATCCGTCCCTCCGCGCAGGATGATGTGGCAGTCCTCGTTGCCGGCCGTATGGACGATCGCCGAGTGGCCGCCCTTCGTGACCGACAGGAAGTGGTGCGGCGCGGAAGCGGCCTTGATCGCGTCGACGGCGATGCGAACGTCGCCGTCGGTCCCGTTCTTGAAGCCGACCGGGCAGGAAAGCCCCGACGCGAGCTCGCGGTGGACCTGGCTCTCCGTCGTCCGCGCTCCGATCGCGCCCCAGCTGATGAGATCGGCGATGTACTGCGGCGTGATCATGTCGAGGTACTCGGTGCCGGCGGGCAGCTCGAGCTCGTTCACCTCGACCAGGATCCGGCGGGCCAGGCGAAGCCCTTCGTTGATCCGGTAGCTGTCGTCGAGATGCGGATCGTTGATCAGGCCCTTCCAGCCGACCGTCGAGCGCGGCTTCTCGAAGTAGACGCGCATCACCACGATCAGGTCGGCAACGAGCTCGCGCCGCACCGCGGAGAGCCGCGTCGCGTAATCGATCGCGGCATCGTAGTCGTGGATCGAGCAAGGGCCCACGACGACGAGCAACCGGTCGTCCGCGCCGTGGAGCACGCGATGGATCGCCTGCCGGGTCTCCCAGGTGGTGTTCGCCGCCCGGTCGCTCGCCGGAAATTCGCGCAGCAGATGGGCCGGCGGCGCAAGCTCCTTGATCTCGCGGATCCGGGTGTCGTCGATCGCCGGGCGGGACGCCAAATGGCCGGCGGCGGCGGCGCGGTTGCGGTGGGCGGTGGACGTCGGCACGGCGCAGCTCCAGGAAGCAAAGTCAGCAAAAACAAAAGCTTAACATAAACCTTTGGCGAGACTGACCATTGTGCCACGCGTCATGTTGCATTGCATCAGCCCAATATGAGACAGCGGTTGGCCGGGCGTCGGCGAAATCGTTGCCTCGCGCGTTGACGTTGCCGTAGACTGCCGCCGAAGCCGCCCGGAGACCCTCGGTTGCCCGGCCGGCGGTCTCCCGCCGGAAAGGCCCGCGAGAGGGGCCCCTGAAGGCGCCATTCAACACCGATCGAGCCCGTTCGATCCACCGCAGGAGACCTGAATGAAACCACTGCTCACCCTGGCCCTTGCAGGCGCCCTTGCCGGGATGGCATCGCTTTCGCTCGCCCAGGCGCCCGCCGCCGCGACCGCCCCCGCGGCGAAGCCCGCAGCCGCGCCCGCCGCGAATTCGCAGCAGGAGCGGATGAAAGAATGCAACGCCAAGGCCGAGGGCAAGAAGGGCGACGAGCGCAAGGCGTTCATGAGCTCGTGCCTCTCCGGCAAGGAAGCCGCACCCGTGAAGATGACGCAGCAGGAGAAGATGACCTACTGCAACAAGAAGGCCGGCGACATGAAGGGCGACGAGCGCAAGGCCTTCATGAGCAAGTGCCTCAAGGGGTGACCGCGACGATCAGCCGATAACGGCCGGGTGACCTCCTGTCCATCCGGCCGCGACTGACAAGGCCCCACCGGGCGACCGGCTGGGGCCTTGTTTTATCGGAGGCCCGGTGCAACGCTACAGCACTTCGAGGCAGTGGCACCCCCATCGGCGCGCCTATCGCATGGACGAGGACCCGCTCTTGACCCCGCGCGAGGCGATGGCCATCGTCGACGAGCGCATCGAGCAGTTCGGCCTTGGCGCGCTGCCCGCGGTGAGCGTCTCGCTGGTCGACGGCGGGAAGTGGAGCGTGCGGTGGGAGCACCTCGAACGCACCGTCGAGCCGATGACGCGGGGGGCCTGGTGCGCGTGGCTCAGCGAGAACGTGGGCTCGCTCGACGCCGGCGACCTCGAGACGACGGAGAGCTGAGGTCGCGCCGCAGTTCCGCCGGCGCGGATCAGCCGTTCTTGCGTATCAGCAACCCCTTCAGGTACTCGCCTTCCGGAAACGCGAGCGCGACCGGGTGATCGGCGAACGCGCCGAAGCGCCCGATGACCGCGGCATCGGCTCCGGCATCGAGCGCGGCGCCCGCGACGATCTTGCGAAAGAGCGACGCATCGATGCCGCCCGAGCACGAGAACGTCGCGAGGAGGCCGCCGGGGCGCAGGAGCTTCAACGCGAGCAGGTTGACGTCCTTGTACGCACGTGCTGCCCGCACGGCGAGCGCGGCCGTCGGCGCGAACTTCGGCGGATCGAGCACGATCAGGTCGAACGACGCGGCGCGATCGCGCAGCTTGCGGAGTTCGGCGAACGCGTCGCTCTCGATCCACTCGGCGCGGTCCGCCGGCAATTGCGCATTCCGCGCCAGGTTCTCGCGGGCGAGAGCCAGCGCAGCGGCCGAGCTGTCGATCGACACGACCCGACGCGCGCCGCCCGCGAGCGCGGCGAGCGTGAACCCGCCCGTGTAGCAGAAGACGTTCAGCGCCCCGCGGTCCGCGGCGAGCGTGCGCACCGTTGCGCGGTTCGCGCGCTGGTCGAGATAGAAGCCCGTCTTCTGCCCCGCGACGACGTCGGCGCGGTAACGGAGTCCGTCCTCGTCGAACAGAACCGCGGCCGGCAATGCGCCCCGCAGGAGTCCCGTGCGCGGCGGCAGCCCTTCGAGCGCGCGCACCTCCGCGTCGGAACGCTCGTAGACGCATGCGGCGCCGGTCGCCGACACCAGCGCATCGGCGATCGCGTCGCGCCAGCGATCGGCGCCGGCGGCGGAGAGCTGGAGCACGACCGAGTCGGCGTACGCGTCGGCGACGACGCCCGGCAGGCCATCCGCCTCGCCGTGGATCAGCCGGCACGCGGTGTGCAGCGGGTCGCGCATCGGCGCCCGCGCCGCAACCGAGCGCCCGACGCGTCGTGCGAAAAAGGCATCGTCGACGACCTCGCGTGCGTCGAAGGTCCAGACGCGGGCGCGTATCTGCGAGGACGGCGAATATGCCCCGCGGGCCACGAAGGCGCCGTCGTCGCGGCAGATGTCGACGGTTTCGCCGCTCGCCGGGTCGCCGTCCACCCGCGCGATCGCGCCGGAGAAGACCCAGGGATGACGTTCGTGCAGCGACTTGTCGCGGCCCGGCCTGAGCCGCAACCGGGGCGGCTCAGCCAAGCGCGACGCCCGCGAGCCGTCCGATCGCGTAGGTGACGGCGCCGGCGAGGCTCCCGAGGAGCAGCATCCGCGCGCCCGAGCGGAGCGCGTTGCGGCCGGTGAAGAGCGACAGCAGCGCGCCGACGCCGAACAGCGCGACCGCGGTGACGCCGATCGCGAAGGGAAGCGCCATCGGACCCGGCGCGAGGACGAACGGCAGCAGGGGGAGCAACGCGCCGGCTGCGAACGACAGGAACGACGAGACCGAGGCGCCCCACGGCGACCCGAGCTCCTCCGGGTTCAGCCCGAGCTCCTCGCGCGCGAGCGTGTCGAGCGCGTGCTCGGGATCCGCGACGAGCCGGTTGGCGAGCCGCTTCGCCTCCTTGACCGGCAGGCCCTTCGCCGCGTAGATCAGGGCGAGCTCCTGCGCTTCCGCTTCCGGATATTCGTCGAGCTCGTCGCGCTCGAGGCCGATCTGGTATTCGAACAGCTCGCGCTGCGAACGCACCGAGACGTATTCGCCCGCCGCCATCGCAAACGCGCCGGCGGCCATCCCGGCCACGCCCGCGAGCAGCACGACGTGCGGATCGGGGTTTGCGCCGGCGATGCCGAGGATCAGACTTGCGTTCGAGACCAGCCCGTCGTTCACCCCGAAGACGGCGGCCCGCAGGTTGCCGCCGCCGCCGAGCCCGCGATGGCGATGCTCGATGCGCGAGCCCGCGACCGGCGGCGCATGTCCCGACTCGCGGGCGATCGACGTGCCGTAGATGGCCATCCCCCGCACCTTCATCGCGGCGAGGACGCTCTTCACGCGCCGCGGTCCGAGCTTGCGGACGAGCGTCGCGACGAACCGGGTGCGCGCGTCGGGCAGGAAGGGTCCCGGTGCCGGCTTGCCGCGCGCGGTCAGCTGCGCGCGCCAGATCGCAGCCTGCGCTTCCGCTTCGCCCGCGAGACGGCGAAAGAGCTCGGCGCGCGCGGTGCCGGCCTCGGCTTCCGCACAGACGCGGTAGAGGTAGGCGGAGCGCTGCTCCTCGTGCCAGCTTTCGAGTGGGTTCGACATGTCAGCCCGGCAGGAGCGCGGCCTCGATCCGCTCCATCACATCCGGCGTGAGCCGCGGCAACACGGACTGCGCCTTCATGTTCTCGACGACCTGCGATGCGCGGCTCGCGCCGGTGATCACCGTCGAGACGTGCGGATTCCTGAGGCACCACGCGAGCGACATCTGCGCGAGCGTGCAGCGGAGCTCCGCCGCAATCGGCACGAGCCGCTTGACGGTCGCGATCTTCGCCGCGTCGGTGAGCCGCTCGGCCAGCCATTCGTAACCCTTGAGCGTGCCGCGCGTCCCGGGCGGGATGCCGTCGTTGTACTTGCCCGTGAGGAGGCCCGACGCTAGCGGGCTCCACACCGTGGTGCCGAGCCCGATGTCGTCATAGAGACGCGCGTACTCCGTCTCGACGCGCTCGCGGTGCAGGAGGTTGTACTGCGGCTGCTCCATCACCGGCTTGTGCAGATGGTGCCGCTCGGCGATCTGCCAGGCCGCCATGATCTCGGACGCCGTCCACTCCGACGTGCCCCAGTAGAGCGCCTTGCCGGCCGCGATCATGTCGTGCATCGCAGAGACGGTCTCCTCGACCGGCGTCTCCGGGTCGGCACGGTGGCAGAACACCAGGTCGACGTAGTCGAGGCCGAGCCGCGCGAGCGAGCCGTCGATCGCGCCGCGCAGGTACTTGCGGTTCAGCGTGTTCTTCTCGTTGGGCCCGTCGCGAAGGCCCCAGTAGAACTTCGTCGACACGACAAACGACGAGCGCGGCCAGCGCATCCTGCGCAGCACTTCGCCCATGATCTTCTCGGATTCGCCCTTCGCATAGACCTCGGCGTTGTCGAAGAAGTTGACGCCGGCGTCGTAGGCCGCCGCCATGCACTCGCCGGCGGCCTCGGCACCGAGCTGGTTTCCGTAGGTCACCCACGAGCCGAACGAGAGTTCGCTCACCTTGAGGCCGGACCTGCCGAGGCGACGGTAATTCATCGCGAGTTTGATCGAAGGCGGGCGGAGCGGCGATTCGGGCGGACCCGGAAGGTTAGAATCGCGAACCCGCATTGTACCCAAAGAGGGATCCCCGATGCCCCGAAACTCGCGCGGCGCGACGCGCCGCTCGGCGAAGCGCAAGCCGCCGCTGTCGGTCGAGGCCCTCTGGGCGATCCGCCGCATCGGTCCGCCGACGATCGCGCCCGACGGGATGTCCGCGTGCAGCGCCGTCACGTCCTTCGACATGGAGAAGAACGAGGGCAGCACCTCGCTGTGGCTGTTTCCGACCGGTCACGGCGGCGGGGGACGCGCGCGGATGCTGACGGCGGGCGACAAGGACTCCGATCCGAAATGGTCGCCCGACGGCAGGTGGATCGCGTTCACCGCAAAGCGGAAGGACGACGAAGAGCCCCAGCTCTACGTGATCGCGCCGGACGGCGGCGAGGCGCGGCGGCTCACCCGGCTCGCCACCGGTTGCGCGGCGCCGAAGTGGTTTCCCGACGGGACGCGGATCGCGTTCATCTCGTGGGTGTGGCCGGATCTCGCCAACGACGCATTGCAGGCGAAGCGCCGGAAGGAGCGCAAGGACTCGAAGGTGAAGGCGCACGTCACGGAACGGGGCGAATTCCGCTTCTGGGATCACTGGGTCGCCGACGGCCGCGAGCCGCACGTCTACGTCTGCGACGTCGCGACGGGTCGCTGCCGCGACGCGCTCGCCGGAACGGGGCTCGCGCTGCCGCCGTGGGATCCGTCGGCCGACCATTTCGACGTCGCGCCCGACGGCCGCGAGATCGCGATCACGGCCGATCTCGCACCCGAGCCCGGGATGATGAACCAGACGGACATTGTGACCGTCGATCTCGCGACGCGGCGCAAGCGAATCCTCACCGCGCGCACCGGAACGTCGGACCAGCATCCGCGGTACTCGCCCGACGGCCGCGCGATCGCCTTCGAGGCGTACGACACGGCGCGCGCGTTCAACGACCAGGGCCACCTCGTCCTCCTCGCGCGCGCGAGCGGCGCAATGCGGACCCTCGCCCCGCGTTTCGATCGCGCGGCAACGCACGTCGCGTGGACGCCGGACAGCCGGGCGCTCCTCCATTCCCTCGAGGACCGCGGCCGCGTCGGCGTGGCGCGGCTTGCGCTCGACGCGGCGGCACCGGCGTGGATCGTGCGCGGGGGGACCGTCGGCGGCTTCGCGCAGTCGCGCGACGGCGCGGTCATCGTTTTCGACCGCGCGACATCGCGGCACCCGCCGGCGCTGTTCGCGTGCCGCGCGGACGGCAGCGGGGAGCGGTCGATCGAGGGTCTCAATCGCTCGCTGCTTGCGCGGCACGCGTTCGGCGACGTCCGCGAGGTGACGATCCGGGGCTGGGGTGGCGCGCCGGTGCAGATGTGGATCACCTACCCGCCGGATTTCGACCCGCGCCGGAAGTGGCCGCTCCTCCACTCGATCCACGGCGGCCCGCACGCCGCGCACCACGACGGCTGGCACTTCCGCTGGAACGCACAGGTCTTCGCGGGCCACGGCTACGTCGTCGCCGCGGTCAACTATCACGGCTCGTCGGGCTTCGGCCAGAAGTGGCTCGAGACCATCATCGGCCGCTACGGGACGAAGGAGTTCGCTGACGTCGAGGCGGGCACCGACTGGCTCCTCCGGCAGGGCTACATCGACCGCGAGCGGCTGGTCGCGACCGGCGGCAGCTATGGCGGCTACATGGTCGCCTACATGAACGGGC
Source organism: uncultured beta proteobacterium (assembly GCA_963734055.1). Lineage (GTDB taxonomy): Bacteria > Pseudomonadota > Gammaproteobacteria > Burkholderiales > Casimicrobiaceae > CAIWHR01. The sequence goes on from CAVTFQ010000009.1 coordinate 124,091, forward strand.
AGACCGATCGCTACCGTGCGTTCGTCTGCCACGCGGGCTGCTACGACTGGGTCAGCATGATGGCGACCGACGGTTACCACTTCTTTGCCGACGAGCTCGGGGCCTTCCACTGGGACAATCCGGCGCGCGTGATGCGGCAGTCGCCGCACCATTACGTGAAGCGCGCGCGGACTCCGACCCTCGTGATCCACGGCGAACAGGATTTCCGGGTTCCGGCCACGCAGGCGCTGCAGTATTACGACACGCTGAAGGCGAAGAAAGTGCCGGCGCGGCTCCTCTGGTTTCCCGACGAGAACCACTGGATCCTGAAGCCGCAGAATTCCCGTCTCTGGTACCGGGAATTCTTTGCGTGGGTCACCCGCTACGCTCCAGGCGGCGCCGGGGGCGTGGCGCGGCTCAAACGGCGGTGAGAGGCGGACCGCCGACCTTCTTCTCGTGCCGCTCCTGGCAGGCGAGGCAGCGCATCGCGGTCGGGTAGGCGGACAGGCGCGCGAGGGCGATCGGCTCGCCGCAATCGCGGCATTCGCCGTATGTCCCGGCGCGAATGCGGGCCAGGGCCGCCTCGACCTCGTTGAGCTCGGCCAGCGCGTGCCGGACCTCGGCGATGTCGAGCTCGGCGAGACCATCGGCCACGCCCCATTCCTCGCCGCTCTCCTTGATCCGGTTGCGCAGTCCGACGACGCGATCGTCGTCGCTGCCATCGAGCTGCGTCTTGACCTCGACCCGCAGCTTCGCGCGGCGATCTTCGAGCTCGCGCTTCAGGCGCTCGAGCTCGGACGGGGGGAGGGTGGCAGTCATGGCGAGCGGTCCGGACAGGTGGGCTTGCGCCCCGATTATCGCCTTTTTTGGGCCGCGTCCAACCAGGGTCGGCCTCACGGGTGTCGCCGCCGTCGGCGCAACCCCTTGAAAGTCGTGCAACGGCCCGCAGATTGCCCTCGAGGTCGCCAGCGCGCGCCGCGTGTCGACGCGCGACGGCGGCCGACGCCCAAGTGCACGGACAAGAGAGAGGAGAGACAACCCCATGAGCAACCTGACTGTGTATCACCCGTTCGCCGACCAGACGTTCGACGATCTGTTCCGGGGCTTCTTCGCGCCGGTTCGCGCCGAGCGCTCGCCGGTCAGCATCAAGGTCGACGTCGCCGAGAAGGACGGCGCCTATGTCGTCCGCGCCGAGATCCCGGGCGTCAACAAGGACGACATCCAGGTTTCGATCGAGGGCAACCAGGTCACGATCGGCGCCGAAGTGAAGCGGGAGAGCGAGAAGAAGGACGGCGAGCGCGTGCTGCACAGCGAGCGCTATGTCGGCAGCGCGTTCCGCAGCTTCACGCTTCCGTCCGAGCTCGACGAGTCCGCGAGCACCGCGAAGTACGAGAACGGTGTGCTGGAGCTCGCGCTCGCGAAGAAGCCGGCGGTGGCGGGCCGCAAGCTGACCATCCAGTAACGCGGCGATCGCAAGTCGTTTCGCGCGCGGCGGCGGGTTTTCCCGCGCCGCGCGTCGCTTGCCCGGATTCAGCGCACCCGCTTGACCGGGTATTCTCCGTCCTCGATGTTGTCGCGGAAGAAGCTCCAGGGCGACGACGCCGACGTGAAGCGGCGGAACGTGTCGGCCGACACGCCGCCGTACTCGAACGTGCCGGACGTGAGCTCGACGATGAGCGTGCGGCGCACGGCATCGTAGCCGGCGGCGCGCAGGTTGCCGCCCGAGAGCCGTTTCATTTCCATGGTCGTATTCCTCTGACTGCCCCCGTGAGCGTGCGCCGATTGTAGCCCGCCGCGCGCCGCGCCGCCGCGGGCTGCTACGATCCCGCCTGGTCACCTCGATGGGGATCGCGGATGGGAGGAAGGGAAGGATTGCGCCGCGTCGTGCTCGCGCTGGCGATCGCGGCCGCCGCGTCGTCCGCGCAGGGCGCCGACGCCACGAAGACGCTCCGCGTCGTCTTCTCGATCGCGGAGACGAGCTTCGATCCGCAGTTCGCGTCGGATGCCGCGTCGGACGGCGTCATCGCCAACGTCTACGAGTCGATGCTCGACTACGACTACCTCGCGCGGCCGGTGAAGCTCGTGCCGCGGACGCTCGAGGCGATGCCGACGGTCGCCGACGGCGGCAAGACCTATCTCTTTCATCTCCGCAGGGGCATCTTCTTCACGCCGGATCCTGCGTTCAGGGGCAAGCCGCGCGAGCTGACCGCCGCCGACCAGGCCTACGGCCTCAAGCGGCTGCTCGATCCCGCGGTGAAGAGTCCGTGGGCATGGCTCATCGACGGCAAGGTCGTCGGCGGCGAGGAAGCGCGCAAGACGGCGGAAAAGACCGGCCGATTCGACTACGATGCGCCGTTGCCGGGGATCGAGGTCGTCGACCGCTACACGCTGCGGATCCGGCTCAAGCAGCCCGACCTGCGCTTTCTTTACGCGCTCGCGGTGCCCAATACCTGCGCCGTCGCGCGCGAGGTCGTCGAAGCCTACGGGCTCGATTTCGGCGCGCATCCCGTCGGCACGGGGCCGTACGTGCTGGGCGAGTACAAGCGCAGCTCGAAGATCGTCCTCGTCGCCAATCCGGCGTACCGCGAGGTGACCTACGTGCCGGCGGGACCGATTCCGCGCGACTCCGAGCCGGTGGCCGCCGCGCTCAAGGGCCGCCGCCTGCCGATCCCGGGCCGGATCGACATCAGCGTGATCGAGGAGGGGCAGGCGCAGTGGCTCGCGTTCCTGAACCGCGAGGTCGACCTCCTCGAACGCATCCCGGCGGACTTCGTCGACCAGGCGATCGTCGGGGGCAAGCTCAAGCCGGATCTCGTCGCGCGCGGCGTCAAGCACGAGATCCTGCTGCGCCCGAACACGTGGTGGACGTACTTCAACATGGAGGATCCGGTGGTCGGCGGCTATACGCCCGAGAAGATCGCGCTGCGCCGCGCGGTGGGCATGGCGTACGACCAGGACGAGGCGATCCGCGTGCTGCTCAAGGGGCGCGCCGTGCCGGCGAACGGCCCGATTCCGCCCGACATCGCGGGCTTCGACCCCGCGCTTCGCACCCAGGCGCAGCTCTACGACCCGGTCGCGGCGCGCGCGCTCCTCGATCACTTCGGCTACAAGGATCGCGACGGCGACGGCTATCGCGAGATGCCCGACGGCAGGCCGCTGGCGCTCGAGCGCTGGTCGACGCCGAATTCCGCCGCGCGGCAGGGCGACGAGCTGTGGAAGAAGAACATGGACGCGATCGGCATCCGGATCAACTTCAGGAAGGACCGGCTGCCCGAGCTCCGCAAGATGGCGCGGCTCGGCAAGATCCCGATGCGGAGCGACGGCTGGAACGCCGACTATCCGGACGCCGAGAACTTCATGCAGCTGCTCTACGGCCCGAACGCCGGCCAGGAAAACCAGGCCAACTTCAAGCTTGCCGCCTTCGACAAGCTCTACGACGAAGCCCGGCGGCTGCCCGACTCACCGGAGCGCACGAAGCTCTTCGACCGGATGACGGAGCTGATGCTCGTCTACGCGCCGTGGCGGATGGGCTACCACCTGATCGAGGATCAGCTGCTGCAGCCCTGGATCAAGTATTACAAGCCGCACCCGATCAAGTCCCAGACATGGGTGTACGTGGACTTCGACGCGCCCCCGAAGTGACGGGGCGCGTCCTCACGGTTGTCCCCTAACAGTTTGTTGAAATTCGGCTTGTAAGTGCGAGGTTTTCGTCTATCGTTCTGGTGAGGGTTTTCATCGGCAATCCTTCGAGGTCAGAGCGATGCGCGGCCCAGATGTCATGCAGGACACGCTGTTCTCGGTACGGAGTCTGGAGAGCTACGTGCCGGCGGATCATCCGTTGCGTCCGGTGCGCGACATCCTGAACGAGGCGCTCAAGCGCATGGATCCGCTGTTTGCCGCGATGTACGCGCCAGCCGGCCGCGACTCGATCGCGCCGGAGAAGCTGCTGCGGGCGCTGATGCTGCAAGTGCTCTACGGCGTACGCAGCGAACGGATGCTGATCGAGCAGTTGGGCTACAACCTGCTGTTTCGCTGGTTTGTCGGGCTGGCGATGCAGGATGATCCGTGGGATCACTCGACCTTTTCCAAGAACCGCGATCGGTTGATCGAGCATGACGCCTGCCAGGTGCTGTTCGAGGAAGTGCTGGCGCAGGCCCGCGCGAAAGGGCTGTTGAGTGCTGAGCACTTTTCGGTGGACGGCACGCTGGTTCGCGCTTGGGCCTCGCAGAAGAGCGTCGTGCCCAAGGATGGGCCACCGCCACCGGCGAGCGGTTCGAAGAGCAATCCCGAGGTCAACTTCCGCGGCCAGCCGCGCACCAACGATACCCATGAAAGTCGTACCGATCCCGATGCGCGGCTCTATCGCAAGAGCAAGAATGCCGAGGCGCTGCCGTATTACATGGGCCATGCGCTGATGGAGAATCGCAATGGACTGGTGGTCGACCACCGGCTGACCCACGCGACCGGCAAGGCGGAACGCGAGGCCGCCATCGAGATGTTGGCGGCGCAGCCCGGAGCAACGCCCAAGACCGTCGGCGCCGATAAAGGCTATGACACCGCTGACTTCGTCGCTGACTGCCGCGCCATCGGGGTGACACCGCATGTCGCCCAGAACACCAAGCACCGCGCCAGCGCGATCGATGAGCGCACGACTCGCCATCCCGGCTACGCAGTCAGTCAAATCATTCGCAAGCTGATCGAAACCATCTTCGGCGATGGCAAGCAGCACGGTACGCTTCGCCAACTGAAACTGCGCGGCATTGAACGCGCCGAGTTGGTATTCGCCATGACCATGACCGCCGTGAACTTGCGTCGGCTGCCGAAACTCTTCGCGGAAAGCGGGTGATCGACAGGAAAGGTGTCTCCGCTGTACGCCAAAGCGACCCGAAACGACCGCCAAACCAGGTCGAACCGGGTGGCGCGAGGCGAAATCCCACGTCCTGTCGCTCAAACAAACCATTTCAGGATGCGCCGGTGTTCAAATTGAGCCGCATTTCAACGAACTGCTAATGCGCCTTCAGCGCCCGCCACAGGAGCACGGCGTCGTCCGCGTCACCGTGACCGGCCGCGAGGGCATCTGCGAGCGCGGACTCCGCCGCCGCCCCGAACGTGGCGTCGACGCCCATGCGGCGCGCGAGGGCGACCGCGATCCCGACATCCTTCGCGAGAATCCGCGCCGCAGCGTGCGGAGCGAGGTCGCTCGTGAGCGCGCGCGGCAGCCGGTCCGCGACGATCCAGCTCGCGCCGGACGATGCGCCGATCACCTCGGCCGCGAGCGCGGCGTCGAGCCCCGCGGCGCGCGCGAGCGCAAGCGCCTCGGCGCCCGCGGCGAGGTTCGCCGCGGCGAGCAGATTGTTGACGATCTTGAAGGCCGACGCGTCTCCCGCGCGCGGGCCCAGCGCAAACACGCGGCCGGCCATCACGTCGAGAATCGGCCGCACGCGCTCGAGCGCGGCCGGGTGGCCCGAAATCATCATGGTCATCGTCCCGGCGGCGGCCTTGGCCGGCCCGCCGGAGACGGGAGCGTCGAGCAGCGTTGCGCCGGTCGCGGCGACGCGCTCTGCCCAGGCGGGCGGATGCGCGGGATCGACCGTCGAGCACGCGAGAACGACGCTGCCCGTCGTCAGCGCGGCAGCGGCGCCGCTCGCGCCGAAGAGCACGGTCTCGACGTCGTCCGCGTCGACGACCAGCACGACGAGGACGCGGGCGCGGCGCGCGAGATCGGCGGGAGACGCCGCAGGCTCGGCCCCTGCGCGCACGGCGGCATCCTGCGCTTCCGGACGGATGTCGCGCGCGATCACCGGAACCCCGGCGCCGATAAGCCGCCGCGCGACCGCGCCGCCCATCGCGCCGACGCCGATCACACCCACTGCAGGCGGGGAGCCGGACGAGACGGTCAAGTCGGCTTCGGCAGTGCGTAGGGCTGGCAGTCGACGAGCGGCATTGCGATGCCGTCGCTGATGAGCTCCAGGTCCGTGCCCTTTCCCCGTAGCTCAAACGTGCCGTTGGAAAAGCGGACACCGGAGGCGGCCGGAATCTGATAGAGGATGACGCGATCGCCGCCCGGCATCAGGAGCCGGGCCTCGCCCGCGTCGAACCGCAAGACGAGGCGCTCGCCGCGGAGCTTGCACGCGAACGTGTTTCGCGCGGCCTCCTCCTCCTCCTTGCTCGGCTTGTCGGCACAGCCCGCGGCGAGGACCGCGGCGAGGACCGCGGCGGCGACGCAGGCGAGCGCGAGCTGTGGGCGCGATGGGAGTACGCGGGACGTCGACATGGGGTTCCGGCGCGATCGCGGCGAGGATAACACGCCGTCGAACGCGCGGGACCCGAGTACGCCCTAGCAATCCACGACGTTGACGGCGAGGCCGCCGAGCGAGCTTTCCTTGTACCGTGCCGCCATCTCGCGTCCGGTGTCGAGCATCGTGCGAATCGTGGCGTCGAGCGCGACCGGCGGATTCGGGAGGCGCAGCGCGAAACGCGCGGCTCCGACCGCGTGGGCGGCGGCAGCGGCGTTGCGCGCGATGCACGGATCCTGCACGAGGCCGCCGACCGGATCGCAGGTCAGGCCCACGAAAGGCTCGAGCGCGCGCTCCGCGGCATGCAGCACCTGGCGGTTGCTCGCGCTGTGGACTGCGGCGAGGCCCGCCGCGGCCATTGCGCTCGCGACGCCGATCTCGCCCTGGCAGCCGGCATGCCTCACGCCGCCCGCGCGAAGAAGCTGGCCCACGGCGGCGGCCGCGAGCAGGAACGTCACGGAACCGTCCTCGCCGGCCAACGGCTCCGTCGAGCGCCACTGATGGAGGACGGCGGCGACCGGCCCGGCCGAACCGTTCGACGGTGCCGAGACGATGCGGCCTCCCGCGGCATTCTCCTCGGCAACGGCCGTCGCGTAGACCGCGGCCCACGCCGGCAGCGACGAATCGGTGCCGGCGATCGCTGCCGCCTGCGTCGCGGCGCGCCGCGGCCGCGCGCCGCTCCCGGGCAGCATTTCGTCGGTCGCAAGGCCGCGCTCGACCGCGTTGCGCATCGTCGCCGCGAACTGCAGCAGGCCGGCACGCACTTCCCCGGGACTGCGGAGCGCGAGCTCGTTCGCGCGCGCGACCTCGGCGATCTTCTTGCCGTGGTTCTGGCCGTGGGCGAGCAGCTCCGCCGCGTTCGTGAAAGGGTAGGGGACGCGGATCGACGAGCGCGCCGCCGCCGTTTCGCCCTCGGCGACAATCTCGCCGTCGCCGGTCGAGAAATAGAGGCGCGTCGCGAGCGTCTCGCCGCGGCCGTTCCGCGCGGTGAAGCGCAGCGCGTTGCTGTGGTCGGCAAACGCCTTGTCGACGTGGAAGACGATGTCCGCCGCCGGGTCGAACGCGATCCGCGACGTGCCGTTGAGCGCAAGCTGGCCTTCGGCGCGGATGCGCGCCGCGCGTGCCGCCAGCACATGCGGATCGACCGCATGCGGCGCGTCGCCGGACAGGCCCGCGAGAAGCGCGCGATCCGTGCCCTGATCGCGCCCGGTGCACGCGACTGAACCGTACAAGTCGATAGAAATGCGCCGCGTCTGGAAGAAGACGCCGTCCGCTTCGAGCACGTGCACGAAGCGGCGCGCGGCGCGCATCGGCCCCGTCGTGTGCGCCGAGGACGGACCCAGTCCGATGCGGAAAAGATCGAACGCGCTGACGAACATCCCCCGGTCCTCATTCGCCGCGTGAGGCGATTCTGCTTGTCGTGGCCCGAAGCGGTCGCATCCGGACCCGCCTAGTATCAACGCGCCGTGCCGCGACGTGGGGTCGAAACGGCAGTTCGGCGGCGGTCGTCCGCCGAACGGCATTCATGCCATTGGCATCCGAACCGGTTGTCCGCTACAGCCGGGTGACGACGCCGCGTTCCGAGGCCTCAGCGGGCGAACCGGGCCGTTTCTGGGTACGACAGCACCTCGACGAGCCGACCGGTGCGGATCTCCCGCTGCACCGACTGCCACCACTCGGCGTCGAGCAGGTCGGCGTGGAAGTAGCGGAAGCATTCGCGCGTCTTCGGATCGGTCAGCAGGAACGTCTCGAACTCCTCGGGAAAGACGTCGTGGGGCCCCACGGGATACCAGACGTCGCCCGACATCTCGTCCCAGTCCGGCGGCATCGGCGGGATCTTCCGGAAGTTGCAGTCGACGAGGTAGTCGATCTCGTCGTAATCGTAGAACACGACGCGGCCGAAGCGGGTGACGCCGAAGTTCTTGAACAGGAGGTCGCCCGCGAAGATGTTGACGGCGGCGAGCTCGCGCAGCGCGTTGCCGTACTCGCGCATGGCATGCGCCCGTTGCGCGTCGTCGGCGCGCGCGAGATAGAGGTTGAGCGGGGTCATCCGCCGCTCGATGTACAGGTGCTTGACGATCACGTGGTCGCCGTCGAATTCGATCACCGACGGCGCGACCGCCGTGAGCTCCTCGATCAGCGCATCGGAGAACCGCGCGCGCGGAAATGCGACGTCCGAGTATTCGAGAACGTCGGTCATGCGGCCGACGCGGTCGTGGTGCTTCACGAGCGTGTACTTCTGCTTGACCTTGATCCGGTCGGTCTCCTTCGACGCGGCGATCCGGTCGCGGATCACCTTGAACACGTACGGATACGAGGGCAGCGTGAACACCGTCATCACGAGGCCCTTGATGCCGGGCGCGACGATGAACTGGTCGCGCGAATGCTTGAGGTGGTGGAGGAAGTCGCGATAGAAGAGGTTCTTGCCGCCCTTCTGCAGGCCGACCATCGTGTAGAGCTCGGCAGCGGTCTTGTCGCGCAGGATCGCCCGCAGGAAGTCGACGTAGGCCGACGGCACTTCCATGTCGACCAGGAAGTACGTCCGGTTCGCCGAGAACAGGATCGCGAGGTCGCTCTCGTCCATCAGCAGCGCATCGAAGTACAGCCGTCCCTGCGCGTCGTGCTTGACCGGCACGACGAACGGATAGGTGTGGATGCCGTTGACGATCCGGCCGACGATGTAGGCGGTCTGATTGCGGATGAACGGCGAGGACAGCACCTGGATCTGGTGGTTCGACTCGGGCCGGAACGGCCGCGGAAACCGGCGGCGGAACGCGGCGATCACGTTGCGCAGGTCGCGGCCGAAGTCGGCGAAGCGGCGCTCGAAGCCGAAGTCGAGGATGATGTCGACGAGCGCGTTGCGCAGCCCCGCCTGCAGCGGATAGTAGCTGCGGTACGACGGCGGGTCGGCGTCGATGTGCTCGGTCGAGATCGCCGGCCGGACGAAGATGAACCTGTTGTGGAAGTAGACGCGGTGCAGGATCTTCACCGACACCGAGTTGAAGAACGTCTCGGCGCATTCGGGCTGCTTGTGGTCGATCAGGAGCCCGATGAAATGGAGCTTGACCTGCTCCCACAGGGTGTCGGTGTCGAGGCCCGCGCTCCGGAACTCGCGCAGGACGCGATCGGCGGTCTCCTGGACCCGGCGATCGTAGAAGTCGATCCGGTCGCGGCCGACGTGCTGGATCGCGAGCCAGTTGCCGGCGTCGAAATGGCGCCGCGCCGCCCGGGCGCATTCGCGGAACAGCGCGTAATGCCGGTCGAAGCCCTCGACCAGCGCGAGCGCGATCGCGAGCGCGGCCTCGGCGGTCGGCGCGGGGCGCGCAGGCAGCGGCGTGGGCGCGAGAGCCATGGGGAGCGGACCCGGCCTGGAGCCGGCGCCGGGAGTCGCCGCGCTACTGGCGCTGCGCCGCGATCTCGTCGTTGTAGACCTTGATCGCCCGGTTGTACTCCTCGACGGCCGCATTGGCGGCTCGCGCGTGCGTCGAGCTCGCCTGCTGCTCCTGCGTGACGAAACCCTTGAGGCAGTCGAGGTAGTCCTTCATGGCGGTGGACCACTTGGCCCGCTTCGCCTCGGCGGCGCTCTTGCCGATCTCGCTCGAGCCGGAGCCTGGGGGATCGCCCGGTTTGTCGCAGTTGGGCGCCGGCGTGACCATCGGAGTCGCGGGTGCCGTCATCTGCGCGTGCGCGGAACCGGCCGCAACGGCGAAGCTCAGCATCAGCAGGGCGGCGGCCGGGCGAAGGGGGCTCATGGTCGATGCTCCTCGGGCGTGAAAGACCCCGATTTTACTTCGGGCCGCGCCCGCGATGCCAGTGCGGGCGACGGTCAGCGGGCAAGAAGCGACGCGACCGCGCTCAAGCCGAGCGTGATCAGATCGACGGCCGCTGCGCCGGTCCCTTCCCCGCGCGCCTCGACGCTATCGAGTTCGGCGGCGCGCCGGTGGGCAACCAGCATGCCGTCGACGAGCGCATCGACGTCGATCACCTTCCGTCGCGTCTCGGCGGATTCGAGCGCCCGGACGGTCCCCTCGACGGCATCCGGATCGAGGATCGAGATCGGTGCGCGGCAGTACGGGCAGGCGGAATCCTTCTCGAGGTCGACCGGACCGCCGCACGACGAGCAGCTGACCCTGCGGATCGTCGCCAGGAGACGAGCGCGCTCGGCCGGCGCTAGCGGGCGGATGAAGTCCTTTTCGCGGAGGAACTGGACGAACGGCGTGAAGCGCCCGTGGCCGCTCGCGCATCGGTAGTACAGGAATCGCGTCGTGTGCTGCAGGTCGTGCGTGAGCGAGAGCGGAAGCGTGCAGCGCGGGCAGGGCAGCCGGGCGGGAAGCGCGCGGCGCACCGAAGGCGGGGCGGTCTCAATCGCCCTGAACAGCTCGAGGGTCGACCCCGGTGTCAGCTGCACGCTCTCGAAGGCGTCGAACCAGAGCGCCTGGCAGTCGTCGCAGAGGTCGATCGTGAGCTCGCCGTCGAGCTTCCGCGCGAGACGCAGCGGTCGCATCGTCGCCGCGCAGCCCGGGCACGGCGTCGGTTTGTCCTGCACGCGGGCGTCGCGGCCGGTCAGGGCTCGCGCTGGGCGAACGTGTCGCACTTGCGCACGTCGCCGCTTGCGAGGCCGACCTTGAACCAGTATTGGCGCTGGGCGGCGGAGCCGTGCGTGAACGAATCGGGCACGACGTAGCCCTGGATCCGCCGCTGGATCCGGTCGTCGCCGACGGCGGCAGCGGCCGCGAGGCCCTCCTCGACGTCGCCGGGGTCGAGCTTGTTCCGCTTCTGCGCGAAGTAGCCCCAGACGCCGGCATAGCAATCCGCCTGCAGCTCGAGGCGCACCGACAGCGCGTTGTTCGCCCGCTCTCCCAGCCGCTGCCGCTGCGCGTCGACCTGCGCCATGGTGCCGGTCAGGGCCTGCACGTGGTGACCGACCTCGTGCGCGATCACGTAGGCCTGCGCGAAGTCGCCGGGCGCCCGGAAGCGCTCCGCGAGCTCGTCGAAGAACGTCGTGTCGAGATAGAGCTTCTGATCCGCCGGACAGTAGAACGGTCCCGCGGCTTCGCTCGCGATCCCGCACGCGGAACGGACGCGGCCCGGAAACAGCACCAGCGTCGGCGGCTGGTACGTGCCGCCCAGCGTCTTGAATACCGCGGTCCAGACGTCCTCGGTGTCGCCCAATACCCTGGACGCGGTGATCTTCGCCGGATCGCTCGGCGCCGACGAAGGGGCCCGCTGCGGTCCGTAGCCGGGCGCCGGCTGCACCTGCGAACTCGTTCCCGACTCGAGACCGCCGAGCAGCGACAGCGGGTTGACGCCGAAGAGGAGGCTCACGATGACGACCAGGACCAGCGCTCCGCCGCCCAGCTTGATGCCGCCGCCGCCGATCGGAAAGCCGCGGCCGGCCGGCCCGCTGCCGGTGCGATCCTCGACGTTTTCGCTTTCGCGCATGTCTTCCTGTCGCATAGGCGATCTCCTGGTGGCCGCGCGTCCGGGCTCAGGGCTTGAGCGCGCGATAGAGGAAAGGTAGGCTCACGTTCATCCGGTAGTCGATGTCCGAGTGGTTGTCGTCGAACTCCTCGTACGTGTGGCGGATTCCCGCGGCGGCGAGCCTCTGCGACAGTATCCGCGTTCCGTAATGGATGTGGTACTGGTCGCGCCAGCCGCAATCGATGTAGATGCCGCGGAGCGAGCGCAGTTCGCGCGCGTGGCGCCGGACGAGGTGGATCGGATCGTGCCGGAGCCAGCGCGCCCAGCGGGCGTCGATCAGCTCGCCCGTCTCGAGGTGGAACGGCAGCCGGAAGCGCAGCGCCACGCGCGGGTCGGGGTCGTAGGTCGCCGCCATGCAGATGTTCATGATCGCGTGGCCCTCGGCCTGCGACAGCTTCTCCTTGCCCCACACCGCAGCGAGAAAGCGGCGGACGCGACCGTCGTCCTCGCCGGCGGCGAGCCCCTTCCGTGACGCCCCGGCGGCCGCATCGTAGGGGCCGGCGCGGCGCTTCGGCTCGCGATACTTCGCAAGCTCGTTCAGCGTGTTCGGCCAGTCGTGACGATAGACGAAGTCGAAGTACGCGTCTCCCGAGTGGTCGGCGATCGCCCCCCAGTGCTGCGGATACTTCATGCCATGGATGATCGCGCCGTAGCCGCCGGAGGACTTGCCGAAGCAGCCCCGATGCGCGCGGTCCGCGAGCGTCCGGAACGTGCGGTCGACGAAGGGGATGATCTCGCGCGTGAGGTAGTCCGCGTAGCGGCCGATCGCCGGCGAATTCACGTACTGGTTTCCGCCGAGGCACGTGAAGCAGTCCGGGAAGACGAGGATCGCGGGCCCCATCCTGCGCTCGTGGACGAGACGCGCCGCGCGCTCGGCGACGTTGTCGCCGAACGGTTTCCACCCGACGTGCGCAAGCCCCGATCCCGTGAAGCCCACGAGGTCGTAGAGCACGGGGAAGCGGCGGCCGCGTCCCGCCCCGGCGGCCTCGTCGTATTGCGGAGGCAGCCAGACGGCGAGCTTGCGCACATGCGGGTCGCCGAGCGGATTGTCGGCGAGGACCTTCGAGGTGTGCTCGCAGACGACGACTGTTCCGGCCGATCGCAGCGGGCGCTTGCGGGCCATGTCGCTCGGGCCTAGCGCCGCCGGCGCGCCCGCGTGAGCATCGTGCCACGGCACTTCGGAGTGCCGCAGCGGCAGGCATAAGCGGCGAGCACGCGCGGACCGATGCGGCCGTCGTAGGAGAGCTGATAGTCGTAGGTCAGCTCCTCGCCGGCGCGGATCGCGCGCCGCGACTCGATGAAGACGCGCCCGTCGTCGTCCTCGTAGGTCTCGCAGTTGGGCGCGCACGAATGGTTGATCCAGCGCGCTGCGTTGCCCCGGACGCCGGCGTCGATCACCCGGCCGTCGTCGAGCTCGAAGATGAACGTGTGGTGCGGATTGTCGGGGTCGCTGTCGGGCCGCCGCGACGCGATCGCCCAGGTCGTGCGCTCGCCGCGATACTCGATGATCGTCGTGCCCTTGCGGATCGTGCGCGTCGCGAACACGCCGCGGCCGTGGATTCCGGATCGGCGTACGGCGTACATGCGTGGCGGCCTGGATTGCGGCATCGTGGGGATCGGAGAGAGCGGGGCGTGAATTCTAGCAGGCGTGTGCGGCGTCGCTGCGGTGCACGATTGAAGCGCCAATGCGGAAGGGCTACGATCGCGCCGCGCCCCGGGCCCGCGCGGCCGCGCGGTTGGGCGGGCGAGGAGGAACGACCATGCACGAGCGAAGAATGACGCTCATCACCGGCCTCTTCGCCGCGCTGGTCGCGGCGAGCTTCGCGGCCCGCGCAAGCACGCCGACGTCGACCGAATGCGCCGAGGGGGCGGAGTTCATCGGGAACGCTGCGCAGGCGCGCGAAAACGGGATGGCGAAGGACGCGTTCATCGAGCAGATGGAATCCGATTTCGAAGCGATCCAGGCGTTCCCGAACGAGCTCAGGTGGTTCGTCCACGACGAAGCGGACGAAGCCTTCCTGCTCGGGGCGGCGCGCGACGTCTTCGACCGCCCGCGGCCGCCAGAGCTCCATCGCGCGTCCTTCTTCCGCGCCTGCATGCGCCGGCTGACGGTGTAGTCGCCGGGCGGTCAGCCGTGCCGCGCGGCGATCGCCGCCAGCGCCTCGCGCAGGCGGCGGTGACTCGCCAACAGCCGCTGGAAGCGGAACTCGTCGCCGCCTTTCGCTCGAACGAGCGCGCGCAAGCGTCGCCTGTCCGCGGCCGGCCACCGCCGCAGGTCGGCGAGTTGCGCGAAGAGCGGGGCGAGCACCGCGAGTGCCCGGCATTCGTCCTCGCGCCAGGAGCCGACGTGTGCAGCGCCGAGCGCAGCGACGACGAAGCGTGTCGCCGCCGCCTCGGCGGCCGTCCTGTCGCCCGCGTGCCGCGAGTCAATCCACTCCGTCACGGCCCGGCTCAGCGCTGCGGCGTCGGGCGAGGGGCCGGGCCTTCCCAGGACGAGCTCGAGGTCCGATTCGGTCATGCGACGAAGCCGCGCGATGGGCGTGCGATAGCCGCGATCCGCGTTCATCTGCGCCAACTCATCCTCTGCCCGCGCTGCCGCGCGAGGGTCCACGGGTCGGAAGCCCAGCCGCAGATAGAACCAGAAGGCGCCCGAGCGGAGCCCGTCGACGTTCGTGCCGCCGAATTGCGTGGGCTCGACCAGAAACCGGTCGACCCGGAACCGCTGGCGATAGACGCGCAGTACCTGCGCGAACACCAGCGCCGACTCGCCGCCGCGGTACGGCTCGAACACGTTCACGCCGATCCGGCAGGTGCCTGCGAACGGCCACCCGCCGCCGTAGGCGATCGCGACGCCGTTCTTGAACACCATCATGCCGACATGCGAATCGAGGGGATCCCGGCGGTCGGGTCGCATCGCGTACAGCGCTATCGCCAGCCCGCGGCCGAGGTCGTACCATTCGACGCCCGCGGGATAGGTCAGCGCGATGGCGTCGGTCTCGCGCCCGAGCGAAGCGAGCATCGCGCACGCCGCATCGATCGCTCGCGCCCGTGTCGCGGCGGTGAGCAGGCGCGGCGGCGGCAACGGGCGCAGGACGAGCGAGCGGACGTCGACGGCGCGCGCGAGTCCGTCGCGGTGGACGTGGACCGGCGCGGGCAGTCCGCGCACGAACGTCCGCGACAGCCGCGACGCGCCCGGTCTTAGTGCGACGTAGACGCGCAGCGCATCGAACAGCGGCGCGCGGACCGAGTCGGTGCAGGGCAGCCGCTCGAACTGCGCGACGAGCCACGCGAGTCTCGACGCGCGTCCGCGCACCGTGTCGAGCCACTCGCTCGCATCCTCTTCGCCGCCCAAGAGCGCGAACTCGAGTGGCGGCAGCGACGCGGCGAGCACGTCCGGAAGCGGGACGCCGTCGTCGCCGAACGAGTCGAGCTCGCAGTGTCGAGGGAAGCGGGCGACGAGCCAGCGGGCGACGTCCCAGCCGAAGGCGAACGTCGATTCGGTCCAGGCGATGCCGCTGCCGGTCAGGCGCCGCCGCGCCCGCGCGGAATGAAGCGTCATGCGACGCGCGAGCGCGGCAACGCGCCGCAGCTCGACGCGGGCAGCGCGGAGCTGTGCCGCCGCCTCCGGGTACGCGATCTGGTAGAGGAGGCAATCGTGCCACGCGGCGAGCACGTCGGCATCGACGATATCGCGCGCCGCAGCAGCAGCGATCGAGGCCGCCTTGCGCGCGCCGCCGTGCTCCTCGCCGAAACGCGCCGCCGCTTGGCGAAGCGCGAGCACGTCGTCGTGGCCAAAGGTCCGCGTCGCCGTCACGGTGGCCGATTCTAGCGCGTCGCGACCGCGGCGCGTCCCTTGCGCTCGGGCCGCCGTGGCCTTACGCTCGGCGTGTTCTTCTCGAGAGGAATCGTGATGCGCATTGTGCAGTTGATGATCGTCATCGGCGCCGCGGGCATGGCGGCCGCCGCGGCGGGGGCGCCGCCCGACGCGAAGCCGGGCCTGTGGGAACGGACCGTCACTCGGCAGATGGAGGGCGCTCCGGTGTCGCCCTTGGCCGACCCGTCGAAGCTCACGCCGGAGCAGCGCGCGCGAATCGAGCAGATGATGAGCGCGCGCGGCGCGACGGCGCCGACGACCGCCGAGCTTCGGTACTGCGTGACCCCCGAAGCGGCGCGCCGGTGGGATACGTTCTCGCGCGAGGACGGTGACGACGCGAACTGCGAACGCACGGTGCAGGACGAAACGCCGCGCGCCCTCAAGGCGTCGCTCGCGTGCGCCGGCGGCCTGAAGGGGACGGTGGCGTTCACGGCCGCGGGCCCCGAGCGGATCCGCGGGACGATCACCTGGGTCCGCCAGGAGCAGAGTGGACCGCGCACGACGACGGTCGAGGTGGACAGCCGTTGGCTGTCGCCCGACTGCGGCACGGTGAAGCCGGGCGCGCCGCAGCGCGTCAAGGGCTGACGCTCGGGCCGTCACCCCGCCGGATCCGTCGCGCTCGCGCCGCGGCTCCGCACCGCCTCGTTCGATCGCTGCGCCGAGCCGTCGGCCGCTAGCGTCGACTCGCGATTGCTCGCTCCCCCTTGGCGCTTCGCAAGGGGGGAACGCGCGACCAGCGAGCCGGGGCCCCGAGCTTGCTCGGGGGTGAGAGCGATCGGGAGCGCGTTCGGAGGCCGACCCCGCGATGCCACGATCTGCGGTGACCGTGCGGAGGCCGACCCGGCGAGCCGCTCGCGCCGCGGCCTCCGCACCGCCTCGTTCGATCGCTGCGCCGAGCTGTCGGCCGCCAGCGTCGACTCGCGATTGCTCGCTCCCCCTTGGCGCTTCGCAAGGGGGGAACGCGCGACCGGCGAGCAGGGGCCCCAAGCTCGCTTGGGGATGCGAGCGACCGGGAGCGCGTTCGGAGGCCGAACCGGCGAGCCGCTCGCGCCGCGGCCTCCGCACCGCCTCGTTCGATCGCTGCGCCGAGCTGTCGGCCGCTAGCGTCGACTCGCGATTGCTCGCTCCCCCTTGGCGCTTCGCGCCCGGGGCCCCGGCGAGCCGCTCGCGCCGCTACTTCCCGCGCCCGCCCGACTTGCCGCGCGGCGCGATGCGCATCACGGGCATGGCCACCGGTCGCCGCCCCTGGGGCCCGCGGGGCGGCTGCGGCGCGGTGGGTGCCTTCGGCGCGCGCCCCTTGAAGCCCCCACCCTTGGCATTCGTCATCTCAAGTCCTCCGAAGCTGGATCAGGCCGACGGCTTGCGGCCGGTCAGGCGCTGAATCGCCATGTTGATCGACACCCGCAGGCGCTCGGTTGCGAGAGCGAGGCGGTGGAGCTCGTTGCGGCTGTTCGGATTGACGCGAGCCAGCTCCAGATCGGCCGCCTTGCCGAGCGAGATCTGCTGCGTGGCGGCGGTGAGCCGGCGCACGGGCGCGACGACGGCGTAGTACATGAATGCCATGGCGATCACGAACGCGGCCACGATCATCAGCAACTCCCACACGCCGACGACGTTGAGCGCCACATCCCAGAACGACCGCGCGGGCAAGCGGACGCTGATGATGCCCGCGACGTCCCCTTCCTTGAAGCCGAAGCCGTTCGTCGTGCCATAGCGGACCTTGACGTCGTTCGGCGCGCTCGCGGAATCGCCGTGGCAGGCGATGCACGACGCCTTCTGATAGACGGCGCGTGCGTAGCGAAAGCCGCTGTCAGTGAGCTCGTAGTACTCCTTCAAGCCTCGGTCGCGGATCTCGCGGAGCGCCCCCTCCTCGAACGCGTCGGGCTTGTTGTTCGGGTTCATCACGTTGTGCGAGGTGAGCCGGAATTTCGACGGCGACGGCGAGCGCTCGACGGCCTCGGAGAACTCGCGCTGGGCGAGTGCGGGGTTCTTCGAGTAGAAGTCGACGGGGGTGAGCCTCGCGCCGGGCGGGGGCACCGTACCTTCCGGGGTGCCCTCTTCGGGCTCGAGCAGGCTCGCGTGGCCGAGGTAGCTCTTGTTGTCGTTCTTGACCCAGACGCGCCCGTACTGCGCGACCCAGGATCCGAAAGCGTCGACGTTGTCGGCGACGGTCTCGGCCTGGCTCTTGAGCTGGTTCACATAGATGCGGTCGAGGATCAGGTAGAACGCGGCGCCGACCAGCGCCAGCGCGAGCAGGAACACGAAGGCGAACTGCACGGCCAGCGAGCGATTGGTGAGCATGTCTTCTCCCTAGCGTTCGATTCGGGCATCGGTTGCCCGCCCGCCGGCCTCAATCACGCCGCAGCGCCGCGATCCGCCGCGCGGCGCTGAATTCCCGCGCCTGCCCCGGACCTCTCTAGCGGACGCCGATCAGCTCCCGCGCCCGGACGACGAACTCCGAGCGCCGCCACGGGTCGTCGAGCTGTTCGGCGAGCAGCAGTATGTACTGGTCCACGTCGCTCGTCCGGACCTTGTTTCCCGTCGCGATCCACTTCGCGCGCGCCTCCTCGGTCACCATCTTGCCGAAGGGGCCCACCTCCTCGACATAGAGCTCGTCGATCGCGGCGCACAGGCCCTGCAGGATCGGCAGCACGCGATACGGGCCGGTCATCTTCGCTGCGCTCCTCGTGGCGGCGGACTTCCCGGGCCGCGCCGGGACGCGAGGTCGTGCTCGGAGCGGGCCGGGGCGCACCGCGAAGCGCCGGCGCGACGAGCCGATAGGCTATGCGCGCCCGGCGGAGGCGTCAACCGTGACGGCGTTCCGCCGGCGCTCACGTCGTACGGTTGCCGATCAGTGCGAGGAATTCCTCGCGCGTCGCGACCGAATCGCGAAACTCTCCCACGACCGACGACGTCACCATCACGGAGTTCTGCTTCTCGACGCCGCGCATCATCATGCAGAGGTGTCGTGCCTCGATCATCACGCCGACACCCCGCGCGTCGATCCGCTCCATGATTTCCCGCGAGATCTGCTCGGTCAGCCGTTCCTGCAGCTGGAGCCGCCGCGCGTAGACGTCGACCAGCCGCGCGAGCTTGGACAGGCCGAACACCCGGCCCCGCGGCAGGTAGCCGATGTGGCAGCGGCCGAAGAACGGCAGCATGTGGTGCTCGCAGAGGCTGTAGAGCTCGATGTTCTTCACGATGACCATGCTGTTGGCCTCCTGCGTGAAGATGGCATTGTTGATGACCTTGGCGGGATCGGCGCGATAGCCGCCGGTCAGGAACGCGAGTGCCTCGGCGACGCGGCGGGGCGTTCCCTTGAGCCCCTCGCGTTCCGGGTCTTCGCCGATCGCCACAAGAAGCTCGCGGGTCAGCGTTTCGATCTTGCGGGTGTCGACGTGCATTCAGGCCTCCGGGCGTGTCGCGCACAGTATGCGCGAATTCGCGTGTTCACGTCGCAGCGAGGGCGACGATCAACGGCGTGGTGAGCGCGGCAAGTGCGGTGGTGAGAACGAGGCCCGCAGCGACGGGGCCTTCGAGCGTCGAGAACTGTCGGGCCATGAGGTAGACGTTCGCGCCGATCGGCAACGAGGCGACCATGACGACGGCCTGCGTCTCCAGCGGCGGCAGCGCGAGCGCGCGGGCGAGCCCGAGGACGACGAGCGGGAACACGGCGAGCTTGAAGACGGCGATCGCCACGCTCGCGCGAAGGCCCTCGCTCACGCGGAACTCGGCGAGGCCCATCCCGAGGGCGATCAGCGCGAGCGGCGTCGCCGCCTGCGCGATCATCTCGAGGGTGCGGTCGACCACGCCCGGCAGCGCGAGACCGGTATAGCTCCATGCGGTGCCCCCGAGGATGCTGCCGACGACCGGGTTGGTCACGACGTCGCCCGCGGTGCGCGCGAGGCCGCGCCACGACATCTCCCGCCGACGCGCCCATTCGACCGAGGCCGTCACGAGCGTCCACAACAGGAGCGCGTTGAAAACCACGACGAGCGATACGGTCGGCATTGCGGATTGGCCCAGGAGCACCTGCGCGAGCGGCACGCCGAGCAGCACCGTATTCGCGAACACGCCGCCGATCGCGAACACCGACTGCGCCGCTCCGTCCATCCGGAACAGCGCGAAGGCGGCGATTCGCCCGGCGGCGAAGACCAGCCCGCAACCGCCGAAATACGCGAGCAGCAGACGGACATCGACCGGAGGCAGCCGCGCGAAGCCGCTCATCATCCGGAAGAGGAGCGCAGGGATGGCGACGGCGAACACGAACTGCGCGAGCGCATCGGAGACGGCCGCGGGCCAGTGCAGCCCGCGCATCAGCAGGTAGCCCGCGAGCACGAGCAGGAACAGCGGCGCGGTGAGCACCAGGAGGTGGGGAAACGCCTGCATGGGTGGGCGGCATTTTACGCGGCGCAGCGACGGACTCCTCCGCTGCGGGAACGGAGACCGGTCACGGATCGAAACAAATCGGCTAGAATCACTGCGCCGCGGGCCCGCCCGCGCCGGAACGCCGACGTTCGAAGCGGCGCGACTTCACCGTCCTCCCCGACCCATGCCGCCGCCATCGCCATGAGCCCCGTGTTCTACAATCCGGACTTCCAGGCGCTCCGCGACACCGACAGGGTGGCGGACGCGACGCGGCGCATGCTCGAGCACCACGTCTCCGATCTCCCGATCGTCGACGCGTCGAACAGGCTCGTCGGGATCTTCAAGCTCGATCACCTGCTGGCCGGCCTCCTGCCGTCCGCGGCGCTCGTCGGCTACGGCGTGCCGGATCTCGCGTTCGTCTCCACCGGCCTCGGTACGCTGCGCCGGAGGATGCACAAGATCGACGCGGCCAAGGTGAGCGAGTTCGCGGTCAAGCCGGAGCACGTCGTGCATCCGGACACGCCGCCCGTCGAAGTCGTGCGGCAGCTCTATCGCGGCGCGAACAACCTGCCGGTCGTGGATCGCAAGAGCGGCCGGCTCCTCGGCATGGTGTCCCCGCGCGACGTGCTCGCGTTGCTCCATTCGAAGGACGCGCGCTGATGCACGGCGAGGCGGCTCGTGCGGCCGGCGTCATCTTCGGCTGGAGTCCGCTGTGGGTGGCGACGACGCTCTTCGTCGTGACCTATCTCGTCATCATGAGCGATCGCCTGAACCGCGCGATCGTCGCGCTGTTCGGCGCGGGGCTCCTGATCCTGTTGGGCGTGCTCGACCAGAAGGAGGCGATGGCCGCGGTCGACTTCAACACGCTCGGGCTCCTGCTCGGGATGATGCTGATCGTCAACATCACGCGGCGTTCGGGGCTGTTCCAGTTCGTCGCGATCTGGTCGGCGAAGAAGGTCGACGCGCGCCCCTGGGGCATCCTGCTCATGATGTCGACCGTCACTGCCGTGTTCTCGGCGTTCCTCGACAACGTGACGACGGTCCTGCTCACGGTGCCCGTCACGCTGCTCATCACCGAAGAGCTCAAGGTCAAGCCGTACCCGTACCTGTTCGCGCAGATCATCGCGTCGAACATCGGCGGCACCGCGACGCTGATCGGCGACCCGCCCAACATCATGATCGGGTCCGCGACCGGGCTCACCTTCAACGATTTCGGCCTGGCCCTGACGCCCGTGATCGTCGTAACACTGTTGGTGACCATGGTGCCGCTCTACTTCATTTGGGGCCGCCACCTGCACGCGACGGACGAGAACCGGCGGCACGTGATGAGCTTCAACGAGCGCGAGACGATCACCGACCCGCGATTGCTCAAGCAGTCGCTGTTCGTCATCGCGTGCACGATCGGCGGCTTCATGCTCCAGCGCCAGATCCACATCGAGCCGGCGACGATCGCCGTGTTCGGCGCGGCCACGCTGCTCCTCCTCGACAATCTCGGCAAGCCGGGCGAGGAGCAGTCGAAGAACGTCCACGGCGCGCTGTCCGAAGCGGAGTGGATCACGCTCATGTTCTTCCTGGGGCTGTTCGTGCTCGTCCACGGGATCCAGAAGGCGGGACTGATCGACATGATGGCCGACGGCCTTCTGAAGGCGACCCGCGGCGACTTCAACACGACAGCGCTCGCTATCCTCTGGGCATCCGCCGTCCTGTCGGCGTTCATCGACAACATACCGTTCGTCGCGACGATGATCCCGCTGATCAAGGCGATGGGACCCACGTTTGGCGGCGATGCGGCGCTCCTGCCGCTCTGGTGGGCGCTGTCGCTCGGCGCCTGCCTCGGGGGCAACGGAACCCTGATCGGGGCCTCGGCGAATCTCGTCGTCGCCGGGCTGTCGGAGCGCGCCGGCGTCACGTTCCGCTTCGTCGAGTTCCTCAAGATCGCGTTTCCGCTGATGCTGATGTCGATCGCGATCTCGCACGTGTACCTGGTGTACCGCTTCCTCTGAACCGACGCTGGGGAATCGCATGGGCCAATGGATCGACCTCGCCGCGGCCGAGGGCACTCGCCTCTCGGCCTGGCGCGCGGAACCGACGGGTGCGACGCGCGGGGCGCTCGTCGTCGTCCAGGAGATCTTCGGCGTCAACGGGCACATCCGCAGCGTCTGCGACGGCTTCGCGGCCGACGGCTACGTGGCGATCGCGCCGGCGCTGTTCGATCGCTACGCGCGCGGGGTCGACCTCGGGTATGCGCCCGACGACATCGCGAAGGGGCGCGAGCTCAAGGCACAGGCCGGAATCGACAAGGCGCTCCTCGATGTCCGCGCGGCCCGCGACGCGGTCGCCGCCAGCGGGAAGGTCGCGGTCATCGGCTACTGCTGGGGTGGCTACGTCGCGTGGATGGCGGCCGCACGTGAAGGGGGCTTCGCGTGCGCCGTCCCGTATTACGGAGGCGGGATCCTCGACGCGAAGGGCGAGCATCCGCGCTGCCCGGTGATGGCGCACTTCGGCGAGCACGACAAGGGGATTCCGGTCGCCGGCGTGCGGGAGCTCGCGGCGGAGTATCCCGAAGCACAAGTGTTCATCTACCCCGCCGATCACGGCTTCAACTGCGACCAGCGCGCGGCGTTCGATCCCGCCGCGGCGAAGCTCGCGCGCGAGCGCACGCTCGGATTCCTGCGCCGGCACGTCGGCTAGGGAGCCTCTGCACAAGTATTCACGGTGGCGCTGCGCGGCCCAACGCGGATGGATGCGAGTCGGGCGACGAAGGTCGTAGCCCGGTCTACGACACCGAGGAGACCGACGACGCAGACGCCGCGTTGGGCAGCAGCCCAGAGGGACGGGGCGTTTCGGGCGGTCTGCTCAGTTTGGTAACTGAGCGCGAGGCTCGCGAAGGGGGTCGACCTTCGCTTCGGCTCGCCTTATTTGGCAACTGCGGCATCCCATCAGAAACGTCACCGTCGCCATCGCGAATACTTGTGCAGAGGCTCCCTAGACCGGAGCGACCGCAAGCGCGGTGCGGTTGCGCGCGCCGCGAGATCGCGCTAGATTGGATTCGCGCCCCTTGACTCGAGGAGACCGCGGATGAGGCGCCGTCTGTATTACCTGTTGCCCGACGTGGCGAGCGCGGGCGCCACGATGAACGATCTCCTGCTCGCGCGGGTCGAGGAGCGCCACCTGCACTTCATCGCGCGCGACGGCATGGCGCTCGAAGGCCTGCACGAGGCGTCGGTCGTCCAGAAGTCCGATCTCGTGCACGGAGCGCAGGTCGGGCTCGGCCTCGGGTCGCTGCTGGGCGCGGGCGCGGGCGTGCTGTTCGCTCAGCTCGTACCGGAATCCGGCTGGCAGGTCCTGACCGTGCTCGGAACCGCCGCGCTCGGCGGGCTGTTCGGCATGTGGGCCGCGAGCATGGTGGGCTCGGCCGTCCCGAGCTCGCGGCTGCGGCCGTTCGAGAAGCAGATCGAGCAGGGGATGATCCTGCTTCTGGTCGATGTTCCCGAGCACCGGGTCGAGGATGTGAAGGCGATCGTCGGTCGCAACCACCCCGAAGCGATCGACCGCGGCCTCGAACCCAACATCCCGGCGTTTCCGTAGCCGGTACCTGCGAACGTCTAGGCAGCGCGAGGCGTCGCCGGCTTGCGCGCGGCCAGGGTGTCGAGCGCCGCGCTCACGGCGCGGTCGAACAGCGGAACGGGCTCGACGACGAGCGCCGCGCGCCCGCTGCCGAGCTCGAAGGCGAGCTCTTCGGGCGAGAAGGCGTAGGCCTGCGTCCGCGAGCGACTCGTGAACACGTACTTGGATCGGAGCGGGCTGACCCAGGAAAGCCGCGCGTTGAAGGCGGTGGCACCCTCGCCGAAGGTGAGCCACGTGCCGACCGCCATTTCGCTCACGAAATCGTGGACGTTGCCCGGCGCGGGCTTGGCGGCGGCCGGGTCCCGAGCGCGGGTCGCGGCGGCGACGCTCGCGGGCGCCCCAGCGGCGCGTTCGGGTCCGACGGGCGTCTTCGCGGCGGGCTTGAGCGCGGCCATGTGCAGCGCGTAGAGCGCGTCGAAGAACGCCCGCGCGCGATCCTCGGGCACCGTCAGCGCCGCGCAGCCGCGGCGCAGGCCTCCGATAAGGCCGGGGATCATCTTCGTGAGGCGCGCTTTCTGCGCCGTGCGCTCCTTGACCTCGATGCTCCAGAGCAGTTCGTCGAGCGTGCCGAGCGCGGCCAGCGCGGGAGTGCTGTCCGCGCCGTCCCGCTGCCGCACCGAGGTGAGGTAATCGGCCCAGACCGTTTCGGCGAACGTCCGCACCGCGAAGGGCGGCTCGAGCCCCGCGAGGCGGTCGCGCACGAGCGCGCGAACCTGGGCGCGGTCGACTTCGCTCTCCTCGGCGGCGAGCGCGACGGCGACATGCTCGTTGAACGCGGGCGCGGCCTCGCGGCGCTCGGAATCGAGGAACGCGGCAAGATCGGCGTCGGCGCGCTCGAACACGCTGACATCGATCTCGAAATCGCGGCACACGTGGTCGATGGCCGCCGTGGCCGCCGCCTCGAACGCGTCACCATAGGCGTCGTGCGCGGTCGCGCCGATCGCGCCCTCGGCGAGGTGATCGAGCAGCGCGCGCACCGGGTGCAGTCGGTCGGAGAAGAACGTGCGGTCGAGCAGCGCGGCCTTGACGATGGGCACCTGCAGTCGCCCGAACAGCCGCCGCTGGCGGTCGGGTATGGAGGGATCACGGAACACGTAATCGAAAAGCAGCGCGATCACGTCCATCGCGATCCGGTCGGTCGGGCTCGCAACCTGCGTCATGACCGCGGCGCTGATGTGCGGGACGAGGTTCTGCGGCACCTCCGGCGCGGCGTCCCCCTCCGCCGCCGGCGGCATCGCCTGCAGCAGTGCTGCGGGGAGGTCGAGACGCTGCCACTCCCCGAGCGTCGCGAAGAGCGGGGTCGACGACCCGAGCGCCATCATCGGATCGAGGTCCGGGAAGTCGCCGGCTGGTTCTTGGCTCGCGCCCCCCGACGCGGCACGCCTTCCGAACTCCGCGAGCGCGGCGAGCCCGGCGAGGATCGCCGGCGACGGAACGGCCGGCGGCGGGGCAGAGGGGGTGGCCGCGGTGGGCGCGGGAGGCGATGCGCCGGGCGACACCTCCGAGGCCGCCGGGACGACGATGTCGGTCGGCACGGGCCCCGCTTCCGCGAGCATCCGCGAGAACGTCGGCAGGAGATCCTTGTCGTCGGCCGGGCGCCACTCGCTGCGCGCGCGCAGAGCGGCCTTCATGTCCGGCAGCACGCCGCGATCGGCGAGGCTGCGGTTGAGCGAGATGTAGATCTTGTTGATGGCTGGGGTGAGGTCGGCGAGCACCCGGACCATGAGCGGACGCCACACCCGTGGATTGGGATAGACGCCACGCGAGGTCGCGCCCAGCGCGTCCAGGATGTAATCGGGGCCGAACGGGCTGTCGTGATCGCGCGCGGGCCCCGGCAGCAGCGCCGCGATGCGCGCATCGAGCGCGGCCGTCTCGCGCCGAGTGAAGCGGTGGAGGAACGTCGTGGCTTCGACGAGCGCCGCCTGTTGTTCCTGGTCGAACGGCGTCATCACCGATAGCGTCGCGGCGGAGGCGTCGCGGTCAGGGCGGCGGCCACGCCGGCGGGTCCCCTTCTGCCACTGGTCGAAGGACTCGGCAACCATGTGCGCGAAGCGATCGACCCATTCCGCGCGCTTCGCGCGAAACTCGTCGACGTCGACTTCGGGCACCACGGTCGTCTGCTCGAACAGGTCGCCCGCGAGGTCGAGCGAATCCCGCGCGCCGTCCAGGAGGCGCGAGGAGTACGCGTCGAAACAGCGGTGCAGGAGGGCAGGCGCCTCGTCGGCCGCTGGCGCGCCTTCTCGCGGCCCGTCGGGCGCGAGCGAGGAATCAACGATCGGGTCTGGAGCGGGCATGGCGTGGGGTCGCCCCGGCATCGGCGATTTTAACGGGCCCAGCGGGGGCCGCGTTGTCCGGCCGAACAAGTGCGTCTCGTCTGCCTTCTCGCTTATGATCGTCCCCGTCGCATGCTCGCCAGTCTGCCGCACGCGCCCGCCGACCCGGCCGAGGAAGCGCAGCCGTGCGCTGGCGCAGCATGCATGCTAGCGCAGGGGAACCACGAGCAAGGGTAATGCCAGCGGCGCCGGGCCCGGACGCGGCCGGCCGGGACGCCACGCGGGGGCGCGTTCGGATCCCGGGGCGGCAGGGGAGGTCGCGAAGCAGACGCGCTTTTGGGCAGCAACCCGAAGGGACGGGGCGCTCCGGGCGCACTTCTGCGTTACTCGCCCTCGCCATACGCCCGGTAGGGCCTCGGGCTCGCGCCTTGAAATGCGCCCGGATCGCCTCCGTCGCATGCGCGAAAAGAAGTCCGACAGGCTCCTAGGGTATGCGGTGCCGCTCGCGGCGATCTCGGCCGTCGCGTCGTGGATCGGACACTCGCTGATCGGCGTGCCGGCGCCGTTCGTCGGCACCCTCCGGGCGCCGGTCGTGACCGGGGTTGCGTTGGCGGTCGCGACGTTCGCGCTTCAACTCGCGGTCGCGTTCGGCGTGGGTCTCGTCATCGATGCGCTCGCGCCATCGTTCGGCGGGAAGAAGGTGGAGCCGATTGCCGGCGATCGGTTGAAAGCGTTCCTGCCCGAGACGGTCGACGGCCTGCAGCGTGCGGAATTGACGACCGGGCAGACGAGCTTCGGCTCGAGGCGATGAAAGACGTGGCCGTGCGCTAGGAGCCGGTCGGACTTGGTTTCGCGCTAGCCCCGCCCGACGAAGGGCATCTTGGTCGCCATGATCGTCATGAACTGGACGTTCGCGTCGGGCGGCAGGCTCGCCATGTAGAGGACGGCCGAGGCGACGTGCGCGACGTCCATTAGCGGTTCGACGGCGATCTGGCCGTTGGCCTGAGGCACGCCCTTGGCCATCCGGGCGGCGAGGTCCGTGGCCGCGTTGCCGATGTCGATCTGGCCGCACGCGATGTCGTACCTGCGCCCGTCGAGCGATGTCGACTTCGTGAGCCCGGTGATCGCGTGCTTGGTCGCGGTGTAAGGCGCCGAGTTCGGGCGCGGCGCGTGCGCCGAGATCGAGCCGTTGTTGATGATCCGGCCGCCGCGCGGGCTCTGGCCTTTCATCATCCGGAACGCTTCCTGCGTGCACAGGAATGCGCCCGTGAGATTGATGTCGACCACGGCCTTCCATTGCTCGACGGTCAACTCGTCGAGGTCGACGGCGGGCGCGCCGACGCCCGCGTTGTTGAAGAGCAGGTCCAGGCGCCCGAATGTTTCGCGGGTCCGCGCGAAGAGCGCCCTGACGGAGACCGGATCGGCGACGTCGGTGGGCACGGCGATCGCGCGGGCCGCCGGGGCGCCCGACGCCGCGATCGCCTGTTGCAGCGGTTCGGCGCGGCGCCCGGCCAACGCCACCGAGTAGCCGGCGCCGAGGAGCGAGTGGGCCACGGCCTTCCCGATGCCGCTTCCGGCGCCGGTGACGACGGCGATTCTGGTGGTCATGGTGAGCCCTCCGTGCGGGGTTGTTTTCCGATCGGCTTCGGTGGCGGCGCCGGCTCGACCTTCGGCTTCCATGCGCGCTCGCGGCCCCGGGCGTCCTGCACCTGGTCGCTGTCCATCTTCCCGGCGACGTCGGCGACCGCGCGCGCGGCGTCCGAACGGATGCCGCCTGCGGGCAGGGCGAAGATTGCGAGGTCGATCCACTTCAGGGCCTCGACGTTGTCCTGCGGCACGCCGTTGCCGCTTGCGTAGAGGAGCCCGAGGTTGAGCTGGGCCAGGGGGAGACCCTGGTCTGCGGCGCGACGGAACCACTTGGCGGCCGTGGCCATGTCCTGCCGGACGCCGGTTCCCTCGGCGTAGCTCGCACCGAGGTTGTACTGCGCCATCGGCTCGCCCTGCTCGGCTGCGCGCTCGAACCAAAGCGCCGCCTCGGCGTCGTTCGGCGCGACCCCCTTGCCCTCCGCGTACATGACGCCCAACCGGTACTGGGCTTCGCGATCGCCGGCCTGGGCGAGAGGGCGCCAGATCTGGACGGCCTTCAGGAAATCCTTTTCCTGGTAGGCCCCGAGACCGTCTTCGAGCGGGCCCGCGAGGGCAGCGGCGGCGGCCCACGCCGCAAGGGCCGCCGCGGCGCGGCGATAGGATGCGGACATCATCGGGGGGCAGGCGGGCGAAGAAGAAGGATCGGGATGGTAACCCGGCGAAGGGCCCGCGGGAGTGGACTACAGCATTCCGACCATCGGTCGCCGCCGTCCGGCCCCCGATGGTATGATGACAACGTCATAAACATTCGAGCGCGGAGGATGGCGTGGACGGCGCGGGAACGGTCTCGGGGCGTTGGGCGCTGGCGGCTGGGCGCGGGGCGGTGAAGGGTTGCCGCATCTGTCACGGACCGACGCTCCCCGGCATGCGCCTGTGCACGCAGTGCAAGGCGGCGCTCAAGCGGGCGCGGCAGGAAACGGTTTCGGAGTTGATCCCGCCTCCGGCACGCGCGCCCTCGGCCCGTAACGCGCGCCGCGCCGCGGCGCCGCAGGCCGTCGCCGAGCCCGGCCCCGGGCATTCGCAAACTCGCGCCGGTCGCTGGCGGATCGCGGCCATCGTCCTCTGCGTCGCCGCAGCCGCGGGTGTCGCCTATGGCGCGCTGCGCCTCGCGCGACCGTCGGACTCCCTTCCGGATGGGCAGGCCGTCTCCTCGGCGACGAGTACGCCGCCGCCCGGCGAATCGCTCGTTCCGCCGCGCCCCGAGCCGGCGCCCGGCCCGGACTCGTCCGCTCCCGCGCCAACGGGCGCCAAGGCCGCCATCCCCCAGGAGACCCGGCACGCCCCGGTGCCGAAGACGGCGCCGCCGGCATCGAGCCGATCCGGCGACGCTACCCCGGTCCCGACCGCCCGCGCGTTCACGCTCTTCGCGGCGGCTCCCGAACCGCCACCCCCGCAGCCGGTGGTCGCGCCCGCGCCCGTCGCGCCTCCGGCACCCGCCCCCGACCGGTGGCAACGGATGGCGGATGCGATTTCGCAGTGCGGGCGCGAGGGGTTCCTCGCAGGCGCGATCTGCGAACAGCGCGTGCGTCTGCAATACTGCGACGGCTATTGGGGCAAAGTGGCGCAGTGCCCAAGCGGCATCGCCAACGATCACGGCCAATAGCCGAGAAGCGCGCCTCCCGCGGGTCAAGCCGCGGTGGCGCGTGCTCTGCCTCCCCCGGTAAGATGGATCTCTTGCCGCACGAGGAGCCGTCCGCGCCATGGCCGCACCCCGCAAGACCGTCGCGCGCAAGCGCTCGACCGCACGTCCCGCGGCTGCACCGGCCGCCCCGCCTTCGTCAGAACTGCCTCTCGCCGGTGTCGCGACGCAGGTGCGGGCGTGGACCGATTCGGTGCTCGGCATCGCGAGCGCCGCGGCCGACGCCTCGCTGAGCGCGGCGAAGGCGATCCTCGTCAAGCCGGAGCAGCGGGCTGCGCTCGAGAAGACGGGCGCCGTGCTGCGCGGGATGCGCGAGGCAGCGGGGTTGAGTCTCAGGGAGGTTGGCGAGGCGATCGACCTCAAGGACCCGACGCTGCTCGACCTGGTGGAGCACGGCAAGATCGCGCTGCCCTTCGAGATCATCCTGCGGCTCGCGTCGGTGCTCGGCCGCAACGACCCGATTTCATTCGTGATGCGCTTCACGCGCTCGTACAACCCCGACGTGTGGCACACGCTCGAGAACCTGGGGATCGGGCGCTTCGCGGTGCAGGCCGGCCGCGAGCGCGAATTCGCGAACATCTATCGCGGCAGCGACCTCGCCCGGCGTCTCACCGACGACGAGTTCGTCGCGGTGCTCGCGTTCGTGCGCGCGGCGTTCGAGCTCGCGCTCGCGTTCCGCGGCGCCGGGGCCACGGAACGTCCGGAACGGAGCGCCAAGCGCGCAACCGGCACCTGAGGCATGGCGGCGTACGCACGATGAGACTTGCCGTGATGCGCCAAGGAGTCGTCGCCGCCCGCGCCGCGGGCTCGTGCGGCGTGCTCGCGGTGCTTGCGATCGCCGCTCTGGCGCACGCCGCGGAGCCCGTCTACTTCGACGTCGCGCGGGGGTCGCATCCGCACGACGTCGCGGCCGCGCCCGCGCCTGCCGGCCCGGTCTACTACACGGCGCAGACGACCGGCAAGCTCGGCATCCTCGATCCGGCGACGCGCGAGTACGTCGAGATCCCGCTCGGAAAGAATTCGGCGCCGCACGGCGTCGTCGTCGGTCCCGACGGCGCGCCGTGGATCACCGACGGCGGCCAGAATGCGATCGTCCGCGTGGATCCGGCGACACGCGCGGTCCGCGTGTTCCCGCTGCCGGCCGACATCGAGTACGCGAACCTCAACACGCTCACCTTCGACGCCAAGGGCCGGGTCTGGTTTACCGGGCAGAGCGGCTACTACGGCCGGCTCGTCCCGGCTACCGGCGAGATGAAGGTGTGGCCCGCGCCGCGCGGCCGCGGCCCGTACGGCATCACGACGACGCCGAAAGGCGACGTCTACTACGCGTCGCTCGCGGGGAATCACATCGCCCGCATCGATACCGAGACGGGCGAGGCGACGGTGATCGAGCCGCCGACGCCGCGGCAGGGCGCGCGGCGCGTGTGGTCCGACTCCCGGGGGCGGATCTGGGTCAGCTACTGGAACACCGGGCAGGTCGGCATGTACGACCCGGCCACGAACAGGTGGCGGGAGTGGACGCTGCCGGGGCGCTCGCCGCACGCTTACGCCGTGTGGGTCGATCGCGGAGACAAGGTGTGGCTGTCCGAATGGACCGCCAATGCCATCGTCCGCTTCGATCCGGTCACCGAGAAATTCGAGAGCTTCCCTTCGAATCGGGCGGGGGCCGACGTGCGGCAGATGCTGGGCCGAGCGGGCGAGCTCTGGGGCGCCGAATCAGGGACCGAACGGCTCGTGATGATTCCGGCGAGGTAGGGGCCGGCGCGGCCGTGGCGGACCCGCGGCCTCGCCACGCCGCGTGCGGCGCCGGTGCGCGCGAGGATCAGCCTTCGTACTTGAACGATAGCATGACCCGGGCGCGGTAGGCGACGGCCTTGCCCCCCTCGATCTTCATGTCGAGCTTCGAGATCTCGGCGATGCGCAGGTCGCGCAGCGTCCGGCTCGCCGCGGCGACCGCATTGTTCGCCGCGTCCTCCCACGATTTGGTGCTGGTGCCGATGACTTCGGTGACACGGTAGATGCCGTCGGCCGCGCTCTTCTTCGCCATGATGTCCTCGTCCTTTGGTCGTTGGGCCCCGCGGCGACGGCAAAGCCGTGCCCCGCGAGGTGCCGAACCATCATACGCCGGGACGACAGCGGACGCCTGCTGCGCCGCGGCATCCTGCGCGCGCCGATCAGACGCCGAACGGCACGACCGCGTGGCCGAACAGGATGCGATGGAAGATCATGACGACGAGCGCGATGACCACGCCGGCGGCGACCGCGATCCCGTCCTGCCGCGCGACCGGCTCGAACGCCTTGACGGCGCGGCGACGGATGGCCGAAGCGAGATCGACGAGCGCGTACGCGAGAAACGAGCCGAACAAGAGCGTGCCGCGCGCGTCGCCGTTCGCGGCGAGGTGCACGCCCGCCCAGATCGCCGTGCCGAGAAGCATCGGATGGCCGAGCGCGCGGCGCAGGTACGTCCGCATGTTCGCGGCGGCAAACAAGATGAACGATAGCGTCATCGCGATCGGCGCGATGGCGATGGCCGCAGGCACCGGCGCGAACAGTTGCGCCCCGGGCTCGGCGCTGCGATAGCCGACGACGATCAGCGCCAGACCCGCAAAACTGATCAGTGAAAAGAGGCCGCGATAAGGCTTGTCGCCAAGCCGCGCGGCAACCGCGCCGCGCGCCGACGGCACGGTCGGCACGAGGTGGATGCCGAGGAAGAGGGCCAGGCCCAGCGCGAGCATCGTCATCGGAATCTTCGAGCGCTTGTCGTCATCGGGACTCAGGTTGCCGGACGGACATTATCGCATCGGCCGCGCAGCGCGCGGGTGTTGGTAAAATGGCGTCGTTGCGAACCGACGCGCCCGGCGCAGCCGTGCCCGCGCACCTATGGCAGGAAGATCCCGATGCGAGTCTTCAATTTCAGCGCCGGCCCCGCGGTGCTGCCCGAGGAAGTGCTGCGGCAGGCCGCGGCGGAGATGCTCGATTGGCGCGGCAGCGGCATGTCGGTGATGGAGATGAGCCACCGCGGCAAGGAGTTCATCTCCATCGCGGCGAAGGCCGAGGCCGATCTTCGCACGCTGCTCGCGATCCCCGGGAACTACAAGGTGCTGTTCCTGCAGGGTGGCGCGATCGGCGAGAACGCGATCGTGCCGATGAACCTGCTGGGCGGCGCGAAAGCGGCCGACTACGTGAACACGGGCGAGTGGTCGAAGAAGTCGATCAAGGAAGCGAAGAAGTACTGCACCGTCAACGTCGCGGCCTCGGCCGAGGACAAGGGATTCACGTACGTTCCGGCGCAGGCGGTCTGGAAGCGCGATCCCGGCGCTGCGTACGTGCACGTGTGCACCAACGAGACGATCGGCGGCGTCGAATACGGCTTCACGCCGGACACGGGCAGCGTTCCGCTCGTCGCCGACATGTCGTCGCACATCCTTTCGCGCGCGGTCGATGTCGCGAAATACGGCGTGATCTACGCCGGCGCGCAGAAGAACGCGGGGACGGCGGGCCTTACGCTCGTCATCGTTCGCGACGATCTCCTCGACCGGGCGCTGCCGATCACGCCGTCCGCGTTCCACTGGCAGGAGCAGGCCGCCGCCGACTCGATGGTCAACACGCCCGCGACCTGGTCGATCTACATCGCGGGGCTCGTCTTCGAGTGGCTGCAACAGCAGGGAGGAATCGCCGCGATCGAGCGCCGCAACGTCGAGAAGGCGGCGCTGCTCTACGACTACCTCGACGCGACGCCGTTCTATTCGAATCCGGTCCGCCGCGAGGACCGCTCGCGGATGAACGTGCCGTTCCGCCTCCGCGACGAATCGCTCGACGAGGCCTTCCTCAAGGGCGCGAAGGAGGCGGGGATGGTGCAGCTCAAGGGCCACCGCTCGGTGGGCGGCATGCGCGCGTCGATCTACAACGCAATGCCGGTCGAGGGCGTGCAGACGCTCGTCGCGTACATGAAGGACTTCGAGCGCCGGCATGGTTGACGCCGCCATGGGCAAGTACCAGATCCTGACGCTCAACCAGATCTCGAGCCACGGGCTGCACCGCTTCCCGGCGGCGCGTTATGCGGTGGGGAAGTCGGTCGAGACGCCGGACGCGATCCTCGTCCGCTCGCACGACATGCACGCAATGACGATTCCGGCCACCGTCAAGGCGGTGGGCCGCGCCGGCGCGGGCACGAACAACATTCCCGTCGCGGCACTCTCGGGCCGCGGCGTGCCCGTGTTCAACGCGCCGGGCGCCAACGCGAACGCGGTCAAGGAACTCGTCCTCGCCGCGCTCTTGATCGGCGCGCGCAACCTCGTTCCCGCGCTCGCCTACGTGAGCCGGCTCGACGCCAGGGCGCCGGATCTCGAGCGGCGGGTCGAGGACGGCAAGAAGCAGTTCGCCGGCTTCGAGCTGCCGAACCGGACGCTCGGCATCGTCGGCCTCGGAGCCATCGGCAGCCTCGTCGCCGACACCGCGATCAAGCTCGGCATGAAGGTCGTCGGCTTCGACCCCGAGATCACCGTCGACGCCGCGTGGCGGCTTCCCGCCAGCGTCAGGAAGGCGAACAGCGTCGAGGAACTCGTGAAGCAGGCGGACTTCGTGACGCTGCACGTGCCGCTGCTCGAGGCCACGAAGAGTCTGATCGACGCGAAGCGCCTCGGCGCTATGAAGGCCGGCGCCGTGCTGCTCAACTTCGCCCGCGACGGCCTGGTCGACGAGACGGCGCTCGTCGGCGCGTTGCGGTCGGGCCGGCTCAAGTGCTATCTCACCGATTTCCCGGCGCCGGGTCTGCTGGGCGAGCCGGGCGTCATCGCGCTGCCGCACCTGGGCGCCTCGACGGAGGAAGCCGAGGAAAACTGCGCGGTGATGGTCGTCGACCAGGTTCGGGAGTTCCTGGAGCAGGGGACGATCCAGAACGCCGTCAACTTCCCGAACGTCGACATGCCGCGCGAGTCGCCGCACCGCGTCGCGATCGCCAACGCGAACGTGCCCAACATGCTGGGTCAGATCTCGACGACGATGGCGCGCGCCGGACTCAACATCCACAACATGGTCAACAAGTCGCGCGGCGAGCGGGCGTACACGCTCGTCGACGTCGACAGTCCCGTCGAGGCGGAAGTGATCGCGGCGCTGTCGGCGATCGAGGGCGTGCTGTCCGTGCGGGCGATTCCGGCGGAACCGTAGGTCGCCTCCGCGCGTTGTCGGCGCGCGAATGAAGGGCGCCTCTGGCCGCCGGGATTCCGGCGGGACGGTCAGTCATCCTTCCGGAATTTCGCGAGCCAGTACTCCATGTGCCGCCCGGCGGCCTCGCGCCCACCGAGTCCGAACGACAGCGCGACGGCCACCGCCACCGCCCCGAAGGTGAGCAGGAACGCAAGATTGACGATGTCGTCGGCAACGCCCATCGCGCGGAGCCCCATCGCGATCACCAGGCCGAGGATGGCGACGCGAGCGATGGTCGCGAGGCTCTCCGAGCGCGTGGTGTCGGCGCGGCGTATCGCGGTGTAGGCGAGGTTGGCCAACCAGAACCCGATGGTGAGTATCACGGCGCCGAGGAGCACGCTGCCGCCGAACTTGATGAACAGGGTGACGACGTCTCGCACCTGAGTGAACTCGAGGCGGTTCGCCGCCTCGACCGTCGCGAACAGCATGGCGAAGAACAGCGCGAGCATCGACACGAGGCGCGAAGGCTGCATGTTTCCCGTGAACACGGTCGTGAGCCCGAGCTTTTGGGGTACGGTGTCGAGGCCGATCCCTGCCAGCAGTCGGGCGAGGAGACCGGCGGCAAGCCTGGCGACGTAGTAGGTGACGGAGAGGATCAAGGCCGCGGCGATGATGTTCGGTACGGCCGCGAGCAGCTTGCCCAGCATGTCGGTCGCCGGCCTCGATATCGCCTCGAGCTTGAGCACGTCCAATGCGGCGATCAGCGCAGGCACGAACACGAGGATCAGCACGAGCGTGCCGACGATGTTCGAAATTCGAACGCTCGTGTCGAGCCCCATGCGATGCCCGGCCTGATCGGCGCCGGCGGCCGTGAGGACATTGGTCACGAGGCTGGCAACGATCTTGCCGATCAGCCAGCCGACAAAGCCGATGACGAACGCCGCGAACACGTTGGGCAGGATGTCGAGGGCCTTGCTCACCATCGCCTTGACCGGGTCGAGCAGGCCGCTGAGCTCATAGGCGTCGAGGATGGCCGGCAGGAACATCAGGATGACGAGCCAGAAGAGCATGTTGCCGACGCTCTTTCGCATCGGCTCCATGCCGGCGCTGGCGGAGAGCTTCTCGTCGAGGCCGGTCGCGTCGAGGACGCGATTGACGATGGCGCGCAAGGCGATGGCGGCGAGCCAGGCGATGAACGCCAGCACCGTGCCTGCAACGAGGTGAGGCAGATACGCGGCGATCTGGGTGACCAGGACCTGGAACGGCCCCGCCGCGAGCGGCAGGTTGAGAGAGTTGAAGATCCCGATCAGCGTGACGAGAATAATCAGCCAGAAGGCGCCGACCGCGGCGCCCGATTCCAGGAGGTGGAATTTCTGCTCGGAGGACTCGGCCCCGCGAACATTGCGCCGCGCCACGGCGAACAGGCGCCGGACGCCGGCCCGCAACATGACCGCCACGATCCAGCCGATGATGAGGATGCCGAGAGCTCCGAGAATGCGGGGCAGATGTGCTTGCAGCGCACTTTGGAGCGAGGCACCGATCGCGCCGAAATCCATGTTGTCTCCTTTTTTGGGATCCCAAGTAGCCGCTGAACCGCCCGGCCGTCAACGCCACGCGGGTGGCGCTCGCGCCGAAATACCGGCAGCCGTTGTCGTAGCCGGGGAACCGACTGCAAGCGAGTGACGGAAGCAACTCCGAACGCCCCCCGGAACGGCGACCGGTCCTGCCAGCAGAAAGGACCGAACTCCCCCTCTCGCGAGATCGCGAGTCGACCATTAGTGATGCGTGAATTACCGGGGAATAGTGAGCCGAAACCGCGAGATCGGCAACATGCCTGTAGGGGAATCGTCAGATGACCGCGGCCCGCTGCCGGCAGGGGGCACACCCTGACCGTGCTCCCGGAGCGCGTTGGCGCGCCGCCCGCGCGGCCGTCAGTCGGCGCGGAAGACGACGGCGAACGGCCGTGGCAGCGACTGCAGCTCGGTGACGAGGCGCACCCGGACGAACGGATCGAGCCCGCGGAACGCGGTGCGGATCGCGCCGGCACCCTCGGCTTTCGTGGCCATCCGCCAGTGCGCGCGGCGCGTGGCCGGCCGCGCGCGCACGACGATCCCGAACGACAGCTCGCCCAGGTTCGCGTCGCGGCTCATGTAGCTTCCGAACGTCGCGATGGCGTCGATCTCGAGCGGTATCCGTGCCCACAACGCGTTGATCTGGCCCGCGAGCGTGCATGCGTCCGCGACGAGCTGGCGGGCACGCGCGCGCGGCAGCGGGTCGATGACGCGCGCGGTCGCGATCTCCGCGAGCTGCGGCGTCACGACGTAGACACCGGGGATCTCGGGGCGCGTTTCGAGCAGACCCTCGGCGACCAGCTCCTCGAGCAGCGGCTGGCCTTCAGCCGTGTCGACGCCGAAGTCGTGCTGCAGCTGACGCGCCGTGACTCGCGCGCGATCGGGCGGGAGTCCCGCGACGCGAGCGACGACGCGGGCGGCGGCAGCGCGGAGCTGCTGGGGCTCGACACCGAAGTACTGCCGGTGCCGGAGCAGGACGTGGTAGTCCCGGGGACGAGGCCTGCGGCGTTCCATGGCGGCTATGACAATAGCATAACTGCCCGACTTGGCAAGTGGGGCCTGTCGACGGCCGGCTTCAGACGCCGAACGCTCCCAGGATCGCGGCCGGCCGTCGCCGCCCCGCCGATGCGGCCCGCGCCGCGGCAGAACCGTACGCGACGGGGGTCAGCTCGGACCGCTGGTCGTGATCGCGCCTGAGGTGGCGCCTGCGATGTTGTCCTCGACGGTGTTGTTGACGAGCGAACGGAGGACCGCCGAGGTGTCCTGCTCCAGGCCGAAGCCGTTGTTGCGAACGAGCGTGCTCCCGGTGACCGAT
The DNA here is from genome assembly GCA_963734055.1 of uncultured beta proteobacterium. Taxonomy (GTDB): domain Bacteria; phylum Pseudomonadota; class Gammaproteobacteria; order Burkholderiales; family Casimicrobiaceae; genus CAIWHR01. The sequence continues at coordinate 161,306 of CAVTFQ010000009.1, forward strand.
ACCGTCGCCCCGGCGCCCCGAACGTGCACGGATCGGTGTCCACGCCGGACGACGCGACCGGCGCATTCGTCGTGGATACAACGTGTCGATGATTGACAACTAGTCGTCCGGACGCAACACGATCGGCTCGCCGTGCGGTGTACGACGTGCTGCCGCCCGCCACTGCCGGCGGCGCAGCTCGAGGCGGGCGTCGTCGACGAGCCCGATGCGGGCGACGATGCGCTCGAGCGCGGCGAGCCAGTGTTCGTAGTAGCGCTCGCCCGTGTCGGGGTCGCCGCGCGCGCGTGCTTCGCCGATCACCTGAGCGAGGGTCGCAGCCCATTCCTTCCAGGTGAACGCGCCGCGCTCCGACAGCGCGACGGCGAGGGCAAAGGCCTGTGCCTCCCACGGCGCGTTGAAGACCGGTCCTGCGCCGTCGCGCGGCGCGTCGGCAATCGCGGCCAGGTCGGCGCGCGGCTTGGCTTCGGCCGGCGTGCTCACTCGAGATAAGGCTCGAAGCAGTCGACGTGGACCGCCGCCGCGGTCGTGTCGGGGCCCCACAGGTCGCGCGCCTCGAAACGGACCGTGTAGAGCCACTGCGCGGATTCGCGGCCGTGTGCGCTGGCATCCGGGTAGACGTGAGCGCCGTGCACGGCGACGACCGTGCCCGGCTTGCCGCGGCAGTAGCGCGGCAACCGCGTATGCGACTCCGGATGGATTTCGCGTGTGCGCACGACATCCCCCGGCGCGAAGCGCGCCGCTGTCGCGGACGTCCGCAGCGTCGAAGCGCCGCGCGCGAGCGTCGCGGCGACGGCGCGCGCGTCGAGGCGGCGCGGCAGCGGCCGGGGCGCCACGGCCATCCGTCCCGCAGCCGCTTCTTCCGCGCTCGCGAGGCCGCGATCCTGCATCAGTGCGACGAGGCCGGCGAGCCAGATCTCGTAATAGCTGCTCGCGAGATACTGCGTCGGAGGCAGGCTTTCGCGCGCGCTGCGTGCCTGGTCGAGATTCCACGCTCCCGTCGCGCCCATCGCGAGCGTGAGCGCGAACGCGCGGCGCTCCCAGGCGTGGTGGAACGGCGGCTCGTCCGCCTCCGGGACGACGGGGCCGAAGTCCTGCATCCCGCCCATGTCGTGGACGCCGTTCATGGGGAAACGGCCGCCTGCGCCGGGGGAGTCTTCGGCCATCCCGTCCCGATCATGGAGTCGCGGGTGACGAGCCTCGCGAGCTCCGCCTCGGTCAAGCCCTCGCTCCCGTGCGGCCGCTCGGGCAGCACGAGGTAGCGGATCTCGGCGGTCGAGTCCCACACGCGCACTTCGACGTCGGCCCCGAGACGAACGCCGAAGTCGGCGAGCACGCCGCGCGGATCGATGACCGCCCGCGACCGGTAGGGTGCCGACTTGTACCACACGGGCGGCAGCCCGAGCACCGGCCACGGGTAGCACGAGCAGAGCGTGCAGACGACGAGGTTGTGCACGCGCGCGCTGTTCGGGAGGGCGACCATGTGCTCGCCCTGTCGGCCCGTGTAACCGAGCGAGGCGATCGCGGCCGTCGCGTCAGCGAGGAGCCAGTCGCGAAAGGGCTGATCGGTCCACGCCCTGGCGACGACGCGCGCGCCGTTGCGAGGGCCCACCCTGGTCTCGTAGGTCTCGATCAGGAGGTCGAGCGCCGCCGGGTCGACGTACCCCTTCTCGACCAGAAGCGACTCGAGCGCGCGCACGCGGACGTCCTGGGCCGAGAGCGCGGAGCCGTCGTGGCGGTGATCGTGCCCGTGCGCGTCGTCGCTCATGCGATCACAGGATGCGGTTGAACCAGAGCAGCGACAGCGTCGCGGACAGGAGCGCCAGCGCCGCGCCGGCGGCGGCGAACAACGCGGTGACTTCGGTCTCCTTCACCTCGAAGAAGATCCTCGAGTTGAGGTTCCGGTAGATGTTCCGCAGATCGGCGGCATTGCCCGCGTGAAAGTACTCGCCGCGCGTGAGGTTGGCGATCGTCTTGAGCGACGCCTCGTCGAGGCGCACACGCATCGACCAGCCCTCGGAGGTGATCGTCTCGCCCGCTGTCGTTCCTATGCCCACCGTGTAGACGCGCACGCCGCGATCGGCCGCCATCCGTGCCGCCTCGATCGAATCGGGGCCGGTCGTCGTCTGGCCGTCGGTCAGGAGGACGATGGCGGCGGACACGTAGGAGCCTGGCGCCACCGGCTTTGCGATCTCCTTCGCGCCCGCGGCGGCCGGATTCTTCGCAACCTCCTTCGCCGTCGGCTTCTGCGCCTCGCGCCGCGGATTCCGCGAGCGAAGATCGAATTCGGCGTCGGGAAAGATCGTCTTCAGCGACACGAGGATGGCGCTGCCGATCGCCGTGCCGCGCTGCAGCTGGAAGCGATCGATCGCGCCCAGGATCTCGTCGCGGCTTCGCGTCGGCGCCTGCACGACCGAGGCCGTCGCGGCGAACGAGACGACCCCGATGCGCGTCGAGTTCGGCTGGTCGGCGACGAACGCGCGGGCGGCTTCCTGCGCGGCGGCGATCCGGCTCGGCTTCACGTCGGTCGCCCGCATGCTGCCCGAGACATCCAGCGCGAGGATCACCGTCTCGTGCGCCGAGGGCAGCGTGACGACCGCTTGCGGGCGCGCGACCGCCACGAGCATCAACGTGAGCGCGACGAGGAAGAGCGCCGGAGGCACGTACTGGCGCACGCTTCCCACGGTTCCCATCGCGCTGGCGACGAGACCCAGGCTCGCATAGCGAAGCGCGGCCTTGCGCTTGCGGCGAAGCAGAAGCGCATAGAGCGCCGCGACCACCGGCACCACGAGGAGGAGCCACAGGAGCCGCGGCCAGACGAAAGTCATCGGGTGAGCACCTGCGGCCGTGCGACCTTCATCCGCGAACGCCCAGGTGGTGCGGCAGGCCGCCTGCTGCGAGCTGGCTCCGCCGCTTGCGCAGGTCGGCGAAGCGCAGGATCGCGTCCACGAGGTCGTCGCCGGTCGCGAGCTCGAGCGCGTCGACTGCCGCCGCCTGGAACGCTCGCCGCAGCGCCGCCTCGCGCTCGCGCGCCTTCGCCGCGAAGCGGCGCCGGAAGCGGCGATCGTGCGTGTCGACGAAGAGCTGGTCGCCGGTCTCGGCGTCCTGCACGACCAGGAGGCCGAGGTCCGGCAGCTCCATCTCGAGGGGGTCGTAGAGGCGCACCGCGACGACGTCGTGGCGCTGCGCGAGGCGCGCGAGCGGCTCCTCCCACCCCGGGGTGCTGATGAAATCGGACACGACGAACACGAGTGACCGCCGCGGCGCGACGCGCCACGCGGTGTGAAGGAGCTCGGTCAGGTCCGTCGCCGCCGAACGGGCCTGCGCGGTCCGCGTCAGCATCCGATGCAGGAGGTGCAGAACCTGACGGCGCCCACCGCGCGCCGGAATGACGGTGTCGACACGATCGCCATACATGAGCGCGCCGACCCGGTTGCCGTGCGCGGTCAGGATCCGCGCGAGCACCGCGACGAACTCCGCGGCGACTGCGCGCTTCTCGATCCGCTGCGAGCCGAACGCTACCGACGGCGAGAGATCGAGCAGGAACCACGCGGCAACCTCGCGCTCCTCGTTGTACTCGCGGACGTACGGCGTCTGCAGCCGCGCTGTCACGTTCCAGTCGATGTGCCGGACGTCGTCGTTGTAGACGTACTCGCGGAGGTCCGCGAGGTCGAGGCCGTAGCCGCGGAACAACGTGCGATAGTCGCCGTGCAGCACCCCGTCGAGACGGCGGATGACCGTCCACTCGAGGCGGCGGAGCAGCGCGTCAGGCGCTCGCGTTGACGGAATCGACGCGGACATGAGTCTCGAGCGGCTTCTCGGGCGGGCGCACCTTCTGCATGATCCGCGTGACGAGCTGATCGGGCGTGACCGCGTCGGCGAGCGCTTCGTAGGACAACGACAGCCGGTGGCGCAGCACGTCGGGCGCGAGGTCGGTGACGTCCTCGGGAAGCACGTAAGCGCGTCCGCGCAGGAATCCGAGCGCGCGCGCCGCCTCGATCAGGTGAATGGTCGCGCGCGGCGAGGCGCCCCAGGTGAGATAGCGGCCGACGTCCTTGATGCCGAAGCGATCCGGCTCCCGCGTGGCGGCGACGAGACGCACCGCGTACTGCATCAGCGACGGATCGACGTAGCCCGCGCGGCACTCCCGCTGCAGCGCGGCGAGCTCGTCCGTCGTCGCCACGGCGACCACGTCCTGGGCTGCCCCCGTCACGCGCTCGACGATGACGAACTCTTCCTCCTCGCTCGGGTAGCCGACGAGGACCTTCATCATGAAGCGGTCGACCTGCGCCTCGGGCAGCGGGTACGTGCCCTCGGTCTCGATCGGGTTCTGCGTGGCCATGACGAGGAACGGCTCGGGCACCTTGTGCGTCTCCCCGGCGATCGTCACCTGGTACTCCTGCATCACCTCGAGGAGCGCGCTCTGCACCTTGGCGGGCGCGCGGTTGATCTCGTCCGCGAGGAGGAGGTGCGTGAACACCGGGCCGAGCGACGTATTGAACTCGCCCGTCTTCTGGTTGTAGATGCGCGTGCCGACGAGGTCCGCGGGCACGAGGTCCGGCGTGAACTGGATCCGGCGGAACGTCCCGCGGATCGTGCGGGCGAGCGTCTTCACCGTCAGCGTCTTCGCGAGGCCGGGCACACCTTCGACCAGCAGGTGGCCCTGCGCGAGCATCGCGACCAGCACCCGCTCGAGGAAGTGGTCCTGGCCGACGACGATCCGCTTGACCTCGTAGAGAATGCGCTCCATCAGCGGCGTCACGCCGCCGTGGCTTCGGGAGTCCTGCATGGGAAGTCTCCTCAGAACGGCGAGACGCCGATCGCGGCCGCGGCGTTCTCGATGGGGACGGCGAAGCCGATGCCGATGAACACTCGCTGGTCGGTCGGGTTCAGGATCGCGGTAACGATGCCGACGACCTCGCCGTCCGCGGTGACGAGCGGGCCGCCCGAATTGCCCGGATTGACCGCGGCGTCGAACTGGATCAGGTTGGTCAGCACGCGCTCGCCCTTCGGAGAGCGGTAGTCCCGCGCGAGCCCGGACACGACGCCGGCCGAGACGGACGGCCCGATGCCGAACGGATAGCCGACGGCGACGACCTCGTCCCCGGGCGCGAGGTCCGCGGTCGAGCGGAGCGTCGCGGCCGGCAGGTCGTCCGGGATCTTCGCCGCCTTGAGCACCGCGAGATCGTGTTCGGGCCGCACGCCGATCACCGTGGCCTCCGACTCGAAGCCATCGTGGAAGCGGACTTCCACCCGTTCGGCGCCGGCGACGACGTGCAGGTTCGTGAGGATGATGCCGGAGTCGACGATCACGACGCCGGTGCCGATCCCCTCGATCAGGTGGCCGTCCTTCTCGCGCTCGCGGCCGAGGCCGCGTACCCGCACCACCGATTCGCGGACCGCCTCGTACGCCTTCGCCGTCTTCGAGGGAAGGGGTTGCGTCTCGAGGGTGTGCAGCACCGCGGAGTCGATGTCGTCCTGGGTGATCGCACGCGGCGCCGGGTGGAGCGCGGCGTAGAGCAGCACCACGCCCAGCGAGGCGGCGGCGGTGGCCACGATCGCAAGCGGCAGGCGGCGCTCGCCGAGCGCCCGCCGAAGGCGACCCGGAGCACGGGGCGCCGCAGCCGCGGGCGCGGGTGGGGCCACCGGCGCGGTTCGTACCGGCGAGCGGCTGTAGAGCGCCACCCTTCTCATGGGCGCGGAAACGGCGAGTCGCGCTATTTCTTCGTCGACCGCGCCGGTGCCGAGCGCGCAGAGGTGCTCTTGCTATTCGTCAACCCGCCCGCGGCGGCGGCCGCCTGTTCGCTGGTCGCCATCGAGGGAATGCCGGCGACGATCGCGTCGACCGACAGCGTGCCCGGCTCGCCCGGACCGATCACGAACTTGAGCGGAGCGCACGCGTCGGTCTCGTAGAACAGCAGGTATTCGCCGCGCGCACGCATCGCGTCGCGCTCGGCAGCGCCGCGAGCGCTCATGTCGACGGGCGGCTGGGTGTCCCGGTAGATCGTGTTGTCGTGGCGGTCGAGCACGAAATAGCAGGTCGCCTGGGCGGGGCCCTGAGCCGCGGCGAGCGCGGCTGCGGCGAGGATGGCATGCCAGTGGAATCGCATCGTTGCCTCCGGGTCGTGACGGAAGTCGCCGCGGCTGCGGCGCGCACTTGCCCCAACATAAGCTCCCCATTCTCCCTCGTCAACAGGCACTTGGCATGGCCCCTTGACTTCGAGGGGGCCGGGGCGCTCAATGTTCCGTAGCACACAACGTTGGTACGAGGTCCCCATGGCCATCCGATCCGTCCGCTCCGTCGTCGCCAACCAGACGCCGCTGCTCGCGTCTCCGACGGCCACCGTGCTCGACGCCGCGAACCAGATGAAGGCGCAGAGCAAGGGCGCCGTGCTCGTCGTCGAGGCCTCGAAGCTGATCGGCATCTTCACCGAGCGCGACGCGCTGTTCCGCGTCATCGCCGCGGGTCGCGACCCGGCGACGACGGTCCTGGCCGACGTCATGACCCCGCAGCCCCAGACGATCCACCCCGACGAGCCGTTCCTGCACGCGATGCGGATCATGCATCGTGGCGGCTTCCGTCACCTGCCGGTCGCCGAGCACGGGCGGCCGCTCGGCATGGTTTCGGCGCGTGACGCGCTCGACGACGATCTCTACGAGCTTTCCGTCAACCTCGAGCAGCGCGAGCACATGCTCGAGTGAGCGAGGCGGGCGAGCAAGGTCGGCTGTTGGTCCGTCCTGTCGCGTAGTGCACACGGTCGGAGAGACCGACGTATAGCTCGGGGACCCGCCTGCGCGGCCGCGCGGCGGCCGGCGCGTCGCCGGGCCGCGAACGTGCGCGGTATCATCGGTCCGCTCGCAAGCTCCGGAGCCCCCGCAATGACGACCCGCCCGCGCCGTCACCTGCCGCTGCTCGTTGCGCTTGCGTTCGCGTGCGTCGCGCATGCCGCGGACCCCGCGAAGGTGCTGCGGCTCGCCTCGCCCGACATCGACACGCTCGATGCGCAGGCGTACTCCGACGACCCGTCGTTCCAGGTGCTGATGGCGATCTTCGAGCCGCTCTACGAGTGGGATTACCTCGCGTCGCCGCCGAAGCTCTCGCCGCTGACCGCCGCGGCGCTGCCGGAGATCACCGACGGAGGCAAGACCTGGACCATCCGGCTGAAGCAGGGCATTCGCTTCACCGACGACCCGGCCTTCGGCGGCAAGCCCCGCGAGCTCACCGCCGAGGACTACGTCTATTCGTACAAGCGTTGGATGGACCCGAACGGGCGGCGCGGCGGCGCGCCGATCGTCGCGGACCTCCTGATCGGGGCGCGCCCGGTCGTCGATGCGGCATCCAAAACGGGCAAGTTCGATTTCGACCAGCCGATCGCCGGGTTGCGCGTGCTCGACCGCTACACCCTGCAGCTCAAGCTGACCGAGCCGAACTATCCCAGCATGTACGACCTGCTGGGCTTCGTGCCCGCGTCGGCGCGCGAGGTGGTCGAAGCGGCGGGACGCGACATCAAGATCCGGGCCGTGGGCACCGGGCCGTATCGCCTCAGGGAGTGGAAGCGGGGCTCGCGCATCGTGCTCGAGGCCAACCCCCATTACCGCGAGGCGTATTTCCCGGCGAGCGACGATCCCCGCTACGCCGCACTCGCGCGCAGCATGAAGGGCAAGCGGGTTCCAGAGATCGGCACGATCGAGATCGCCATCATGGACGAGGACCTGCCGCGCCTCCTCGAGTTCGAACGCGGCGCGCTCGACGTCGTCGTTCTGCGCGGCGAAGTGGCGAGCCGGGTGCTCGCCGACGGCAAGCTCAAGCCCGAATACGCGGCGCGCGGCATGATCCGGCACGTGTTCCCCGAGCCGTTCACGTTCCTGTTCTATTTCAACATGGCGGACCCGCTGATCGGCGGCATGGAGAAGAATCGCATCGCGCTGCGCCGCGCGATGGCTTACGCGGTCGACGTCGACACGCTGATCCGCGTCGTCTATGCCGGACAGGCGCTGCCCGCGAGCCAGTTCGTGCCTCCCGGCGTGGGCGGGCACGACCCGACGGTCGCGCCGAAGGCGCTCTACGATCCGGGCGCGGCGAACGCGCTGCTCGACCGCTTCGGCTACGCAACGCGCGATGCGGACGGATTTCGCAAGACCCCGGACGGCAAGCCGCTGACGATCACGATGACGTTGCGCTCGGGCGCCGTGATGCGCGAGGTCCAGACCCTGTGGAAGAAGAACCTGGCAGCGGTGGGGCTCCGCACCGACTTCCACGTGACGCCGTTCCAGGACGCGATCAAGGAGCTCGAGCGCGGTCAGTTCCAGACCTACTTCGGCGGCTTCGGCGGCTCGCCGTCCGGCTACAACGTGCTCGCGCAGTTGCACACCCGCCAGCCGCAGCGCGTCAACGTCACTCGGTTCAGCGACCCCGAATACGATCGTGCCGCCGACGCCTTCCTGAAGAGCGATTCGATCGAGGGCCAGGTCGCCGCGGCGCGCAAGATGACCGAGATCGCCTATACATACATGCCCGAGCTTCCGGCGTGCTTCCGTCTCGAGACCGACGTCGTGCAGCCCTGGGTTCAGGGATACGCGCCGCCGATCTTCACGAGCTACTGGAAATACCTCGACGTCGATCCGGGGCGCCGCGCGCGCGGGCTCGGGAACGGCGCCGGCGTGGGCCAACGCAACGGCAACGGCGGCTAGCGCGTCGGGCCTCCTCGGTCATGGCGGGCTCCAGGCGCCGGTCGGGAGACCGAGCGGGGCCACCACCCGGTACACGGGCACGAGGCGCTCGCGGTCGCGTGGCCCGGGATAGGTGAGCACGTAGTTGGCGGCGTAACTCGTCAGCGTGTCGGGCTCGAGGGCCGCGACGATCGCGCTCCCGAGTGGCTGATCGAGCGGCACGTAGAGGTCGCCGGCCTTGACCGGTGCGCTCATGCGCTCGACGGCGACGTCGAGATTCACGGCGCGGATCGAGGGCTCCTCGTCGCTCTGGCGAACGTCCTCCTTCCGCGCCAAGGTCGCGTGCACGATCCGGAAGCGCTCGATCTCCGCGCTGCCGTCGCGCTCGACGCGCCGGACGATGGCGCCGAGGTTCGCAAGCCGCAGCGCGGCCGTGAGCTGCGAGGCGGGCAGCAGGTATCCGTAGGGTCGCGCCCGCACGCGGACAGGGCGGACCTCGAGCGCGGAAACCCAGTCGACATCGACCGTCTTGTCGGCGCCGGTTTCCGGATCTAGCAGAACCAGCGAATGCCGCCCGGTCGTTGGCGCCGCGGCGACGACGACTTCCCCCTTTCCAGCGGCGGCGGCGACGGCGTCGCGCGCGCTCTGCACGATGGCCCGGATCTCGGCGGCGTGGCCTGCGGCGGCGTCGAGGACCGCGTTGGCCGCGACGAGGTGCGTCTCGACGCGGCGCCTGAAGTGCGCGCGGGCGATCCCGCCGCCGCGCGAGTCGACGAGCAGGCTGATCGTTCCGCGGAGCCCGGCGATGTTGCGGCCGGTGTCCGGCACGACGCTGGCCATCGACACCTTGAGGTCGCTCATGTCACGGGAGGTCGAGAAGTACGACGATTGCGCGAAGCCCGCGGACTCGAGCGCCTGCGCGAGCGGTGCGCGGAACATCGTCTCGCACGCCGCCGCGACGGCCGGCGCGAGGTTCGGCACCGTCGCGCACTCGATCATCACGTCGTAGCGCTGCAGCGCGCCGAACTTCTCGAGCCAGCGGGACCTGACGCCGAACTCCTGGCTGTCGACGACGACCGCGGGCTCGTATTCGGCGAAGATGCGCCCGAGCGTGCGGCCCTCGGGCGAGGACTGCAGCAGGAGGTCGCGGTCGACGTCGCCGCCGTTGACGAGTCCGCGTTTCCAGTGGAACGCGCCGTCGGGATTCGCCCGCGGCACGATCAGCACGTTGATCTTGTCGAGCACGTTGCGCCGCTCGCCGGCGAGCTGCTGCGCGAGCGCGAGCGCGGCTTCGCCGCCGGCCGGCCGGTTGCCATGCTGGCCCGCGATCAGTAGGACCGTCGGCTTGCCGTTCGCCGCGAGCGCGGCGCCGTTCGTTGCCGGCGGGCGCGCGAACACGACGAGGGGGATCGGCCGGGCCTCGATCGACCGGCCCGCGACCAGCACCCGCATCTCCGGCGTGCGCTTGGCGAGATCTCCCAGGAACCTGGCGATCTCCGGCTGCGACGTGAAGTCGACGCGATTGGCCTTGAAGCCGGGGGTCGCGAGCGGCGTCGGGGGATCGGGAAAGCGCGCGGCGACCGCCGGCGTCTCCACGTATTCGCGCGACACGTCGTAGTACGCGAGGGTCGCGGCCGCCGCGCAGGCGAGCGCCGCGGCGACGCCGATCCGCGTCGCGTGCCGGCGGCTCACGGCCAGCCCCAGGCGCGCATCGCGATGCCGGCGAGGATCGAGAGCGTGTAGGCGACGAAGACGACGGAGATGTCGGCCATCGCGGCCGCCTTGCTCGCGGCCGAATAGCCGCGCCGATGCATCCGCGCGAGCATCCGCGCGCCGAAAGCAGCGGCGGCGGCGATGGGGACCACCGCCGCCCGCGGCAGCACCCCCGCCGGGATCAGCGCCAGCGCGAGCGCGAGCGTGACGACAGCCTGCAGCACGATCGCGCGCGCGGCGCCGGCGGGCCCGAGGACGATACCGAGCGTCCGCCGCCCGGCGCGGGCGTCGCCCACCGTGTCGCAGGCGTTGTTGACCGAGAGGATCGTCGCGATCAGCGTCGACGACGGCAGGCCGAGCCACGCGACGTCGGGCGCCGGGGCGAGGCCCTGGACGTAGGCCGACAGCGCAATCAGCACGAGGCCAAGGAGCCCGCCGGCGAACGCCTCGCCGACCGGAAGCCGCGCGATGGCCAGCGGGCCCGCGCTGTAGAGCAGCCCCACCGCCATGCAGACGGCGCCCGCGACGACCAGCGTCCAGTCGACGAGCGCTCCGAGCGCGAGGCCGAGGACGGCCGCGAGCGCGAACATCGCCCAGGCGATCGCGCGCGCGACGCCCGGTGCTATGCCGCGCTGGACGAGCGCCTTCCAGCGCTCGAGGTCGGTGTCGCGCGTGTCGACGCCGTGCAGGAAGTCGTAGTAGCTGTTGAATGCGGTCGTCCCCATGTCGACGCACAGCGTGGCGGCAAGCATCAGGACGAATGCGGCGGGCGCCAAAGCGTGGCGCTGAGCCACCGCGTAGGCGGTGCCGATCGCCAACGAGGACACGCTCACGATCTTGGTGCGGATGTCGACGATCTGCAGGAGATCGACGGCAGTGAGCCGGTAGGCGGAAACCATGGTGGCGGCAGGGGTCCTTGAGCGTACCATTTTCGTACGCAGCGGAGCGCCGGCCGTTGTGCGGCCGGGCGCACGGGGCGAGAATCGAGACTCGCGCGAAGCAGACGACGATGACGTTCCGATGACGTTCGAGACGCCGCAGGCCTTGTGGCTGTTGCTGACGCTGCCGCTGCTGGCGGGCCTCTACGTGCTGATCCAGCGCCGCCGGGTCAAGGCGGCGGTACGCTATGCGAGCCTCGATCTGGTCCGCGCGGCGCAGGGAGCCGGCGCACGCCTTCGCCGGCACGTGCCGGCGCTCCTGATCGGCTGCGCGCTTGCGGTCCTGATCGTCGCCGTCGCGCGGCCGAGCGCCGTGGTCACGCTCCCGTCCGAGCAGCGGACGATCATCCTCGCGATCGACGTCTCGCTGTCGATGCGCGCGAACGACGTCGAGCCCTCGCGGCTCGCCGCCGCGCGCGAGGCGGCCAAGGCGTTCATCGCCGACCAGCCGCCCGACGTGCGGATCGGCGTCGTCGAATTCGCGGGCTCGGCGTCGATCGTGCAGAAGCCGACCTCTGACCGCCACGCGCTCACCGAGGCGATCGACCGCCTCCAGCTCCAGCTGCACACGGCGATCGGGAGCGGGATCATCGTGTCGCTCGCGGCGCTCTTTCCCGAGGACGCGGCGGAGCTCGAGGCGGCGAACACCAGCGTTCGGCGGTTTCGTGATGTTCCGCGGAGCGTGCCGATCGACCGGCCGCGTCCCGAGGCGAAGGAGGAGCGGCGGCCGGTGCCGGCCGGGTCGAACCGGAACTTCGCGATCATCCTTCTCACCGACGGTCGCCGCACGACGGGACCCGATCCGCTCGACGCGGCCAAGCTTGCGGCCGACCGGGGGATCAAGGTCTACACGGTCGGATTCGGAAGCGCGGAGGGCGGCACCGCCAACGCCGACGGCATGTCGATCTACATGCGCTTCGACGAGGAGACGCTCCGCGCGATAGCACTGGCGACCGCCGCCGAATACTTCCACGCGGGCAGCGGCGCGGACCTCAGGAAAGTCTACGAAACGCTCAACGCGCGCTACGTGCTCGAGAAGAAGGAGACGGAGATCTCCGCGCTGTTCGCCGCCGCCGGCGCGGCGCTGGCCGTGCTGGCGGCGGGACTCTCGGTCCTATGGTTCGGCCGCGTCGGCCGCTGAACGACCATGGGAGGAGGGCGTCGCGATGCGAAAAGCAGTCGCCTTGGCGGCATCCGCCACCGCGCTCGCCGCTCTGCCGGCCGCGGCGCAATGCCCGAACAAGCCGATTCGGCTCGTCTTGCCTTTCCCCCGGCGGGCGCCGGGGACCTGACGGGCCGTGCGATCGCCCAGCCGACGCGTGCCCGCTACCAAAAAACAGTAACGTCAACAGGGAGAAGACAATGAACAGAAACGATCGGTCGTGGCTCTGCGCCGTGGTCGTGGCGGCAGGCATGGCGGGGGCAAGTTCTGCCGACGCCGTGCAGCAGCGAAGCTTCGTCGCCTCCGACGGCCTCGACACCAGTGCCTGCACGCGCGCGGCACCTTGCCGCAGCTTCGGCACCGCAATCGGGCAGACTCTCGCCGGTGGCGAAGTGATCGTGCTCGACAGTGCCGGCTACGGGCCGTTGACGATCACCGGCCCGATCAGTCTCATCGCGCCACCGGGCGTTTATGCCGGGATCAGCGTCTCGTCGGGTGCCGGGGTCACCGTCAACGCGGGCCCGAGCGACGTCGTCGTGCTCCGCGGGCTGTCCATCAACAACATCGGCGGCGGAACGAGCGGCATCGTGGCCTCGACGGGGCTGCGTGTGATGATCGACCGTTGCTCGATTTCCGGATTCTCGTCGGGTGCTGGAATTGCGCTTACGACGGCCGCCCTCACGGATCTCGACGTCACCGACACGCTGGTTCGCGACAACGGCATCGGAGTCCAGCTCGCGACGTCGGGCATCCTGAGCCAGGTGACGCTCTCCCGGGTGCGGATCGAGAGCAACTTTACCGGTGTCGACGTGACCGGTTCGTCGGTCTTCCTTCGGCTGATCGACAGCACGATCACCAACGGAAATGGCGACGCCATTCACATCAATCCGCTGGCGAGCAGAACGGTACGCTTCGATGTCCAGCGTGGCGAAATCGTCGGCAACAACATTGCGATCAACACGTCGGCCGCGAATGCGAGCGTCAAGATTCTCGGAATCATCAATGATGTCTTGGTGGCGGAGAACGGTAGCTTCGGCATCGTCGCGAACGCGACCGGTGCCGGTGCTTCGAACCTTCTCTCGGTTACCAATTGCGTCATCCGGTACAACGGCTCGGGTTTGCGGTCGGCGGGATCGGGCGCGATCATGTCCAAGAACAACCTGATCACGGACAACGCGTTCGACATCGCGGCCATCGGTGCCGGCGCCTTCATGCTGACAGGGCAGGGTAATTCGATATTCAACAATACGACGGCAGGAACCTTCACCGGGACCGTATTTCCGCAGTGACCGGGCTCGGGAAGCCCAAGGTGCGCCCCGGCGGCTCGAGGGTTTCTCGCTCGAGCCCCGCGCCTCGACGCAGAAGGAGAGCGATGCCTTGCTCAAGGGCCAGGTCGGTACAGGGATCTTCGGGCGAGATCGGAATACTGCCTTATCGGTCGGCACGAACCCTGCGCGCGATGGGGTCACGTGCCGCTTGCGCAATCGGAATCGCAGGCGAATAATGACGTTGTCATCGTCGGCGTGAAGGGAATTCCGATGCTCAAGTTCAGTCGACCCGATCAGATCGCCGATCCGAAGCCCGCAAGCAAGGGCGCGCTCAAGCCGGCGCTCTACGAGCCGCCCGCACCTCCGGCCCGCCCGGCGTCCGACGTGCGCCTCTCGCCGCAGCCGGGTTCCCACGCACCGGCCGCGGCGATGGCTCCGGCCGCTCCGGCCCCGACGGCGAGCGATGCCGCGCGGGCCCCGGCGCCCGGGGGGACGACGGAGCCGGGAAGCAAGCTCTTCGTTGGCGTCAACATCAAGCTCAAGGGTGTGGAGATTTCCGACTGCGACGGCCTCGTGATCGAGGGGCATGTCGAAGCGACGATCCACAGCAAGGCGATGGAGATCGCGCGTCCGGGGACGCTCACGGGGACCGCGATGATCGACGTCGCCGAGGTACACGGCACGTTCTCAGGTGAGCTCACCGCGCGCACGCGGCTCGTCGTCCACGGCACCGGCCGCGTCTCGGGGACGATCCGCTACGGCAAGCTCGTCGTCGCCGAAGGCGGCGAGCTCAACGGCGACGTCGCGCGTCTCGAGGCCGACGCCGCGCACGCCGAACGCGTGACGGCATCGGGCACGGCCGTCGGCGCGTCCCCCGCGTCCGGTCACTCGTCGCACTGAGCGGAAAGCGGGCCGGCGCCGCGGTCCGACGTCAGCGCGGCGCTGCGCCGCCGGCGCCGAATTTCCGCGCGACGAGCCGCTCGACCAGGAGCCGCTCGCAGACCTTGAACAGCAGGTAGAAGACGATGCTGAGGATCGCCGATCCGATCAGGTCGACGAGCTGCTCGAGCGCGCCGTCGGCGATCACCATCGGCCCGTACTCGATGAAGAGGTCGATGTTCATTTTGAGCAGGACGAACAGGTTGACCGAGGTGATGCCGAACAGCAGGAAGAACCCGACCATCAGCGCGAAGGTGAGCCAGGCGCGCGCGTAGAGGAAGTCGAGCCAGCGTTTGGGGATCATCTCGGGGCGCAGGTCGCGGGGCCGGCGGATTGTAATCGAGCCTTTGGCGTCGGCGGAAGCTACGCGGCCCGCCGCCCGAGCTCCGTCAGGCGGGCAAGCCAGCGCACACGCGTCGCGGCGTCGCGGCTTTCCACCATTCCGAGCAGCGTTTCGTGGATCGGTCCGATGCCGACGAAGGCGAGCACGTTGCGCTCGAAGCTGCGGATGCCGTGCGCGCGGAAGTACCACTTGTAGAGGAACGACGGCATTCCCATCGTCACGACGATCCGGGCCGAGCGCCCGATGAGCTTCTTCTCCCACCGGCCGGGCCCTTTCTCGTCGAACGCGAACCCTGGCCGCAGCACCTGCTCGAAGAACGCCTTGAGCAGCGCCGGCATCGTCCCGAGCCACAGCGGGAAGACGATCACGAGGTGCTCGGCCCACGCAATCGCCTCCTGCGGCACGCGCAGCGTGTCGGCGATCGGCGCCTCCCATTCGCGGCGGGTCTTGAGCGAGGTGAAGTCGAGGCGCGCGACGTCGATCACCGCGACGTCGTGACCGGCCTCCGTCGCGCCCGCGTGGTACGCCTCGGCCAGCGCGCGGCAAAGCCGCTCGGGTCGCGAGTCCGGGTGGCCCAGCAGGATCAGGATGCGCTTGCCCAAGGGAAGACCGCGGCGGGGGTCGCTGTCAGGGTACCATCTGCCGCCATGACGGGGTCCACCTCCGGGCATCCGCTCGACAACCCGATCTGGAAGGCGCTGACGACGCGGCACGCGTACCTCGCGGAAGGGGGAGCGCTGGCGCGCCGATACCCGGCCGCCATTTCACCGCTCGCCGGGCTGCCCGCCCGGGAATCCGCGAACGTCGCCGCGCTCGAGGCGCTGGTCGAGATCGGCGACGAAACGGGGGTGTTCGAGACCGCAGTGCCCGCGCTCCCGACGACGTGGGAGGTGCTGCGCGAGACGCGCATCACGCAGATGGTCCGGCCGGTCCGCGCGCCGCTTCCGGAGGCGGACGTCGGGTACCAGCCGCTCGGCGCGGCCGACGTCGCGGACATGCTGGAGCTCGTTGCGCTCGCGCAGCCCGGACCCTTCCGGACGCGCACGATCGAGCTCGGGCGCTTCCTCGGCCTTCGCGAGCAGGGCCGGCTCGTCGCGATGGCGGGCGAGCGAATGTGGATCGACGGCTTTCGCGAGGTGAGCGCCATCTGCACACACCCCGACGTTCGCGGCCGCGGGCACGCGCGAGCACTCACCGCATGCGTCGTGAACCGGATGCTCGCGCGTGGCGAGACCCCGTTCCTGCACGTGCTGAGCGCCAACGAAGCGGCGATCGAGCTCTACCGCACGGTCGGCTTCGTCCATCGCAGCGAATTCTTCCTGCTCCACGCGAAGCGCGCCGCGTAAGAGCGGCCCGGCCCGAACCCGATGACCTGGTCCCTTCTCGCGCGCGACGACGGCGGCGCGCTCGGCGTCGCGATCGCGAGCCGGTTCTTCGCCGTCGGCGCGCTGTGTCCGCACGTCAGGGCCGGCGTGGGCGCGCTCGCGACGCAGGCACTCGTCAACCCGCTCTACGCGGAGCCGGGCCTCGCGCTGCTCGCGCAAGGGACGCCGGCCGCCGAGGTGGTGCGCCTGCTGACGCAAGCGGATGGCGGTCGCGAACACCGGCAGCTCCACGCGATCGACGCGCGCGGGCGTGCCGCCGCGCACACCGGCAGCCAGTGCATCGGGTGGTGCGGCCACCTCGCGCGCGACGGCTACAGCGTCGCGGGCAACATGCTCGTCGGTCACGAAGTGCTCGAAGACACGGCAGCCGCCTACGAGCGCGCGGCGGGGCGCCCGCTCGCGGAGCGGCTGCTCGCGGCGCTGGAAGCGGGCGATGCGGCGGGCGGCGACAAGCGAGGCCGACAATCCGCGGCGCTCGTGATCGCGTCGACCGAGCCCTATCCGGTGCTCGACCTGCGCGTCGACGACCACGAGAGCCCGTTCACCGAGCTGCGGCGCCTCTACGACAAGAGCCTCGAGCGCTTTCAGCCGTTCGTCGCCTGCCTGCCGTCCCGCTCCGATCCCGTGGGCGTCACCGATCGTGCGCTGATCGAGGAACGCGTCGCGCGCTTCCAGGCGGAGCATCGCGGGCGATGAGCGTCGTCGGGGAGCCTCGGGACGTTCATTCGCAGCCGCTGCTCGAGGTCCGCGGTCTGCGGACGCACTTCGCCGTCGACGGACGCGACGTCGCCGCGGTCGACGGCGTGAGCTTCGCGGTCGACGCCGGACGCACGCTCGGCATCGTCGGCGAGTCGGGCTGCGGCAAGAGCGTCACCTCGCTCTCGATCATGGGCTTGATCCCGCGTCCGCCCGGGCGCATCGCCGGCGGCGAGATCCGTTTCGAGGGCGTCGACCTCCTGACGCTCCCGGAATCCGCGCTGCGCGAGCTCCGCGGCAACCGGATCTCGATGATCTTCCAGGAGCCGATGACTTCCCTCAACCCGGCGTTCACCGTCGGCGAGCAGATCGTCGAGGTGCTGCTGCGCCATCGCCCGCTGTCCCGCCCCGAGGCCAGGGCGCGGGCGATCGACATGCTGCGGCAGGTGCGGATCCCGTCGCCGGACCATCGCTTCGACGAGCATCCCCACCGCCTGTCGGGAGGCATGCGCCAGCGCGTGATGATCGCGATGGCGCTGGCCTGCGGTCCGCGGCTCCTGATCGCCGACGAGCCGACCACCGCGCTCGACGTGACGATCCAGGCGCAGATCCTGGACCTGATGCGCACGCTGCGCCGCGAGACCGGCACGGCGATCATCCTCATCACCCACGACCTCGGGGTCATCGCGGAAGTGGCGGACGACGTCGTCGTCATGTACGCGGGGCGCATCGTCGAGCGCGCGCCCGTTGCCGCGCTGTTCGCGGAGCCGCAGCACCCGTACACGATCGGTCTCCTGGGCTCGATCCCGCGGCTCGGCGTCGAGCACGTGAGGCTCGCAGTGATCGAGGGCCAGGTCCCGAGCCCCGAGACCCCCATCCCCGGATGCCGCTTCCATCCGCGCTGCCCGTTCGCGATCGAGAAGTGCCGGCGCGAGGATCCGCCGGCGATCGAGCTCGCGCCGGGACACACCGCCGCCTGCTGGCGCGCGCCGCTCGACCCGGACCCGACCGCATGACGCGAGAGGCGCTTCTCCGAGTGGAAGGGCTCGTCAAGCACTTCCCGGTGCGGCGCGGGTTTTTCGGCAGAGCGGAAAGCGTCGTGCGTGCCGTCGACGGCATCGACTTCGGCGTCGACGTCGGCGAAACACTGGCGCTCGTCGGCGAGTCGGGTTGCGGCAAATCGACGACCGGACGGCTCGTGCTGCGGCTGCTCGAGCCGACGGCGGGCAAGGTCCGCTTCGATGGCACCGACCTGACCGCGCTCGACGAAGGTGCGCTGCGACCCTATCGTCGTGCGCTGCAGATCATCTTCCAGGATCCGTTCGCCTCGCTCAATCCGCGGATGACGGTGGGCCAGGCGCTGGCCGAGCCGCTCGCGCTGCACGGCCTCGCGCGCGGCCGCCGCGCCGAGCGCGTCGCCGAGATCCTGCAGCAGGTGGGGCTCGCCGCGTCGCACGCGCGCCGGTTCCCGCACGAGTTCTCCGGCGGCCAGCGGCAGCGGATCGGCATCGCGCGCGCCCTCGCGGTCGAGCCGCGGCTCATCGTCTGCGACGAGCCCGTGTCCGCGCTCGACGTCTCGATCCAGGCGCAGGTGATCAATCTCCTGCGCGACCTGCAGGCACGGCTCGGACTCGCCTACCTCTTCATCGCGCACGATCTCGCCGTCGTGCGCGTGATCGCGACGCGCATTGCGGTGATGTACCTCGGCCGGATCGTCGAGCACGCGGAGACCCGGGCGCTGTTCGCGGCGCCGCGCCATCCCTACACGCAGGCGCTGCTCTCCGCGATTCCGATTCCCGAGCCCTCTCTGCGGCGCGAGCGGGTGCTGCTCGCCGGCGACGTGCCCAACCCGATGGATCCGCCGTCCGGCTGCCGTTTCCGCACGCGCTGTCCGCATGCGCAGACGCGCTGCGCCGAAGACACGCCGGCGCTCGAGTTCGACGCGGGTCACGGCACGGCGTGCCACTTCTGGCGCGAGATTCCGCGGCCGGCGGCGCTCGTTCCGGACACCGTCCCGCCGAACCCGCGCCTCGAGCGGCTTCAGGCGGCGTTCCGAACGGTCGCCTCGTGACACGATCCGCGGAGTGCTATCCTGACCCGCCGTGGCGCGTCGCGAATGCGTGCCGCCGTTCGAAAGGAGACCCGATGCCTCGCCTGTCGCGCCCCGTGCCCTTGGTCGCCGCGTTCGCGCTCGCCGCAGCGCTTGTGGCCCTGCCCTCCGCTGCGCAGACGCTCCGGATCGGCCTCGCCGAGGATCCGGACGTGCTCGACCCGACGCTCGCGCGGACGTTCGTGGGCCGCATCGTGTTCGCGGCGCTCTGCGACAAGCTCTTCGACATCGACGAGAAGCTCGCGATCGTCCCGCAGCTCGCGACGGGCTACGAATGGGCGAAGGACGGCAGGGCGCTGACGATCCGGCTGCGGCCGGGCGTCACGTTCCACGACGGCGAGAAGCTCGACGCGGCCGCGGTCAAGTACAGCCTCGAGCGGCACAAGACGATGGCCGGCAGCAACCGCAAGGGCGAGCTCGCGCCCGTGACGGCCATCGAGGTCGTCGACCCGATGACGGTGCGGCTCAACCTGTCGGCGCCGTTCTCGCCGCTGCTCGCGGCGCTCGCCGACCGCGCGGGGATGATCGTGTCGCCGAAGGCCGCGCAGGCCGCGGGCGACAAGTTCGGCGCGAAGCCCGTGTGCAGCGGCCCGTTCCAGTTCGTCGAGCGCGTCGCGCAGGACAGGATCGTGCTCGAGCGCTATCCCGGCTACTGGAACAAGGGCGAGATCCACGTCGACAAGATCGTCTACCTGCCGATCGTCGACTCGACCGTGCGACTCGCCAACCTGAAGTCGGGCCAGCTCGACTTCATCGAGCGGGTCGCCGCGTCGGACGTGCCCGCGGTGAAGTCGGACCCGCGCTTCAAGCTCTCGAAGATCACCGAGATCGGCTACCAGGGCATCACGATCAACACGGGCAAGAGCGATCTCGCGCAGAAGAACCCGCTCGGCCGCGATCCGCGCGTCCGGGAGGCCTTCGAGCTCGCGCTCGACCGCGAGGGCATCGTCCAGGTCGTGATGGAAGGCGAGGCGGACATCGGCAACCAGTGGGTCGCGCCCTCCAACCCGTTCTACGCGAAGAACGTGCCGATCCCGAAGCGCGACGTCGCGAAGGCGAAGCGGCTGTTGCAGGAGGCAGGGGTCCCCAATCCGAGCTTCACGATGATGGTGGCGACGACCTCCGACGGCCAGAAGCTCGCGCAGGTCGTCCAGGCGATGGTGAAGGAGGCGGGCTTCGACGTGAAGCTGCAGGCCACCGAGTTCGCGACCTCGCTCGACCTCGCCGACAAGGGCCAGTTCGAGGCGTACGTGCTCGCATGGAGCGGCCGCGCGGATCCCGACGGCAACATCTTCAGCTTCGCCGCGTGCAAGCAGCCGCTGAATTACTCGGGCTACTGCAGGCAGGAGGTCGACGACCTCCTCGTCCGCGCGCGCACCGCGGGCGACATCGCCGAGCGGAAGAAGGCGTACGACCAGGCCGCCGCGATCCTGCTCAACGACCGGCCGATCGTCTATCTCTATCACCGGCACTGGCTGTGGGCGTACACGAACAAGCTCTCGGGCCTGCGCACCGTGCCGGACGGCCTCGTCCGCGTGCAGGGGCTCAAGTTCAACTGAAACGGGGCAGCCTGATGTCCGCGATGAACGCTGGTGTCCCGGACCGCCGTCATTCCCGCGGAGGCGGGAATCCAGTGTCTTTCGCCGAACGACGCTGGGTCCCCGCGTTCGCGGGGACGACGACAGGGGTCTGATGCCGACGTCGCGCGGATCGCCATGTCCCGGTTCCTCGGCCACCGCCTCGCGACGATCGTCCCGACGCTGCTCTTCGTCTCGATGCTGGTGTTCGGGCTGCAGCAACTGCTGCCCGGCGACGCGGCGGTGGTGCTGGCGGGCGAGGACCAGGACCCGAACGTCGTCGCGTACCTCCGTGCCAAGCTGCATCTGGACGAGCCGCTGCCGGTCCGTTACGTGTACTGGCTCGGCGGCGTGGTCAGGGGCGATCTGGGCGACTCGCTCCGGATCCAGAAGCCCGTCACCGCGCTGATCGCCGAAAAGCTGCCGGTGACGATCGAGCTCGCGCTCATCGCGATCGTCATCGCGCTCGCGATCGGGATCCCGGCGGGCATCGTCTCCGCGGTGTACAAGGGCACGTGGCTCGACTACGCGGCGAACGCCATCGCATTGTGGGGTCTCTCGACCCCGAACTTCTGGCTTGGAATCATGCTGATCCTGCTGTTCGCGGTGTCGCTCGGCTGGCTGCCGGCGTCGGGCTACGTGAGCCCGTTCGAGGACCTCCGCGCGAACCTCGCGGCGATGATCATGCCCGCATTCGTGCTCGGCAACGCGATCGCCGCGGTGCTGATGCGGCACACGCGGAGCGCGATGCTGCAGGTGCTCTCGTCCGATTACGTCCGCACGGCCCGCGCCAAGGGGCTGGAGGAGCGCGTCGTCGTGCTCAAGCACGCGCTGCGGAACGCGCTCGTGCCGATCATCACGCTCGGCGCCCTCGAGCTCGGCACGCTGCTTTCGGGCGCGGTCCTGACCGAGCAGGTGTTCACGATCCCCGGCTTCGGCAAACTGATCGTCGACGCCGTCTTCAATCGCGACTACGCAGTGGTGCAGGGCGTCGTCCTGTTCACGGCGACGGCGTACATCGTGCTGAACCTGCTCGCCGACGTCGCGTACTTCGTCGTCAACCCGAGGCTTCGCGGCTGATGGCGACGCTCGCGATCGACGCGCTGCCGCGCGAGACGAGTCCCGGTCGGCGCGCGGTCGCGCGGCTCTTCCGGAGGCCGTCGGCGGTCGCCGGGCTCGTCGTGGTCGTCGCGTTCGTCGTCACTGCGGTCGCCGCGCCGCTGATCGCACCCTACGATCCGGTGGCGACGAGCTGGAGCGCGGTGCGCAAGGCGCCCTCGGCAGCGCACCTGTTCGGCACCGACGAGCTCGGCCGCGACGTCCTGTCGCGTGTCGTGTTCGGCGCCCGGGCTTCGCTCCTCGCCGGTGTCGTGTCGGTCGTGATCGCGCTCTCGCTCGGCGTGCCGGTCGGGCTCCTGGCGGGCTACGCGGGCCGCCTCCCCGACGCGCTGATCTCGCGGATGACCGACGCGATGCTCGCGACGCCGTTCCTCATCCTCGCGATCGCGCTCGCCGCGTTCCTCGGCCCGAGCCTCGAGAACGCGATGATCGCGATCGGCATTTCCGCGACGCCGGTGTTCATTCGGCTGACGCGGGGGGCGGTCCTCGCGGTCAAGGTCGAGGACTATGTCGAGGCGGCGCGCGCGCTCGGCAATCCGCACTGGCGGATCGCGCTCCGGCACATCCTGCCGAACGTCGTGCCGCCTTTGATCGTGCAGGCGACGCTCGCAGTCGCCGCAGCCGTCATCGCCGAAGCCAGCCTGTCGTTCCTGGGACTGGGCCAGCAGCCGCCCGCGCCGAGCTGGGGCAGCATGCTCAACACGGCAAAGAACTACATCGAGCAGGCGCCGTGGATGGCAGTGTGGCCCGGGCTCTCGATCTTCGCGCTGGTGCTGTCGTTCAACCTGCTGGGCGACGGCTTGCGCGACGCGCTCGATCCGCGTGGGGTGTAGTTGATCTCGTCGTCGACGCGCCAGGCGCCGTCTTCCTCGAGCAGCAGCGCATGGCCGGCAGCCTCGTCGACGGGCTGCCGCCGACCAACAGGACGATCGCCTTGCCCGCGGCGGCGCAGCCATTTCCTGGCAGCGGTCACGGTCGGATCGCGCCCCAGGCGCCGAGCGTGTGGATCGGCTGCGCGCTCGGGGACTCCTGCAGGAATTGCGGCGGATCCGGCGACGGGAAGGCGCGGGTGAAGACGTCCGGCGCGGCCGCTTCCAGCGCCGCGCGAACGTCCAGGTCTGCGGCGGCGCGCGCGAGCGCCTCGGGATCGGTCCACGCGAGCCGCCGCGACTCGATGCGTGCGTAGATGCGTCCGGTCGCCTGGTCGGCAAAGGTCACCTCGCGAAAACGGCGCACGCATTCGACGAGGAACCCGGTACTGCGCTTCGCGGCGAGGAGCGAAGGATCCGGATACAGCGACTCCGGGCCGGTCGCGTCGACGTCGACGCGACGGAACCGCTCCACGTCCAGCATGGCGCCGACGTCGAGCACATTGAGTGCATCGTTCCAGCCGAACGCGGCCGTGCGCGGCCGCTCGCCCTGGGCGACGCTGTTGTCCAGGAACTCGAAGTGGACGCGCTTGTCGGTGCGGTTGGCCCAGGTGAAGAACAGCCCCGGCATCCCCGCGTAGGCCTCCACCGCATGCGCAAGCACGTCGTCGACCGCCTTGTACCGGCCGACCTCGAGCCCACGCTGCCACGCGCGCTCGACGAGCGAGGCGGGCGGCGTGATCATCAGGAAGAGGTAGACGAGCTCGCCGAAGCGGGTGAGCAGGTTGCTGCCGGCCTCGTCGGAATCGGGGGCGAAGCTGTCGAAGCGGAAGCGGTCGATCAGCAGGTGCGTCATCCTGCCCGCATCCGCCTTCCTCGCCATGTAGCGGTCGAGCTTGCGGTCGATCAGCGCCACCTCGTCGCCGGTGAAGGCCCCAGCGTACTTGTACGCATCGCCCAGGCTTCCGTAATCGAGCAGCTGCTTGCGCCAGATGTCGGGACTGATCAGCGCGAACTCCGTCCAGTCGACGCCGATCCGCGCCGCGAGGCTGCGCTGCAGCGGCCGGAGCGTGCTCTTGCCCGACGCCGAGGCGCCCTTCGTGTTCATCACGACCGGCCGCTCCTGCCGCTGCAGGCGGCGAAAGCCCTCCCGCTCCGCGGCCAGGGCGAGCACCGCATCCAGCTCGGCACCGATCCGTTCGGAGGCCGCCTCGTTGCACGCAAGGCCCGTCGCGAGACGCGCGATCATTTCGCGCGTGCCCCACGGTCCGCCGTGCCGGTTCTGGAGCGCGGTCACGATGCGCGCGAGCGCGAGACACGCGGCGCGCTCGAACGGATCACCGGCCCCATGCGCGCGCGATTCCCATCGCGTGATGACGCTCGGATCCCACGATGATCCGGCCGGTTCGGGTGGAGCGGGCGGCGCCGGGCGGCGCAGGAGGGCGGACCACCAGGAAGGCTTCTCTGCCGTCGGAGCCGCAAGCGGCGCGCGCACGAGCTCGGCAAGCTCGGCGTCGACGCGCGCCGCGATGCGCCTGCGCGCGTCGTCGTACGCCGCGACCAGCGCTTCCATCCGCGGCTCGAGGTAGCGCGCGAGGATCGTCCGCACCATCGCGCGGAAGTTGATGCCGAGGTCTTCGATCTTCCGTCCGTCGGGAACGGAAAAGTCCGCCATCACGCGCACGAGAAGCTCGTGCAGCGCAAGGCGTTCCGGGCGGAAGACGACGAGCGCGGCGGGATCGAGGCCGGTGAGGTCGGCGAGCTCCGAGGCCTCCGCGAGCGTCGTGAAGACGCTCTCGGGCCGGAAGATCGTCGCGAGGTGCGCAAGCGACGCCGGGATCTGCGAGCGCAGCCCCGGGTTCCAGGGACCGTAGGCGCCGTTGCGAGCGTCGTTCACGAAGGTCGCGCGGAGACCCGCGCCGGCGCGCCGCCGGCTAGCCGCGCGCCGCGGTCTCGTCCGCCATCACGTAGACGGGATCGGCGAACAGCGTCGCGACGAGGACCTTCCGGATCGACGGGTTGTCGGGGATCACGTAGAGGATGGGCGAAATCAACTCCTCGAAAATTCCGCGCAGGCTGCGCGCGCCCGTCTTGTACTCCATCGCGATTTCGGCGATCTGCTCGAACACCTTGCGCTCGACGGCGAGCTCGACGCCGATGCTCCTGAAGATCTCCTGGAACTGGCTCAGGATCGAATCGCGCGGCTCGGTCATGATCCGCACGAGCATGTCGCGCGAGAGGTCGCCGAAGCGCGCGATGATCGGCAGCCGGCCGGTGAACTCGGGGATCAGCCCGTAGGCGAACAGGTCGGTCGGCTTCACCCGCGAGTTCAGGCGCTCGAGGATCCGCTTGTTGTCTTGGTTGTCCGTCGAGATGAACCCGAATCCGTGCGTCTGCGTCATGATCTCGTCGAGGCCGACGAACGCGCCTCCGCAGATGAACAGGATGTTCGCCGTGTCCACGTAGCGGCCACCCGCGAGCCGGACCTGCGACCCCTCCATGATCTTGAGCAGCGCGTGCTGGACGCTCTCGCCGGAGGCGACGCGGGCCTCCTTCCCGGTCGACTTGAGCTTGTCGATCTCGTCGATGAAGACGATCCCATGCCGGGCGCGGTCGACGTCGCCGCCAACCTTGTCGGCGAGCCGCTGCAGGATCGCCTCGATCTCGTCGTTCACGTAGCGGGTCTGGGCGAGCGAGGTCGCCTCGGCGGTGACGAAAGGTACGCCGAGGACACGCGCGAGCGTTTCGCAGAGGAGCGTCTTGCCGGTGCCGGTGGGGCCGATCAGGAGCAGGTTGCTCTTGACGACCGTCGCGCCGGTCTCGGCCGAGCGCGCCATCTTCCGGAAATGCGCGTAGACGGCGACGGCGACGATCCGCTTCGCGTCGTCCTGGCCGATGACATAGCGGTCGAGCGCCTCGACGATGCGGCGCGGCGTCAGTTTCGAATCGATCACGAGGGTCCCCGCGGGCGCGCGGGCGTCCGCGCCCGGCATCTTACCGCGGCGGGCGAGGGGGCTTCAGCGATGGGGAGCCGCGGGACGCGCCGGCACGGAGCGCACGTGCTCGGGCCGGCGGTCGAGGCGATCGCGGCGCCCGTCCCGCATCCGTCTCGCTTCGGGCGCATAGACGCCGCCATACGCGTAGCCGTACGCGTACGGGAAATAGTCGGGCGCTTCGGCGTACGCGCTGCCATCCGGCGCCCAGTACGCGGGCCCCGGGTCGTAGTAGCGTCGTTGCAGCGCGGCCTGCCGCTCGTCGGCGATCCGCTGCGCCGCGCTCCGGTCGAGCGCCTCGCGCTCACGGGCCAGTTGCGCGATCGCGGCGGGGTCGGCGTCGCCCGCGCGCACGTCGAGCCGCTCGCCGTCCTTGCAGGGAACGTCGGTGTACAGGACGCCGAGGCTTCGATCCAGGCACTTGTAGATCGGCGCCGCAGCTGCCCATGCCGCCGTTGCCGGCGGCAGCAGGAGAGCAGCCGCCAGCGCGGCGGCGAAGCGCTTGCCCGTAAGCGGTGCAGTCATCGCGGTGAGCCCTGCGGTCGATTCTACGCCGAACGCGAAGATGCAAACAGGCGGTCGACGCGTCCTCTCCCCTTCGCTCAGCGCTTGACGAATCGCAGCGCGAACTTGTCGGTCGGCTCTTTCGGATTGTGCGAGGACTCGGTGCGCGGATCGTTCGGGTTGCGCAGGAACTGTCCTTCGGCCTCGAGCACGAAGCCCGCCTCGATGAGCTCGGCCTTCACGACCGCCTCGTCGATCCGGTGCAGCGTCTTGCCCTCGCTGATGCCGGTCCCGGGGCGGCCCGCATGGTCGACGACGACGAGGTGCCCGCCCGGCCTCAGCGCCGCGAAGAGCTTCGCGTTCATCTTCGCGCGATCCACGGGAAGGTAGCTGATGTCGTGGTAGTTGTTGACGATCGTGATCAGGTCGAGCGGCGGCGCGTCGGGCGGCACCGGATCCTCGAAGGGGCGCTCGACGACGATGAAGTTGGCCTGCGGATGGTCGGCCAGGCGCTTCTGCAGCGTTGCGCCCGGGCGCGGTGCCTGCGCCCAGAGCTTGCCATCCGGCGCGACCGCGAGCGCGATCAGCTGCGACGTGTAGCCCGCGCCGGCCGACACGTCGAGCGCCATCATCCCCGGCTTCGCCTGCGTGAACGGCAGGAACTCCGCGGGCCGGCGCGAGGTGTCCATTTGCCGGTCCTGATCGGTGCGGATCGGGTCCGCGATGATCCCGGCGTAGGCGCCGCCCGGCGGATCCGCAGCCCGAGCCCCTCCGAGGGCGAGCGCCAGGACGGCCGCGGCCGCCGCGATCGAGAAGCGGAATCGCATCATCGCCAGCCTCACTTGTAGGGAGACGCCGTTCCCGGCGAGGGCGGCAGAGGCGCCGGCCTCTTCTTCGGCGCGCACAGCCAGTTGAGCATCGAATCGCCGAGCGTGTTGGCCTTGACCGCGCGGAGTTCGAGCTCCTTTGGCGGGATCTCGAAGCGGGCGACAGTCGCCTGCTTGTCGTCGCGGTAGATCATCGCCGCTGCGCCCATCGTTCGCTTCGGGCAATCGGCGACGTTGAAAGCGAGCATATCGGTGTACTGGCGCGTCGTGCCGTTCTCGTCGTTGATCGACAGCGGGGTCTTGGGCACGGTACGGAACCAGCCCTGGCGGCGGCCGTCGGCGGCGATCGTCGGCGGCGAGGCCTGGACGTAGACTGCGACGCCGTCGGGCTGCGCGCCGAGGTAGACGAACTTCTCGGCGGCGCAGAGCGCGGGCAGCGCGGCGGCCACGGCGAGAAGTGCCGGCATCCAGGATCGAGCGGCGCGGCGCATCGCCGGCTTCAATCGACGAATCCGAGCTTGCGGACGAAGGACCGCCAGCGAGGATCGCCATGCAGCGGCGCGAGGAGCCCATCCATGGCCGTGTACACCACGCCGGGATCGCGCTGTACATAAGCCTTCTCGAGCCATTCGAACGCCTTGTCGACGTCGTTGCGCTCGGCATAGGCTTCGGCGATCTGATACGCGGCGGTCCACCCGAATCCGGTTTCCAGCGCCCGCAGGGCCGCGTTCGCTTCGGCCTGCCGCCCCAGCGCGCGCTGAGCTTCCAGCGCCGCGGCAAGAGCGTCGGGTGCCGTGTGGAACGCCGCGCAGAAGGCATCCCCGCCGGTCTTGAAGACGTGGCCGTCGTGGCTGCCGATGGAATCGCGCAGGAGGGCGTCGTGGCGTGCGAGCGCGGCGCGCACGGCTGCCGCATGCGCTTCCCAAAGCCGCGTGCTGCCCTCGACGTCGGTGAACAGGAACGTCACCGTGCCGGTGGGAGGCGAGGTCGCGGCGGCGCCGGGCAGCGGGGTCATGGCCCCGCATTATCGCCGGATTCGCCGCCGGCCGCGGGCCGCGGCCGGCCGCTCAGCGTTTGGCGTAGAGCGTCGGCCACTCCTTCTGCAGCGCCGCGAGCTTCGGCAGGTCGTTGAACACGATGTACGGCTGCGTCGGGTGGAGCGCGAGGTAGTTCTGGTGGTAGTCCTCCGCCGGCCAGAACGCCGGCAACTTCGCGACCTGCGTGACGATCGGCGCGCCGAAGGCCCTGGCCTTGTCGAGCTGTTCGATGTACGCCTCGGCGACGCGCTTCTGGTCGTCGTTCACGTAGAAGATCGCGGAGCGGTATTGCGTGCCGTAATCGGGCCCCTGCCGGTCCTTCTGCGTCGGGTCGTGGGCGACCGAGAAGAAGACGGCGAGGAGCTGGCCATAGGACACTTGCGCCGGATCGTAGGTCACCTCGACCGACTCGGCATGGCCGGTCCGGCCGGTGCTCACCTGCTCGTAGCTCGGGTTGACCACCATCCCACCCGCATAGCCCGAGACGGCGCGGGTCACGCCCTTCACGTGGCGGAATACCGCCTCGACGCCCCAGAAGCAGCCGCCGGCGAAGACCGCCGTCTGCGGTCCCTTGGCCGAGGAGGCGGCAATATCAACGGCGGGCGCCGGCAGCGGGGCCCCCCAGGATGCCGCCGCGCCCGCCGCGAGCGCGGCCGTTACGATCGTCCGGCGGATGGATGTGAGCATGGTGTCGTCTCCTGTGTCGGCGCACCGAGATCCGGGGCCTATGCAGCATTGGTCGCTCGAATCTGGCAAACATTGCAGCAGGGCGCCGATTCCCGCAAGCCTCGTCGCGGGAGACCCCTGCTAAGATTGCGGATATTCCGTCGGCCGGCTGCCTCATGCACGCGTTCCGCCTTTCGCTCGCCACGGTCGCGGCCGTGGTCTCCGCCGCCTGCGCGTCGACCGATGCGCGCACTGCAGACGACTACGATCCGGGCAAGACCCCGCGCGCCCAGTTTCTCAAGGAAGCGTCGCTTTGCGAGAAGCAGGCCGAGACCGACCAGAAGCAGCTCGGGCTCGGGCCGTACGACCCCTCGCACGGTACGTACAACCGCATGTTCGACGCCTGCATGCGCGCGAGCGGCTACGCACGCAAGCCGTAGCCCACCGGACGCGCCCGTTACGAAGGGCCCCGGATTGCGTTTACCATAGGCGGCGGGCTTTCGCCGCATCACTCGGGGAGGTGGTCATGCTGCCGCGGACGTTTGTGGCATCGCACGGGCTCGACACGAACGACGGACGGCTCGCGACGCCTTGCCGGTCGATCGGGGCGGCGCTGGCGCAGACCGATACGGGCGGCGAGATCATCGTGCTCGACTCGGCAGGGTACGGGACGGTGACGATCAACAAGTCGGTGTCGGTGGTGGCGCCGCCGGGCATCTACGCCGGGATCACGGTGACTGCCGGCACCGGCGTCGAGGTCACGGCGGGCAACGTTGCGCTGCACGGTCTCACCATCCGCGGGCCGGGGGGAGCCATCGGCATCCACGTCGGCAACGCGATCGTTCGCATCGAGCGCTGCGTGATCTTCGGGCTCGGCCAGTTCGGCATCCATGCGGACACGGCGAACGGCGAAGTGCACGTCCGCGACACGCAGGTCGCGCAGTGCGCCGAAGGCATCCGGGTCGACGGCAACATCCGGTTCTCGCTCGAGCGGGTACGCACCGAGGCCAACGGCAACGTCGGCCTGACCGTGCTGACTGGCGCGACGGGGAGCGCGCTCGGGCTCGCAAGCTTGCGTAACGGTAATTACGGCATCGGGGTGTCGAACACCAAGGCGGGATCGACGACCACTTTGGTCATCGACGCCAGCTCGATAACGCACAACGGGGCGACGGGGATCAGCACTGGCATTCCCGTGCCGGTGCCGGGACGGACGTTCGTCTCGATCACGCGCAGTCTCGTCGCCTGCAATGGCGTCGATGGCGTGAGCTTTTCCACGCAAGGCGCGGGGTCGGCCGTGGGCGCCGTGTCCGATTGCGTCATTGACCTGAATTCGGCTCGCGGCATCTCCGCGACCGGTGTCGGTGCCGCCGTCGCCGTGTGCGGGAACCGGGTCACGAGCAACGCAAGCTTCGGCTTCGATCAGTCGGCAGGCGCGGTCATCGAATCGGAGCAGGACAACATGCTCCGCGGCAACAATGGCGGCGGGGCCCAGACCAACGGGGCCGTGGCCGTGCTCGCGAGCGTTTGACGGGGTCGGCACCGCCCAAGCCCTACACGAGGGCCCCGACCCACGTGCCTCTGCGCCGAACGCCGGGGGCTAGTCCGCGGGCTTGAAGCACTCGAGCAGGTTGGCCGCGTCTGCGTCCGGCAGCTCCCAGCCGTAGGGCTCGCCAAACCACGTCCGGTTCCGCTCGAGGTGCGCGCGGTACCAGGTCTCGCTGAACTCCGGGACCCGCGCCTTCCAGGCCGCACAGCGCTCTCGCACGTGGCCGCGGATGCGCTCGACGCTGAATACCGGGCGTGAAGGATTGAACGCCTCGTTGAGGTGTTCGGTGACGTAGGGCCGCATGATGTCCGCATTGTCGCGCGCCGGATCGATCGCGTAGCGGTCCCCGTCACGGCGCACGATCGGCGCGAGCGTGGTCTCGCCGATGCGGATCTCGTGGAACAGGTTCCGGTAGAACTTGAATCCCGCGTAGTTGCCCGCAAGGTCGCCGTTCGAGTACACGCCGGTCAGCGCGATCCCGTAGAGCCCCTTCTCGGTCAGCACGCCCCAGTCGACCGCGCGGGCCCTCGCCGCCTGCTCGTCGGCCCCGCCCGCCCGCGCATCCTCGTAGAGGTTGTAGTACTCGTAGCCCTGCTGGAAGATGTGGCCGGGCTTGTCGGTGCCGAGATCGATTCCGTAGAGGCGGATCGTCGGGCAGTCCGTGGTCATGTGGGCGAGCGGATAGGGCGAAAAGGCGCCCGAGTAGATCGTCTCGAAATACGACGGCACGAAGCGGACGTTGCGGTTGCCATAGTCGCCGTAGCGAAGGATGCGCTCCATCGTCGCCTCGGGGGTGCCGACGCCGGTCGCCTCGTACACTCGCGTCGCGACCTTGCGCTCGTCGCCGGGCTCGAGGTCCGCCTGCGGATTCCGCAGCCGTCGCTCGACGAGAGTCGCGTCGAGCTCCGCGACGGCTTCGCGAAGTGCGGCGACGACGACCCCGCCCATGTCGCGCCCGAGATCGTCGAGCGGTTTCGGCGGCAGCGTGAACTGGTCGGTCTCGGTGGCGAGGGCCGCCGCCGGCGCGAGCGCGACGCCGAGCGCGACGATCCACGCGGCGCACCGTGTCTTCATTTGGCGTCCACCATCGCTCCCGCGAGCGCCAACGCCCCTGGCTGCCGCCGCCACGACACGATCCCGGGCTCCCGCGCGAGGCAGGCGCTGCGCTCGGAGCGAGGGAGATCGAGCGGACAAATCGTGATCATCGTCGCGGCCGCAGGCAAACCACGAATTGTACGTCCTCCGGCGGCCGCTCCGCGATGCTTCCCTTATACTGTCCGCTACGTTGGTCTCCTCCTTCCGCCGATGAGTTCCGCCGGGCAAGCGATGGCCGTGCTGTTCGCCGACGTCTCCGGCAGCACGCGCCTCTACGAGCAGGTCGGCGACGCCAGGGCGCTCGCGACGATCGGCGAGTGCATGACCCTCGTCCAGCAGGCCTCCGCGGGCCACGGGGGTCGCCTCGTCAAGACGATCGGCGACGAGGCGATGGTCGTGTTCCCGACCGCAGACCAGGCCGTCTCCGCCGCGGGCGAGATCCAGCTGCGGATGAGCGAGTACGCGCGCGAGCGGCAGCTCCGGCTCGCGCTTCGCGTCGGGCTCCACTGCGGAGAGGCGATCGAATCGCAGAACGACGTCTACGGCGATTGCGTCAACACGGCCGCGCGCATGGTCGCGCTCGCGAAGGGCGGGCAGGTGATCATGACCGCGGCGGCGGCGGACGCGCTGTCGCAGCAGCTCCGCGGCAAGGTGCGCGAGGTCGACGTCCTGACCGTCAAGGGCAAGGAGAAGGACATCGTCATCATGGAGCTAGTCTGGCAGGACTCGGCCGAGCTCACGACGCTGACGACCCGCCCCAAGCTGCGACCTTCGCGGCTCGAGCTCAGGTATGGCATGCGCGCGATCGAGCTCGGCCTTGCGACGATGGCCGTGGCGATCGGTCGCGATGCGCAGAACGACGTCGTGATCGCCGACCGCCTCGCGTCGCGGATGCACGCGCGGATCGAGCGGCGGCGCGACAAGTTCGTGCTCGTCGACCAGAGCTCCAACGGCACCTTCGTGACAGTCGATGGCGAGAGCGAGGTCCACCTGCGGCGCGAGGAGCTCATGCTGCGCGGCCGCGGCCACATCAGCTTCGGCCACGCGTACGCGGCCGACCCGTCGGAGACGGTCTCCTACGTTTTCATTGCTGGCGACTGAGCGAGCGGTCGGGTCTGACCCTACTTTTCAGGTCGTCAGCTTCTTGAGCGTCCCCGGGTCCCGGATCACGCTTTTCTGACGCTCGGGCGGAGCGGCGTAGAGGCCCGCCGGCGGATTCGATTCGAGCCGAGACAGGACCGCGCTCGTCGCGCACGCCTTGTCGAACTGAATCGTCACCGTGTCGCCGGTGACGCTGCCGAGCGTGAAGCAGGTCTGGCCCAGCTTGGCGTTGAGCGGCTTCAGGATCCCGGCGGCAACGATATCCCCGACCGGGGCGCTGCCCGCGAGCTGGACATCGTAGACGCGCGGCTTCGCGGGCGGGCGCGGCGTCGCCACGATCACCGGCGGAATGCCCAGGAGCTCGCGGCCGAAGGCGTCCTCGGTCGCCGCATCGGGCAGGCCGTCGACGGCGAGCGTGACCTTGCGGCTCGTCACGTTCGCGTGCTGCAGGAAGAAGTCGCGCGAGAATTCGTCGGCGATCCTGGCGCCGATCGCCTTGAGCGCCGCCTCCTCGCTGTTCCAGGTTCCGAGTCCCGTGGGCAGCGCCGTGTTGAAATAGATCTCCTCGCCGCTCGCCACGTCGGCGCATTTCACGGTCCACGACGTGAGCGTGTACTTGGTGATGGGCAGCCCCGACGCCTCGAGCCGCGCCGTGAGCTTCTTGACCTTGGCTTCGCCGCTCACCGCGAAGTCGGCGCCGGCCTTGCCTTCGGGGGCGCCCTCCGCCCACGTGCGGTAGCCGAACGACTTGATGCGCTCCTTGAGCAGGTTCTCCGCGACCGGCGACGGCTGCGGCGGCGCGTCGGGTTGATCCGCGTCGCGGACGGTGACGTAGACGGAGACCTTCGGATCGCCGCTCGCGCGGATGATCTCGACGCGCTCGTCCCGCGTCATCTCGTTCAGCGATTTCTGCAGCGCCTTCACGTTGACGACCGCCTCGGTCGTCACTGCCATGAGGCCATCCTTGCCGACCTGCGGCTCGCCCTCGCGGACCACCATGTCGATGAACGCGCCGCTGTTCGCGAGGAGCCTGGTCTTCAGGAGGTCGTAGTGCTGCGCGAGCGACTTCGGGTCGACCAGGAGCCCGAGCGCCTTCGCCACGACCTGGCTCTTGGCGTCCGCGCGCGCCCCATCCTGCTCTTGCGCCTTGTCGCCGTTGAACCTGGGGTCCGAAGGGTCGACGAGCCCGACGGCCGCGATCGTGATCGTTCCCGCCTTGGGAGGGGGGGGCGGGGCCTTCGGCGGCGTGGGCGGGGAGCCGAACGGGGCAGGCGGCGGTGAGGGCGTCGCCGCCGGCGCCTGGGCGACGTGCGTCGTGTCCGGGCCGAAGCGCTGGTACGCGAACCACGCCCCGGCCGCGACGGCCACTGCGACAGCCACGGCGACGATCGCGCCCGCAGGCACGCGCGAGGAGGCCGGTGGCGGCCCGGCGGACGTGGGGGTCGACGGTGGCGGAGGTGCCGCGCGCGGCGGCATCGTCGCCGTCCCGCTGGCAGCGGTCTCCGGCGGCGACGCGAGGACGGTCGCGTCGGCGCTGCCGGCACGCGCGCCGGGCAGCGTCGCGCCGGCGCCACCGCCCGCGGCCGCCTGCGCTGCCGCGTCGATGGCGTCGATGAATTCCTGCGCGGTCTGGTAGCGCTCGTCGGCGTGCTTCGCGAGCGCCCTGCGCAGAACCGCGTCCATCACCGGCAGCACCTGCACGTTCAAGGACGACGGCGGCAGCGGGTCTTCTTTCAGCACCTTCTGCATCGTCGTGGTCGAGGAGCCCGAGAACGGCCGCTCGCCGGTCAGGAACTGGTAGAGGATGACGCCCGCCGAAAAGAGGTCGGAGCGGCCGTCGACCGGCAGCCCGAGGATCTGCTCGGGCGACATGTACGAAGGCGTCCCCAGAACGGTCCCCACCTGCGTCAGGTTCGACGCCTCGATGTGCGCGATGCCGAAGTCGGCCACCTTCACCGAGCCGTCGCCGAGCAGGAAGATGTTCGCTGGCTTGACGTCGCGGTGGACCACGCCCTGGCGGTGCGAATAGTCGAGCGCGCCCAGGATCTGCCTCATGATCCGGACAATGTCGGCAATGCGGAAGCGTTCGTTCGCCTCGAAGCACGCCTTGAGCTCGCGGCCCTGGACGAACTCCATCGCGATGTACCACGTGCCGCCTTCCTCGCCGAAATCGTAGATCGACACGATGTTCGGGTGATTGAGCCGGCCCGCCGCCTGCGCCTCGCGGCGGAAGCGGTTGATCATCTGCGCCGAATCCTCGTCGGTGAGCTGGTCCTTGCGGATCGTTTTCAGCGCGACGACGCGCTTGATCATCGGGTCGTAGGCCTCGTAGACGACGCCCATCGCGCCGCGTCCGATCTCGCGCCGGATCTCGTACTTGCCGATGTGATCGATGTCGGGCATGCGATGTTCCCGGCGGTCCGTCACCCCCGAAGGCGGGAGCCCCGTGTGCCTCTCCGAAAGCCGCTGGATTCCCGCGTGCGGGAACGACGATTCCTGGCGCTCGCGGTTACTTGTATTTCTGGTCGATTTCCCAGACCGACTTCTGCACGAGCCGCTGCACCATCGTGTCGAGCGACACGCCGCCCTGCTGCGCCTGGTTCACGCCGAGGAAGCCCGACGACTTGGCGCCGATCTCCATCTTCTCCTCGGTGTAGCCGGTCGCGACCTGCTCGGTGGTCTCGGCGTTGATGATCTTGTAGCGCATGCCGATGACCCAGACGCTCGTCGCCTCCTCCGAGTGCGCGGAGCCGACCGCGGTGCCGCCGACCGCGCCGGCCTGGGCCGCGCCGCGCGAGCCCGAGAACGCGCCCAGGAGCCCCGCCATCTGGCCGAGCGTCCGGCCGTCGAAGCCCTGCTGCGCGGCCGCCACCTGCTCGGTCTTCAGGACGTCGAACTTGACGACGTACTTCGTGGTCTTGAGCTTGCCCATCCGCAGGAACTTGCGTGCCTGGTCCGGATCGCCGAGATTGTAGGCGAGCTCGAACTCGTTGAGCAGCGGTCCCAGGTTCGAGCGCTCGAGCACCGTGAAGTTGGCGCTCGAGAGCTCGATCTCGCCGAAGTCCGCGATGTTGTTCGCGGTGAACTTCTGCAGGAACGTCGCGTTGTTGCTCTTGATCTCGCCCGGGATCACGACCACCACCGGGCCCTTCTTGCCGGCGTTCGTGTAGGTCACCGGCTGGTAGATCGTCTGGTCGGCCGCGGCATTGGCCTTCTGCGAGGTCTCGCTGCCTGCGGTTGGCGACGGGTTGCCCCAGCTCGGCTGCGCCGAGGCAGCCGTGACGGCCGCGACGAGGGCGGCGCCGAGCAGGATCTGCAGCGTGGCGAGGCGTGCGCGTTGGCTCATGGCTCTGGTCCTCCGAGGACGTCGAAATCGAAATCGTCGTGCTATTGCTGCGCCGGCTTTCGGGGCGCGGCGCCCGCCATCCGGCAGTAGTCCGAGTACAGGGTCGCGACCACCTCGTCCGCCTGCTCGTTGACGAGCGTAAGCGCCATCCTCGACACGTCGGCACCCGCGTACGAGCCCGAGTGCGCGTCGGCCTCGGAGATGATCCTGCCGCCGCCCGTCAGCGTGAAATGCATGTTCACGGTGACCTGGTTGACCGCCATCATCGGATTGCGCGTCGCCTCGGACGTGATGAGTCCCTTGAGCGCAAAGCTCGCCCCCAGGCGCCGGGCCGCCGACATCATCGCGTCCTGGTCGTTCTTGAGATAGGCGTCGATCTCGGCCTGTGCGATCTGGCGGCGGATCTCCTCCGGCGTGTACGTGCGGAGCCCAAGGCTGCGGAGGCGATTGTTGATCGCGTCGAAAATCGGTCCGTAGTTCTGCTGCTGCGCGGCGATGTAGCCGTTCGACTGCCGCTCGCCGATCAGGACGACGATCTTCTTGTCCTTGATCGAGGCGCGGCATGGCGTCGACAGCTGTGCGGCGATACGATTCTGCCGCGCCTCCTGTTCCTGGCGGTCCGCGTCGTCCTCCTGCGAGAACTTGAACCCGGGCTGCTGTTGGCCGAGAGCGCTGCCGGACGTGAGCCACACGGCGAGCGCGAGCGCCGGAAGCGCGGAAGCGGTTGGCATGAGGCAGTCGGAACGTGGTCGGACGCCATTGCAATACTTGCAAACCGCAGGGTAGCCGATCGGGGGGCGGAAATCCATACGGAATATTCCCGGCGGCGGCCCGGCCGTTGTAGGTTGTGGCCGACAAATCGCCGTGCCATGCGACTACGAGGCGCGCGGGCGGCGGTGTCGTTGTTCCGCGACGCCGGCGGCCAGTCGTCAACGCTTTGAACTCGACCCGCGTTACAGGGTCACATGGGCCATGCACCCACCGGGAGGTTTCAACATGCGTGCAATGTTCAAACGTGCAACTGTTGCAAGAGTTTTCGCAGGGACCGTCGGTGTCGCGGCGGCACTGGGTGCCGCGCACGCCGCCGCCCAAGTGACGCTCTACCAGGGCGAGAACTTCCACGGCCGTTCGTTCACGGCGAACGGACCGGTCTCGAATCTCGACGGTACCGGCTTCAACGATCGCGCATCCTCGGTGATCATCGACCAGGGGCGGTGGCAGTTCTGCGAGCACGCGAACTTCGAGGGCCGCTGCATCGTGCTGCAGCGCGGTCAATATCCTTCGATGGCCTACGCCGGGCTCAACAACCAGATATCGTCAGTGCGGCGGGTGAGCGGGCGGGCCAACTATGGCTACGCGCCGCCGCCGCCGCCCCCGCCGCAGCGCTATTCGTACTATCAGCGGTACGGCGAGCGGCTCTATCAGGCGGACGTCGTCGCGGTGCGCGCCGTGGTCGGCCCGCCGGAACACCGGTGCTGGGTCGAGCGCCAGCAGGTTCAGTCCGGCGGCGGGCCCAACGTAGGCGGCGCGATCATCGGCGGGATTCTGGGCGGCGTGCTGGGCCACCAGATCGGCGGCGGCCGCGGCAACGACGTCGCCACAGCGGTGGGCGCCGTCGCGGGCGCGGCCGTCGGGTCGAACGTCAATCGCAGCGGCCCGCAGTACTACACGCAGGACGTCCATCGCTGCGAGGCGGTGCCGGGATCGGCGCAGCCCGCGTACTGGGACGTGACGTACGTATTTCACGGCACCACGCACCGCGCCCAGCTGGCCTTCGCGCCGGGTCCGACGATCACGGTGAACGGACGCGGCGAGCCGCGCGTGTAGACGCCGCGGGCGAGCTCGTCCTCGAAGTCATCCCGCCTCGCGCGGCCATCGCGCGAGGCGGGCTCGCCGTTTTCTCTCCGCCCCGAAGCATCGCCTCCTCCCGCCTCGCCTCCCCTCCCCTTGTTAAGGTCTTGCTAAGAAATCGTCCCTAACCTCCGTCCGTACATCGACGGACGGAGGTTGCCATGGGTAGAGAGAGGTTGGCGGCGGGTGCACTCGCGCTCTTCGGCGCGACGAGCGCCCTTGCAGGCGCGCAGTCGCCGGCGACGATCGCCGCACAGTACGAAGTCGACGCGCGGCGCGCATCGCCCGGGTTCGCCGGGTGGTCGGCGGCACGTGGCGCGGAACTGTTCCACGCCGTTCACGGCGACTGGAGCTGCGCGACCTGCCACACGGCGGACCCCCGCAATCCGGGCCGGCACGCGCGCACC
Organism: uncultured beta proteobacterium; assembly: GCA_963734055.1. Lineage (GTDB taxonomy): Bacteria > Pseudomonadota > Gammaproteobacteria > Burkholderiales > Casimicrobiaceae > CAIWHR01. The sequence continues at coordinate 199,468 of CAVTFQ010000009.1, forward strand.
GGCAAGACCATCGCGCCACTCGCACCGACGGTGAACGCCGAGCGGTTCAGCAGCCTTGCGACGGTGGAAAAGTGGTTCCGGCGCAATTGCAGCGACGTCCTCGGGCGCGAATGCACCGCGCAGGAAAAGGGCGACGTGCTCAGCTACCTTTCGCAGCTGAAACCGTAGAGGCCCGCGATGAACCGGAATACACAACGCTGGATCCTCGATGCGGCCGTGTGGGTCGCAGGCGCGATCATGGCCGGCGCGCTCGCCTTCGACGCGCTTGCGGGCGAACGACAGACGATCGATCCGGCCCGGAGTTGGCGTCGCGAGTGCGGCAGCTGTCACGTCGCCTATCCGCCGCGCCTGCTGGACGCTGCGGCGTGGCGGACGATCATGCAGACCCTCGACCGCCATTTCGGCGCGGAGGCGAGCCTCGAGGCCGCGGCCGCGGCGCCGATTCTGGCGTTTCTCGAAGCCGGCGCCGGCCCTGATCGGGGCAAGCGCAACAGCGCCGGAGGGACCCGGATCACGGAAGCGCGCTGGTTCCGGCACGAGCATGCGGAGATCGCCGCTGCCGTCTGGAATCGCAAGGCGGTCGGCAGCCGGTCCAACTGCGGCGCATGTCACCGCGACGCCGACCGCGGCACCTTCCGCGAAGCAGCTGTGCGGTTGCCGGGCCAGGGAGGGAAGCAACATGAAAGGGACTAGAATTCTCGTATGGGACCTGCCGGTCAGGCTGTTCCACTGGCTGTTGGTTGCGAGCTTCGCCGGCGCGTTCCTGACGGCCGAATCGGAGCGGGTGCGCGACATCCACGTCGCGCTGGGCTATACGTTCGTGGGCCTGCTGGCGTTCCGGCTCCTCTGGGGCCTGGTGGGCAGCCGTTACGCGCGGTTTTCGTCGTTCGCTTTCGGCCCGAAGAGGGTGGTGGCCTATCTCAGGTCGCTCCTCGCCCGCCGTCCCGAGCATCACGTCGGCCACAATCCGGCCGGGTCGTGGGTGATCTATGCGCTCCTCGTCCTCGGCCTGACCGTCGGGGCCACCGGTCATTCGCTCTACGTCGACGCCGGCGGGCACTGGGTCGGGGAGCTGCATGAAGGCGTCGCCAACGCACTGCTCGCGCTCGTCATCGTCCACGTCGCGGGGGCCGTGATCAGCAGTTTCCTGCATCGAGAGAATCTCGTCGCGGCAATGGTGACGGGTTACAAGTACGGGTCGCCCGCCGAGGGCATCGGCAGGACGCGCTGGCACGTCGCGGTGGCACTCGCAGCCGCTGTCGCCGGCCTCTGGACGGCGGGATCGCAAGTCACGGGTGCGCTTCCCGACTCGGGGACGACGATGCGCCACGACGCCGAGCAAGCGGAGCCTTTCCCTGCGCGTCACCGCGGGCACGACGGATAGGGAGACGATGCGCATCCTCGTGGTCGAAGACGATCCGCTGTTCGGCGACGCGGTCCGCGCCGGGCTCCGACAGCGCGGCTTCGACGTCGATTGGGTGCGCGACGGCGTCGCCGCGGAGCTCGCGCTCGCGGCGGATGCGTTCGCGGCGGTCGTTCTCGATCTCGGACTGCCCCGACTGGACGGCCTGCGGCTGCTCGGAAAGGCGCGGGCGAAGGGCGACCGCATTCCCGTCCTCGTGCTGACGGCCCGCGACGCGATCGAGGACCGCATCAAGGGCTTCGATACCGGCGCGGACGACTACGTCGTCAAGCCCGTCGATCTCGACGAGCTCGCGGCGCGGCTGCGTGCGCTCGTCCGCCGCGCGCGCGGCGACCCGGCGCCGGTTCTGGAGCAGGGCGGGCTGCGGCTCGATCCCGCGGCGCGAACGGTCGTCTACTGCGGCAAGCCGGTCGAGCTGCAGGCGAAGGAGTTCAACCTGCTGCAGGAATTCATGCTGAACGCCGGGCGCGTGCTGTCGCGCGAGCAGATCGAAGGCCGCCTTTACGCGTGGGGCGAGGAGGTGGAGAGCAACGCAGTCGAGGTGCACGTCCACCACCTGCGTCGCAAGCTCGACCCCGGCCTGATCCGGACGGTGCGGGGCGTCGGCTACGTGATGCCGCGCGAGGCCGGGAATGGGTAGCGACTCGGCGTCCCGGTCGATTAGAAGCGAGCTGCTCGCGCTCCTGCTCGTCGCCATCGCCGTGACCTGGATCGCCACGGCGGTCGTAAGCTACTTCGACGCAAGGCACGAGCTCGACGAGCTGCTCGACGCACACCTCGCGCAGACGGCCTCGCTCCTGATGACCCGGGTCGGGCACGAGGCCGACGAGATCGACGTCGAGCACGCGCCGCAACTGCATCGCTACAGCCGGCGCGTCGCCTTCCAGTTCTGGGAGAACGGAACGTCGCTTCGCCTGCACTCGCTGAACGCGCCCGATGGGCACCTCTCGCCGAAGCTCGAGGGTTATAGCGACGCGGCGGCCGGCGGCACGTCCTGGCGCGTGTTCAGCAGCTGGGACCCCGAGCGCCGCTATCTGGTGCAGGTCGGTGAGCGGAACTACGCGCGCGATGAGATCGTCGCCAAGATCGCCAAGAACCTGCTGTGGCCGCTTCTCGTCGCGCTGCCTGCTCTCGGGGTGCTGATCTGGCTGGGGATCGATCGCGCAATGCGGCCGCTGCGGCGCCTCAACCGCGAGGTCGCGCGCCGGGCGCCGGACAACCTGGCGCCGTTCGATACCGGCCATGCGCCGAAGGAAGTCGCGCCGCTGGTCGGAAGTTTGAATTCGCTGTTCGATCGCGTGCGCGCGTCGATCGAAAACGAGCGCCGCTTCACCGCCGACGCGGCCCACGAGCTGCGCACACCGCTCGCGGGGGTGCGCGCGCAGGCGCAGGTCGCGCAGGGCGCGAGCGGGGAGGCCGAGCGGGCGCGCGCGCTCGACAACGTCATCGTCGGCAGTGATCGCGCCTCGCACCTGGTCGATCAGCTGCTCACGCTCGCGCGGCTCGAACCTGAAAATTTTCGTGCCGTGCGCGAGCCGTGCGATCTGGCCGAGGTTACCCGCGTCGCGGTCGCCGAGATTGCACCGGTCGCCATCGCCAAGTCGATCGAGGTCGACCTGCTGGCGCCTGCCGCCGTGACGGTCGCCGGTGACGCCCCCCTGCTGGCGATCCTGCTGCGCAATCTGCTCGACAACGCGGTGCGCTACAGCCCACCCGGGACGACGATCCACGCCCGCGTCGGCGAGATCCAGGGCAAGGCGTTCGTCGCCGTCGCGGACGAAGGGCCCGGCGTCGGCGCCGAGGAGCGCGGCAGTCTCGGCCAGCGCTTTCACCGGGTGCTGGGCACGCAGGCCCCGGGAACGGGGCTCGGGCTCTCCATCGTGAAACGCATCGCGCAGCTGCACGGTGCGAGCGTGTCCTTCGCCGAAACAGCCCCCGCCGTCGGACTGACCGTCACGGTATCCTTCGGGAAATGAACGGGCCGCGCGCCGCCACTTGATCGCGGCGGCACGCGGCCCGAAAGGCAAACGCGGGGCGTCAGTCAATCGTTGATGATGGCGGGCCGTCGCCAGGCGATCTCGCGCGTCGCCGAGTTGACCTTCAGCCGGGCGATCGGGCCTTGGGGCAGCCGCACGTCGACGTCGTAATGCGCCGGGGAGCCGTTGGTCGCATCGAGCTCGGCCGCGAGCAACTCTCCCGGAATCGCCGCCGTCACCAGCGCGGTCGCGTACACCAGCGGCGCGGACCCGGCACCAACCGGCACGGGTTCGCGCGAGGCGATCTCAAGTGTGACGGCATCGACGTCGAGCCGTGCCATCCCGCTAGCGGGGAAGCGCATGTCGACGTGGTAGTGCGCCGTTCGGTCGCCGGCGTCGTCGAGGGCGATCGCGATGACCTTGCCGGGATAGCGCGCTTCGAGCTGCGCGACCGTCTCACCGAGTCCCGCGCCGGGAGTGGCCGAGGTGCTGGCGGCGGCAGCCGCCGTGGAACCGGCGATAAGTGTGAACAACAGGGTGCGAATGTCCATGGCGAACTCTCCGATTGACGTGCGCTGCGATCGGATGCCCATGCCTCCGTGCCCACGCATGTCATGCAGGCTACGTGCGCCCGCTTAACGAATCCTTAACCATGGAATGCCCCGGAGCGCCCTCACGCGCCGGCGATCACCATCCACGGCACGCCGAAGCGGTCGGCGACCATCCCGAACTTCGAGGCGAAGAACGTCTTCGCGAGCGGCGCCTGAACCTTGCCGCCCTCGGCGAGGGCGGTGAACATCCGCTCGGCTTCGGCGTCGCTCGCCGCGGTCACCGCCAACGAGAATCCCTTGAACTCCAGCTGGCCGCTGACGTGACCATCGGAGGCCATCACCGTCGTGTCGCCAATGCTGAAGCTCGAATGCATGACTTTGTTCTCGCTGCCGGCCGGCAGCATGCCGGGTGGCGGCGGCTCGGGACTCTCCTTGTAGCGCATGATGCGGACGTCCTTTGCCCCAAGAGCGCGCTGGTAGAACTGGATGGCCTCGTCGCAGCGGCCATTGAAGAACAGGTAGGGCTCGACCGGCATGGCGCCTCCTCGCGGCGGTAGGTGACGGGTGAGACCAGCGCGGCCGTCCTGGAGTTCGGACGAAGCCTGCCAACGGGTCGTTTCTGATGTGCCTGCGCCACCGCGCGTGATCGGCTAACATCGCGACGGAAGCGAATTCCGCAGGAGAATATCCCGATGACGACGACCAGGCGCAAGCTGGGCCGGACCGGGTTCGACGTCGCGCCCCTCGCGCTGGGCGGGAACGTGTTCGGCTGGACGGCCGACGCGCCGACGTCGTTCGCGGTGCTCGACCGCTTCGTGGACGCGGGCTTCAATCTGATCGACACCGCGGACTCGTACTCGCGGTGGGCGAGCGGGCACCAGGGCGGCGAATCGGAGACGATCATCGGGCGCTGGATCGCCCAGCGCGGCCGCCACGACGACGTGGTCGTGGCCACCAAGGTCGGCTCGGAGATGGGACAGGGCCACAAAGTGCTGCGGAAGGACTACATCCTGCGCGCGGCAGAAGCGTCGCTCCGGCGCCTCCAGGTCGACTGCATCGACCTCTACCAGTCGCACTGGGACGACGAGAACACGCCGTTCGAGGAGACGCTCGCCGCCTACGATCAACTGATCCGGCAGGGCAAGGTGAAGGCGATCGGCGCGTCGAACCTGACCCCCGCCCGGCTGCAGCAGGCGCTCGACAGCGCTCGGGCGCACGGCCTCCCGCCCTACGCGACGCTGCAGCCGCATTACAACCTCTACGAGCGTGCGAGCTTCGAAGGTGAGCTCCAGGCGCTGTGCGTGCGCGAGGGGATCGGCGTCATCACCTACTTCTCGCTCGCCGCCGGCTTCCTCACGGGCAAGTACCGTTCGCCGGCCGACTTTGGCAAGAGCGCGCGCGGCGAGGGCATGAAGAAGTTCATGAACGAACGCGGGATGCGCATCCTCGATGCGCTCGCCGCCGTCGCGGCGCGTCTCGGCGCCACGCCGGCGCAGGTCGCGCTGGCCTGGCTCATGGCACGCCCCGGCGTCACTGCCCCCATCGCGAGTGCGACTAGCGTCGCGCAGCTCGACGAGCTCCTCCGTGCGGCGGCGCTCGTGCTCGATGCGGAAGCGATGCGGGCGCTCGATGCGGCGAGCGCGGCTTAGGCCTGTTCACACCAGGTGCGCACACGCCCCGGCAGCGGGACTCGCCGCAGCGAGCGTATGATGGCGGCGCCCCGCGAATGCGGCCGGCGCCAACCCATCCGCGATGACGCCACCGGACACGATCGAGAGCACGCACAAGAGCAAGAACGGGCTCAAGCGCATCGCCAACGCATTCTTCTACTCGCTGTCGGGACTGCAGCTCGCCTACGTGCACGAGCACGCGTTCCGGCAGGAACTGCTCCTCGCCGTGATCCTGTTGCCGATCGCCTGCGTCGTGTCGGTGGCGCCGGTCGAGCGCGTGCTATTGATCGGAACGGTGCTGCTCGTCCTGATCGTCGAGCTCCTGAACTCGAGCATCGAAGCGGCGGTCGACCGGATCGGGTTCGAGACGCATCACCTTGCCAAGCGAGCCAAGGACATCGGCAGCGCCGCCGTGTTCCTCGCGCTCGTGCTCCTCGGGGTTACGTGGCTCCTCGTCGCAGGGCCGCTGCTGTTCGCGCTCCTCCCGCAGAAGTAGCGCGTCGGATCACGGGCGACCGAGCAGCGCCTGCTGCACCTCCGCCGGGCACGCCACCTTCGCGTAGTCGAGCAGCGTCTGCCCGTTCATCCGCAGCTCGGGATCCCCGCCCAGGCTCACGAGCTGCGCGACCGCGGCGGCGACGCGCGCAGGCGCCACCTGCGGCAGGCCGCAGTGCTGCAACGCGCCGCCGATCGGCGTGAAGTCCGTGGACCGGCCGTCGGGCAGCACGAGCGGCACGTTGACGTTCCCGGCGTTGACGACGCGTGCGATCGCGTTGCGGTCGCCGGCGCGAAGCGCCGCGTAGAACTTCATCAGGTCGGCGCCCTTCGCGCCGGGTTGCGGCGGGGCGGGCTTCGGCAATGCGCCCGCCGCCACGGCGGCTACGCGCGCGCCCGCTTCGCGCCACGAGGGCTTGATCTCGTCGAGCGCGCGGATCGCCGCCTCGCGCACCTTGGGATCGCTCGCGCTCGTCCACGGCCGCAGCAGGTCGGCCAGTGGACCCGCGGCGCTGTGCGCCTGACCGATGTAGTCGAGCAGCGCGGCCTGGGCGGCGGGGTCGGGATTCTCCTTCAGCGCTTCGAGGTACATCGTCGCCGACTTAGCGAAATCGCGCTCGGTGAAGCGCAGCGCTCGGCTCGCCTCGTCGAACGTCGGGCCCGGACGCTCGCGCGCGAGTACCGTCCGGAACGCCTGCAGGGCCGCGGGCTTCGAGGCGGCCAGGACCGCCGACGGCAGATCGCGCGTGCCGTTGCTTGCATCGCCGAGGGCCGAGAGCGAGACGGCACGAATCTCTGGCGGCGCGCCGCTCGTCGCGAGCTCGGCGAGCTCCAGCATGCCGAGGGCGGTTCTCCCCGCGACATCCTTGAGCGCCCGTGCCGCGCACGCCTGGCGGCGCGGATCGGAGAGCGCGCGCGCCGCCACCGGCACCCACTCGTTCAGGTCGCCCTGATCGAGGAGCCTCGGCATGAGCGCAAAGGCGGCTTCGACCGCGTCGGTGCCGGGCGCGTCGGACGCGGCGACGAGCAGGCGCGCGAAATGCTCCGGAGGCGGCGCCGCGACCGCCATCGCGCGCAGCACGTCGCCGGTGCCCGGGCGGTTCGAGCTCGCGGCGCGCTCGAGCACGGCCAGCACGCCGCGGTCACCGGTCCTGACAAGACGGACCAGCGTCGCATTGGCGATGGCGACGTTGTCGCGCGCGCCCGAGTTGTCGGTCGAATTCGCGCGCACGTGCTCGGCGTAGAGCCACTCCAGCACGAACGTCGCGAGCACCGGCGGCGGATCGAGGCCGATGAGTCCGCGCGCCGCGAGGAAGCGCTCGTAGCCGTAGGGTCCCGGCGTGCGCAGCGCCTTCCGGCGAACTTCGGCCAGCGATGTCGGCGCCTCTCCGAGCTGCTCCAGCGCGTTCGCCGCGTACATCGCGACCGCGAGGCTCGCATCGTCGAGTGCGGCTCGCAGCGCCGGGATGGCGGCCCGTGCGGCCGCAGCGTCGTCGGCGTCGGGATTGCGAGAGATGGTCCAGAGCCCGCGCGCGGCGGCGCGGCGCACGGGCTCGCTAGGCTCGTTGAGCGCCTCGATCAGCAGCGGCACGGCGGCGCGCGGCTCGTAGCGCGCGAGCGAATCGGCGGCCCCGACGCGATCCTTGACGCTCATGTTGCGCGATTGGAGGATGCCCGCGTTCGCGCGCACGGACGCGTCGTCGGCCCCGGCCGGCGATGTCGGGAGCGACAGCGCGCATGCCGCGATGGCGGCAAGCAGGCGGGCCGGTGTCATGGGCGAGGAGTGTAATGCAACGGTCCTGGATGAAGGACTCGCAGGAGGTCGAGGACATCGAATGGCCGTCGATCCTGGTCGATCCCGCCGGCGCGATGCTGGGCCGTGGCAACCGAAGAAGAGATGTAACAGAAGATGTAGCGACACTTTCCAATGGCCACCGGCCGGAATACCATTGGGGTTGTACTGTTGGCCGACGACGATGGTGCGCGTCCCTCTTGCAGCAGTAGCGGGTTGCCTGGTCCTGGCCGGTGCGCTCGGCGGCGCATCCGCGCGGGCCGACGTGTACGTGTGGGTCGACGGCGCGGGCAGTACGAACGTCAGCAATCTCGCTCCACCCGAGGACGCGCGCGTCACGAAGGTGATCCACAGCGTCCCGCGCACCGCCGCGCAGGAAGAGGCCGCGCGCGAGGCGGCGCGGCGCGCCGAGATCCAGGCTCTCAACGATCGCGTTGCAAAGCTGCAGGAGGATCTCGAGCAGCAGCGCCGCGATGCCGCGTGGACGCCGGCCGCCTACGCGCCGCCGCCAACGATCGTTTATGCACCTCCCCCCGCGCCGTACGTGAATTATGCGCCGCCTCCGTCGTACGTCGCGGACGTCGCGCCCACTGCCTTCGGCTGCGATTACCCCTGGAACAACTGCGGCTTCGGCGGGTTTGGCTGGCCGTATGCGCCAACGGTCATCGTGACGGACGGCGGGAGGCATTTCCATCGTGGCGGGCCGGGCCACGTCACGCGCCCGACCGCGCCGCCGCGGTGGACCGGGCCGATTCGCCCGCTGGGAGTCGCCCGCCGGAGTTGATCGCGACCGGGACGCATGCCGCCCTCGGCCGCTGTCCCTTCGATCGCTTCTTGGCCTTTCGCGCTCGCGCCTGACGGGCATGTAGGGCGACGGCGCACACGCATGTCAGTGCGCCCCGCGTCGTGACAACCTCGGCGGTCCTCTCCGGTCGAATCCTGATCGGCGCAATCGAGCGCCGATGCCTGTTTTCTATCGGAGGTCGAGCATGAACATGCGATGTTCGAAATGGATCGTACCTACCGTCTTCGCGGTGGCGGCGACGAGCGCATTCGCGGACGACGTCCAGGATTCCCAGGGCCGCTCGATCGCGGTGGCGCCGCCCGACACCGTGATCGTGGCGCCGACACCGGATTTCAGTCCGGGGAAGATCGTACTCTATGAAAACCCGAACTTCAGCGGCGCGCGGGTCACGCTCGATCGCGGCATCATGCCGGACCTCGATTGGGCCAACTTCGCCCACTCGAATCATCGCGCCACCTCGATTCTGGTCGAGTCGGGCACCTGGCGGGTGTGCACCGAGATGGCGTTCCGGGGGGAGTGCCGGATCGTCGGCCCGGGTGAGTATCCGTACCTGAGTGGATCGATGTACACGGGCATCGCGTCGGCGGAGCAAGTGCGCCGTCCCGAGCTGGGCGCGCTGACGATCGAGACACCATAACGCGACGGAGGAGGCCTATGATTTCAGCCATCAGGATCGCGGCTTGCGCGATGGCGCTGGCCGCGACGAACGCCTTCGCCGGACAGATCACGCTCTACGAGAGTCCGGACTTTGGAGGCCGCTACATGATCGCGAGCGGCGACATGAATTATCTGAACAGGAAGGGCTTCAGCAGCGATGCGTCGTCGGTCGTGGTGTCGAGCGGGGTCTGGGAGGTTTGCACCGACACTTACTATCACGGCACTTGCGCGCAACTCGTGCCCGGCAATTATCCGCGGCTCGAGGACACGATGCGCGGGCGCATCGTTTCTGCGCGCGAGCTGGCCGAGGCGGCACCCGTTGTCGTGGCGCAGCCGTCAGTCGTGGCCGGCGGCGCCCCCGTGGTCGTGACCGCGCCCGCGGTAACTCCGGCGCCCGTCGTCGTGACCCCGGCGCCGTCGTTCGCGACCGCCACACAGTCGGTCGTGGTCACGCCGGCGCCGGTGCTGACGGTCGTCCAACCACCGTCCATGGGACGCGTCGTCCTGTATGAATACCCGAACTACGGCGGAAAGGGCGCTGCGATCGATCGGGGCCAGGCCAAGGACCTCGATTGGGCCGGCTTCAGCAATCCGCTCCACCGGGCGACGTCGCTTAAAGTCGAATCCGGCACGTGGGTCGTGTGCACGCAGCGGGGATTCCAGGGCGACTGCCGCGTTCTCTCCCCGGGCGAGTATCCGAACCTGTCGGGGCCGCTCGCCACCGGAATAGCCTCGGCGCACCAGGTCTGGCGTCCCGAGTACGGCGCGCTGACCGTCTACACCCGCTGATCGCGTGGCGGGCATTGGCCACGGGCGGACTCTGATCTCAAAGGTCCGCTCGCGGCCCCGCGCCAAGCGTCCGATCAGAGCGCGAGGATCAACGCGAAGAGTGCGGCCGCGCCCACGACGCCAGCCTCCGGCGCGTTCATCGCCCACTGCGTCAGCGCGGCGATCGCGCAGGCCAGCAGCGGAATGGCGAGCAGCAGCCAGCGCACCGGCCCGCGGACCAGTGCCATCGCGGCGGCCGTCGCGATCGCCGTCGGGTCGGGCGCCACGCCGAACACTTCCACGGTCGTCCACGAACGTCCGGCGAGCGGCGCGAGCCACGGGTAGCCGGCGACCACGATCGCCGTCAGCGCGATCGCGAGCCGCGAGCGGAGATCGCGCGGAGTCTTGAAGGCAATCCGTCCGGCGAGGACGCCAAGGCTGGCAAACAGCAGCGCCTGCAGCGCGAATGCCGCCGCGAACCACGGCGCGACCCAGTTGATCTGCGCGTAGCGCTGGTAGAGGAACACCCAGGCGACCCAGAGCCAGCAGGCGGCCAGCAGTCCGGCAACGAGGCGGTCGCGACGGCTGTGACCAGCGACCAGCAGCCAGACGATCGCGACGCCGATCGCGAGTCCGGCGGCCTGCGCCGGCCAGATCGCCTGGTTGTACAGCTCGAAGAGTCGGTGATAAGTCCGCGGCGAAAAGAGCAGGAAGCTCGAGAGCCGGTACGTCCACCATTCGGACATTCGGGCCTAGCCGCGCTCGACGGCGGCGATCATTCGCGCGCGCATTGCTGCATCGGGCAGGCGGCCGGTCGCCGCGTTCATGTTCTCGCGGACGTGGGCGACACTCGTCGTCGCGGGGATGGCACAGGTGACGGCGGGATGCGACACGATGAATTTCAGCACGAACTGCGCCCAGCTGGTGCAGTCGATCTCGGCGGCCCAAAGGGGGAGCGGCGTTCGCGCGAGCGCGCGGAGAAGGGCGCCCTGCCGGAACGGCCGATTGACGATCACCGCGATCCCGCGCTCGCGCGCAAGCGGCAGGATGCGTTGCTCGACCTCGCGGTCCACGGGGTTGTACGTGATTTGCACGAAGTCGATCGGCTGGCTCTTCATGATCGCTTCGACGTCGGCGTGGCGGCGGCCCTCCGACGTCGTGATGCCGACGTAGCGGAGCCGACCCGCCGCCTTCATCGTCAACAGGGTCGGCAGGTGCTCCCGCCAGGCGAGCAGGTTGTGCACCTGCAGGAGATCGAAGCGGCTCACCTGCCATTTGCGGCGCGAGCGCTCGATCTGCTCGGGGGCCTCCGCGCCCGACGAGATCCACACCTTGTCTGCCGAGAAGACGCGGCCCGCGAGCCCGGCCTTGCCGAGCCCGTAGCCGATCGTGTCCTGCGACGAGCCGTACATCGGCGAGGAGTCGATCATGCGCCCGCCGGCGTCGACGAACGCGCGCATGACCTCCGTGCAGGAATCGCGCGCGACCGGGTCGTCGCCGACGTTGAAGGTGATCCAGCTGCCGAGGCCGACAACTGGGAGCGGCTCGGCGGTCGCGGGAATCGGACGGGTCAGGAGCGCACGCGATTGCCCTCGCGCAACGGGGGGGCGAAGGGCAGCGCCGGCCCCAAGGGCGGCCAGCGCGGCCAGCGTGCGGCGGCGATTCCACATGGCGGGGCTCCCGGAGCGGCCTGGCGTCGATCTTACTTCGATCCGGAGCCGGGGCAGGGCGTTCGCGGCATTTCATCGCGCGGGCGTCCGGTGGCACAATCGACGCCCCGGTTCGGCGTGGCGCCGGATCGGCCCCACCGGGAGGTCCCATGCCCCAACTGGGCGACATCGTCCTCAAGCTCGACGGCATCGACGGCGAGAGCGTCGATCAAGGGGCACGAGAAGGAGATCGACGTCCTCTCCTGCGAGCAGGGCATCGACGTCGCCGTCATCCACAGCGGCAGCGGCGGCGGGAGTGCGGCCGGCAAGGCGAGCTTCACCCCGGTGCGGTTCCGCAAGAACGTCGACGTGGCGTCCATTGCGATGCTGCTCGCGTGCGCTTCGGGCAAGCATATCGCGGAGGCCCGGTTCACGTTCCGCCGGGGCGCGGGAGGCTTCGAGTTCTACAAAGTGACGCTCGAGGACGTGCTGATCACGCACATGGTGCAGCGCGCAGGAACTGGCGCGCAGTATCCGCTGTCGTTCGGTGCGCTCGACACGGGCGCCGCGAGCGACGGCTTCCTCGACGAGGTGACGCTCGACTACCGAAAGATACGCTGGGAGTACAAGAAGCAGGGCCCGACGGGCGGAGGAGGCGCGGCCATCACCGGCGGCTGGGACGTCGGGGCGAACACGAAGCTCTGACTGCGACCGGAGCCGGCCCCTGGTGGGCTCCTGTCTTCACGCTATTGGGGCCACTCGAGCACCGCCCGGTCGTGGATCCCAAGAAGGTGCCGTTCGACGGGATGCGGATGTTCTGGGGCGGTTTCGAGTCGATGGTGGAGCTGGGACGAGCGGCCGCGTGAGCTAAGCAGCTGCCACCGCGGGCAGATCGCGTTCGAGGTCGAGCGCGATCTCAAAGGGGCAGCGGGCTGACTTCTGCCCGACGTGCGGCAGCCTACTCGACGGGCCTCTTTCGGGCGGCCTTGATCCGCCCGCGCTTGACCTTGTTGTCGACGCGCCGACGCTGCGAGCTCTTCGTTGGTCGGGTGGGCTTGCGCGGTCGCGGCGCGTGCGCCGCCGCGTCGACCAACTCCTGCAGGCGCGCGAGTGCATCCGCGAGGTTGCGCTCCTGCGTCCGATGGCGTTGCGCTTTGATGACGACGACGCCCGCGGGCGTGATCCGCTGATCTCCGCATGCGAGAAGACGCGCCTTGACCGCGTCGGGCAGCGACGACGCGCGCACGTCGAAGCGGAGATGGATCGCAGAGGCGACCTTGTTCACGTTCTGTCCGCCCGCGCCCTGCGCGCGGACCGCGGTCCAGGCGATCTCGCCTTCCGCGATCGGATGTGTTCGCCTTCCCTCGGTCACGGCACGATCCTTGCATGAGGACGGGTTGGCCATTGCGGCCACGGTCCCGTCCATCTTCCCACGTCGACAATGAGCCCACGGCGAGCATTTCCCGACACGCGCGAGCGGCGCCGGTTGGAGCTCGTGCGGGCGGCCGCGCCGACGGGCGCCGTCGAGTGGGCGATCCTCAAGGATGCGCTCCGGCGGCCGCTCGCGGCCTCGGAGCGCGAATGCATTCTGGACCTGGTCGGGTTGCACGCGACTTTCATTGCCCAGGCACGTTCGTCCAGGGTGACATCACGCGACATCAAGCGCACGCTCGGGGCGCTGGCCGGGATGACGCCCCGCGAAGCGGCCCGGGCGTATGCGTCCGCCGACGATTGGACGCGGACGCACCTCGCGGCCGCGCTGCGTCGCGCCGGCATTCGCGACGAGGAAGCGCTCGCGCATCCCGATGGCGACCAGGTCGTGAGCGCTGCGAAGTCCGCCATTGCGAGCATCGCCGAGCGCGCGGGCCGCAGTCCCGATCACGCGGAATTCGCGCGCGCGATCCTGACGCTATGGCGGGAATTCGGCGGTGCCGAGTGGTCGCCGTCCGCGAGGGATGACTTCGGAACGCCGATCGTCCGGTTTGCGGCCGCCATCTTCCGCGCTGCCGGCGCAAGCCCCTCCGATCTGCCCGCCGTCGCCGCACGCCTTCGTTCCGCGGCCTGAGCGACGGCGCCCGCGCGGCGAGCGGCTGGCTCAGACCGTGGTCATCATGATCGGGGCGTGATCGCTCGTCCCGACGTCGGCCAGCACCGCGCAGCCCGTTGCGCGCCCCGCGATCGCGCGCGATGCGAGGATGTAGTCGATGCGCCAGCCGATGTTGCGCTGACGCATGTTGCGCCACGGCGGCCACCACGTGAACAAGCCCGTGTTGTCCGGGTCGAGCGCACGCGTGACGTCGACCAGGCGGTCTCCGAGGAGCGCCTCGAAGAGCTCGCGCTCCTCGGGCCGCTGCCCGATGGCGTCGGGCTTGCGCTCCTTGGGGTGGACGTCGATGTCGGCGCGGGCGACGTTGATGTCGCCGCACAGGATCAGCTCGCGGCCTTCGCCGTGCAGCTCTTTCGACCAAGTGGCGAGGGCGGTCAGGAAGGCAAGCTTCGCCGCATAGTCCTTGCCCCCGTTCGGCACGTACACGGAGGCGAGCACGAGATTCCCGAGCGCGACGTGGACGATGCGGGTCTCCATGTCGAATGCCGGATGGCCGAACTGCGGAACCTCGAGCAGCTCCCGACGAACGTGCAGCGACACCCCGGAGTAGCCTCCGCCCCCGTGCCAGAAGGCATGGTAGTCGGCGAGCTTGCACCGCTCCGGCACCTGATCGGGACGCGCCTTGATCTCCTGCAGGCAGACGACGTCGGGGCGGTCGCGTGCGAGCCAATCGCAGAGCTGCGCTTCGCGCGCGCGGATTCCATTGACGTTCCAGGTGGCGACCTTCACGTGGGGGCTCCAGGCGCGATGTTAAGATGTTCCTGGCCCGAACGGCGAGACCACCGGATCCGATCCGCGACTGCCTTGACCGATGGTTGCTTCCAAGACAGCGCGCCTGACCGACCGCCAGTTCGAGCGGATCGCCCGCGCGCTGGCCGAGCCGCGCCGCTATGAAATACTGAAGCAGATCGGCGCTTGCGCCGGCCCGGCCGCCTGCAGCAAGCTCTCCGAAGCCCACGACGTGAGTGCGGCGACGCTGTCGCACCACATCAAGGAGCTGGAGACGGCGGGGCTGGTGGAGACCGCCCGCGATGGCAAGTTCATGAAGCTGACGCTGCGCCGCGACGTCCTGCGGGCGTACCTCGACCGCCTCTCCCGCATCTAAGCTTATAACGAAACAGCTCTTGAAATTCTCGCTTGTCACTTCGATAATTGTCTAAGCGTCAAACGATGACGCAACGACAGGAGGCGAGACATGGGCGGATTGACAGGCAAGGTGGCGGTGGTGACGGGCGCCTCGAAGGGCATCGGCGCGGCGATCGCGAAGGCGCTCGGGTCGGCGGGCGCCGCCGTCGTCGTGAACTACGCGTCGAGCAAGGATGGGGCGGACCGCGTGGTCGCCGACATCAAGGGCAAGGGCGGCAAGGCGATCGCCGTGCAGGGCGACGTCGCGAAGGCGGCCGACGTGAAACGGCTGTTCGCGGAGACCAGGAAGGCGTTTGGCGCGCAGGACGTGCTCGTGAACAACGCCGGCATCTACGCATTCGATCCACTCGAGCAGGTGACTGAGGATGAGTTCCACCGCGAGTTCAACACCAACGTCCTGGGGCCGATCCTCACGATCAAGGAGGCGTTGAACCGATCGCGACGGCTGAGAAGGTCGGAGCTGCTTCGGCCGACAACATCCTGGTGAACTTCGTCCCCGACGAGAGACTACGTGGAACGAATCTGCTGGGGATGAGCTTTCTGCGGCACTTCCGAATGACCATCGACGACCAACGAAACGAATTGGTGCTGCTGGCAAAATAGCCGCGTCGGTGTCATGCGACCGGACCGCCCGTCCGGCCGCGTGAGGCTGCCAAGCGCATGTCCGCGGTTGGCCGGTAGCAGCCTCGCGCTTCACGCTGCATCCGGCCAGAAGCGTCTTATAGACGATTACGTCCACTTTGGGTCCCGTGGCGGACGTACGATGTTGCGTCCGGCTTCAGAGCCGAGCTACCGCCTTGTCCGTACGCGGATTTCGACCGTGGCACTACGGCGACCGCATATCTGACATGGCGGAAGCAGGCGCTGCGACGGATGGGTAGCAAAAAAGCTACCTCCCACAGGTGGAGGTGCCCATTGGTCGGTCGACTGAATGGGGGCCGAATCAGGGTCGATTCCGTGCGTTTCTGTACATCGATCGCCGTTCGCAATTTTGCTACGCATGCTCGATCGGGCTCCCGCGATTGCATCGAGAACCCTCAGCCGTCTGCTTCTGGCCGGCTGCCGCCAGCGGGCATGCCGACCTGAACGGCTGGTATCGCATTGCAGTCGTTAGCAGCGTGAAGCTCAACGGCAACACTGCGTAGATCTCGGTCTTCGCCGCGCCGCGCTACCAGCGAATTCCGTTGTGTTCCAGAAACCTGTCCCAGTAGCTTAGTTTCACGGCAATGCCATTGCGGGTGAGAAACGGAGCGAAGGTTTCGGCGACATACCGGCCCCGCGCTAAGCATGAAGGCCCCCACGCCGCATCGAAGAGGACGATCCTGCCCGGATAGTCCTTCGGCAGCGGGTGGACAAGGATCGCATTGGCCCACGCGGCGAAGCTTGCGTAGTCCCCGTCGCCCACTGGGAGGATCAGCACGATTCTGGCGGGATCGACGGTGCGCACGACTTCGCCTAGTTCCCAGCGCAGCCCTTCGGTCTTGCCCGCGCTGAAGATGACGAGCCGCGCCTCGGCTAGATAGCGGCGCACGGTGTCCTGCCACACTTCGTGGACCACGTAGATCTTGTGCGAGCCGAGTTCCGGCAGCTCTTCGCCCGGTCGCCCCAGTGCGATGTACGGCCCGATCCGGCGGAATAGGTAGCCCAGCGCATCCTGCTCCTGCACGGCATTGCACGGCGTGGACTGGGCGAGCCAGCGCTCGTGCGGCACGCCGAACTTGCCGAAGCGGTGGAACGCGCCCTTGGCGGCTTCCTCGTCCATGAACGAGCGCAGGTAGAGAATCGGTGCACGGGTATCCCCGGCCAGCGTGGCTTCGCCGCTGCCCACCGCGTATCGCTTCGCGCGACGAAACAGCAAGTAGCCGACGTACGCCGGTACGATCAGGAGCAGGTCGAGCCCCGTCGCGATCGCGATGGCTCCTCCGCCGATCAGCACCGCCCAGGCCGCGATACGGAAGGCGCGCACCTTGGCGGGGTTCGGCGAGGGAGGGGTCGGCACGGCAGAGGACATCGCACCTCCATATCGCCCAGTGGACCGAAGGAATCGGGCGCTTGGCGGGCACCGATGCCACCGGGGCGCGCGTAGCCGGTCAAGCCCGTCCTCTCCGGCCGGCCTCCACTCACGTACCCGAATTCGGAGGAACGATAACTACGTCGTGGGACCGGCTGTGTCAATCTTCTGAGTTGCCGCCCCTACTTGGGATCGAGGACCGACCCTACGCGCCTAGATTGGATGATTGCTTGATCACTCGTGGGTGACAACCACCGATCAATGACTGCAATGGAGCGCGATGCGCTACGACTGGTCGCGGCCGGTGAGCGCCACCGACCTACGCCCGTCGAATGGCCGCTCCCCGTCTTGGATTCAACCGGTCGACGCAACAGATTGGCTGAATCGTTCAGCGGGCGTTTCGTAGTTTAGAGTTTTTCGGGGGCGTTCATTTAACTTCCTGGCTACTGCATTGAGTTTGGCTTGCGAGTAGCCAGAGAGGTCATTGCCCTTGGGGAAATACTGCCGCAAGAGCCCGTTCGTATTCTCATTCGTCCCACGCTGCCAAGGACTGTGAGGATCGCAGAAGTAGACCTTGATGTCCGTGGCTAAGGTAAAGCGCTTGTGGGCGGCCATTTCCTTACCTCGATCCCACGTCAGCGATTTGTAGAGCTGCTGCGGCAACTTACGCGCATTCTTGATTAAGGCATTGACGACCGTCTCGGTATCCGTGCCAGCGACCTTCACCAGCATCACATAGCGTGTATGGCGCTCGACGAGACTCGCAATCTGGCTGTAGCGGTCTCCGAACAGGAGGTCACCTTCCCAGTGACCGGGCAATGCCCGATCTTCAGTCGTGGCCGGACGCTCACTGATCGACACCGCATCAACGATTCGGCCGTGATTGGCTGTTTTCTGGGTGTGGTGGCGCGAACGGCGCATGGCTCGTGTCCGCCTCAAATGCTGCAACAACTCCTTCTTCAAGGCCCCACGAGCTTGGATGAAGAGACTGCGATAAATGGTCTCGTGTGACACTTGGTGGGTCTCGTCGTCGGGTAGGTACGCTTGAGCCATCCCGCAATCTGCTCCGGCGACCACTGCGACTGGAGCTTACCCGCCACGACGCGCGCCAAGCTTCGATTCTTAACCAGCTTACATGTCTTGGGGCGCTGCGCTCGGTCCCACGCCGCCTGATCGGCTTGACTCGCCCGATACCATCGCTGGCCACCGTTGCGCTGGATCTCTCGGCTGATGGTGGATGCCGCTCGCCCGAGCAGCGACGCGATGGATCGGATCGAGTGACCGGCGGCTACAGCGCGCGATACTTCTTCTCGTTCGGCCAATGTCAGCGCCAATCTCGAGCGGCGTCGTTGCGCGGGACGTATGCCGCCTGTCTGCAGCCAGAATGCCCTGCACCGACGAGTGGTTTCGATCAAACAGCTGGGCAATCTGCTGCAGAGAATCGCCTTTCTGCCAGCGCTCCCACATGAGCGCCTTCTGGTTTTCCGTGTAATAGATCCGTGGCCGTTGCCTCATCTGCAACACTCCTCCTGCTTACGCAGTTTCTAGTGTGTTGCGTCCATCGGTTGAATCCAAGGTCTGAAGCGGTCGGTCACCCGGTGTCGTCCAACGGAAACTGATGGCCGATCTCAGCCGGTCAAGAGCGATGACCATCTGACACTGCCCGCCAGATCAAATCACGCTTACGGCAGCCGGGGCAGGGCGGCGCGAGCTTGAGGCGCCCACCGTCGCTCTTGCCGACTGGGATCGACTTGCTATACGTCGGCTGCGTCGCCGGCACGAGCGTGACGCCGAATTGCTTGGGTCCTCCCGATCGCTCGCGGGGGTAGTATGTCGAGCTTGCCTGGCGTTGGCTGCGAATCCGGGCGACGACTCGACGAGGGCTCGATATGAGTGCTGGCCCAACGGCAACGACCGGCCCCGACCTGACCCTCGGCGTGGCGATCGAGACGCTCACCGACGGGAAGATGCTGGCGGGACATGTCGGCGACGAGGCGGTCCTGCTCGCACGCCGCGGCCACGAGTTCTTCGCGATCGGGGCCACCTGCACTCACTACGGGGGTCCGCTCGCGGAAGGCCTGATGGTCGACGACACGGTGCGCTGTCCCTGGCACCACGCCTGCTTCAGCCTGCGAACCGGGGAAGCGGTGCGCGCGCCCGCACTCGGCCCCGTCGCATGCTGGTCGACCGAGGTGCGCGATGGCAAGGTGTTCGTGCGCGAGAAGACGCTATCCAGCGCGCCTTCCCATGCCGTTCCGACGGCGGGTTCGCCTCGAAGGATCGTCATTGTCGGCGGAGGCGCTGCCGGTTTCGCCGCCGCGGACATGCTGCGTCGCCGGCGTTACCAGGGCAGCATCGTGATGGTCAGCGACGACGATGCGCCCCCCGTGGACCGGCCCAACCTGTCCAAGGATTACCTTGCGGGCACCGCACCGGAGGAGTGGGTGCCGCTACGGGACCCGGCCTTCTACAAGGACGCGGATATCGACTTGCGGCTGAATACGACCGTCGCAGAGATCGACGCGCGCGCGCGCGAGGTCGCGCTGGCCGATGGAAGCAGGGTTGGCTTCGACCGGCTGTTGCTCGCCACCGGCGCCGAGCCCGTGCGATTGCCGTTGGCAGGCATGGACCTGCCGCACGTGCACACGCTGCGATCTCTCGGGGATTGCCGCGCCATCATCGCGCGGGTGGCGACGGCGCGGCGGGCCGTCGTGCTCGGCGCGAGCTTCATCGGTCTCGAGGTCGCCGCGTCACTCCGCGCGCGCGACATCGAAGTGCACGTCGTGGCGCCGGAAAGGGTGCCGATGGAGCGGGTGCTGGGCCCGCAGCTCGGGGACTTCGTGCGGCGGGCTGCACGAGCAGCACGGCGTGATCTTCCACCTCGAGGATACCGCGGCCGCGATCACCGCTCGCGAAGTTGTCCTGAAATCCGGCGGGATGATCGGCGCGGACCTGGTGATCGCCGGCGTCGGCGTGCGACCGCGGCTCGCGCTGGCCGAGAAGGCCGGACTTGCGATCGACCGGGGCGTGACGGTCAACGAGTACCTGGAGACGAGTGCATCCGGAATCTTCGCGGCGGGCGACATCGCCCGCTGGCCCGACCCCCACAGTGGCGCGGCGATCCGCGTCGAGCACTGGGTCGTCGCCGAACGCCAGGGGCAGACCGCCGCGCTCAACATGATCGGCGGCCGCGAGAAGTTCGACGCCGTGCCGTTCTTCTGGAGCCAGCACTACGATGTTCCGATCAATTACCTCGGTCATGCCGAAACGTGGGACGAGCTGGTGATCGACGGTGACATCGCGGCCCGCGACTGCCTGCTGCGATACAAGCGCAATGGTCGCGTACTCGCCGTCGCAACGATCTATCGCGACGCGGCGAGCCTCATGGCCGAAGCAGCGATGGAGCGAGGGGCCGCGGCGGCGTGAGGCGGTCCCGCGGGCCGCCGCACCGGAAGCGAAAGCGCCAGCCGCCGCCCTTGCCGTGAGATCCACGGCCCCCGGCGCCGGGCCCGCACCTAGCCGGATCCGCCGACCTCGACCTGCGCCGGCATCCTGCCGCGGCTCACGTTCTCGCCATCGTTCGCGCGCAGCGTCCAGAACGACAGCGACGACAGGATCGTGAGGCCGCCCAGCGTCAGAAACGCCTTGTGAAGCGCGCCGGTCACCGCGACGGCGTCCGTTTGCGGCAACCCGGCGAGATACCACCCCGCGACGAGCGAGCCGCAGGCGAGCCCCAGACCCATCGACATCTGCTGGAGCGTGCTCGCAATGGTCGCCGCCATGCTGGAATCGCGCGCCTCGACGTCGGCGTACGCCATCGAATTGAGGCTCGAGAACTGCAGCGAGTTGAAAAAGCCCTGGGCGAGCCCCAGGCACACGATCAGCGGGATCGGCGTGGCCGGCATGACCTGCGAAAACATGCCGATGACGAGGCCGCTCATGACCGTGTTGACGACTAGCACCTGCCGGAATCCGAATTGCCGCAGGATGCGAGTGGACAGGAATTTCATTCCCATCGCGGCGAGGGCGGTCGGCACCATCAACAACCCCGATTGCCACGCCGGCAGGCCAAGGCCGAGCTGATAGAGGAGGGGAAGCAGGAATGGCAGACCACCGATGCCGAGGCGGGTCACGAACCCGCCGACGACCGAGACGCGGAAGGTGCGGAGCTTGAAGAGCGCGAGCTGGAGCAGAGGGTACGCACTCGCGCGCGCGTGCCAGCCGAAAGCTGCCAGCAGGCCGAGCGAGATCGCAAACAGAATCGCCGCCGACGTGGCGTCGATCGAGTGCTCGCCGAACACCTCGAGCAACCAGGACAGGAGCGCGGCGCCGCCGCTGAACAGCACGAGGCCCACGAAATCGAAGGGGCGCGGTTTCTCGTCGCGGTAGTCGGGCATGTAGCGGCGAATGAGAACGAGTGCCGCGATGCCGACCGGCACGTTGACGAAGAAGATCACGCGCCAGGGCAGCCAGTGCACGATGAGCCCACCGATCGTGGGTCCCAGCATGGGGCCGATCAATGCCGGAATGATGACGAAATTCATCGCCGACAGCAGATCGGCCTTCGGAAACGTGCGCACGATGGCCATGCGGCCGACGGGCATCATCATCGCGGCGCCGATGCCCTGCAGAACGCGCGTGGCGACCAGCATCGGCGCGCTGAGCGCGAGCCCGCACAGGATCGAGGACAACGTGAAGATGGCGACCGCGGTCGAGAACACGCGGCGGGTGCCGAAACGGTCAGCCATCCAGCCGCTTGCCGGAATGCAGACCGCGAGGCTCACGATGTAGCTTGTCACGACCGACTTCAGGCTCAGCGGCGTGACGTGCAGGCTCTCCGCCATCGTCGGCACCGCGGTGTTGATGATCGTGGAGTCGAGCTGCTCCATGAACAGCGCCGAGGCCACCAGCCACGGCAGGTAGCGCTTGACGGTAGTGACGTCGGGCGGTGTGGCCGAGGCAGCCATGGAGTCGCAGCATCGCGCAAAGTGCCGACCATTGGCAACCGCGCGGCGGGCACGCCGAGACAGTAGTCACGATCTCTCGCCGCTTCAGGTATTCGACCCCCGGCAGAGGTCGAGCGCACTCGGGTGGGGAGTGCTTTGGTTACGGTAACAAGAAAGGCCGGTTGGGGACCGGCCTTTCTTGTACGGCGATAAATTAGGACGCTAGTCCCAGCTCAACGCCCCGCCCGTCTGATACTCGATGACCCGCGTCTCGAAGAAGTTCTTCTCCTTCTTGAGATCGATCATCTCCGCCATCCACGGGAACGGGTTGTCGGCCTTGTCGAACAGCGGATCGACGCCGATCTGCTGGCAGCGGCGGTTGGCGATGAAGCGGAGGTATTCCTTGAACATCGTCGCGTTGAGGCCGAGCACGCCGCGCGGCATCGTGTCCTCGGCGTAGGCGTACTCGAGGTCGACGCCCTTCTTCATCAGCGCGCGGATCTCCTCGCGGAACTCCGGCGTCCAGAGGTGCGGGTTCTCCATCTTGATCGTGTTGATGAGGTCGATGCCGAAGTTGCAGTGCATCGACTCGTCGCGCAGGATGTACTGGTACTGCTCGCTCGATCCGGTCATCTTGTTCTGGCGGCCCATCGCCAGGATCTGCACGAAGCCGACGTAGAAGAAGAGGCCCTCCATGATGCAGGCGAAGACGATCAGGCTCTTCAAGAGCTTCTGGTCGGCTTCGGGCGTGCCCGTCTTGAAGAGCGGGTTCGTCAGCACGTCGATATGCGGGATCAGGAACTCGTCCTTGTCGCGGATCGACTTGATCTCGTGGTAGGCGTTGAAGATCTCCGCCTCGTCGAGACCCAGGCTCTCGACGATGTACTGGTAGGCGTGCGTGTGGATCGCCTCCTCGAACGCCTGGCGCAAGAGGTACTGCCGGCACTCGGGCGCGCTGATGTGGCGATAGGTGCCGAGCACGATGTTGTTGGCGGCGAGGCTGTCGGCGGTGACGAAGAAGCCGAGGTTGCGCTTGACGATCAGCCGCTCGTCGTCGGTCAGGCCGTTCGGGTTCTTCCACAGCTCGATGTCGCGCTGCATGTTCACTTCCTGCGGCATCCAGTGGTTGGCGCACGCGGAAATGTACTTGTCCCAGGCCCAGCGGTACTTGAACGGGACGAGCTGGTTCACGTCGGACGAGGCGTTGATGACGCGCTTGTCCTCTAGGCGCACGCGGCGGAAGCCGTGCTCCATCGCCTGCCGCTCGACGTCGAGATCGTGCACCGGCTCCGGCGCAACGAGGATCCCGCCGCCACCGCGCAGCATCTCCGGCGGCGCGAGCCGCGGCACCGGAGCGGGGGCTACGTCGTCGTCGAAGGTCAGCATGTTCTCGTTCTCCTGTGCCGCATGGTCGTTAGATCGGGGCTCGAGGCCGCCGTTTCATCCTGCTCGTCGTCCCCGCGGAGGCGGGGACCCAGCGTCGTTGCCGCGAAAGTCACTGGGCCCCCGCGTTCGCGGGGGCGACGGCAAGAGGGCATCGTCGTCAGTGCATCGCGCTCAATTTCTCGTAGAGGTAATCCGGGGCGAAGTCCGCGCCGTGGTGCCACGCGATCGTCGCGAGCCCGTAGTCGAGGTAGAACTCGGCGAAACGGCCGCGATCCCGGAGCGCCTCGAAATTCTCGCCGTAGAGATCGTCCGCCAGGTCGACCACGCCTTTGCGTCCATCGTTGAATTCCAGCCAGACCTTGTAGTCTCCGAGGTACCGCGCATCGATCACATGCCGCTGCACTTGCTCGTAACGGGCCAAAGCGCCCTCCATCAGGCAGGTTGACGAACGCGCCGCCGGCACGTGCCCGCGCGCCGGCCCACCGGCGCGCCGCCCGCGGCGAACGGAGTGCCGCGCGATCGCTCGCGCCGCACCGGACTGCTCCTCACTTGCTCCGGCCGTACTCCGGCAGGAGATCCGCCTCCTGCCACCGTCGCAATTTCGGCTCGTGGCGTTCCGTCTCGTCGGCCGGGCGCGCGGCAATCGCGTCGTCCGCCGCCGGCCAGCGCCAGTGGCGCCGGCCGGCCCGGTCGGTGTACGACTCCCACTTGTCAGTCTTCGCGTTCATCTCGCTTGCCCTCCTGTCCGGGTTTGCGGGGCGCTGCATCGTCTCCTCGCGGGGTCCGTCTGTGACTGCCTGCGGAACCTGCCGCGCCTTGCGTGTGCTGCTCACTCCTTTCGCGTTCGACGACCCTTACTGACAAGCCTCACAGTCCGGGTTGTCGATCGCGCACATCTTGGGTGCGTCGGCTCCCGCCGGCGCCGCCTGGCGCGGGCTCGCGGCGGACGCGGCGCTGCTTACCCCGCCCGACGTCGGCACCGCGTTCAACTCTCCCCCCTTGCCCGTCGATTTCTCTGCCGACGTCGCGGCCAGCGTGCGCAGGTAATACGTCGTCTTGAGCCCGCGCAGCCAGGCGAGCTTGTAGGTCTCGTCGAGCTTCTTGCCCGAGGCGCCGGCCATGTAGATGTTCAGGCTCTGCGCCTGGTCGATCCACTTCTGCCGGCGCGCGCCCGCTTCGACGATCCACTTGGCGTCGACCTCGAACGCCGTCGCGTAGAGCGTGCGGAGCTCGGCCGGGATGCGGTCGATCTTGGCGAGCGAGCCGTCGAAGTACTTGAGGTCCGCGACCATCACCTCGTCCCACAGGTTCAGCTTCTTGAGCTCGGCGACGAGGTGCTCGTTCACGACGGTGAACTCGCCCGACAGGTTCGACTTCACGTAGATGTTCTGGTACTCGGGCTCGATCGACGCCGCAACGCCGATGATGTTCGAGATCGTCGCAGTCG
Organism: uncultured beta proteobacterium; assembly: GCA_963734055.1. Classification (GTDB taxonomy): domain Bacteria; phylum Pseudomonadota; class Gammaproteobacteria; order Burkholderiales; family Casimicrobiaceae; genus CAIWHR01. Next base: position 224,297 of record CAVTFQ010000009.1, read on the forward strand.
GCGCGATCGCGACGCAGTTCGAGTTGCGCATGCCGTGGATCCGGATCCGCGAGCGCAGCGCTTCCCAGTCCATCGTTGCCGACTCGTCGACTTCCACGTAGCCGCCGCGCTCCTCGCGCAGGAGCTTGAGCGTGTCCTGCGGCAGGATCCCGCGGTCCCACAGGCTGCCCTTGTACGACGAGTAGCGGCCGCGCTCCTCGGCGAGCTCGGTCGACGCCTGGTACGCGTAGTAGCAGACGGCCTCCATCGAGCCGTCGGCGAAGGCCATCGCGGCGTCCGATGCGTAGGGCGTATGCAGCAGATGCAGGCAGTCCTGGAACCCCATGATGCCGAGGCCGACCGGCCGGTGCTTCAGGTTCGAGTTGCGCGCCTTCGCGACGGCGTAGTAGTTGATGTCGATCACGTTGTCGAGCATCCGCATCGCGGTGCGGATCGTCCGCTGCAGCTTCTCGTGGTCGAGCTCCCAGCGGGGGGTGTCAACCGAGCCCGTCTTCTTCATGTGCGCGAGCAGGTTGACCGAGCCCAGATTGCAGACGGCGATCTCGGTGTCGCTCGTGTTGAGCGTGATCTCGGTGCACAGGTTGCTAGTGCACGGTGCCCATGTGCTGCTGCGGCGAGCGGACGTTGCACGCGTCCTTGAACGTGATCCACGGATGTCCGGTCTCGAAGAGCATCGAGAGCATCTTCCGCCAGAGCTGCAGCGCGGGAATCCTCTTGTGGAGCTTGAGCTCGCCGCGCGCGGCGCGCTCCTCGTGGCGGACGTACGCGTCCTCGAAGGCCTTGCCCCACTTGTCGTGGAGGTCCGGCACGTCGGAGGGGGAGAACAGCGTCCAGTCGCCGCCTTCGGTCACGCGCTTCATGAACAGGTCGGGGATCCAGTTCGCCGTGTTCATGTCGTGCGTGCGCCGGCGGTCGTCGCCGGTGTTCTTGCGGAGCTCGAGGAACTCCTCGATGTCGAGGTGCCACGTCTCGAGGTAGGTGCAGACCGCGCCCTTGCGCTTGCCGCCCTGGTTCACGGCGACCGCGGTGTCGTTCACGACCTTGAGGAACGGCACCACGCCCTGGCTCTTGCCGTTCGTGCCCTTGATGTGCGAGCCCATCGCGCGGACGTTGGTCCAGTCGTTGCCGAGGCCGCCGGCGAACTTCGAGAGGAGCGCGTTCTCCTTGATCGCCTCGTAGATGCCGTCGAGGTCGTCCGAGACCGTCGTCAGGTAGCACGACGAGAGCTGCGAGCGGTGCGTGCCGGAGTTGAACAGCGTCGGCGTCGACGACATGAAGTCGAACGTCGAGAGCACGTTGTAGAACTCGATCGCGCGCGCCTCGCGGTCGACCTCGTTCAGCGCGAGGCCCATCGCGACGCGCATGAAGAAGCACTGCGGCAGCTCGAAGCGGCGGCCGCCCGCGTACTGGTCGATGAGGAAGTAGCGGTCGTAGAGCGTCTGCAGCCCGAGGTAGCCGAACTGGAGGTCGCGGCCGGGCGCGAGCGCCTTCCCGAGCACCGTCATGTCGTACTGGTTCAGCGCCTCGTTCAGGAGACCGATCTTGATCCCGTGCTTCACGAATTGCGGGAAGTACTCGGCGTACTTCGTCGCCATGTCGTGCTGCGCGACTTCCTCGCCGAGCGCCTCGTGGCGGATCGAGTCGAGCAGGAGCCGCGCGGTGACGAAGCTGTACGCCGGGTCCTTCTCGATCAGCGTGCGCGCGGCCAGCACGACGCACTTCCGCACCTCGTCCATCGGCACGCCGTCGTAGAGGTCCTTGAGCGTCGCCTTCAGGATGCTCTCGGGCTCGACGTCGGAGAGGCCCTCGCACGACTCGCGGACGAGTTGCGTCAGGCGCTCGAGGTCGAGCGGGCGCGACACGCCGTTCTCGACGACCGCGATCGCGCCGGCCGGCGCCTCCTTCGCGCCCTTCGCCGACTTCTCCTGCGCCCGCTCCTGCGCGCGGCGCTCGCGGTAGAGCACGTACGCGCGCGCGACCTCGTGCTCGCCGCCGCGCATCATCGCGAGCTCGACCTGGTCCTGGATTTCCTCGATGTGGATCGCGCCGCCCTCGGGCTTGCGCTTCATCAGCGCCGCGACGACGGCGTCGGTGAGCTTCACGACCTGCTCGCGCACGCGCGCGGATGCCGCGCCCTGGCCGCCGTTCACGGCGAGGAACGCCTTCGTCATCGCGATGCCGATCTTCGCCGGCTCGAACGGCACGACGGCGCCGTTCCTCCGGATCACCTTGTACTGGGCGTAGCGCGGATCGGCGTTCGCAGTCATCGAGCTTCCGGTGTCGGTGGGGAGCGGTCCCTTCGCGGGGTCGCGCGTCGTGCCGGTGGAAGCGCTCGTGACTTGCATGGGTCGGTCTCCTGACAGAATCTTGTCGTTGTGACTGCCGTCGCCGCGTTTCGCTCCCGTTCGCCCCCTTTGGCGCAAGGCCGAGGCGGGCGCGGGCAGTCCGGCGACGTGTTCGGCTTCGTCCGGGCGGCGCGGCCTCGCGGGCGGCTCGATCCGCGAGGGGGGTCCGGATTCTGCTTGCGAATCAAAATCTACTATATCTTGTGTTCAAGTGCCTGGTGAGCACAAAGAATAGTGGCGAGGACGGGGTTTGGCAAGCGGTATTTCATGCACAGGAATAGCGCTTCAAAACGACAACAAAAACAGCCCCCTGCAGCGCCGATCGGGGCATATCCCAAGACTTTCCACCGGGTATCCACCGCCTTGTCCACAGCGGCGCGGACCCGACGAACGGTGACTTCCACGTTGCACGTTTGCGACAGCCGGATGTCGTGACGAAAGCAGGGTTGAACCCTGTGCGGCGCAGCATTCCTGCGCCGCCGACATGGGATGTGCTAGCGCAGCACGAACAGGCGCGGACCGGCGATCGCGACCCGGATTTCGCCGGCCGCCGGCGCGACCAGGCGCGAGGCCGGTCAGCCGACCGAACGCCGGCAACACGGCGTGACGGTGTCCCAATACGAAACACGGCAGGCGCACCGAATCGTACGCGGGCCCGGCGAGCCGGACGCCCGGATGGACGTGGCCGCAGAGCGCAAAGCCGCTGCGCGGGCGGACCGGCTCGTGGCAGAGCAGGAACGGCGGCGCCGGATGCGGTTCCGCGACGACGTCGACGCGCCACGCGCCGGGCGGATCGCCGGCGCTCTCGTCGTGATTTCCGCGCACCACGGTAATCGCGAGCGCGGCGTGAGCGTCGCGAAACCGCGCGAACGCGACGTCGAGCGCAGGCACCCGACCCGCGGCCGCGTGCAGGAAATCGCCGAGCACGACGAGGCGCCGCGCCCGCGTCCGCGCGAGCAACTCCGAGAGCCGCGCGAGATCGGCGGCCGTCGCGCCGCGCGGGACCGGGACGCCGCCGGCACGAAACGCCGCGGCCTTGCCGAGATGGACATCGGCAACGAAGAGCGTATCCTCGCGCGGCCAGAACAGGGCGCGCTCGGCGAGCAGCACGACGCGCTCGCCGGCGAGCGTCGTTGCGACGCTCCCGTCGTCCCTCGCGTCGAAGTCCGCGCCGCGACCGACGGCGGCGTCGAGCGGAAGCGGGGCGGCGGAGCGGGGCATGGCGTCCTCTCGCGGTGGCGCCGTCTGCGAGCGCTGGTCCGCGCGTTGCGCGTGGCCCGGCAGCGGCGCACACTTGGACGGAATTGTAGCGAACTCGAACGCGAACTCCGGAGCGCGCATGCCTCGCTTTGCCGCCAACGTGAGCTTCCTCTTCACCGAAGTCCCGTTCCTCGAGCGCTTCGCCGAAGCCGCCCATGCGGGCTTCCGCGCGGTCGAGTGCAGCTTCCCCTACGACGTGCCGGCGAGCGAGATCGCCCAGGAGCTGAAGCGGCACCGGCTCGAGATGGCGCTCTTCAACGCGCCGCCCGGCGACTACGCGGCCGGCGACCACGGCACGGCGTCCCTGCCCGGGCGCGAGCACGAGTTCGCCGCGAGCTTCGTCACCGCGCTTCGCTACGCGCAGCTCCTGGGCTGCCGGCGCATCCACACGATGGCGGGCGTCGTGCCCGAGGACGCCGATGCCGAGCGGCGGGCCCGGCAGCGCGCGACCTTCGTCCGCAACCTGCGCTTCGCGTGCAGCGAGGCGGAGGCGCAGGGCGTGAGCGTGCTGATCGAGGCGCTCAATCCGCGCGACATGCCGAACTACCTGTTCTCGACGCAGGCCGAGGCCGAAGCGATCCGCACGGAGGTCGGCGCGTCGAACCTGAGGCTCCAGCTCGATCTCTACCACACGCAGATCGTCGAGGGCGACCTGTCCGAGCGCATCCGCCGGCATCTTCCGCACGTCGGGCACATCCAGATCGCGGGCGTCCCGGGCCGGCACGAGCCCGACATCGGCGAGATCAACTACGCGTGGATCTTCAGGCTGCTGGACGAGCTCCGCTACGACGGCTGGATCGGCTGCGAGTACCGGCCGCAGGAGAGCACGGCCGCGGGTCTCACGTGGCTCTACCGCTTGCTCGACCGCCGGCCCGCATCCTCGCCGGTGCCGAGTGCCGATGACTAGGTGTGAAGCGTCAACAGGTTGTAATCCACGATGAATGCGCCGGTCGCAATGCATCCTCCGTCGTCCCCGCGGAGGCGGGGTCCCAAGTGACGTTGTACTGTCGCCTGCAAGGACCCAAGTCGCTGGATTCCCGCCTTCGCGGGAATGACGTTTGCACAGGACTCGGCGACTCTAGTTAGCGGCAACGAACCGGTCGCGGCCGGCGGCCTTCGCGCGGTAGAGCGCCGCGTCGGCCTGCTGGATCCAGACCTCGACGTTGGCAATCTGGCGATCCGCTTCCGCGGCGCCCAGGCTGACCGTGCACGCAAGTCCCGGCGCCGCTTCCACGGCGAGCGTCGCCATCTGGCGGCGAATCCGCGTCGCCACTTCGTCCGCGCCGCGAATGTCGGTCTCCGGAAGCAGCAGCAGGAATTCGTCGCCGCCGTAACGCGCGGTCGTGTCCATCGCGCGGCAGCACTCGCGCAGCACGTCGGCGACCGCGCACAGCACGGCATCGCCGGCCGGGTGACCGTGGCGATCGTTGATCGCCTTGAAGCGGTCGATGTCGACGATCATCAGGACGACCGGACGCCCGGTGCGGAAATGACGCTCGAGCTCGACCTCGGCGACGCGATAGCACTGCCGGCGATTGGCGAGGCCCGTGAGCGCGTCGGTGCGGCCGAGCTCCTCGAGGCGCCGGTTCTGCCGCGTCACCTCGCGCGCGAGCTCGTAGGCGACCGAGCTGATCGCCATCGGGTAGACGACGAGGAACGGGAGGGACGCGACCAGCACCGACATCGGCGTCGTGGCGTCGAGCGGAAATCCGAGCAGCGCGGACGTCGTCGCGCACGCACCGGCTAGGAGCGCCAGCGCCCAGGCGAGAAGTGGCGCGCCGCCGACGCGGACCTTGTCGATCGACAGCATCGTCGCGAGCAGCACGCTCGGCAGCAGATTGAACTGCATCACCGCGATCCACATGCCGCCCAGCACGGAATCGATCATCAGGTTGCGGGTCTCGGCGCGGTGCGGTCGGGCGCTGCGCCGCGCGAGCCAGAACGCGACGTGCGGCCAGGCGAAGCCGTTCGCCGCGAGCAACAGCCACCAGCCGGCGCCGGCATCGTGGAGCCGAAGCACGGCCCCCACGCACAGGGCGCCAAGTCCGAGCCCCAGCGTTCGCAGGCGATGCGTGCGCTCCACGAAGTGCTGCTCGCGCGAGCGCTCGAGGGCGTCGACGTCGGTCGCGGAGGTGCTCGGTGCCAGGCCTTCGGCGCCGTCGCCCAGCGCCCGGATCGGCTCGTTCGGCATGGCGGGCGCTGGCGTGCGCTACAGCGCGACGCTCATCCCGCCGTCGATCGTGATCATCTGGCCGGTGATGTAGTCGGCGGCGCGGGAGGCGAGGAAGACGGCGAGCCCGGCGATCTCCTCGGGCTGGCCCCAGCGGCCGGCCGGCGTCCGCCTCTTCACCCACGCGTCGAATTCCGGGTCGTCGAGGAGCGCGCGGTTCATCTCGGTCGCGAAGTAGCCGGGCGCGATCGCGTTCACCTGGATGTTGTGCGGCGCGAGCTCGACCGCCATCGCGCGCATCAGCTGCCGCACGCCGCCCTTCGCCGCCGTGTACGCGACGATCGTCGGCCGCGCGAGCTCGCTCATGAGCGACGCGATGTGGATCACCTTGCCGGAGCGGCGCGCGATCATCGCCGGCAGCGCGGCTTGCGACACGAGGAACGGCGCGGTGAGGTTGGTGGCGATCACGTCGTCCCAGTCCTGCTTCGCGAACTCGACCATGGGCTTGCGGCGCTGGATGCCGGCGTTGTTGACGACGATGTCGAGATGGCCGTACGACGCCTCGAGCCCGTCGATGGCCCGCTTGATCGCCGCCGCGTCGGTGACGTCGAACACGGCCGTCGCGGCATGAAGGCCGGCGCCGTTCAACGCCGCGGCCGCCGTCGCGAGCGCTTCCGGCTTGCGGCCGTTCAGCACGACGGTCGCGCCTGCCTGCGCGAGCCCCTTCGCGATCGCCAGGCCGAGCCCGCGATACGCGCCCGTGACGAGCGCGACCTTGCCCGTCAGGTCGAACGGATGGGCGGTCACCGGCATCCGCGAATGATAGCCGACGCGGCGCCGTCACGCCCGCGTCGGTGATTCATTCGATGGCGGCCGCCGCCTCGAGCGCCGCGACCATCCGCGCGACGCGCGCCTCGAGCGCTTCGGTCGACAGCTCCTCGCGGAACATCTCGACCAGGAGCGGGAAGGCGAACGGCGTCGGCCGCGCCGGGGTCGTGAGTACGAGCTTGCTCGTGCGCATCCGCGCGAGCGCGGCGTCGATGCGCGGCGCCTCGAGCCTGCGCTCCAGCACCTCGCGCACCGCCTGGCGCAGGAGCGGATTCTCGGCGTCGTATTCCGCGAACACGTTGTAGAGGAGGGCGGACGACGCCTGCAGGTGGCGCGCCGGATGCGGCTCGCCGGGGTAGCCCTGGAAGACGAGCCCGGCGACGCGCGCGATTTCGCGGAACTGGCGGCGGGCGAGCTCCGCGGCGTTGAGCCCCGCGAGGATGTCGCGGTCGACGTTCGCCGCGGCCAGGACACGACCGAGCTCGCCGATCGCGAGCGGGACGGGCGTCGCCGACAGGAGGCCGAAGCCGTAGTCGTTGGCGGTGAGACTGAACGTGCGCGGCACGTCGCGCGAGAGGCGGTAGCTCAAGAGCGTCGCAAGGCCGATGTGGGCGAGTCGACCCTCGAACGGATAGAAGAAGAGGCCGTGTCCTTCGCGCGTGGCAATCCGCTCGACCAGCCACTCGTCCTCGGCCGGCAGCGCGGACCAGCGCCGCTGGAGCTCGAGCAGCGGCTGCACGACCTCCATCTCCGGCGCCGCGTACTCGCCGCGCCTGGCGCCCGCGATCAGGCGCCGCGTCGCCGCCGCGAGCTGGGTCGACAGCGCCATCTTGCCGCCGGTCCACCGCGGGACCAGCGGCGCGTGTGCCTTCGCCGGCGTGACCCACGCGGTCAGGTCCCGGACGCGCACGAGTTCCAGCACGCGCCCCGCGAACACGAACGCGTCGCCCGGGACGAGCCGCGCGACGAAGCCTTCCTCGACGTGGCCGAGCGCCTGCCCGTTGCGCAGGCGCACCGTGATGCTCGCCTCGGAGACGATGGTGCCGATGCCGATCCGGTGCCGGCGGGCGATCGCTGCATCCGGCACCCGCGCGATGCCGTCGTCGCCGATCACGACCCGCCGATACTCGGGGTACACGTTGAGCGCGGCGCCGCCGTGCACGACGAAGTCGAGCGCGAATTGCCATTCGGCGTCCGACAGCTCCCGATACGCGGAGGTGCTCCGGATCTCGGCGAGCAGCTCCTCGGGCCGGAAGCCTCCCCCGAGCGCGCAGGTGACGAGATGCTGCACGAGGACGTCCTGCGCTCGCGCGAGCGGCGTGCGCGCCTCGATCATTCGCCGGGCCGCGGCCTCGCGCGCGGCCGCCGCCTCGACGAGCTCCAGTGCCTGCGTGGGCACGACGGTGACGCGTGACGTCGCGCCGGGGCGATGCCCGCTGCGGCCCGCGCGCTGCAGGAGGCGCGCGACCCCCTTCGGGCTGCCGATCTGGAGCACCTGGTCCACCGGCGCGAAGTCGACGCCGAGATCGAGGCTCGACGTGCACACGACCGCGCGGAGCCGCCCTTCGCGCAGGCCGGCCTCGACCCAGTCGCGGACGTCGCGTTCGAGCGAGCCGTGATGGAGCGCGATCTGCCCGGCCCAGTCGGGTCGCGCGTCGAGGATCGCCTGGTACCAGATCTCGGTGGTCGAGCGGACGTTCGTGAAGACGAGCGTCGTCCGCGCCTGCTCGATCGCGCGGACGACGCCGGGCAGGAGCTTGAGGCCGATGTGCCCGGCCCACGGGAAGCGCTCGATCGTCTTCGGCAGCATGCTGTCGATGTCGATCGCCTTCGCGTCGTGGCCGCGCACCAGTGCCGCGCCTGCGCTCCGCGCCGGACCGACGAGCGCCGCCATCGCGACGTCGAGGTTCGCGAGCGTCGCCGAAAGACCCCAGATGCGCAGGCCGGTCCGCAGCGTGGCGAGCCGCGCGAGCGCGAGCTCCGTCTGTACCCCGCGTTTCGTCGAGAGGAGCTCGTGCCACTCGTCGACGACGACCGCATCGAGCGCCGCGAAGCGCTCCCGCCAGTCGGCGCGCGCGAGGAGCAGCGTAAGGCTCTCGGGTGTGGTCACGAGCGCCGTCGGCAGGCGCTTCGCCTGTTGCGCGCGGACGCCCGCCGCCGTGTCGCCGGTGCGCACGTCCACCGTCCAGTGCGGGCGCAGCGCCGCGGCGGCCCGGGCGAGGGCGAGCCCCGCGTCCGTCGCGAGCGCGCGAAGCGGGGTGAGCCACAGGAGGCGCAGCGCCGGCGGCTCGCCCGTCGCGCCCGCGTCGCCCAGGACCAGCGGCGGCACGGCCGCCGCCAGCGTCTTGCCCATCCCCGTGGGCGCGTGGACGAGACCGGAGCGTCCGGCCGCGTACGCCGCCCATACCTCGTCCTGGAAGCGGAACGGCGTCATGCCGCGTGCGGCGAGCCAGGCGCGGGCGGGAGCGAACGGATCGGTGTCGCGAGTTGTTGCGCGCGCGGGGGAAGGCGCCGGCGCGCGAAGCGAAGCAGTCACCACGAAAGTGTAGTGCATGGACGGCGTCGAACGTCGGACGGCGCTGACACCGGAATCATCTCCGTCCCGACAGGCGCCTCTCGGGCGGCGGCCCCAGCATGTGGGGCGATGCCGCACTCGCGGCAACAGGAGAGCAATGGCGCACATCGTGGCAGCCGAGTTCAAGGAATTCGCCGAGGCGGAATCCGCGGTGGAGGCTCTGCGGGAACAAGGCTTCGCGTCGTCGCAGCTCACGACGTTCTATCTGAATGCGCCGGGCCAGCACGCGAAGTTCCCGATCGGTGGCGACCAGTACAAGGATCCCGAAGCGTCGAAGGCCGGATCGGGTGCGCTCAAAGGAGCGGCGCTCGGCAGCGCAGCGGGGCTCGCGCTCGGCGCTGCCGCCGTCCCGGTCGTCGGCGTCGTGGCGGCCGTCGGCGGCATCGCGGCAGGCGCGTATGCGGGGTCGCTCGCCGGAGCCGTCGGCTCGCTCGGCAAGGACGAGCCGTCCGCGGCGCCGCCGGTCCCGCGCCCGGCGGGCGTGGTCGTCGCCGTGCACGCGCCGACCCCCGTCGAGCGCGAACGCGCCACGTCGGTCTTCTGGCGTCATCGGGCGTACTCGATCGAAATGGCGGAAGGCCTCTGGAGGGACGGCACATGGCAGGACTTCGACCCGGTTTCGATCCCCAACTGGCGCAAGGCACCCGGCACCTGAGCTCGCGCCGTCGCGCCGAAGGGGCGCCGGACGACCGCGCCGCGCCGCGCCGCGATTGGGGCAGGGCGCGAGCTGGCTCACGGTGAGCTCGAACGTGAGGCGATTGATGCGCGCGTGGGAACAGGACGGTGCGGTCGACGGCAATCCGCTGGCGACGCGCAAGGACGCGATTCGCCACGCGGTCAAGCTCTCCCTGCGCGAGCGCAGCGGGCGAAGCGAGCGCATGCGCTGAATTCCGAAGGAGGACACGATGCCGGAACGCAAGACTCGACTGAGCGCGGAGCGCGATCGAAGGCAAGGCAAGTCGCCGGGCACGCAAGCGGGCGAATTCGTGCGCGAGGAGATCGAGCACGTGCGCGAGGGCAAACATGGCGCGCGCTCGGCGAAGCAGGCGATCGCGATCGGACTGTCGAAGGCGCGCCGCGCCGGTGTGAAGCTGCCGCCGCCCAAGGCGGGGAAGACCTCCGCCGCGACGCGGCGCAAGGCCGAACGCGACCTCGAAGCCGCGGGTCATCCGCATCACGCCGCGGCGAAGCGCTCGCGCGCGGTGTCGGCTGCGCTCGCCCGCGAGCCGCATGGGTCGGCGTCGCCAGGCGCGCTCTCTCGCAACGCGCACGCGTCGGCGCGGAGGCGGACCCACGCCGAGCGGTCGGCGGCGGCGCGGAAGGCGGCACGCACGCGCGCCCGCCGTCGAACGGGAGCGTGAGTAGCACAGGGCGCGCTGATGGCACGGCGCTTGCACGAAATCTCGATGTCGGTTCCCCTCACAACGAGAGAGCCAAAGTCGAGCAAAACTTGCCGGAGCTCCGGCGGAAAGGAATGAAAATGTTGCACTACGCGATCGTGTTCTTCATCATCGCGATCATCGCGGCGATCTTCGGCTTCACAGGCGTCGCGGCCGGCGCGGCGCAGATAGCGCAAGTGCTGTTCTTCATCTTCCTCGTGCTCTTCATCGTCTCGCTGGTCGCGGGCCTCGTGCGCCGCGGGCCCTAGGGGCGAGCGATGACGAAGCAAAGCGGTGAATGGGCGCTGATCGTCGCGTCGCTTGCGGCGATCGCGGTGACGGCGTGCGGGCGCGGGACCGAGCCGCCGCCCGCGCTGCCTGCGGCCGCAACGCCGCCGACAGCGTCGTCGCCGCCCGTCGTTGCGTCGGGTGGAGGAACGCCGGCCAATGCGCCGCCCGCCACCGCGTCGGACGGGGGAGGGCCGGCCGATGCGCCGACGGCGACCCACGCGGAGCGGCGTGATCCGCTCCGGCCGATGACGCCGGCGGAAGAAAGCAAGGCAATGCCGAAGCCCGGGCAGGCCAACGATCATTCCAATCCGTCGGCGGAACCCGTTCCCTCGACACGACAGGAGCCGGCGCGCTGATCGCCGCTCCGCTTTCCGGAGGTTCAAGCCATGACACTTGGAACGATTCTGCTGATCGTCGTCATTCTCGCGTTGCTGGGCGCGCTGCCTGCGTGGCCGTACAGCCGGAGCTGGGGTTACGGGCCGAGCGGCCTGGCCGGCGTCGTGGTCGTCGTGCTCATCATCCTGCTCGTGATGGGCAGGATATAAGGCAGGCCGTTCTCCTACGGCGCAATCGGATGCCCGCCGCTGGCGGGCACGCCTCGCTGCGTGGATATTGAGGATGCGCTGAGTCGCTGGCGGTGAAGCTCCCGCCACGCCGACGCGCCATTCTTTCTTCAACCCGGAAGGAGGCAGGATGAAGGCTGGGACTCTTTCCGGACTGACGGCGATCGCCGCCGTCGCGGCTGCCGCTTCGCTCGCCGCGTGCAATCAGCGCAGTCCGGGCAGCGCGTCGAACACGTCGCCCACCGATACCTATTCCCGCTCGACGGATTCGACGGCACGCGCGTCGCCGTCGACCGGCGACGCGGCTCCCTCGGACCCGTCGACGGCGCCGAGCAGCATGATGGCATCGAACAGTGCAACGGCGGCGCCCGGAACGTCCGTGGTGCCCAAGAGCGGCCCGATCGGTGTGGCGCCCGACGACACGGCACTCAACCGGCAGGTCAAGACCGCGTTGGCCTCCGAGCCGGCCCTGCGGTCGCAGTCCATCAACGTCGACAGCCGCAACGCGACGGTCACGCTGACCGGCGCGGTCGATTCGGCGGCGTCGAAGGCCCGCGCCAACGAGGTCGCGGCCGGTGTGAACGGGGTGGTCGCGGTTGTCGATCACCTGACCATCAAGACGTCCTGACCGGCGTCGGGTTTGCTGGCGCGGCGCCGTCAGGCGGCGTGTGCGCGTGCATCGACGATCTTCGCGAGCTGATCCGCACCCGCCGGCTTGATCAGGTGATGGTCGAAACCCGCCTCGCGGACCCGCCGGCGGTCTTCGTCGTGACCGTAGCCCGTGAAGGCGACGAGCGTCGTCCCCGCCAGCTCGGGTGCGGCGCGCATCGCGCGCGCGACGTCGTAGCCGTTGAGGCCGGGCAGCCCGATGTCGAGGAACACGACGTCGGGAGGATGCGCGACGGCCAGCGAAATCGCTTCGGGACCGTTGTAGGCAGTGCGGACCTCGTGTCCCATGGATTCGAGGAGCGCGGCCAGCGTATTGGCCGCGTCCTGGTTGTCATCGACGACGAGGAGCTGCCGCGGCGCCTGTCGCGGGATTGCGGACGGCGCGGGCGGCGACGTGTCGAGCTGCGGGACGGCTCCCGGAGCGCTTGCCAGCGGCAGCCGTACGCTGAACTCGCTGCCTTGACCCGGACCCCGCGTCGTCGCGGCCACCGTGCCGCCGTGGAGCTCGACCAGGCGCTTCACGATCGTGAGTCCGATCCCGAGGCCGCCTTCGACCCGGTCGAGTGAGCGCTGGCCCTGCACGAAGAGGTCGAAGATGTGCGGCAGGAGGTCCGGCGCGATGCCGATGCCGCTGTCGCGCACGCGCACCACCGCCTGACCCGCGTCGCGCGCCACCGAGATCGCGAGCCGGCCGCCCTCGGGCGTGTACTTCACCGCGTTGCTCACGAGATTCACGACGATCTGCGCAAGCCGCGTGGAATCGGCGGCGACCGGGACCGGCTCCGGCGCGCCCTCGACTGTCACGTCGTGCCTGCGCGCCTCGATCAGCGGGCGGCAGGACGCGACCGCCCCCGCGACCAGGCCATTCAGGTCGACGATCTCCTTGCGCAGCACGATGGTCCCGCGGGTGATCCGGCTGACGTCGAGGAGGTCGTCGACGATGCGGGCGAGATGCATCGACTGACGCTCGATCACCGCGCGCAGTTCGGCCGGATCGCGCGCTGGCGTGTCGTCGCGCATGAGCCCGAGGGCGTTGACGATCGCGGCCAGCGGATTGCGGAGCTCGTGGGCGAGCATCGCGAGGAACTCGTTCATCTGCTGCTCGTTCTCCTGCATCGCCTCGAGCCGCCGCCGCGCCGTGAGGTCGCGCGTGATCTTGGCGAAGCCGCGCAGCTGGCCGTCGGTGTCGTGCAGCGCGGTCAGGTGCGCGTGGGCCCAGAATCGCGTTCCATCCTTGCGCACCCGCCAGCCTTCGCTTTCGTGGCTGCCCGCCTCCCGCGCGCGCGCCAGCGCGTGGCGCGGGACATCCCGGGCCATGTCTTCCGGCGTCGCGAAGCGCGAGATGTGCGAGCCCAGGACCTCGGCGGACGGATAGCCGTAGACGGCCTGCGCGCCGCCGTTCCAGCTGACGACGCGGCCTTCGCGGTCGAGGGTGAAGATCGCGTGATCCTTGACGCCGTCGACGAGCAGGCGGAAACGCTCCTCGTTCTGGCGCAGCGTCTCCTCGTAGCGGCCGCGCTCCTCGAGCTCGCGGCGCAGGGCGCGGTTCGCGAGCGCAAGCTCCTGCGACCGCTCGTCGACCCGCTGGGCCAGTCGCTCCTTCCCTTCGCTGAGCTCGCGGTTCGCGCGGTCCCGCTCGCGGATCACCGTGTTGAGCAGGAGTCCGGTGAGCGAGAGCGTGCAGGCGTAAGTGAGTAGGAACAGAAGCGAGACGTTCAGCGAGTCGACGCCGAACAGCCCGCCGTTCCGCAGCGTGTGCCAGATGGCCATCGCGCAGAGCATCGCCGTCGCGGTGGTCACGCCGCGGGGCCCGTAGCGGATCGCCGCCCAGATGATGAACGGAAGCGTGAGGAATGCGAGCGACACCGAGAGGCTGTCCTGGCGCACGCCGCCGAAGACGAGGAACGCGGTGGCGGCCAGCGCGGCGGCGAGGACGAGCGCCTCGATCGCGCGGGCCGGCGCGAAGCGCGGCCACCCGGCCGCGTGCCAGCTCAGGATCAGCGGCGTGACGATCACCATGCCCGCGGCGTCGCCCTGCCACCAGGTCCAGAGGTTGGCGAGGAACCCTTCCGCCGGCAGCGTCTGCATGATGGCCAGCGACGTGACGCCGATCCCGGCCGCGACGCCGGCGCTGAGCGAGCAGAGGCCGACGAAACGCACGATGGGCTCGGCATGGTCGAATCGTCCTCCGTCGGCGTAGCGAACGATTAGCTGCGCAGCGATCACGCTTTCGAGCGCGTTGCCGGTGGCGATCAGCACGGCGAGCGCGGGCGATCCCTGCACGAAGAGGTTGGTGATGACGGCGCCGATCCACACGCCGGGCCACGCCCGGGGGCCCGCGAGCAGGATCGCCGCGAGCGCGATCCCCGACGGCGGCCACACCGCAGTCGCATACCCCGGCGGAATCGCGAGCGAGAGCGACAGGCGCGCCGTCACGAAGTACGCGAGCGCCAGTGCGCCGATCTGGACGAGCTCGCGACCGGTACGAAGCTGCATCATCGCCATCGGGGCGCCGGCGGGGCCCCGCCCCTTCACGCCGCGCATCGGAAGCTCAAGTCGGGCGGCGCTCGACCGCTTCCCGACTGTCCGGCGCGGACGCCTCGACCACCTCGCGCAGGCGCAGCGTCACGACGTCGCGCTCGCACGAGCACGTGATTCCGTGCGCCGCGGCCAGCGTCGAGAGATCGCCGCAGCGGAGGGCGCCGACACGTTCGAGGTTCGGTAGCGGCGACCCGCGCTTCCCCGCGCTCGCCCGGAGGCGGACGACAACCTCGGGGCCGGCACGCTCCGCCTCCACGGACACATCCAGCGCTCCCGACTGGGCATCCGTCAAGACCAGGAGCGCGGTGACGACAAGCTCGCGCAGCGCGTCCCTGGCCACGCGGGCGTCTCCCGTCCGCACGTCGCTCGAGGTCTCGATCGCCCGCAGGCTCCAGTCGTCGCCCGCGATCTGCAGGCACTGCGGCACGGCGTCGACGAGCGTCGTCGTGGCGCGATCGTCGGGCCGCAGCCATTCGATCAAGGTCGAGGACGCGGCGACGGCCGACCGGGCGAGGGGTGCCAGCTGCCGTACGGCGCCATCGACCTTCGCGGCCTCCGCTCCGGCGTCGATCAGCCGCACGGCGAGCTCGGCGGAAAACTGCAGCGATTGCAGCTCGCCCATGAGCCGGTGGCGCAGCCCGGGCGCGAGCCGACGCAGCACCGCAAAGCGGATGGCATCGACCTCGCGGGCCTTCGTATCGTCCATCACTGCGGCTCCCTTCGATCCGGCGGACTAGGGCCTGTTCACGACGCCCCATGCCGCCCGCTCGCGTTTGCGACCATAGTGTGAACAGGCCCTAGCGTCTGCCGCATGCGGCCGGAAGCGAGGTTAGCGTAGATGGCCCGCGAGGAGGGGGCCTTGGCCCGAGTCCTGCGCAAACCGGCGCGCGCTAGGCAACGCGGCTCAGCCGAACGAGGTGCTCGAGCGCCAGGAGCGCGAGCGCCCCGAGCGGCGCAACCAGAAGTCCGGGAACGTTGATCTCGCCGGCGTGGAGGGTGGCGGGTCCGAACGGCGAGGAGAGCAGCCAGCCCCCGAGCAGCGCGCCGACGATGCCGGCGACGACATTCGCCGCGATGCCGAGCGAGGCGCCCGCCACCGTTACGCTGCCGAAGACGAGACCGAGCGTCCCGCCGATCAGGACCCAAAGAAATGAATTCATGTCGCAGTTCCCTTGCGGTGCCCCGAGGGTGGTGCGAGCCGCCAGGGATCCATTGCCACGCGCGCCCGGAGTCGGACGACCTCGCGCCGCCGTTGCCATGCCCGGAGGCGTCTCCGCGCGCGAACCCAGAGACGTCGCCATGACCGCGGATCGAAGCTTCGTGCGTAGACGGCGACCGTCGCGAGCCCGGCCGCGGCCGCGGCCATCACGAACACGGCAATCATTCCCATCGGTTTGAACGGAAAGAGCAGCAGCGATGCCCCCGCGGCGAACGCGCCGGCAAAGAAGCACAACCAGCCCGCCACGGGCAATCCGAGCATGGGACTGAAACTGCCTCGACCTCTCCGCGGCCACTATCGGCGAGCTGCGCAAACCATTGTAGGAAACGCCTGACATCATGGCCGGGCGGCTGCGGGCTCAGGCCGCAGTGGCCACTTCCACCGGCACGCGTGCCTCGACGACGGTGCCCTGGCCGGGGACTCCCTGGATCGAGAAATCGCCGCCGAGTGCGCGCACGCGCTCGCGCATCGTCAGGAGTCCGTACCCCGTCGGATTCTGCGGGTGCTCGCGGTCGAGGCCGATTCCGTCATCGGCGATCCGCAACACCCAGCTCTCGCGATCGCGGTGCAGCGACAGCACGACGTTCTTGGCCTTCGCGTACTTGCCGATATTGGTCAGCGCCTCCTGCGCGACCCGGTAGAGCGCGATGCTCGGCCCCGTCGGCAACACCAGGTTGTCGTCCTGCAGCTCGACCCGGCAGGGAACGCTCGAACGCTTCTCGTATTCGGCGCACTGCCACTTGAGCGCCGCGGCGATGCCCAGGTTGTCGAGGACCGACGGGCGCAGGTCCTCGATGATCCGCCGCTTCACCTGGACCGCGTCGTCGATCGCCGCCATCGATCGCGCGACTCGCGTCTGGCGCGCGTCGTCCGGGGCGAGCTTGTTCGCAAGCATCTGGAGGTCGATCTTCGCCGCCGCGAGCGTACCGCCGAGCTCGTCGTGGATCTCGCGGGCGAGCCGAGCCTTTTCGTCTTCCTGCAGTCGCTGCAGGTAGTGGGACAGGGCCGTGATTTCGGCGGTGCGCTCGAGGACGTCCCGCGCGAGCTTGGCGTTGCGCTCCCTCGCCTCGATCGCCTCGCGGTCGCGGCGGCGCGAGTCATGGCCGAGAAGCACCCCGCCGAGCGTGACCAGGACGAGATTGAGCCCGACGACGAGGAAGAAGCCCCAGCGGATCGTGACGAGGCTCCGCTCGAACCCGGTGAAGCGGCGCTCGTACTGCAGCCGCTCCTCGTTCGCCATGCCTTCCAGCTTGAGGCGCAGCGAGTCCATCGCGATCTTGCCTTCCCGGCTCTGCATGTAGTCGAGCAGGCCCGACTCGTCGCCGGCGCGCTTCAGCGCGATGCCCTGCTCGAGGACCGCGAGGCGCACGTCGAACAGCGCACCGACGCTGGCGACCTGCGCGACCTGCACCGGGTTCTCGCGGGTGAGCGCCTTGAGCTCGTCCAGGCTCACCGGGATCTCGTTGCGGGCATCGACGTAGCGCGCGAGCTGGCTCTCGCGGCCGGTCAGCAGGTAGCCGCGCTGGCCGCTCTCGGCGTCGACCGCGAGCCGCAACAGGTGCTCGATCCGGTACTGCACCCGTTGCGTGTGCTGCACCCAGTCCGCCGTGCGGCGGAGCTCGAGAAAGCCGCGCTCGGCGGCGTTCAAAGCCCCGAAGTTGACGATCGCGGCCAGCACGAGCACGACGATGCCGAAGAGCCAGATGCGCGGGAGAGTCATGGCCGGTTTCCGTCGGGGGAGGCTACCGTGCCGGGCGCGCTTTGCGCTGTAGGACAAATCCCACGTTGCGAGGAGATGTTCCCTACAGGATTTGCGTGCCGCTGCTTACAGTCGCCTCGCCCGGCATTCTCCAGTATTGGTTCCACCGCCACAACGGCGGTTTCCGGGGGCAACGAAGATGAACGAAAGCCTGCACGACAGCGGTGTCGCATTCGTACAGTTTCCGGGGGCGCCTTCGTCGTCGCACGCGAGCGCGGCCACGATCGCGACGTTTCCGCGGCCGGCCGGGTGCGGCCGGACCCGCCCGACGGCCGCCGAGCGCGACGATCCGGGCATCCTGCTGGGCGATTCGCCCGAGATGGTCGAGGTCAACGAGCAGGTGCGCCGGATCGCGCCCTCGCAGGCCACCGTCATGCTCATCGGAGAGTCCGGCACCGGCAAGGAGGTCGTGGCGGGCTTGCTTCACTCGTGCAGCACCCGCGCGAACGGTCCGTTCGTCGGAGTCAATTGCGGCGCCATCCCGGCCAATCTGGTCGAAGCCGAGCTGTTCGGGTACGAGCGCGGCGCGTTCACGGGCGCGGTCCGCCAACACCAGGGATACTTCGAGCGCGCGGCCGGCGGCACGCTGTTCCTGGACGAGATCGCCGAGATGCCCCTCGAGCTCCAGACCAAGCTCCTGCGCGTGCTCGAGACCGGTCGCATGGTTCGCGTTGGCGGCAGCGAGGAGATCGCGGTGGACGTCCGGATCATCACGGCGACCAATCGCGTACCGGAAGCGGTGATCCGCGACCGTCGGCTGCGCGAGGACCTGTACTACCGCCTCGCGGTGTTCGTGCTGCGGTTGCCGCCGCTCCGTCAGCGCGGTGACGACATCGAGCTCCTGGCACGCGCCTTCCTCGAGCGTCTCAATCGCGAGTACGGCACGCGCAAGCGCTTCGACGCGGGCACGCTCGCGCTCGCGCGCGCCCACAGCTGGCCGGGCAACGTGCGCGAGCTCAAGAATTGCGTCGAGCGGAGCTTCGTCCTCGCCGACGACGTGGTGGCTCTCGACGTGCAGCCGATCCGTCCGGCGGGCGCGCTCTACAGCAGCGCGGAATCCCTGCACATCGGCGTCGGCACGACGATGGCCGAAGCCGAGCGCGAGCTGCTGCTCGCCACGCTGCGGCACTGCAAGGGCAACAAGCGCCGGACCGCGGAGATGCTCGGCATCAGCCTCAAGACCGTCTACAACAAGCTCGTCGGGCAGAACGCGGCCACGCTCTTGCGGGCGGCCGGCGATTGAAGGCGGAGCCCGCGTGCCCAACGGCGGGGGCCGTGCCCATGCCTCCCTATCGGCGCTACAATTTGAATCCCTTGGCCGGAGACGGCATCGAGACCGGGTTGATCGTGCTGGTGCTGCTGGTGATTCTCGTCACCACGACCTGCCGGTGAGCCTGGAGCCCGTTGCCCTGATTGCATGATCGGATCACCTTCGCGGGTATTCGTCGCCGACGACCACGCCCTGTTCCGCGAGGGCGTGAAGTCGCTCCTCGCCGAGGAGTCGGACCTCGTGGTTGCGGGCGAGGCCGGCTCCGCGCGCGAAACGCTGCAGCGCATCCGCAGCGAGCCGTTCGATATCCTCCTCCTCGACATCTCGCTCCCCGATGGCTCGGGGATCGACCTCCTGCACCAGATTCGTCCGCACCGGCCGGAGCTGCCGATCCTGATCCTGTCGATGCACTCGGAGGAGCAGTACGCGGTCAGCCTGCTGCGCGCCGGCGCGAACGGCTACATCACGAAGGACGCGGTGCCGCAGCAGGTCGTGCAGGCGATCCGCACGCTGCTCCAGGGTCGCAAGTACATCAGCCAGGCCGTGGCGCACATGCTCGCGGAGGATGTCGACGGCGACCACCGGCCGACCCACGAGCACCTGAGCGAACGCGAGTTTCAGGTATTCTGCAAGCTCGCCGCGGGGCGAGCGGTCGGCCAGATCGCCGAGGAGCTCTTTCTCAGCAACAAGACGGTGAGCACGTACCGGGCGCGCATCCTCGAGAAGATGAACGCCAAGTCCAACGCCGATCTCACGTATTACGCGATCAAGAATGGGCTCATCCAGTAATGGCCCTCCGGGGCAGGGCACGCCGGGGTCGCCACCGGACGAGCAGGGCCGCGGCGAGCGGCCGCTTCGCGTGTACCTGGTCGAGGACGCCGCCTCGTTCCGCGATCGCCTGTCGGATTATCTGGCCGAGCCGGGCGAGGTCGAAATGGTCGGCTTCGCCGACACCGAGGACCTCGCCGTCCGCTATCTCCGCTCGGAGCATCCCGATGTCGTGATCGTGGATCTCCACCTCAAGTCCGGCAACGGGATCGGGGTCATCGCGGCGGCCCGCGCGTTGAAGCCGCAACCGCCGCCGACGATCGTCGTGCTCACGAACTACGCATTCCCGGAATTCGAGCTCGCGTGCCGCGCGCGCGGCGCGAACTACTTCTTCGACAAGTCCACGCAGTTCGGCGCGGTGAAGGCGCTTCTGCGCGACCTGCGCAGCGCGGCATAGGCCGCGCCACCGATCGTGCCATGATCAGAAAGCTCAAGTCCGGGCAATACCGCCTCTACTCGGTCAAGAAGGACGGGAAGACGGGACGTCGGCGCAACCTGGGAACGTTCGCCACGCTTGCGGCCGCGAAGCAGCACGAGCGCGAAATCCAGTTCTTCAAGCACCAATAACGGTCACGGAACCAAGGACAGCCATGAAAGAAACCCCGATGTCGCAAGAGTCGGCGCAGCGCAGCGCGCCACCGGCCAAGCCCGTCTCGGGCACACGCGGCGTTCGGCCCGCCGCGCCCAACGGCGAGGGCGGCGGTCGCCTGACGCTGCCCCCATTGCCGTACGCCCCCGACGCGCTCGCGCCCGTCATTTCGGCGCGCACGCTCGAGTTCCACCATGGTAAGCATCACCGCACGTACGTGGAAAACCTGAACAAGCTCGTCGCCGGCACGGAATTCGAGGGCCAGCCGCTCGAGTCGATCGTGCTCGCGACCGCGGGCCGGGCGGACAAGAAGCCGATCTTCAACAATGCGGCGCAGGCGTGGAACCATGCGTTCTACTGGCGATGTCTGAAACCCGGCGGCGGCGACGTGCCCGCCGGCGCGCTGGGCGATCAACTCGGGGCCGCGTTCGGCAGCTTCGACGCTTTCCGGCAGGCGTTCTCCGAGGCGGCCGTCAAGCAGTTCGGCAGCGGCTGGGCGTGGCTCGTCGTCGACGACGGAGAGCTCAAGGTCACGTCCACTTCGGATGCCGAGGTGCCATTCACCCGGGGCGCGATCCCGCTGCTCACCCTCGACGTCTGGGAGCATGCCTACTACCTCGATTACCAGAACCGGCGTGCCGACCACGTCAACGCGGTGATCGACAAGCTGCTCGACTGGAGCTTCGCCGCGGAGAACCTGGCCCTCGCGTGAGGCCGGCGATGTAGATTGTTCCGCGCGGGGATGCAGATTCGGCGAGCCCCGCGCCCGGCGGCCAGCGGTCGCGCCGCGGAATTCTTTTGACGACACGGACTTGCGCGCGGCGCCGCGCCTGGCACGGGCGCTGCTACTGCAGGCGTATCCGGGACACGCAGCCCCCGGGCGGAGGTCCACATGCTTTACTACGCGGCGCTGTTCTTCGTGATCGCCGTCGTCGCGGCGGTCTTCGGCTTCGGCGGGATCGCGACCGGTGCCGTCGAGATCGCGAAGATCCTGTTCTTCGTGTTCCTGGTCCTGTTCGTCGGCAGCCTCGTGTGGGGCCTGATGAATCGCAACCTGTAATCCGGAGGATCCATGCATACCCGCACATCCCGCGACGCCGCCGGCCTCTCGGTCGACACCGAAGCGCTCGAGCGCTCGAAAGACGACCTCGTTGACGAGTTCCGCAACCTCGTGAACGCAGGCGACGCGCTCCTGCGATCGACGACCAGCGTGTCGGGCGAGGCGCTTGCGCAGGCGCGCGAACAGTTCAGCTCGAAATTGGCCGACGCGAAGGACTGGCTCGGCGACGCGTCGCGAACAGCCGTCGATCGCGGCCGCTACGCGGCGAGCGCCGCCGACGAGTACGTTCGCGCGAATCCGTGGCCGGCGATCGGCATCGCCGTGGCCGCGGGCGTCGTGGCCGGCGCCCTGATCGCGCGTCGCTAGACCGATGGAGGCCGTCTCGTACGCGCGTACGGACCGGGAGCGCTCGACGGCGCTGCTCGCGTCGATCCGCCGGCTCGGCGCCGCGTTGTGGGAGCAGGCCGGCATCAGGCTCGAGCTGCTCACGCTCGAGCTGGCCGAAGAGCGCGCGCGGCTGATCGGCGTGCTGTTCGCGATCGGGGCGATAGTCATCTGCGCCGCGCTGGCCATCGCGTTCGGCGGTCTTGCGGCGTTGATCGCGGCCTGGGAAACGCCGTATCGGGTGGCCGTCGCGCTCGGCGTCGCCGCGACGTTCGCGCTGGTGGCGCTCGGCGCCGGCCTCGTCGTCCGGCATTTGATCGGCAAATCGAGCCCGCTCTTCCGCCATTCGATCGCGGAGTGGCGGCGCGACGTCGACGGCCTCGCGCAGAGGATCGGTCCCGAGACGTAAAAGCGATGAATCGCCGCACGAAGAGACCCGTAACGGCCCGTCGCCGTGACGCGCAGCTGCGCCTCGCCGAACATCGCATCGACATGCGCGAGGCGTGGGTGAATTTCGAAAACGCGGCGGTGGTGGCGCAGGCTCGCGCGCATCGCATCGTCGACGGGATCCGCACGCTCTCCGGGCTCGCCGCCGTCGTCGCGGCGATCCTCGCCATCCGGTGGATGACGATGCGCGGCGGCGCCGGCCCCGCGATGCGCACGGTAGCGGTCGCGGGCGTCCTTCGGCGCTTGCTCCCGACCGCGTTCCAGCTCTACCTGCGCCGGCCTTGACGGAGGGATCATGGAAGGCCATCAGCACGCCCCGGGAGATCGCAATGCGCTGACCGACGTCAAAGTCCTACGCGAGCGTGCCCGCGATCACGTCGAGCGCGGCGCGGTCACGACCGACTACGGCGCCGATCGCGGTGCCGTCGTGCAGCTCCTGAACGAAGCCCTCGCGACCGAGCTCGTCTGCGTGCTGCGCTACAAGCGGCACTACTACATGGCGCAGGGCCCGCACTCGAACGCCGCGAAGACCGAATTCGGCGAGCACGCCGCGGCCGAATTCGCGCACGCCGACCAGATCGCCGAGCGCATCGTGCAGCTGGGGGGCGCGCCGGATTTCAGCCCCGACGGCCTTGCGGACCGCAGTCACGCGGAGTACGTCGAAGGGAAGTCGCTGCGCGACATGATGCAGGAGGACCTGGTCGCCGAGCGCGTCGCGATCGAGTCGTACCGGGAAATGATCGCCTTCGTCGCCGAGCGCGATCCGACCACGCGACGGCTGCTCGAGGAGATCCTCGCGACCGAGGAGGAGCACGCGGACGACATCGCGAGTCTGATGTTCGTCGGCGCCGACGCGGCGAGCGTTCGGAGCGGTGACGGTCCCGGGCGGCCGCGACAGCGGTTCCTGACGGAATGCCGGCTCTCGCGCCGGCATCCCCGGTCGCTGGCGGCGGGTCGCCCGGGCCGGTGGCTGCACGCCTGCCGGCGAGGGCCTGGCGCAAGTGGAACGCGATCGACGGCGGGTTGCTGGCCGCGGCCGTGGCGTTCTATGCGGTGCTGTCGCTCGCACCGCTCGTGATCCTGATCGTCGCCATCGGCAGCGCCTGGCTCGGCGCCGACGCGGCGCGCCACTACGTTTCGATGCAGGTCGCGGATCTGATCGGTCCCGACGGTGCCGGGCTCATCGATCGCCTCATCCGGTCGCACGACGTGCCTTCACCGCTCGGCGGATGGGCGGCGTGGGCCGGAGGGGCAGTGCTGGCCGTCGGGGCCACCGCCGCCTTCTCCGAGCTGCAGCACGCGCTCGACCGGATCTTCGGGGAGGTGCCGCGGCCGGCAATCCGCGAGCTGCTGCGGGTGCGGGCGCTCTCGTTCCTGCTGGTCGTGGGGGCGGGCCTTCTCCTTGGCGCGTCCTTCGTCGCCTCGAGTGCGCTTCGCCTGGTCGTGGAGCGCGGCACGGCGAGCCACGCCATGCAGCTCGGCGCGCAGCTCGACGGCTTCGTCTCGTTCGTGGTCGCCGCACTCGCGATGGCGGCGCTCCTGCGCGTGCTGCCCGATCGACCGCCCCGGGCGCGGCAGGTCTGGATCGGCGCGCTCGTCGGCGCCGCGCTGTTCGCGGTCGGACGCTACTTCGTCGCCTGGTACGTCGTGCGCTTCGGGGTCGGCTCGGCGTACGGCGCCGCAGGAACGATCGTCGTGGTGATGGCCTGGATCTATTTCTCGGTGCTCGTGTTCCTCGCCGGCGCAGTCGTGGCGTGCGTCACGGCGCCCGTCACGGGCGCACCAGGATCCTGACGGAATCGGGCACGGGCCCGATCGGCGCCGCAGTCACGCGATCGCCGAGGCGCTCGAACAGCACGTCGACCCGCGCATCGCCCACCGCGACCTCGCGCAGCGCAAGGCGTTCGATTTCGCCCGGCAACGCCGGGCGGTCGATACGGATCACGCGATTCAAGGCGTCGATCGTGACGCCGAGGCTCGCCTGCAGCGCCATGAAGGCCGCGCCCGACGACCACGCCTGCGGCAGGCAGGCGACCGGATAGCCGACGGGGGGTTCGCCGGGGCTTCGCACGAAACCGCAGTAGAGCTCGGGCAGGCGCAGCCCGAAATGGATCGCGGCCCCGAAGAGCTCGCTCAGGAGGTGAGCGGCGGCGCCGCGATGCCCGTAGCTCGCCATCCCCGCGGCGCAAAGGGCGGTGTCGTGCGGCCACACCGAGCCGTTGTGATACGACATCGGATTGAAACGCACCTGGTCCTGTGCGAGCGTGCGCAGCCCCCAGCCGTTGTCGAACGCCGCCGACAGGAGCTGCTCGGCAACGCGCGCGGCGCGCTGCGGCGACGGAAGACCGGAGTAGAGGAGGTGGCCGGGATTCGACGTGCGCACGCGGCACGGCTGACCGGAGCCGTCGATCGCGATGGCGTAGAAGTCGAGGTCGGAAAGCCAGAAGCGTCGTTCCACGGCGAGGCGCAGCGCCTTCGCCTGCCGCTCCCACTCCCGCGCCCGATCGAACTCGCCGCGTCGCTTCGCGAGCCAGGCCATCGCAATCCGAGCCGCGTAGACGTAGCCCTGCACCTCGACCAACGCGACCGGAGGCTCCGCCATCCTGCCGTCGGCGTGGAAGACCGAGTCGGAACTGTCCTTCCAGCCCTGGTTCACGAGGCCTGCGCGGCTCGCGCGGGCGTAGTCGACGAAGCCGTCGCCGTTCGAATCGCCCGGGCCGTCGATCCATGCCATCGCCGCGAGGAGCGATGGCCAGAGCGCGTCGATGAACTCGAGGTCGCCCGTGCGCCGTGCGTACGCGCCTGCGAGCATCACGAACAGCGGCGTCGCGTCGACGCCGCCGTAGTAGTGGCGGAACGGGACTTCGCCGACGGCGGAGAGCTCGCCGAGTCGGGTCTCGTGCAGGATCTTGCCGGGCGCCGCGTCGTCGAACGCATCGGTACGGTCCGCCTGATGCTCGGCTAGGAACTTGAGCACGCCGCGCGCCGGCGTCGCGTCGAGCCAGAGGATCTGCAGCGCGGTCACGATGCCGTCGCGGCCGAACGGGGTCGAGAACCACGGGATGCCCGCAAACGGATACGGCCCGGTCGGCAGCTCGGTCGTGAGCAACGCCAGGTCCGCGCGCGATTTCTCGAGCCACATCTGGAACGGTCCGCGCGGACACTGGACCGTCGCCCCGCGGCGGCGCTTGGCGCGCATGGCCCAGCGCGCTTTCGCCGCCGCATCGCGGAAGCGGGTCCCGTCGGGAGCCGCGGCGCGGCCGCCGCCGATCTCGAGGAAGATGCAGCGCTGCGCGTGACGCGGGAGCGTCAGTGCGAACTCGGCCGCGTCCGGCGCGAGGCGATTCGGATGCTGCGAGAACGCGACGACGCAGGTGCGCACGACGCCGTCGAGACCCTCGTAAGCGAGCGTCACGAGGGCATGGTCGAGCTCGGGCGCAAGCGTCCGCCCGCGCCGCGTAGGCACGAACCCGCGAACCTCGAAGATGTCGGCGAAGTCGGCCGCGAAGGCGAGCCGCAGGGAGACCGGCACGTCGCGCTCCGCGTAGTTCGTGAGCGCGAGCCGCTCGTAGAGGCGGCGGTCCCACAGGAAGCGCGTGCGCTCGACGTGGATCGCGCCTTCGGGCGGCGCCTGGTCGCCGAGATCCGGCAGCGGGCGGTTCGTCAGGTTCGCGCGGAAGAAGACGTTGTCCTGGCTCACGCCCGAGCTCAGGAGCGACGGCGTCGAGCCGCCGACGGCGAGACTCATCCGCGAGAGGAGACGGGTGTCGTTGGAGTACAGCCCGTCCCACTCGCCGGCGATGTCGCCCAGCGCGTCCGCCACCAGAAATTCCGCGTCGTGCTTAAGCGCGTAGCGCCCCATCGACGTCAAGCGTGCGATCGACCGCCGGTGCCGAGCGCCCCGGCGGGAGCGCCAGACGGCCGACCCGCGCATACAGGTCGAGATAGCGGTTCGACATCGTCGTCACGGAAAAGCGCCGCTCGAAGACCGCGCGGACGCGCGCACGGTCCAGGGCGTCGAGCCGCCGGACCGCCGCCACAGCCTCGTCGATCGTGCGAACGATGGAGCCGGTCACCCCGTCGTCGACGACCTCGGGTACCGAACCCGCGTGCCACGCGATCACCGGGGTGCCGCAAGCCATGGCTTCGATCATCACGAGACCGAAGGGTTCCGGCCAGTCGATCGGAAAGAGGAGGGCGGCGGCCCCGCCCAGGAGATCGTTCTTCCCGGCGTCGTCGATCTCCCCCAGGAATTCCACGTCGCCTCCGGGGAGAAGCGGCTCGACGACCTCGCGGAAATACGTCGCGTCGACGGCGTCGACCTTCGCGGCGATCCGGAGCGGCATCCCGGCACGCCGGGCGATCTCGATCGCGCGGTCCGGCCGCTTCTCCGGCGAGACGCGGCCGACGAAGGCCAGATAGCCCTGGTGCCGCGGCGAGAAGTCGAGCAGGTCGCGGGGCAGGCCGTGATGCACGGTGGCGAGCCAGTTCGCGAGGGCGAGCGGCCGGCGCTGCGCGGTGGAGATCGAGATCAGGGGAAACTGCGGCCAGCGGCGGTACAGTCCCGGCAGGTCGGCAAGGTCGAGTCGGCCGTGCAACGTGGTGAGCGTGCGCGGCGCGAGCCGTTCGAAGAGCGGGAAGTGGAGGAGATCGATGTGGAAGTGAAGCACGTCGAACTCGTGCGCGCGGCGGCGCACTTCGTGCAGCATCGCGAGGTGCGCGGCGACGTCCGATTTGAACGGCGCCGGGTCGAGGCGGATCGCCCGCCGTCGCATCGCGGCCAGCTCTGCCGTGGTGCGCGCGTCGCCGCTCGCGAAGAGCGTGACGTCGTGACCCGCGGCCACGAGGGCGTCCGTCAGATACGCGACGACGCGCTCCGTGCCGCCGTAGAGGCGCGGGGGAACGGATTCGGAGAGCGGTGCAATCTGGGCGATCCGGAGCGGGCGGGGAGAAGGCATGCGCAGGCGGCGGCGTGAACTCCCCGCGAAATTAGCGCGGCTCGCATGGCGGCCACTGTCGGTCAACGCCTGATTCGGTCGTCGGCGCTGCGCCCGGAGACGTGCCCGCGCGTCGTGGGAACGATCCCTTCGCTCGCGTCCTACGCGTATTTCAGATTGCGCCTATAGAAGGCCCGAGCGCGAACGGCGAACGTGGCGGGACGGGCGCGATCGATGTCACGACGTCCGCACCTTCCACGCATTTCTCCCGAAAGGACAGACCATGGAACCTCTCACGAGCGGCGCAACGACGACCGGCGCCTCGAATCCGCTTTCCTCCACGACGACGGGCTCCCGGACCGAGGGCCTTGCCCAGACGGCGAACCGCTCGATCGACGCCGCCGCCGAGCGCATGAGCAGCGGCGTGGGACGCGTGAGCGGCGCCGCGCACCGCGCGGTGGACGGCGCCGCCGACGCGGCGAACACGGCGGCCCAATGGGCGTCGAGCCTGCCGGATCAGGCACGCGAGGCCCAGGCGCGCTTCACCGAAGCTGCATGCGAATCGATCCGGGCCCGCCCGATCGCCTCCGTCGCAGGCGCGCTGGTGGCCGGGTACCTGCTCGGCCGCCTCGCGCGGTTCTGAGTGGAAGGAGACGAACGATGCCTCGCGCCACCCCCCGTCGGCGTTCACGCCGCACCGCGGCGGCGACCGCGCTCGACGTTCTCAAGGACGATCACGCGCAGGTCAGCAAGCTGTTCAGGCAGTTCGAGCGATTCCACAAGAGCGAGGATGCCGAGGGCATGCGCCGGTGTGCGCAGGCCGCTTGCAAGGCGCTCAGGATCCACGCGCAGATCGAGGAGGAAATCTTCTATCCGGCGCTGCGTGAAACCGCCGGCGCGGACGATCCGCTCGACGAAGCGGCCGTCGAGCACGCGCACATCAAGGAACTCGTGGGCCAGATCGAAGGTACGGGACCCGGCGACGACCGCTTCGAGGCGCGCGTCAAGGTGCTCTCCGAGTACGTGCGCCACCACGTCGACGAGGAGGAGAGCACCCTCTTTTCGAAGGCGCGGAAATCGGGCGCCGACCTTGTGGCCCTGGGCGAGATGCTCACGGCGCGGAAGGAGGAGCTTGGCGGCGCGGGGCTCCCACCCGAGCTCGCAGAGCTCGCGACGCGTGCCCCGACGGGACGAAGCCGCAACGGCCAGCGCGCGTCGAGGTGACGTCGGTTCCGGCGGCGCGGCGCCATCGCCGCAATGCGGGCGGTGGCGCCGATCGCCGGGAGTCGTTTGCGATGTCGAGCCTCTTCGATCTCGAGGCGAGCGACCTGCTCTCGTGCACTTGGCGACGCGGGAAGCCCGAGACGAACAACCGGATCATCGCGACACCCGCGTGGCATGAGCCGTTCCGCCCGTACGCCGACGCGCGCGATCTCCCAGCCCTAGTCTGAACGCGCATCCGGGCGATGGTTGCCGCCCCCGCCATCCGTCTGGTCCACGTCTCCGACGCGACGCCTGGCATCCGGCGCGTTCGCCGGGG
Organism: uncultured beta proteobacterium; assembly: GCA_963734055.1. Lineage (GTDB taxonomy): Bacteria > Pseudomonadota > Gammaproteobacteria > Burkholderiales > Casimicrobiaceae > CAIWHR01. The sequence goes on from CAVTFQ010000009.1 coordinate 252,951, forward strand.
CCGCCGATTCGCCTACCGGGATCCGGGCGGCAAGCCCGTGCGCGACCGCGCGACGCTCGAGCGCATCGCCCGGCTTGCGATCCCGCCGGCCTATGAGGACGTGTGGATCTGCATCGAGGCGGAGGGTCACCTGCAGGCAACGGGCCGCGACACGCGCGGCCGGAAGCAGTATCGCTACCACGCGGCCTGGCGGCAGTTGCGCGACGGCCGGAAATTCGGGCGGATGCCCGATTTCGCCGACGCGCTACCGCGCCTGAGGCGGCGGCTCCGCCGCGACCTGGCGCGCTCCGGCCTGCCGCGCGAGAAGGTGCTCGCAGTGGTGGTGAGCCTGCTCGACGCGACGCACGCGCGCGTCGGCAACGCCGAGTACGCGCGCGAGAACGGCAGCTTCGGGCTCGCGACGCTGCGCAACCGCCACGTGCGCTTCGTCCGCGACGGCACGCTCGTGCTTCGCTTTCGCGGCAAGGGCGGCGTTCCGCACGCGGTCGCCGTCGATGACCGGCGCCTCGCGCGCGTCGTGCGCCATTGCCACGAGTTGCCCGGACAAACGCTCTTCCAGTATGTCGACGAAGCGGGGGAGCTCCGTGCCGTAGAGTCGGGGCAGGTCAACCTGTATCTCAAGGAGGCGATGGGCGGGGGCTTCACCGCGAAGGATTTCCGCACGTGGGCGGCGACGCTCCGCGCCATTGCGCTCATGCGAGCGACGCCGCTGCCCGCGAGGCCGAGCGAGCGTGCCTTGAAGCGGTGCATCGCGGAGGCGATCCGGACGATTGCCCAGGAGCTCCGGAACACGCCCGCCGTGTGTCGCAAGTCCTACGTCAATCCGCTGGTGTTCGACGCGTGGCGCCGCGGCGCCCTTCGTCACTCGCTGGGCGAGGGACCGGACTCGGAAGGCAAGGCCGAGCGCTTCGCGGCCGCGTTTCTGCGCCGTGCTGCGCGCCGGGGGACGGGCCAAGCGGCGACCGCGTTGCATCGCGGTCCTCCGCCGTGGGGACGGCTCGCCCGGATACTCGCCCCGAGAGAAAAAAAATGGGCGGATGCGAGCATCCGCCCAAAGTAGAACCCGCGAGAGGGAGGGCGCGCGGGCTCGGACTGTCCCCGGGCGGGGACAGGGGGGACTCGGTAAAGCCGCTACTGCTTGTACTGGGCCTTCGCCTTGGCGACGCAGGCGTCCTTCGCGGGGCCGGACAGCGAGTCGCACTTCTCGATCGCGACCTTGTACTCGGCGTTCATCTTGTCTTCCCGCGCGTCTTCACGGATCGCAGCGACTTTTTCGGTCGCCTTGGCGTCGACCGTGGCCTTGGTCTCGGTGGCCTTCGCCTCCTTGACGCACACGTCCTTGTCGTTGCCGGTCTTGGCGTCGCACTTCGCCTTCGCGACGTCGTAGTTGGCTTCCGCCTCCGCGATCTTCGCGTCGCGGCGCGCCTTGTCGGTGTTCTTGTACTGCGCCTCGGCGTCGGCCCTGGCCCTCTTCAGGCTGGCCTTGGCCTCGGCAACACAGACGTCCTTCGGATTGCCGGAGAGTGCGTCGCACTGCGCCTTGGCTGACTTGTAGGCCGTATTCGCGTTGTCCTTCGCCTTCGAGTACTCGCTCGATGACATCGCCGCCCCGAGGGCGAGCGACGGAACGGCCAGTCCGATGACCGCGGCGGCCAACATTCTGTCGAGTGCACATCTGCTCATGGTGGGTTTCTTCCTTTCGGAGAGTCACGCCTGTGGCGGATGGACGTCGGGCTTCCACGTCTCGTAGCGATTCTCGAAGCTCCTGATCTGGCGCTCGGCTTCTTCCTTGCCGACGCCGTACGCTTCCTGGACCTTGCCGATCAGCTGGTCGCGCCGGCCCCCGATCACATCGAGCTGGTCGTCGGTGAGCCGACCCCACTGCTCCTTCACCTTGCCCTTGAACTGCTTCCAGTTGCCTTCCACCTGAGTCCAATTCATCGCATTGCCTCCGCATGGTTGTTCGGGCCGATGCCCATCGCGCTTCCCTATGGAGCAGCGGCCGTGCCAGCCTAAAAACGCATGAGTATCAGCGACTTGAAACGCGCAGCCCCGATGCCCGTGGCAGAAAGTCCTGCGCCGATGGCAGTTATTGCAACCCGCGCGCGCAACGGCCGCGGGCGCCGCGCTTCATGAATCGAGGGGGATGGACAGCACGAGCGCAAAGCCTGTCGGGCCATGCGTGACGACGAAGCGGCCCCCGTGCGATGCGGCCGCGCGGCGGAGGAAGCTGGCCTCCTCGCGCTCGCGGGGCGAGAGCCGCAGGGGAAGGTCGGGATGGTCGAGCAGCGCGAGGATGCGCAGCGAAGCGTCGCGATCCTGGGCGGCGAACACGAGCGATACGTCGCCGCCGCGCTTGCGCACGGCGATCGCCTCGAGGCCCCATTCGGCGACACGGTCGATGACGAAGGCTTTCTCGCGTTCGGAGATCTCGACCGACGTGTCGAGAGTGGGCTCGACCATGAGTCCGCCGGCCTGCGAGTACGCGCGCGCGAGAAGCGCCAGTCCGTCGGCGACGGTGGGCGCGCCGGGCCGCGGAGGGCCGGGCGCGCGCTCGATCGCCTCTAGCGTCGACTGAACGGGCTCGGCAGCCGCCGGATCCGCCGGCGTCGTCGCTGCCGCGAGCCGCGCGCGCGCCGTCGCGTTGTCGAGCAGCATCGCAATCCGCGCATTCGATGCGTCGACCGATTCCTCGTCGAGCTCGACCGCGCCTCCCGCGCCTTCCCGCGGCGCCGGCGGAATGAACGAGCTCAAGCGGCGCGCGGCCATGAACAGGAGCGCCACCAGCAGCACGATGAGCGCTGCCAGCGCGTACTGGAGGATCTTCGCCGTGCTGATGGCCGCCGTCAGCGCGTCGCCGTCGTGCGCGAGCTGGTCCTGCTCGCGCGTCTCGAGCTCGGCGACGATCGCGCGGATCGCCTCCACACTATCCAGGTACGGGGCAGGCGCGTCGGGCGCCCCCGCCAGCGCGGGCGTCGCGCTCGGTCGCTCGATCACCGCGCCCGCAAGCTCCGTGGTCCGCGCGATCAGCGGCACGAGACGCTCGACCAGCGCGAGCTCCGCGGCCGAGTCGCGCATCCGGTCGCGGAGCCTCGACAGCTGCACGGGAAAGCGACGCCGCGCCTGCTCGAACAGCTCCCGGTCCTCGTTGAGTCCCGTGCGCGCGTATCCCTGCGTCGAAGCGACGACGTCGTTGAGCGTGCTCTGCAGCGACTGCAGGTCCTGCACCGTGGCGGCCGATTCGGCGCGTGATGCCGCGAAGCGATCGATAGCCTCGAGACGATCGAGGCCGACCCGTAGCGAGCCGACCGCGAAGACGACGACCAGCACCAGCAGCACGTAGGTCGGCAGCAGCGGCGGGACGCGAGGTCGCATGGCAGCGAGCGCGGCGGCCGGCGGGCGCTCAGTTCGACTTGAAGCGGACCCGCATGACCTTGCGGTCGTATTCCGCTTCGGTGTCCATCGTGATCTCGACGCCGCCGGCGGCGTAGACGCGCCCGCCGCGGCGTCGACAGAGGTTCCGCTCGTACTGGCACGGGCCCATTTCGGGGTGGCGCCGGCAAAGCTCCGCCACCTTGGAGGCAAACTCGATCGTCGTGACGGTGCGCGCGCCGTTGACATCGGCGACGCAGACGTATTGCGCGTCGGGCGGGACGACGATACCGGGGGCCGACGACGGGGCGGCGGGCGGTGATGGCCTCGACTCGGGGGCCTGACGGCGCACGACCGCGGCCCCCGGCATGTCGCCTGAAGGCGCTGGCGTGCCCGGCAGCGGGCCGCAACCTTCGAGGCCGAAGAGAACGAGGGCGAGGACGAAAATCCCGAGTGGCTTCATGCGCGGCGCGAGGGGATGAACGACGCGAGCGAACTGCGGATCGCGAATCTCGACTATCGTACCGCAGCGAGGCGACTCCGTGGAAACGGGCGTCCCGCGCGGCCCGGGGTGCGCAGGCGGCGGAGGCATCCGCGATGGCGACCTCGACCGGGTGGCCCCGCGATCCGGAAGGCTCGCGATGTCGCCGCAGCGCAACTGTCGGTGCAATCCGAATCGGCCGTAGGACGCGGCTGACTTCGCTCGCGGGCTGGCACGTCGGTTGCTGGATCAAGAGCGAAGCCAGACCGTGGAAGACGTGATGAGGCAAGGGCATTGGATCGCGATGGTGTCGGTGGCGGCATTAGCGGGGGTGCTGGCCGGCTGCGACCAGCGGCATCCGGCTGAAACGGCGGGGCAGAAGCTTGACCGCGCCACGCAGGAAATCTCGGCATCGACGAAGGAAGCGGCGGCCAAGACCGCCGCTGCGCTCGACGACGGAGCGATCACGGCGAAAGTTAAGGCCGCGATCTTCGCCGAGCCCGGCCTCAAGTCGCTGCAAATCGAGGTCGATACGAAGGACGCGGTGGTCACGCTCTCGGGAAGCGTCGACACGCCGGACCTGCGCGATCGCGCCGTGAAGATCGCCGGATCGTTGAACGGCGTGCGGCAGATCGTCGACAAGCTGGTGGTCAAGTCCTGACCCTTCGGCGCGCCGTCACGGGGCGGGGCGGTAAGAACTGCCGCCGTTCGCGGCAAAGTTTTCCCGCACGCTCGGCGGCGGGCGTCGCTTGGCGGCGACGCATGGCAGGAGCACGGCATGGAAACGCCCGCGAGTATCGCGCGTCACCCGTTGCACCCGATGCTGGTGTGCCTCCCTCTTGGCCTCTGGCTGTTCTCGCTCGCGAGCGACTTCATCGTCTATTTTTCCGAGGTCGCGGACGTGCAGATCCTCTGGTTCACGCTCGGTTATTACACGCTCGCCGCGGGGCTCGCAGGAGCGCTCGCCGCGGCGGTCGCGGGTCTCGTCGACTACCTGTCGCTGAAAGAGCCGCGGCATCGCTCGCTCGCGACGCGCCACCTGGCGCTCAACCTCGTCGTCATCACGCTCTACGCAATCAATCTGTGGCTTCGCAGCATCGATCCGCCTGCATTCGAGCTCGCCATGGGGCTGTCGCTCATTGCGATGGGGCTCCTCGCGGTGTCGGCGTGGATCGGCGGCGAGCTGGTCCACGTCCACGGCGTCGGTGTCGCGGGGCACGTCGACCAGGCGCGTGTGCGCCATCCGCGCGATCAATCGGGCGGCAGCGAACCGTCGGCGACGCGTCTCGGGCGGACGTAGGAACAAGCTCACCGGCAATTGCTGCCACGACGGGCAACTATTTCGTGGCTCCGACGTGGCGATGGACATGATCGCCGCAGGCACGTGTAGGACATTTCCGCATGGCACGGCGCTTGCTGCCCGTTGCAGTGCATGCGCGGCGGCGGGCAGCACTCCGCCGCCGTATTCCGATAACCTTGGTACGAGGTGACCCGATGATTGCAAAGATCGTTCTGCTGCTCGTGGCGCTGTCGCTCTCATCCATTACGCTGACCGCATGCAATACGGTTCACGGTGCGGGCCAGGACGTCTCCAAGGCCGGCCAGAAGATCCAGGAAGAGTCACAGGAGCACAAGCACTACTGACGTCGGTGCGAGCCTCGCGGTCCGCTGCGGCCGCGGAACGTGCCGATTGCGGCGCGCTCGCGGGCTCGCGTCGACGCTGCCAGGACGGCTGGATATCGCCGGTTGAAATGGGCCGCGGATGACGCGAGGCGCAGCGGCCAAGCGGTACCTGGGAGTCGCCGCGGCCGCGTTGCTGGTCGCGGGGTGTGCGTCGCTGCCTCCGTGGCTCGATGGACCCAAGACCGCGAGCTCGTCACTCGCGCACCCCGAGAGCACAACGCTCGGTCGCCGGACCGAGGAGCTGGCCAACGCGCACGCCGGAAAGTCCGGCTTTCGCCTGATCGTCGACGGGACGGACAGCTTCGCGCTGCACCTGGCAGCTCGCCCGGCACGCGGAGCGCACGCTCGACGTCCAGTACTTCCTGCTGCGGCAGGACGACACGGGCAAGCTCTTGCTCGAAGCGTTGCGCGCGGCGGCCGACCGCGGCGTGCGCGTGCGACTTCTCATCGACGACGCCGTCAAGTTCGAGGATGACTCGGCGATCCGCCCGCTCGCCGCGCACCCGAACATCGAGATCCGCATCTACAACCCATTCGTCGCTCGGAGGGAGCTCGGGCTCCTGCGGTGGGCCGAGTTCGCGCTCGAGGGCGAGCGGCTCAACTACCGGATGCACAACAAGCTGTTCGTCGCTGACAATGCGGTCGCGCTGACCGGCGGCCGCAACGTCGGGGACGCGTACTTCCAGGCGAGCACCGAGCTCGAGCTCGGCGACTTCGACCTGCTGGTGGCGGGACCGATGGTGCAGCAGATGTCGCGGAGCTTCGATCAATACTGGAACGATCGGCTGGCGATCCCGGTCGAGTCGCTGCCGGCCGGCAAGCCCACCCAAGAGGAGTACGAGCGCTGCCGCGAGGCGCTGATGGCGCACGAGGCGAAGATGGCGGACTCGCCCTACGCGCGCGCGCTGCCGAAGCACGATCTCGTGGCCGCTCTGCTGAGTGGCCGCGCTCCGCTCGTCTGGGCCAGGGCGACGTTCGCCTACGACGCGCCGGACAAGGCGCAGGTCACGCGCGACGGACAGCCGGGGCGGCTCATGTGGCGGCGCGTCGCGGCCGCCGCGGAGCAGGCCAGGCGCGAGCTCATCATCGTGTCGCCGTACCTGGTCCCGGGAGAGCCGGAGATGGAACTCCTGCGGCGACTGCGCGAGCGCGGCGTCCGCATCCGCATCCTCACCAACTCGCTCGCCTCGACCGACATGCCCATCGCGCACGCGGGCTACGTGCGGTATCGCGTGCCGCTACTCGAAGCGGGCTGCGAGCTCTACGAGGTGCGCCCGCGGCTGGGCGAACCCCGGACCGAGCATGGCCTTATCGAGTCGGGGGGCTCCGGGCACTTCGGACTGCACGCGAAGGTGTTCGTGGTCGACCGGAAGCGGGTCTTCGTCGGGTCGATGAACTTCGACCAGCGTTCCCTTTCGGTCAACACCGAGATCGGCGTGATCATCGACAGCCCCGAGATCTCGAAGACGATTGCGGCCCGCTTCGAGGCGATCGCGCAGCCGGCGAACAGCTACCGGCTTGCGCTCGTCGACGCGCCGGGCGGCGGGCACAACCTGCGATGGACGACCGAGGTGGCGGGAAAGGAAGTCACGTATACGACCGACCCGGACGTCGACGCGGGCAAGCGCTTCATCGTCGAGGCGCTCTCGTTCCTGCCCATCGAGAACCTCCTCTAGGATCTCAATGCGGCACGACCGAATCGCCGGTGGAGGCGAGCGCTCGATTCAGGAAGCTCGCGCCGTCTTCCTCCCGACCGTCGGGCCCGCGGACGCGATAGGGCGTGCCCGTGGTGGAGGATTGCGTGCCGACTTCGCGCACGAAATCCTCGGCGGTATGGATGCGGCCGCCCACGAAGCGCCACTTCGCCCGCAGGAAGTGGGCGGCGGTGCTGGCGTCGTATTCCGTGCCGTTGCGGATGAACCTCCGATCGGTCGCCTTGGCAACGACGTCGATCAGGTGCTCGATGCGCAGCACTTCGCTGGAGGGCGCACCCGGATCGGGCGTCGCCGCCCGCGCGCCTTGCGTCGCGAGGGTCAGCGCGATGGCGCCGAGGAAGAGAGTCCATGTTCCGAATCGCATTGCAGTCGTTCTCCGCTTCGCTATGACCTGGAACGCAAGTGACGCCGGCTGGCGCCGTAAGTTCCCGGGAGCGGGTTCCTTTGGGCAAGGTGAGGTCGCGGAGCCATCTTTCAATGCGAGCCGGCGCGCGCCAAGACCGTGGTCGCAGCATGCCTTCGGCTCCACGGCATGGGTGTTGCTCCGTATTGAGCGAAGGGTCAATGCAAGGAGATGAACATGCACACGTCACGTCCAGCGTCGCGGGCGAATTCCCGGCGCAGGCGCCCCCGGGCGCTTGCAGTCCAGGCGCCCGCCCCGAGGTTGCCGCATGAACGGGACGAGTCTCCCGACCGCGAGCCGGGAGCCGATAACGCCGCTGTCGAGCGCGCGGCGGCCGACCTCGCCGCGGGCCGCGAGGACACCGATTGCTACGGTGCGGCGCGCCACATCTTTCGGCGTGTGGCCGTGCGGCAGAAGCGATGACCAATCGTCGCCCCGCCGTGAGTCGGGTGCGAAACGAAGCTGCGAGCGCGACAGCGGCGCTCCTTGCACCGACCGAGGAATCCGCCGCGTCGGTCGTGGCCCCGGTCGTGGGCTCCGCCGCGCTGCCGCACGGTACGCTCGACGTCGTCTTCCTCGGGGGACTGTTCCTGTTCGCGTTCGTCGGCATGCTGATCGTCGCGCGGCCCGTCCTCGTGCCGATGACTGCGGCGGCGCTGCTCGCGATGACGCTCATGCCCGCCGTGAACCGGCTGCGCGGGTGGGGCTTGCCGCGTCCCGCCGCGGTCGTGATCGTTGCGGTCGCGCTGATCGCGGGCATCGTCGTCGTCGGCTGGCTGCTCGTGGAGCCGCTCGGCAACGCGCTCGACACGCTGCCGCTCCTCGAAGGGGTCGGTCATCGGCTCGCGCGACTCGGCCGCCGGATATTCGGCACGCCCTACATCGACTGGCTGAGCGAGCGCGTCAATGAAGCGATGCCGAACGCGGCACTGAGCGCGCGCCTGTTCGGAGGCGTCGGCGAGGCGGTGGCACTCGTGCTGACCACGTTCGTGCTCATGTTCTTCCTGCTCCTGAGCGGCGACCTGTTCCTGCAGAAGCTGATCCGGGTGCTGCCGCGTATCCGTGACAAGCTGAAGGCGCTCAAGGTGGTCAACTCGGTGCAGGAGGACGTCGGCCGCTATTTCGCGACGGTGACGCTCGTCAACGTCGTCATGGGTGGGATCGCGGGGGCGATCGGCACCTGGTTCGAGCTGCCCGCGCCGATGCTGCTCGCCGTGCTCGTCACACTCATCAACTACGTTCCGTACCTCGGCGGGATCGTCAACACGCTCCTGCTCCTGGTCGCGGCGACGGCAGTCTATCCCTCCCTGGGCGAAACGATGCTGCCGCCGTTGGCCTATGCCGTCTGCGCGCTCATCGAGGGCCATTTCGTCACCCCTCTGATCGTGGGACGCCGAACGCAGCTGAACGCCGTCACCGTGGTCTTCGGCCTCGTGTTCTGGGCATGGGTGTGGGGTATTCCCGGCATGGCGCTCGCGATTCCCCTCCTGCTCGTGGTCAAGGGCTTCGCGATGCACATCGAACGTCTGGAAGCCATCGGCGAATTCATGGGCCGCTAGCTGCTCAGGGCGCGATTCGTTCCCAGCGGCCCGCGCACGGCGGGCCCCACGAGAGCAGGAGCACCGGTGCGTGGCAATCGAAGATCGCGCAGGACCGCGTCTCGACGTCGTGCGCCTCCCCGTGGCGACAGAGGCTCGCGCTCGCGCGGTCTCCATGGCGCGCCATGACCCTTCCGATCGCCTCGTGCGAAAACGGCAACGGCAAGCCACGGAGCGCGTGCTCGAGCGTCGCGAGGCGCGCGCGCGACGCGCGGGCGTCGTCGGGCCCGGCCAGATCGTGACCGCGCAGTCGCTCGCCGGAGAAATGATTGGTGCGTGCGACATAGTCGCGCTCGCCCGGCTCCTCGGCCGCCACTGCACCGTGCGTGAGCTCGATGGCCGCGGTGGCTCCGGTGGCGTCACCCAGGAGCAGCGTGCCGCCTCCCGCGTGCGGCACGCGGAAAACGAGCGCGACAGCCTCCGCGACGGTCGCGCATTCGCGCAGAAGCCGAGTCATCAGGAACGGTCGCAGCCAGCCGACGCCGTGGTCGGCCGTGCCGACGTGGGTATCGGCCACCGCCAGGCCGTCGGTGTTGATGCCACCCGCGTAGGCTCCCGGCGCGCCGAGCGACCCGATGCAGAGAATGCGGCGCGTCCCCCACTCCGGGTCGGCGTGGAGGGCCACGCGCTCGAGCGCTTCCGGCCCGGCGCGGGCGTCGCGGTTCTTGATGACGACGGGACCGTGCTCGCCGTGCGGCGACGCCCAGGCGGTGCAGGCGTCGGCGAGCGCGGGTTCGCCGGCGAGGTCTGCGACGACGCTGCCGTAGAAGCAGGCGAACAAGGCGTCGGCCGCAATGCCGAATCCCTCCGCGATGCCCTGGACCTCGACGTAGCCATCGGGATCGTGCTCGCGCACGAATTCATGCTGCGCGTCGAGCCACCGGACGACCTTCGGCACGGCGAGGGCGGGTCCGAGCTCGCGCAGGCGTCGCGTCACGGCGACGGCGACGTCGGCGATCCGATCGGGTGAGAGCTCGGCCTGCAGGCGGCCGCGGTCGTACGCCGCCCCGCGGAGGTCGAGGATTTGGCCGGCAGGCATAGGCTGCGGTGCCTGCCGCGATAACTTAGGCAGCGACCCTGGCGGCGACGCGCGGCGTCTCCGGATGCGCGGCTCGGAATGCCGCGAGGAGCTCGGCCTCCTTCGCCTTCGCCTGCTTCAGGTGCCGCTCCTTGACGTGCCCGTAGCCGCGGATGTGCTCGGGAATCCGCGCGAGCTCGACCGCCAGCGCGTGATTGTGCGGCGCGAGCGCGGCCAGCGTCTCGTCGACGATGGCGACGTACTCGCCCGGCAGTGCGCGCTCGCGGCGGCGCTCGTCGGTGCGACCGAAGACGTCCCACGCCGTTCCGCGCAGGCGCCGCATCCGCGCGAGCGTGCGGTAGGCCGTCCACATCCACGGTCCGAACGCACTCTTCGTCGCCTCGCCGGTGACGGGGTCGGGCTTGTTCAGCACCGGCGGGGCGAGGTGGTACCTGAGCGTGTAATCGCCTTCGAATGTCGCCGCGACGCGCGCCTTGAAGTCGGTCTCGGTGAAGAGGCGGGCGACCTCGTATTCGTCCTTCGCCGCGAGCAGCTTGAAATAGTAGCGCGCCACCGCCTCGGTCAACGCCGCGGCGCCCGGCAGGCGCGCAGCCTCCGCCGCCCGGACCTTCGCGACGTAGTCGGTGTAGCGCTGCGCATACGCGGCGTCCTGATAGTCGGTCAGGAACTTCCGACGGCGCTCGATCGTTTCGTCGAGCGACTCGGACAGGCGCTGCGACTCGGGCAGCGCCGCCGGAATGGCCGCCGCCGACACCCGTGCCGGATCGACGGCGGCGAGGCGGCCCCAGCGGAAGCTCTGCTTGTTCGCGTCGATCGCTGCGGCGTTGAGTTCGATCGCGCGCAGGATCGCCGCCTCGGAGACCGGCAGGAGTCCGCGCTGGTAGGCGAACCCGACCATGAACAGGTTGGTCGCGATCGAGTCGCCCATGAGCCCGGTCGCGAGCTTCGTCGCGTCGAGGAACTCGGCGTCGCCGGGTCCGACCGCGTCCTCGATCTCGCGCTCCATCGAGCCCAGCGGGAACACGAGGTCCGGGTCGCGCGTGAAGCCCGCGGGCATCACGAGCGCCGAGTTGACGAGCGCCTTGGTCACGCCCCCCTGCATCTTCGCGAGCTGCTCGTAGCCGACCCCGGTCAGGATGTCGCAAGCGAGCACGAGCCGGGCCTCGCCCGCGGCGATCCGCGTCGCGTGGAGCTCCTCGGGCGTGCTGGCAATCCGCACGTGCGAGACCACCGCGCCGTTCTTCTGCGCGAGTCCGGTCATGTCGAGCACGGAGACGCCCTTGTTCTCGAGGTGCGCGGCCATGCCGAGGAGCGCGCCGATCGTGATCACGCCGGTGCCGCCGATGCCGGTGACGACGATGCCGTACGGCTCGGGCGTCGACGGGACCGCGGGATCGGGCAGCGGCGGGAACTCGCCGGCCTGCGCCTTCTGCGGCTTGCGGAGGCTGCCGCCCTCGACGGTGACGAAGCTCGGGCAGAAGCCGTTCACGCAGGAATAGTCCTTGTTGCACGTGCTCTGGTCGATCGCGCGCTTGCGGCCGAACTCGGTCTCGACCGGCGCCACGGACACGCAGTTCGACTTGACGCCGCAGTCGCCGCAGCCCTCGCAGACGAGCTCGTTGATGAACACGCGCTTCGCGGGGTCGGGGAACTTGCCGCGCTTCCTGCCGCCGGCGCTTTTCCGCCGCGCAGGTCTGGTCGTAGAGAAGGATCGTGCAGCCCGGCGTCTCGCGAAGCTTCCGCTGCACCGCATCGAGCTCCTCGCGCGGATGGATCTCGATGCCCGGCGTGAAGTAGCCCGCCGGATACTTGCCCGGCTCGTCGCTCACGACGACGATCCTGGCGACACCCTCGGCGGCGACCTGCTTCGCGATGTCGGCGGGGGAGAGCGGCCCGTCGAAGGGCTGGCCTCCGGTCATTGCGACCGCGTCGTTGTAGAGGATCTTGTAGGTGATGTTGACGCCGGCCGCGACCGCGGCGCGGATCGCGAGGATCCCGCTGTGATAGTACGTGCCGTCGCCCAGGTTCGCGAAGATGTGCTTCTCGGTCGTGAACGGCGCCTGGCCGATCCACGGCACGCCCTCGCCGCCCATGTGCGTGTAGGTGCTCGTGCTGCGGTTCATCCAGATCGCCATCACGTGGCAGCCGATGCCGGCCGTCGCGCGACTGCCCTCGGGCACCTTGGTCGACGTGTTGTGCGGGCAGCCGGAGCAGAACCACGGCTGCCGCTCGAGCGTGATCCGCGGCTTCTCGAGCGCGGCCTCCTTGGCATTGATCCAGTCGACGCGCGCCTTCAATTTCTCCGTTTGCCGCGGATGCAGCCCCAGCCGCTCGATCCGCTGCGCGATCACGCGCGCGATCATCGCCGGCGTCAGCTCGGAGAGCGAAGGCAGGAGCCAATCGCCGTGCGGGCGGACCCACTCGCCCTTCTCGTCGAACTTGCCGACGACGCGCGGGCGGACGTCGTCGCGCCAGTTGTAGAGCTGCTCCTTCAACTGGTACTCGACGACCTGGCGCTTCTCCTCGACGACGAGGATCTCCTCGAGGCCTTCCGCGAACTGGCGGACGCCCTCCGGCTCGAGCGGCCAGGTCATCGCGATCTTGTAGACGCGGATGCCGATCTCGGCCGCGTCCGCTTCGCTGATGCCGAGGTCGTCGAGCGCCTGGCGGACGTCGAGGTAGCTCTTGCCGCTGGTGACGATGCCGAGGCGCGGCTTCGGCGAGTCGATGACGATCCGGTTCAGCCGGTTGACGCGGCAGTAGTGGAGCGCGGCGTAGATCTTGTAGTTCTGCATCCGCGCCTCGGTCGCGAGGAACGGATCGGGCCACCGGATCGACACGCCGTCCGGCGGCAGGGGGAAGTCGGTCGGCACGACGATCGGCGTGCGCTCCGGGTCGATGTAGACGGACGCGGAGCTCTCGACCGTGTCGGCGACGCACTTGAAGCCGACCCAGCAGCCCGAGTAGCGGCTCATCGCCCAGCCGTGGAGGCCGAGGTCGAGGATCTCCTGCACCGACGAGGGATAGAGCACGGGAAGCATCGCCGCCGAGAACATGTGGTCGGACTGGTGCGGCAGCGTCGACGACTTCGCGCCGTGGTCGTCGCCCGCCAGCACGAGCACGCCGCCATGCTTCGACGTGCCGGCGTGGTTCGCGTGCTTGAACACGTCGCCGCAGCGGTCGACGCCCGGCCCCTTGCCGTACCACATCCCGAACACGCCGTCGTATTGGGCGCCGGGGTAGAGGTTCACCTGCTGCGAGCCCCACAGCGCGGTCGCCGCGAGGTCCTCGTTCAGGCCCGGCTGGAACCTGATGTGCGCGCGGTCGAGGAAGGGCTTCGCCTTCCACAGCGACAGATCGAGCGCGCCCAAGGGCGACCCGCGGTAGCCCGAGACGAAGCCGGCGGTGTTGAGGCCGGCGAGCGCGTCGCGCTGCCGCTGCAATATCAGGAGGCGGACGAACGCCTGCGCGCCGGTGAGGAAGACGCGGCCGGTCTCGAGGGCGTACTTGTCGTCGAGCGAGACGTCGCGCAGGACTGGGGCGGCGTGGGGAACTGAGGCCATGGGGTGACGCTCCGCAAAATCGTGTTTTGGGCCCGTCTGGCGCCGGATAGGCACCCCGACGCTCACCGCGGGCGATTATGTCCCCCGCGGGATTGGGCGCGAGAGTTTACGCCACCGCGACCTCAGGGGCAATTTGCGGCGCACCAATGGGCGCAGAGCTGGGGGCGGAAGACGTCGTTCCCAATGTCCGTCTAGCGTGCGAGCCGCGCACGAAATTCCATGCACTGCGCGCGATCGAACGAGACGTAGTGCTCGAGGCGCGCGAAGTAGACCGCCATCAGCACGACGCCGGCGGCGATCGCAAGCGTGCTCGCGAGCGCGGCGCCCGCGACGCCCAACGGATGTCCGGTGCCCCAGCCCGATCGATCGGCGCGAGCACGATGTTGAGCGCAACGGTGCCCGCCTGGACGACCATCGTCGGCTTCACGACGCCGGTGCCCCGGAGTGCCGAACCCATCGCGACCAGCGCGAACTGGAGCGCGAGGCCCGGTGTGAACCAGCGGAGATAGGTGACGCCCGCCGCGACCGTCGGCTGGTCCGCGCCGAGCGCGCCCATGAAGGGGCCGGCGCCGAGAAAGCCGCCCGCGAGCGTCGCCGCCGCGCACAGTGCCGCCAGCGCGACCGACTGGTTGAAGACGTGGCTCGCTTCCGCGCGGTCCTTGCGTCCGACCGCGTGCGACATCAGCGCGACCGTGCCCACGCCGAGGATCTGCGTCAGCGCGAACACCACGAACATGACCGGACTGGTCGCGCTCACTCCGGCGAGCGGAGCGTCGCCGAGCCGCGCGACGAAGTAGAGATCGACGATGTAGTACAACGTCTGGAGCAGCATGCCGGCGGCGATCGGCGCGGCCATCGCGAGGACGTGGCGCGGGATCGAGCCGTGGGTGAGGTCCTGCATCGTGCGCTCCCGGACGAGCGGGGATGCTACGCACACGCCTCGCCGCGCGTTGCTCTCGGTCGCGCAGGTAGAATGCGCGGCGGCCGCGATCCGCCACGCCGCCGAGCCGCCATGACGGCCTCCCTGCTGCCCTCGATCGAGCTCGAAACGGGCGCGCACCCCGACGCCGCCGTCGTCTGGCTCCACGGCCTCGGGGCCGACGGCAACGACTTCGTCCCTATCGTCGAGGAGATGCGGCTCCCGCCGACGCTGTCGGTCCGCTTCGTCTTCCCGCACGCGCCGGTGCGGCCCGTGACGATCAACAACGGCTTCCCGATGCGGGCGTGGTACGACATCTACGCCGCCGACCTCGCGAACCGCGCCGACGTGCTCGGCGTGCGCCAGTCGCAGGCGGCGGTCGAGGCGCTCATCGCGCGCGAGAAGGCGCGCGGCGTTGCGGCCCGACGCATCGTCGTCGCCGGGTTCTCGCAGGGGGGCGCGATCGCACTCTTCACGGGGCTTCGTCACGCCGAGCGGCTCGCCGGCATCGTCGCGCTATCGACGTACCTGCCGCTTCCCGAGCGCCTCGCTGCGGACGCGGCCCCGGCGAATCGCGACCTGCCGATCTTCATGGCCCACGGGACCCTGGACCCCGTCGTGCGTCCGGAATGGGGCGAGTCCACGCGCCGTGCGCTCACTGCCGCGGGTTACGCGGTCGAATGGCACACGTACCCGATGCCGCACTCCGTCGTCTGGGAGGAGGTCGAGGCGATCCGCGACTTCCTTGCCCGCGCGCTCGCGCCGGCGTGACGCACGCGCTTCAGGAATCCGCGTGCGGCCGCGGCGCGTGATAGACCGCCGCGAGATCGCGGGTCGTCGTCGCCGGCTCGTCCCCGAGGAGGCTCGCAATCCCGCTGACTGACATCCGCGCGAGCCGGTCGAGATTCCCGGCGATGGCAAGGGCGTAGGGGTCGGCACCCGCGAAGTAGGTGGACAGCCCGTGGGCGACCTGGCCGAAGCTCCCGCGCAACCGCTCGGCCATGACGTGCTCGCAGAACCCCCGCGTCTTGCCGATGAGATCGAAGGCGTCGCGATACAGGAGCTCCTCGCGCCCATCCGGCAGTCGCCTGCGGTCGAGGCCGGCCAACACCAGCTCGGGATAGAGGTGGTAGTAACAGCGCTCGACGTAGAGGCGGTCGGCGATCTGACTCAACAGGTCCGCGCTTCCCAGGATCTGACCGAGCGCGACGGCCGCGGCGTCGCGCCCGGCGAACAGGCGCTCGCAATCGCCGCCGAGCCGGGTCGCCAGAATGAGCGTCGCGAGCGCCGCGTACCCGGCGAGCGCGGTTTCCCGCAACCATCCGGCGGCGAAATCCGCGCTGCGTGCCTCGTGGTCGGGCATGAGCTCCGGACCGACGAGCGCCGCTTCCGTTTCCCTGCGCAGGTATCCGACGTCGTGCAGGAGGGCGAGCAGGACTCCGAGCACCGCCATCTCCGACCGCAGCGCTCCCGCCGCGCCGGACTCGGCGCGCCGGCAACCAGCGACGAGCCGGGCCGTCACCAGCGCGGTGTCGAGCGAATGGCGCAGGTCGTGGAAGGGCATGTCGCACGCAAGGTATCCGGGCTCCCGACCGGCGAAGAGGCGATCGACCAGCTCGAAGCCGGCCGCGAGCGCGCCGCGCTCGACCCGGTCGGCGCCAAACGATTCCGCGAGGATGTCCTCCACCTCCGACTGCACCGATGCCGCGTCGGCAAGCGATACCGTGTCGGTCACGTCGAGGATGCGCAGCGGCGCGGGCATGCGTCTCAGGAGCGGCGTACGGAAAGCGATGATAGGCGCGTTGACGGGAACGCGGTTGCTGCGACGCGGCAACGCGATGGCAAGGCCGACCTCTGTTACATTGTCGCGCCATGAGCGCCGCCGGGCCGCCCCAAGGCGCGAATTGCGCGGCCTCCGGGAAGCCGTGCCTGACCCATTGCGTGGTGAGGTCGGCCGCCGCCCGCGCTCGCAGACGCGCCCTTCGGGGCTTGGCTTCGCCCTGCTCGCGCAGGCGTCCGTCGGGGGGCAGCGCAGCGGCGTCAGCCGCAAGCGTGGGGGCACACTAAGATGAGCGCACGGACCCGCCCGCGCCGGCTGTCGTCGCGCGACCTCCAGACGATCCTCGGTGTGACGAGCGCGCTGGCCGCGCCTTTCGACCTGATGACGATGCTGGGGGAGGTCGTTGCCGCCGCGAAGCAGGTCCTGAACGCCGAGCGCGGATCGGTATGGCTGCACGACGCCGCCACCGGCGAGCTTGTCCTCGAGGTCGCGACCGGTCTCAAGCCCGTTCGCGTGCCGTTCGGCGCAGGGCTTGTCGGCGCGTGCGCGCGCGATCGGCAGACGATCAACGTGCCCGACTGCTACGCGGATCCGCGGTTCGACCAGGGGGTCGACCGGGCGTCGGGCTATCGCACTCGCTGCATGCTCACGCTGCCGCTGATCGACCACAAGGGCGTCCTCGTCGGCGTCATGCAGGTGCTGAACAAGAAAGGGGGCGTCTTCGACGCCGACGACGAGGCGCTCGCGACCGCCCTCGCGGCGCAATGCGCCGTCGCGCTGCAGCGGGTGCGGATGACCGAGGCCGTGATCGACGGCGAGCGGATGCGGCAGGCGCTCGAGATGGCGCGCGAGGTTCAGATGAGCACGCTGCCGGCGACGATGCCTACGCTCTCCGGCTACGACGTCTGCGGCTCTTCGCGCCCGGCGGAGCTGACGGGGGGCGACACATTCGACCTCGCGTTGCTCGACCGCGGGCTCCTGATCGTGCTCGGGGACGCGACCGGCCACGGCATCGCGCCGGCGCTCTCGGTCACCCAGATGCACGCGATGCTGCGGATCGCGTTCGGTCTCGGCGCCGATCTCGACGCCGCCTATGTCGTGGTCAACAACCGCCTCGCCGAAACACTCCCCGCCGACCGGTTCATCACGGCCTTCATCGGCCTCCTGGATCCGGCGACGCACCGGCTGCGGTTCCAGAGCGGGGGACAGGGACCGATCCTGCTGTTCGAGGCTGCGACCGGCAAATGGACCTCGCATCGACCGACGAGCTTTCCCTTGGGCGCGATGCCGCTGTCGAGCGTGGCGCCGGCGATTTCGGTGGCGCTCGAACCCGGCGACATCCTGGTGCTGCTGTCGGACGGTTTCTACGAGTACCGCAACGCCGGCGGCGAGCTCTTCGGTGAGGACCGCGTGCGCGAGCTGGTCGCGGGGCACGGGGCGTCGCCGATGCGCGAACTGCTCACCGCGCTGCAGCGCGAGGTCGATGCCTTCGGTGGCGGCGCCCCGCAGGAGGACGACATGACGGCGGTGCTCGTCAGGCGCGACGCGTCGAGGGCCGCCTCGCGCGCCTTCGCACGGAGCTTCGACGCGCTGCCGGCGATCTTCGAGTTCACCTCAGGCGAGTTCGCGCGCCAGGGGATCGACGCGGCTTTGCTGCCGGCGGTGGACCTGGCCGTGGAGGAGCTTTTCACGAACATGGTCAAATACAGCAAGGGGACGGAGGCGGAGGTCCGCATCGGGCTCGCCCGCCTCGCGAACGGTGTCGAGGTGACGCTGACGGACTATGATGTCGAGCCGTTCGACATCACGAAGGCGCCCGCCGCCGATGTCAGCCTGCCGATCGAGGAGCGCCGCCCGGGTGGGCTGGGGCTGCACCTGATCCGGCGGCTCATGGACTCGGCGGAGTATGAGTATTCGCGTGAAAGCCGGGAAAGCCGGATCACGCTGCGGAAAACGCTGGCCGGCGCGTAGGCCTAAGAGGCCCGGGTGCGGCACTGGGGGAAGCGATGTTCGCGATCGATAAAGGCCCTGCTGGCAACATAGTCATATCGGGGCGGCTCGACGCCGCGCAGGCGCCGACCGCCCAGGCGTTCCTCGACCAGGTCGAAGGGACGGTCACCCTCGACTGCCGCGGGCTCGAGTACATCTCGAGCGCCGGGCTCGGGGTGCTCCTCAAGACGCAGAAGCGGCTGCTGGCGGCGGGCGGCAAGCTGCGTCTTGCCGGCGTGAGCCGGCACCTCCAGGACATCTTCGGCTACTCCGGCTTCGATCGGCTGTTCGAGATCGAGCCGGCGAAGTGAACGTGGCGACCCAACCTTTGTCGCGCCCGGGTGTAATTGTGGACGACGGCACCGACCAGGTCCTGCTGGCGCGCTACAGGAAAGGGGACCGGGAAGCCTTTGCCGAGCTGGTGATTCGCTACCAGCGCCCGATCTACAACGCGGCGTTCTGGGTGCTGCGGAAGGCGGAGGATGCGAGCGACGTCACGCAGGACGTGTTCCTCAAGGTCGCGGAGCGATTGGACGAATACGATGGTCAGCACAAATTCTTCAGCTGGATCTACCGCATCGCGGTCAACGAGGCGCTCAACCGGCTTCGCCGGGACCGACGCGAAGAGGAACTGGACGAAGAGGTCGAGCTCCCCGACTCGGAGCGAAGGAACCCCGAGCGCCAGGCCGGCGAAGCGGAGCTCTCGCGCAGGATCAAAGACGCCATGATGCGCCTCTCCGCCCACGACCGTACGGTCCTTACGCTGCGCCATTTCTCCGAGTGCAGCTACCAGGAGATCGGCGTCATCCTGGAGATCGACTCGAAGACGGTGAAATCCCGATTGTTCGAGGCGCGGCAGCGGCTGCGCCGGATGCTGCAGGACTACGAGCCCGATGGACATGAAAACACCTAGCTACGACTCACTGATCCAGGCGGTCCTCGACGGAGAGGCCACTCCCGGCGAGTCCGCCGAGCTCGAGCGCCTCCTGGCCGCCGATCCCGCCGCCCGGGCACGCTTCGAGGAATGGAAAGTGTTGTTCGACGGCCTCTCGCGCATGCCTCACGGCTTCCCGCCGGAGGGACTCGTGGCGGCGGTGATGGCCGAGTTGCCGCGCGAAGCGCCGCCTTGGTCAGGCGCCGACCAACCTTTCCCGCCACCGGGTGTAATTGCGGCAAGTTCCAAAGAGTCCCGGGTCACGAGCCGGGGAACGTCAACAACGGTCCACGCGATATCCCAGACAGGACCTTTTCCCAGGGGTGAATCCATGATCAGCAAGCGCAGCAAGGTGTGGATTGGAGTGGCCGTTGCCGTGGCAGCGATCGCTGTCGGTTCGCAATTCGTCGACTATCCTCCCAAGGGCCAGGACGCGGCGGGCACCATCGCTCCGGCCCAGCGCTATCGGGCGGTCCAGCCGAGCGGCGATGACGTCAAGCTCGGCGGCGCGGCGGGCGCGCCGGCAGCCCAGGGCAACGCCGCCGAAAACGCGGGGGGCGCCATCAATCGGGACAGCAACCGCGATTCGGCGCGGGACTCGAACCGCGATTCGAGCCGTGATTCGGCGCGGGACTCGAACCGCGATTCGAGCCGTGATTCGGCGCGGGACTCGAACCGCGATTCGAGCCGTGATTCGGCGCGGGACTCGAACCGCGATTCGAGCCGTGATTCGGCGCGGGACTCGAACCGCGATTCGAGCCGTGATTCGGCGCGGGACTCGAACCGCGATTCGAGCCGTGATTCGGCGCGGGACTCGAACCGCGATTCGAGCCGTGATTCGGCGCGGGACTCGAACCGCGATTCGAGCCGTGATTCGGCGCGGGACTCGAACCGCGATTCGAGCCGTGATTCGGCGCGGGAATCCAACCGCGATTCGAGCCGTGATTCGGCGCGGGACTCGAACCGCGATTCGAGCCGTGATTCGGCGCGGGACTCGAACCGCGATTCGAGCCGTGATTCGGCGCGGGACTCGAACCGCGATTCGAGCCGTGATTCGGCGCGGGACTCCAACCGCGATTCGAGCCGTGATTCGGCGCGGGACTCGAACCGCGATTCGAGCCGTGATTCGGCCCGCGATTCCAACCGGGATTAGAGGCGCAACAATCGCAAGGAAGCTTATACGCGGGGCGCTATATACTGACGCGCTCACTGCAATCAGTGCGAAGCCGCCGGCCTCAGTGCCGGCGGTTTTCGTTTGGGCGCCCGCCTATAATGCGCGGGTTGGCCATGTTGGGTCAGGGGGGTCCCCGCATGCGCGTTCGTCCTTTGCTGTTGATGTTCGTGTTAGTGCCGGCGGCCGCGACCGCTGCCGCTGCTGACGAAAGTCCTGTCAACATTTCCGGCGTCGAGACGAAGGATCTCAGGCTCTACTACTACAACTACCTGAGCTTCCTCGAACCGCACACGGTACGCACGTTCACCAACACTCTCGCCTGGTATCGCCGCATGCTCGGCTGGGTGCCCTGGGAGCGCACGAGCGTGTTGCTGCAAGACCTCACGGACAATGGGGGAGCCTCCGTCGACCCTCGCGGCCTCCTCGTAATCGACGTCGCGCCGGTGTCGAACGCTTTCGAGACCTTCCCCAGCAGCGAGAGGATGTACTCGCTGCTGAACCACGAGCTGATGCACGTGCTCCAGACCGACCTCTCGTCCGAGGACGATCGGCGCTGGCGGCGATTCTTCGGCGGCATCGTCGCAGCAGACGGGCGGAACCCCGAATCGATATTCTATAGTTACCTGACCATGCCGCGCTTCGCCGCACCGCGCTGGTACGCAGAAGGCAGCGCGGTGTTCTTCGAGACGTGGATGGGCGGCGGTATCGGTCGCGGCCAGGGCGGCTACGACGAAATGGTGTTTCGCGCCATGGTACGGGACGACTCCCATTTCTACGATCCGCTGGGACTTGCCTCGCGGGCGAGCAAGGTCGACTTCCAAACGACGGCCAACGCCTATCTCTACGGCGAACGCTTCTTCACGTTTCTCGCGTACACGTATTCGCCCGAGAAGGTCATCGCGTGGCTCCGGCGCGACGAGGGGAGCGCGCGTTACTACTCCGACCAGTTCCAGCAGGTGTTCGGCCTGTCGCTCGAGCAGGCCTGGCAGAACTGGATCGCATTCGAACACGAATTCCAGCGTCGCAATCTCGCCGCGATCCGGAAGTTCCCGGTCACGCCGCAACGCACGCTCGCCGGAAGCGCCGTGGGCTCGATATCGCGTATGTACTACGACGAAGCGACGGGAACCATCTACGCCGCATTTCGGTATCCGGGGTTCGTCGAGCACGTAGGCGCCCTGAATACCAGGGACGGGACTCTGAAGCGAATTGTCGACATCAAGCGGGCCGTGCATTACAAGGTGGCCTCGTTTGCCTACGATCCCGGCAGCGCGACCGCCTTCTACACCAACAACAACCACAAGCTCCGCGATCTGGCGGCGGTTGATGTCAGGACCGGCGCGGAGCGGACACTGATCAAGCACGCCCGGATCGGCGACATTGTCTTCAATCCGGCCGATCGGTCGTTGCTCGGCGTCCGCTTCGAGGATGCCGTTGCGACGCTGGTCCGCGTTCCGTACCCTTACGACGACTGGCAAGAGCTTTATAAGTTTCCTTACGGCATCGTTCCGTCCGATCTCGACGTGTCGCCGGATGGACGCCTTCTCTCCGCCTCCTTGCAGGAAAGCAACGGCGACTACTTCCTGCGCGTGTGGGAGCTCCAGAGCGTTCTGAAGGGCGACTTGAAGCAGATCTCGGAGTTTCGTTTCGGGCAGGCGAATCCGGAAAGCTTCACCTTTTCGCGCGACGGACGCTACCTTTACGGCAGCAGCTATTACACGGGGGTGTCCAACATCTTCCGCTACGAGGTCGCCACGGGGGCAGTCGAAGCCGTATCGAATGCGGAGACGGGATTCTTCCGACCCGTGCCGCTCGCCGACGGCAGATTGGTCGTACTGAGCTACACCGGCGAGGGATTCGTTCCCGCCGTCATCGAACCGCGGCCGATTCAGGACGTCAGTGCGATCAGCTTTCTGGGGACCGAACTCGTCGAGAAGTACCCCGAGCTCAAGACCTGGCAGGTACCGCCTCCGGGCACGGTCGACGACAAGAAGCTGATCGAGCGCGAGGGCCCGTACGTACCGCTGCGCAGCCTCGAGTTCGCGAACGCCTTCCCTGTGCTCCAAGGCTACAAGAATTACGTTGGTATCGGTTATCACTTCAACGTCGAGGATCCGCTTCGTTTCGCAAGCTTGGGCGTCACCGCGGCGTATACGCCGAGTACCGGCCTGCCCAGCGAGGAGCGCGGGCACGTCGACGTCTACGGCCGCTACGAGTTTTGGAAGGCCGAGCTCGCGTGGAATCGATCGGATTTCTACGATCTGTTCGGTCCGACCAAACGCAGCCGCAAGGGTTACGCGGCCAAGCTGGGCTACGATTGGCTGCTGATCTACGACGACCCCCGAAGGCTCGATGCCTTTTTCGACGTCGCGTGGTATGACAAGATCGACACGCTGCCCACCGCGCAGAACGTGCCGACGAGCTTCACCCGGCTGCTGACGACCTCGGCGGAACTGAAGTACACCGAAGTCCGCCAGTCGATCGGTGCCGCGGAGGACGAGAAAGGTGTCGTCTGGTCGGTCCTTTACACGGGCCAGGAGACGCTTGGAGCGACGTCCCCGCAGCTCCAAGGAACGCTCGGCTACGGCATACCGCTTCCCATCCACAATTCCTCGATCTGGTCGTGGACGGCGGGCGGCATCGCCAACGGCGCCAACAACCCGACCCTCGCAAGCTTCTACTTCGGTGGCTTCGGCAACAACTACGTCGACGACAAGTCGATCAAGCGTTATCGCGAGCCGCAGTCGCTGCCCGGGTTCGACATCGACGAGGTGAGCGCGCTCCACTTCGTCAAGGAGCTGGTCGAGCTGAACGCGCCGCCCATCGTCTTCGAGTCGGCGGGTACGCCGGGCCTGTACCTCAACTGGCTGCGCGCGTCCGTCTTCGCCGCCGGCCTTTGGACCGAGCCGCAAAACCCTTCTCTGCGCAAGACCTACTCGAGCTTCGGCGCCCAGGCCGACCTCCGCTTCAGCCTGCTGCACTGGTACGGCATGACCTTGTCGGTCGGTTACGGCGCGGGCTTCGCGGGCAGCCGCAAGGCCGGGAACGAGTGGATGATCTCGCTCAAGATCATGTGATGGCGGGCGACCTCGTTGTCCACATGCTGGTCGGGCTCGCGCCCGTGCTGTGCTTTCTGATCGCGCTCCTCTACCTCGACAGCTACAAGCTCGTCTCGCTCAGGCTCGTGACCGCCGTGGTCGCCTGCGGCGTCGTCGCCGCCGGCGTCTGCTACGTGGCGAACGCCGGAATGCTCCGCGTGCTTCCGCTCGAACGCGAGTCGTACACGCGTTATGTCGCGCCCGTGATCGAGGAGTTCGCCAAGGCGCTCATCGTCGTCGCCCTCGTGCGCCGCCATCGGATCGGATTCCTGGTCGATGCCGCGATCCTGGGTTTCGCCGCGGGCACCGGCTTCGCGCTGGTCGAGAACGTTTACTACCAGCGCCTGATCCCCGACGCGGAGCTCGGCACGTGGATCGTGCGCGGCTTCGGGACCGCGTTCATGCACGGTGGCACGACGGCCGTCTTCGCGATGATGGGTCTCGCGCTCTCGGAGCAGCGCAGGCGGTCGCTTGCCGTCGCCCTCGCACCAGGGTTCGCGCTCGCGGTCGTACTCCATTCGGCATTCAACCACCTCGTGGCCTCGCCGCGGATCGCCTCGCTTGCGATGCTCGTCACGCTGCCGCCGCTGCTCTTCGTGGTGTTCCAGAGGAGCGAGCGGGCGGTCGCCGATTGGCTCGGCCGCGGCTTCGACGCGGACGCGCAGATGCTGGAGTCGATCAACTCGGGTCGCTTCTCCGACTCCCCGGTCGGCCGCTATCTGAGCTCGCTCAGGGAGCGCTTCCACGGGCCGGTCGTCGCTGACCTCCTGTGCTACCTGCGTCTCTACACGGAGCTCGCGCTCCGCGCGAAGGGCATCCTGATGATGCGCGAGAGCGGCTTCGAAGTCGGCGTCGACGAGGACACGCGCGCGAGCTTCGCCGAGCTGCGCTATCTCGAGAAGAGCATCGGCCGGACGGGCCTCATGGCCGTCCACCCGCTCCTGCACATGAGCCGCCAGGACTTGTGGCAGCTCTATGTGCTGGAGACGCCGTGAACGGCGCGGGGCGTGAGACCGGCGAGCCGGGGCAGCAGCTAGATCCTGGCGGCAATCCAGAAAACGAATGTGCTGAACAGCAGATTGACGGTCAGGACATTCATGACGCTGCACTCGCATGGCGCGCGCCGCGACCTAAACGGTCGAGCGAGTTCGGGGGGCGTGAGTGAGGTCGAAGCGTAGCGTACCTTGGCGCAATGAAAAGTTGACCGGCGCCGACCAGACGGCGTTCCGGCGCCACCGCAGCGGTCGCATGCATTCTCCGTCGTCCCCGCGAAGACGGAGACCGAGTGACGTTGGACTGCCGCCTGCAATGACCCAAGTCGCTGGATTCCCGCGTTCGCGGGAATGACGGCTGCACAGGAATCATGCATCGTAGAAACGACGTCTTGAATGTTCGCAACTAGCGGCGCAGCACGTTCAGCGGAAGCAACGAACGCAGCGCGTCCCATTGCGTGAAGAAGGCCACGGCCTCGGGGCTCCGTTCAGCCGCGCTGATCACATACGTCCCCCACGCGGCGCCGCCCGCCGCGTAGACGCCCGCTGCCGCGCCGCCGACGGCGGCCCAGCCGATCGCTCCGCCGCCGATGGCGAGGAGTCCGATCGCGAGCCCGCCGAAGGCGAGCACGCCTAGCGCAAAGCCGCCGATGGCAACGAGACCGACGGCAAGACCGCCGACGGCGATGCCGCCGCGCGCGAGCCCGCCCAACGCGATGAACCCGGTCGCGATGTCGCCCACCGCGACGATGCCCTTCGCGTGGCCGCGCACTTCGCCGGCTTCGGGATCGGGGCCGAGGGCGATGGCCCAGAGCGGCAGTCCGAGGTACTCGTAGTCGCTGCGGCGACGCAGGCCGCGAAAGGCGCCCGAGGGCGTCGCGGCGGCACGGCCTTTCGTGCGGTCAGAGGCGGGCATGACGGCATCTCCTCTCGAATAGAAACTCGTGTCAGGAATCCTCGCCGCCGGCGACGTTCGTCTGCGGCTCGCGGGGCTTCGGCCCGCGGCCGCGGCGGGCGAGGGCGTCGCGGAGCAGGAACTCGATCTGGGCGTTGACGCTGCGGAGCTCGGCTTGAGCGAGGCGCTCGAGCTCGGCCCACACCGCCGGGTCGATCCGTAGCAGGAATGCCTTCTTGTCGGCCATCGCCGCGCCGGGCCCCGTCGTGTCCCGGTCTCAGCCGCGGTGGCGGAAGCGCAGCCAGAGCGAGCCGATCCACACGGCGAGCATCATCGCGAATGCCGCGAGCAGCGTAAAGAAGAGCTCGGCGGGCAGGCGCGCCGGCGTCAGCCGGTTCGCCTCGAGCACCACGTAATGGACGCCGACGATGAAGATCGTCAGCAGGCAACCGAACCACGCGCCGTGCGCGCTCAGCGCGTCGATCGTCTCCTGCCGGTGCGGGGGGGCGAGCCAGTATTCGCGGTTCGGGATGTTGATCGCATAAGGACGGACCCGCGGCAGGAACGCGATCGTGCCGGCGACGATCGCCGGCAGCGCGAGCCCGAACCCGAGCATGAACAGCAGGTACATGCCGTGCGACATCCAGGCGTTCGCGGCATGCCGCAGGCCGAAGTGCGAGGCGATCGCGGCGGGCATCCCGGCGGTCGTGGCGACGATGAACGACGTCGCAATGGCGGCACTGAACGCATAGCAAAGCCACGCGAGACGAGCCACGCATCCTCCTAACGACGGGCGAGGAACCCTGCGGCGATGCCGGTGACGACGCCGACCGCGAGCCCGACCGACGCGAAGCCGACGACGACGCCGATCAGGGTGCCGACGCCGGCGCCGATCGCGATCCACAGCCCTCCTGCATTGCGTGCGAGCGCGTTCATTGCCTTCCTCCCGTCAGGTGTAGAGCGTTCCGGTGTTGACGACCGGCTGCACGTCGGACTCGGCGCACAGCACCGTCATCAGGTTGTTGACCATCGACGCCTTGCGCTCGTCGTCGAGCTCCACCACCGCCTTCGCCGAGAGCTCGCGGAGCGCCATCTCGACCATCGATACGGCGCCGGTGACGATCTTCGCGCGGGCCGAGATGATCGCCTCCGCCTGCTGCCGACGGAGCATCACCTGCGCGATTTCAGGCGCATAGGCGAGGTGCGTGAGCCGCGCCTCCTCGACCACGACGCCGGCCTTGTCGAAACGCGCTTGCAGCTCGCGGACGAGTGCGCGGACGACGATGTCCGCGCTCGCGAGCAGCGTCGGCTCCCGCGCCGCGGCCGGATGGCTCTCGTCCTCGTCGTACGCGAAGGCGGAGGCGAGGTGGCGGACGGCGGCCTCGGCCTGGAGCTTCACGTAGTGCTCGTAGTCGTCGACGTCGAAGTACGCCTTCGCGGTGTCGTCGACGCGCCAGACCACGACCGCGGCGATCTCGATCGGGTTGCCGCGCTTGTCGTTGACCTTGAGCCGTTCTCCGTTCAGGTTCCGCGCGCGGAGCGAGATCTTCTTGCGCGTATAGAACGGGTTCGTCCCGCGCAGTCCGGGCACCCGGGTCGTGCCCTTGTACGTCCCGAAGAGCTGCAGGATCGCCGCCTCGTTGGGCTGGAGCGTGTAGAGCCCGCCCAGCACGAACGCGGCCGCGACGAACGCGAGCGCTCCTTCGATGAACGGCGACGCGCCGGGGCCGCCGCGTGTCGACAGCGCCAGGATTCCGCCGCCGATCGCGTAGATCGCAAACGCGAGAAGCGCGAGCCCGAGGGCGAGCCAGGCGAACCCGTTGAACGTCGCAAAAGGGGTGTCCTGATGGACACGCCCGGCCACCGGAACCGCAGTGCCTGCCATGGTCGACCTCCCTTCGAACCGCCGGAGTCAGCGCCGCGCCTGCGGTGCCTGCCGGCCATAGCAAAATGATATCACTCACATATCATTCGATGTCAAGCCCTCCTAGTGGTCTTGCAAGTCTTTGCCACATGAAACGTCAATTGCATCAACGTATTGGCATGTGTTTATCAAGCAATAGATAAAAAATGGCGGGCCCCGAGAGCCCGCCCGAAAGGGGTACCACCAACAATTGCGACTGCGGCCCCGCCGTTACCCGAGCCGCACCGGAATGAAGATTCGTGCGTCCTCGCGCTGAACCAGGAGCGCCACCGTCTTGCCGGCCTTGCCGATCAGCTCGCGCAGCTGTTCGGGGCTCTTCACCGGCGTGTTGTTGACGGCCACGATCACGTCGCCCGGTCGCACGCCCGCGCGGGCCGCCGCTCCGGCGACGTTCTCCACGACGACGCCATTCGCGAGCTCGCTCGAGTCACGCTCTTCCGGCGAAAGCGGACGTACGGCGACGCCGAGCTTGCCTTGCGCGGCTTCGCCGCTCCCCGCGTCTGCCACCACGTCGTTGCCGTCGGACAGCTCGCCCATCGTCGCCGTCAGCGTCTTCGGCTTGCCGTCGCGCCAGACGTCGAGCGTGACCTTCTGCCCGGGCTTCACCTGCGCGACCATCGGCGGCAGGTCCGACGAGCGCGCGATGTCCTTGCCTTCGAACTTGACGATCACGTCGCCGGGCGCGAGGCCCGCCTTCGCGGCCGGACTGTCCTTCGCGACCGAGCTCACGAGCGCGCCGCCGGGTACCTTCAGCCCGAAGTTGTCGGCGAGCGCCTGGTTCACTTCCTGGATCGTCACGCCGAGCTTGCCGTGGCTCACCTTGCCGTGCGTTTGGATCTGATCCTTGACGTCCATCGCGACGTCGATCGGCACGGCGAAGGCGAGACCCTGGAAGCCACCGCTGCGACTGAAGATCTGCGAGTTGACGCCGATCACCTCACCCTTCAGGTTGAACAGGGGACCCCCCGAGTTGCCAGGATTGACGGCGGCGTCGGTCTGAATGAACGGCACCGCGGCGTCGCCCGGAAGCGAGCGCCCCTTCGCGCTGACGATGCCCGAGGTGACCGTGTTGTCGAGCCCGAACGGCGCGCCGATGGCCACGACCCATGCGCCGACTTTCGTCGCCTTGGGATCGCCGATTCTCACGGTCGGCAGGCCGGTGGCATCGATCTTGATCACGGCGATGTCGGTCGCCTTGTCCTTGCCGAGAACCTTGGCCTTGAACTCGCGTCCATCGACCAGCCGGACGGTCACCTCGTCTGCGCCGTCGACGACGTGCGCGTTGGTGAGGATCACGCCGTTGGCGTCGACGATGAAGCCCGACCCGGTACCCTGCGAGGGCATCGGTGACGGCATTTGCGGAATGTTGAAGAAGCGCCGGAACTGCGGCGGGATGGCATCCTCGCCGAGATCGGGCATCCCGCGCGTCGAGGCCTTGTGGGCGTTCTGGAGGACGCTGATCTGGACGACCGCGGGTCCCTCCCTGGCAACGAGCCCCGTGAAGTCCGGCAGCGCCGCCGCCGTATCCGGCGTGGGGGCGACCGTGACGACCGTCGGCGCCGCGGCGCCGGCCGGCTTGATCGAGGCGGCGCGCTCCGCGACCACGGTGCCCGCGGCGAATGCGCCGACGACCGCGAGCGCGACGGCGCTGCGCTTGAACGTGCTGGCTTGCATCGTGTGTCTCCTGGCTATGGGAAAAGGCCGGGGGCTTTCGAGCCCCGGTTGCCGCTCAGGGTAGGTGGCAAG
This sequence comes from uncultured beta proteobacterium, assembly GCA_963734055.1. Classification (GTDB taxonomy): domain Bacteria; phylum Pseudomonadota; class Gammaproteobacteria; order Burkholderiales; family Casimicrobiaceae; genus CAIWHR01. The sequence goes on from CAVTFQ010000009.1 coordinate 282,256, forward strand.
ACTTAAGACAGAATTAAGCTTTGGGGCCGGGGCGGCGGGTCAGCGGGACAGGGCCCCGCGCGGACCGATGGCGAGCCCCGCGATCAGATGCCGTTGCATCAGGAAGAAGACGGCCGCGGGGGGGATGGCGGCCAGGATCGACGCCGCGCAGACGAGCTGCCACGAGGTCTGCCACATCCCCCGAAACAACTGCAGGCCCGCCGTCAAGGGCCGCGCCGCATTCGACTGGACCAGCACCAGCGCCCAGAAGTAGTCATTCCAGACGAACGTGAACACGAGCACGGCGACCGACGCCATCGCGGGCCGCACGAGCGGCAGCACCACGTGCCAGAAGATGCGCAGTTCGCTCGCCCCGTCGACCCGCGCGGCATCGAGGACCGCATCCGGAAGCTCGCGGATGAAGTTGCGCATGAGCAGCGTGCAGAATCCGGTCTGGAACGCCGTGTGGAAGAGAATGAGCGCCCAACGGGAGTCGTAGAGGCCGAGGCCGATCACGAGGTCGCGGACGGGAATCATCAGCACCTGGAACGGCACGAGGTTCCCGGCGACGAACATCGCGAGCAGGAGGCGGTTGCCGGGAAAACCCTGCTTCGCGAGCGCGAATCCCGCCATCGCCGAGATGACGACCGCTGCCGCGACCGTCGGCACGGTGACGAGCACGCTGTTGAGCGCGAACTGCGCCAGGTCCGATTCGGAAAGTACGGCCCTGTAATTGGCGAGCAGGTGGAACGCGCTCGGCCAGCCCCAGAAGTTGCCGCGGTTCAAGTCGGCCGCGGGCCGCACCGAGGTGAGCACGACGGCACCGAGGGGCAGGAGCCAGACGGCGAGCGCGGCCAGGACGGCGGCGCCGTAGCCGGCGCGGACGGCGAAGGGGCGACGGCCAAGCGGCGCGGGAAACATCAGTCGGCCTCCCGCCGGAACAGGCGCCACAGGAGCAGCACGATGATTCCCGTCATGAGCGCGAGCAGCACGCTCGCGATGGCGGCGCCGTAGCCGTAGCGGAGGCTCAGGAACGTCTGCTCGTACATGTAGTAGGCGAGGACGGTCGAGCTGTTGTACGGTCCGCCGAGCGTCATGATCATCACGTAGTCGAAGCTCCTGAGCGCGGCCACCGCGCACACCATTGCGACGATGAAATTGACGGGCCGGAGCTGCGGGAACACGACGTGCCGGAAGAGCGCGAAGCCGCGCGCGCCATCGACCCGGGCGGCGTCGATCAGGTCGCCCGGCAGCGTGGCAAGGCCGGTCATGAACAGGATCATGCAGTAAGCGGTCTGTGGCCAGAGCCCGGCCACGACCATCGTCCACAGCGACCAGCGCTCGCTGTCGAGCGGGGCGAGCGGCGCGAAGCCGAGCGCGCCCAGCAGCGCGTCGAAGAGTCCGAACCGGGCGTTGAAGAACCAGCCGAACACGAGACCCACGACGACCTGGCTGATCACGAACGGCATGAAGAAAAGCGAGCGCACGACGCGCATCCCGAAGAGCGCCTGTTGCAGGAAGATCGCGAGCGCGAGGCCCGCCACCGGCGCGACCAGATAGCCGCCGAGCCACCGGACGTTGTTCGCGAGCGCCGTCCGGAAGACCGGATCGGCGAAGAGCTCGTCGTAGTTGCCGAGGCCCACCCAGATCCGGGGACCGACGCCGTCCCACTGGTAGAGCGACAGCCCGAGGCTCGCGACGAGCGGGTAGAGCACCATCAGCGAGAACAGCGCGCCGGCCGGGGCCAGCAGCACGAACGTCGCGGCGCGGCGGCGCCGCGCTCCGCGCGCGGGCGGCCGGGGCGGGACGGGCGGCGCCCGGTCGGTCGCCGAGGGGGCCACCGCTAGCGCGCCACGGTCGCCGGCGAGCCGTAGATCCGTGCCCGGGCGCGCTCGATCGTCTCGAGGATCGAATCGAGCCGATCGGGGTTGAGCATGAATTCCTGGAAGCCCTTCATGGCGACGTTGGCCAGGTCTTCGCTCGTGTCGCGGTCAAAGTACTGCGCGAGGCCGTCGGCGCGGTCGAGGAGGTCGCGTCCCTGTCGGAGGAAGCGATCGTCGGCTACCGCGGCCTGCCGGTGCACCGGGATCTGGAGCATCGCCTTGTTGAGCGCCTCCTGCACGTCGGCGCGCATGACGAACGCGAGGAATCGCTTCCCGTCCACCTTGTTGTGGGCGCGGGCTGGCACGTGGACCGTGTTCATCGGGGCGTCCTCGAAACGCCCGACCTCGCTACGCATCGTCGGGAAGCGGAAGAAAGCCATCTTTTCGCGCACGTCCTCCGGGAAGCTGCCGACGATGAAGTTGCCGATCAGCATCATCGACGCCTTCCCTTGGTAGATCAGCGCCTGGCTCTCCTGCCAGCTCGACGAGGCGTGGGACCGGCTGAAGCAGCCGCGCTCGACGAGGGTGCGCCACGGTGCGAACAGCGCGCGCACGCGCGGATCCGTGTAGGCGATCCGGCCCGCCATCAGGTCGCGGTGGAACGCGAGCCCGTTGATCCGGAGGTCGAAGTAGTCGAACCAGGCGGCCGCCGGCCACAGGTCGCGGGTCCCGATGGCGATCGGCTCGACGCCGTTTGCCTTCAGGCGGTCGCAGGCCGCAACCAGGTCGCCCCAGGTCTGCGGCAGCGCAGCGATCCCGGCTGCGGCCAGGAGGTCGCGGCGCGCGAAGAAACCTACCTGATAGTAGGTGTACGGCACGCCGTATTGCCGGCCCGCGACGCTCACGAGATCGATCGCCGAGGCGTGCATCGTCGTCCGCGCGGCGGGACCGAACAGCTCGGACACGTCCTCGAGGAGGCCCGGCGTCACGAACTGCCGCATGCGCTCGCCTGCGAACCAGAACACGACGTCGGGCGGCGCGCTCGTGAGCCAGTTGCGGATCGCCTTCTTGTAGCTTTCGTGGTCGTAGACGTTGAACTCCACGTCGACGTCCGCATTTTCGCGCTGGAACTGCTCGACGGCCGCAGTCCACGCGGCACGTGGCGCCGGGTCCGCGGCATTGGCGTCGATGACGAGCGTGCCGGCAGCCGCGGCGGTCGCGCCCGGCAGGCACGCGAGGACGAAAAGGCGGAACAGGCTGGCCGGCACCGGGGAGACTCCGACGATGGCATATTATCCGAATCCCGTTTCGCGTCCGAGGCTCGTCGGATGAAGGACTCGGTTCCGCAGTCGGCTCCCACCGCGCCCGTCGAGCCCCCCGCCGTGCCCGGCGAAGCGTTCGACGCCGATGCGCTCGCGCTCGCGGAGCGCTCAGCCGGCATCGGCGTCTGGAGCATCGATCTCGCGACCGGCCAGGTGCGCGCGACGGCGCAGTTCTTCCGCATCATGGGGCTCGAGCCGACCCGCGAGCCGGTGCCGATCGAGACGATCCGCGCGCTGCGTCATCCTGACGACCGCGAACGGGTGCTCGCGGGCTTTCGCGAGGCCCTCGAGAACGGCACCGACGCCTACGAAATCGAATACCGGATCCTGCGCCCGGACGGCGAGCTCCGGTGGATCTTCGGCCGCGGGCGCATCGTCCGTGACGCCTTCGGCACACCGGTGCGTTACAGCGGCGTCGACCTCGACATCACCGAGCGCAAGGCCGCCGAAGCCGCGCTCGCGGCGGCGAAGGTGGAGCTCGAGCGGATGAATCTCGTCCTCGAGGACCGCGTGCGCGAGCGTACGGCCGCGCTCGCGGCGGAAGCCGAGCGTCGCGCCGAGGCGGAGGCCCGCTACCACCAGGCGCAGAAGATGGAGGCGGTGGGCCAGCTGACCGGCGGGATCGCGCACGACTTCAACAACATCCTGCAGGTCATCCTGGGCAACCTCGAGATCGCGCGGCTCGCGCTGCAATGCGACCCCGGGTCGTTCGAGAGCGGCGTTGCGCACCAGCGGCTTCTGGGCGCGCTCGAGCGCGCGCACCGCTCGTCGGCGAGTGCGCAGCAGCTCGTGCAGCGGCTGCTCGCGTTCGGCCGGAAGCAGACGCTCGCTCCGACCGTCGTCGACGCGAACGCGCTGATCGCGGGCATGAGCGACATGATCGGGCGGACGCTCGGCGAGACGATCGACGTCGCGACGCGGCTGTCCGAGGGATTGTGGCCGACGTTCGCCGACGTGAACCAGCTCGAGAGCGCGCTGCTGAACCTGGTCGTCAACGCGCGGCATGCAATGCCCGAGGGCGGCCGGCTTCTCATCGAGACGGCGAACGTCGAGCTGCCGGCGTCGGCCGGTGAAGTCATCGTCGCCGGGTCATACGTCATGCTCGCCGTGAGCGACACGGGCTGCGGCATGCCGAAGGAGGTTCTGTCGCGCGTCTTCGAACCCTTCTTCAGCACCAAGGCGAGCGGTGAAGGATCGGGGCTCGGCCTGTCGATGGTGTTCGGCTTCGTCAAGCAGTCGGGCGGGCACGTCCGGATGTACAGCGAGGTCGGCGTTGGAACGACGGTCAGGATCTACCTGCCGCGAAGCGAATCGGGGAAGGCGGCCGGTCTCCCGCAGGCGTCGCTCGACGCGGCGGAGCTCCCGCCTTCGCGCGGCGGCGAGACGATACTCGTCGTCGAGGACAACGACGACGTGCGGGCCTTCGCGACGTCGGCCCTCGAGCGTCTCGGTTATCGCGTGCTGCAGGCGGCGGACGGGGCGGGGGTGCTCCGCCTCCTCGAACAGCGCCCGCCGCCGCGGGTCGACGCACTGTTCTCGGACGTCGTCCTGCCCGGGACGATGAGCGGCCACGCGCTCGCGGAGACCGTGCGCGCACAATTCGCCGGACTGCCCGTCGTGTTCGCCTCCGGCTACACGCCGAACGCCGTCCGCCGGCACGGCGGGCTTGACGACGAGCGGTACCTGCTCGCGAAGCCGTACACGCTCGAGGGGCTGGCGCTCGCGATCCGGCGGGCGATCGACGATTCGGCCACCGCGTAGCGAGCGCACTCAGCGGGGCACCGAGCCGCCCAGGTCCCGCACGAGCTTCCGGTGGACGGCGTTCTCGCGCAACAGCTTTGCCCGCCACCTCGCGCGACGCATCTCGTCGGCGGGAGGCAGGACAAAGCTCGTGGGCAGGCTCATCAAGCCGCATGCACGAGTGGAAACCGAACGGAGACGGTCAGGCCCTCGCCCGCGGGGCCGTCGAATCCGGGACCCAGCTCGATCGTGGCGTCGTGCCGCTCGGCGATGCGCTTGACAATCGCGAGTCCGAGCCCGCTGCCTGGCATTTCGGCTGCGTGCGGCGGCGGCGCACGGTAGAAGCGGTCGAACACGCGTCCGCGCTCGGTGGCCGGGATGCCCGGTCCCGCATCGCGCACGGCCAGCACTGCGTCGTTCCCCTGGCTCTCGACGGTGACGTCGACGCGCCCCCCCGAGGGCGTGTAGCGGATCGCGTTGTCGACGAGGTTCGACGCGAGCGCACGCAGGCCGGTCGCATCGCCGTTGACGACGACCGGCGTGCCGGACGCATCGGAAGCCGCGCCTGCCATCCCGAGGTCGACCCCGTGCGCGGCGGCGATCGCCGCGTGCTCGCCGACGACGCTGCGGGCGAGCTCGGTCAGGTTGACCGGCGCGAAGCCGCGCTCGGCGACGCCGGGCTCCTCGCGCGCGAGCGTCAGCATCTGCTCGACGAGATGCGTCGCACGCACGAGGCCAGCCTTGAGCTCCGCAAGCGCCGCCCGGCGGTCGGCGTCGCTGTCCGCCCGCTCGGCGAGCTGCGCCTGCAGGTGCACCGCGGTGAGCGGCGTCCGGAGCTCGTGCGCTGCGTCGGCGATGAACGCGCGCTGCGCGCCGAGCGCGCGGTCCAGGCGGGCGAGCAGGCCGTTCAGCGCCTGGGCGAGCGGACGCACTTCCGCGGGCAGGCCCGCCTCGTCGAGCGGCTCGAGCCCGCCGGGAGTGCGCTTGGCCACCGCGGCGGTGAGGCGCCCGAGCGGCGCGAGTCCGCGCATCACGCCCCACCCGAGGGCGAGCGCGAGGAGCGGCGCGACCACGAGGAGCGGCACGATCGTTCGCAGCGCCATGCTGGCCGCGAGCTCGCGGCGGGCGCTCATCGGCTGCGCCACCTGGACGACCTGGTCGTCCGTGAGCGTGCTGAACACGCGCCAGTCGCCGGCCGCGGTCTTCACCGTGTTGAAGCCGAGCTTCGCATACTGCGGCAGCGGCTGCTGCGGCTGCGAGAGGAAGAGCTGGACGCCGTTGCGGTCCCAGACCTGAACCACGAGGGCATCGTCGCCGACGACGAGTCCGCCCGGCGAGCCCGCCAGCGGGACGCCGGTCAGCGAAGCTGCCATCTGCCGGAGCTGATAGTCGAAGATCTGGTTCGCCTCCTCGCGGGCGCGAAGGTACGTGGCGACCGACGCGACGGCCAGCGCGACGACGAGCGCGGCAGCGAGCCAGAGGAAAAGCTCGCGGCGGATCGAGCGACCGGTCACGGGCTCCCCTCGCTCCGCGCCACCGTCCAGCCGACGCCGCGCACATTGCGGATCGTGTCGGGCGGCAGCTTGCGGCGCAGCGCCGAGAGGTGCACTTCCACCGCGTTGCTCCCCACTTCCTCGTTCCAGCCGTAGAGCTTCTCCTCGAGCTGCGCGCGCGACAGCACGGCGCCCGGACGGTCGAGCAGCGCGGCCAGGAGCGCGAACTCGCGCGCGGACAGCGGGACCGGCTCGCCGCACACGCGCACCTCGTGCGTCGCCGGATCGAGCGTGATCGCACCCCACTCGACGCGCGGCGCGGCGCGTCCCGTGCGGCGGCGGAGGAGGGCGCGGATGCGCGCCGCCAGCTCGCTCAGCTCGAAGGGCTTGACCACGTAGTCGTCGGCGCCCGCATCGAGCCCCGCGACGCGGTCGGCGACGGCGTCGCGCGCGGTGACGATCAGCACTGGTCGCGCATCGCCGCGGCGACGCAACGACCGCAGCACCTCGAGCCCTTCCTTGCGCGGCAGGCCGAGGTCGAGCAGCACGAGGTCGTGGACGTTCTCCGCGAGCGCCACTTCCGCGGCGCGGCCGTCCCGGACCCAGTCGACTGCGAAGCCGTCCTGCCGCAGCCCGCGGCAGACCGACTCGCCGATCATCGCGTCGTCCTCGGCGAGCAAGAGGCGCATGCGCGCCCTCCGTGGGTCAGGACTTCGGCTCGAACTTGAGCGCGCAGGAGTTCATGCAGTAGCGAAGTCCCGTGGGCTCGGGTCCGTCGTCGAACACGTGCCCGAGATGCGCGTCGCAGGCCGCGCAGACGACCTCGGTGCGGCGCATGAAAAGGCCCGCGTCTTCCTGCGTCTTCACGTTCTGTTCCTCGAGCGGCGCATAGAAACTCGGCCAGCCGGTGCCCGAATCGAACTTCGTCGTTGCGTCGAAAAGCGGTGCGCCGCAGCAGCGGCAGCGGTACATACCCGCGTCGTGCTTGTCCCAGTACTCGCCGGTGAACGCGTGCTCGGTGCCCTTCTGACGCGCCACCTTGTATTCCTCCGGCGTCAGCTGGGCGCGCCACTCGGCATCGGATTTGGTGACCTTGTCGACCATGAGGATTCTCCTTGTCGGAACCGCCCGTGCGGGCTCGGCAACTGTCGGCGGCGCCCATTCCGGCCTTACGCTCGCGGCGGAGGGCTGGGGCCGATCAAGTATAGTGGAGGTTGCCGCTGCCTCAAGCCCGGATTTCCGCCTTGGACGCCCCGCGTTCCGCTCCGTTCCGCCACGATGTGAAAGTCATCGGGCTGATCGGCGTCGCCCACGGGCTGTCGCATTTCTTCCAGCTCGCGCTGCCGTCGATGTTTCCGCTCCTGAAGGCGGAGTTCGACGTCTCGTACGCGGCGCTGGGCGCGCTCGCCGGGATGTTCTATCTCGCGAGCGGGGTGACGCAGTTCGCGGCCGGATTCGCCGTGGACCGCGTCGGCGCGCGGCCCGTGCTCCTCGGGGGGCTCGGCCTGCTCGCCGGCGGCACCGTGCTGGCTGGACTCGCTCCATCGATTCTGTGGCTTTACCCGATCGCCGCGCTGATGGGGATCGGCAACGGCGTGTTCCATCCCGCCGACTTTGCGATCCTGAACGCGAACATCGCGCCGCAGCGTCTCGGGCACGCGTACAGCACACACGGGATCGGCGGGAATCTCGGCTACGCGATCTCGCCGATCGTGAGCTACGGCCTGGGAGCCATGCTCGGCTGGCGGCCCGCGATCGCGTTGTTCGGGCTGCTCGGACTCGTCGCGCTCGGCGTGCTCGCCACGCAGCGGTCCGCGCTCACCTCGCACCGCGCGCACGATGCGCACGCGCACACGCTCCGCGGCAGTGCGCACCTGTTCATGCAGCCGGCGATCCTCCTCTGCTTCGGCTACTTCGTGTTCCAGACGATCGCGAGCACCGGCCTGCAGACGCTCGGCACGACCGCGCTCAACGTGACGTTCGGCGTGCCGCTCGCGCTTGCCGCCTCGGCGATCAGCGCCTATCTGCTTGGGAGTACCGCCGGCATTCTTGCGGGCGGCTTTCTCGCCGCGCGCACGGCGCACCATGACCGCGTCGCCGCCGCGGGTCTGGCCGGCGGCGCGGTGCTGATTGGCGTCGTCGGCACCGGCGTCGTGGCGTCGACGCTGCTGCTCCCGCTGTTCGCGACGACCGGATTTGCGCTGGGTGCGACGGGTCCGTCGCGCGATCTCATTGTCCGCAATGCGACCCCGCGCGGCGCCGCGGGTCGCGTCTACGGATTCGTCTACTCGGGCCTCGACACGGGCGCGACGATCGCCCCGGTGTGGTTCGGCGCGATGCTCGATCACGGGCTCGGTCGCGGCATGTTCTTCTCGGCCGCGGCGGTGCTGCTGATCGCAATCGGCACCGTGACGCGGATCCGTCGCGCGCGCCAGCCGGCTACGACCTGAGGGAGCCGCGCGTGGATCTGGGAATCGCCGGACGCCGCGCGCTGGTGTGCGCGGCGAGCAGGGGACTCGGACGCGGCTGCGCGGCGGCGCTCGCCGATGCGGGATGCGAGCTCACGATCGTTGCGCGCACCGAGGAGACGCTTCGCGCGACGGCGGCCGAGCTCGAAGCCCGGAGCGGGCGCGAGGTTCGCTACGTCGCCTGCGACATCACGACGCCGGAGGGCCGCGAGCGCGCCCTCGCGGCCTGCCCGGAACCCGACATTCTCGTCAACAATGCCGGCGGGCCGCCGCCCGGAGACTTCCGCGACTGGGACCGCGCGGCGTGGATTCGCGCGCTCGACGCCAACATGCTGACGCCGATCGAGCTGATCCGGGCGACGATCGATCCGATGATCGCGCGGAAGTTCGGACGCGTCGTCAACATCACGTCGGGCGCGGTCAAGGCCCCGATCGAGTTCCTGGGCCTCTCGAACGGCGCCCGCTCCGGCCTGACCGGTTTCGTCGCCGGGCTCGCGCGAAGCGTCGCGCGGCACAACGTGACGATCAACAACCTGCTGCCCGGACCGTTCGACACCGACCGCCTGCGCACCACGATGGCGTCACGCGCGAGGGCCGCGGGCAAGTCGTTCGAGGAGGCCGCCGCGGCCGCGCGCACCGCGAATCCGGCCGGCCGGTTCGGCACGAGCGACGAGTTCGGTGCGGCGTGCGCATTCCTGTGCAGCGTCCACGCGGGCTTCGTCGTCGGGCAGAACCTGCTGATCGACGGCGGGCAGTATCCGGGCACCTTTTGAGGTCCGAG
>CAVTFQ010000010.1:0-174265 GCA_963734055.1 uncultured beta proteobacterium
ATCCCGGGCCACGGCTCGATCAGGTTGCGCTCCTCGTCGATCACGGACGCGAAGAAGCCGCCCTTCGCCGCGCTCCAATCGCCCAGCAACCACGCCTTCAACAACTCGGCATCGTTCACGCACGCGGCGCGCAACTGCGCGAGTATGCCTCGCGGTCGATGTGCGGGTTGTCGGCGAGCGTCTCGGGCACCAGATAAATGTCTTCGCACTTCGCGTCGAGCGTCGGCGTCCACGGCTGCGTGCCCGCGACGAGTGCTCCAGCAACAGTCGCGTGGTTGGGCCGCCCGGGATTGCCGATCAGCATCATCCGTCCGGGAACGCCCTTCGCCGGCCGCAACGACGCGCGCAGCTTGTCGATCAGGTCGAGGCCGTTCGCCTCGCCGACCTCGTCGACGATAATCAGGCTGAAATTCTTGCCCCAGTACTTCGCCAGGTCCCTCGGCTCGTCTAGCATGGTCGAGCTGCACGGTCGCGCGGCCGAACTTCACGAGCCAGGATTGCGTGTTAAATGTTGACGCTGCGCACGCCGTAGACCCGGGCCAGTGCTCGAAGAGCGTCAGCGCGAACTCAGCCCACCGGCGTGGATTGCCGGCACATAGAGCGCACGGCAGTCGGCAGCGAACTCCTCCTCGTCGCGCATCAACAGATAGGGCATCAGTCGAGTTTTGCCGACGCCCTTGCCCCCAAGGATCACGATCGGCCTCGCGCGGGGTGCGCAGCAACTCCGTCTGCAACGGCGTCGGCGCGTCGAGGCTACTTGTCGTCGCTGTCGTCATGGTCGATCACCTTCGGCGGCCGATAGTCGGCGAGCGGCGCGGCGCCGGGGAGGTTAATCACGACGGTCGGGCGCGACTCACCGTCGGGGTCGCCTTGGTCGCGGTAGTTAAAACGCGCCTTCAACAGAAAGATGCTCGGCACCGGGCCGCGCTCCTTCTGGCGCATCAGCGCATTGACGAGTACGTCGTGCATCTGGCCCGACGACGAGCCAGCGCGTTGGCGACGCGGCGGTCGCGTACGAGATTTGCTTAAACGTGTCCGGCGCTACGCCGGCGCGGCGCGCGATCGTTACGTCGTGGCAGCCCTTCGCCGCTAGCCCCTCGACTAGCGCGAGCGCTCGCTCGAAGAGACGGAGCGGGACGCGCCCGGCCGGGTTGCGGATTTCGCCTTTGCGGATTGCGCCTTTGTTCCGGGTCATAGAGTTCCTTGCTTTCACCTAGTGTGTGCGGGCAAAAAACGCTTTCATCTGGTGGCCCGACGCGGGACGGACACGGGATAGCGCGCCATCTCACCGATGGCCATTCCGGCGTGGGCGTTGGGCGGACCGAGAGTCCGCCGCGATGCTTCGCCGGTGGTCGCTGGCGTCGTCGAACAGCGCCACGTTCGCGCCCGCCGCTGGCGTCGAGCGCACATAAGGCAACAGCGACGCCGCCGCGGCGACGCGGTCCTCCGGCGCGGCGTCGGCGTCGCGCACGACGCTCAACAGGAAGTCGATCGGAGTCATCAGGCGCATGTCGGTCCTTTCGGTGTCGGGTCACAAAACGAGCGCGCTCCCTCGAGGATCGATCGATCCGCGCTCCCTCGAGGATCGATCGATCCGCGCTCCCTCGAGGATCCGCGCTCCCTCGAGGATCCGTGCTCCCTCGAGGATCCGCGCTCCCTCGGGGATCCGCGCTCCCTCGGGGATCGACGCTCGAGGATCCGCGCTCGAGGATCGACGCTCGAGGATCGACGCTCGAGGATCGACGCTCGAGGATCCGCGCTCGAGGGACCATAGACGAGCGCATTGGACGACGTCGAGACGTCGGGGCCGAAGCGTCCATCGGCTCGTCGTCAGGTCGTGGTAGCGCGGAACCGGTTCCGCCCCGGCCCGGAGCAGCGCACGCGCGAGCTTGCGTAACCGCACCCGAACGCCCTCCGCGCGCAGCGCCGCCACAAGGTCCGTCAGGGGAGCGACGTCCGCGTCGAACGGCGGCAGCCGCGCGGCGATGCGGTCGGCGACGACGAAGTCGAACGGCGGGCGGGTCGCATTCCGTTTCCCTAAACCCTCTAGTCCCCGTTACCGCCGTTACCCGTCGCCGATCCGCGAATCGAAGTAACGGCGGTAACTAGGGGGAGAGGGGGAAATCTTTTGCACGGTTTTCCCTCCACTTTTCACATCAGCAGCGCGTCGTCGCCGGGAAGCGCGTACTCGCCGTCCCGGCGCACGACCTTCCCCGACGCGGACATCCGCGACAGGCACATCTTCAAGGCGCCGTCCTCGTTCGTTCCCTTCCGGATATCAAGCGCGGTTCGGATCGCCGCAACCGTCATCGGCTTCCCGTTCGCGCGAGCGCGGACACGACCGTCGCCTGCCGGTCCCCGAGCGCGAGCAGCGCCGGATCGCCCCAATCGGTCCAGCCGCGGGTCGGTTCAAACGTCACGAGCATCGACTGCGTCTCGACGTCGCGGCCGGTTACTTCCAGTTCCCACGCTCTCTGCGCCGTGGCGCCGGGGGCAATCCCGCAGACGCGGGCGTCAGCGTCAGGACGTTGTCGACGCCCCCCGCCACGCCTAGCGTGCCGGTCACGGCCTCAATCCCCATCCCCGAGGTCGCCCCCTTCCGTGCGTGCGTTACGACCACGACCGCGGCGCCAGCGAACGGCCGCACAGCCGCGGCGATCATCCCGAGCGCGCGATAGTCCGCGTCGTATGCGGATTCGCCCTTGCGCGGCCGGCTGCGGAAGTAGGCGAGCGTGTCGACGACGACGAGAACAATGTCGGGCCGGGCCGTTAGCTGTTCCACGAGCATGTCGAGCCCGCCCGCATCGGCCGCCGGCCACGCCTTTTCCGGATACAGGAACCGGTCGCGGTCGAGTGCGTATCCGCACGCGCGTTCTAGGTAGCGGATGCGCGCCTGTAGCCGCCGCTCGCCGTCTTCGTACGGGAGATACAGCACCGCGCCCGGCGCCACGTGTCGGCGGAGAAAGGTTGTGGGGCTCTTCGCGGTCGCGGCCAGACCGATCTGCAGCGTCATCATCGATTTGCCCGCCTTCGGCCGCGCGGCGATCAGATTTAGCCCGGCCGGGAGGAGGTCCCTCACGACATCGAATCGTGGCGCGAACTCGACAGCCGCCAACTGCGTCGCCGTCTTAAGCGTGGGGACGGTCGGCTTCGCAGTGGGCTCCGCGTCCGTAGGTAGCGCGGCTCGAGCGAGGTCCGCGAGTTCGGCTAGGCGCTCGGGCCGCACATTGGCCAGCCTCGTCGCGCCGACGCGAGCGAACAGCTCGCGGACCACGTCGGCGCCGCCGCGGCGGTCCATAACAACCTGAAGGAGACCGCGGAACGATTTCCAGCGTTGCCGGCCCGACCGGAGAGCCCGGGCCGAGCATCGCCAAACGCAGCGCGTCGTTCTTGCCCGGCGCGCCAGCAGGATGGTGCGCGCTGCCATTTACGCGCGTGGGCGTGGGCGAGGGTGTGGGGGGGACTAGACGCGAGCCACCGGAGTCAGCTATGGTCGGCGGCGTAGTTGGGTCTCCAGCCCTCCGTGCTTTGCCAGATGCGGCCCGCTCCCCCGGGCCGCTTTGGTTTCCGTCAGGTGGCCGCATGGTCGGCCTCCCGCTTCCGCGCCGCGGCGCGCTTCTCGGCCTCGCGCTTCTCTCGCCACTTCTCCTTCACCTCCTGCCGTTTCGCGCGTGCCGCGTCCGTCTGCGCCGCGATCGTCGCTGGTGTCTGCTGTGTCCCAGAGTGCGCGTCGCGCTCGGCGATGCGGGCGCGCTGCCATGCCTCAACCTCGGAGAGCAGCCACGCCGACATGTTGGGGCCGATGCGAACGGGACGCGGGAAGCGACCGGCGCGGATCCAGGCGTAGATCGCCGGCTTGCTCACCTCGCGCACGAACGGCGCGAGGTCGTCAATCGAGAGCAGCGGCTCTAGGTCGCCGGCTGCGGGGTGGTCTTTCGGCATCGCCGTGCTCCTCGAAAAAAGAAGTCTCGAGAGAAAGTCGGCCCGCCAAAAACGAAAACGGCGCAAAAGCCGACTTCGACTTTTGCGCCGTGCCCGCGCCGTGTTTCCGTCGCTCCGCGGATCTCAGTGCGGCCTAGAGCGACGCCAATGGCAACTGCCCCGGTTGGGCGTTTTATTGTTCCCGAACCCTACTGAGCAAAAAGTTTACTGCGCGGCCTCCGGAAAGTCTAGGCCCGTGCGCGTCGCTTTAGCGCGATCACGTCGGCGCTCGGCCGCTTGCGCGGCATCGGCGCCGCGAACTTGGCCCACGCCGCGAGAAGCTCGCGCCGCTCGTCGGCGAACTCCGCGCGGTTATACGCGGCCCGCACGAGGTTGCTCTCGCGGTGCGCGAGCGCCGCCTCGATCACGTCGGGCCGCGCGACGCCGCGCTCGTTCGCCCACGTCGAGAACGCGCTACGGAATCCGTGCACGGTCGTCCGGTCGTCGATCTCGAGCCGGCGCAGGAGGATCAGCATCGCCATATTCGACAGCGGCGCGTCGCGCTCGGGCGAGCGAAACACCCATTTCTCGGAGTCGCCGCGGACGCGGTCGAGGACCGCGCGCGCGCGTCGGATAGGTCGACGACGTGCGCCTCGCCGGCCTTCATCCGCGCGGCGGGCACGGTCCACGTCCGCCCGTCCTTCGACAGCTCGCCCCACTCCATCTCCAGCACCTCGCCCGTCCGGGCGGCCGTCAGGATCGCGAACTCCATCGCCCGCGCCGACGTTCCGGGCAGCGCCCGCAGCCGCTTCACGAGCGCGGGCGTCTCGGCGAACGGGAGCGCGCGCCAATTCGACCCGGTCCGTTTCGTCCGTAGCTTGCGCGCGATTATCTTCGTCGGGTTCGTCGGCGCGAGCTTGCGCAGCACCGCATCGTCGAACACGGCGTCGAGACGTTGCCGTATGCGCCGGGCCGTCTCCGGCACCTTCAGGTAGATCGGCCGCAGCGCGTCGAGGAGGTCGGCCGCCTCGATGGTCGCGATCGGCCGGTCGAGGATCTCGGGCGGCACGTGCTGCTCGATGGCCGCGATCCAGCGCGCCGATTCCTTCGCGTGCTTTAGCTTCGGCTCGACCTCGGCCTCGTGGTATTGGCGCGCGACCCGGCGCAGCGTCGCGGCGGCGCCGCGCTCGGCCGCCTTGCGCACTACCTCCTCGGCCCGCCCCGCGGCGATCCGCTCGGCCTTCGCCGCGATCGGGTCGACGCCCTTACGCACGGCGTCACGGAACTCCGCCGCGTCCTTCCGCGCCTTCGCGAGGCCCACGTCCTCGAGCTTGCCGAGCCCGATCTCGCGCCGCCGGCCGGTCGTCGGAGACGTAAAGGCCAGTGTCCACGCACGGTCTCGCCGCGCACGACGAGGCGTAGCCCGTCGCCGTCGGAGTACTTGCCGTCGCCGCAGCGTCTTGCACGAAATCGCCGTCAGTCCCGATTGGGAGTCCCGTTTGGTCGTCATATCCTCGTCTCCGCTATCCCGCGCCTATCCCGCGCAAATGTCCTAGCCCTAGAATAGCCGCATTGACTGGCCGAGACTAGCCAGACAGGCCTAACCCATTGGCTCTAAACGCAAAAAAGCCGCGTCGCCGCGGCTTTTCTGTTTTCGATCAGGAGCTTAAAAACGGTTCGTTGGCGTCCCCAGGGGGATTCGAACCCCCGTACTCACCGTGAAAGGGTGATGTCCTAGGCCTCTAGACGATGGGGACCTGGACGGATGCTGCCGCAGCGCGGGCGTACCGGCTGCGAGTGGATCGTGGTGGAGGTAAGCGGGATCGAACCGCTGACCTCTTGCATGCCATGCAAGCGCTCTCCCAGCTGAGCTATACCCCCACGGCCGACCGAAAATTATACCGGCCGCTCGCCGCATTGGCAAACGGGCGGCACGCGTTGCATCGTCCGATTCACGCGGTTCCGTTATTATCGCGGCCGCCGTGACCCTTCCCGATCCCCGCATCGATGCCACGCCGGATCTGGCCGGGCGAGCGATTCTCGTGTCCGGCGCCTCCGGCGGACTCGGACGGCCGCTCGCGCTCGCGTGCGCGGCGCGCGGTGCGACGGTCGTGCTGCACGGCCGGGTCGTCCGGAAACTGGAAGCGATCTACGACGAGATTGTGGCCGCGGGTCATCCGCAGCCGACGATTCTCCCCCTCGACCTCGCAAAGGCGGCGCGCGCCGACTACGACACGGTCGCGGGCGCGCTGCGAGCGCAAATCGGCCGGCTCGACGGTCTCGTCCACACCGCGGCATTCCTGGGTTCGCTCGGCCCCATCGAGCATCAGTCGCCGGAAACCTGGAAGACTGTCTTCGACGTCAACGTAATGGCGGCCGTCGCGCTCACGCGGGCCGCGCTGCCGCTGCTCGCCGCGGCGCCCGACGCCGCCGTCGTTTTCACGCTGGACACGCGCGGCGTCGCCCCGCGCGCGTTCTGGGGTGCATATGCAGCCTCGAAGGCGGCATTGGCGGCGCTCGCCGCGACGCTTGCCGACGAATGGGAAACGCGCGAGACGCTGCGCGTCAACGCCGTGGTCCCCGGCGCGATGAACTCGCCGCTCCGCGCACGCTCGCATCCCGGCGAAGACAAGTCCGCCCTGCCTTCGCCCGCCGCGCTGGTACCGCTCTATCTCCATCTGCTGGGGGAGCAGTCGAAGGCCGAAAGCGGTGTCCTCGTGGATGCTCGCGCGTGGCTCGACGGTCAGCCCGCGTCGACGCCGCTCGCGACGCTCTCGCTGGCCGGACGCCCATAGCGCAGCAGCACGCGCAGGCGACGAAAGTCGTCGCCGGGCAGCGTGTCGGGCAGGATCAGGATCGCGCGGGCCGGGACGAGCCGCGGAGCGTCGTCGGGGCGCCAGACGATCGTGGTCACGCTCGCCCCGACATACGATGCGTCCAGGATGGAGCCCTGGCGGGTCCGGCCGTCGCGCGCGGTGACGGCAAGCCTGCGGTCGACGCCCACGTGAAGCAGCGCGGGCACGCCGCGCCCGGCGCAGAGTCGAAAGCCGCGAGCCGCGGCAACGAGCACCGCCACCAGCGATCCGGCGGTCGCCCATGGATCGACGGGCAGTGCGAGCACGAGCGCCGCGACCGCAGCGGAGCTTGCGACAACCCACGCCACGCCGATGCGCGTTGGGCGTGGCTCGAGGCGGAGGCGCGGCGGCGATTTCACCGGAGGCATTGCAGCCCCCGCACGCCGCGTCGTCAATGGGCCACGTGGCCGATCAGGCGGTCAGGCCGGCGACTTGCCCGCGAGGAGAAGCCACGTCGCGACGATCGTGTCCGGATTGAGCGACATGCTCTCGATGCCCTGACCCACCAGCCACTGCGCGAGGTCGGGATGGTCGGACGGTCCCTGCCCGCAGATTCCCGCATATTTGCCGGCCTTGAGGCAAGCGGCGATCGCCATCGCGAGCATCGCCTTCACCGCGTCGTCGCGCTCGTCGAAGGTCGGCGCGATCGGGCCGCCGGAATCGCGGTCGACCCCGAGCGTGAGCTGCGTCATGTCGTTCGAGCCGATCGAGAAGCCGTCGAAGTGCTCGAGGAAGCGGTCGGCGAGGATTGCGTTCGACGGAATCTCGCACATCATGATCACCCGGAGGCCGTTCTCGCCGCGCACGAGCCCCTCCTTCGCGAGAAGGGTGACCACGTTCTCGGCCTCCGCGAGGGTGCGCACGAAGGGCACCATCAGCTCGACGTTGGTGAATCCCATTGCATCGCGCACGCGCTTCATCGCAGCGCATTCCAGCGCGAAGCAATCGTGGAACTCGGGCGCGATATAGCGCGATGCGCCACGGAATCCGAGCATCGGATTCTCCTCGTGCGGCTCGTAGCGCGGGCCGCCGACCAGATTCGAGTACTCGTTCGATTTGAAGTCGGACAGCCGGACGATCACCTTCTTCGGCCAGAAGGCGGCGGCGATCGTGGCCACGCCCTCCGCGATCTTTGCCACGTAATACTCGGTGGGGCTCGCGTAGCCGGCGATGCGCTCCCGGATTTCGCGCTGGAGGTCCGCGGGCTGGCGGTCGAGCTCGATGAGCGCCTTAGGGTGGATGCCGACATTCTTGTTGATGATGAACTCGAGCCGCGCGAGACCGACGCCCTCGTTCGGCAGCCGGCGGAACTCGAAGGCAAGCTCGGGGTTGCCGACGTTCATCATGAGCTTCGTCGGCACGGGCGGCATCCGGTCGAGCGCGACCTCGACGATCTCGACCTCGAGCTTGCCCTCGTAGACATGACCGGTGTCGCCCTCGGTGCACGACACGGTGACTTCCGCACCGTCGGCGAGCCGCTTGGTCGCGTCCCCGCAGCCGACGACCGCCGGGATGCCGAGCTCGCGCGCGATGATCGCCGCGTGGCACGTGCGCCCGCCGCGATTGGTGACGATGGCCGCCGCGCGCTTCATCACCGGCTCCCAGTCGGGGTCGGTCATGTCGGCGACGAGGACGTCGCCGTCGCGCACGCGATCCATCTCGGCGGCCGACTTCACGAGCCGCACGACGCCCTGCCCGACCTTCTGCCCGATCGCGCGGCCGGATACGAGCACCGTCGAGTGCGACTTGAGCCGATAGCGGCGCAGCGTGTCGCCGCGCTCGCGCGATTTCACCGTCTCGGGCCGCGCCTGGAGGATGTAGAGCTTGCCGTCGGCGCCGTCCCTGCCCCACTCGATGTCCATCGGCCGGCCGTAGTGCTTCTCGATGGCCACGGCGTAGCGCGCGAGCTCGCACGCCTCGTCGTCGGTGATCGAGAAGCGATGGCGATCGGCGTCTTCGACCGGAACCGTCAGCGTCGACGCGCCGGCATTCTGGCCGCCGGCGAACACCATCCGGGTCGCCTTGCCCCCGACGGACTTGCGCAGGATCGCCGGGCGGCCTGCGGCAAGATTGGGCTTGTAGACATAGAACTCGTCGGGGTTGACCGACCCTTGGACGACCGTCTCGCCGAGCCCGTACGACGCGGTAATGAACACCACCTGGTCGAAGCCCGACTCGGTGTCGAGCGTGAACATGACCCCCGCGGCGCCGAGATCGCTTCGCACCATCCGCTGCACGCCCGCCGACAACGCGACGTCGGCGTGGGCGAAGCCCTGATGCACGCGATAGGCGATCGCCCGGTCGTTGTAGAGGCTGGCAAATACCTCCTTCGCAGCGTGAAGAATATTGTCCAAGCCTTTGATGTTAAGGAACGTCTCTTGCTGTCCCGCGAACGAGGCCTCGGGCAGATCCTCGGCGGTTGCCGATGATCGCACCGCCCACGAAGCATCCGGAACCCCCGCGCTCAGCGCGGCGTAGCTTTCTCGAATCGCGTCCTGCAACGCGGTCGGAAACGTCGCGGCGGCGACCCACCCACGGATCTCGGCACCGGCCGCTGCGAGCGCGCCGACGTCGTCGACATCGAGCTCGGCGAGGCGCGCCGCGATGCGCGCCTCGAGGCCGTTGTGCGCGAGGAATTCGCGAAAGGCGAAGGCGGTCGTCGCGAAGCCGCCCGGGACGCGGATGCCGGCGCCGGCGAGCTGGCTGATCATCTCGCCGAGCGAAGCGTTCTTGCCGCCCACGCGCTCCACGTCGGCCATGCGCAGCTCTTCGAACGGCACGACCCGTGCCTCTGCTTCCATGCGATCCCCCGGCGCCAGGATTGGACTGTTGCGGCGCGCGAATCGCGCGGCGACACGCGCCATTCTACCTTGCCGGGTAACGCGACGACCGCGTGATTGCCTCGCAGAAAACGATGAACCCGCCGCAGCGGGTTCATCGAAGGAGCACGTGGATCGAGCGGAGCGTTAGACGGCAACCGTCAGCACGTCGTGTCCGCGACGAATGCGCCAATCACCTCGCATGCATTGTCTGTCGTCCCCGCGGAGGCGGGGACCCAGTGACGTTGGACCGTCGCCGACCGTTAAGTCGCTGGATTCCCGCGTTCGCGGGAATGACGGACAGCTAGAGGGAGTGCCCGCCCTTGGACTCGCCACCCGGCGCGATGCCTTCGGTCGCGTCAGCGGCCTCCTCGGAAGGCTCGCCCAGCATCGTGTCGTCGAGAACCAGCGGCGCACCGCCGGCGCGGTTGCGTCCCTTGACCGCCCGGCGCAGCGTGCGGTAGAGGTCCGCGTGCGATTCCTTGAGGTAGCTGATGATCTCGAAGTCGACGCGCTTGACCTGCGAGAGGTCGATCTGCTCGACGTGAACGAGACGCAGCAGCTCGCGCACCGGCTTCGGCATCTCGCGGCCACTCTCGTAGCGCGAGCCGCCACTCTGCGTGACGCCGATCTGGGTCCAGAACTGCTCTTGATTGAGGCCCAGCCGTCGCCGAATTTCGCGGGGATTGAGGACGCGGTCGAAAAGTTTCACGGGTCGATCGCCTTCGCTGTACGGACCCTGCGCGCTCGAGGGTCAAACCCTTTCGGGTCCCGCAACGCTATACCAATGGCATATTCTCGGCCGAAACGCGGCGCCGATGCAAGCGCCATTCGTCCGACCGGCGGGCCCGTTCTTCCGAGTCATTGCGGGCCGCCGCTGACCTACCCGGCGCTGCCGCGTGGACGCCCTCCGGCCGCCGGTCGGGAGCGCGTCGAGCGTGACTGCGGTCTACCCGAAGGATACCCCCGGCACTTTGCTAGAATCAATGGGTTAACGCAATATCGTCCCGTGCGTCGTTACGACCTCCATTGCCACTCGACCCGCTCCGACGGGCTCCTTTCGCCCGCGGCGCTCGTGCACCGCGCCGCCGCGCGCGGAGTCGACGTTCTCGCGTTGACCGATCACGACGAGGTCTCGGGATTGGCGGAGGCCAGGACCGCCGCTTCGGAAGCCGGGATGGAGTTCGTCTGCGGTACCGAGCTCTCGGTCAGCTGGGAGGAACAGACGATCCACGTGGTCGGCCTGCGAATCGATGCGGACAACGCCGCGCTGAACGACGGCCTCGGGAGGATCCGCGACGGCCGCGCGTCGCGCGCGAAGCGGATGGGCGACGCGCTGGCGGCAGCGGGCATCCCCGGGGCGTACGAAGGTGCGCTCAAGTTCGTGACGAGCGAACGGCTCGTCTCCCGCACCCACTTCGCCCGCTGGCTCGTCGAGGCCGGCCATGCGCGCGACGTCAAGGACGTCTTCAAGCGCTTCCTCGTGGCGGGCAAGCCCGGTCACGTCGCGCAGGCGTGGGCGACGCTCGGCCAGGCGATCGACTGGATCCATGCCGCAGGAGGGCAGGCCGTACTCGCGCATCCGGGCCGCTACCGCGTCGGCGCGGGCGGCATGCGCCGGCTGCTGGGCGAATTCCGCGACGCGGGCGGCGACGCGATCGAAGTGCTCACCTCCGCGCACACGCCGGTGCAGTACACGGAGTACGCGACGCTCTGCCGCGTGTTCGGCCTGCGCGCTTCGAGCGGTTCGGACTACCACGGTCCGGGCGAAAGCTGGATCGACCTGGGCGACCTGCCGCCGCTGCCGGCCGGCGTCGTTCCGGTCTGGCAGGACTGGTAGAGCGCGGCAACCGCGCGCCGCAGCCCCGCCGATGCCGAAGCGTCGCACCGTCTTCTTCATCTCGGACCGCACCGGCATCACCGCCGAGATGTTCGGCAACAGCCTCCTGTCGCAGTTCGAGGGTTTCCAGTTCCAGCGCCAGACGATCCCGTTCGTCGACACGCCGGAGCGCGTCGAGGCTGCGGTGCGGCAGGTCAACGACACGGCGGTGCGCGAAGGCAAGCCGCCCATCGTGTTCAGCTCGATCGTCGACGAGACGATGAGCGCAACGATACGGCGCGACACGAAGGCGCTGACGCTCGACCTCTTCCAGATCTTCATCGCGCCGCTCGAGACCGAGCTCCAGGCGAAGAGCTCGCACGCCGCCGGCCGCACGCACGGAATCGCGAACAGCCACGAGTACTTCGCGCGGATGGACGCGATCAACTTCACGCAGGCGCACGACGACGGCGCCACCTCGCGCGACCTCGGCAAGGCGCAAGTGATCCTCGTCGGCGTCTCGCGCTGCGGCAAGACACCGACCTCGCTCTATCTCGCGCTGCAGTTCGGGATCCGCACGGCGAACTTTCCGCTGACCCCCGACGATTTCGCCGATCGCAAGCTCCCGGCGTCCGTGCTGCCCTTCCGCGACCGCCTCTACGGCCTCACGATCAATCCGGACCGGCTGCACAAGATTCGCGAGGCGCGGCGTCCGGGCAGCAAGTACGCGGCGGCCGAGAACTGCCGCTACGAGGTCCGCGAGTGCGAAGACCTTCTGTCTCGCGAGAAGATCACGATGCTCGACACGACCGCGAAGTCGATCGAGGAGATCGCGACGACGATCGTCCACAACGCGAAGCTGCGGCGGCACGTGTACTGAAGGACGCCTGGGCGTCGAACGCGGTGATCATCGTCTTCGGCTCGATCAACCTCGACCTCGTCGCCCGGGTCGAGCGGCTGCCGCGCCCGGGCGAGACCGTCCACGGCCTCGCATTCGCGGCGCACGCCGGCGGCAAGGGCGCGAACCAGGCCTTGGCCGCCCGCCGCGCGGGCGCGGAGGTTGCGCTGGTTTCGGCGGTCGGCCGCGACGATTTCGCGCGAGCAGCGTTGCGGGCGGTCGAGAGCGCGGCCATCGACCTCTCCCGCGTCGCCCGCGTCGACGCGCCGACGGGTGTTGCCCTCATCCACGTCGACGCCCGCGGCGAGAACTGCATCACGATCGTCGCCGGTGCAAATGCGCAAGTCGATCCGGCGTCGTTGCCCGACGAGCTTCTCCGGGCTGGCACCACCCTCGTCATGCAGCTCGAGGTGCCGCTCGACGCCGTCATGGACGTTGCGGCGCGAGCCCGCGCGCGGGGCGCGCGGACGGTATTGAACGCCGCGCCCGCCCGGGCATTGCCTCCGGCGCTGCTCGCCGCCATCGACGTCCTGATCGTGAACGAGATCGAGGCGGACGCCATCGCGAGCGGGCTCGAGGTGCCCGCCGCGCCGGATGCTTTCGCGAAGGCCGTGTATCGGCGATTCGGGTGCGCGACGATCGTCACGCTGGGCCCGGAGGGGGCGCTGATGGCGGTGGATCGCACGCTGGTCCGCGCTACGGCGCCGCCCGTCCACGTGCTGGATACGACGGGCGCGGGCGACGCCTTCAGCGGAGCGTTCGCCGCCGCGCTCGATCGCGGCGAGCCGTGGCCGCGCGCGCTGGCGGCGGGCGTCGCGGCGGGCTCGCTTGCGTGCACGGTGGCTGGCGCGCAACTCGCAGTGTCAGGCGCGGCCGACATCGCTGCCCTCGCGGACACTGTATCATCGCGCCTGCGTTCGCAACCCA
Source organism: uncultured beta proteobacterium (assembly GCA_963734055.1). GTDB lineage: Bacteria > Pseudomonadota > Gammaproteobacteria > Burkholderiales > Casimicrobiaceae > CAIWHR01. The sequence continues at coordinate 13,240 of CAVTFQ010000010.1, forward strand.
TCGAGTGAGTTCATGAAGAATTTCAGCATCCGTCACATCGTTTGCCTCGCCCTCGGCGCCCTCTTCCTGCAGGCTCTTCCCGCGCACGCCGAGGACTACACCGACATCTGGTGGGCCGCGGGCGGCACCGAATCCGGCTGGGGCGTCAATTTGATCCAGAGCCAGGACTTCATCTTCGCGACGTTCTTCGTCTACGGCCCGGCCCCGGCGAAGACCCCCATTTGGTACGCCGGAAACCTGTCGCGCGTCGGGGACCGTTTCACCGGCGGTCTCTACCAGACGACCGGCACCGGGATTGGCGCGCCGTGGAACCCGGCGGACCATCCGGATGCGGTGCAGGTCGGCAATGCGACGTTCACGCCCACGTCGTCGACGACTGGCACGCTCACCTACAACGTCGGCGCGACGCCCGTCACCAAGGACATCGCGCGTCAGACGCTCACGAGCATCGCCCTCGGCGGGAGCTACGTGGGCTCAGCGGTGGTCGTCTCTTCGGGCTGCGCGGGCGCCGGGTCGCAGATCTTCGACGTCGATCCGGTCGTCTCGCAGACGGCGACCGAGTTGGCGCTGGTGCTGACCTTCGGCAGCGAGAGCTGCACGCTGCAAGGTACGTATGCGCAGGAGGGAACGCTGTTCCGCATCCCCACCGCGTCCTATGTCTGCACGGACGGCGGCACAACGACGGTCGACACGACAGCGACGGTCTACGAATTGAAGGCCACGTCCATCGGGCTCGAGGGCCGGTGGAACGCTCCGAACGTCGGCGGCTGCGTCGAGGACGCCACCTTCTCCGCCGTCTTTCCCTGACGTCAGGCGCGCCGCGCGCTCCGCTGCCGCACGCACTCGAAGAGGCAGACGGCGGCCGCCGCGGCCGCGTTGAGAGATTCCATGCCGCCGGGCATCGGGATCGTCACCCGCTGCGACGCCGCGGCCGCCAATGCCGGGGCGAGGCCTGCGCCCTCGTTGCCGATGGCGAGCGCGACGCGGCCTCCGAATCGCGCCTCGTAGAGACTCGTTCCTCCAACGGCGACGGTCGCGACGACCTCGCCGCCGCTCGCGCGATACGAGGCCGCCCACGCGGGAAGATCGACGTCCTCGTGAATGTCGAGACAGAAATGCGCGCCCTGCCCCGCCCGCAGCACCTTGGGTGACCAGGCGAAGGCGCAGTGCCTGGACAGGAATGCCTGCCCGACGCCGGCGGCGGCTGCCGAGCGCAGCATCGAGCCGACGTTGCCCGGGTCCTGGACGTCGTCGATCAGCAGGCAGAAGTCACCGGGCGCCGTGATGGCCGGCCGGAGCGCGGGCACGACGGCGAGCATGCCGACGCCCGCGGGAAGCACGGTCAACTCGGAGAGCAGCTTCGCCGGCACGACCAGCGTCCGCGCGGCGTACGCTTCCGCCAGCGCTCGCGCTTCGGGCCGGTCGAGTGCGTCGTCCGACACAACCAGCGTCTCCGGCGCGCCGTGGCGCTCCGCGTAGACGGAAACGAGATGCTCGCCCTCGAGCACGCACTTGCCGGCCTTGCGCCGGTCGCGTGCCGACGCGATCAGCCCGACCGCTTCACGGAGCCGCGGGTTCCGGCGAGAGGTCACGCGCTGCATGCGTGTGCGTCATTCCCGCGAATACAGTCGCGAGCGTGGCGGGCGAAGCCAAGGCCCGAAGGGCGCGTCGCCACGCGAACGACCCGGGCGACGCACCGGGCATGGGATACGCTCAAATTTCACGGAGCCCGGGAATCCAGCGACTTGGGACGAGCATTGCAGGCGACATTCCAACGTCACCGGGTCCCCGCCGGAGCCTGCCCTCGAATGTTGTCGTCGGGGGCGGGGACGACGGGTCCATTTGCCACGCCGGGCGGCCCGGTGTCGCCCCTGCCCGGCACGCCGCCGTCCTGGAGCTGGAAGAACACCTCGTCGTGCCGGACCATGCCGAGCTCCGAGCGCGCGCGCTCCTCGATCGCCTCGGAGCCGGTCTTGAGGTCGCGCACTTCCGCATCGAGCGCCGCGTTGCGCTCCTTGAGCTTGGCGTTGGCGGAGCGTTGCGCTTCGACCTGCCTCGACAGCTCGCGCACCTGCAGCCAGCCGCCCTTGCCGAGCCACATCGGATACTGCAGCGCGGCGATCAGCAGGACGAAGACGAGCGCGAGCCAGCGCACCGGAGGTCGAATCCTACTTGAGCTGGAAGAACGCGGCGCGTCCCGGATACGAGGCGGCCTCGCCCAGGTCTTCCTCGATCCGCAGCAGCTGGTTGTACTTCGCCATTCGGTCCGAGCGCGACAGCGAGCCCGTCTTGATCTGGCCCGTGTTCGCGCCGACGGCGATGTCGGCAATCATGCTGTCCTCGGTCTCGCCGGACCGATGGGAAATGACGGCCGTATAGCCGGCACGGTTGGCCATCGTGATCGCCGAGAACGTCTCGGTCAGCGTGCCGATCTGGTTGATCTTGACGAGGATCGAGTTGGCTACGCCCTTCGCGATCCCCTGCTTCAGGATCTTCGTGTTGGTGACGAAGATGTCGTCGCCGACGATCTGCACCGTCTTCCCGAGGCGGTCGGTGAGGAGCTTCCAGCCGTCCCAGTCGTGCTCGGACATGCCATCCTCGATGCTGATGATCGGGTACTTGTCGCACCAGGTTGCGAGCACGTCGACCATCTGGGAGCGCGTGAGCTTCGTGCCCTCGGCGGCGAGCGCGTAGACGCCGTCCTCGTAATACTCGCTCGCGGCGCAATCGAGCGCGAGCGCGATGTCGGTGCCGGGCACGTAGCCCGCCTTGTCGATCGCCTCGACCAGGAGCTGGAGCGCCGCCTCGTTCGACGCCAGATCCGGCGCGAAGCCGCCCTCGTCGCCGACCGTGGTCGGCATCCCCCGGGAGTCGATGATCTTCTTCAGAGTGTGGAACACCTCGGCGCCATAGCGGAGCGCCTCGCGGAACGACGGCGCGCCGAGGGGCACGAGCATGAACTCCTGCAGGTCGATCTTGTTGTTCGCGTGCGCGCCGCCGTTGATCACGTTCATCTGCGGCACCGGAAGCTGCATCTCGCCGGCACCGCCCAGGTAGCGATACAGCGGCAGCGACGATTCGTCGGCGGCGGCCTTGGCCACCGCGCACGACACGGCGAGGATCGCGTTCGCACCGAGGCGCGACTTGTTGTCGGTGCCGTCGAGTTCGATCATCGTCTTGTCGATGAAAGCCTGCTCCGTCGCGTCGAGGCCGAGGACCGCCTCGCAGAGCTCGGTATTGACGTTCTCGACGGCGCGCAGGACGCCCTTGCCGGAGTAGCGCGCGGCGTCGCCGTCGCGGAGCTCAACGGCCTCCTTCGAGCCGGTCGACGCGCCGGACGGCACCGCGGCCCGGCCGGAGACACCGGACTCGAGGACCACGTCGGCCTCGATCGTGGGGTTGCCGCGGGAATCGAGGATCTCGCGGGCGATGACATCGACGATGGCGCTCATTCTGGATCTCCCTGGATTGCTCGTGTGGGTCGTTGGTGACGCGCCGCGGCGACTGCGGTCAGGCCGCGCCGGTGGCCATCATCTCGTTCTCGGGAAAGCCCGCCCGCTTCGCCGCGGCGTCGAGCGTCCGGAGCGTCTCCAGGAGCGCGCGCATCCGGTCGAGCGGCCACGCGTTCGGTCCGTCGGAAAGCGCCTTCTCGGGATGCGGGTGCGTCTCCATGAACACGCCGGCGACGCCTGCCGCAACCGCGGCGCGCGCAAGCACCGGCACGAACTCGCGCTGCCCCCCCGACGACGTGCCCTGCCCGCCCGGCAGCTGCACCGAGTGCGTCGCGTCGAACACAACGGGGCAACCCGTCTGCCGCAGGATGGCGAGCGAGCGCATGTCGGAGACAAGATTGTGATAGCCGAACGACGCGCCGCGCTCGCAGACGAGGATGTTGTCGGCGCCGCTTGCGGCCTTTGCCTTGGCGACGACCTGCTGCATGTCCTCCGGTGCCAGGAACTGACCCTTCTTGATGTTGACCGGCTTGCCGGCGCGCGCGACCGCCTGGATGAAGTCGGTCTGGCGGCACAGGAACGCGGGCGTCTGCAGCACGTCGACGACGGCAGCGGCGTCCGCGATCTCGTCCTCCGCATGCACGTCGGTCAGCACCGGCACGCCGACCTGCCGCTTGACCTCGGCCAGGACGCGCAAGCCCTCGGTCATCCCGGGGCCCCGGAATGACCCCGCCGAGCTGCGGTTCGCCTTGTCGTAGGACGACTTGAAGATGAACGGGATGGCGAGCGCGGTGCACATCTCCTTGAGACGCCCCGCGACGTCGACCTGCAGCGCTTCGGACTCGACCACGCACGGACCGGCGATGAGAAACAGCGGCCGGTCGAGCGCCGCATCGAAACCGCACAATTTCATGGGGGCGCCCGCGTCAGATCGACGCGACCAGCTCGGCGACGGCGTCGGTCGCGCCCTGCGCCTGCGCGCGCCGCCGCTGCTCGAGCGCAGCCTGGATGAAGCCGATGAACAACGGATGGCCGCGGCGCGGGTTCGACGTGAATTCCGGGTGGAACTGGCAGCCGAAGAACCAGGGATGCTGCGGCAGCTCGATCATCTCGCAGAGGTCGCCCGCGGCGGCGCTCTTCGCACGCGCGCCGACCGCGAGGCCGGCAGCTTCGAGCCGCGGCAGGTAATGATTGTTCACTTCGTAGCGATGGCGATGCCGCTCGGCCACCGTCGTCGCGCCGTAGATGTGGTGCGCGAGCGAGCCCGGCACGACGTCGCAGGGCTGCGCGCCCAAGCGCATCGTGCCGCCCAGGTCGGAGGCCGTCGTGCGCTTCTCGATCGAGCCGTCGCGGTTCTGCCACTCGGTGATGAGCGCGACGACCGGGTGCGGCGTCGCCGGCTCGAACTCGGTGCTGTTCGCGTGGTCGAGCCCGGCCATGTGGCGCGCGTACTCGATCACCGCGAGCTGCATGCCGAGGCAGATGCCGAGGTACGGAATGCCGTTCTCGCGCGCGTAGCGGATCGCCTTGATCTTGCCTTCGACGCCGCGCTTGCCGAAGCCGCCGGGAACGAGGATCGCATCCATCCCGGCCAGGCATTCGATGCCGTCGCGCTCGACCGCCTCCGAGTCCACGTAGTGGATCTGGACCTTGCTCCTCGTGTGGATGCCGGCGTGGGTCAGCGCCTCGGACAGCGACTTGTACGATTCGGTCAGGTCGACGTACTTGCCGACCATCGCGATGTTGACCGCGTGCTCCGGATGCTCGAGCGCGTCGACCAGTTTGTTCCACGTCGACAGGTCGGTCGGCGGCGGCTGGATCTGGAGCTTCTTGCAGACGATCGCGTCCAGACCCTCGGCGTGCAGCGCGGCCGGGATCTTGTAGATCGAGTCCGCGTCGAGCGCCGGGATCACCGCGTCGGGCGTCACGTTCGTGAACAGCGCGATCTTCCGGCGATCGCCGTCGGGCAGCGGGCGGTCGGCCCGCGCGAGGATGACGTCGGGCTGGATCCCGATCTCGCGCAGCTCCTTGACCGAGTGCTGCGTCGGCTTGGTCTTCATCTCGCCGGCGCTCGCGATGAACGGGACGAGCGTCAGGTGGATGTAGCAGACGTTCTCGCGGCCGAGCACGATGCCCATCTGCCGGATCGCCTCGAGGAACGGCAGCGACTCGATGTCGCCGACGGTGCCGCCGACCTCGACGACGGCGACCTCGGCATCACCGGCCCCTGCCGTGATCCAGGCCTTGATCTCGTCGGTGATGTGCGGAATCACCTGCACGGTGCCGCCGAGGTAGTCGCCGCGGCGCTCCTTGCGGATCACGCTCTCGTAGATCTGGCCAGTCGTGAAGTTGTTGCGCTTGCTCATCTTCACGTCAACGAAGCGCTCGTAGTGCCCGAGGTCGAGGTCGGTCTCGGCGCCGTCCTCCGTGACGAACACCTCGCCGTGCTGGAACGGGCTCATCGTTCCAGGATCGACGTTGATGTACGGGTCGAGCTTGAGATTGGTGACGCGGACGCCGCGCGAGGCGAGGATCGCGGCCAGCGACGCGGCGGCGATGCCCTTTCCCAACGAGGAAACGACGCCACCGGTCACGAACACGAACTTGGGCATGGGAGCCTAAGGGGCCGGAAATTCTCATTTTACCGGAACGGCCCCGGCGCGCCAAGCGCAGTCACCCTCGCCCCCGCGCACCGCACTCCGCCGCAGAGGACAGGGCGCCAGCGCTGCCCGCGAAGGACGGAGCCAGCGGGAGGCTAGCGGCCGCAACGCAAGAAATTGCGAGCAGGAAGGCTGCTCAAGCGCGAAAGCAGCTCCGTTGCGGCTGGACGTAACGATTCGAGCCGATTGTCGACGGCAACCAATACTGCCACCGGTATCGGCAGTGTGCTCAGATTTTGCTGAAACTGAAGATTCTGATCTGCAGTGACGAAGACATCGAAGCGCGTTGCGGCCAACCGAAGCAGTTCGCCGTTTTCGATACCGGGCCACCCGGCCTCCACGACCGTCACAACCTCGTGGCCGGCGAAAATATGGCGGAGCCGGCGAGGAAGCGACTCATCAAGCAGGATGCGCATGCGGCGTTACCGCCTCGCGCGCCTGCTCCAGAACGGCAACGGCGAGATCCCTCGCGACAGTCGGAAAGTCATCCAGAAACTGGTCGAGGGATTCGCCAGCCTCAAGATAGTCAAACAGATTTTTCACAGGTACGCGCGTCCCGGCAAAAACAGGCACGCCGCCTTGGATCTGCGGATTGACTGTGATCAAGCTCTTTGTCATAGCGCAATGATACGCCGGTTCCAACTCGTGGTGGCTGTTGGTGGATGCATTCGAAAGGCACTGGATTCCCGCCTTCGCGTGAATGACGGACCTGTAATTTGGTGACGCCTAGCCAGCGCGCGCGAGGCCGGCTTCGATCCGCGCGCGCGTCGGCTCACGTCCGAGCAGCGCGAGCACCGCGTCGATCGCGGGCGTCTCGCGCGTCCCGCAGGCGAGCATCCGCAGCGGCATCATCACCTGCGGCGGCTTGAGCTTGTGCTTCGCGGCCACGGCTTTGATCAGCGCGCCGATCGCCTCGCGCTTCCACTCGATGGTCGCGAATTCGCTGGGCGATCTCGTGGCAGCGCCGCCTGGTTGCCGTCGTTGACGAACTCGGCGATCGCTTCGGGCGGGGGCGCCGGCGTCGCGTAGAAGTAGCGCGCCGCGTCGGCCATTTCCGCGAGCGTCGCCACGCGGTCGCGCAGCAGGACGGCAACCGCGCCCGCAGCCGGACCTGCTTCCGGCTCGAGCCCGGCGCGCACGAGATAGGGCGCGAGGCGCCGCCCAAGCTCGCCCTCTGGCAGGCCCTTCATGTGCTCCTGGTTCACCCACTTGAGCTTGTCGGTGTCGAAGCGCGACGGCGCGGGATTGATCGCGTCGAGATCGAACCACGAGACGAACTGCTGGCGGGTGAAGATCTCGTCGTCGCCGTGGCCCCAGCCGAGATGGGCGAGGAAATTGACGAGCGCCTCGGGCAGGTAGCCGAGCTCGTCGTACTGCATCACGCTGACCGCGCCGTGCCGTTTCGAAAGCTTGTGCCCGTCCTCGCCCAGGACCGTCGGCACGTGCGCGTAGATCGGCGGCTCCGCGCCCAGCGCCCGGATGATGTTGATCTGCCGGGGCGTGTTGTTGACGTGGTCGTCGCCGCGGACCACGTGCGTGATCTTCATGTCGAGGTCGTCGACCACCACGCAAAAATTGTAGGTCGGCGTGCCGTCCGGCCGCGCGATCACGAGATCGTCGAGCTCCGCGTTCGAGATCTCGATGTGCCCCTTCACCCGGTCGTCCCACGCGACCGTGCCGGCGAGCGGATTCTTGAAGCGCACGACCGGCGGCACACCGGGCGGCGGCGTCATCCCCGCCGCGTTCTCCGGCCGCCAGCGTCCGTCGTAGCGTGGCTTCTCGCCACGGGCCATCTGCGCCGCGCGCAGCGCGTCGAGCTCCGCGGGCGACATATAGCAGTGATAGGCGAGTCCACGCTCGAGCATCTCGCCGACGACGGCCCGATAGCGGTCCATTCGTTGCATCTGGTAGTACGGCCCCTCGTCGTAGTCGAGGCCGAGCCACGCCATCGCGTCCAGGATCGCGTGCACCGCTTCCGGCGTTCCGCGCTCGACGTCGGTGTCCTCGATCCGCAGGATGAACTTGCCGTGGTGACGGCGCGCGTATGCCCAAGCGAACAGTGCGGTGCGAGCGCCGCCCAGGTGCAGGAAGCCCGTGGGGCTGGGTGCGAAGCGGGTGCGGACGGTCGGCATCGGAGCCTGGCGCCTGTCGTTCACTGCGGCTGCCACCGCAGATCGAGCGTCGCGGGCGTCGCAGGATTCGGCGGCTCGTCGACGAGCTTCATTCCGCCGGGCGTGTGGCCGTGCGACCAGAAGCGCGCGAAGCGTCGTGCCTCGGACTCGTTCGCATTGACCGGGAACGTGTCGTAATTGCGGCCGCCCGGATGCGACACGTGGTAGGTGCAGCCGCCGAGCGAGCGCGCCGCCCAGGTGTCCACGAGGTCGAACACGAGCGGCGCCTGCACGCCGATCGTCGGATGCAGCGCGGACGGCGGATTCCACGCGCGGAAGCGGACGCCGGCGACGAATTCGCCGGGCACGCCCGTCGGCACGAGCGGCAGCGCGCGACCGTTGCACGCCACGCGATGGCGCTGGCCGGTCATTCCGGTGACCTTGACCTGCAGCCGCTCGACCGACGAATCGACGTAGCGCGACGTGCCGGTGCCGCTCACCTCCTCACCCAGCACGTGCCACGGCTCGATCGCCTGCCTGAGCTCGATCGAGACACCGTCGTAGGTGACCGTCCCGTAACGCGGAAACCGGAACTCGACGAACGGCGCGAACCACTCGTGCGCGAACGGATAGCCGAAGGCGTCCAGATCGGCGACGACGTCACGCAAATCCGTCGCGACGAAGTGCGGCAGCAGCCAGCGGTCGTGGAGCGACGTGCCCCAGCGCACGAGCTTGCCCAGGTAGGGCTGCTGCCAGAAGCGCGCGACGAGGGCACGGAGCAGCAGCATCTGCACGGCGCTCATCCGCGCGTGCGGCGGCATCTCGAACGCGCGGAACTCGAGGAGGCCGAGTCGTCCCGTCGCACTGTCCGGCGAGTAGAGCTTGTCGATCGAGAACTCGGCCCGGTGCGTGTTGCCGGTGAGGTCGGTCAGCATGTGGCGCAGAAGGCGGTCGACGAGCCAGGGCGATGCCGTGTCCTCGCCCGTCTTGTGTCGCCGGTGCAGCTGCTGGAACGCGATCTCGAGCTCGTAGAGGCGATCGTCGCGCGCCTCGTCGACGCGGGGTGCCTGGCTCGTGGGCCCGATGAAGGTTCCCGAGAAAAGGTACGACAGCGACGGGTGGTTCTGCCAGTACGTGATCAGGCTCTGCAGCAGATCGGGGCGGCGCAGGAGCGGGCTGTCGGCCGGCGTGGGCCCGCCCAGCGTCACGTGATTGCCGCCGCCGGTGCCGGTGTGGCGGCCGTCGAGCATGAACTTCTCGGTGCCGAGCCGCGACTGCCGCGCCTCCTCGTAGAGCGCCTCGGTTGCTTCGACGAGATCGCTCCACGTCGCGGCGGGATGGATGTTGACCTCGATCACGCCCGGGTCCGGCGTCACGTTCAAGACCTTGAGCCGCGGATCGCGGGGCGGCGTGTAGCCCTCGATCGCGACCGCAAGGCCCTGCGACGCAGCGGCCCGCTCGACCACCGCGAGCAGCGCAACGTAGTCTTCGAGGCGGACCAGCGGCGGCATGAACACGCGGAGGTGGCCGTCGCGCACTTCGACGCAGAGCGCGGTCTTGACGACGTCCTTCACGGCCGCCGCGGGCGTCGCCTTCCCGCGCGCCGCAGTTGCGGCTCCGGTACCCGACGCAGGCAGCTCGCCGCGGGGTGCGAACGGATCGATGGGCGGCTCGACGTCCTCTTCTTCCGGCAGCACTTCGGGCAACGAGCCGAGCGGGAGGCGCAGGCCGAGCGGCGAGTCGCCTTCGAGCACATAGAGATGCTCGCGGCGAACGGGCCACGGGCTCGTCTCCCACAACACTCCCTCCGCACGCTCGACCGCGCGCAACGGAAGCACGAAGCCCGCGGGTCGGCCGGCCCCCTGCTGCAAGAGCCGGGCGAGACGCGCGCGCTCCGTCGGCTGCGACAGGTCGGCCTGCAGAGGATCCAGGTTCGTCGGGAGGGCTGCTTCGCCGACCAGGAGCTTCGGCACGTCCTCGTACGCCGTCATCACGTACTTCGCGTCGAGGCCCAGCGCTTCGGCGAGCGTGTTTGCGAGGCGCTGCGCGGTGCCGATGTCGTCGCGGCCCGGCGTGCGCGTGTCGGCGATACGCAACGGGTCGTTCCACAGCGGCACGCCGTCGGCCCGCCAGTAGGCGCCGATGGCCCAGCGGGGCAGCGGCTCGCCGGGGTACCACTTCCCCTGGCCGGTGTGGAGAAAGCCGCCCGGCGCGAAGCGTCCGGCCAGGCGGCGCAGCAGCGATTCGCCGAGCTCGCGTTTCCTGGGCGAAAGCGCGGTGTAGTTCCACTCCTCCCCGTCCATGTCGTCGATCGACACGAACGTGGGCTCGCCGCCCTGGGTCAGGCGCACGTCGTGCGTCGCGAGGTCGGCGTCGATCCGCTGGCCCAGCGCGTCGATCGCCGCCCACTGCACCTCCGAGTACGGCCTGGTGACGCGCGGGTCCTCGTGCACGCGCGTGACGCTCATGGCGAACGAGAAGTCGACCTGGCACGGGTCGGTGAAGCCGATCACCGGAGCCGCGTTCCCCGGATCGGCCGTGCAGGCGAGCGGCAGATGGCCTTCCCCCGTGAGCAGGCCCGACGTGGGATCGAGTCCGATCCAGCCGGCGCCGGGCAGGTACGCCTCGGCCCACGCGTGGAGGTCGGTGAAGTCGTGATCGGTGCCGGCCGGACCGTCGAGCGGCTTCACGTCGGCGACGAGCTGGATCAGGTAGCCCGACGCGAACCGCGTGGCCAAGCCGAGGTGGCGCAGGATCTGCACGAGGAGCCACCCGGTATCGCGACACGAGCCGCAGGCGCGCTCGAGCGTATCGTCGGGATCCTGGACGCCGGGCTCCATCCGGACGAGATAACGGATCTCGCGCTGCAGCTGCTGGTTGAGCCGCACCAGCATCGTGACCGTGTTCTCGCCGGGCACGATCGTCGCGCGGAACGCGTCGAGCCACGCGGCAAGCCGCGGCCCGGGTGGCGACACCTCGCGGAACGGGATCAGCTCCTTCGCGAGCGCGGTCGCGTATTCGAAGGGATAGGCTTCGGCGGCGGGCTCGACGAAGAAGTCGAACGGATTGATCACCGTCATGTCGGCGACCAGGTCGACGGTCACTTCGAGCGCCGTCGCCGGCTCCGGAAAGACGAGCCGCGCAATCCAATTGCCGTAGGGATCCTGCTGCCAGTTCAGGAAGTAGGGCTCGGGCACGACATTGAGCGAGTACCCGAGCACCGGCGTGCGGCAGTGCGGTGCCGGGCGCAGCCGGATCTCGTGCGGGGCGAGCTTGACCAGCCGGTCGAAGCGGTAGCTCGTGCGGTGCTGGAGCGCGATGCGGATCGCCATGGGCGGACGCTCTCGGGCCTCGTCGGGCTACGACCAGTCGGGGTTCGGAAGCTCTGAGAAGACGCGCCGCAGGCCCTCGCCCCATCCCTTGTGCACCATCTGGAAGTAAGGATCGGTCTCCTCGATCCGGCGCTGCAACCGCACGGACAGGGCATCGGTGTCGTACACGAGGAGGTCGATCGGCAGGCCGACCGAGATGTTCGAGCGCATCGTCGAGTCGAAGGACACGAGCGTGCACTTGGTGGCATCGATGAGCGATGTCCCGCGGCTGACCACCCGATCGAGCACCGGCTTGCCGTATTTGCTCTCGCCGATCTGGAAGTAGCAGGTCTCGGGCGTCGCCTCGATGAAGTTGCCCTCGGAGTAGACCTCGAACAGCCGCGGCGGCTCTCCCTTGACCTGTCCGCCGACCAGGAAATTGGCGCTGGAGTCGATGTTGTTCTGCTGCAGGTACGGGCCGTCGCGCGTCTTCACCTCGCGCAGCGCATCGCCCAAGAGGCGCGCGACCTCGAACATCGACGTCGCGTTCCAGAGGTGAAGATGCCCCTCGCTGCCGCGCGCCCGTTGCTCGAGCGTGTTGACGGCGTTCTGCGTGATCGACAGGTTGCCCGAGGACAGCATGACGATGACGCGCTCGCCAGGGCGCACGAACGTCCGCATCTTCGAGAAGCGGGAGATCTGGTCGACGCCCGCGTTGGTGCGGGAGTCCGACGCGAAGATCATCCCCGCGTCGAGCGTCATCGCGACACAGTAGGTCATGGGCGCGAATTCTACCGAATCGCTCAGTACGCCGGGACGAGGAAGTGCCGATTGATCCCCTCGCCCAGCGCCGAGATCCGCGCGAGGAAGTCCATCAGGTACTCGTGCAGGCCCTGCCGGATGATGTCGTCGGTGCGGCCGTAGTGGAGCTTCGCGTGCAGCTCGCCGGCCGCGCGCTCGACCTCGCGGCTCCCGGCGTCGCAGAGGGTCTCCAGCGTCTCGTGGATGAAGTTCATGCAGGCGTGGAGCGAGCGCGGCATGTCGTCGCGGAGGATCAGGAGCTCGGCCACGCGGCGCGGGGTGATCACGTCGCTGTAGATCTTGCGGTACGACTCGAAGCCCGACAGCGACCGCAGGAGCGCGCCCCACTGGTAGTAGTCGACCGCCCCGCCGACGTCGGCAGCGCTCGGCAGGAGCGTGTGGTACTTGACGTCGAGGATCCGCGCCGTGTTGTCGGCACGCTCCAGGTGGGTGCCCAGGCGGATGAAGTGGTACGCCTCGTCGCGCAGCATCGTGCCGAAAGTCACGCCGCGGAAGAGGTGCGAGCGCATCTTGACCCAGTCGAGGAACTCGGAGACGCCGCGCGCCTCGACCGTGGCGTAGTTGCACTCGCGCATCTCGAGCCACGCGGAGTTCAGGTCCTCGTACATCTCGGAGGTGATCGCGCCGCGCACCGAGCGCGCCGACTCGCGCGCTGCACGGAGGCAGTTGTAGATCGACGACGGATTGCCGGGGTCGAGCACCATGAGCCGCAGCACGTTTTCGGCGGAGAGCGCGTCGTATTTCTCGTAGTACGCGGTGGCGAGCCCGGAGGTCACGAGCGGCACCGCCCACGGCTCCGCCCACGCGAGGCCCGGCTCGACCACGTCGTAGGGAAGGAGCGACATCCGGTAGGTGACGTCGAGCATCCGCGCCGTGTTCTCGGCGCGCTCGATGTGGCGCGACATCCAGAAGAGCTCGTTGGCGGTGCGGCAGAGCATGTCAGTTGATGCGCAACGTGCCTGCGTTCGTGCCGATCATGCCTTGATTCCGTCGTCCCCGCGCACGCGGGGACCCAGCGACGTTCGCTCGAACGACACTGGATTCCCGCGTTCGCGGGAATGACGGCAGCTCTGGATTGCGTGGTCGCGCATGTCGGCAATGCTGGATCGGTGGCCTACCTCGCGACGACCCAGGTGTCCTTCGTGCCCCCGCCCTGCGACGAGTTCACGACCAGCGATCCCTCCCGCAGCGCGACGCGCGTGAGCCCGCCCGGAACGAGATTCACCTGCCGGCCCGACAGCACGTAGGGCCGGAAGTCGACGTGCCGCGGCGCGAGGCCGCTGCCGACGAACGTCGCGCAGGTCGACAGCGACAGCGTCGGCTGCGCGATGTACTTGTCGGGACAGGCGACGACCCGGGCGCGGAACGCCTCGATCTCCGCCGCGCTGGCCGCCGGTCCGATCAGCATCCCGTAGCCGCCCGCGCCGTGCACTTCCTTCACGACGAGCTCGTCGAGGTGCGCGAGGACGTGGTCGCGTTCGGCGGGCCGATGGAGCTGCCAGGTCGGCACGTTGTTCAGGATCGGCTCCTCGGACAGGTAGAAGCGGATCATGTCGGGGACGTAGGGGTAGATCGACTTGTCGTCGGCGACGCCGGTCCCGATCGCGTTCGCGAGCGTGACGCGGCCGGCGCGATAGGCGGCGAACAGGCCGGGAACGCCGATCATCGAATCGGGGCGGAAGACGCGCGGATCGAGGAAGTCGTCGTCGACCCGCCGGTAGATCACGTGGACGCGCTGCGGCCCCTTCGTCGTCCTCATGTAGACGGTGTCGCTCTGCACGAAGAGGTCCTGCCCCTCGACCAGCTCGACGCCCATCTGCTGGGCGAGGAACGCGTGCTCGAAGTACGCCGAGTTGTAGGCGCCGGGGGTCAGCACGGCGACCGTCGGCGACTCCTCGCCGGCCGGCGCCAGCGCGTGCAGGTTCTCGAGCAGCAGGTCCGGATAGTGCTGGACCGGCCGGATCGCCTGCGTGGCGAAGAGCTCGGGGAAGAGCCGCATCATCATCTTGCGGTTCTCGAGCATGTACGAGACGCCGGACGGCACGCGCAGGTTGTCCTCGAGCACGTAGTACTCGCCCTCGCCCGCGCGCACGATGTCGACGCCCGCGATGTGCGCGTAGATGCCTCCCGGCACATCCATGCCCTGCATCTCGCGGCGGTACTGCTCGTTGCCGAGCACGCGATCCCGCGGCACGACGCCGGCGGCGAGGATTGCCTGGTCGTGGTAGACGTCGTGGAGGAACGCGTTCAACGCGTGGACGCGCTGGCGCAGCCCGCGATCGAGCACCTTCCATTCGTCGGCCGGAATGATGCGCGGAACGATGTCGAACGGGATCAGGCGCTCGGTGCCCGCATCTTCGCCGTAGACCGCGAACGTGATGCCGAGGCGATGGAACGCGCGCTCGGCCTCTTCCCGCTTCTGGGCTATCCGCGCCGGCGGTGTCCGGGCGAGCCAGCCCGCAAAGGCCTCGTAATGGGGACGGACGCCACCCCCCTGGATCTGCATTTCGTCGTACGGCATGCGGGACACGGAAAATTTCCGGAGGGGGCCCAATCGATCGAATACCCGATCGCAAATCCCGGGCCAAGAGGGAAAAACGTTCGGCGCTAGGGGGTTACCCGGTCCCCCTATCCCGGACGCGGTTTCGGGCCCCCAAACCGGGGCGGACGACGCACTGTCAGGGTGCCTATTTTGTCTTGGACGAGGCTAGACAAACGGGCCGGATCGGTTTGACCCTCTTCCTATCACCATGCTTAAATCACGGCTCCTGTCTGGGTTCGCGGGGCGGTTAGCTCAGCGGTAGAGCACTGCCTTCACACGGCAGGGGTCACAGGATCGTACCCTGTACCGCCCACCAAATGAACCAAGGGGTTACGCGCGAGTGTAACCCCTCTTTTTTTGCCCGTCTCGGGATCCGACGGTGGCATTGAACGTTCCGTCGCTCACCGTCGACGCGGTCGTCTTGGACGCGCGTACGGCACGCTCTTCGACGTGCACGCCGTGATCGCGCGCGCCGAGGAGATGGTTCCCCGCTGCGGCGCCATGCCTTCCCGGTTGTGGCGTACGAACCAGCTCGAATAGACGTGGCTGCAGAGCCTCATGAGCGAGTTCCGCTACGCGTACCTGACGCTTGCACCATTTCCGGACGCGCGCGCCGCGCTCGAGGCGCTCGAAGTAGGGTCAGACCCTACTTTCGACCATTGGCGGATGGCACCATCGCGGCCGGCCGCTTAGGCTGCGGTTCATGCCCCGGCTGCCACGCTTCTTCGCTCCCGAAACGCCGCTGCACGTCATTCAGCGCGGCCGCAATCGCCAGCCGATCTTCGGTGCCGATACCGATCTTGCGTTCTTCAAGCAGTGCCTGATCCACGCAGCGCGCGCGAACGGCGTCGCCATCCACGCTTACGCGCTGATGACCAACCACGTGCATCTGCTGGCGGCACCGGGGCTTGCCGTCAGCCTGCCGCGGATGATGCAGGCCGTCGCGCGCGTCTATGTCAAATATTTCAACAGCCTGTATAACCGCACCGGAACGCTTTGGGAGGGCCGGTACAAGGCCGCGATCGTGGACGACGACCGCTACCTGCTGACCTGCATGCGCTACATCGAACTCAATCCGGTACGCGCCGGCATTGTGCAGAAACCAGGCGAATATCCATGGTCGAGTTTCCGGGGGAACGCCGGAAGTGCGCGGGATGCGTTGATCTCGCCGCACATGCTCTACTGGGAGTTGGGCGGAAATGCCGAGGCGCGTCAGGCGTCCTATCGCGCACTCTTCTGCTCGGCGGTCTCGGCGGAGGACTTGAATATCATCCGCGACTCGACGCAGCATGGATGGGCCCTGGGTAGCATGGCATTCCGACAGAAGATCGGCGCCCTCGGGCGACGCGCGAAGCGTCTGCCCATGAGGCGACCGCGGGGCAAGGCAGACCCATCAGGTGACCGTCGCGTCTGACCCCAAGACGTCGGGGTCTGACCCTACTTTTTTTCGACCTCCGAGAAAAGTCGGGTCTGACCCTACTTCTTGGACCCTACTTCTTGGGCGACGGGCGGCACGCAGCGACGGCGTCGCGGATCGCGCGGATCGCCTGCGGTCGCGGGAAGCTCTTCCGCCACGCGAGCGCAACCCGCCGCGTCGGCGTCGGCCGCGCGAACGGCACCGGAACCACGAGCTGACTGTGGTATTTCGGCGTCATCGCGTCGCGCGGCAGCACCGACACGCCGAGGCCCGAAGCCACCATGTTGCGCACGGTCTCGAGCGAGTTCGCGCGCGTGGCGGGCGATTCAGCCCGGTTGAGCTCGGGACACGCATCGAGCACCTGGTCGCGGAAACAGTGGCCCACGCCCAGGAGGATCGTGTGTTCGTGCGCAAGTTCGTCCGCCGGCACCGATTTCCGCTTCGCCCACTTGTGCCCGCGCGGAACGACGATGCGGAACGGCTCCTCGTAGAGAAACTCCGTCACGATGCCGGGCGGATTGAACGGCAGCGCGACGATCGCGGCGTCGATTCGTCCGCTCTTCAGCGCGGCTTCGAGGTTCTCGGTCAGGTTCTCCTCGATCTCGAGCGGCATCTGCGGCGCGAACTCGTGCAGCGCGGGGATCAGGTCCGGCAGGAGGTACGGCGCGACGGTGTAGATCGCGCCCAGCCGGAGCGGACCGGAGAGCTGGTTGCGGCCCGCCTGCGCGAGCTCCTTCACCCGCGCGGCCTCCTCCAGTACCTTCTGCGCCTGCTCGACGATGCGCTCGCCGACGGGGGTCACCGAGACCTCCGCCTTGCCCCGCTCGAAGAGCCGCGTGCCGAGCTCCTCCTCGAGCTTCTGGATCGCGACCGACAGCGCGGGCTGGCTCACGAAGCAGCGCTGCGCCGCGCGCCCGAAGCTCCGCTCGTGCGCGACGGCCACGATGTAGCGAAGCTCGTTCAGCGTCATCGCGCCGGCTTTTCGCCGCTGCGCCGGAGGAACGCCGCAAAGTCTTCGGCGAGCTCGGGGTGCTTGAGGCCGAAATGGACCGTCGCCTCGAGATAGCCGAGCTTGCTTCCGCAGTCGTAACGGGTGCCTTCGAAGGCATACGCCAGCACCCGCTCTTTGGCCAGCAGCGCCGCGATGCCATCGGTCAGTTGGAGCTCGCCCCCGGCGCCTGGCGCGATCGCACGCAGGTGGTCGAAGAGCCTCGGCGTCAACACATAGCGGCCGACGACCGCGAGCGTCGATCGCGTCGTTCCCGGTTTCGGCTTTTCCACGATGCGCTCGATCGGCGCTGCGCGATCGACCATCTGCCCGGTCTCGACGATGCCGTAGTTGCCGACGTCGCCGGCGGGGACGTTCATGACGCCGACGACGGCGCATCCGTCGTGCGCCGCCACCTCGGCCATCTGCCGCATCACCGGCACGTCGGCGTCGATCAGGTCGTCGGCGAGCAGCACGGCGAACGGCTCGTCGCCCACGACCGGTGCGGCGCAGAGGACCGCGTGGCCGAGGCCGAGCGCTTCGGTCTGCCGGATGTAGATGCAGTTGATCCCCGGCGGCGTGGCCGCCTTCACCATTCGCAGAAGCTTGCTCTTCCCGCTCCGCGTGAGCTCGGTCTCGAGCTCGTAGGCCATGTCGAAATGGTCCTCGATCGCGCGCTTGTTGCGTCCGGTGATGAAGATCATGTCGGTGATGCCGGCCGCGGCAGCCTCCTCGACCGCGTACTGGATCAGCGGCTTGTCGACGACCGGCAGCATCTCCTTCGGGCTCGCCTTGGTCGCGGGGAGGAAGCGCGTGCCGAGGCCGGCCACGGGAAACACTGCCTTGGTGATCTTGTTCATCGTGGTGCTCCTATGCTTTGCCGGGCGGCCCGCTCGCAAGCAGGCGCTTGAGCCCCGCCTCGTCGAGGACGGGAATGCCGAGCTCCTGCGCCTTCGCGAGCTTGCTGCCGGCTTCCTCGCCCGCGACCACGTAGTCCGTCTTCTT
The DNA here is from genome assembly GCA_963734055.1 of uncultured beta proteobacterium. Taxonomy (GTDB): domain Bacteria; phylum Pseudomonadota; class Gammaproteobacteria; order Burkholderiales; family Casimicrobiaceae; genus CAIWHR01. Next base: position 31,548 of record CAVTFQ010000010.1, read on the forward strand.
CGACACGCTCCCCGCCGCCTTGCCGCCCGCGGCCTCGATCAGCGCCTTCGCCTCGTCCCGCGTGAGCGTCGGCATCGTCCCGGTGAGCACGAGCGTCATCCCCGCGAGCCTGCCGGCAGCCGCGCGCCGCGGCGCCGACTCGGTCCAGTGCACGCCCGCCTTGCGCAGCGCGGCGATCACCTCGCGATTGTGCCGCTCGCCGAAGAAGTCGGCGATGCTCTCGGCCAGCACCGGTCCCACGTCCGGCGCTTCCTCGAGCTGCTCGCGGTCCGCCGCGATGAGCGCATCGAGGCTCCCGAAGTGCCGGGCGAGGTCTCGCGCCGTCGCTTCGCCGACGTGGCGAATGCCGAGCGCGTAGACGAAGCGGGCGAGCGTCGTCGACCTGCTTCCTTCGATCGCGGCGATCACGTTGGCCGCGGACTTGTCGGCCATCCGCTCGAGCCCGGCCAGGGTATCGGCGGAAAGCCCGTACACGTCGGCGGGCGTCCGGACGAGGCCCGCATCGACCAGCTGGTCGACGAGCTTGTCGCCCAGGCCCTCGATGTCCATCGCGCGACGCGATGCGAAATGCAAGAGCGACTGCTTGCGCTGCGCGGGACAGACGAGTCCGCCGGTGCAGCGGGCCACGGCCTCGTCGGGCAGGCGCACCACGGCCGAGCCGCATTCGGGGCACGTGGTCGGCATGACGAAAGCCTTCGCGCCGCGCGGGCGCCTGTCGAGCAGCACCCGCACGATTTCCGGGATGACGTCGCCCGCCCGGCGCACGACGACCGTGTCGCCGATGTGGACGTCCTTGCGCCGGACCTCGTCCTCGTTGTGGAGCGTCGCGTTGGTGACCGTGACGCCGCCTACGAAGACCGGGGCGAGACGCGCCACGGGCGTGACCGCGCCGGTGCGCCCGACCTGCACGTCGATGCCGAGCACCTCGGTCGCCATCTCCTCCGCCGGGAACTTGTGCGCGACCGCCCAGCGCGGCTCGCGGGTGACGAAGCCGAGCTTCTTCTGGAGCTCGAGGTCGTCGACCTTGTAGACGACCCCGTCGATGTCGAAGGGCAGCTTCGCGCGGCGGGCGGCAACGTCCTCGTAGAAGCGGGCGAGCTCGTCGGGACCGCGCGCACGGCGACGGTCGTGGTTGACCGGCACCCCGAGCTCTTCGATGGTGTCGAGCACCGCGCTCAACGTCGCTGGCCATGCGAAGCCGTCGGCTTCACCGAGACCGTAGGCGAAGAAATGCAACGGCCGCCGGGCCGTGGCCGCGGGATCGAGCTGGCGGACCGCGCCGGCGGCCGTGTTGCGCGGGTTGATGAAGGTCTTCTCTCCCGCAGCGCGCTGCCGCTCGTTCAGCGCCTCGAAGTCGCGCCGCGTCATGTAGACCTCGCCGCGGATCTCGAGCACGCGCGGCGCGTGGTGCGCGCGCAGCCGAGGCGGGATCGCTCGAATCGTACGGATGTTGCGGGTCACGTCCTCGCCGACTTCACCGTCCCCGCGCGTCGCCGCCCGGACGAGCGCCCCGTCTTCGTAGCGCAGGCTGATCGCGAGCCCGTCGAACTTGAGCTCGGCCAGGTACTCCACCGGCGGGGCATCGGCCGCGAGCCCGAGTTCGCGGCGGATCCGCGCGTCGAACTTCGCCGCTGCGCCGATCGTGGTGTCGGTCTCGGTGCGGATCGACAGCATCGGAACCCGATGCCGGACCTGCGCGAACGACTCCGCCGGGGCGCCGGCAACCCGCTGCGTCGGCGAGTCAGGCGTGACCAGCGACGGATGCTTCGCCTCGAGCGCCTGCAGCTCGCGGAACAGCGCGTCGTATTCGGCATCGCTCACCGTCGGCGCGTCCTGCACGTAGTAGCGATGATCGTGCTCGGCGATCTCGTTCCGCAGCGCGGCGACGCGCGCCCGGACCGAGCTGGGAATCCCGGCGGCGCTCATCACGACCTGGCGACGGCCGCTCGCCGCCGTCAGCTCCCGAACAGCGCCATCGCGCGCGGGCTGCCGGGCGCGATGTTGACCTCGGTCAGCGCCGCGGCCGTGGCCTGGACCTGCTCGCGGATCGAGGCGAGCGCGGCATCGTCGAGCGGGCGGCGATTGTCGTCGACCAGGACCGCGTCGAGCGTGTGCGCCATCCGCTTCGCGGCGAGCTTCATCTGGTCGAACACGCGCGCCGGATCGGCGACGCGCGGCACGTCGAGGAGGAACACCGCGCCGGGCATCGACGCGGAGCGCAGCGCTTCGATCGTGAACGCCTCCGGCCGGTAGTTGGCAAGCGAGTAAAGCACCGCTCCGGTCTCCTCCTGCACCCAATCGAAGCGGCCGTCGTGCCCCAGGCGGAAGCCGGCGGCCTCGGCGACGCCGCGCAGGCGCGTGCCCGCGATCGTCGCGCCGCCGGTCTTCAGCACCGTGAGCCCGATCTGCACGTCGAGGTCTGCGCAAAGGCGATCGAGAGCCTCCGCCCGCGAGGCCTCGTGCGCCGAATCGGGCGGCACGAACGCTGCCGGAAGCGACGACGCGACGCTGCCCGCGAGGCGCGCGAACGCGTCGATCAGCTCCTTGCTCGCGGCGCCCGCGCGGTCCGCCAGCAGCAGACAGGCCGCGATCTCGGAGAATTCGCCCGCCGTGTCGGACTTGAGGAGCTGCCACGGCGCGTCGGCGCCGCGCCGGCCGAACCAGCGGAGCGGCTTGCCGATCCGCGCGTGCAGCCCGGCCGCGACGGCACCGGCGCTGACCGGCCGCACGGGCTGCAGCGACACGATGCATTCGATGTCGGGATCGGGGAGGCGCAGGTTGCGGTCCGCCGATGCCGGAGGCGCGGGTGCGGGTGCCGGCGCCACGCCGGGCTCCTGCTCCGCGAGATCGGTCGCGATGCTCGCCTGGACGTCGAGTGGGGGCTCGTAGTCCGCTTCGTCGTCAGCACCGGGCTCGGGCGCCGGCGGGTTCGCCGGCACGACGGTGGAGGCCCCGGCCCGCGCGAGCGTCGGCTCGATGCGTTCCGCGCCGCGACCGGTCGCGACCCGCGGGGCAACGCCGGGCGCCGGTGCGCCCGGTTCGTGGAACGCCTCGCGGATGCGCTTCCTGACGCGGCGCTCCTGCAGCCAGTTGTAGATCAGCACGCCGACGACGAGCGCGACGCCGGCGACGATGAGACCCAGTTGCAGCTGAGACATGCGAATTCGGGGAGGGACGCGAAGAGGCGCGGAACGGATTCGCCGCGGCGACGCCCGCGAATTATAGCGCGCCGCCGATCGATAGACGCCGCCGGGCGCCTGTCGGACAGGCTCCTGGAACCGGCTTCAGGCGGCCGCGGCCCCGGACTCGGCGAGCTCGATGGCCTCGGCGATGTCCACGGCCACGACGCGCGAGACGCCCGGCTCCGGCATCGTGATGCCGATCAGCTGCCCGGCCATCTCCATCGTGATCTTGTTGTGCGAGATGAAGACGAACTGCGTCTCGCCCGCCATCGCGGTGACCATCCGGCAGAACCGCCCGGTGTTGGGATCGTCGAGCGGCGCGTCGACCTCGTCGAGCAGGCAGAACGGCGCGGGATTGATCTGGAACAGCGCGAACACGAGCGAGATCGCGGTGAGCGCCTTCTCGCCGCCCGACAGCAGGTGGATCGACGTATTGCGCTTGCCGGGCGGCTGGGCGATGACCTGTACGCCCGAGTCGAGGATCTCGTCACCGGTCAGCACGAGCCGCGCCTGGCCGCCGCCGAAGAGCGCGGGGAAGAGCTTCGCGAAATTCTCGTTGACCGTGTCGAACGTCTGCTGGAGCAGCTGCCGCGACTCGCGGTCGATCTGGCGGATGGCGCTCTCGAGCGTCGCCATCGCCTCGGTCAGGTCGGCCGCCTGCGCGTCCAGGTACTGCTTGCGTTCCTGCGCGAGCGCGAGCTCGTCGAGCGCGGCCAGATTCACGGCGCCAAGACCGGCGATGGCGGCCTGCAGGCGCTCGATCTCCGCCGGCAGGCCCGACTTGGGGCCGAACGCCTTGAGTTCCGCGGGGAGTGCCGCCAGGTCCGCACCGGCCTCCGCCAGTTCAACGGTGAACTGCTCTTCCGCGAGTGCCACCGCCTGCTCCTTCAGGCGCATCTCCTCGATCTTCGCGCGCGCGGGGTCGAGCTTCTGCATCGCGGCGAGTCGCGCCTCGTCGGCGGCGCGGAGCTCAGCGCCCAGGCCTTCGAGCCGATCGCGCGCGACCGCGAGCGCCTGCTCGGCCTCGCCGCGCGTCGCGAGCTGCCGCTGCAGCGCTTCCTCGACCGGAGTCCAGTCGATCGCCGCGCGCTCGGTGCCGAGCTGGGCGAGGAGCCCTTGCTGCTGCGCGACCTGCGCCGCGAGCGATTCGCGTCGATGCTCGAGCTCGGCCAGGCGGTCGCGACAGCTCCGCTCCGCGAACGCGGCCTCCTGCGCGGTACGCTCGGCGGTACGCGCACGCTCGCGGGCGCGTGCCTGTGCGAGCTCGGCCTCGTTTCGCGCGTGCTTGGCGGCGTCGCGCCTCGCCATCTCGTCGTGCAGCGCCGACTGCGCGTCGGCGCGCTCGGTGCCAAGCGCCCGGAACCGCTCCTGCTCGGCGTTCTCGTCGGCGGCGATGCCCGCGAGCTCCTCGCCGATCTGCGCTCGCCGCTTCTCGGCCGCGTCGGCGGCCTGCCGGAGCTGGAGGAGCTCGAGTTCGAGGTCGTGGGACCGCCGCTGCTGCGACGCGAAGGCCATGCTGTCCGCGTGGTAGGCGTCCTGCGAGGTCGCGAGCTCGGCGTCGATCGCCGCGAGGGCGTCGTGCGCGGCCTCCGCTGCGGCGCGTGCCCCGGCAATCGCCTGGGCGAGCTCCGCCAGTTCGCGCTGGCGCGCGAGCACGCCGTGCAACGCGCTGTCCGGTGCGAAGAAGCCGACCGCTTGCGCCGTGACGACGTGTCCCTGCGGCGTGACGAAGGCTTCGCCGACGCGGAGCGCGCCGCGATCGGCGATCGCCGCCGCAACGCTGTCGCGGCAGCGCACGCCTTCGAGCCAATCGGCCAGCAGGCGGGCCACACCGGGCTGCGCCGTGCGGACGCGCGCGAGCAGCGCATCGCCCGCCGCGGGAGCCGACGCCGCAGCGGCCTCGGTCGCGTAGACGGCCATCCGGCCAGGCGGCGCGCCCGCGCCGCCGTCGAGCCATTGGTTCACGGTGTCGAGGCGATCGAGCTCGATGGCATCGAGGCGTTCGCGCAGCACCGCCTCGAGCGCATCTTCCCAGCCGCGCTCGATGTCGAGCCCCTGCCACAGCCGGCGCGACTGCGCGAGCCCGCGGGCCTCCTGCCACGCCTTCGTGTCCTCGCCTTCGCCGATCTTCGCCTGCAACGCGGCGAGCGCCTGCGCACGCGCGTCGAGGTCGGCATGGCGCGCCGCCGCCGCGCGGGCAGCCTCGCCGGCGGTTCGCTGCCGCTCCTGGAGGTCCTGCACGGATTCGCGCAATGCGCCGAGCGCCTGCTCCTTCGCTTTGAGCTCGCCGGTCTCTTGCGCGAGCTGCTCCTCGATGTCGGCGAGCGCCGACGTGACAGGCGAGGCAAGCCCGCCTTGCTCGCTTTCGAGCCGCTCGCGACGCTGGGCGAGCTGCGCGAGGTTGTTCGCATGGCTTTCGCGACGCGTTTCGGTCACGCGAATCGCCTGTTCGCCTTGGGCGATCCGTTCCTGCAGTTCCGCGACGACGGTCTCGGCCTGCCGCAGCGCTTCGTCCACCGCGGGCAGCGCGGCCGCCGCGGCCGCTTCGTCCGCCGCCGCCGCCTCGCGCGCGGCCAGCGCCTGCTCGAGCGCCGCCTCGGCGACCCGGCGCTCGTCTGCGAGCGCCCCCTCCTGCCCCGAGAGCGCGGCGAGCTGCTCCGTGAGCTGCGCCGCCTGCTGCGCGATCCGCGTCTCGGATTCGCGCGCGAACGCGAGCTGCTGCTCGAGGCGCGTCACCTCCGCGTTGGCTTCGTAGTACGCGCCCTGCTTCTCGTGGAGCGCGTCACCCGCCGTATAGTGGTCGGCGCGCAGCGCCTCCTGCTTCGCTTCGGCGGCACGGACCTCCGCCTGCAGGCCGTCGAACGCCACGGTCAGGGTCGCGATGGCGCTCGTGTGCCGCTCCCGCGCGGCGACCGCGTCCTGCTGCTTCGAGAACCACTGGAGCTGCTGGACCTGCTTCAACCGGGTCTCGTGCTCGCGATATTCGGTCGCCACCTTCGCCTGCGCGTCGAGCTTCTCGAGCTGCGTCCCGAGCTCGACGCGGATGTCCTCGACCCGCGCGAGGTTGTCACGCGTATCGGCGAGCCGGCCCTCCGTTTCCTTCCTCCGCTCCTTGTACTTCGAGACGCCGGCGGCCTCCTCGAGGAACACCCGGAGCTCCTCGGGCTTCGCCTCGATCACGCGCGAGATCATCCCCTGCTCGATGATCGCGTAGGCGCGCGGCCCGAGGCCGGTGCCGAGGAAGAGGTCGTGGATGTCGCGGCGGCGGACCGGGATGCTGTTGATGTAATACGACGAATCGCCGTCGCGCGTCAGCACGCGCTTGATCGACAGCTCGGCGTACTGGCCCCACTGCCCGCCGATGCGCCCGGCGCTGTTGTCGAAGAAGAGCTCGACCGACGCCCGTCCGACCGGCTTGCGCTCGCCGGCGCCGTTGAAGATCACGTCCTGCATCGACTCGCCGCGCAGCGCCGAGGCCTTCGATTCGCCCAGCACCCAGCGCACGGCGTCGATCACGTTCGACTTGCCGCATCCGTTGGGGCCGACGATGCCGACCAGCTGGCCGGGCGTGCTGATCGCGGTGGGATCGACGAACGACTTGAACCCGGCGAGCTTGATCTGCGTGAGGCGCACTTGGAGACCGCGTCGAAGGCGGGAGGACGGCCCGCGAAAAACGGAAATTATAGCCGATCCGACGACCGATCCTGCGCGCGCTCACCGGTCGCGCCGCCCCCTTCCGGGAAGCCGTGAGCGGCGGCACCGAGCCTGCCCTCCTCGACCGCGTGGCACGCGACTTCCGTGTTTCCTCCGGCCGCACGCAGAAGCGGCCTCTCGGCCCGGCAGCGGTCGTTCGCGTAGCTGCACCGTGGGTGGAACGTGCACCCCCGCGGCGGATCGAGCGGGTTGGGGACCTCGCCCGCAACCGCGGTGCGCGCCTTGCCCGTCATCGCGAGGTCGGGCACCGCGGCGAGCAGCATCCGCGTGTAGGGATGCCGGGGCTGCCCGAACAGCCGCCGCGTCGGCGCGAGCTCGACGATCCGGCCCAGGTACATCACGCCGACGCGGTCCGCGATGTGGTGAACGACGGCGAGGTTGTGCGAGATGAAGAGATACGTAAGCCCCATCCCGCGCTGCAGGTCGCGCATCAGGTTCAGCACCTGCGCCTGCACGGAGACGTCGAGCGCGGAGGTCGGCTCGTCGCAGACGAGGAATCGCGGCCGGGTCGAGAGCGCGCGGGCGATCGAGATCCGCTGCCGCTGTCCACCCGAGAACTGGTGCGGGTACTTGGGGCGATCCGCGCGCGCGAGCCCCACCTGCGCGAGCAGTGCCGCGACGCGTTCGGCGACCTCCGCGCGCGGCACATCGGGCTCGCGCGCGCGGATCGGCTCGGCGACGATGTCCTCGACCCGCCAGCGCGGGTTCAGGCTCGCATAGGGATCCTGGAAGATCATCTGCATGCCGCGGCGCGCCGCGCGCTGGGCTGCGCCGCCCGTGGCCGAGGCACCCTCACCGGCGAGGATCGTCTCGTCGAAGGCGATCGTGCCGCGCGACGGCGCGTGAAGCCCGACGATCAGCCTCGCGACGGTCGACTTGCCGCAGCCGGATTCTCCGACGAGCCCGAGCGTCTCGCCCCGGTCGATGGTCAGCGTCACGCCGTCCACGGCGGTCAAGAGCGTCCGCGGACGCCGCTCCATCACGCGGTCGAGCCACGGCGGCGAGACGTCGAACGTCTTCGCGACGTCGGTGAGCGCGAGCAGCGTTTCCGACATGTCCGTCAGTGCGCCGGCCGCTGCGGATGCCAGCATGCGGCATGCGTGGATCCGATCTTCGCGAGGACGGGCAGCTGGCTCCGGCACAGGGCGGTCGCGAAAGCGCACCGGGGGTGGAACGCGCAGCCGGCCGGCACGGCGTCGAGGCGGGGCATCGCGCCGTCGATCTGGGCGAGCCGCGTCCGCTCCTCGACGATCGACGGGATCGAGCCCATGAGGCCGATCGTGTACGGGTGGGCCGGCCGGTGGATGACGTCGGCCACCGGCCCGATCTCGACGATCCGGCCCGCGTACATCACGGCGACGCGATCGGCCGTCTCGGCGATCACGCCCATGTCGTGGGTGACGAGCATCACGGCGGTGCCGTGGTCGCGACACAGGCGCTTCAGGAGCTGGATGATCTGCGCCTGGATCGAAACGTCCAGCGCGGTCGTCGGCTCGTCCGCGATGATGAGCCGCGGCTTCGCCGCGAGCGCGAGTGCGATCACGACGCGCTGGCGCATGCCGCCCGAGAACTGGTGCGGATAGTGGTCGATGCGCCGCGCGGCGGCGGTAATCCCGACTTCCTCGAGCAGCGCGATGGCCTGCGCCCGCGCCTGCGCCGCCGACAGCGGCAGGTGCGTGCGGATCGTCTCGGTCAGCTGCCGGCCGATCGTGTAGAGCGGATTCAACGAGGTGAGCGGATCCTGGAAGACCGCCCCGATCTCGCGGCCGCGAATCCGCCGCATCGCCTCTTCCGGAAGGTTGTCGATCCGCCGTCCGCCGAGACGGACCTCGCCGCCGGCGATGCGGCCCGGGGGATCGATGAGACCGATCACGGCCGAGCCCGTCACGGACTTGCCGGCGCCGGACTCGCCGACGACGCCCAGCACTTCGCCGGGGGCGATCGAGAACGAGATCCCGTTGACCGCGTGCAGCGTGCCGTGGCGCGTCGGGAATTCGACGCGCAGGTCGTCGACGGCGAGCAGCGCTTCGGCGGCGGTCGTGCTCATCGAGGCCTAGCTGCAAACACCCAAGACGTTGTTTCTGCGATGCATGAATCCTGTGCAGTCGTCATTCCCGCGAACGCGGGAATCCAGCGACTTGGCTCTTTGCAGGCGAGCGTCGGACGTCGCTGGGTCCCCGCCTCCGCGGGGACGACGAAGAATGCATGCGACCGGCGCATTCGTCGCGGATACAACGTGTTGATGGTCGACACCTAGCGCAGCTTCGGGTTGAGCGCATCGCGCAGCCAGTCGCCGAGCAGGTTGATCGACAGCACCATGATCACCAGCGCCGCTCCCGGGAACACGGTGATCCACCACTCGCCCGAGAACAGGAAGTCGTTGCCGACACGAATCAGGGTCCCGAGCGAAGGATGCGTGGGCGGCACTCCCACGCCGAGGAACGACAGCGTCGCCTCGGTGACGATCGCGGTCGCGATGTTGATCGTCGCGAGCACCAGCACGGGCCCGAGCACGTTGGGCAGCAGGTGCCGCCGCATGATGCCGAGCGGAGGAATGCCGATCACGCGGGCGGCCTGCACGTACTCGCGATTCTTCTCGACCATCGTCGAGCCGCGGACGGTCCGCGCGTACTGCACCCAGTTGGCGGCCGCGATCGCGAGGACGAGCACGCCGAGCGCGACGCTCGAATGGGCGTCGCGGGGCAGCATGGCGCGGGCGACGCCGTCGATCAGGAGCGCGATCAGGATCGCCGGGAACGACAGTTGCACGTCGGCGACGCGCATGATGAACGCGTCGAGCTTGCCCCCCGCGTAGCCCGCGACAAGCCCGAGCGCCACGCCCGCGACGACGGCGAGCGCGACCGAAAGCAAGCCGACGAGGAGCGAAATGCGGGCGCCGAACATGATCGCGGAGAGCACGTCGCGCCCCTGGTCGTCGGTCCCGAGCAGGTAGCCGGCCTTGGCGCCCGCGAGCCACGCCGGCGGCGCGAGCGAGTCCGAGAGGTTGAGCGTCTTCAGGTCGAACGGGTTGTACGGCGCGACCCACGGCGCGAAGACCGCAGCGAAGAGGCAGACGCCGAGAACGACCGTGGAAGCGATCGCCACCGGGCTGTGGCGGAAGTTCCACGCTACGTCACCGCGCCACGCCGTCGCGAGCCGTTCGCCGAGCGTGCTCCGCGCGACCAGGTTCGACGACGGGGCCGAATCGTTCATCGGGACGCGGCGAGCCGCGTAAGCGCGGTCAGCGCCGCCGCCCGCGCCTGCGCGACGACCTGCACCTTCCAGTCGTCGGCGTCGATGTAGAACGCGTCGCGCATCTGCTGCCGGATCGAGGCGCGCAAAGCGGCCGGCGCATCGGGATGGTTGTGCAGCCAATGGTCGGCGCGCAGCGCCTCGAACGTCTCCCGCAGCGGAAGCGTCCCGTACTCGAGCGCGATCGAGGCGTACGGGACGCCGGGACATTCGTCGGCAATCGCGCCACCGTTGATGCCGACGAGCGGCGCCGAGCTCGAAGTGCCGTCGAGGAACGACGTCACGTCGGCCCCCCACCACTCGCGCGTGCGTGCGACGTCCGCCGCGGCGGCGCGGCCGTTGTAGATCTTCTCGCCGTGCCCGCGCGGACCGAGGCCGGTGTGGAAATCGATGGCCGCAAGCCGTTCGCGCGCCGCCGCGTGTCGCTGCAGCACGGCCCGCAGCGTCCGGCTGCTCCACGTAGGCTCCACGCCACCGAAGAAGAGCCCGTCCGGATACTCGTACTGGCCCCCGGAGACGGCAGCCTGGAATGCCCGCTCGCCGTGCGCGGCGATCCACGCCCCGAGGCACGCTTCCTGGGCGGGCGGCGGCGGCCACGCCTCCGGCAACAGCAGCGGGTGGATCTCCGCATACGCCGCATTGGGCGGCGCCGGAGCCGCGAAGTCGCGGAAATTCCGGTTGAGGTCGACGTTGTCCTCGTTGACGCGGCGGCCGTACGAGAATCCATGAGGATTGAGGGCGTGCACGAACAGCAGGGCCGCGCCCGCCTCGTCGACCGCGCGCAGGAAGCCGTCGTCCTCGAGCAGCGCGATCTGGCAGCCCGCGCCGCAATACCCCTCGATGCCGTGCGTCGCGGACCACAGCATGAGGAGCCCCGGCGACGACGGGTCCCCCGCGAGGGCCACGTCCATGGCCAGCGCCTCGCCGTCGGCACCGCGCAGATCGGGCAGCGCGTGCGACTCGAGCGGCAGCCGGCGCGCTTGCACCGCAGCGCCAAAGCGCTCGCGGGCCTCCGCGTAGGTCCGGGAGAAGCAGGCGGCGGGATCCATCCGGGAACCGACCGGTCACGCCGGCGCGAGCGGCATCGCCTTCTCCGCAAGCGCGGCGAGATAGCCGGCGCCGAGTGGAATCACGTCGTCGTTGAAATCGTACGCGCTGTTGTGCAGGAAGCAGCCGCCCTCCGCCCCGCCCTGCCCGAGCCGTGCGAAAGCGCCGGGCTTCGCCTGCAGCATGAACGAGAAGTCCTCGGACCCCATCGACGGTTCGAGATTGCGCACGACGTTGTCGCGGCCGACGAGCGCCTCGGCGACGTCGGCGGCAAACGTCGCCTCGCGCTCGTGGTTGATCGTCGCCGGGTAGACGCGCTCGTAGCGGAGCGTGGCCCGCGCTCCGAATGCGGTCGCGATCGCCGGCACGAGCTCGGAGAGTCGGCGCTCGATCAGGTCCTGCGTCGACGGCCGAAATGTGCGGACGGTACCGACGAGCTTGGCGTGCGAGGGAATCACGCTCATCGCGCCGGGGTTTCCCGCCTGCATCGCGCAGAGGCTCACGACCGCGGTGTCGATCGGGCTCACGTTGCGGCTCACGACGGACTGCGCAGCGGTGATGATGTGGCCGGCGACCAGCACCGGGTCGACGGCCGCGTGCGGATGCGCGCCGTGGCCGCCCCGGCCGTCGATCGTGATCTCGATCCGGTCGGCTGCGGCCATCGCAGGCCCGGGGGTGATTCCGATGCGCCCCGGCGGGAGGGCGGGCCAGTTGTGCAGCGCGAACACCTGTTCCGCCGGGAAGCGCTCGAAGAGACCGTCCTCGATCATCGCCTTCGCGCCGGCATAGCCCTCCTCCCCCGGCTGGAAGATCAGGTACACGGTCCCGTCGAACCGGCGGGTTTCGGCGAGATAGCGCGCGGCCGCGAGCAGCATCGTCGTGTGGCCATCGTGCCCGCACCCGTGCATCCGCCCGTCGTAGCGGGACTTGTGCGCGAACGTGTTCTCCTCCTGCATCGGCAGCGCGTCCATGTCGGCGCGGAGGGCGATCGCGCGACCGCTGGCGGTGCTCCGGCCCGGCACGACGGCCACGATGCCCGTGCGGCCGATGCCCGCGTGGTGCTCGATGCCGAGCGCCGCAAGCCGGTCGGCGACGATCTTCGCCGTCCGGTGCTCCTCGAATCCCAGCTCCGGATGCATGTGGAGATCGCGGCGCAACGCCGCGAATTCGGCGTGCCAGCCGCGGATGTGGGCGACGGGACTCACGTGGGCGACGGCGATCAATGCGCGACCGCGCGCTCGACGCGCAACCGCGGGTCGACCGCATAGTACATGAGGTCGACGACGAGATTGATGAGCACGAACACGAGCGCGATGAAGCAGAGATACGCCGCCATGACGGGGATGTCGGCGAAGTTCACGGCCTGGATGAACAGGAGGCCCATCCCCGGCCACTGGAACACGGTTTCGGTGATGATGGCGAACGCGATGATCGCGCCGAGCTGGAGGCCCGTGATCGTGATGACCGGAACCAGCGTGTTCTTGAGCGCATGCCCGAAGTGGATCGCGCGATTCGTGAGGCCGCGCGCCCGGGCGAACTTGATGTAGTCGGTCCGCAGCACCTCGAGCATCTCCGAGCGCACGAGCCGCATGATCAGCGTCATCTGGAACAGCGACAGCGTGATCGACGGGAGGATCAGCGCCTTCAGGCCGCTCTTCGTCGCGAGTCCGGTCGTCCACCAGCCGATGGCCACCGTCTCGCCCCGGCCGAACGAGGGGAGCCAGCCCAGCATGACGGCGAACACGAGGATCAGCAGGATGCCGATCAGGAACGTCGGCAGGCTCACGCCGACGAGCGAGCCGGCGAGCAGCAGGTGGGAGAGCCACGTGTCGCGCTTGAGCGCCGTATAGACGCCGAGCGGGATGCCGACGGCCAGCGCGAGGAGCGCGGCCGCGATCGATAGCTCGAGCGTCGCCGGAAGCCGCTCCTTGAGCAGGGTGGACACGGGCCGGCCCTGGCGCAGGGAGATCCCGAAGTCGCCGTGCACCGCGTTGTCGACGAAGCGCACGAATTGCACCGGAAAGGGCTGATCGAGCCCGAGGTCGGCGCGAAGCTGCGCCTTCTCCGCTTCGGTTGCGTCCTGCCCCACCATGAAGACGACGGGGTCGCCTGTGAAGTTGAAGAGACCGAAGGCGATGAATCCGACCACCACCATCACGGCGACGGACTGGAGGATGCGGCGAAGGATGAAGGCGGACAAGTCGGCAGGGAAGCGGCGAAGCCATCCCGGACGGTCCCCGCACGCGCCGGGCGGCTCCGGGCGCGCCGATGATGCCCAAAGCCCCCCGGAGCGTCAATGCGGCGCCGTGCGGCGGCGCGGCGCGCATTGTGGTTCAATAGGCCGCCCGCGCCGCCCGTGTGGGGATCGGTCGGTGCCCGCGTGCCGTCGTTCGCGCGTCATGCTCCGCTTCCTGCTTACTCGTCTGAGCCTCATCATCCCGACCTTCATCGGGATGACGCTGCTCGCGTTCTTCCTGATCCGTCTCGTGCCGGGCGACCCCATCGAGACGATGGCGGGGGAACGCGGCATCGATGCGACGCGGCATGCGGCGCTGCTCAAGGAATACGGCCTCGATCGTCCAGTGCTGGTCCAGTACGGCATCTACATCGGGCGCGTGCTGCGTGGCGACCTCGGCCGCTCGATGATCACGCAGGAGCCGGTGCTGCGGGAGTTCGCGGCACTCTTTCCCGCAACGATCGAGCTCGCATTCTGCGCAATCGTGTTCGCGCTCATCATCGGCATACCGGCAGGGATGATCGCTGCCGTCCGGCGCAACTCCGTGTTCGATCACGGCGTGATGGGCGTTTCGCTCACCGGCTACTCGATGCCGATCTTCTGGTGGGGCCTGCTGCTGATCCTGCTGTTCTCGGTCCAGCTCGGCTGGACGCCGGTGTCCGGGCGCATCGACGTCAAGTACTACATCGAGCCGGTCACGGGCTTCCTCACGATCGACGCGCTCCTTTCCGGAGAGAAGGGCGCGTTTCGCTCCGCGGTGTCGCACCTGATCCTGCCGACGATCGTGCTCGGCACGATTCCCCTCGCGATCATCGCGCGGATGACGCGCTCGTCGATGCTCGAGGTGCTGGGCGAGGACTACATCCGGACCGCGCGCGCAAAAGGTCTGTCGCAGCTCCGCGTCGTTGCACTCCACGCCTTCCGCAACGCGCTGATCCCCGTGATCACCGTCATCGGGCTGCAGGTGGGCGTGCTGTTCACGGGCGCCATCCTGACCGAGACGATCTTCTCGTGGCCGGGCGTCGGCAAGTGGATGATCGAGGCCATCAATCGGCGCGACTATCCGGTGCTGCAGGGCGGCCTGCTGATGCTGGGCTTTGTCGTGATGATGGTGAACCTGTTGGTCGATGTCGCCTACGGCGTCATCAACCCCCGCATCCGACGGTCCGCATGAGCGCCAAAGGGCCGCCTCGAGCCGCCAACCCATGAGCACCCCGATGCTCACTGCCAACGGCGTGGCGCCGGCGCCTCCCGGTCCGCTGCGCGAGTTCTGGAGCTATTTCAGCTCGAACCGCGGCGCGGTGGCTGGCCTGGCCGTTGTCGTCGCGGTGCTGCTGATGGCGGCGTTCGCCAACGTGCTCGCGCCCTACCCGCCGGACCTCACCAACAACGCCGCGTTCCTGAAGCCGCCGGTATGGCAAGCGGGGGGTTCGACGGCCTATCTGCTCGGCACGGACGCGATCGGCCGCGACATCCTCTCGCGCCTGATCTACGGCGCGCGGCTCTCGCTCCTGATCGGCATTGCCGTCGTCGCGCTGTCGATCGTGGTCGGCATCACCCTCGGCCTGATCGCCGGATTCGCGCGCGGCGTGACGGAGGTCGCCATCATGCGTCTGATGGACATCATCCTCACGCTGCCGAGCCTGCTGCTCGCGATCGTGATCGTCGCCATCCTGGGTCCGGGCCTGATGAATGCGATGCTCGCGGTGGCGGTCGTCGTGCTGCCGCATTACGTGCGGATCACCCGGGCGGCTGTGATCACGGAGACCTCGAAGGACTACGTCACGGCCGCCCGCGCGAACGGCGCCGGGCTCTTCCGGCTCATGTTCGTCGAGGTCCTGCCCAACTGCGCGGCGCCGCTGATCGTGCAGACCTCGCTCGGCGTGTCCGTCGCGATTCTCGACGCCGCGGCGCTCGGCTTCCTCGGGCTCGGCGCGCAGCCGCCCGCCTCCGAGTGGGGAACGATGCTGGCCGACGCGCGCGAGTTCGTGCTGCGCGCATGGTGGGTTGTGACGTTCCCCGGAATCATGATCCTCGTCACCGTGCTCGCGTTCAATCTGCTCGGGGACGGCCTGCGCGACGCGTTCGATCCCAAGCTCAAGCGCTAGGCGTCGCTCATGGCCTTGCTCGAGATCGAAGACCTTCATGTCGACTTCCCGTCGCAGGGGGCCGTCATGCATGCGGTCGAGGGCGTGAGCATCGCCGTCGACGAAGGCGACGTCCTCGGCATCGTCGGCGAATCCGGTTCCGGCAAGAGCGTGTCGATGCTCGCGGTGATGGGCCTGATCGCGTGGCCGGGCCGAGTCCGCGCCGAGCGGCTCGTGTTCGCAGGGCACGATCTGCGACAGCTGTCGGATCGCGGGCGCCGCATGCTCGTGGGCAAGGAAGTCGCGATGATCTTCCAGGATCCGACGACGAGCCTGAACCCGTGCTTCACCATCGGATTCCAGCTGGCGGAGACGTTGCGGCTCCACCTGAAGCTCGACCGCGACGCGGCGCGACGGCGCGCGATCGAGCTCCTCGAGCAGGTCGGCATCCCCGCGCCCGCGGGCCGGCTCGGCGACTTCCCGCACCAGCTCTCGGGCGGGATGAACCAGCGCGTGATGATCGCGATGGCCATTGCCTGCAACCCGCGCCTCCTGATCGCCGACGAGCCGACGACCGCGCTCGACGTGACGATCCAGGCGCAGATCCTCGATCTGCTGCGTGCGCTCCAGCGCGAGCGCGGAATGGCGCTGATCCTCGTCACGCACAACATGGGTGTCGTCGCCGAGATGGCGAAGCGGGTTGCCGTGATGTACGCGGGACAGATCGTCGAGGAGCGCACAGCCGATGCGCTGTTTGCAGCCCCCGAGCATCCCTACACGGCGGCGCTTCTCGCGGCCATGCCCGAGCGGAGCACGGGCGATGCGCGCCTGGCGACGATTCCAGGCGTCGTCCCCGGCCTCTACGACCGGCCCTCTGGCTGTCTCTTCGCCCCTCGCTGCGCGTACGCAACCGGCTATTCCTGCCGGACGCAGCCGGAGCTTCGCGAATGGGCGGGCGGGCGCGTCCGTTGCCACTATCCGTTGGGCGACCCGCAGCGGGACGCGGCGATCGCGAGCGACGGACGGGTCGCCCGGGCATGAGCCAGCCGGTCGTCGAGGCGCGCGACGTGACGCGGGTCTACGAGATCCGTCGCGGGCCCCTGCGCAATCCGGCGCACCTGCACGCGGTCGGCGGGCTGTCCTTCGCGCTCGAGCCGGGACGCACGCTCGCGGTCGTCGGCGAGTCGGGCTGCGGCAAGTCGACGCTCGCGCGCGTCGTCGCGCTGATCGAACCGCCCACGAGCGGCGAGCTGCGGCTCGCGGGCCGCGACGCGGTCGCGGCGACCGAACGAGAGCGGCGCGAGCTGCGCAAGACCGTGCAGATGGTGTTCCAGAATCCGTATGCGTCGCTCAACCCGCGCAAGAAGATCGGCGCGATCCTGGAAGCGCCGCTCGCGATCAACACCGATCTCGCGTCGACCGAGCGCGCCGACCGCGCGCGGTCGATGCTCGCGAAGGTCGGACTGCGGCCCGAGCACTACGTTCGCTATCCCCACATGTTCTCGGGCGGCCAGCGCCAGCGTATCGCGATTGCCCGCGCGCTGATGCTGAACCCGGCGCTGGTCGTCGCCGACGAGCCGGTCTCGGCGCTCGACGTGTCGGTCCAGGCGCAGGTTCTGAACCTCCTCGCGGACCTGCAGGCCGAGCTCGGTCTCGCCTACCTGTTCATATCGCACGACCTGGCCGTCGTGCGGCACATCACTCACGACGTGCTGGTGATGTACCTCGGCCTCGCGATGGAGCAAGGGCCGAAGGAGCGCATCTTCACGCGGCCGCTCCACCCGTACACGCAGGCGCTCCTCGCGTCGACGCCCGGAATCTCGGCTGCCGAGCGGCGTCACCGCATCCCGCTCACGGGCGAGCGCCCCTCGCCGCTCGCCCCCCCGGCAGGATGCGTGTTTTCGACGCGCTGTCCGCACGCGATCGATCGGTGCCGCGCCGAGCGACCGGCGTTGCGCCCCGTCGACGGGCGACGGGTATCATGTCACCTTGCGGAGCAGTTCCTGAACCCGGAGCGCCCCGAAGCGCGCGCCCGGGACCTGCACGCCCCCGAGCCCCCACGAGAGGAGTCGCATCCATGACCAAGTTCGATCCGGCTTCGCGCCGGTTCCCCGGCGTCCCGCGCGCGCTGATCGTCGCGCTCGCCTTTCCCGCACTCGTCGCGGCTGCGCCCGTCGCCGCCAAGACGCTCGTGTTCTGTTCGGAAGGGAGCCCGGAGAATTTCTATCCGGCGGTCAATACGACCGGAACGTCGTTCGACGCGAACAGCCAGATCTACAGCCGGATCGTCGACTTCGAGCGCGGCGGCACCTCCGTCGTTCCGGGCCTCGCCGAAAAATGGGACATCTCGCCAGACGGCACCGTCTACACGTTTCATCTGCGCAAAGGCGTGAAGTGGCACAACCAACGCGCGTGGAAGCCGACGCGCGACTTCAATGCCGACGACATGATCTTCATGATCGAGCGCCAGTGGAAGGAATCGAACCCGTACTTCAAGGTGACGAGCACGAACCATTCGTATTTCAACGACATGGGCATGCCGAAGCTTCTAAAATCGGTGGAGAAGATCGACGACTACACGGTGCGGATCACGCTCCAGCACCCCGAAGCCCCGTTCCTGTCGGACCTCGCGATGGAATACGCAGGCGTGCAGTCCAAGGAATACGCGGACGCGATGTTGAAGGCGGGAACGCCCGATAAGCTCGACCAGGAGCCGATCGGCACCGGGCCGTTCTACCTCGTCCAGTACCAGAAGGACGCGGTCATCCGCTACAAGGCATTCCCGCAATTCTGGGGCGGCAAGGCCAAGATCGACGATCTCGTGTTCTCGATCACGCCGGACGCATCGGTGCGCTGGGCGAAGCTGCAGAAAGGCGAGTGCCACGTGATGCCGTACCCGAATCCGGCCGATCTCGACGCGATGCGCAAGGATCCGAGCGTCGTGGTGCTCGAGCAGCCCGGCCTCAACGTCGGCTACCTCGCGTACAACGTCACGAAGAAGCCGTTCGACGATGTGCGCGTGCGCAAGGCCGTCAACATGGCGATCAACAAGCAAGCCATCATCGACGCGGTGTTCCTGACCGCGGGCATTCCGGCGAAGAATCCGATTCCGCCGACGATGTGGTCGTACAACAATTCGATCAAGGACGACCCGTACGATCCGGCCGCGGCGAAGAAGCTCCTCGCCGAAGCAGGCTACCCCAACGGCTTCACGACGGACCTCTGGGCGATGCCGGTGCAGCGGCCATACAACCCCAATGCCAAGCGCATCGCGGAGCTCATGCAAGCCGATCTGCTCAAGGTGGGCATCATCGCCGAGATCAAGAACTTCGAATGGGGCGAGTACCGGAAGCGGATGCAGAACGGCGAGCACCAGATGGGGATGCTCGGGTGGACCGGCGACAACGGCGACCCCGACAACTTCCTCAACACGCTGCTCGGCTGCGACGCGGCCAAGTCCAACGGCAGCAATGTCTCGAAGTGGTGCTACCCGCCGTTCGAGGAGCTCGTGCAGAAGGCCAAGACCTTGTCCGACCAGAAGCAGCGCGCCGATCTCTACATGAAGGCGCAGGTGATCTTCAAGGAGCAGGCGCCGTGGTTCACGATCGCACACGCGGTGCAGTTGAAGCCCGTGCGCAAGGAAGTGATCGACTTCAAGCTTTCGCCGTTCGGGCGCCACACCTTCTACGGCGTCGACATCAAGGAATAGCCGAGAGTCACGCCAAAGCCCGCGGCGCAGTCCGCGGGCGTTCGCTATTCCGGGTCGGGCGCGCGGCGCACGCACACCTCGCACGAAGCCCCGGCGGCGAGGATCCCCCGGAGCGCCAAATCGCCGCTCGCCAACCGGTCTTTCCAAAAAAAAGCCCCGTCGCTGGGACGGGGCCATTGCCGCTGTTGCGGCTTGATCAGTTGAGCGTGCGGCGGCGCGAGATCGCGAGGCCGAGCAGGCCAAGACCCAGCAGCGCGAGCGTCGCGGGCTCGGGGACTGCGTCGAGTCGGAGCGACAAGCCAGCGGGTAGACCGCCGACGCCATCACCGACGATCGTAAGCGAGTAGCTGCCCGGACCCAGAACGATCTGGCCGTGCTGCAGGTCCGGATTCGCCCAATCGTCATCCCCCCCGGAGCCAGTCGGCACCCACTCGGTCGGCAGGAGACCGAGCGCGGTCGTCAGCAGGAACGACCCGAAGTTGGAGACGATGTAGTTGTCGCCGACAACGCAGCAGTCCGTAATCGAGAAGACGGCGCTGCCCGTGAGGGTGAACGTCCAGTCCGACATTAGCGACGGCACGCCCGCCGCGTCGATTTCATCGCCCTGCCAACCGCTGCCGATGACGAGCGGCGTGGCGGTGGCTTGAGTGGTGCTGAGCAGTGCGCCGCCAGCAATGACGGCAGCCATGGCAACCGTTCTGAATGCACGCATCAATTGCATCTGGTGTCTCCCGAAGAATGAAGGCGGAGGTTGCGGGGATCCGGCTTCCCGCTCTTGTGGTTGTAGATCTCCGCTCCCCATTAAGCAGTAGTCGGGCCAGCCAATAATAAATTTAACAATCAATACCTTATCGTTATCACTCCCTGCGGGCTGTAAATAATCCCGACAGCCGAAATGGGCTCTTGGCATGGCCCGCCGCGGGGAGCTAGCGCATCATTGCGCGGGCCTTGCGGGAGGCGTAGAGGCAGATCCCGGCCGCGACCGACACGTTGAGGCTTTCGACGGCGCCTCCGAGCGGGATGCCGACGATGCGGTCGCATAGCTCGCGCGTAAGGCGTCGCAAGCCGCTGCCCTCCGCGCCGAGCACCCAGGCGACGGGGCCGCCCACGTCGGCGTCGAACAGGCTCTCGCCGCCCGTGTCGGCGCCAAGGATCCAGACGCCGTGCTCCTTGAGCTCGCGCAGCGCGCGCGAGAGATTGGTCACCGTGACCACGGGCACCGTATCGGCCGCGCCGCTCGCCGCCTTCGCGACCGTCGCGTTGACGCCGACGGCGCGATCCTTCGGGACGATCACCGCGTGTGCACCAAAGGCGTCGGCGCTGCGCAGGCATGCGCCGAGGTTATGCGGGTCGGTGACGCCGTCGAGTACGAGCAGGAGCAACGGCTCGCGCGCGGAGTCCATCACCTCCTCGAGCGTGAGCTCCGGAGACGCCGCATCGACGATCGCGACGACGCCCTGATGGCGATCGGTGCCGGCCAGGTCGCGGAGGCGCGCCCCATCCGCTGTGTGCACGGGACGCCGTGCAGACGCAGCGCGCGAAAGGAGCTCGCGCATGCGGGGACCGTGCTTCGCGTCGGCCACGTAGAGCGCGCGAATGGACTCCGGTCGCTGCCGCAATCGCGCGGTGACCGCGTGGAATCCATGCAGGGTTCGCGTTGCCGACACTCGGAGATACCACGAACGGAAGGCGGCGCAGTGTAGCGCACCCGCCCGGCGCCTCCCCGCGGTGTCGCTACTTTGGAGAAGCCGTGTCGCCGGCGGCCTTGCGCGCCGCCGCCTGCTCGGCAAGCAGCGCCTGGTCGCCCGGCATCTTCTGCAGCGCCTTCGAGTAGGCGTCGACCGCCTCCGGATAGCGGCGCATCTGCACGTAGCTTCGCGCGAGGAGCGCCCAATCGTCTCCGGTGCCGTCCTTCTCCTTCAGGCGCTGCGCGAGGCCTTCGGCTGCCGCTTCGATCGACGGCACCGCGGCGCGCGGCACCGCGTTGCCGGCAGCCGCCGCCGGTGGGCTCCCCGAACCCGGGTGCGCGAGGGTGCCCGGCATCGGTTCGACGCGGGACAACATCTTGTAATAGAGGACGCCGGCAGCCGCGAGGACCGCGATCGCCGCGATACCCACGATTCCGAACAGCAGCCTGCGGTCGCGCATGAAGAGCCCGTCTTCCGTCAGAGGTCCCAGCGCCAGCCTACATAGTAGAAGTACCGGCGCACGTCGTCGACGATCACGGGACTCGTTGTATGCGTGATCTCGTAGTCGCCCTCCGCTTCGAGCGAGAAGCGATCGCGGATGCGCCAGAGCAGATGCAGGCCGGGCGTCGTCCGGGTGAGCGCGGTGTCGCGCGTGTCCGTCTGGCGGTACCAGCGGAAGAGCGGCTCGACCAGGAGGTCCTGCCACACGGTGAAGCGGAAATCGAGCCCGAGCTGCACCGCGTCGATGTCGCGCGAGCGGAGGACGTTGCCGTTGAGCACCAGGATGTCCTGCCAGGGCGTCAGGTTGTTCGATATCGACTGGATTGTATAGGTGTACACGTTGCCGGTCGACGGCGTGCCCGGATAGACCGTCCCGAACGAAGGTGTCGCGCTCAGCGACGAGACCCGGAAGTCGCCGCCGAGCTGCCACCGCGGCGTCAGCTGCTGGGTCACGCCCAGGAACGCGACGCGCGAGATCGGTGTCACCGACCTTGCGAGGTCGCGGGTCGCCGACAGTCCGAGCGTCTGCACGAGCGACCCGATGTTTGCCGACGGGTCGACGATCAGCGCATTGGTGAGCTGCAGGGTCGGAGTGCGCCGGTAGTCGTACAGCAGGTTGACCGACGTGCCGGTCGGAAACTGGAGGTTTCCCTGCACCATGCCGATATTCGTCGTCTTGAACGTCGTGTCGTAGTCGAAGAGGGAGTAGACGTTCCAGTTGGCTTCGAAGTAGCGGAGCTCGCCGCCGACGCCGGTGCGATCCTCGTAGCCCGCGACGTTCTGCCTGATCGCGAAGACATTGCCGCCCCACTTGTTCGCGATGTTCTCGGCCTCGACGCTCGCGCCGTAGAACGTCTTGTTGGTGCCGCCGAGCTGCGTTTCGACCGGTTGCCCAACGACGGCGCCGACACGCCAGTTGTCGGCGAAACCCCAGGCGCCGACCGCGCCGTCGAATAGTCCGAGCACGCCGCCGCTGGTCGCCGATTGACGGCCGAAGCGGCCCATGAGCTGCGTCGGCTGGTGGCGCGTTTCGAAATACAGCGCATTGAGCTGATTCTGGTTGTCTGCTCCTCCGAGGAAGTTGACGAGGTAGGAATCGCGAACGACGACGCGGCTGTCCCACGCCGCGTCGCGATAGCGCGCCGTGAGGTCGACGGTGTTCGAGAGTTGCGACTGATCGATGCCCGACAGGCTCGCGGTGTCGATCGTCGTGGCGCCCGTCGCGGGCGTCACGGTCGTCGTCGTCGTCGTGGACCGTGACTGCCCGCCGTAGTAATACTGGGAAACGCTTCCCCAGTAGCTGAACGCACCCGGGCGCGCGGCGGCGGCGGTGGCCGGCGCCGCTGCAAGCGCTGCGAGGCGCTGCCGGATCCGATCGGCTCCGGGGCCGTCGGGATAGAGCTTGAGGTAGAGCTCGTACTCGGCCTTCGCCTTCGGGATCTCGTCGAGACGCTCACGGGCGAGGCCGATCTGCTCCTGTGCCTCCTCCGACCACGCGTTCGGCGGCAGGTTGAGCAGGCGGTTCAGCAGCACGACGGCCCGCTCGAAATCTCCGGCCTCGAGTGCGGCGCGGGCGTCGCGCGCAAGGCTCGCGGCCTGGCGCTCGACGTCGTTGGTTGGCGTCGCCTCGACGCCGGAAGGCGGCAGCTTCACGCCCTGCGGTTTGAGCTTCGCGATCTGCTCGTCGGAGAGCGGGATGATGAAGACGAACGTCGAGGTACCCTCGGTGCGCAGGCGGAACCGGACCGGCGACGCGAACCGGACGTCGATCCGGCGCAGCTGGGCCGCCGCCTGTGCCGGGTATGTCACGGTGAGCGCAGGAACGAGGTCGGTCGGATTCGATCGCCGCTGCTCCTCGACGACGCCGCGCGTCGGGTCCTCGCCGCGCGCCGTGATCTGGAAGTACACCTGGATCAGGCTTCCCTCGTTCGCGGGCACGTGGCGGATGTACTGCACGAGGACCTGGAACTTGATGCGGACGAGCGCGTTCGTGCCATCGGTCGTGACCTCGACCGAGTCCAGCAGCTGCGCGGAGGCGCGACCGGCGAATCCCCCGAGGCACGCGAGTGCCGCGGACGCAAAGAGGACCAGGAGCCGGCGCATGCCGGTCCTCCTGGCGGGGCGGACGGATGCCGAAGGCCCGCGCCGGGCGATGACGGGTTGCACGATCAGAACCCGCCGTCGGTCGAGCGGTGGCGCGACGGGATCGACTTCTTGAGCGCCGTCAGCGACGGATTCGCGTACACGTGACAGGCGCCCGTGCAGTTCCTTAGCTCGGTCACGTTGTAGAGCAGCTTGGGTGAATCGACCTTCACGTGGGCTTCAGGCTTGAACGTGCCGGCATGACAGCCCGCGCAGTCCGGCTTGTAGCCGGCGAACTTCCAGACAATCACCTCGCTGTTCGACTTGTGACAGGACGTGCAGTTGACGCCGCCGCTGTGACGGCTGTACGCCGGCGAGACGTGGTTGTACGACGACACGCGACTCCAGCTCGTCGTGCGGTGACAGACGTCGCACGTCTTGGTCGTCACGAAGTGGTTGCCCGGCTTGCCCTTCGCGTTCGCGCCGTTGTGGCAGGTCGCGCACGACGCCGGAGCGACGCCCGTGTGCGTGAAGTTCGCGGGCGTCCAGGAGGTCGTCCGGTGGCACGCATCGCACGACATGACCGTCGGCAGGTGCCTGGGCGGCTTGCCCTTCGCCTTTGAGCCGTTGTGACAGGTGAAGCACGACCCCGGCGCGACGCCGGCATGACTGAACTTGCCGGGCGGCGAGGGAGGAGCCGGCGATGGCCCGGGCGGTGGTGGCGGCGGAGCGACCGGCGGCGGTGGCGGTGGCGGCGGCGGCGCGACTGGCGGCGCGGGCGGTGGCGACGGCGGTGCGACTGGCGGCGCAGGCGGTGGCGCGGTCGGTGGCGGCGGCGGCGCGACTGGCGGCGCGGGCGGTGGCGACGGCGGTGCAACCGGCGGTGTCGGTGGCGCCACTGGGGGTGACGGCGGTGCTGCCGGCGGTGCAGGCGGTGCCGTTGGTGGAGCAACAGGTGGCGCGACCGGCGGCGGCGGTAGCGAAGGCGGCGGCGCGGGTGGTGCAGGCGGTGCGGATGGCGGGCTTACCGGCGCCGGCGCGGGAGGCGGCGGCGACGTTGGCGCCGGATTCGCGGATGCGGGCGGCGCGGACGGTGCCGGAGCGGAACCCGGCGTGGGCACCGAGCCAGACGGCGGCGTTGACGTGCCTTTCGTCGCAACACCTGACGCGGGCGCCGGCTTGACCGCCAGCGACATGGCGTCGAATTCCGGACCGGGCGTATGGCAGCCCTTGCAGTCGACGCCTGTGTGGTGGCCCTTGGGCCGGGTCCTGATCGTCACGCCGTACCAGGACATCCCGGTTTCGTGACAACTCATGCAGGTCATCGCCACGACCGGCGTGTGGTTCATCTTCGTCCCGGCAAAGCTGGTGAACTTGGTCGGGGAGTGGCAGGCCTCGCACGCGATGCCTGGGACCGGTATGTGATTCGCGGGCGGCGTCTTGATCGTGACCCCGGTGAAGGACTTGCCGCTCGCGTGACAGTTCGCACAACCGCTGGCGATACCGGTGTGCACCATCGCCGTCCCCGGACCGAACGCCGTCGTCGACTTGTGGCAGGTCGCGCAGTCGGCGGTCTCGGGATGTGGCCCGCTGCCCTGCGGCTTCGGCGTCACCCCATAGAACGGCGTCCCGGTCGGTCCGGCGGCGTGACACGTCGTGCACCCGCTCGCGATGCCGGCGTGATTCATCGTCCCCGGCTTGTAGGAGCCCGGCAGACTCAGGTGGCACAGCGTGCACGCCGCCGTCGTCGGGATGTGATTGGCCGGCTTGCCCGTCACTCCTGTGGAGAACGACGTCGTCGAGCTGTGGCAGCCGCTGCAATCCCCCGTCGCCGGGTGGCTCGGATCCGTCGGCCGGGTCACGATCGTCACCCCGGTGAAGCTCTTCCCCGTCTCGTGGCAGGTCGCGCACCCGCTGGTGATCCCCGTGTGCACCATCGCCGTCCCTGGACCGAACGCGGTCGTCGACTTGTGACAGGTCGCGCAGTCGGCCGTGGTCGGGATGTGGCCCGTGCCCTGCGGCTTCGGCGTCACTCCGGCGAATGGCGTCCCCGTCACGCTCGCCGCGTGGCAGGTCGTGCACCCGCTCGCGATACCGGTGTGACTCATCACCGTGCCGGCAAAGGTCGTGAAGGCCGTCGCCGAGTGACACGTCTCGCACGCCGCCGTCGTCGGCACGTGGTTCGACGGCTTGGTCTTGAGGTTCGTGACCCCGGTGAAGCTCTTGCCGGTGTCGTGACAGGTGGCGCAGCCGGTGCTGATCCCGGTGTGCACCATCGCCGTCCCTGGACCGAAGCCGTCGTCGACTTGTGACAGGTCGCGCAGTCGGAGGTCGTCGGGATGTGCCCGCTGCCCTGCGGCTTCGGCGTGACGCCATAGAACGGCGTCCCGGTCGGTCCGGCGGCGTGGCAGGTCGTGCAGCCCGAGGCGATGCCGGTGTGATTCATCGTCCCCGGCTTGTACGAACCCGGCAGGCTGGTGTGGCACAGCGTGCACGCCGCCGTCGTCGGGATGTGATTGGCCGGCTTGCGCCGTCACTCCTGTGGAGAACGACGTCGTCGAGCTGTGGCAGCTGCTGCAGTCACCGGTCAGCGGGTGGTTCGGATCGGCTGCCGGCGTCGGCCGCGTCACGATCGTCACGCCAAAGAAGCTCTTCCCCGTCTCGTGACAGGTCGCGCACCCGCTGGTGATCCCGGTGTGCACCATCGCGTTCCCGGACCGAAGGCGGTCGTCGACTTGTGACAGGTCGCGCAGTCGGAGGTCGTCGGGATGTGGCCGCTGCCCTGCGGCTTCGGCGTCACTCCGGCGAACGGCGTCCCCGTCACGCTCGCCGCGTGGCAGGTCGTGCACCCTGTGCTGATGCCGCTGTGGCTCATCGCCGTGCCGGCAAAGGTCGTGAAGGCCGTCGCCGAGTGACACGTCTCGCACGCCGCCGTCGTCGGCAGGTGATTGCTGGGCTTGGTCTTGAGGTTGGTCACCCCGGTGAAGCTCTTGCCGGTGTCGTGACACGTGGCGCAGCCGGTGCTGATCCCGGTGTGCACCATCAGCGTTCCCGGACCGAACGCCGTCGTCGACTTGTGGCAGGTCGCGCAGTCGGAGGTGGTCGGGATATGGCCCGTGCCCTGCGGCTTCGGCGTCACTCCGGCGAATGGCGTCCCCGTCACGCTCGCCGCGTGGCAGGTCGTGCACCCGCTCGCGATGCCGGCGTGATTCATCGTCCCCGGCTTGTAGGAGCCCGGCAGGCTCAGGTGGCACAGCGTGCACGCCGCCGTCGTCGGGATGTGATTGGCCGGCTTGCCCGTCACTCCTGTGGAGAACGACGTCGTCGAGCTGTGGCAGCCGCTGCAATCCCCCGTCGCCGGGTGGCTCGGATCCGTCGGCCGGGTCACGATCGTCACCCCGGTGAAGCTCTTCCCCGTCTCGTGGCAGGTCGCGCACCCGCTGGTGATCCCCGTGTGCACCATCAGCGTTCCCGGACCGAAGACGGTCGTCGACTTGTGACAGGTCGCGCAGTCGGAGGTGGTCGGGATGTGGCCGCTGCCCTGCGGCTTCGGCGTCACTCCGGCGAACGGCGTCCCCGTCACGCTCGCCGCGTGGCAGGTCGTGCACCCGCTGGCGATGCCGCTGTGGCTCATCGCCGTGCCGGCAAAGGTCGTGAAGGCCGTCGCCGAGTGACACGTCTCGCACGCCGCCGTCGTCGGCAGGTGATTGCTGGGCTTGGTCTTGAGGTTGGTCACCCCGGTGAAGCTCTTGCCGGTGTCGTGACAGGTGGCGCAGCCGGTGCTGATCCCGGTGTGCACCATCAGCCGTCCCCGGACCGAACGCCGTCGTCGACTTGTGGCAGGTCGCGCAGTCGGAGGTCGTCGGGATGTGGCCCCTGCCCTGCGGCTTCGGCGTCACTCCGGCGAATGGCGTCCCGGTCACGCTCGCCGCGTGGCAGGTCGTGCACCCGCTCGCGATGCCGGTGTGATTCATCGTCCCCGGCTTGTAGGAGCCCGGCAGGCTCAGGTGACACAGCGTGCACGCCGCCGTCGTCGGGATGTGATTGGCCGGCTTGCCCGTCACTCCTGTGGAGAACGACGTCGTCGAGCTGTGGCAGCCGCTGCAATCCCCCGTCGCCGGGTGGCTCGGATCCGTCGGCCGGGTCACGATCGTCACCCCGGAGAAGCTCTTCCCCGTCTCGTGGCAGGTCGCGCACCCGCTGGTGATCCCCGTGTGCACCATCAGCGTTCCCGGACCGAAGGCGGTCGTCGACTTGTGACAGGTCGCGCAGTCGGAGGTCGTCGGGATGTGGCCGCTGCCCTGCGGCTTCGGCGTCACTCCGGCGAACGGCGTCCCCGTCACGCTCGCCGCGTGGCAGGTCGTGCACCCGCTGGCGATGCCGCTGTGGCTCATCGCCGTGCCGGCAAAGGTCGTGAAGGCCGTCGCCGAGTGACACGTCTCGCACGCCGCCGTCGTCGGCAGGTGATTGCTGGGCTTGGTCTTGAGGTTCGTCACCCCGGTGAAGCTCTTGCCGGTGTCGTGACAGGTGGCGCAGCCGGTGCTGATCCCGGTGTGCACCATCGCCGTCCCTGGACCAAATGCCGTCGTCGACTTGTGACAGGTCGCGCAGTCGGAGGTCGTCGGGATGTGGCCGCTGCCCTGCGGCTTCGGCGTCACCCCATAGAACGGCGTCCCGGTCGTTCCCGCGGCGTGACACGTCGTGCAACCCGAGGCGATGCCGCTGTGATTCATCACCCCCGGCTTGTAGGAGGCCGGGTTGGTGTGACACAGCGTGCACGCCGCCGCCGTCGGAATGTGATTCGCAGGCTTGGCGCCCCCTGCGACGGCAAACGATGATGTCGTATGGCACGTACCGCAGTCACCTGTGGTCGGATGCCTCGGATCCATGGCAGGCGTCGGCCGGGTCACGATCGTCACGCCATAGAAGCTCTTGCCCGTCTCGTGACACGTCGCGCACGACGTGCCGGCGACCGGCGCATGGTTCATCGGCGTTCCGCCGAAGCTCGTGAAGTTGCCTGGAGCGTGACAGCTCTCGCACGCCGCGTTGGTCGGGATATGCGTGGC
This sequence comes from uncultured beta proteobacterium, assembly GCA_963734055.1. Lineage (GTDB taxonomy): Bacteria > Pseudomonadota > Gammaproteobacteria > Burkholderiales > Casimicrobiaceae > CAIWHR01. Next base: position 60,112 of record CAVTFQ010000010.1, read on the forward strand.
GGGCTTCGTCTTCAGATTCGAAACCCCCGTGAAGCTCTTGCCGGTGTCGTGGCAGATCGCGCAGCCGGTGCTGATCCCGGTGTGCACCATCGCCGTACCGGGACCGAATGCGGTGGTCGACTTGTGGCAAGTCGCGCAGTCCGCAGCCGTGGGAATGTGGCCGCTGCCCTGCGGAACGGGGCTCACGCCAAGGAATGCGATCGCGGCGGGCGCCGCCGCGTGACAGACCGTGCATCCGCCGGCAATGCCGGCGTGGTTCATCACGCCCGGCTTGTAGGTCGTCAGGTTGGCGTGGCACAGCGCACACCCCTGCGTCGTCGGGATGTGGTTCGAAGGCTTGGCCATCGCGACGGCAAACGACGTCGTCGTGTGACAGGTGCCGCAGTCGCCATTGGCCGGATGATTGGGATCCTTCGCCGCCGTCGGGCGCGTGACCATGGCCACGCCGAAGAAGCTCTTGCCGGTCTCGTGGCAGCTGGCACATGCGGTGGCAGCCACGGCCGCGTGGTTCATCGGCGTATTCGGTCCGAACGCCGTAAAATTCGCAGGGGCGTGGCATGTCTCGCAGGCCGCGCCGGTCGCGGGGATGTGATTCGCAGGAGGCGTCTTCATCGCGACGCCGAAGAAGCTCCGGCCGGTGTCGTGGCACACCGCACAGCCGCTCGCGATGCCCGCGTGGTTCATCGCCGTGCCCGTAAACGTCGACGTCGAGTGGCAAACGTCGCAGGATCCTTTGGTCGGCACATGGTTGGACGGGACGCCGGTGGCTGACGAGCCGTTGTGGCAGCTTGCGCAACTCCCTCCGGCCACGCCGGCGTGGTTGAAGCGCGCAGACTTCCACGCCACCACCTGGTGGCAGCTGTCGCACGAGGCCGACGTCACGATGTGATTCGCCGGCTTGCCTGTTGCCTTCGTCCCGTTGTGACACGTCGCGCAGGTGCCGGCCCGCACCGACGCGTGATCGAAGGTCGCGCCGGCCCATAGCGCCGTCTTGTGGCAGCTGTCGCAGGATTCCGTCGTGACGACGTGGCCCGAAGGCTTGCCCGAGGCTTGGATCCCGTTGTGGCACGACGCGCAGCTGCCGGGCATCGCGTTCGTGTGATCGAACTTGATGTTGGAGAAGCTGATCTGGTTGTGACAGACGGTGCACGGTTGGGTGACGACCGGGTGCCCCACCGTCATCGTCACCGAGCTGATCCGCGCCCCCGGTCCGTGGCACGTCGCGCAATCCTTCGGCGTGCCCTTGAACACACCGCGGACGTGACAGCTCTCGCACCGCGCGACCTCGTGCGCGCCGCGCAGCGGGAATCCTGTCGACAGGTGCTGCTGGACCGCACGCGAGAATCGGAACGCATCGTTGCGAACGCCGTTGTCGGTCGCTGCATGGGCGATGCCGCTCACCCCGACGAATCCCGCAACGGCCACCGCGACGAACGCGAAACCGCGGCGCCACGCCGATATCGAGCTTCCGATGATCGCGCGCGCAGTCACTGAATGACCCTCGACCCGGCGACGAATTGCCACGGCGCACGGTCGCCCGTGGTCCGCCCGAACGGCTTGATGTCGCGCCACGTGCGGGTCACGTGGCAGCGCTCGCACTGCGGGCCGAGTTCGCCGTGGTGAAAGTCGTCGACGCGATGACACCCGACGCACACCGTCGGAAGGGCAACAATCGGCTTGCTCGGCTCAGCCGGGGCGCGGTGACAGCTCGCGCACGCGACGCGGACGTGCGCGCCGTCGAGCGCGTATTTGGTCCGGCGGCCGTGATCGAAGTCCCAGATCTTCCAGTCGCGCGCGTTGTGGCATTCGGTACACGCTTCACCCAGCGTCCGCTTGTGCCTGTCGTCCTTCTGGTGACAGGCGACGCACTCGCGCTTCGCGTCCTTGAAGGCGGCGGTGGCGTGACACTCCTTGCACTCGACCTTTGCATGCCGTCCGAGCAGCGGGAAGCGCGACCGGTTGTGATCGAAGCGCACCGTCTTCTTCCAATCGGTCGGCTCGTGACACGCTTCGCAGTCGCGCCCGAGCTGCTCCCGGTGCTTGTCGTCCTTCCGGTGGCAGGACCAGCAATCGGTCGGGAGCTTGTCGTTGTAAAGATGCCCGGTATGGCAGGCGTCGCATCTGGTCTCGACGTGCTTGCCGAAAAGCCGGTACTTGGTGTCGACGTCGTGGCGGAACGTGATGTCCTTCCACGAGACCGCCGCGTGGCAACTTTCGCACTTCATGCCGTAGCGGTCCTTGTGCTTGTCGTCCTTCTTGTGGCAACCGACGCAGGTCAGCGGCACGCCCTTGAAGCTCCCGGGATCGCGGTGGCATTCCTTGCACTCGACATCCCGATGCTTGCCGCGAAGCTTGAATTCGGACTGGTCGTGATCGAACCGGGCCTCGCTCCAGTTGCGCTCGGTGTGGCAGTCGGCGCAGACGTTGCCCAGCGTGCCGTTGTGTTTGTCGTCCTTTCGGTGGCACCCGATGCAGGTCGCCTCGAGCTTCGGCGTCACGGCCGCGGCCGACGTGTGACACGCCTCGCACTTCGCGCTGCGATGCTTCCCGCGCAGCGGGTATTTGGTGTCGCGGTCGTGCGAGAAGGCGCTGACGTCCTTCCAGCCCTTCGCCGTGTGGCAGCTATCGCATTTCTCCCCTAGCCGCCCGCGGTGCAGCTTGCCGTCGTCCTTGCGATGGCAGCCGATGCAGGTAACCGCGGTCTTTCGATAGGCGTCGATCGCGTGGCAGTCCTTGCACGCCGTGTCCGCGTGCTTGCCCACGAGCGCGAACCGCGTCTTGCGGTGGTCGAACCTGGTCTCCTTCCACTTGACCGCGGTGTGGCAGTCGGCGCAAGCAATGCCGAGCGTGCCGCGATGCTTGTCGTCCTTGCGGTGGCAGTCGTTGCAGCCGGAGCGCGCCTCCCGGTACTTCCTGCCCGGCACGTGGCATTCCCTGCACTCCGTCCGCACGTGCGCCCCCGCGAGCGCGAAGTCGGTCTTCGCGTGATCGAAGGCCTTGGCGTCGAAGTCGGCGATCTTCACGTCACGGCCTTTGTGTTCCGTGTGGCAGCTGCGGCAGGAATCGATACGGATTCTTCCGTGGTATCCCGTCTTGTTCCGGACGTCCTGCCCGACTTCCTTGTGGCAGTCCTGGCACAAACCGTCCTGAGCCGCCTTGTTGAACTTGACGTGGCACTTATCGCAGTCCTGCTCGTATTTCGCGTGACCCTGGATGACCCGGCCGGGCATCAGCACGCCCTCCAGCGCCTGCGCGGCTGCCTCCGTCGCGAGGAAGGCCGCCAGTATCGCGAGCGCGTATCCGCATTGCCGCAGCCCCATGCCGTCCCGGCATCAGTACATGTGCACTGCGACGACGTGAGCGACCGCCGCGAGCACCATCATGTAGACGAGCGGCACGTGCAGCACGTGCCACCATGAGAACAGGCGCTCGAAGACGCCGAACTGCGCGACGCGCTGCACGACTCGCAAGTGCGTGGCGATCAGCGCCTTGCGGCTGCGGATCCGGCGCTTGAGCTTCTGCTGCGGCCAGCGCTCGGCGGCGGCGAGGCGTCGCAACGCATCGACGGTTTCGGACGTGCATCTCCACCGAGCGACCTTCGCGTGCCATCCCAGTGCCATGAACTGCATTGGATGGGCGAGCGCGTCCTGCCCGGTCGCCGTCGCGAGGCGCGCGTACTCGTCAAGGCGCGCCTCCACCTCGGGTGCGAAGGCGAGCTTCGAGTGCACGGCTTCGGCGTCGAGTCCCGCCTGGGCCCGCAGCTCCGCGAGCGTCGCGCGACGTCCGTACAGCCCGTGGTGAATCCGCGAATAGAGGAAGCGGCCCATGATGCCGCTCGCGGCGACGAGCGCCATCGCGCCGAATGCGACCGTGGCGTTGAGCGAGCCGAACCTGAGTGTCGAGTGGACGATGATCAGCACGGGCCCGAGAATGCCGAGCATCATGTGGAGCGCGAACCAGAAGCGCGTCGTGCCGACGTCGCGCAGCCGGCGCCAGCGCTTGCGCAGCGGGTACAGGAACAGAAGCAGCATCGCCACGCCGCCCGCAACGCCGATCCAGTATCCGAGATCCGAACCGGCGGTGAACCGTCCCGAGCGTCCAACAACGATCGCCGCCGCGACCAGTCCCACCACGAGCAGGAGGAGCAGCGACTCGCGGCCCGCCCGGCGCCGCCTCCCCGCTGCAGGCGCGGGCCGGGCCGTCGGGGCCGCCTCCTTCGGCGACGTGCGGCTACCCATCACGGTGGTCAACGACGCGGTTCCCACGAAATTCTCGCTCGGCATCGATCTCGCTCCGCTGCGTCCCTTCAGCGAATGTCCCGGCGCCGCTGCGCGTCGCTCGCGTTCCGGCTACACTCGTCATCGCAATCGACTACCACGTGCGCCCACCGCTCCCCGTTGACGTGTTCGAGCTCTCCGCATTTGCCGTCGCGCTGTACACCCTGCCGCTCATCGCGATCGTCGCGCTGTACATGCGACGCCGAATGCGCATCGAGTCGAGCTATCGGCGCGACCTCGACGAAGCGGCCAAGGCCGGTCTCATCGAGCCGGCGTCGCTCCATCCCGTGGTCGACCCGTTCGCGTGCATCGGCTCCGGGTCCTGCGCGAAAGTCTGTCCGGAGCAGGCGCTCGGCATCATCGGCGGCAAGGCGCAGCTCACGAATCCTGCGGCGTGCATCGGCCACGGCGCGTGCGCGGCGGCGTGCCCGGTGGGCGCGATCACGCTCGTGTTCGGCACCGAGCGCCGCGGCATCGACATTCCGCTCCTCAAGCCAAACTTCGAGACCAACGTTCCGGGCATCTTCATCGCCGGCGAGCTCGGCGGGATGGGACTCATCCGCAAGGCGTCCGAGCAGGGACGTCAGGCAATGGCTTCGATCGCGAAGCGCTCGCGCAGCGACGCGCCCTTCGACGTCGTCATCGTCGGTGCGGGGCCCGCCGGCATCGCCGCGGGGCTCGGCGCGATCGAGCACAAGCTGCGCTATCGCCTGATCGAGCAGGAATCGGATCTCGGGGGCGCGATCTTCCACTACCCCCGGCAGAAGATCGCCATGACGGCACCCGTCGAGCTTCCCGTGATCGGGCGCGTCAAGTTCGAAGAAGTAAGCAAGGAAACGCTGCTCGCCTTCTGGCAGGACATCGTCCGGCGCGCGCGGCTCGACATCGAATACGGAGCACGGATGGAGCGGGTCGAACGGATCGACGGCTCCTACCGCGTGACGACGAGCCGGGGCGCGATCGACTGCGACGCCGTCCTCCTCGCGATCGGGCGACGCGGGACGCCGCGCAAGCTCGGAGTGCCCGGCGAAGAGTTGCCGAAGGTCGTCTACCGCCTGATCGAAGCCGAGCAATATCGAGGGCAGCGGGTTCTGGTCGTTGGCGGCGGCGACAGCGCCGTCGAGGCCGCGCTGGCCTGCAGCCAGGAGTCGCGGACGCGGGTGACGCTCGCATACCGGGGCGACGCGTTCAGCCGCATCAAGGCAAAGAACCGCGAACGGCTCGACGCCGCGCGCGCCGCGAAGCAGATCGAAGTCCGGCTCAATACCGAGGTCCGTTGCATCCTTCCCGATCACGTGGAGCTCACGTCGCAAGGCGAGGTGGTGAGCGTCGGGAACGACGCGGTGATCGTCCAGGCCGGAGGGGAGCTCCCGACGCGCCTGCTCCGTGACCTCGGCGTCAAAGTGGAGACGAAATACGGGACGGCGTGAGCGGCCGGCCCGGCGATCGTGCGTTGACGTCGCCATCAGTCGTCGAACTCCACCGTCGACGCCTTGAGGACCGTGCCGACTAGCTTGCCGTGGATCTCGACCTTCTTGCCGTCGGCGAGGTCGGCAATCGTCCCGTGCGAGAACGCGGCAGCGGACGCGTCGACGGTGCGCCCCGCGACCACGAAATTAGCGGGTGACACGAAAGCCGAGATCCGGCCCTCGACCTCCTGACCGTCGTCCTCGCCTGAATCGTGGAACTCGACCTCGGTCGCCTTGAGCACGCCGCCGACGAGCGGTCCCTTCACCGTCACGTCGCGGCCATCGGCGAGGTCCGAGGCCTTGCCATTCCTGAACGTCGCCCCCGATGCGTCGACCTGCTGTCCCGCAACCTTGAAGCTCGCGACGGACACGAACGACGCGACCTTGCCCTCTATCTCGAGGGTGGGTGTCGCGGAAGCCTTGATCTCGACCTTGCGCGCGACCAGGATGCCGGCCGCGTTCACCGTTCCGGTCACCTCGACCTGACGCCCGTCCGCGAGGTCGCCCGCAGTGCCGCCCTCGAACGTCGCGCCCGAGGCATCCACCGGCTGCCCCGCGACCTTGAAGCTCGCCACGGAAACGAAATCGGCAATCCCTCCCTCGACCGTGACGTCCGAGATGCCGTCGGACTTGAACTCCACCTTGCTCGCCATCAGGACGTCGCCTGACAGCGTTCCCTCGGCAGCCACCCGCTTGCCATTGGCGAGGTCGCTCGCCTTTCCGTTCTCGAACTTGGCCGAGCTCGCGTTGACCTTCCGGCCTCCGACCTTGAAGTTGGCGACGGAGACGAACTCGCTGATCACGCCCTCCGCCTTGGTCGCGGGATCACTCGACGGCGGCGCCCCCTTGTTGAGGCGCTCGATTCGCGTCGCGACGAGGGCGGACGCCTTGTGCTTGGCCTTCGCGCGCAGGTGATCGCCGACCTGGATCGAGGCGAGGCTGAAGTCGCGCACCGCGGCAGCGCTCTGGTCCTCGAATTGCGTCGCGGTGGTGACCGCCAGCGTTTGTCCGGCGATCGTGACCGTCAAGGCGGCAACGCTTACTGCTTCCGCGCTGCCGTCGAGCGTGAAGGTCGCCGCTTCTTCGACATCGATCGTCGTCGCGACGACGACCCCCATCGACAAGCGTCCTTCGACCTCGACCTTGACGCCGTCCCCGAGCACGGCGTCCGTCAGTCCCTTGATCGTGGCGCCGCTTCCGTTGACCGGCTGGCCGTTGACGCGAAACGCGGCCAGGCTCGCGAAGTCGGTGATGATGCCCTCGAGTTCCACGTGCGACGACTCGCTGCCCGGGACCGTGGTCGCGACGATGGCGATCGTGTTCGCGAGCAGGCCGTCGCTCGCGGTCACCATCGTCCCCTGCACGTCCGCGACCGTGCCGTTTGCGAGCGCCGGCGGCACGAACGCGATCGGCACCTGCGAGTAGTCGACGAGCTGCGACCCGACCCGGAACGTCCGCTTCGCCGGGTCGAGCGCGGACACCGTGCCCCTCACGGTGAGCGGTGCACCGGCGACGACGGCTGGGCGAATCTGCACCAGCGTCGCGAGCAGCTCGCCCGGCGCGGAGCGGAACCCGCTGACCTCCACGTACTGGTCGATGAGCGTGGCGAAGGTGCCGCCATCGAACACGGTCAGCGCGTCGGTGCGCACGTGCTGCCCCAGCACCGTGAACGCCGAGCCGGCCGTATCGACGCCGCTGACGACCCCTTGCACTTCGGCCCGGTAGGCGATCGAAGCTGCCGACGCGCCACCGCTCGGCAGATAGAGGCCCTGGACGGTCACGACCATGCCGACCTTGAGCGCCGTCTCGGTCGCGGACTGCCCGTTCACCGTGATCGCGGCACCCGACGTCGAAAATGCCTGGCCGTTGACGGTCACGCTTCCCGCGCCGAGCGCCGAGATCGTGCCGATCGCGACGATGCCTGCGTCGCCCGTGCCGACGATGCCGCCGCTCGCGAGCATGTCGCCGCCGCCGCCGCCGCACGCGGCGAGCGTGGCCGAGAATGCCGCTGCGAGCCACGCGCGGGCGAGTGCGCGACCCCAGTTCCAGGTGATCGGAGAAGTCGTCATCGCTGTTTCCTTTGCTTCGTGCGTGCCGCGCGCCGGGCGGGCGCGGGCGGAAGTTCCGGCGGTGTGACCGGCTCGGCATAGAAGAAGACGCCAAGTCGCATTCGCATGCGCTCGCCCGGTGGCGGCGGGTCGCGCGCCTCGAGCGCCATGCCATCGCGATTGATTTCCTGCAGGACGACCATCGAAAGGCGCTCGGACTTCGCCTGCAACTCGGCGACCGACGCTCTTGAGAGCTCGTCGTAATACACGCTGCGCTCGAGCCACGGCGGGCGGACGCCGCTCAGGTTGTGGACGCCCGCCGCCAGGTGATCGTGCAGCGCCTCGCCGAAGTAGAACGCCTTCGCGTCGACTTCCTTGCCGGGAATGAAGCCGCGGGTGACGAGCCGCACGCGGTCCTCTGCGTCGATCTCGACCACGCCCAGCCGGACGAGCTCGTCCAGCACTGATCGCGGACGCACGTTCTTGCTGACTTTTTCGGCCAGCGCCGCGAACGATTCGGTGCCGCCTTTGCTGGGCGTTCGCGGAAGAGCCCGCGGCTCGCCGTTGCGGTCGTGGTAGGCGGAATCGCCGAGCCAGCGCGCGACGATCTGCGTGCCGAGCGTCATCGCCGGCGTGGGTGCCGTGTCCGGCGGCGTTTCGCGCCGCAGTCGCCGAATGTCCTTGCGGTGAACTCCGGTGAGCAGTGTCAGCCGGCTGTCCGTAGCCAGCTTGCCGCCGACGGTGAACTCACGGGCCGCCGTCTCGACGTAGACGGATTTGAGGAGATCGGAAAGGAAGGGAAACGTGATGCCCTGGCTCACCAGGAGCCGGACGAGCGGCCGCAGCACGCGTCGAAGCGCAGCAACCACGGCAGCGCGCGGCTGCCCCGGCATCGCTCCGCTATCGCTGACTTCGTCCATCGGCGTCTCGTTCGATCGCACGCAATTTGGCTATGGCTCAGCCCGGCGTGGACGTCTTGGAAATGTGGGAAATATTCCCACGTCTTTTCTGAATATGCAAGCATCATAAATGCGATTGGCATGTCATTCTCACATTTGCCGTTATTTTTCATACTATTAAAAGACTTGTTGAGAACAGGTTGCCTGTGTTTACTTCGCTCAACCACTCCGCGATTATGGGAATATTCGCAAGACTCAAGATCTTGCGCGAGCCCTCCCCGATTGCGACCAGCCGTTCGGTCATCTACAGGGCTTTTGGCTTCAGTGGCGTCGCCCTTCGGGCGTCGACGCGGGGTCGGGTCCTCGCATTGGGCGTGCACGCATTCGCGACAGCATGCGACTAAGCGAAGTCATCACGTGACGCGAGACGGTCCGTTCGGTTAAAATCAAAAGTTGCCTTCCGAAAGTCGGAAGCGATCAGACTTCGTGCCGGTGTAGCTCAGTTGGTAGAGCAGCGCATTCGTAATGCGAAGGTCGAGGGTTCAACTCCTTCCACCGGCACCATAAAATCCAGCAGTTAGGCGATTCACCGCGAACTCTCGCGGTCGCCGGAAGTGCGTGGGAAGTGCAGAATCGCGCTACCCACCATGGGTATGCCCGCCCGCGACGATCGGCCGGAAGACTTGGTGCTGTGGCTTCTGAGGGCGATCGTCGACGAGATGCCCGGGCTCCCGACGACGTCGGTGCTACGCGTCGAGCAGATGGCCCGAAGGTACTGGGGCGGGAAGCGCCCGTACGTCGCGCTGCATCCGCGGCGACCGTGTCAGGAGCGTGTCCACGGCACGCGACGCGGGCGTGCCGACATAGCCTGACCCACGAACGAATCGCGTAGCGGTCGATCTACGCGGTCAGCGGACGAGTCCAAACAACAGGAGCACGGTGCCGACGGCGAGTAGCACGACCCCGGCGCGAATCCACGGCCGGCTGCGCGCTATCCGCGGAAACAGCATCTGCGGCGCGGTATTGGGTGGCCACCAAAACGCATCACGGAATTTCGGCAATGCCACCATCAACGCTGCGTTGAACACGAGTCCGGCAAACGCGAAAGCAAGAACGGCCGCGTCGTGCCGCAGCTCCGCAGTCCACGGACCTCGCAGAACAGGCCGGCCGTCGCAAGGCCCATTAGCAGCATCGGCTGCATCATCCCGTGCAGCAAGTTCCTCCTTACGGCCTTGCGCGCCTCGGCATCAGTCATGGTTCCGCCCTCGTCCACATTCAGTCCTGCCAGGTTCATCGAGATCGGCCGCGCAATGTGCTCTCCCGCGGTTAGCGCCACGGCGTGAACGCCTCGCCGATCGGCCGGCGCATCTCGGGCTCGCCGATGATCTGCCACTCGCCGTAGCGCTCCGCGATAACGCTCCGCTCGGCGACGTAGCGCGCGCGAACCCACTTGCCCGACACCGGATCGCGGAACCGGAGCGGGAACAGGATCAGGATCGGTGGCGAGTGCAACGGGCCGGGCATGCGACGATGTTACTGTCGAAACAAAACGTCGGCCTTGTTTACAGTGTACAGGCCAGAATGACGCGAGCGTGCACTAAGGGGTTGAATAAAATAGCTTTACCTATTATGGCGCGCGAATTGCGTACAACGTGATTTACTCCGTGGCCGAAGAGCCATAGGCACGTCATTTCGAGGGAGAGAACGATGCCGATAAAGTCATCAGCGCGGCGGACATTTTTGGTTGCATGCATCTTTGTTTCGCTCCAGATCTCCGCGCCCGCGGGCGCCGCGCCACAGCATTACGTTATCGACTTCACGACCTCGTCCGGATCGCCGTCACCTACGTCGGGCAGTTTTGATTATGATTTAGCTAGCCCCGCGTTTTCTGACTTTATTGTGGAATGGAACGGATTCACGTTGGATCTCACGGCCTCGGCAAACAACCCTTTCGAATCGGAGGTCGTGTTTTCTCCGGCATGCGGATCGGGAGCTCAGTTGACGGCGGCACTGCTGTTTAGAAGTCCATGTATGGAAAGCGTCGGGGACAGCTTCGGATGGCGTGCGAGCGAAGGTGAAACCGCCATCACACACATAATCTCAGCAGGCATCGCGTTCTCCGCGGTGGACTTCGACATCAATCCGAATGCACTCCTCCAGATAATCGGAACGGTTGGAGGCGGAGATCCGGACGAACTCACATTCGAAGTAGCCGGCGCAGGCGGCATGTGGACGATCCGGTCACCAAGCAGCGTGCCCGAACCGGCCACTCTCGCGCTGCTCGGCCTCGGCCTCGCCGGTCTAGGCTTTTCGCGCCGCAAGCAGTGAAAGAAGCGCCGCGACCCTTGCGAGCCGCGGCGCAGCGCTGAAGCACCTCGATCGTTGAGCCGCTTTCCACACGGCGCCGAGATCCGTCAGCCACGGCTTTGGGTTGATGGCCTTCACCCGTTGGACTCCATCAGTCAGGTATGACACCGACCGCGCAGATCAACGCGGGAGAGACTTCTGGAGCCAACGAATCGGAGCATGTCAGGAATTTTGTCTGTGAGGCATACCATGTCGTCTGAAAGGAGACCGTATGCCGAAGCCAGTATTCCCCACCGTGGTGGCCTCCTGGCGCTGCGCTTGGTCGAACGTGATTCCGTTCTTCGCCTTCCCGCCGGACGGCGACGTTCGATCTCACCGCCCGTGCGCGCGCGAACTGGATATAGCAAGGGAGAGCGACTAGCGAGGAGTGACCGGCAACGCGCTGAGCGCGCGAAACCATTCGAGCGCAGTGCGCAACGGTTCGGGGTTCACTTCGTGCGAGCCCGGAAAGTATTCGATGCGCACATTCCTGAATCCGGCCCGCTTCAGCGTCGCGACGACATCTTCATGATTGGTGCGCGTGGCTATCTGGTCTCTTTCTCCGGAAAGAAGGAATATCGGTGTCCGCTTGAACGCCCCGTTCATGACGTTAAGCAGCATCGCTGCTTCGACCAGCGTGTCCTGATTGATGCCGGCCTGATAGACCCCCGATAACCCTGCGCCCTTGACTCGCAAAGGCCGCGGCGAGCCAGCCGGACACCTTGGCGCCGCCGGAAAACCCTCCGAAGGCAAGCACGCTGTTGCCTGCCCCCGGCCATTGCAGCGCGGCGACGCCAAGCGCTGCCGTATTGAGCGCGAGGCGCATCGCCACGCCGTCCTGCTCGACTGGAATATCTTCCGCGGGATCGGCCGCTACCACGACCAGCCGACGTCGGGCCTGGCGCCGCGATCGCGACGACCGCGATTCCTGACGCGAACAGCAGCGCGAGCAAACGATTCATGGCGAGGCATCCACTAAGCCGTCGTGGCGGCGAGGGCACGATGAACGCTGACCAAGCAAGCTCAGAACTCCCCCAAAACGATCCCATTGGAAAGGCCCACGCCTTTGTTACTCAACATGTAGATGAGCGACGAGCCATTGAAGACGAACACTGTAGCGCCGATTCCGTCGAATACGCATTGTCGACGAACACTCTTGTGGTACCGCCAAAGACCGGAAAACGCATCGACCCCCCGCGCGGTTGCGACGCTTCGGCCTGCCGATGCACGCGACAGCGCCGCAAACGGCGTGGCACTAACCCGCATCGTCCGACCGCTGGTAGCGCGGAAGGTCGATCAACGCGGACGTTGTGGTGCCGTCGCTCGTGCAGCTGTAGAGGTACCCACGCCCGCCCTGCTTGACGTTGATGCGGACATGATCGGTATTCTTGTAGCTGCCCGGTCCGACCGACACGATGACCCAAACCGTGTCGCCGCCGCGGATGAGATTCATGACATCGGACGACCACGTGGGCTCGCCGTGCGAAACGGCGAATTCGCCTTCGCGATCTCCTCGGACGATCTTGTGCAGCTGGACCTCGTCGATCGCGGCGAGATTGGCGTTCCAATGGATCGCGCTGATGCCGTATTGGCTCATCCCGTCCCTCCGAGCGATGGTTGTTGGGCGCGTCAACCGGGGTTGGACCTTTGGCCCGCTGCTTGCGAAGGCGGTCGTTCGTGATGATAGCCGTCCGGAGCGAGCACCCTACCGCGCGAAAACCGTTCGTTGCCCGGCCCACTTCGCGACGGGGATCGCGCGGTAGATCCCCCGGCGCCCGCGGCGAGCCCCCGCGGCGATCAGGGCAGACGGTTCGGGTACGCGGGCTTCCAGGTGCCGTCGACGGCGGCTTGCTTCGGCCCGTAGAGCCGTAGCGTCAGCGAAAAGCCGGCGTCGGGAGACGGCAGCCAGTTCGATTCCAGCTCGGGGCCCGGCGTTTCGCGCTGGATCGCGATCTCGAGCGAGCCGTCCGCATTCTTCTTCAGGCCCGCCATCCGGCTGTCGATCACGTAGCGATTCACGGGATTCTCGCGGTAGCGCACGTCCGGCACGCTGATCATCTCGAGCGACCAGAACCCGTCGACGGGCGGCAGCTGGCCCGCCGGGAACACGAGGCGGTACTTCGCGCCCTTCTCGTACGGATCTCCTCCGCCGTCGCCCGTGATCGGCAGCTCGATGATCTCGCTCTTCGCGACGCGATGGAGGTCGAATCCCGCGCTGATCGCGCGTTTCATCGTGTCGCCTCCGAACGCCTCGCGGGTGCCGACCGGGTCGACCGCGCCGCGGGCGTCGGCCATCGCCTTCTCGAGCCTGTTGCGGGCATCGGTCACGCCGGCATCGATGGCTGCGACCACGCCGCTGTCCATCTTCGCGGGATCCCAGGGTTTGCCTGCGACCATGCCGATGCCGGCGTAGCGCTTGAACGCAACCTGCTCGGCCGCGTCGAGCCGAACGAACGGCAACAGCGCATTCACGTAGCCGATGAACGCCCCCGAGTCGGCCTTCGCATCGTCCCACGCGGGAACGGTGAGCGGCGGCGCCGGCTTCGGCGCGGCGGTCTTCGCGAACCGGGACAGCGGCACGATGCGGAACTGCTGCGCGAGTTCGGCGACGCTCGCGGCGTCGCCCGGGACCGCGGCCGCCGTGCGGCCGGTGACCCCGACGAGCGAAGTGTCGGCGCGGAGGAGCTTGCCGATGCCGCGCGGCTGTGCGCCTTTCCAGCCCGGTCCGGCGACCAGCACGTTGACGGGCTTGCCATCGCCCGTCTTGGCGTCGACGTGCAGCAGGTTTTGCCCCCAGAGATCGTAGAGCTGCACCACGACGAAGCGTCCTGCGGGGATGGCCGGCAGCTGCAGCACCACGGGCTCGGCACGAAGGTCGAGCCAGGCCCATGAGTAAGGCGCGTCGAAGCTCTTGCGCCGGACCGAGGCGTCCTTCGGCGAGGGCAGGCCGTCCTGGTGGCGAAACGCGTTGAACTTGCCGAGATAATCGGGGGACTCCGCGCTGTTCATTTGCCGATCCAGCTCGCGTGCGGTCAGCAGCAGCGGATAGGTCTGGAGATAGGCGTCGGCGGCGATGTTCTTGGCGTCGGCGGCAGAGGCCATCGGCACGCCCTTGTCGGCGGCTTTCGTTCGCTGGGCCAGCGCGGCGGGGGCGGCCATGGCGACCACCAGCATGACGACGGCAAGCGGCTTCTCGAGGATCGTGATCACGGGCGATTTCTGCGGGCGTACGAAAACGCCCGCTAGGATACGGGAAGTTGCGACCGAGCGGGAATCCGGCCGGTCACTCGAGCCGGAAGCGCCCGACGGCCCACGCCTTGACGAGCTGGGTCGTCACAAGATAGGCAACCACGATCGCGGCCAGCGCCGGCCAGAACGCCGGCGGCGGAGGCGCGAGGCCGAGGCCCCCGGCGAGCGGCGAGAACGGCAGTGCGATCCCGATCGCGCAGACCGCAAGCGTCATCGCGACCAGCATGCGACTCGGCCAGCTCTCGAGAAACGGCGTCCGGTTGGTGCGAATGACGTGCACGACGAGCGTCTGCGACACGAGCGACTCGACGAACCACCCGGTCTGAAACACGGCCGGATTGGCGAGCGCGCCGAAGCCCCACGCGAGCGCGGCGAACGTGACGTAGTCGAATAGCGACGAGACCGGCCCGAGACACATCATGTACCGCCCGATGCCGCTCACGTCCCAGCGGCGCGGAACAGCGAGGTAATCCGAGTCGACGCTGTCCGTGGCCACCGCGGTCTGCGAAACGTCGTAGAGCAGGTTGTTCACCAGGATCTGCACCGGAGCCATCGGCAGGAAGGGCAAGAGCGCCGAGGCGCCGATCATGCTGAACACGTTGCCGAAGTTGGAGCTGCCCGCCATCCGGAGGTACTTGGTCACGTTGGCGAAGACGCGGCGTCCTTCGACGACGCCTTCCCGGAGCACCGCGAGGCTGTTCTCGAGCAGGATGATGTCCGCCGATCCCTTGGCGACGTCGACGGCCGAATCCACCGAAATGCCGACGTCGGCCGCCTTGAGCGCGGGACCGTCGTTGATGCCGTCGCCGAGATAGCCGACCACGTGCCCGCGCTCGCGCAGCGCGCGGATCACCCGGGCCTTCTGCTGCGGCGATGTCTTGGCGAAGATCGTCACGCCGTCGACGCGGTCTGCGAGGGCGGCATCCGACAGCGCGTCGATCTCGCTCCCGAGCAGGACGCCCGCCGGAGGCAGCCCGACCTGCCGGCACACGTGACCGCAGACGAGCTCGTTGTCGCCGGTCACCACCTTCACGGTCACTCCACTCCCGCGCAGCATCTCGAGCGCCGGGGCGGCGGACTCCTTGGGCGGATCCAGGAACGCGATGTATCCCAGCAGAACCAGTTCCGTTTCGTCGGCGGCGCCGTAGGTCGCGGGCCCCGGGGGCACCTCCTTGTAGGCGACCGCGACCACGCGGAAGCCCTCCTCGTTGAGCTCGCGCGTCACGGAGTGCAGGTCGCCGACGTGCCCGGCCTCGAACGGCACCACCCGGCCGTCGCCTTCCGCGCGCGTGCAGGCGCCGCTGACCTCCTCGACCGCCCCCTTGCAGATCAGGAAGTGCGACGTGCCATCGGCCGTCTCGACGACCACCGACATCCGCCTTCGCTCGAAGTCGAAAGGTATTTCGTCGACCTTCCGGAATCCCGCGCCCGTCCTGATGTGCTCGTGCAGCTCGGCGTGCGTCAGCACCGCGTCGTCGAGCAGGTTGCGCGTGCCGGACTGGAAGAAGCTCGTCAGGCAGGCGAACTCGAGCACGCGCCTCGATTCACGCCCCGCGACGTCGACGTGCCGCTCGAGCAGGACGCGATTCTGGGTGAGCGTGCCCGTCTTGTCGGTCGCGAGCACGTCCATCGCGCCGAAGTTCTGGATCGACCCGAGCCGTTTCACGATCACTCGCTTGCCCGCCATCGCGAGCGCGCCCTTCGCGAGATTGATGGTGACCACCATCGGCAGCAGCTCGGGGGTCATGCCGACGGCGACCGCGACGGCGAACAGGAGCGCCTCGAGCCAGTCGCCCTTGGTCAATCCATTGATCAGGAGCACCGCCGGCACCATCACCATCATCAGGCGGACGATGAGCCACAGGTAGTTGCGCATGCCGAGATCGAAGCTCGTCGGTGCGCGGCTCGCGCCGACCGCGTGCGCGAGCCGGCCGAAATGGGTTCGCGTACCGGTGGCGAGCACCACCGCGGTCCCGGTGCCGCTGCGGACGTGGCTTCCCATGAACGCGAGGTTGCGCTCGTCGAGCAGCGAGCCCGTCCCGTCGGCGATCCTGGGAACCTTCTCGACCGGCAGCGATTCGCCCGTCAGGGCGGACTGATCGACGAACAGGTCCTTCGCGGACAGCACGCGGACATCGGCCGGCACCAGATTGCCCGCGGACAGCAATACGACGTCGCCGGGAACGATGTGCAGCAGCGGCACCGGCACCGGCTCACCCGGCGGCGGCGGCGTCAGATGCGGATGTCGGCGGCGCCGGAGCATGACCATGACGCGCACCATGGCCCGCAGGGCTTCGGCCGCCTTCGTCGAGCGGTACTCCTGGGCGAACGCGAACAGCGACGAGAGCAGCACGATGGCCACGATCACGATCGCCCCCTGGCGCGACCCCGTGAACCAGTTGACGACGGCAAGCGCTACCAGGAGCAGCGACAGCGGGTTCGCGAGCACCTGACCCAGGTGGCGCCACGCGTCGTAGGCGTGGTCCTCCACGATCGTGTTCGGGCCGACCTCGCGATAACGAAGCGCGACCTCGTGCAGGGCGAGACCCTCGATATCCGTGCCGAGTCGTGCCAGGAGCTCCGGCTCCGGCAGGCGCGCGAACTCGCGCAGGGCGCGCTCCGCCGTCGCCGCATCCCCGACCGGAGGCCGAGGCCGGCGACGATGCAGCGGCAAACCGAAGAGGCGAAGCGCCGGCATCGCCCGATGGTAACCGTGGAGTCCCCGGCAGATCCGGACGGCGGTTTGACGCAGGTCAGGCTTTGGTCGTCTCGGTCAGGCTCGAGAGCTCGCTCCGCACCGCCCGCACCGCCCCAAGGCAATGGGCGATCCACTGCGCGGTCAGCTTCTCCTGCACCGAATTCTGCGCGAGGCGCGCTGCCAACCCCGGAAAATCGACGCGGTCGAGCGGCTGGTCCTGGTTGAAGCACGAGAAGACGTAGGTCACCTTGCCGGTGGCCGGATCGCGCTGCGGCTGCAGGCACTGCGCGCAGATCTCCTTCATCATGCACTGCATCGGCGAGTTGATCGACGCGAGGGCGCGGCGGACGCGCGGAAGGTGCGGCGCCAGCACCGTCTGGCGCGCCCGACCGACCGCCGCCATCATCGCGTCGGAGCCGATCGCGATCAGCCGCTCGCAGTCGGCCAACGGCACGGGCTGCGTGCCAAGCTCGCCACAGGCATACGCGCGCATGGCTTCGACGATGTTGCCCACGCACGCGCGATCCTGCGGGCGGGTGGGCTCGAACCCCGGCGCCTCGTCGCAGCACCAGACGACCGCATCGGCCGCGGCCTCGATGTCGGCGACCTTGTAGCGGTCCGCGCACCGCTTGTAGCCGGCGAAATAGAGGACCTTCGATCCGGCTGCGCGGAACGCCTGGCCAATCGAGAACAGCACCGCGTTGCCGAGGCCGCCGCCCGCGAGGACGACGGTCTCGCCGCTTTCGATCTCCGTTGGCGTGCCCGTGGGTCCCATCAGAATCACGCGCTCGCCTGGTTCGAGCTGCGCGCAGAGGTCCGACGAGCCGCCCATTTCCAGCACGATCGTCGACACGAGCCCGCGTTCGCGATCGACCCACGCGCCGGTGAGCGCGATCCCTTCCATCGCGAGACGGGTGCCGGCCATGGTCGGCGCCAGCGCCTCGAAGTTCTGCAGCCGGTAGAACTGCCCGGGCCGGAAGCGGCGGGCCGCCGCGGGCGCATGCACGACGACCTCGACGATCGTCGGCGTGAGGCGCTCGACGCGGACGACCGTCGCGCGAAGCTCGCGCCCGAGCGCGGCCAGGAACGCCGCGTCATCGTGAGCGGACGCCGGTGCGATGCGCTCGAGCATCCGGGTCACGATCGGCGCACCCTGCTTCGCGCTGGCCATCGCCTTCACGACATTGCCTGCATACGACGGGTGCAGGTCGCCGAAGAAGCTGGTGGCGCGCCCGTCGGCGCGAATGTCGGTGAGCACCGCCGGCGTCGCCGGCTTCGCGAGCCCCCTGATCGGCGTCGCCGGCCCCCCGTGCTCATCGAGCAGCCGGAAGAACTTGCCGTCGAGATGAAAGTGCGCCGCGTCCTCGCGCGCGAGCACCGTGTTGGGCTGCGTTCCCGCGGCGATCAGAATCGTGCGCGCCGGAAGCGTCATCCGGGCGTACTCGTGCCAGACGCCGTCGCCGTCGTTGTGCTGTTCCGACACCTCGAGCGCAGAGGCGCGTCCGTCGGCGTCCGTGTGGACGGCGAGCGGCGTCAGCCCCTCGGCAAACCGGATTCCCTCCTCGAGCGCCTTGCCGACCTCCTCGTGATTCAGCGTGTAGGCAGGGCTGTCGATCAGGCGGCGGCGATAGGCGATCGTGACGCCACCCCATGCCTGCAGCAGCTCGGCGACGCGTGCCGCCCGGCCTGCGCGCTTCGCGGCCGCGCGCTCGGCGCGGAGCGCGCGCGCGTGCGCGAGGAACTCGTGCGCGATCGCGCGTTCGTCCTCGGCCCACGCGCCTTCGACGGCCGCGGCGCCCCGCTCGGCCACCAACGTCTCGCAACGCGCGAGGAACTTCTCCACCTGCACCGGATAATAGGCGAGCGCCTCGGTGGCCGTGTCGATCGCGGTCAGTCCGCCTCCGATCACGATCACCGGCAGGCGCACCTGCATGTTGGCGAGCGAATCGGTCCTTGCGGCTCCGGTGAGCTGCAGCGCCATCAGGAAATCCGACGCGGTGCGAACGCCGTTGACGAGCCCGTTCGGCAGCTCGAGCACCGTCGGCTTCCCGGCGCCGGCCGCGACGGCGACGTGGTCGAAGCCGAACGCGAAGGCACCCTCGGCGTCCAGCGTTCCGCCGAACCGCACGCCTCCGTGCAGCGCGAACCGCGAGCGTCGCTCGAGCAGGAGCCGGATCAGCTTCAGGAAGTTCTTGTCCCAGCGGACCGTGATGCCGTACTCGGCGACGCCGCCGAAGCCGGCCATCCGCCGCGCGTCGAGCGGCTCCGAGAGCGCCGCCACGTCGCGCACGGGCGCGAACGGCACGCGCTCACCGTCGAGCGTGACGCCCGACAGCGCGGCCTCGAGCGGCTCGATCTTGAGGCCGTCGATGCCGACGACGGTGTGGCCGTCGTTCAGCAGGTGATGCGCGAGCGTGAAGCCCGCCGGGCCCATGCCGACGACCAGCACGCGCTTCCCGGACGCAGGCAAGGGCAGCGGGCGCCGCAGGTTCAGCGGGTTCCAGCGCGTGAGCAGGCTGTAGACCTCGAATCCCCACGGCAGCGCGAGGACGTCCTTCAGGATCCGCGTCTCCGCCTGCGGGACGTCGACCGGATCGGTCTTCTGGTAGATGCAGCTCTTCATGCAGTCGTTGCAGATCCGGTGGCCGGTGCCGGCCACCAGCGGATTGTCGACGCACATGATCGCGAGCGCGCCGACCGGCCACCCTTCGGCGCGGAGCTTCTGGAACTCGGAGATCTTCTCTTCCAACGGGCAGCCGGCCAGCACGACGCCGAACGGGCTCCGCCGGAACGGAATCTCCTGCACGCGCCCGTCGGCGGGCTTCTTCTCGGGCAGGCCCCGCGCACACGAATCCTTGCCCTGCTCGTGGCACCAGATGCAATAGTGGGCCTCGCCGAGCGCCGCCGGCAGGTCCATGCCCGGGTCGGTCAGCGCGAAACCTTCGCGGCGGCGCAGGTGGTCGCCCGGATGCTTCCAGGCCGTGACGCCGTTGACATTCACGGCCTCGAGCGGAACGAGTTGCAGGTGATCGAGCTTGCGCGGCGCACGGAACAGGACGCCGCCGCGATGCGCCTCGCGGCCCTCCGGCGTGTGCGCGGCCCACGCCGCATAGCGCGTCGCGACGTCGAGCGCTCGGGCGTTGGCCGCCTCGTCCTGCTGCCAGCGGGCGACGGCATTGGCGAATGCGAGCTCGGCGAACGGCTCGCCCATCGCCGCCTCGACCGCGCGGCGAAGCGCTTCCCCATCGAACGCCGCGGCCTCGGCCGCCTTGTGGGCGTTCATCGCGCGGCGCTGGACGAACAGCCGCTTGACCGCGTAGAGCGGCGCGAGCTCGTGGTGCTGCGCCTCGAGCGCGCGCACCTCGCCCACGATCCCGAAGAGCTCGGCGAGGAAGTCCTCGACGTGCGGGGCAAGCGCGATCAGGAGCTCCGACTCGCTCTTGCGATCGAGCTCGTCCGACGCGCGCCGCGCGGCGCCGAGGCGATCGCCCAGCGGCGCGTCGGCCTCGCGCAGATGCGAGACGAACAGCGCGTCGATGCGCGCCGCGCCCTCGACGCTGTACAGATCGGCGAAGGCGAGGCCCGCGGGCAGCGACAGCGGCGGGTGCGGGAGCGATGACATGCGGTGAATCGGCGTCGGGCGCGACTGCGCAAAAGCTTTAATTTTACCGTCGTACGGACACCCCCGTCAGGCCGACAGGTTCTATGCTTGTGTTCGAGGCTCCCGGGGATGGACCATCCGCGGCAATACCCTCTGTTGCAAGTCAACCGTCAAGCGTCGCCGACCGTTCTCGCCTGCCACGATGGACAATACCGGTTCCGCCCCCGCCGGAGACCCCATGACCCGTCTCAGCCGCTTCGCCTGGCTCGTCGTCACCGCCCTTGTCGTCGCCGCGGCGGCTCCGGTCCCGGCGCAGCCGATCCGGATCGGCGAGCTCAACAGCTACAAGACGTTTCCGGCGTTCCTCGAGCCGTACAAGAAGGGCATGGAGCTCGCGGTCGCCGAAATCAATGCGGCAGGCGGCGTCCTCGGCCGGCCGCTCGAGATCGTCGTCCGCGACGACAACGGCAACCCGGGAGATGCGGTGCGCGTGGCGGAAGAACTCCTCTCCCGCGAGAAGGTCGCGCTGCTCATGGGCACGTTCGCGTCGAACGTCGGGCTCGCCGTCGCCGACTTCGCGAAGCAGCGGAAGGTCGTGTTCCTCGCGGCCGAGCCTTTGACCGACAAGATCGTCTGGGAGTCGGGCAATCGCTACACGTTCCGGCTGCGCACGTCGACGTACATGCAGACCGCGATGCTCGTGCCCGAGGCAGCGAAGCTTGGCAAGAAACGGTGGGCGATCGTCTATCCGAACTACGAGTACGGCCAGGCGGCGACGGCGGCGTTCAAGCAGTTGATGATCGGACTGCAGGGCGGCGGCATCGAGTTCGTCGAGTTCGCGGTGCCGTTGGGCAAGATCGACGCCGGGCCCGTCGTGCAGGCCATGCTCGACGCGAAGCCCGACGCGATCTTCTCGTCGCTGTTCGCAACCGACCTCGCGCGGTTCGTCCGCGAGGGCGAGCTGCGCGGATTGTTCAAGGGGCGCCCGGTGTTCAACCTGCTCGGCGGCGAGCCCGAGTACCTCGATCCGCTCAAGGAAGAGGCGCCGGTCGGGTGGTGGGTCACGGGCTACCCGTGGTACGGCATCGACACGGCCGCGCACAGGCGCTTCCGCGACGCGTACCAGGCGAAGTTCAACGACTACCCGCGTCTGGGCTCGGTCGTCGGCTACAGCGTGGTGATGGCGGCGGCGGCGGCGATCGCCAAGGCGGGATCGACCGACACCGAAAAGCTCGTTGCAGCGTTGAGCGGGCTCACCTTCGAATCGCCGTTCGGGCCGATCACGTTCAGGGCGCTCGATCACCAGTCGACGATGGGGGCCTACGTCGGACGCACGGCGGTCAGGGATGGCAAGGGCGTCATGGTCGACTGGCGCTATGCCGACGGCAAGGACTACCTGCCTTCGGACGACGCCGTCAGGCGCCGGCGTCCAGCGGACTGAGTCGCACACGCTCCGCAGCCCCACCCTCTCCGCTCCCAAGGCGAGCGGCCCGAGAGGGCTAGAATCGCGGTCACTGTTCGGAAGAAGTAGGGTCAGACCCGACTTTTCGGCGGCGACTGCCATCAAAGCGGTCGGCGGTGGAAAGTAGGGTCTGACCCTACTTCTCAACCCTACTTCTCAACGGACGCGCCTCCCTCCCGCGTGTCGCCCGCCTCCCTCCTCGCGCAGCTCCTGAACGGCCTCGCCGGCGCCTCGTCGCTGTTTCTCGTCGCGGCCGGGCTGACGCTGATCTTCGGCGTGACGCGGGTCGTCAACTTCGCCCACGGCTCGCTCTACATGCTGGGCGCCTACGTGGCCTGGTCGCTCGTCGAAGTGCTCGGCCGCGGCCCGGTCGGCTTCTGGGGCGCCGTGATCCTCGCGGCGCTGTCGGTCGCCGTGATCGGCGCGCTCGTCGAGTCTCTCTTCCTGAAGCGCATCTACGGGGCCCCCGAGCTTCTGCAGCTCGCGGCGACGTTCGGCATCGTGCTGATCGTCCGCGATGCCGCGCTTTACGCGTGGGGGCCCGAGGACCGGCTCGGCCCGCGTGCTGCGGGATTCTCCGGAGCCATCGACCTCTTCGGCCGCGCCGTCCCGACCTATGACCTGCTGCTGCTGGTGGTGGGACCGCTCGTCTTCTACGCCCTGTGGGCGGTCGTCAACCGGACTCGCTTCGGCATCCTGGTCCGCGCCGCGTCGGAGAACCGAACGCTGACCGGCGCGCTCGGCATCGACGAGGGCCGCCTGTTCACGCTCGTGTTCGCGCTCGGCGCGTTTCTCGCGGGCCTCGCGGGGGCGCTCCGGCTCCCCGACGAGCCGGCGAACCTCGGCATGGACCTCTCGGTGATCGCCGAGGCATTCGTCGTGACCGTCGTCGGGGGCCTGGGCTCGATCCCGGGCGCGTTCGTCGCGGCGCTCATCATCGGACTCACGCGCGCGCTCTGCATCGCGCTCGGCACCGTCGACGTGGCCGGCATTGCGGTCGCGTTCCCCAAGCTCACGCTGGTGGCGGAGTTCGTTGTCATGGCGATCGTGCTTGCGGTCAAGCCGTACGGGCTCCTGGGCTCGGCCCCCGCCGCGCCGCCGACCACACCGGTCGCCGAGTTTCGGGAGCTCGTCGTGCCGCCGGGCCGTCGCGCGTTCGCCGGCGCACTGGCTCTCGCGTTGGTTGCGGCGCTCCTGCCGCTCGCAGGGGACGATTACTCTGTGGTGCTCGCGACCGACATCCTGGTCCTCGCGCTCTTCGCGGCCAGCCTCCAGTTCCTGATGGGAACGGGCGGGCTCGCATCGTTCGGTCACGCTGCGTATTTCGGGCTGGGCGCGTATGGTGCGGCGCTCGCGGTCAGGCACGGCGTTCCGATGGAGCTCGCGCTCGTTGCCGCTCCGCTCGTCGCGCTCGCGGGAGCGCTCGTCTTCGGCTGGTTCTGCGTGCGGCTCTCGGGCGTCTATCTCGCGATGCTGACGCTCGCGTTCGCGCAGATCGTCTGGTCGATCGCGTTCCAGTGGGACACGGTGACGGGCGGGTCGAACGGGGTCGTCGGCGTGTGGCCGGCAGCGTGGCTCGCGAGCCAGCGCGCGTACTACTGGTTCACGCTGGCTGTCATCGGCGCGGCGCTCGTCGCCATCGCGTGGATCGCGCACGCTCCGTTCGGGTACGCGTTGCGGGCAAGTCGCGATTCGCCGCTCCGCGCCGAAGCGCAGGGCATCGACGTACGGAGGATCCACTGGGCCGCCTTCGCAGCCGCGGGCGCGTTCGCGGGTCTTGCGGGCGGGCTCTACGCCTTCTCCAAGGGCAGCATCTCCCCGGAAACGCTTGCGATTCCGCGCTCGGTCGACGCGCTCGTGATGGTCCTGCTCGGCGGGCTCAACGCGCTGGCCGGTCCGCTCATCGGCGCGGCGACGTTCACGTGGCTGTCCGACACGCTCGCGCGCGCGACCGAATACTGGCGCGCCGTGCTGGGCGCGGCGATCCTCGCGATCGTCATCGCGTTTCCGATGGGCATCGGCGGCGCGGCCCGGCGTGTCGTCGCACGGCTGAAAGCAATCTCATGAGCGCGCCAGTGCTCGAAGTCGAGCGGCTCACGAAGGCCTTCGGGGGCGTGGACGCCGTGAAGGGGATCTCGTTCCGCGTGGACGCGGGCGAGCTCGTCGCGCTGATCGGGCCGAACGGCGCCGGAAAGACGACCTGCTTCAACCTGGTCAACGGCCAGCTCGCGCCGGACGAAGGGACGGTCGCGCTGGATGGCGAGAGGATCGACGGTCTCGCGCCCCGCATGGTCGCCCGCCGCGGCGTGGGGCGCACGTTCCAGGTGGCCGCGACGTTCGCGTCGATGACGGTCCGCGAAAACGTGCAGACGGCGCTCCTCGCGCGTCGCCGCGCGCACCGCGGCCTCGGCGCGCGCGCGACCGACCTCTTGCGCGACGAGGCCGATGCGCTGCTCGAGCGGGTCAGGATGGCCCGGTTCGCCGATCAGGGCTGCGCGACGCTCGCCTACGGCGACGCGAAGCGCGTCGAGCTCGCGCTCGCGCTCGCTGCGGAGCCGCGGCTCCTGCTGATGGACGAGCCGACCGCCGGCATGTCGCCCCGCTCGCGGGGGCGCCTCATGGAGATCGCGGTCGCGCTCGCGCGCGAGGAGCGGATCGCGGTGCTCTTCACCGAGCACGACATGGATGTCGTGTTCGGCCACGCCGATCGCGTCATCGTTCTCGACCGCGGCCGCGTGATCGCCGAAGGAACGCCGGCCGCGATCCGTGCCAACGCCCGCGTGCAGGCCGTCTACCTGGGCAGCGAAGAGGTGTAGCGCCGCCTAGGCGGCGAGACGCGCGAAGCCGTCCATCAGATCAGCGATGAGGTCCTCCGGATCCTCGAGCCCGATCGCGAGCCGGAGGCACGGTCCGCCGGCGTCCCAGCGCGTGGCCGTGCGCGCACGCTCCGGATAGATGGGGATGACGAGGCTTTCGAAGCCGCCCCAGCTCCAGCCCATGCCGAAGAGCTGCATGCCGTCGAGCATCGCATCGATCCTCGCCTTGGCGACCGGCTCGAGCACGATCGTGAACAGTCCCGACCCCGCGCGAAAGTCGCGCCGCCAGAGCTCGTGACCCCGCGAACCGGGCAGCGGCGGATAGATGACCTCGCGGACCTCGGGCCGCGCGGCGAGCCACCGGGCGATCGCGAGCGCGCTCGCCTGATGCCGCTCGAGCCGCAGCGGAAGCGTGCGAAAGCCGCGCAGCCCGAGGAAGCAGTCGTCGCTCGACGGCGTCACGCCGAGGTCGGTCCACAGCCGCTCGAGCGGGCGTGCGGCGCCCTCGTTGGCGAGGATCAGGCCCAAAAGGACGTCGGAGTGACCGCCCAGGTACTTGGTCGCGGCGTGCACCGACACGTCGACGCCGTGATCGAACGAGCGGAAGCCGAACGGCGTCGCCCACGAGTTGTCGATCGCGACGCGCGCGCCGAGACGGTGGGCAACCGCCGAGATCGCGGCGATGTCCTGCACCTCGAACGTGAGCGAGCCCGGCGATTCGGTGAACACGAGCTTGGTGTTGGGCCGGAACTCGCGCTCGATCGCAGACCCGGCCAGCGGATCGTAGTAGCCGACCTCGATGCCGAGCCGCGGCAGGTGGATGTCGCAAAACCGCCGCGTCGGACCGTAGACCGCGTCGGTGACGAGCGCGTGATCGCCCGCCTGCAATAGGGCGAGGAACGGCAGCGTCGTCGCCGCGAGCCCGGAGGGGACGGCGAACGCCCGGTGCCCGCCTTCGACTTCGGTCACCGCCTCCTGCAGGTCGGTCACGGTCGGCAGGCCGTGCAGGCCGTAGCTGATCCCCTCGTACTCGCCGGCCGCGGCCTGCTCGAGCGCCGCGACCGTCGGAAAGAGCATCGTCGTCGCGCGGAAGACCGGCGTGTTGACGGCCCCCATGAATCGCGTGGGATCGCGTCCCAGGTGGCTGGCCTGCGTGGACGGCTTCCAGCGCTTGTCTCCGCTCACCGGGTAGCCTCCCCCAGGCTCGCCGCTGCGCGGCTTCGCGCACCCCCTCCACGAAGGAGGGGGCGAGCGCCTTGGGGCGGCCCGGCGGCGCTCATGCCGGCGCGGCTCCCGCGCCGAGCCAGCCCCGGATTCGCGCGACCTCGTCCGCGACCGCGGTGCCGGCGTCGACGACGATCGCATCGGCCGGCTCCTCGAGCGCCGCGAACTGGCTCGCGAGCAGCGACGCCGGCATGTAGCGATGCTGCCTCGTCGCGAGCCGCGCGGCGATGGTCGCGTAGTCGCCCCTGAGGTGCACGAAGCGCACGTCGCCGGGAGCCTTCGCGGCGCGGGCCAGCCGGTCGCGGTACGACTGCCTGAGCGCCGAGCACGCGAGCACCGCGTGACCTCCCCGGGCGAGGATGGCCGCCATTTCCGCGGCGAGGCGGTCGAGCCAGGGCCATCGGTCGGCATCGGTCAGCGGCGTGCCCGCGGCCATCTTGGCGACGTTCTCGGCGGGATGATAGTCGTCGCCCTCGATGAACGGCCAGCCGAGCGCAGCGGCAAGCGCCTGTCCGACGACCGTCTTGCCGCAACCGCTCACGCCCATCACCACGACGATCATCGCATCCGCCCCGTGGCCGCGATGCTACCGGTTCGCGCGCGCCGAGCCAATGGCTCCGCCGGCCTCTTCCACCGGCGGGATGAGCGCGCAGCCGGACCAAGGGCCGGCCTCGATCCTTCGGCGACGCACCGTTCGGGCCTTGGCTCGCTTCGCTCGCCCGCCTCACTCAGTCGTGCCGCGTCCGGCGCGACGCGGCGATCGCCGCGCCGACGATCAGCGTGCCGCCGGCGAGCGTCCGGACCCCCGGCCACTCGCCCAGCAGCAGCGCGGCGAGCACGATGCCGTAGACCGGCTCGAGCGCGGCGACGGTCGCCGCCGTGTGCGCGGTGACGCCGGCCAACGCGGCGATGAAGAGCGTGTGGGCGAGCGCCGTGCAGGCGATCCCGAGAACGAGCAGGAGCGCGATCTCGCGCGCCGCGATCGTGCCCGGCTCGCCGCTCCACGCGAGAACGGGCAGCAGCACGACCGCCGCCCAGAGGTTCTGCCCGAACGCAATGTCGATAGCGGAGCGGTCGGCGGCGAGGCGACGGTTGCGCACCGTGAGAAGCGCGAACGTGAAGCCCGACATGACGCCCCACGCGAGTCCCTGCACTGTGCGGTTCCCGAGCGAAGGCTCCGGCACGAGCAGTCCGAGACCGGCCGCGACCGCAAGCGCCGTCGCCCCTTCGGCCGCGCTAAAGCGGCGCCCGAGCATCAGGCGCTCGAGCACGAGCGTGAACATGGGAAAGCTCGCGAACCCGAGCAGGCCGATCGCCACCCCCGCCGCCTGGATCGCGGCGAAGAAGCTGCCCCAGTGCAGCGCGAGGACCGCGCCGTTGGCGGCGAGATTACGGTCGAGCGGCGACCGGACGTCGCCGCATCGCAGGCCGACGATCGCGAGCACCGCCGCGGCGACGAGGGTCCGTCCGAGCACGATCACGACCGGCGAGAGATCGAGCCAGCGGCCGAACAAACCCGCGAATCCGAACAGCAGGACCGCCGTGTGCAGCGCGGCAAGCGCCTGCGGGCGAGTCACAGCCGGTTGCGATCGCGCGGGTCCACCCGCGGATTGTGCCACCGGCACCGTCGACACCGTTGGCGGTGGGCTATCATCTGCCGCGATTCCTCCGCCCCCTCTCCCCCGGAGACGCCCATGCCCTTGTCCATGCCGGCCGCCAAGGCCATCGCCGCGGTCCGCAACGCGCCGGGCACGCGCGTCAAGGTCGCAGTGTCCGACATCGACGGCGTGCTGCGCGGCAAGTACCTCCACAAGGACAAGTTCTACTCGGCGGCCGAGGGGGGCTTCGGCTTCTGCGACGTCGTGTTCGGCTGGGACATGATGGACGTCACCTACGACAACACGACGCTGACCGGCTGGCACAAGGGCTTCCCGGACGCGCTCGCGAAGATCGACCTCGGCACGCTGCGCACGGTGCCGTGGGACGACGGCGTGCCTTTCTTCCTGGGCGAGTTCGTCGCGGACCAGAACGGACACGAGGTGCCGCTTCCCATCTGCCCGCGCCAGGTGCTGAAGCGGGTGCTGAAGCGCGCGGAGAAGCTCTCCGTCGTCCCGATGTGCGGGATGGAGTTCGAGTGGTTCAACTTCGCCGAGACGCCGCGCTCGTGGGCCGAGAAGAAGGGGGTCGGCCCCACGACGCTGACGCCGGGCATGTTCGGCTATTCGCTCCTCCGCGCGAACGCCAACCGCGATTTCTTCGCCGCGCTGATGAACGACATGGCGGCCTTCGGCGTTCCGATCGAGGGGCTGCACACGGAGACGGGTCCGGGTGTCTACGAAGCGGCGATCGCCTTTTCGGAGGCGCTGGAGGCAGCGGACCGCGCGATCCTGTTCAAGACGGGCGCGAAGGAGATCGGCGCCCGCTTCGGCATCATGCCGAGCTTCATGGCGAAGTGGAGCCAGCAGTATCCGGGCTGCTCCGGCCACATCCATCAATCGCTCTCCGACGGGAAGAAAAATCTGTTCCACGACCCGAAGGGGCGGCACGGAATGAGCAGGCTCTTCGAGAGCTATGTCGCCGGGCAGATCGCCGTGCTGCAGGAGCTCGCCCCGATGTACTGGCCGACGATCAACAGTTACAAGCGACTCGTCGACGGCTTCTGGGCGCCGGTGAAGCCGACCTGGGGGCTCGACAACCGGACCGCGAGCTATCGCGTCATCGCCGCGAGCCCGAAGTCGACCCGGCTCGAGACGCGCAGCCCGGGCGCCGACATGAATCCCTATCTCGCCGCTGCCGCCTGCATCGCCGCGGGCCTGCACGGTGTCGAGCGCAACCTCAAGCTCACCGCGAAGCCGATCCACGGGACGAACCTCGGGGCCGAGCACATCCCGCGCGCGCCCCGGTCGCTGATCGAGACCACGAGGATCTTCCGCGATTCCGACGTCGCGCGCGACTGGTTCGGCAACGAGTTCGTCGACCACTTCGCGGCCACGCGCGAATGGGAATGGCGGCAGTGGCAGGATGCGGTGACCGACTGGGAGATGAAGCGTTACTTCGAAATCATCTGAGGCCGTCATCCGGAGGCTCGTGCCGGCCGACGCGCCGGCCTATCGTGCGCTGCGGCTGCGCGGCCTCGCTGAGCACCCCGACGCGTTCACTTCGAGTCACGACGCCGAGGCCGCCCAGCCGCTCGCGGCGACCGAAGCGCGGATCGCGGCGGACAGCGGCAGCGTCGTCTTCGGCGCGTTCGTCGACGGCGCGCTCGCCGGCGTGATTGGGCTCGCGCGCGAGCCGCGAGAAAAGAACCGGCACAAGGCCGTTGTGTTCGGAATGCACGTCGCGGCCGAGTTCGGACGGCGCGGGATCGGTCGGGCGCTGATCCGCCACCTCGTCGCGGTCGCGGAGCGGGAGCCCGGCCTCGAGCAGCTCGTGCTGACCGTCACCCACACGAACGCGGCGGCGCGCTCGCTCTACGAAGACGAAGGGTTCCGCTCGTTCGGCGTCGAGCCGCGTGCGATTCGCGTCGGCGGGCGCTACCACGACAAGAACCACATGGTCCGCTTCCTGCCGGCCGCGGGCCAATCGGCGGCCTTTCCGACGGAGTAATATTGGGTTCGATTCGAGTGCCGCGTGACCGCCAAGTTTCCTGCGCCCTCCATGATCCATCGCTTCAGCTTCCCCACGACGATCCATTTCGGGCCGGGCGCGCGCCGCCTCGTCGCCGAGCATCTCGAGGCGCAGGGCGTGCGCCGGCCGCTCGTCGTCACCGATCGGGGAATCGCCGCCCTGCCCTGGCTCGCGGAGTTCGTGGCCGGCCTGTCCGGGCTTACGGTCGCCGTGTACTCCGAGGTCTCCGGCAATCCGGTCAAGGGCCAGGTGGACCGCGGGGCGGCCGCGTACAAGGCGCACGGCGCGGATTCGGTGATCGGTCTCGGCGGCGGCGCGGCGCTCGACGTCGCCAAGGCCGTCGCCCTCATGGCGACGCACCCCGGCGGCATCCTCGAGTACGCATGGGACCACCCGCAGGTGCGGCCGATCGAGCGCGAGCTGCCGTACTTCGTGGCGCTGCCGACCACGGCGGGCACCGGCTCGGAAGTCGGCCGCTCGAGCGTGGTCTCGGACGACGCGACGCACGTGAAGAAGATCGTGTTCTCGCCGAAGCTCCTCGCGAAGTGCGTGTTCGCCGATCCCGAGCTCACGCTCGACCTCCCCGCGACGATCACGGCGGCGACGGGGATGGACGCCCTCACGCACAACGTCGAGTCGTATCTCTCGCCCGAGTATCACCCGCTCTGCGACGGCATCGCGCTCGAGGGGGTGCGGATCGCGGCGCGCGCGCTGCCGCTCGCCGTTCGCGACGGCCGGAACCTGCAGGCGAGGAGCGACATGCTGATGAGCTCGATGATGGGCGCGATCGCATTCCAGAAGGATCTGGGCGCGGTCCACTCGTGCGCGCACGCGTTGTCGACGGTCGCCGACCTCCATCACGGCCTCGCAAACGGCATCATGATCGACCACGTGATGCGGTTCAACGTCGCGGCTGCGCCAGCGAAGATGGCCGAGCTCGCGCGCGTCGCCGGCGTGCCGGGCGCCGCTGCGATGCCCGACGACCAGGCCGCGGCGGCGTTCGTCGACTGGCTCTCCCGGATGAAGGCCGATCTCGGCATTCCGGCGACTCTTGGCGCGCTTGGCGGGAAGCGCCCGGTCTCGAGGGCGGACGTCCCGGCGCTGGTGGAGGTTGCGATCAACGACACCTGCCACCGGACCAATCCCCGCCCCTGCTCCCGCGCGGACTTCGAGGCGCTGTTCTCCGCTGCGCTTTAGGGCCTGTTCACACTATGGACACAAGCGCGTTGCACGGCCGAAAGGGCCCAGCGCAAGGCGCAATGGCGAAGCCGGGTCGTGAACCCGGCGAGACATTGCAACGCCGCGATGGGCCTTTTCGGCAGCAACCCGAAGGGAACGGGTGGCATGGTCCGCCACTCGGCGTTGTCCTCCTCGCGAAGACGCCCGGTCTTCGCTTCGTCGTCCGCCTGGATTGGTGGCCCACGCCACCCGTTCGCGTTTGCGCCCATAGCGTGAACAGGCCCTGTACTGAGTCTGAATTCATGACCTATCTGGACGTCGTCGTTTCCGCGAAAGCGGGAACCCAGTGTCTTTGAAAGTCACTGACTGGGTTCCCGCTCGCGCCCGCGTCGCGGGCGCGTCCGGAACGACGTGGAGTTGTGCAACGTACTTGCAATTCACGATACTAGGGACCTGGCGAACTCTGCGATCCCGTATGCGTTGGACGGCCAACAAGCGATGCTGAAGATCGGCATCTCCGCGTGTTTTTTCCACGAGGATCGGGAGCGGCCGATCTTCAAGGGAATGACGCTCCAGTACATCGAGCAGAACGTCGCGCACTGGCTCATGCAGCGTGACGTCCTGGCCTTCATGGTCCCCTCCCCCGAGGGCCGCACGCGGCGCGCGGGCAGCAAGGCGACGGTCGACGCGTACGCCGAGGAGCTCGACGGCCTCGTGCTGATGGGGGGCGCCGACGTGTGCCCCGAGTCGTACGGCGAAAAAGCGTTGCGGCCCGAGTGGAACGGCGACCGCGTGCGCGACGACTACGAGATCGCGCTCCTGCGCGCCTTCATGGCGGAGCGCAAGCCGGTGCTCGGGATCTGCCGCGGCGCGCAGGTGATCAACGTGGCGCAGGGCGGCACGCTCTGGCAGGACCTGGGCGCTCAGGTCCCCGGCGCGCTCAACCACCGCAACTGGGCGATCTACGAGGCGAACTGCCACGCGACCTCGCTCGTCGCGGGCACGCGTCTCGCGCGGCTCTACCCCGGCGTCTCGACGGTCAAGACCAACTCGATCCATCACCAGGCGGTGCGGGATCTGGGCCGCGACCTCGTCGTCGAGGCGTGGTCCGAGCCCGACCGCATCGTCGAGGCGATCCGCCATACCGGCCCGAGCTACGTGTTCGCGGTGCAGTGGCACCCCGAATTCCACGCGCCCGACGATCCCTCGTTCGTCGACGACACGCCCATCCTCGACGAATTCCTCGCCGCCACCGCGCAGCACAAGGCCGCTGCATTTGCCCTCTAGACCGATGAAGATCGTCAACCCCGCCGACGGCACCGTGATCACCGAGGTCACCGCGGACAACGCGACGGCGGTGCGCCGCAAGTACGAGCTCGCGCGAAATGCCCAGCCGAAATGGGCGCGGACGCCGCTGCGCGCCCGGCTCGCCGCGATCGCCGCGTTTCGCGAGCGCATCGTCGCGATGCACGAGACGCTCGCGCGAACCCTCACCCACGAGGTCGGCAAGCCGATCCGCCAGTCGCGCAACGAGCTCAACGGGCTCCTCGGGCGGCTCGATTTCTTCCTCGCCGAATCGGCGCGCGCGCTGCGCGACCAGAAGGTCTATGCCAAGCCACCGACGCTCGAGGAACGGATCACGCACGAGCCGCTCGGCGTCGTCGCCAACATCTCGGCGTGGAACTACCCTTACTTCGTCGGCAGCAACGTGTTCGTGCCGGCGCTCGTCGCCGGCAACGCGGTGCTCTACAAGCCTTCGGAATTCGCGACGCTGACGGGATCGCACATCGCCGAGATGCTGCACGAAGCCGGCGTGCCGCGCGACGTGTTCGTGCCGGTCGTCGGCGACGGCGCGACGGGCGCGGCGCTCGTGCGGCAACCGGTCGACGGCGTGTTCTTCACGGGCTCTTACGCGACCGGCGCGAAGATCGCCGCCGCCGCGGGGCGGCGGATGATCAAGGTCCAGCTCGAGCTCGGCGGCAAGGATCCGGTCTACGTCTGCGACGACGTCGACGTCGCCGCGGCGGCCGCGGCGGTCGCCGACGGCGCGTTCTACAACACCGGACAGTCCTGCTGCTCGGTCGAGCGCATCTACGTCCACGAGGCCGTCCACGACGCGTTCGTCCGCGCGTTCGTCGCCGAGGTCCGCGGGTACAAGCTCGGCGACCCGATGGACGAGTCGACCTACATCGGCGCGATCACCCGCCGCCCGCAGCTCGACGTGCTGCGCAGGCAGGTCGCGGACGCGAAGAAGAAGGGCGCCACCATCGCGCTCGGCGGCGCCGGCGTCAAGCGCAAGGGCAACTGGTTCGAGCCGACGGTTCTGACCGACGTCGATCACTCGATGGCCGTCATGCGCGACGAGAGCTTCGGGCCGATCATCGGCATCGAGGCGGTCGCCGACGACGCGGCGGCGATCGACCTCATGAACGACACCGAATACGGTCTCACCGCCGGCGTCTATACCCGCGACGAGCGGCGCGCGAAGAAGATCCTCGCGCGCGTCGAGTCAGGCACCGTCTACTGGAACTGCTGCGACCGCGTATCGCCGCGCCTTCCGTGGTCCGGCGTCAAGCATTCGGGGATCGGGCTCACGCTGTCGACCTACGGGATCCAGACGTTCACGCGCCCGAAGGCGTGGCACCTCAAGTCCGCGTAGGCCACTCGAAGGACACTCGATGAACGACTCCGCAACGCTGACGCCGGCCGCCCGCCGCGACCTCGCCTATCACCTGCATCCTTCGACCAACCTGCGCCAGGTCGAATCGGAGGGGCCCCTCGTGATCGCCCGCGGCGAGGGCGTCTATGTGTTCGACGAGCAGGGCAACCGGTATCTCGAAGGCATGGCCGGGCTCTGGTGCGCGTCGCTCGGCTTTTCCGAGCGAAGGCTCGCCGAAGCCGCCTATCGGCAGATGACGGAGCTGCCCTTCTACCACGCCTTCGCCGGCAAGGTGCCGGCGATCGCCACCGAGCTCGCCGAGAGGCTCGTGTCGATGGCGCCCGCGGGGCTCGCCCGCGTCATCTTCGCGAACTCGGGCTCCGAGGCGAACGACACCGCGATCAAGCTCATCTGGTACTACAACAACGCGATCGGGCGGCCGGACAAGAAGAAGATCGTCGGCCGGCACAAGGGCTACCACGGCATGACGGTCGCAGCGGCGAGCGTCACCGGCCTCGCCTTCGCGCACTGCGACTTCGACCTGCCGCGCGGCCGCTTCCTGCACACGAGCTGCCCCCATCACTATCGCTTCGGCAAGCCGGGAGAGAGCGAGGAGGCCTTCGCCTCCCGGCTCGCGGCCGAGCTCGACGAGCTGATCGTGCGCGAGGGTCCGGGCACGGTCGCCGCGTTCTTCGCGGAACCGGTGATGGGCGCGGGGGGCGTCATGGTTCCCCCCGCGACCTACTTCGACAAGATCCAGCAGGTGTTGCGCAAGCACGACGTGCTGTTCGTCGTCGACGAGGTAATCTGCGGCTTCGGTCGCACCGGGAGCATGTTCGGCTCGCAGACCTTCGGCCTCCGCCCCGACATCATGACCTGCGCGAAGGCGCTGACCGCGGGCTACCTGCCCATGTCGGCGACGCTCGTGTCGCGTCCGATCTACGACGCCCTCCTTGCGCAGAGCGACAAGCTCGGCGTGTTCGGGCACGGCTACACGTACTCCGCGCATCCGGTGCCCGCGGCCGTTGCGCTCGAGACGCTGCGCATCTACGAGGAGCGGGACATCGTCGGCCACGTGCGCCGCGTGGGTCCGCGCCTCCAGGCAGGCTTGCGTCGTCTCGGCGATCATCCGCTGGTCGGCGAAGCTCGCGGGATCGGCCTGATCGGGGCGCTCGAGCTCGTCCGCGACAAGGCGACGCGCGCCAACTTCGACCCGAAGGCGGGTATCGGCGCCTATCTCGTCAAGCGCGCGCAGCACCACGGCGCCATCCTGCGCAACATGGCGGGCGACGTGATCGCCTTCTCGCCGCCGCTCGTGATCGCCGAGGCGGAGATCGACGCGCTGCTCGACAGCACGGCGCGCGCTCTCGACGACACGCTCGCCATGGCGCGCGAGCGCGGACTCGTTGGCTGAGCTCGTCCGGCCGCCGAGGACCGTCGACGGCATGGCCCCGGGAGCGCAGGAGAGTCCGGCCGCCGACGGCGCGCTCGTCCGGTTCGTCGGCGTGCACAAGACCTACGACGGCGTCAACCGCGTCGTCGACCGGCTGGACCTCGACATCGTCCGGGGAGAGTTCCTGACGCTGCTCGGCCCGTCGGGCTCGGGCAAGACGACGACGCTCATGATGCTGGCCGGGTTCGAGGCGCCGACCGAAGGCGAGATCCTGCTCGACGGCCGGGCGATCGGCCGTCTGCCGCCGCACAAGCGCGCGATCGGCATGGTGTTCCAGCACTACGCGCTGTTCCCGCACATGAGCGTCGCCGAGAATGTCGCGTTTCCGCTGACCGTCAGGCGGCTCCCGAAGCACGTCGTCGCCACGCGGGTCGAGCGCGCGCTGTCGATGGTGCAGCTCGCTCCGCTGGCCGCGCGGCGCCCGGCCCAGCTGTCGGGCGGGCAACAGCAGCGAGTCGCCGTCGCGCGGGCGCTGGTGTTCGAGCCCAAGCTCGTGCTGATGGACGAGCCGCTGGGCGCGCTCGACAAGCAGCTTCGCGAGCAGATGCAGCTCGAGATCCGGCGACTGCACCGCGAGCTCGGCGTCACGATGGTGTACGTGACGCACGACCAGTCGGAGGCGCTCACGATGTCCGACCGGATCGCGGTCTTCCGGCAGGGTCGGATCCAGCAGATCGGCAGCCCCGAGGAAATCTACGAGCGTCCCGCCAATGCTTTCGTCGCGCGTTTCATCGGCGAGAACAACCGCGTCGTCGGCACCGTCGAGCGGGTTGACGGCGGCCGGTGCGCAGTTCGCGTGCGCGGAGGCGCCGTGCTCGCCGGGACCTGCAGCGGGCCGCTCAGGGCGGGCGAGGAAGCGCTCGTCTCCGTGCGCCCCGAGCAGATCGTCCTGGGAGAGGCCCTCGCGGACTGCGCTCTCGACGGCGTCCTGGCCGAGGCGATCTATCTCGGCGACCACCTGCGCCTGCGGATCGCGGTGCGGGAGCTGGGCGACATCGTGGTGAAGTCGCACGCCGCACATGCGCCCGCGATCGGCCTGAGCGTACGATTCGGGTGGCGCGCCGCCGATTGCCGGGTGTTCCGGCTCGAACAGGACTGACGCGGCCGCTGCTCCGCGCCGGATCCGTCACGCGCAGCACGGTCGTCTTTTCACACGTCGAGGAGGACACGATGCAACGACACCCGTTTCTCTACCTGCTGGCGGCGATCGCCGCCGGCGCCGCGCTCGCTGCGCAGGCGCGCGATCTCACCGTCGTTTCCTGGGGCGGCGCGTACCAGGACGCCCAGCGAGAGGTGTATTTCAAGCCGTTCATGGCCACCGGCACCAAGATGGCCGAGGAGAGCTGGGACGGCGGCGTCGGCACGCTCCGCGCCAAGATCCAGAGCGGCGCCAACAACTGGGACGTGGTGCAGGTCGAGTCCGAGGAGTTGCTCCTCGGCTGCGAGGAAGGCCTGTTCGAGAAGATCGACTGGTCCAAGCTCGGGGGCAAGGACAAGTTCCTGCCCGATGCGGTGAGCGACTGCGGCGTCGGCGCGATCGTCTACAGTTTCATCCTGGCCTACGACGGCGACAAGATCAAGGGCGACACGCCCAAGAGCTGGGCGGACTTCTGGAACACGCAGAAGTGGCCCGGCAAGCGCGCGCTCCGCAAGGGCCCGAAGACGACGCTCGAGATCGCGCTCATGGCCGACGGCGTCGCTCCGGCCGACGTCTACAAGGTTCTCGGCACGCCGACCGGCGTCGACCGCGCGTTCGCGAAGCTCGACCAGCTCAAAGCCAACCTCATCTGGTGGGAAAAGGGCTCGCAGCCGCCGCAGCTCCTGGCCTCGGGCGAGGCGGCGATGGTCGACGCCTACAACGGCCGGATCGCCGCGGCAAACGACAAGGACAGGAAGAACTTCAAGATCGTCTGGACGAACAACCTCTACACGGTCGACTCGTGGGTGATCATGAAGGGCACGCCCAACAAGGCGGACGCGGAGAAGTTCCTGGCCTTCGTCAACGACCCGAACAACCAAAAGAACCTGCCACCGCGAATCCCGTACGGCGTGACGACGAAGGCGGCCACGGCGCTGATCGACAAGAACGTGCTGCCGAACCTGGCGACGGCCCCGGAGAACATCCGGACCGCGCTCTACATCAACGACAAGTTCTGGCTCGAGAACCTGGACAAGCTGAACCAGCGCTTCAACGCCTGGGTCGCCAAGTAGCCCCGGCGTCCCGTGCCCGGTGGGTTGCCGCCGGGCGCGGGCCCCGATTGCCTGCGTTCGAGGACGCTTCTTGGGTGCGACGACGCTTTCTTCGGCTTCGCAAGGCCGGCGCGCGCTCGCCCGGGGCCTCGCGCGCTCGGAGCGTGGCGCGAAGCTCCGCGCCGTCGCACTCACGCTTCCGCTGCTCCTGTTCCTGCTCGCGACGTTCGTTGGCCCGATCGGCGCGCTCCTCACGAAGAGCGTCGTCGACACCGACGTCGCGCGCATCCTGCCGCACGTCACGACGGCGCTGCGCAGCTGGGACGGTCGGACGCTCCCGCCCGACGCGGCGTGGGCGGCGCTGATCGACGACATCCGCGCGGCGCGGGCCGAGGGCACGCTCGCGCCCGCCGCGACGCGCCTCAATTACGACGTCACCGGCTACCGCTCGCTGCTGTTCTCCACCGTGCGTCAGCTTCCGGCGCAGGTCGAAGGCACGCCGCGCGAAGCGCTCCTCGCGATCGATCCCAAATGGGGCAAAATCGAGACCTGGGGGGCGATCAAGCGCGCGTCCGGGCCGCTGACCGACTTCTTTCTGCTCGCGGCGGTCGATCTCAAGCGCGACGCCGCCGGGAGCATCGCGTCCGAGCAGGAGGACGAGACCGTGTTCCGCCTCGTCCTCGGCCGGACGCTGTGGATCTCGGCGATGGTGACGCTGATCTGCCTGCTCCTCGGCTATCCCACCGCGTGGTACGTGTCGCAACAGTCCGACCGCAAGACAGCGGTCCTGCTGTTCCTCGTGCTGCTGCCGTTCTGGACCTCGCTGCTCGTGCGAACCGTGGCCTGGGTCGTCCTCCTGCAGCGCGAGGGCGTCGTCAACGGCGCGCTCATGAGCGCCGGACTGATCAACGAGCCCCTGCGGATGATCTTCAACCGCTTCGCCGTCTACGTGGCGATGGTGCACGTGCTCCTGCCGTTCATGATCCTGCCGCTCTACAGCGTGATGAAGTCGATCCCGCCGTCCTACCTCCGTGCCGCCGCCTCCCTGGGCGCCCCACCGCTCGTCGCGTGGCTGCGGGTGTACCTGCCGCAGACGCTGCCGGGGATCGGCGCCGGTTGTCTCATGGTCTTCATCCAGGCGCTCGGCTATTACGTCACGCCCGCCCTCGTCGGCGGCGCCGACGACCAGATGATCAGCTACTTCGTCGCCTTTTATGCGAGCAAGACGATCAACTGGGGGATGGCGGCGGCGCTCGCGCTCATCCTGCTCGCGACGACGCTGGCGCTCTACGCCGTCTACCAGCGCTTCGTCGGACTCGACCGGGTGCGACTCGGATGACGGGCGACGCGCGCACGCCGGGCCAGCGCTTCGCGGCGGCGCTCCATGCCGGCGTCGCGTTCGCGGTGCTCGCCTTCCTCGTTGCGCCGATCGCGGTGATCGTGCCGCTCTCGTTCTCGGCCGGGTCGTTCTTCTACTATCCGCTGCCGGGATTCTCGCTCCGCTGGTACGAGGACTTCTTCACGTCGCCCTTCTGGCTGCCGGCGCTGAAGAACAGCCTGTTCATCGGCTCGATCGCGGCGTCGCTCGCGACCGTCCTCGGCACGCTCGCGGCGATCGGTCTCTGGCGCGCGCATTTCGCGCTGCGCGGGGCGATCCTCGCCGTCCTGATCTCGCCGATGGTCGTCCCGGTCGTCATCGTCGCCGTCGGAGCGTACTTCGCGTTCGCGCCGCTCGGGCTCACCGACGGCTTCACGGGACTGATCCTCGTCCACACCGCACTCGGCGCACCGTTCGTCGTGATCACAGTGCTGGCGACGCTGGCGGGCTTCGACCGCACGCTTCTGCGCGCAGCGGCCGCCAGCGGCGCGAACCCGCTCGTCGCGTTCCAGCGGGTGATGCTGCCCTCGATCCTGCCGGGCGTCGCCTCCGGCGCGGTCTTCGCGTTCGCCACGTCGTTCGACGAGGTGGTCGTGGTGCTGCTGATGGGCGGGCCCGAGCAGCGGACCCTGCCGCGCCAGATGTTCGCCGGCATCAACGACAATATCAGCCTGACGATCACTGCGGCGGCGACGATGCTGATCGCGTTCTCGACGCTGCTGATGACGTGCGTCGCGCTTCTCAAACGACGCGCGACCGCGGCGCGCCGCGCGGCGGGCTGACCGGAGCTACGAGGGATCCTGCAGCTCCGCCGCGCGCAGCGTGTTCGCGAGCAGGGTCGCGATCGTCATCGGCCCCACGCCTCCCGGCACCGGCGTGATCCACGCCGCACGCTCGCGCGCCGCGGCGAAATCGACGTCGCCGCAGAGCTTGCCGTCGGCGCCGCGATTGATGCCGACGTCGATGACGATCGCGCCGGGCTTGATCCAATCGCCCTCCACGAAGTTCGCCTTGCCCACGCCGGCGACCACGATGTCGGCCTGCCGGACGAGGCCGGGCAGGTCGCGCGTCCGCGAATGGCAGATCGTCACCGTGCAGCGCTCCATCAGGAGCTCGAGCGCCATCGGTCGCCCGACGATGTTCGATTGCCCGATGACGACCGCGTGCTTGCCGGCCAGCACCTCGCCCGTCTCCT
Source organism: uncultured beta proteobacterium (assembly GCA_963734055.1). Taxonomy (GTDB): domain Bacteria; phylum Pseudomonadota; class Gammaproteobacteria; order Burkholderiales; family Casimicrobiaceae; genus CAIWHR01. The sequence goes on from CAVTFQ010000010.1 coordinate 99,882, forward strand.
TGAGGAGCGTCATGCAGCCCCACGGGGTGCACGGCCGCAGCAGCGGCCGCTTGAGCACGAGGCGGCCGATGTTGTACGGATGGAAGCCGTCGACGTCCTTGCGCGGGTCGATGCGCTCGGTGACGCGCTCGTCGGCGATCTGCGGCGGCAGCGGCAGCTGCACGAGGATGCCGCTGACCGCCGGATCGGCGTTCAGGCTGTCGATGAGCGCGAGCAGCTCGGCCTCCGACGTTGCCGGCGCGAGGTCGTGCGCGAACGACCGCATGCCCACGGCCTCGGTCGTCTTTCGCTTGTTGCGCACGTAGATCTGCGAGGCGGGATGGGCCCCCACCAGCACGACGGCGAGTCCCGGCGGCGGCTTGCCGGCGGCGACGCGCGCGGCGACCGCGGCCCCGACCTCCGCGGTCAGCCGTTCGGCGCACGCCCTGCCGTCGATGATGCGCGCAGTCATGGGACGCTACGAGATCACGACACCTGCATGACCGGCCAGCCCATGTGCCGCGCATGCGCCGACAGCACGGGGTCAGCGTTGACGGCGATGGGCTTCGACACCTGCGACATGAGCGGCAGATCGTTCAGGGAATCGCAGTACGCGTAGATCTCCCGGAAATCACCGAGGCGCTGCCCGCGCGCGGCGAGGAACATGAATAGGCGCTCGACCTTGCCTTCCCGCGCGTTGGGAACGCCCGCCACCCGCCCCGTGTAGCGGCCGTCGATCCGCTCGGCTTCCGTGGCAATCACATCGGTGACCCCGAACTCGGCAGCGATCGGCTCGGACAGGAAGCGAAACACCGCCGTCGTCACGATGACGAGGTCGCCCGCATGGCGATGCCGGTCGACCATCGCGCGCGCAGCGTCGCTGATCCGCGGCCGCACGCGCGCGGCGAGATAGCGCTCGCGCAGGCTCGCGAGCGCCCGGTCGTCGAAGCGTGCGAGCGTCGACAGGTAGAACTCGGTGAACTCGATGGCGCCCGCCTCGCCCCGATTGAACCGGGCGATCAGTTCGCGATTCGCGGCGTCCCACTGCACGCGATCGAGCACGCCCTCGTCGACCAGGAATGCGACCCATTGCTCGTCGCTGTCGTGCGGGACCAGCGTGTGGTCGAGATCGAACAGCGCGAGGACGTCGGCGGTCACGGTAAGCGGAAAGGGGCGAGGCTAGAATGGCGCATGATCGGCGCCGATATTGTAGCGGCGATTCGCACGCGGCTTGCGGCGGAGCTCGCCACGCCGCCGCGCGACTTGCGCCCCTGGGTGGTCGACGGGCGCACGGTCGGATGGCTGGACGAGCGCCGCACCGAGCGGATCGCCCGATTCGAGCAGGTCTTTTCCACTGCCGGCGGCCGGATCGCGTTCGTGCCCGGGCTCGCCGACTTCGACGCCCGGACGCGCGCGCTCGATGAAGTGGCGCGCGTGCTCGCCGCCGAGGGCGCGCTGTCGGCGTGGCGCGACGAGCGCTATGCCGTCGCCGACTCGCTCGGCGAACGCCCGCGGTTCGAGCTCGAGCGCGCCGCGGCGCGCTATTTCGGCGTCCGCACGTTCGCCGCACACGTCAACGGCCTGGCCCGCGTCGCCGGCGCGCTTGCGATGTGGTTCGCGCGCCGCAGCCCGACGAAGGCCATCGATCCGGGCCTCCTCGACAATCTCGTGGGCGGCGGCATCGCCGCAGGCAGCGCTGTCGCGGCAACGGTCGTCAAGGAGGCCTGGGAGGAGGCAGGGATCGGCGCGGAAACCGCCGCGCGGGCCGCGCCCGCCGGGACCGTCCAGGTCTGTCGCCTCCGGCCCGACGGTCTTCAGCGCGAAACGATCTTCGTTCACGACCTGTGGCTGCCGCCGGATTTCGAGCCGGTGAACCGCGACGGCGAGGTCGTCGGCTTCCGTCGCGTCGATCTCGCCACCGCCGCGCGGCTCATCGCGAGCTCGGCGGGTGCCGACCTCGTCACCGCCGACGCGAGCCTCGTCGTGCTCGATTGCCTGCTGCGCCACGAAGCGATCCCGCGCGGCTCGCGGGAATGGCCGGCGCTCGACGCGCTGCGGCGGCCGGATTGTGCGGCGTTCGACTGAGCGAGGCGATGGCGATCAGGCTGCCGCCCGCGCGGTCACGGCCGACGCGATCTGGCGGATCCCGATCTCGGCCAGCGTGTCGCGCACCGCGTTGACCGCCTGGCGCATCTCGTCGGGACCGATGGCCCCGATGCAGCCGACGCGGAACGTCTCGACCTGCGTGAGCTTGCCCGGGTAGAGAATGAACCCCTTGTCGCGGACACCGTCGTAGAGCTTCTTGAACGTGTACGCGGGATCCGGCGGCGCGTGGAACGTGACGATGATCGGGGCCTGAACCTCGGGCTTCAGAAATGGGCGGAAGCCAAGCTCGGCCATGCCGGCGATCAGCGTCTCGCAGTTCCGCGCATACCGCGCGAGCCGGGCCGGCTGCCCGCCTTCCACGGCCAGCTGATCGAGCGCCGCGTCGAATGCGACGACGACGTGCGTCGGCGGCGTGTAGCGCCATTGCGTCGTGCGCTCCATGTACGTCCACTGGTCGTGGAGGTCGAGCGCGAGCGAGGTCGAGTTCCCTTCGCACTGCTCGAGCGCGCTCCGCCGCGCGAAGACGAAGCCCATCCCAGGGGGGCCTTCGACGCACTTCCCCGAGGCGGCGATCAGCGCGTCGAACGGCGTGGTCCGCGCGTCGATGCCGATCGCGGCGAACGAGCTCATCGCGTCGACGATGAGCTTGCGGCCGTGGCGGGCGACGACGGCGGCGATCTCCGGCAGCGGATTCAGGATGCCGGTCGACGTCTCGCAGTGGATGAGCCCGACGTGCGTGATCGACCGGTCGGCCGCGAGCAGCCGGTCGACGTCCTCGGGCGTCGTCGGCACGTCCTCTGCCGTCTCGAACGTCGAGAGCCGGCGCCCCATCATCTTCGTGAGCTTCGCGAAGCGCGTGCCGTAGGCCCCGTTGACCAGCACCAGGACGTGGCCGTCGCGCGGGACGAGGGTGTTGACTGCGGCCTCTACAGAAAAGGTGCCGCTGCCCTGCATCGGCACGCAGACGTGCGTGTCGTGGCCGTGGATGACGTCGAGCAGCTTGCGCCGGACGTTGCCGGTGACCGCGTTGAACGAGGCGTCCCAGGAGCCCCAGTCGCGCAGCATCGCCGCTTTCGTCGCCAGGGACGTGGTCAGAGGACCCGGCGTGAGCAGGATCGGATCGCGGCTGAAGTTCGGCATCCTGTGTTCCTCCAGTCTTCGCCCGGCCTAACTGTCAATGGTCAACACGTTGTATCCACGACGAATGAGCCGGTCGCATGCATTCCCCGTCGTCCCCGCGAACGCGGGGACCCAGTGACGTGGGACGGTCACCGGCAAAGAGTCGAGTCGCTGGATTCCCGCGTTCGCGGGAATGACGACTGCGCAGCATTCATGCATCATGGAAAGAACGTCTTGAAGGTTCACGCCTAGCCACCGCGCTCGACTTCGCCGATGCTCTCGTCGAGCACGTCGAGCACCCTGTCCATTTCGGCCTGCGTCAGCACCAGCGAGGGGCGCAGCGTGATCACGTTGCCCTCGATGATCTTGAACGCCACGCCTCGGTCGAACGCCTTGAACATGATGTGCTCCGCCTCGTCGATGGCCCGTTCCCGCGTCGCGGGATCCCGCACGAGATCGACGCCGAGATGCAGGCCGACGCCGGCGACATGGCCGATCAGCGGATGCCGCCGCTGCATCTCGTGCAGCCGGTCGATCGCGTACGCGCCGAGTTCCGCGGCATGACGCACGAGATCGTGGCGCTCGATGTAGTCGATCTCGGCGAGCCCGGCGGCCGCGCACAGCGGATTCTTCTCGTGGGTGAAGTGCCCGATCGAGCGGTGCTGGAGCACGTTGTGCTCGTCCCGGGCGACGATGCCCGCGAACGGCACCAGGCCTCCGCCCAGCGATTTGCCCAGCACGAGCACGTCGGGCGTGACGTAATGCTCGCACGCGAACATCCTGCCCGTGCGGCCGAAGCCTTCGATGATCTCGTCGAACACGAGAAGCGTTCCGTGGCGCCGGCAGAGCGCCTGCACCGACTCCCAGTATTGCCTGCGCGGTACCACGGGCGTGGCCGATATCGGCTCGCCGATGATCGCGGCGACGTCCGGCTCGCGTCTGAAGATCGCCTCGATCTGGCGCAGGCATTCCGCATCGACGTCGTCCGGATCGTCGAATCGCCACGGATTGCGGTAGTAGTTCGGGAAGTCGACGTGGAACGCGCCGGGCGCCATCGGCCCGTTGCCGCCCTTGAACAGCTCCTCGCCGCTGATCGAGGCGGCCCCGAGCGTCGTGCCGTGATACGAGTCCCAGTACGAGATCGTCTTGAACCGCCCGGTCACCTGCTTCGCAAGCAGCAGTGCCATCTCGATCGCTTCCGAGCCTCCCGGGCAGAACAGCGACCGCGTGAGGCCCGCCGGCGTGATCTCGGCGAGTTTCCGGGCAAGCATGATCGCCGGGATGTTGGTGTAGCGGCGCGGCGTGAAGGTGAGCTTCGCCGCGAGCGCCCGCTGCACCGCCTCGACGACCGCCGGGTTGTTGAAGCCGGCGTTGTGAACGCCGTTGCCGTGCATGTCGAGATAGCGGCGGCCGTCGAGATCCTCGATCCACGCGCCCTCGGCGCTGCGCAGCACGTTGAGCACCGGCGTCGACAGGCTCTGGTGGAGGAAATACCTGCTGTCTTCCTCGGACCAGCGCCGCGCCTCGACGCCGAGCGCACGATCCCGGTACGCCCGCCGTCGAGGCGTCGTATTGACGTCGCCCTGCTCCCGATCGGAAACGCCGTCGCCGTGGCCGGAGGTTCGCATGGGCGGACTCGCTAGCGGAAGCTCGCCCGGGTGCGGATGCGGCTCACCACGACCAGGACGAGCAGCGTCACCGCGAGCAGCATCATGGTCAGCGCAGCGCCCTCGAAGACAACGCCGCGGTCCGTGAGCGCGAAGATGCCGATCGGAAGCGTCACCCAGTCGGGCGGATACACCATGATCGTCGCGCCGAGCTCGCCCATCGACAGCGCGAAGCAGAGACCGGCCGCCGCCACCAGCGAGGGCGTGATCAGCGGCAGCGTGACGCGGAAGAGCACGTACGCCGGCCGGCCGCCCAGGCTCGCCGCCACTTGTTCGTAGTGCTCCGGCAGGCGCGCGAGCCCGGCCGACACGCTGCCGTACGCGAACGCCGACACGAGGACCACGTGCGCGATGAGCACGATGTAGGCCGTTCCGTTCAGGAGCAGCGGCGGCCGGCTGAACGCGACCAGCAATCCGAGCCCGACGGACACCGACGGCACGGCGATCGGCAGCAGGAACAGCACGCTCGCCACGCGCGCCGCCCGCTCGCGCAGGTTCCGCACGGCAAGCGCCGCCCACGTACCCAGCGTCAGCGCGATCACGCTCGCGATCAACCCCGTCAGCAGGCTCGTCAGCAACTCTTCGCCACCATTGCCGTGCACGGCGTCGGCCAGGTGGCGCAGCGTCAGCTGGGTCGGCAGCACGTCATTCCACTGACCGGCAACGCTCGCCGCGGCGACCATCAGCAGCGGCAGCCCGAAGACCGGCGCGAACAGCACGGTGAAAAGGCCCCACGCGAGCCACCGCCCGAGCCTAGAGGACAGAAGCACGGCCCCCTCCGGTGCGCGAGAGCACGAAGCGGTAGAGCAGATACAGCCCGACGGAAAGCGCGACGTTCACGACCGCGGCGACGCAGCCGGCGGTGTAGTCGAACTCCTGGATCGCCTTGCCGTAGATGACCATCGGCAGCGTGATCACGCCTTTCGCGCCGATGAAAAGGACGATGCCGAACTCGTTCAGCGTCAGCAGCAGACACAGGCTGCCGCCGGCGAGCAGCGCCGGCACCGCCTCCGGAAAGATGATCTCGCGAACGATGCGCAGCGGCTTCGCTCCGAGGCTGCTCGCCACCTCGATCAGCGCCGTGTCGAGGTGCGAGAACGACGCCAGCAGTGGCCGCATCACGAACGGAGTGTAGAACGTGATCTCGGCGAGGATCACGCCCCACTTCGTGTACACGAAATCGATCGGCGGCTCGGTCGTCCCCAGCAGATCCATGAAGATGAAGTTGAAGGCGCCGGCGGAGCCGTACAGGAAGGTGAAGGACAGCGCGATCAGGAACGAGGGGAACGCGAGGATGGTGTCGATGAAGCCGCTCACCACGCGCGCGCCCGGGAAGGGCACGAACGACACGATCAGCGCGAGGACGAAACCCAGCACGAGGCAACCGATCGTCGACAGCAAGGCGATCTGGATCGTGCGCAGCAGCGCGCCCTTGAACAGCGACGACGACATGAGCGTCGAGTAGTGCACGAGCGTCGCCGGCCCGGCGTCGCCGGTCAGCGACTGCTTGACGATGAAGAACAGCGGGTAGAAGAAGATGCCCGCGAGAACGACGAGCGGGGGAACGACCCAGATCCAGCGCGGCAGCGGGGAGCGGACAGCCCCACGAGCGTTGGCTTCCACCGCGAGCGTCGCCGTTGCCGCCATCACGCGGAGGCGTCAGAGCGCGTCGAGAGCCGACTCGCCGCGCACGCCGCCGGCCGTCGATCCGTTCGCGACCACCAGCAGCGTCGCGTCGTGAGGCGAGAAATGCAGCGACACCCGCTGGCCGCGCGGCGGCGGCGTGCGCAGCGGCTTGGCGTCCGCGCACAGCTCGACGCCATCGACGTCGAGATACAACCGGTGCACCGAGCCACGCCACTGCACTTCGGTCACCGTGCCTTCGACGGTGTTGCCGCCGGCCGCGTGCGGATCCAGGCCGAGAGCGTGCGGGCGAATGCAGAGCAGCCGCGTCTCGCCCGGGACCGCCCCGGAGAACGACGTCACTTCGAGCGTGCGCGCGCCGAGCCGGACCCATGCCTGCTGCCTCGCCTCGTCGCAGCGCTCGACGGTCACGGGCAACAGGTTGGCGTTGCCGACGAACGTGGCGGTGAAGCGCGACGGCGGCTGCTGGTACAGCGATTGCGCGGTGCCGACGTCCACCAGACGAGCGTCGTTCATCACCGCGATGCGGTCGGCGAGCGTGAGCGCCTCGACCTGATCGTGCGTGACGTAGAGGATCGTCACGTCGGGCAGCTCCCGATGCAGCCGGGCGATCTCGTTCAGCATGCCGCTGCGAAGCTGTGCGTCGAGCGCCGACAGCGGCTCGTCGAGCAGCAGGACCTTCGGACGGATCGCGAGGGCGCGGGCGATCGCAACCCGCTGCTGCTGGCCGCCGGAGAGCTCCTGCGGATAGCGCCTTCCATAGCTCGCCATGCCGACGAGCTCGAGACACTCCTTGACGCGTACCTCGATTTCGCCGCGCGGCGCTCCGCCCGCGCGCAGGCCGAAGGCGACGTTCTGCTCGACCCGCATGTGCGGGAAGAGCGCGTACTGCTGCACGACCATGCCGATGCCGCGGCGGTGCGGCGGCATCTGCGTCACGTCGGAATCGCCGAGGAAGATGCGCCCTTGTACCGGGCTCACGAAGCCGGCCACGCAGCGAAGGGCCGTCGTCTTGCCCGAGCCGGACGGCCCGAGCAGCGCCATCACCTCGCCGGGCTCGACGTCGAGGCTGAAGTCGTGCAACGCCACGGTGTGCCCGTAGGCCACCGTGACGTGCTCGAAGCGGATGCCCGGAGGGCGACGCGCCGCCGCACCGGGCGCAGTCGCGCCGCCGGCCGTCGCCGCGCCCCGCCCGATCGTCTCGCCGAGCTGCTGCCGCACCCGCATCAGCTTCCGGTCACCTCGTGCCAGCGGGCGACGTCCTTGGACAGGTCCTGCAGGACATTGGCCCAGTCCGGCGTGAACACCGTCACGCCTTCCATGAACCCGTGCAGCTTCTTGTAATTGTCGTCGGTCGGATGGACATCGGAGCGCGCCGGGATGCCGCGAGCGATCGAGCTCACGGTCTCCTGCGCCTTCTTGCCGAGCAGGAAGTCGATCAGCTTCTTGCCGTTGGCGGAGTGCGGCGCGCCTTTGACGAGCGCGATGTAGTACGGCAGGGAGAGCGTCGTGCGCTGACCCTTGGCGTCGGCCGGCCAGAAGATGCGCAGGTTCGGATTGTCGGTCATCTGCGAGAAGTTCATCTGCACGTCGCCGTTCGCGACATAGAGCTCGCCCTTGTTGACCTTGGCGGCGAGCTTGCCGGTGGATGACGACGGGCCGACGTTGTTCGCCTGCAGCTTCTTGAGAAACTCGAACCCGGCGTCCTTGCTTCCGAACGCGTGGAACGTCAGCACCATCAGCGCGGTGCCGTCACCGGCCTGGCCGGGCGTCGAGTACTGGATCTTTCCCTTGAACTTCGGATCGAGCAGCTCCGCGTACGTCTTGGGGGGCGCCTGCAGGGCGCTTCCGTTGTAGATGAAACAGAAATAGTTGTTCACGAGCGGGTAGTAGCGGCCGCTCGGATCGCGGGTATCGGCGGGAATCGCGCTCGCATCTGCAGGCGTGTAGGCTTCGAGGATGCCGTCGGCGGCCGCCTTCTGAATGAACGGCGGCAGCGTGACGATAACGTCGGCCTGCGTATTCGTCTTCTCCCGCTCGACGCGGTTGATCACCTCGCCGGAGCCGCTCTCGATGTACTGCACCTTGATGCCAGTTTCCTTCGTGAACGCGTCGAACTGAGTGTCGAACCAGTTCGGCTTGCCATCGCGCAATCCGTCGGCCGAATAGAGGGTGACGACACCCTGGGCCCACGTCGGGCTCGCGGCGATCGCCAGCACGGCGAATGCGATGGTCGAAAACAGTGAGCGGCGCTTCATCACAGTGATCCTCCCGTGGCTGGAGTGGTTGAACGGCCTCGTCTGCAAGCACGCAGGCGCACACGACGAGCCGGCGGCGGGGACGGGGAATGCTACGCCCCGGTCCCCGCGCGGGCAACCCGCGCGCCGGCTGCGATCGTGACCTGCCCAGGTGACGGCCCCGTGACCGCGGGCCGAATTCCCCCTCTTTGCAGATTGTTGACAATCTACACCCCGGGGCGTTGAATGTGCAACATGCTCAAATCGTCCACCGCGCCCCGCGACGGGCCGAACTCGCGCCGGCCCCCGCGGCCCGCGCGCCGCCCTGCCCCGCCGCGCGACGGCGCCGACACGATCGCGCTCCTCCAGTCGAATTCGCTGCCCGCGCTCGTCCAGAAGGAGCTCGAGCGAAGGATTCTCACGGGCGATCTTGCGGCCGGCGGCAAGCTCACCGAGGCCTCGGTCGCGACGCTGCTCGGCGTCTCGCGCGGGCCCGTGCGCGAGGCCTTCCGCGCGCTCGAGGCGTCGGGCCTGGTCCGCCTCGAGAAGAACCGCGGCGTGTTCGTCCGCCAGGTGAGCATCGCCGAGGCGGACGAGATCTACGAGGTGCGGGCGGTGCTCGACGAGTTCGTGGGCCGTCGCGTCGCACAAACGGCGACCGAGGACGACCTCCGCGACCTCCGCGCGCGCGTCGACCGGATGGAGCGCGCGGCGGCCCGCGGCGACGTCGACGCGTACGCCGCAGCGAACCTCGAATTCCACGACCGGCTCGTCTCCCTCGCCGGCAACGAGAAGCTGCTCGCGACCTATCGGCGGCTCGTGAACGAGCTCAATCTCTATCGACGGGCAGCGCTCGGGGAGAGCGGGACGCTCCCGGTGTCGACGCGCGAGCACCGCGACATCGTCGACCGGATCGCCTCCGGCCAGGCCGCCGCCGCCGGACGCGCGCTGTTCGATCACGTCATGGCGAGTCGCGAGCGGATGCACCGTGCCCGTGCGGGCTCGCGCGCGATCGCCGCCGGCGCGTCGAGGAAGGTCCGGTGAAGCCCCGCTCGATCTCGGTCAACGGCCGCACCTATGCGTCGCCGCGGCAGACGGTGGTTGTCGTCTGCGTCGACGGCTGCGAGCCCGACTACATCAACCAGGCGATTTCCGCGGGCCGCATGCCCTGGCTCGCGCGACTCCGCGACACGGGCACCTGTCTCACCGCAGACTGTGTCGTCCCTTCGTTCACCAACCCGAACAACCTGTCGATCGTCACCGGTACGCCACCTTCGGTCCACGGCATCTGCGGCAATTATTTCTGGGATCGCGACGCCGGCGCGGAGGTCATGATGAACGACCCCAAGTACCTGCGCGCCGGCACAATCCTCGCCGCGTTCGCCGACGCGGGCGCGAGGGTCGCAGTGGTCACCGCCAAGGACAAGCTCCGCGCGCTGCTCGGGCACGGGCTGACCGGAATCTGTTTCTCGGCGGAAAAAGCAGACCGCGCGAACCGCGACGAGAATGGCATTGACCGCGTGCTCGACCTCGCGGCGATGCCGCTGCCCTCGGTCTACAGCGCCGCGCTGTCCGAGTTCGTGTTCGCCGCCGGCGTCAAGCTGGTCGAGCGCGATTCGCTCGACCTCGTCTACCTCTCGACGACCGACTACGTCCAGCACAAGGCCGCGCCGGGCGCGGCGGCCGCGAACGACTTCTACTCGATGATGGACGGCTATCTGGCCCAGCTCGACGCGCGAGGCGCGGCGATCGTCGTCACCGCCGATCACGGGATGAACTCGAAGACCGACGCCTTCGGCCGGCCGAACATCGTGTTCCTGCAGGACGCGCTCGACCGGGCGTACGGCGCGGGCACAACGCGGGTGATCCTGCCCATCACCGATCCCTACGTCGTCCACCACGGCGCGCTCGGCTCCTTCGCGACGGTCTACCTGTCGGCGTCGGCCGTCGCGACCGAGACGGCGGGGCGCATCGCCGGCATCCCCGGCATCGATCTCGTCCTCACCCGCTCCGAGGCGTCTGCCCGGTTCGAGCTGCCGAGCGATCGCATCGGGGATCTGGTCGTCGTGTCCGAGCGGCTCACCGTCATCGGCACGAGCCGCGACCGCCACGACCTCTCCGGCCTCGATGCGCCGCTGCGCTCGCACGGGGGCCTCTCGGAGCAGCAGGTGCCGCTGATCGCGAATCGGCCGGCGCCCGGCCTCCCCGCCGGTCGCCGCTGGCGCAACTTCGATGCATTCGATCTCGCGCTCAACCATCTCGCCTGAGCGGAGCCCTGCCGTGAACATGATGACCGAGCTCAAGGACGTCCGGAACGGCCACGTGCTCCGCGAGAAGATGCGCATCGCGGGCGAGCGCGTCGGCGGCGATCGGGTGATCGACGTGCACAACCCGTACACCGGCTCGCTGGTCGGGACGGTGCCCAGGGCGACCGTCGACGAGGTGCGCCGCGCGTTCGCGATCGCGCGCGGCTATCGGCCGCAGCTCACGCGTCACGACCGCTACCGGATCCTCTACCGGGCTGCCGAGATCATCGGCGGCCGCGCCGAGGAGATCTCGGACCTGATCACCGCCGAGTGCGGCATCTGCAAGAAGGACTCGCTCTACGAGGTCGGGCGCGCGCGCGACGTGCTCACCTTCGCCGGCAACGCCGCGCTCGCCGACGACGGCCAGGTCTTCTCCTGCGACATCACCCCGCACGGCCGCAAGCGGAAGGTGTACACGCTGCGGGAGCCGCTGCTGGGCGCGATCTCGGCGATAACTCCGTTCAACCATCCGCTGAACCAGGTTGCGCACAAGGTCGCGCCGTCGATCGCCACCAACAACCGGATGGTGCTGAAGCCGACCGAGAAGACGCCGCTGACCGCGCTGCTCCTCGCCGACATCCTCTACGAGGCCGGCCTGCCGCCCGAGATGTTCTCCGTCGTTACCGGAGACCCGCGCGAAATCGCCGACGAGATGCTGACGAATCCCGACGTCGACCTCGTCACCTTCACCGGCGGCGTGGCAATCGGCAAGTCCATCGCGGCGAAGGCCGTCTACAAGCGGCAGGTGTTGGAACTCGGCGGCAACGATCCGCTGATCGTGATGGAGGATGCCGACCTCGAGGAGGCGGCGACGCTGGCCGCGATCGGGTCGTACCGCAATTCGGGCCAGCGGTGCACCGCGATCAAGCGGATGCTCGTGCAGGAATCCGTCGCCGACGACTTCGTCGCCCGGCTGCTCGCGAAGACCGAGGCGTGGACCTACGGCGACCCGATGGACCCCGCGCTGGACATGGGGACCGTGATCGACGAGGCGGCGGCGACGTCGTTCGAGAGCCGGGTCGGCGACGCCGTGGCGCGCGGCGCGAAGCTCCTCTGCGGCAACGCTCGGCGCGGCGCGCTCTACTCGCCGACGCTGCTCGATCGCGTGACGCCCGACATGCCGGTGGTCAGATACGAGACGTTCGGCCCGGTGTCTCCGGTCATCCGATTCGGCAATATCGAAGAAGCGATCCGCATCGCGAACGGCACCGACTACGGCCTGTCGTCGGCCGTCTGCACGAACCGCCTCGATTACGTCACCCGCCTGGTCGCCGAGCTCAACGTCGGCAGCGTCAACGTCCGCGAGGTGCCGGGCTATCGGCTCGAGCTGACGCCCTTCGGCGGCATCAAGGACTCGGGACTCGGCTACAAGGAGGGCGTGCAGGAAGCGATGAAGAGCTTCACCAACGTCAAGACCTACTCGATCCCTTGGTGAGGGACAGACCGATGCAAAGCTGCTGCGCGGGTCGTCTGCTTTGTTGTGTGCTCGCTCGGTGCTCGCCGTACTTTCCGGTACTGTCTCGCACCTCGCTGCGCGCCGCCTCGCAGCCGGCCCCGCTCGCTACGCTTTTCATCGGTCTGTCCTGCGTCGGATGAGCAACCTCGCTCCACCGACCGACGCCGCCGCCGAAGGGGACGTCAACCTCTCGCCGCTGCGGCGCGAGTTCGAGGCGGCGCACGTGCACGCGAAGACCCGCGCGCTGCTCGACGCCGACGCCAAGGTCTTCCTGCACCAGTCGCTGTCGACGCCCTGCTTCAACGCGCTCGCCGCGTGCGAAGGCATCTGGCTCACCGACGTCGAAGGCCGGCGCATCATGGACTTTCACGGCAACAGCGTCCACCAGGTCGGCTATCGCCACCCGAAGGTGATGGCCGCCGTGCGCGAACAGCTGGAGACGCTGCCGTTCTCGCCGCGCCGATTCACGAACGAGCCGGCGGTCGCCTTGGCCACGAGGCTCGCGGCGCTCGCCCCCGATCCGCTCGGCAAGATCCTGTTCGCGCCGGGCGGAAGCCTCGCGATCGGAATGGCTCTGAAGCTCGCGCGCATTGCGACCGGTCGCCACAAGACGCTGTCGTTGTGGGACAGCTTCCATGGTGCCTCGCTCGACGCCATCTCGATCGGCGGCGAGGCGGTGTTCCGCAAAGGGATCGGCCCCCTCCTCCCCGGCACCGAGCACGCGCCGCCCTGCGATCCCCGTGGGTGCCGCTTCGGCTGCGAAGGCACGTGCAACCTGCGCTGCGCCGAATACCTCGACTACGTGCTCGGCAAGGAAGAGGACATTGGCGCCGTCGTCATCGAGACGGTACGCTCCACCGACGTTCAGGTCCCGCCTCCCGAGTACTACCGGAAGGTCCGCGCGGCGTGCGACCGGCACGGCGCGCTCCTGATCCTCGATGAAATCCCGATCTGCCTCGCGCGCACCGGCCGCATGTTCGCGTTCGAGCACTACGATGTGGTGCCCGACATGGTGGTCCTCGGCAAGGGGCTCGGCGGCGCCGTGTTTCCGCTGGCAGCGTTGATCGCACGACGCGATCTCGACGTCGCCGCCGACCGGGCGCTCGGCCACTACACGCATGAGAAGAGCTCGGTCGGATGCGCCGCCGCGTTGGCCACATTGGACGTGATCGAGAGCGAGGCGCTGTGCGAGCGCGCACGCACGCTTGGAGCCTCGGCGCTCGCCCGCCTGCGCGCGATGCAGTGGCGCCATCCGCTGGTCGCCGACGCGCGCGGCATCGGGCTCCTGCTCGCGGTCGAGCTCGCGCGCGAGGGCGCCCCGGCGCGGCGCGAGGCCGAGCAGGTCATGTACGAGTGCCTCGCCCACGGCCTGTCGTTCAAGGTAGGGCAAGGCAACGTGCTGACGCTTTCGCCGCCGCTCGTCATCGCGGAGGGCGAACTTGACGCCGCGCTCGACATCCTCGACGCCGCGCTGACGGTGGTCGAAGCGGGCACAACATGATCCACGATCGTCATTCCCGCGAAGGCGGGAATCCAGTGTCTGTCGAAGAACGTCGCTGGGTCTCCGCCGCCGATCAGGTCGGGGGCAGGCTCTGCGCGGGGACGACAAGCTAGCATGCAGACACTCCTGAACCTGCTCGCCGGCGTGTCGCTCCTGGTCTGGGGCACGCACATCGTGCGGACCGGCATCCTGCGGGTCTACGGAGGACCGCTGCGCCGGTTCCTGCGCAGCAGCGTCGGGAACCGGCTGGCCGCCTTCTTGGCCGGCGTCGGCGTCACGGGCCTGATCCAGAGCAGCACCGCGACCGCCCTGATCGTCGCAGCGTTCGCGGGGCAGGGCCTGATCGGCACCGCGCCCGCGCTGGCGGTGATGCTGGGCGCGGATGTCGGCACGTCGCTGGTCACGGTCGTGCTTTCGTTCGACCTGTCGTGGCTCGCGCCGTTTCTTATCTTCGTCGGTGTCGTGCTGTTCCTGGGCTGGCAGTCGGCGGCGATCGGCCGGTTCGGGCGGATCCTGATCGGTCTCGGACTCATCGTCTTCGCGCTCCAGTGGATCGGCGTCGCCGCGCGGCCGGTGGTGGAAGCTGCCGGCGTCAAGGTCATCTTCGCCTCGCTCACGGGCGATCTGCTCCTCGACATGCTGGTCGCCGCGCTCCTGACGATGCTGTGCTATTCGAGCCTCGCGGTGGTGCTGCTGCTCGCCGCCTTCGCGTCGCTCAAGGTCATCTCGCTGCCGGTGGCGCTCGGCTTGGTGCTCGGCGCAAACCTGGGCAGCGGCATCCTGGGCATGCTGTCGACGCTGCGCTCTCCGCCGGAGGCACGCCGGGTGACGCTCGGCAATTTCCTGTTCAAGGTGATCGGCTGCGCGCTGCTGATGCCCGCGGTCGGCCACGTGGAGGGATGGATCGAGGGCATGCAGCTCGATCCCGCGCGCGAGGTCGTGCTGTTCCACCTGATCTTCAACACCGGACTCGCGCTCCTGCTCATCTTCTTCACGGCCCCGATCGCACGCGTGGCCGAGCGGCTGCTCCCGTCGCGGCCGCCGGCCGACGACCCCTCCAAGCCGCGCCACCTCGATCCGTCCGCCCTCGACACGCCGGCACTCGCGATCTCCTGCGCAGCGCGCGAGGCGCTCAGGATCGGCGATGTCATCGAGCAGATGCTGAACGGAATGCTGATCGTGCTGCGGACGAACGATCGCGCGCTGGCCGAGCGATTGCGGAAGATGGACGACATCGTCGACGACCTCTACACGGCGGTGAAGCTCTACCTGACCCAGATTCCGCGCGAAGCGCTCGAGCCCTCGGAGGGCCGCCGCTGGGCCGACATCGTGTCCTTCACGATCAACATGGAGCAGGTCGGCGACATCGTCGAGAGGATCATCACGGACGTCGAGGACAAGAAGATCGACAAGGGCCGCAATTTCTCGGAGGCCGGGATGGCCGAGATCTGCGACCTCCACGCCCGGCTCATCGCCAACCTGCGGCTGGGGCTCGCCGTGTTCCTCGACGGCGAGCTCAAGAGCGCACAGGAGCTCCTCGCGCAGAAGGTGCTGTTCCGCGATCTCGAACGCGCGTACGCCGATTCGCACCTCGAGCGGCTGACGAGCCACACCGCCGAGAGCATCGAGACGTCGTCGCTGCATCTCGACCTGATCTCGGACCTGAAGCGGATCAACTCGCACATCTGCTCGATCGCCTACCCGATCCTCGAGCAGGCGGGCGTCCTCGCCAAGACGCGCCTCAAGGAGCCCGAGCCGCAGCGGCCGCCGGATCGGACGCGCGGCCAGGCGGGCGTCGGTGGCCACGGCAAGAGCGCGAACGGAAAGCCCGCCAACGGCAAGACGCAGAACGGCGAGCCCAAAGCGCCGCCCTGGCCGAAAGGCAAGCCGCGCTCGGCCTGATTTCCGCTCGCCGTGACCGAACTCTCGCTCGGCGTCACGCTGGCGGTGCTGGCCGCAGGGCTGCTCCACGCGGGCTGGAACGCGCTCCTGAAGGCGGCGCCCGGCGGTGACTCGATGCTCGACACCGCGACGATCGTCGCCGGCTCCGCCGTGTGCGCGCTCGTCGCCCTCCCCTTCGTCGGCGTGCCCGATCCTGCGGCGTGGAAGTTCGCCGCGGCCTCCGCGTTCATCCACTGGGGCTACTACGTGGCGCTCGCCCGGGCGTACCGGATCGGCGATCTTTCGTTCGCGTATCCGCTGATGCGCGGCGCGGCGCCGCTGATCGTGACCCTTCTCGGGATCGTGTTCCTGCGCGAGTGGCCGACCGCGCACATCGCGTCCGGCATTGCGCTCATCTCTCTTGGCATCGGCGCCATTGCCTTCGCCCAGCGCAGCAGGCACCCGCCGGCAGCGGCCGGCTGGGCGCTCGCGAACGCGGCGATCATCGCGGCCTACACGCTGGTCGACGGCACCGGCGCGCGCGCCTCCGGCAACGCCCCCGCCTATGTGAGCTGGCTCATCTTCCTCGAAGCGTTCCCGTTCCTCGCGTGGATCGGGCTGCGGCAACGATCCGGCGCCGTTCGCTACATCGGCGCACACTGGCAGCGCGGCCTCATCGGCGGCGCAGCGAGCCTCGGCGCCTACGGGATCGTGCTCTGGGCCATGACCCAGGCGCCGGTCGCCGCGGTCGCGGCGCTGCGCGAGACGTCGGTGCTGTTCGCCGCGCTGATCGGTGCCGTCTACCTCAAGGAAGGCTTGGGTCTGCGGCGGCTCGTCGGCGCGGCGAGTGTCGTCGTCGGCGTCGCCGCGCTCAAGCTGTAGGCCCGATGAGCACGGCGCTCCCCACCCACGCCCGCGTCGTCGTCGTCGGCGGCGGCATCGCCGGCGTTTCGACCGCCTATCACCTGGCCAGGCTCGGCCTCCGCGACGTCGTGCTCCTCGAGCAGGGGCGGCTCACGTGCGGCACGACGTGGCACGCGGCGGGGCTCGTCGGCCAGACGCGCGCGACGCGCAACGCGACGCGCATGAGCCGCTACGGGATCGAGCTCTACGCGTCGCTCGAGGCGGAAACGGGACTCGCAACCGGCTGGAAGCGCTGCGGCAGCCTGAACGTCGCGAAGACGAAGGACCGGCTCGTGCTCATGCGGCGCCAGATGGCGCGCGCCCGGAGCTTCGGTGTCGAGTTCGAGTTCATCACCCCCTCGGAGGCCGGCCGGATCGCGCCGATCCTGCGCACCGACGACCTCGCCGGAGCGGTATGGATCCCGGGGGACGGCAGGGCGAATCCGACCGATCTCACGCAATCGCTCGCGCGCGGCGCGCGCCTGCGCGGCGCGACGATCGCGGAAGGCATCAAGGCGACGGGCGTCGATACGCGCGGGGGGCGCGTCCGCGCGGTGCAGTGGAAGCAGGCCGACGGCGAGGGAACGATCGCGTGCGAAACGGTCGTGAACTGCGGTGGCCAATGGGCGCGCGCGCTCGGCCGCGCCTCCGGTGTCACGATCCCGCTTTACGCTGGCGAACACTTCTATCTCGTCACCAAGCCGATCGCCGGCGTCTCGCCGGATATGCCGGTCATCCGCGATCCCGACGGGTATCTCTACTACAAAGAGGAAGTCGGCGGGCTCGTGATGGGCGGCTTCGAGCCGGAGGCGAAACCGTGGAACGTGGATCCCATCCCCGACGGCTTCGAGTTCCAGCTCCTGCCCGAGGACTGGGACCACTTCGAGATCCTGATGCGCAACGCCGTGCACCGTACGCCCTGCCTCGAAACCGCCCAGGTAAAGCTGCTGCTGAACGGGCCGGAGAGCTTCACGCCCGACGGCAACTTCATCCTCGGCGAGGCGCCCGAGGTGGCCGGCTACTTCGTCTGCGCCGGGTTCAACTCGGCGGGCATCGCCAACGCGGGCGGCGCGGGCAAGCTGGTCGCCGAGTGGGTCGTCGGGGGCGAGGCACCGGTAGACCTGTGGGACGTCGACCTCCGCCGGTTCGCGCCGTTCCACGCGAATCGCCGGCACTTGGCCGACCGCACCGTCGAGACGCTCGGGCTCCACTATGCGATGCGCTGGCCGCGCGAGGAGTTCGAGACCGTGCGTCCGCTCCGACGCTCGCCACTCTACGACCGGCTCGCCGCGAAGGGGGCGGTGTTCGGCTCGAAGATGGGCTGGGAGCGTGCGAACTACTTCCTGCCGCGCGGCGCCACGCGCCCGGCGTACACGTTCGGCACGCCCGGCTGGCTGCCGCACGTGCTCGACGAGCAGCGGGCGTGCCGCGAAGATGTCGCCGTGTTCGACCAGACGTCGTTCGGCAAGCTCGTGCTCAAGGGTCGCGATGCGCTCGCGGTGCTGCAGCGCCTGTGCGCGAACGATGTCGACGTGCCGGTCGGGCGCATCGTCTACACGGCGATGCTGAACGCGCGCGGCGGCTTCGAGAGCGACCTCACGGTGCTGCGGATCGCACCGACCGAGTTCTTCATCGTGACGGGATCGGCGCAGACGACGCGCGACTTCGCGTGGATCGAGCGGCACCTCGGCGTTGACGAGCGCGCGGCGCTTGTCGACGTCACGAGCGGGTGGGCGGTCATCTCGGTGATGGGCCCGAAGGCCGAGGTGCTGCTCGGCCGCCTGTCGCCCGACGATCTCACGAAGAGCGGGATGCCGTTCGCGACGACGGGGGAGATCGATGTCGGCCACGCCCGCGTCCGCGCGGCGCGGATGAGCTACGTCGGCGGTCCCGGCTACGAGTTGTACGTGACGACCGACCAGTGCGTGACGCTCTACGACGCGCTCGCGGAGGCCGGAGGCGAATTCGGCCTCCGCGACGCCGGTTACTACACGATCGACGCGCTGCGCATCGAAGCGGGCCGCCGTGCCTGGAGCGCCGAGCTGTCGCCCGACGAGACGCCGTGGGAGGCGGGGCTCGCCTTCGCGGTGAAGATGGACAAGCCGGTTGCGTTCATCGGGCGCGACGCGCTCGCGTCGAAACCGCCGACTGCCGCGACCAGGCGCCTCGTCATGCTCGCCTTCGACGATCCGGAAATATTTCCCTGGGGCGGCGAGCCGATCCTCATGGACGGCGCGAGCGTCGGCGAGATCACGTCGGCGGGCTACAGCCGCCGCCACGGCCGCGCGCTCGCGATGGGCTATGCTCGCACGGTCAACCCTCTGACCGACGAGGCGTTGCTGGCCGCGCGGTGGCAGGTCGACCTCGCGGGCGAAGCGGTCGCGGTGACGCCGCACGCGAAGGCGTTCTGAGCGGCGACGCGGACCGAGGCCCCGATGCGCAGGATGTCCCGCAACCTCGCGCGCGTGCTCCAGCGCCCGGGCGCGTTCGCCTGGCGTGTGCTGCTGGCGTTTCGCGCAAACCAGGGATTCCTGCTCGCGAGCGCTGTGGCGTTCAACACGCTGCTGTCGATCCTGCCGCTCTTCATCCTGATCCTGATCGTGCTGACCCACTTCGTCGGCGAGGCGCTGCTGCTCTCGACGCTCGAACGGCTGCTTGCGCTGCTGGTCCCGGTCCAGGCGGCCGCGATCGTCGAGGAGCTGTCGCTGTTTCTCGCCCATCGGGACGTCATTGGCTGGCTGCTCGTGGTCACGCTCGTCTTCTTCAGTTCCTTCGCGTTCACCGTGCTCGAGAACGCGATGTCCGTGATCTTCCTGCACCGGGTAAAGATCCGCCGCCGACCGCTCTTCGTCTCGCTGCTGATTCCGTTCTTCTACATCCTGTTCCTCACGCTCGGCATCTTGCTCATGACGCTCGTCTCGGGCGCGCTGCAGGCGATGGGCCGCGAGAGCATCGAGGTTCTCGGCCATGCGGTGTCGCTCGGCGGCGTGTCGGCACTCCTCCTCTACCTGGTCGGCGTCGCCGGCGAGATCCTGCTCCTGACCTCCATCTACATGGTCATGCCCGTCGGCCGCCCGTCGCTCCGCCACGCGCTCATCGGCGGCGTCACCGCCGGCCTCCTCTGGGAACTCACACGGCGGGTGCTCGTCTGGTACTTCTCGACGCTGTCGCAGGTCAAGGTGGTCTACGGCTCGCTCACGACGTCGATCGTCGTGCTGCTGACGCTCGAGATCGCGGCGCTCGTGCTCCTGCTCGGCGCGCAGGTCATCGCCGAGTACGAGCGCCTTTCTCACGAGCACGGCGACCGGCCGCCGCAGCCGATGTACACGTAGTCCCGCATACATCGAATCCAGGGGCGCGCCGCGGCGGGTCGACGCGTGGTCGTGTTTCGCCGCGTCGCCCTGCCACCGATACGTCGATGCCCCACCGCTTCGCTCCGCCGCCGCGCCGCGGGCGCCTCCCGTCGAAATCCGGCGGCACGGCGACCGCGCAGGTCCAGAGCCTGACGCGCGGATTGTCGACCCTCGAGGCGCTGGCGCGCGCCGGGGGCGGCCTCACGCTGACCGACGTGTCGCAGCGCGTCGACCTGCCGCCGTCGACGACGCACCGGCTGCTCGCCACGCTGGACCGGATGGGCTACGTCTACCAGACCGGCGAACTCGGCCGCTGGTGCGTCGGGCTGCAGGCGTTCGCCGTCGGCTCGACCTTCCTCGCGAGCCGCGATTTCGTCGCGCAGAGCCATCCGCACATGCGCCGGCTGATGGAGCAATCAGGAGAGACGGCGAACCTCGCCATTCTCGACGGCGCCGAAGCAGTGTTCATCGACCAGGCCCAGTGCCGCGAGATGATGCGCACGATCGTCAAGCTGGGCAGCCGCGTCCGCTCCACGCCTCGGGCGTCGGCAAGCCGTTGTTCGCCGCGCTGCCCGACGAACAGGTCGACGCGATCCTCACGGTCAAGGGCCTGCCGCGCATCACCGAGCACACGATCACGTCGCCCGAGACCATGTGGGCGGCGCTGCGCGTCGTTCGTCAGCGCGGCTGGTCCTTCGACGACGAGGAGCACGCGCTCGGCACGCGCTGCGTCGCGGCCTCCGTGTTCGACGAGCGCAGCGAGCCGCCGGGCGCGATGTCGCTCGCCGGGCCGTCGACGCGGCTGCCGGACGAGCGGATCCGCCAGCTCGGGCCCGTCGTCGCGCACGCAGCGGAGGAGCTCACGAAACGGCTCGGCGGCCACTGGCCGCATCCGCGTTGAGCACCTGTCCAGCTCGGCGCAACGCGACAACGGTGCAAGCCGATGCTCGACCGCTTACGGCCCACAAGCCGCCACATCATCGGACGGTCCAATTCGCTCGAAAGATTCTATGGTTTATGTCAATGGATTCGTAAGGCGCGCTACAACATCGACAAGGGTGTCGTAGATCCCAAACCGATTGTTGTGATTCCCTAAAAGGTAATCGGCGCGGCGTGTGTCGCTGACCGGCCAGGAGAGACAGTGGAGTTTCTCCTTGATTGCGGTCACCCGGCAGAATTCCTTTCCTCCTATACCGGTCCGCGCGCGACCTGCCACTGTGTTTGGCCGTCGGTGCCGGGACATGCGACCGCTGATCCGGCACTCCCGCCCATCCCCGGTTACGAGTTCGATCTGCGCCTCGCCTGGTAGCCAACCACCTGTCCACGTCCCTCCACGCCACCACGCCCACTCGCGCCTGCGGCCGTCATCCGCGATACGCGCGCGACGCACGCGGGCAGCATTGAACAAACCACCATGGCGATGCCCAACGCGCTATCCATGACGGCTCGGCTGTGCCAAACCGCGTCGACCTGATTCGCAGGCGCATTGTGGCGATGAGTCTTCAATCCGCCATGCCCCTCACTCAGGATCGGTCGGGTCATTGAACAGCACGGTGAGTTTAATGCTGCCGTGCCCGTACTGCGGGAATCCAGGTGTCGCACGGTCGCCCGGATTGAGATTGGATGCCGTGTCGTCCGGCGGGAAGATCACCAGTGCGTTGAGGAAGTCGAGGATCAGGTTCTGCCGCTCTTCCGGCAGCCGCGCGAAGCCATCGCGCGCCGACTGGGCCTCGCCACCATGGCGCAGGATGACTTCCTGCAGATTGATGCTGCGTCCATCGTGCCCATAGGGCGCTGTCGTGCCGACGCCCCACAGCGGCGTGGTCATGAACTCGCGCCGGATCGTGCCGTCGTAGTTGCGCTCGTGGAAGTTCGGTCCGAGGTCGTGCCGCTTGAAGTCGCTGTAGATGTTGCGCACCATGAACGGCCCCTGATTCGACCGGTTCAGTGGTGGCCACCCGCTGCCATCGTCGACCGTGTGCAACAGCGGCGCTGCCGTGGCGAAGAGGTGGTTGAACATGCCGCGAGCCGCGTCGTAGACGGTCTCGACATCGGCGACGCGCCGGTCGCGACGAATCGTGAGGTCGGGAACATGACAGCCCGCGCAACCGACGCGCTCGAAAAGGACCTTGCCCCGCGCCGTGGCTCCGGTCATCCTGTAGGTCGCCGGCTTGAAATAGTTGAGCAGGTAGAACTCCAGATAGTCGACCAGGCTGCGCGGAATCTCGTTCGCGATGCCGTCGAGGTCCGCGTCCTCGTCTGCGTGGGTGACCGGAGGCGCCTCCAGACGGTCGAGCGCTCCGTCCAGGACCATGCCTGATGGTGTAACGAACCGCCCGCCGGACTTGGCCCCGGCCAGTTCGGGGTCCACCGCCTGCAGCCCCATCTCGTCGTTCAATGCACCGACGATGAATTCGCGGATCGAGAACTTTTCCCCATGGGCGAAAAACGGCCGCACCCGCAGATCCGGGTCGACGCCGACGACGCGAGACGTATCGAGCGATCCGTTGGGCAATGCAGTGAGCGTGCCGTAGACAATGCCCTTGCTGTTGAGCACGGTGCTGACCGCGGCGCCGCTGGCACGTGCCTGCGCGACAAGTTGCGCTCGCAGCCCGCGCAGGTCGCTCGTGATCTCGTCGGCCAGCATCTCCTTCAGACCGAGGCCGAACAGATGCGGCGCGTCGCGACTGTCGGGCCGGGTGGCGACATCGCCACCCGATCCCGCCGAACCGCGCGGCCGGCCATGACATGCGGCGCAGCTGTCGGACAATCCCGCGCCAAGGGCGAGATTGACGTTGAGGTCGCCCCGTCCGTCGCCGGACCGCGGCCCCTGCCCCTCGTCGAACGTGAACTTGCGCTGGAACAGCTGGCGGCCTCGCCTGATCGCCCGAAAGGGATCGCGCTCGATGATGTATGCGGAGGACTCCGGCATCATCGGGTCGCCACGATCGGCCCCGATCTGCTGGGCCAGCGTCTTGGCGATCCCTTCATTGGCGGCGTTGGGGGCGCTGACGTAATCCACCATCTGCGCCGTCAGGGGCGCGGAGGTCAAGACGTACGCCGCCATTCCCATGGCTACGACAACGAGCAACTTGTGCTTACTCATGATCGATCTCCCATTCGATACCGGCTCATCGGGTGCCCGCTGCCGGTGGCGGGCTGTGCTCGTGCAACTGCTCGATACGCGCGACGAGGTCGCTCGAGAGTGGCATTGCCGATTCGAGCGCCATTCGGCGCCGCAAATGCCACGACACCGGCGACGCGCAGTTGAACCGAAACCACGTTGCCGCGTCCGCCAGCGTGCCGCAGCCGTCGACGAAGTCGGCGACCCACAGCGCGCCGTCGCGCAGGTAGATCGCCACTTCGCGCCGTTCGCTCAGGCGCAGCAACTGCCCCTGGATTAGGGGCGGCGCTCGTGTGGTCAAGTCGAAGTCCAAGGCGGCTCCTTCGTGCTTCGATGCCCGCGAACCCCGCTGTGCCGGTAATGCTGGGCCCGGCTCGCGCCGGTTGCTTGCACGCGCGGGTTTGTTATGCTGCCGACACGACCAATCCTCCATCCGCGGAGCCGGGAAGTCCTTAAGAAACTCCAAAAGATCGACTGCCGCGCGTTGTGGCGGTGTCCTCGGGGCCGCGCCCGGTCGCCGACGCGTCCCGGTCGACGCCCGGTCGAACCCGCAAGCTCGGCGTCGTCGTCTGACCATGAGCGTCGTCTACGAAATCGGGCCGTTCCGGCTCGACCCAGAGGCGAAGGTGATGACCCATGCCGGCGTGCAGACGCCGCTGGGCGCGCGCGCGGTCGCGGTGCTGGCGGCGCTGGTCGAGCGGCCGAACGAGTACGTGTCGAAGGCACAACTCGTCGACACGGCATGGCGGGGACTGGTCGTGGAGGAAGGAAACCTGACTGTCCAGATCTCCGCCATCCGGCGTGTGCTCCGTGAGACGCCCGGAGGCGAGCGGTGGGTCGAGACGCTGGCCCGACGCGGCTATCGTTTCGTCGGTCCCGTGACGCGCCTGCCGGACCTGCGGCTGCACGGATCGGCGAGCGTGCGCACCAACCTGCCCGAGCCGCTGACTTCGTTCATCGGGCGCGAGCGCGAGTTGGTCGAGATCAAGCGACTGTTGACGGGAAGCCGCCTGTTGACGATCACCGGTACGGGCGGAATCGGCAAGACGCGTCTTGCGCAACAGGTGGCGGCCGAAGTGATGGATGCCTACCGCGACGGAGTGTGGCAGGTCGAGCTTGGATCGATCAGCAATCCGTTGCTTGTGCCCGTGTCGGTCGCGCAGGTGCTCGGTGTCCGGGAGCGTACTGGTGCGCCGCTCGTGGATACGCTGTGCGCGCATCTCAAGGCGCGCCAGTTGTTGCTGATCCTGGACAACTGCGAACACCTGCTCGATGCGTGCGCGACGCTTGCCGACGCGGTGCTACGCAATGCCGCGGACACGACCATTGTCGCGACCAGTCGCGAGCCGTTGCACGTCGCCGGCGAGCAGACTTACCCGCTGCAGACGCTATCACTCCCCCAGTCATCGGCGAGCGCAGCAGCGGTGGCACGATCCGACGCGGTGCAACTCTTCGTGGAGCGGGCCCGGCGGCAGTTGCCCGACTTCGAATTGACCGCGGCCCGTGCCCCCGCTGTCGCCCAGTTATGCATCCACCTCGACGGCATTCCGCTGGCGTTGGAATTGGCCGCTGCCCGAATTCGCTCCCTATCGATCGAGCAGATCAACGCCCGATTGCACGATCGCTTCAAGCTGCTTACCAACGGAAACCGCACAGCGCTGCCTCGCCAGCAGACACTGCGCGCACTCGTCGACTGGAGCTACGACCTACTGACCGATGCGGAGAAACTGCTCTTGCAGCGGCTATCCGTATTTGCCGGCGGGTGGACGTTGGAAGCGGCGGAGCAGGTCTGCGTCGGCGAGGGCATAGAGGGCCGCGAGGTCCTCGATCTGCTTACTTCGCTCTGCGACAAGAGCCTGGTGATGTCGGAGCAGAATGACGAACATCCTCGCTATCGGCTGCTGGAGACGATGCGACAGTATGCCCGGGAGAAGCTGGTCGCGAGCGGGGGCGGCGAGCCGGTTCGGGGACGGCATCGGGATTACTTCCTGGTGCTGGCGGAGGAGGTTGAACCGAATCTGATGGGTGCCGAGCAGGGCGCGTGGCTGCAGCGTCTGGACGAGGAGCATGAGAACCTGCGGACTAGTCTCGACTCGAGCCTCGGGAACGCCGGATCGGAAGCCGGGCTTCGGCTTTGCGCGGCGCTGCAGCGGTTCTGGATTACGAGGGGACATCTCTCGGAAGGCCGTGAGTGCTGTGAGCGCGTCCTGGCAAGGTCGGGGGGTGAGGAGCGAACGGAGGAGCGTGCGAAGGCACTCAATACGGCGGGCATACTGGCCTATTATCAAAGCGACTATCCGGCTGCCCGGACGCTGCACGAAGAAAGCCTGGCAATCCGTCGGCAATTGAACCACCGGAGGGGCATCGCCACCTCGCTGAACAGTCTGGGAAACGTGCTCTACGAAGTAGGCGAATTCGCCTCTGCGCAGGCCCTGCACGAGGAGAGCCTCGCGATCAAGCGGGAATTGGGGGACCGGAGGGGCATGGCCGCCTCACTGAACAACCTGGGGAATGTGGCCTTGGATCGGTGCGACTTTGCCTCTGCCCGGGCGCTCTACGAGGAGAGCCTGGCGATCAAGCGAGAACTGGGTGATCGCGGAGAAATCGCCACCTTGTTGAACAACTTGGGAAACGTGCTCTACGAAGAGGGCGATTACGTCACTGCGCAGGCCCTAGACGAAGAGAGCCTGGCGATCATGCGGGAACTGGGCGACCGGGCAGGCATCGCCAACTCGCTGAACAACCTTGGGAACCTTGCCTTCGAGCAGGGCGCATTTGGCTCTGCGCGGGTGCTGCATGAGGAGGGCCTGGCGATCGACCGCGAGTTGGGCGACAGGTGGGGAATTGCCTTCGCGCTGGAGGGACTGGCGGCGGTGGTCGCCGCTCTCGGCAACCCCCTCCGCGCCGCCCGCCTCTGGGGCGCGGCGGCGCGACTACGCGAGGAGATCGGTGCGCCGCTGCCGCCAAATGAACGGCCTCGCTACGTCCGGCGTGTTGCCGCGGCCCGCGCGGCCTTGGGAGATGACACTGCCTTCGACCGCTCCTGGCAGGAAGGTCGTACTTTGACGCTCGAGCACGCGATGGAGCTCGCATTGGAGAATAAAGTCGAGCGACCATGACGAATACGCCCGTCGTGGGCGGATCGTGACGCAGCCTCCGTGGGCCCCTCCTACTGAAGCTTGGCTGCGAGCTGAAACGTCCGCATTCGGCGAACCCAATGTCCGCAGGGGGTCGGTGGCCGCCGCTCCCCTGCATCGGTCGAGTGGCTGCATTCGGTCGGTGACCGTCAAGTTCGGCGGTCGCCGACCGGCCCGGCGGGACTACACCTCAGTCTGTTCGGCGATTTCCAGCGCGTCATCGACCTCGATTCCGAGGTATCTCACGGTGCTTTCAAGTTTCGTATGGCCGAGCAGGAGCTGAACGGCCCGAAGATTCCTGATGCGGCGATAGATCACAGTCGGCTTGGTGCGCCGCATTGAATGGGTGCCGTAGGCCGCCTGATCAAGCCCAATTGACCCCGCCCAGGTATGAACGATCCGGGAATACTGCCGGGTCGAAAGGTGAGGCGACGCCGACATATGTTATCGTGAAGCTGAGGACAGGCTGCTTACCGCCAAAGCGGACATCCGAAATCTCTTCATTCAATAGCGGAGCTAGATCGAGCACGGTTAGCAAGAGTGCGAACGGCGATTGCCGTACGGGAACGCGTGGAATCGGCCCTCATTCGGCGCCGGTGCGACCGAACAGGCAATGGGCATCTCCGCTGGTAGGAGTTAGCATTTTTGCTACCCACCCGCGCACTTGCCAACCTCTGCCATGTACGAGCGCTCCCGGGTTCTGGCCAGCAACCTCGCTTCAGTAACGGAGCAGCGCAAGAAGAGGCATACGCGGGCGCTCACGACTCAACGCATATTGCTGGCGCTACCCCCCCTGACGCGCCGACACGGCCCGGCGTGCGGCGGTCTTCAGTGCTTCCAGAATTCCTTCGACGCGATTCGCGCGCCTTCCGCCATCGCGGCCATCTTCGCCCACACGACGTCGGGATCGACCGCGGCCTGTCCGACCCAGGTGCCGAAGCCGCAGTCGCTCCCCGCCATCACGTTCTCCCGACCGACGAGCTTCGCGTAGCGGCCGATCCGCTGCGCGACGAGCTCCGGGTGCTCGATGAAGTTCGATTTCGACTCGATGACGCCCGGGATCAAGAGCTTGCCCTCGGGCAGCTTCACCTTCTCGAACAGGATCCACTCGTGCGCGTGGCGGGGGTTCGCCGCCTCGAGCGCGATCGCCGAGGGCCGCGCCTTGAACACGATGTCGATCACGTCGGCGAGCGCGACGTCGCAATGATGCGGCCCTTCGTAGTTGCCCCAGCAGAGATGCATCCGAAGCTGCTCGGCCGGGATGTTCGCCACTGCGTGGTTGAGCGCTTCGACATGGAGCGCCGCCTTCTTTCGCCACTCGGGCAGGCTCAGGTCCGCGTGCTGGATGTGCCGCCCCATCCCGAGGTCCGGGCAGTCGAGCTGCAGCACGATGCCCGCCTTCGCGACCGTCTCGTACTCGTGCCGCATCGCGTCGGCGATCGCGAACAGGTAAGCCTCCTCGGTCGGGTAGTGCTCGTTGCGGAAGAAGAGCGAGACGACGCCGGGCGACGCCGCCGACATGAACATCTCCTGCGCACCGACCTTCGCGAACGCCCGCCGCAGATGCTCGACGTCGGTGCGGGCGGCCCCCGGGTCGCGCACGCCGATCGCGGCGTTGCACGCCGGCGTCTTGCGGCGCGAGCGGCCGGGATCGCCAAACACGCGCTTCGCTAGATTCGGGAAGCGGACCAGGTCCTGGTAGACGAACGTGTTGCCGGCGCCGCCGAACCCGGACAGGCGGTCCTTGATGTAGGTCGCGTAGCTCGGCTTGCTCATCTCGCCGTCGTTGATCACGTCGACGCCGGCTTCCGCCTGCTTCCGGACCACCTCCTCGACCGCGGACGCTACGCGCTCCTCGAGCGCCGCCGGATCGACCGGCACCCCCTCCTCCTTCGCGTACATCGCGCGGATCAGGTCCTCGGGCCGCGGGAGGCTGCCGGTGTGCGTGGTGAGAAAGCGTTCGGTGCTGCGCTTCATTCGAATCCTCCGCTAGAGGGGGCACGGTCCCACGGGTCGCCCGGCGAGCGCCTGCATCCGGCGCGCGAGATCGGACGACGGCGCCGGCGGGCACCAGCGCTCGAGCAGCTGATCCGTGGCGGCCATGTCGTTGCAGGCCAGCACGATGTCGCAGCCCGCGGCGCACGCACGCTCGGCCCGCGCGACGATGTCGCCGGCCCCCGCCGCGCCGGCCATCCCGAGGTCGTCGGAGAAGATCGCCCCGTCGAAGCCGAGTTGCTCACGCAGGATCCCCTGCAACCACTTGCGCGAATAACCGGCCGGCTCGCCATCGACTGCGGCGAAGACGATGTGCGCCGGCATCATGCCCGCGATCCCCCGCTTGGCGAGGACCGCGAAGGGCACCAGATCGTCGACGGCGATCCGCTCCAACGGACGCTCGTCCTGCGGCAGGGCGTCGTGCGAATCCGCGCTGACGTACCCGTGACCGGGGAAATGCTTGCCGACCGCCGCCATCCCTCCGGTCGCGAGCCCGGCGCAGAGCGCGGCGGCGAGATGCGCGACGGCATTCGGGTTCCGATGGAAGGCCCGGTCGCCGATCACGGTACTCGCACCGTAGTCCAGGTCGAGGACCGGCGTGAAGCTGAAGTCGACGCCGCAGGCGCGGAGCTCCGAGGCGAGCGTCCATCCCGTGCGGGCGGCGTCGCGTGCGGCGGAGGCGACGTCGCGGTCCCAGAGCTCGCCCAGCGCGCGCATCGCCGGAATCGGCGTGAATCCTTCGCGGAAACGCTGGACGCGGCCGCCCTCGTGATCGACGGCGATCAGGAGCGGCGGGTCGCGCAACGCGCGGACCTCCGCGCACAGGGCCCCGAGCTGCGCCGGCGAGGCGTAGTTGCGCGTGAACAGGATCGCGCCTCCGGTCAGCGGATGCGAGAGTCGTTCCCGGTCGGCGGCGGTGAGCTCCGGACCTTCCAGTCCCAGCATCACCGGCCCGCGCGGCATGGTTTCCGTCACGGTGACCCCACGCCTGCGGCTCGCGCCGCTGCGCTCACGCCGCCGCCTCGCGGATCAGCGCCTTCATCTGCCGCACCGCCTCGCGGAGGCCGCAGAACAGCGCGCGCGAGACGATCGCGTGGCCGATGTGCAGCTCGCGCACGCCCGGCAGCGCGGCGACCGGCTGGACGTTGAAATAGTTGAGCGCGTGGCCCGCGTTGAAGCGCATCCCGGCCTTCCGGATCGCGTCGCCGGCGGCGCGGATCTCGTCGAGACGCGCCACGACCGGCGCGCTCTCGCTGTCGCGTCCCTGCGCGTGGAAGGCGTGGGCATAGGGGCCCGTGTGCACCTCGCACACGCGCGCGCCGATGCGCGCGGCGGCCTCGATCTGCCGGAGGTCGGCGTCGATGAAGACGCTGGTGACGATGCCCGCGTCGCCGAGGCGCCGCACGGCGTTGCGCAGCGTTGCCTCGTGCGCGACGACGTCGAGCCCGCCTTCGGTCGTGATCTCCTCGCGCCCCTCGGGCACGAGCATCGCCATCTCCGGCCTCACGGCGCAGGCGAACCCCAGCATCTCCTCCGTCGCCGCCATTTCGAGGTTGAGCTTGATGTGCGTGAGCTCGCGCAGCCGCCGCACGTCCTCGTCCTGGATGTGGCGGCGGTCCTCGCGCAGGTGGACGGTGATGCCGTCGGCGCCGCCGAGATGCGCTTCGACGGCCGCCCAGACGGGGTCGGGTTCGTGCGTGCGGCGCGCCTGACGCAGCGTCGCGACGTGATCGATGTTGACGCCGAGCTCAATCATCCGGTCTTCCCGTTTCGTCCTCGAGGGCCTGCAGGTCCTGCACGACGCGCCGGCTCTCGACGCCGCGCTGCTCGAGATAGTGGTCGAGCACCTCGCGCATGAGCCGCTTGGCTTCCGCCGCCGTCGCCGCGTCCGGGTAGCGCTGCTCGGACAAGGCGATCAGCGTCATGCCGCGGACGATCGGGAGACGCGGCCCCGACGGCGGAGCATCGCGCCGCGGCCCGCGGTCGAATGCGTAATGGTAGCGTGCAGCGGGATCGACCGGCGCGCCGCTGTCGGCCTCGCGCACCAGCGGCAACGCGTAGCCCATCGCCGCGAGCAGCCGCACCTCGAACCGGCGCAGCACCGTCGCCTGGTCGCGGCCCGCGGCGAGGTCTGCGAGCGCCGTCTCGTAGTCGGCGAACAGGTCGGCGTGCGAATCCTCGCGCGGCAGGAGCTTGAGCAGGAGCTCGTTCAGGTAGAAGCCGCACAGGAGCGCACTGCCCGCGACCCGCGGCAACCCGCCGCGCCACTCCGCGTGGAGGAGCGTCTTCAGCTCTTGCTGGCCCGACCACGAGAGCAGGAGCGGCTGGAACGCCTGCAAGAGCCCGCGCAGCTCGGAGCGCGGCCGCTTCGCCCCCCGAGCGACCAGCGCGACCCGCCCGTACTCGCGCGTGAACGCCTCGACGATGAGGCTCGTCTCGCGGTACGGATAGGCGTGCAGCACGAACGACGGCTGGTCGTCGCGGCGCAGTGGCTGGGCGCGCGGGGCCATGAACCTATCTCGTCATCAGTATCCAAGGCGGGTGAGCGACGCCTCGTCGTCGGCCCAGCCCTTGCGCACGCGGACCCACACCTCGAGGAAGATCTTGCCGCCGAACAGCCGCTCCATGTCGGCGCGCGCGCCGCTGGCGATCTCTTTCATCTTCGCGCCGCCGGCGCCGATCAGGATCGCGCGCTGGTTCGAGCGATCGACGAGCACCGTCGCCCGGATCCGGCGAACGTCGCCGTCGTGCGCGAACTCCTCGACCGCGACGGTCGTCTGGTAGGGGACCTCTTCGCCCAGCAGGCGGAAGATTTTCTCGCGGATGAACTCGGCGGCGAGGAAGCGTTCGTCGCGATCGGTGATCTCGTCGGCGCCGTAGATCGGCGGCGATTCGGGCAGCAGCGCGCGGAGCTCCGCGAGCAGCCGGTCGACGGCGAGACCGCTCCCCGCACTGACGGGGACGATCGCCGCGAACGGACGAAGTGCAGCGAGGTCGGCCATCTGCGGCAGGAGCAAGTTCTTGTCGGCGAGCGCGTCGACCTTGTTGAGCGCGGCGACGATGCCGGCATTTGCGGGCACCAAATCCGCGACGGCGCGGTCGGCGGCGACGGTCCTTCCCGCCTCGAGCACGAGGACGACCGCGTCGACCGCCCCGAGGCTCTGCCTCACGGCGCGGTTCATCCGCTCGTTCAACCGCGACCGGTGCAGCGTCTGGAAACCCGGCGTGTCGACGAAGACGAACTGAGCGTCGGAGGTCGTCAGGATACCGGTGATCCGGTGGCGCGTCGTCTGCGCCTTCTTCGAAGTGATGCTGACCTTCTCGCCGACGAGACGGTTCAGGAGCGTCGACTTGCCGACGTTGGGACGGCCGACGATCGCCACGTGTCCGCAGCGGAAGCCGCCCGCGGACGAGTCCTCAGCCACGTCGCGCGATCCCCGGGACTGCCGTCGCCTCGGCGTAGGCCAGCGTCGCCGCCGCCTGCTCCGCCGCTCGTCGGCTCGCACCCGCGCCCACCGTGACGACCGCCAGCGCCGGAATGCGGCATTCGACGGTGAAGGTCTGCGCGTGCGCGTCCCCCGCCACGTCAGTCACGACGTACTCCGGCACGGCGATTCGCCGCGCCTGCAGCCATTCCTGGAGTCGCGTCTTCGGATCCTTCGACAGCGCCGCGGGGTCGAGCTCCGAGAGCAGCGGCGCGTAGGCGGCCTCGATCACGGCGGCCGCCGCGTCGAAGCCCGCGTCGAGGAAGATCGCGCCGAACACCGCCTCGAGCGCGTCGGCGAGGATCGACGGCCGCGTCGCGCCGCCGCTTCTGAGCTCTCCCTCCCCCAGACGCACCGCCGCGCCGACGTCGAGCGTGCGCGCGAGCGCCGCGAGCGTG
Source organism: uncultured beta proteobacterium (assembly GCA_963734055.1). Classification (GTDB taxonomy): domain Bacteria; phylum Pseudomonadota; class Gammaproteobacteria; order Burkholderiales; family Casimicrobiaceae; genus CAIWHR01. The sequence goes on from CAVTFQ010000010.1 coordinate 132,173, forward strand.
TCGCGGTTGACGAGGCTCGCCCGAACGCGGGACAGGTCGCCCTCGGGGATCTCCGGAAAGCGGCGGTACAGCACCGCCGCGATGGCGCAGTTCAGGACGGCGTCGCCGACGAACTCGAGGCGCTCGTTGTGCCGGGCCCCGAAGCTCCGGTGGGTGAGCGCCTGCGCCAGGAGCTCCGGGCGGCGAAAGGCGTGGCCAAGGCGGTCACGCAGCGCGTCGGACGTCATCCCGCCGCCGCAACCCTCGCGTCAGCGCGACGCCCTCGCATCGAACTCGAGGTAGAGGCTCACGTTCGCGACGAGCGGCAGGATCCGCGTCCACGCGACGCTAGCGGTGACGACGTTGCCGTCCTTCGTCACCTCGACGTCGGACGCGCGCACCGACTGGATGTAGTCGGTCGCGAGGTAGCGATCGAACGAGCGCCGGATCTCGACCGCGTTCGGATCGCGTGCCTCGTGCAGCGCCTTCTCGAGCGACTTCTGGACCGAATAGTATTCGATGTACGCCGGCACCGTCCGGGCGGCGACCACGACGAAGATGACGACGATCGCGGCCACGAGCAGGAAGCCGATGATCGTCAATCCTTGCTGCCGTCCGCGACGTGCCATCTCCCCTCCCGCGCTATCGTCAGCGGATGCTGTCACCGACGCGCTTGAACGCCAGGCTCACGATATCGTCCCAGTTGAACCAGATGAAGAACGCCCGGCCGCGAATGTGATCGTCCGGCACGAAGCCCCAGTACCGGCTGTCGTCGCTGCGGTCGCGGTTGTCCCCCATCATGAAATAGTGGCCCGGCGGCACCTTGCACGAAAAGCCGCTGCCATCGGGATTGTAATCGCAGTTCTCCTTGCCGGGAAACGGCCGGACCGCCGCCGGGCTGAAAGCCGGCAGCGCCGGATCCACGGCGATGTCGTGCACCTTCGGGCCAAGGCCGGTCTCGACGGTCTCCCTGTCCCGGCTGAGCGACTCGTAGCGCAGCCCTTCCGGGTAACCGTAGACGCCGTCCTCCTTGACCGGCCACGGCACGCCGTTGACCGTGAGGCGCTTGTCCTTGTAGACGACGGTGTCGCCGCCGACGCCGATCACTCGCTTGATGAAGTCCTGCGACGGGTTGAGCGGGTAGCGGAACACGACGACGTCGCCACGCTTCGGATCCCCAAGCGGAATGACCTTCTGCTCGACGATCGGCAGCCGGATGCCGTAGACGAACTTGTTGACGAGGATGAAGTCGCCGACCTCGAGCGTCGGCCGCATCGACGACGACGGTATCTTGAACGGCTCGACGACGAACGAGCGCAGCGCGAACACGATCAGGAGCACCGGGAAGAAGCTTTTCGGGTATTCGATCCACCACGGCTCGGGCGCGTCGGGCGCGCGGCGCTTCGCGAAGACCAGCTTGTCGGCGAGCGCGACGACGCCCGTGAAGAGCGTCGCGAGGAACAGGATCAGCGCGAAGTTCATGGTCGGATCTTCTTCCCTGTTGGAACGCGCCTATTTCTCGCCCACCTGCAGGATCGCGAGGAACGCCTCCTGCGGGATCTCGACGCTGCCGACGGCCTTCATCCGCTTCTTGCCGGCCTTCTGCTTCTCGAGCAGCTTCTTCTTGCGCGTGATGTCGCCGCCATAGCACTTGGCGAGCACGTTCTTGCGCATCGCCTTGATGTTCTCGCGGGCGATGATCTGCGCGCCGATCGACGCCTGCACGGCGACGTCGAACATCTGGCGCGGGATCAGCTTCCGCATCTTCGCCGCGACCTCGCGCCCCCGGTAGAGCGCGACCGAGCGGTGAACCATCACCGACAGCGCGTCGACGCGCTCGCCGTTGATCAGGATGTCGAGCTTGACCACGTCGGCCGCCCGGTACTCCTTGAACTCGTAGTCGAGCGACGCGTAGCCCCGCGACACGCTCTTAAGCTTGTCGAAGAAGTCCATCACGACCTCGGCCAGCGGCAGCTCGTAGGTCAGCATCACCTGGCGGCCGAGGTACTGCATGTTCTTCTGCACGCCGCGCTTCTCGGTGCACAGCGTCAGCACCGCCCCGACGTACTCCTGCGGCATCAGGATCGTGGCCGTGATGATCGGCTCGCGGATTTCCTCGACCCGCGACAGGTCGGGCAGCTTCGACGGGTTCTCGATCTCCTGCACCGTCCCGTCGCGGAGCAGGAGCTGGTAGACGACGGTGGGCGCCGTCGTCACCAGTTCCATGTCGTATTCGCGCTCGAGACGCTCCTGCACGATGTCCATGTGCAGGAGGCCCAGGAAGCCGCAGCGGAAGCCGAAGCCGAGCGCCTGCGAAACCTCGGGCTCGTAGTGCAGCGACGCATCGTTCAGCTTGAGCTTGTCGAGCGCGTCGCGCAGCGCCTCGTACTGGTTCGACTCGACCGGATAGAGACCGGCGAACACCTGCGGCTTCACGTCCTTGAAGCCCGGCAGCGGCGCCGCGGCCGGGCGCGCGGCGTGGGTCACCGTGTCGCCGACGCGCGCCGCGTGGATTTCCTTGATCCCGGCGACGACGAAGCCGACGCCGCCGGCGGACAACTCGCCGCGCGCGACCGCCTTGGGCGTGAACACGCCGACCTGCTCGCAGCCGTAGGTCTCGCCGGTCGCCATGAGCAGGATCTTGTCCTTCGGCCGGAGCGTCCCGCTCATCACGCGGACCAGCATGACGACGCCGACGTAGTTGTCGAACCAGGAGTCGATGACGAGCGCCGAGAGCGGCGCCGCCGGATCGCCGGCGGGCGGGGGAATCCGCGCGATGACCGCCTCGAGCACGTCGTCGACGCCCTCGCCGGTCTTGGCGCTGACCCGGATCGCATCGTGCGCGGGGATGCCGATGATGTCCTCGATCTCGGCGATCACCCGGTCGGGCTCGGCCGACGGCAGGTCGATCTTGTTCAGCACCGGGACCACGGTGACGTTCTGCTCGGTCGCCGTGTAGCAGTTCGCGACGGTCTGCGCCTCGACCCCCTGCGAGGCGTCGACCACGAGCAGCGCGCCCTCGCACGCGGCGAGGGAGCGCGACACCTCGTAGGCGAAGTCGACGTGCCCCGGCGTGTCGATCAGGTTGAGGCTGTAGACGCGGCCGTCGCGCGCCGTGTACGTGAGCGCCGCGGTCTGCGCCTTGATCGTGATGCCCCGCTCTCGCTCGAGGTCCATCGTGTCCAGGACCTGAGCCTCCATCTCCCGGTCCGCGAGGCCCCCGCACCGCTGGATGAAACGGTCGGCGAGCGTCGACTTGCCGTGGTCGATGTGCGCGATGATCGAGAAGTTGCGGATCAGGTCCAAGGGCGGGCGCGTTGCACCGCGACAAAACAAAGGGGCACTTTGGACCGTGCCCCGTTCTGCCGTCGCAGAGATTTGAATTTTAGCGGATTTCGGGACCCGCCGCGACCCTTAGCCGCTGCCGGCGCCGGCGATTGCGGCGCGGAGGGCGGCGGGGTCGAGCCGAAAAGCGCACAGGAGCGCTTGCTCGCTGGGGAGGCCGGCAAAGAGCACGGGCACGCGTTCGCCGTACTTCGCGTCCAATTCTTCGTTGCCCGGCGCGTCGATGTCGACGACCGCGATTCGCGTCCCGTGCGCCGCAGCCAGCGGCTCCGCTGCCGCGAGCATTTCGTCGCAGAGGTGGCAGTACGCGCGCACGAGCAGCGTCAGCGTCACCGCCGTCCTTGGAATCGGGCCCTGGCTCGCTCGCGCCTCGCTCACTCGCCGTTGAGCTTCAGCGTCGAGAAGAATTCCCCATCGCCGCGCCGCAGGCGGAGCGTCACCGAGGCGCCCTTCTCCAGCTTCGCGAGGAGGCCGTTCACCTGCTCGGCGCTCTTCGCCTCGGTCGTCTGGCCGCGATTGACGATCGCGAGGATCACGTCGCCGGGTTGCACGTTGCCGCGGACGGACCCGACCACGTCCTCGATCAGCACGCCGCCCTTGCCGCCCAGCTCCTTTCTCTGCTCGTCGGTCAGGTCGGCGAGCACGAGCCCCATCCGGTTCGGCTTGGCCTTTTCCTTCGGCGCCGGGCTGCCTCGCGGCGCGGCGGGCGCCGCCTGGTCCTCCTTGAGCTCGGCAACGGTGACCGTGAAGTCCTTCGGGGCGCCCTTGCGCCAGACGGTCAGCGCCACCTTGGCACCGGGCTTGATCGCCGTGATGATCCGCGGCAGCTCGCTCGACGTGTGGATGTCATGGCCGTCGGCCTTGATGATGATGTCGCCGGGCTCGAGTCCGGCCTTGTCGGCCGGGTCGCCCTTCACGACGGAATTGACGAGCGCGCCGCCCGGCTTCGGCAGGCCGAACGCCTCCGCGGTCTCCTTCGTGACTTCCTGAATCTGGACGCCGATCTTGCCGCGCGTGACGCGTCCCTTCTCCTTGATCTGCGTCGCGGCGTTCATCGCGATGTCGATCGGGATGGCGAAGGAGACGCCCATGTACCCGCCGCTGCCGCGCGAGAAGATGAGCGAGTTGATGCCGACCACCTCGCCCCTGAGATTGAAGAGCGGCCCGCCCGAGTTGCCGGGGTTCACCGCGGCGTCGGTCTGGATGTAGGGAATCAGGTTTTCCGCCGGCAGGTCGCGGCCCTTCGCGCTCACGATCCCCGCGGTCATCGTGTTCTCGAGCCCGAACGGCTTGCCGATCGCGACGACCCACTCGCCCACCTTGAGCTTCTCCGGATCGCCGATCGTGACGCGCGGGAGATCCTTGGCCTCGATCTTGATGAGCGCCGTGTCCGTGCGCTTGTCGAGGCCGACGACCTTCGCCTTGAATTCGCGCTTGTCCGACAGCTTGACGTTGACCTCGTCCGCGCCGTCGACGACGTGCGCGTTGGTGATCACGTAGCCATCGGAGGAGATGATGAAGCCCGAACCGACCGACTGCTGGTCGAACTCCCGCTCGGGAATCCCGCGGTGCGGCACCTGGCCGAACCGGCGAAAGAACTCGTAGAACGGATCGTCCTCCGACAGCTCGGGAATCCGCGACCGCTTGATCTTCTGCGTGACGTCGATGCTGACGACCGCCGACGACTGCTTCTCGTAGAGCTCGGTGAAGTCGGGTAGCCCGGCGGGACGGCCCTGCGCCAGCGCCGGCGCGGCCGTCGCGGCGAAGACGGCCAGCGCCGCGGCAAGGTTCGCTGCGGCAAGGAGGGGGCGGGTGGGGGACAGCATCGGGAACGACCTCCGGAAGGAACGACGGTGAGGGGTGGGCGCGTCTGCGTCAACGCCGCGCCACCGAATTGGCGATCTGGCGGATCGTGGCCGCGGGCGCTTCGCCGAGCGCCGTGACGACATAGCCGTCGAGGTCGCGGATGAACACGTTGACGCCGCCCTGCTGCAACAGTCCCGCCGGGTGCACCGCCGAGGCGGGTTCCACGAACACGGAAACGGCGACGAGGCCATCCGAGTAGACGATGTGCGCAACGGGCGCGCGCTTGCCGCGCGCAGTGCGGTAGCCCTCGGCGACGCGGGAGAAGCCCGGCGGCGCGCCCCGAACGACCCATCCCGTCTCCGCCGCGACCGTCTCACCCGGTCCGGTCTGGATCTGCCAGGCGGGTGGCGCGGGGGGCCAGCTCGGCCGCACCATTTCGCGATCGACGTGCGCGTCGAGCACGATGTCGGTAAACGTGAATTGCTCGACCGGCTCGTTCCGCTCGTTCTGGATCCGCGCCTTGAGCAAGAGGCCGGTCGCACGCTCGAACCAGAGCTTCTGTCCGTAGCGGAGTCCGTCGCGCGGCTCGAAAATCCATGCCTGCACGTCAAGGCCGGCGACGCGATCCGCCTCGCCGCGGCGGAGGTCGTAGTAGTCGGTCAGCGCCTTCTGCTGCTGGGCGGACAGCGACGGGAACGCGTTGCGGAACGTCCGGGGCTCGACCCGGACGATCTTGGCGTCGGGGTAGTAGCAGCGCGCCTCGGTGCTGCTGCGGATAACTTCGCGCGGCGGCCCTTCGAGGTTGACGAGCTTCTCCAATTCGCTGCCGCCGTTATTCCAGTGGACGATGCGCGACGTTTCGACACGGCCGGCATGCTGGTAGACGAGTGTTCCCGTGTAGTTGAGCGTCCGCGCGGCCGCGGCCGCGCGACCCAGGAGCGACGCCGCGTCCTGCACTTCCGCCGAACCTGCGGCGCGCGCGGCGAGCGGCCCGACTCCCAAGGTCAGGGCCAACGCCAGCGCCGCCGCGGACGAGGCGGCCCGGCGCAAAGGGGCCCCCACGGCGGCAAGCCCGGTCACAGAATCCCTCCCTGAAGGGCGCTACGGACGAACATCGACCGATTCGACCGTCGCGGCCCGGATCATCGGGCCGATGCCCTCCATCGGCGTCGTCGGCGAGTACTCGCGGTGCGCGAGCAGATAGTCGGAAGGCACCGGCTGCGGCCGTACCTGCGCCGCCCGGATCGACGCCGCTTCACGCGCCTTCGCGATGGCGGTTGTCGAGGTGTCGAGCGTCGCATAGGCGACCCAGCCAACCACGGTGACCGCCGCCACCGTCGCGGCGGCCGCCCAGGCGAAGGGCAAGGGCCGGCTGCGGACGGCGCTCGGCGCGAGGATCGTCGGCTCCGAGGCGAGCCGCGCGGCGAAGGTACGGGACACGCGCGGCACGGCACCCTGGCCGCCCCGCAGCGTCTCGCCGATGACGTGGTAGCAGACCCAAGTCGAGACCAGGTCGGCCTGCCGCAGGCGTCCGCAGACGCCTCCGACATCGCCGTCCTCGACGTCGCCGTCCATCAGGCGCGAAATGTCTTCTGGCATCACCATCTCCGGTTCTCTTCGGTCCCCAGCAACGGCCGCAATTCCGTTGCGATCGCTTCCCGCGCCCGGAAGATCCGGGAGCGCACGGTGCCGATCGGGCAGTTCATTACGCTTGCTATTTCCTCGTACGACAGGCCCTCGATCTCCCGCAACGTGATCGCCGTCCGCAGGTCCTCGGGCAGCGCGTCCATCGCCCGGTTCACCACGGCAGCAATTTCCTTGCCTTGCAGCTCCCCTTCGGGCGTGTTCGCGTCCCGCAGCTGGTCGGCATCCTCGAAATTCTCGGCTTCCTCGTGATCGAACCCGGTCGACGTGGGCGCGCGCCGGCCCATCGCGACCAGGTAGTTCTTCGCGGTGTTGATAGCGATCCGGTAGAGCCAGGTGTAGAACGCACTGTCGCCCCGGAAGCTCGGCAGCGCCCGGTACGCCTTGATGAAAGCCTCCTGCGTCACGTCCTCCACCTCCGCCGGGTCGCGCACCAGCCGCGACAGCAGCCGCGAGAGCTTCCGCTGGTACTTGAGCACCAGCAGTTCGTAGGCGCGCTTGTCACCCTGCTGCGCACGCACGACGAGCTGCTGATCGACCTCGCGATCACCCATCCGGTCCCTGAATCGTCGTTGTTATGCCCGCCGGACGGCAGGTGCGGCGCTTGCCCGCGAAGCCCCAGATTCCGGGCCGCGCGGGGGAGTCCCCGAGGTGATGATCGCGGCGCGCGCTTCCATCAAAAGACCGCTGCCGAGGCCGTAAGTTCAGTCGCACGCGGGGTCAGCCCCGGCCCGTCGCCGGGACGCGCGGCTTGTCCAGCACAACCGCCGGGCGAACCTGCCCGGTGACGGTCCCGCGGTAGTTGCGCACGACCGGCTCGCGCCACGGCGCGAGGCGCGCGCGCTGCTCGCCGTCGAGCAGGCCGAGCTGGTCCAGGACCTCGACGGTGGCCGGGTGCAGCCCCCGCTTCGCGCCGTCGGCGACCTTGATGGCAATGCCGATCCCGCGGCTGCGCACGCCGATCGCCTGCAGGCCTTCGGCCCCGATCTTGGTCACCCAGTCGCCCCGGCCGGCGGTCATCAGGGCGAGGTCGTTGCGCCCTTCGCCGGACACCATTTCGGGGTGCGCCGTCATGGCGTCGGACAAGACAGCCGGCGCCGTGCCGTATTCCGGGTCGGAACGATCCGCCGCGAGCCGCGCGAACGCCCGGGCGACGCGCGCGAGCGGCACTCCGTAGTTGGGCGCGGAGCAGCCGTCGATCCCCGCGACGAGGTCGCCCTCGGGCACTGCCGTGAAATGCGCCACCGCGCGGCGAATCGCCTGCTGGAGCGGGTGCTCGAACGCGAGATAGGTGGCCTTCGGCAGGCCGCACTGCACGCAATACGCGAGCATCCCGCTGTGCTTGCCGGAGCAGTTGTGCGCGAGCGGCGAATAAGGGGGCGGCGGCGGAACCTCCCCGCGAACGTCGTAATACCCGGGTGCGTGAGTGCCGCACTGCAGGTCCGCCGGCGTGTTGCCCGCGGCCGCAAGCATCGCGGCGACCGCCTCCTGATGCCGCGGCTCGCCTGAGTGGCTGGCGCAGAGCAGCGCGACCTGCGCGCGCGAAAAGCCGAAGCGCTCGACGCCGCCGCCCGCGACGAACGGCATCGCCTGGAACGGTTTGAGCGCGCTGCGCGTCATCGTGACGAATTCCGCATCGCCCGCCGCGAACAGGAGCGTGCCATCGCGGTTGACCACGGCGACCGAGCCACTGTGGATCGCGTCCACTCCGTCCCCTCGCGAGACGACTGCGAGCGGCACGTGACGGAGCGCGGCAGGCGCCGTGGCGCGGGCGAGCGTGGCGGCGCGCGCGGCGGAATCGTTGGGCATGGCGGTGGCGGGCGAAATTGCTATTATCGCCCGCCTTGCCCGTCGCGCCCATTTCGGACTTACCGCGCGAGAAAAGTAGGGTCAGACCCTACTTTTCCTTGACCTTGCTTGCTCGAACGCCAGGCGTCAGGATCCTGCCCGCGCGTCGAGCGCAGTCCTGATCTGCTCGAGGGCGGCCGGATCCTCGATTGTCGTGAGATCGCCCGGGTCGCGGCCCTCGGCCAGCGCCTGGATCGATCGGCGGAGGAGCTTCCCGGAACGCGTCTTCGGCAGCAGCGTCACAAAGTGTACGGCCCCCGGACGCGCGATCGCGCCCAACTCGCGGTCGACCGTGTCCATCACTTCCTTGCGCATCGCCGCGACCCCGTCAGGACTCGCGACCTTCGCCGGGTCCTTGACGACGGCGAACGCGACGGGGACCTGCCCTTTCAGCTGATCGGCGACGCCGACGACGGCGACTTCGGCGATGCCCGGGTGCGCCTGCACCGCCTCCTCGATCTCGCGCGTGCCGAGCCGGTGGCCGGCCACGTTGATCACGTCGTCGGTGCGGCCCAGAACGAAGTAGTAGCCGTCGGGGTCCTTCGTGGCCCAGTCGAACGTCGAGTACGCGAGCTTCTTGCCGAAGTCCGAGAAATAGGTCTTGACGAAGCGCGCGTCGTCGCCCCAGACGGTCGTCATGCAACCGGGGGGCAGCGGAGGCATGATCGTCAGCACCGCCTTCTCGTTGGCGCCCGCCTCGTCGCCGCTGCCCTCGCGCAGCAGCCGCACGTCGTAGCCGTACACGGGGAACGACGGGCTGCCGAATTTGCGCGGCGTCTCCTCGACGCCGGGCATCGCGGAGAGAATGGCCCAGCCGGTCTCGGTCTGCCAGTAGTGGTCGACGATCGGCACGCCGAGCGAGTCGGACGCCCAGCGCGCAGTCGGCTCGTCCAGCGGCTCGCCGGCGAGGAACAGGTACTTGAGCGTCGCGAGGTCGTGCCTCTTCATGTGCGCCGGGTCCTGCTTCTTCAGCACGCGGATCGCGGTGGGCGAGCTGAACATCGTCTTGACCTTGTTATCGGCGACGATCTTCCACCAGATCGCGGGATCCGGCCGGATCGGCAGGCCCTCGTACATGATCGTCGTTCCCCCGGCGATGAGCGGCCCGTAGACGATGTACGAATGGCCGACCACCCAGCCGATGTCGCTCGTCGTGAACATCGTGTCGCCCGGCTCGATGCAGTAGATGCGCCGCATCGACGACGCGAGCGCTACGGCATAACCGCCGGTGTCGCGCTGGACGCCCTTCGGCTTGCCCGTCGTCCCCGACGTGTAGAGGATGTAGGACGGCTCCGAGGATTCGAGCCATTCGCACGGCACCTGCGCGTCCGGGTGGCGCGCGCGCAGCGTCGCGTAGTCGAGATCGCGGCCGGCCACGACGCTCATCGCCTTGTCGAGCCCGCGGTTGACGATGATCACGCTCTTCGGCGGGTGCGCGGCGAGGCGGATCGCCTCGTCCACGAGGTGCTTGTAGGGCACCGGCTTGCCGCCGCGCATTCCGCAGTCGGAGGTAATCATCACCTTCGGCTTCGCGTCGTCGATCCGCGTGGCGAGGCTCGCCGCGGCGAAGCCGCCGAAGACGACCGAGTGGATCGCGCCGATCCGGGCGCAGGCGAGCATCGCAAACGCGGCCTCGGCGATCATCGGCATGTAAATCAGGACGCGGTCGCCGCGGCCCACCCCCTCGGCTTTGAGCACGGCAGCGAAGCGGTTGACTTCCGCGGCGAGCTCGGCGTACGTGTAGGCCTTCGTCTCGTCCGTCTCGGTCGAGATGTAGACGAGCGCCTTCTGCGACGCGCGGGTCGCGAGGTGCCGGTCGACGGCGTTGTGGCAGAGATTCGTCCGGCCGCCGACGAACCACTTCGCGAACGGCGGCTTCGAGTAGTCGAGCACCGAGGTGAACGGCGCCTGCCAGTCGACGAGCGATGCCTCCGCGCGCCAGAAGGCGTCGCGGTCGGCGAGCGACGCCTCATGGAACTCCTTGTAAGTGGCCATGCGATCTCCTCCGCGGTGGGCTTTCGGGCGGCGTTCCCGGCCGCCAGCAGCGGAAGGCTAAGGCGCGCGTCCCTGCGGCTTCTTGCTCAGGATCAAGCGATCCGCACGGGACCGCGCCGCCGGCCGCCGAAATGTCCTAAGGGTGACTATCGGGCGCGATGCGCACCACGGTCCGCCCGCGGACCATTCCCTTGAGATAAGGCTCGAAGTGCGTGGGCAGGTCCTCGAACTCGATCGTCCGGACCTGGTCGTGGACCTGGTCGGGACGCCATTCGACGGCGAGCTTGTTCCAGATCTTCTGCCGCGTCGCCATCGGGCAGTTCGCGCTGTCGGCGCCGAGCAGCGACACGCCGCGCAGGATGAACGGCGCGACCGTCGTGTGGAGCTTCATGTCGGCGGCGAGACCGACCGCGCCGACGGTCCCGCCGATCTTCATCGTCGAGAGCAGCCAGGCGAGCAGGTCGCCGCCGAGATTGTCGACGGCTCCGGCCCAGGTCGCCTTGTCGAGCGGACGGATCTTCGAGAGGTCGATCGACTGGCGCAGGACCACCTCCTTCGCGCCGAGGCCCTTGAGATAACGGCTCTCCTCCTTCTTGCCCGTGATCGCGACGACTTCGTAACCGGTCTTGGCGAGGATCTCGACCGCGACCGAGCCCACCCCGCCGGTCGCGCCGGTGACGGCCACCGGCCCGTTCCCCGGCTTGAGGCCGTTGTGCTCCATCAGCATGATCGCCTGCGCGGCGGTGAAGCCCGCGGTGCCGAGCGTCATCGCGTCGAACGCCGTCATGCTCTCCGGCCGCCGGACGATCCAGTCGCCCGGCACGCGGACCAACTCCGCATAGCCGCCATCGTGCGCGACGCCCATGTCGTACGCGTGGACGATCACCTTGTCGCCGCGCTTCCATCGGGAATCGGCGGACGACTCGACCGTGCCGGCCATGTCGATGCCGGCGTTGGTCGGGTACTTCCGCATGATCTTGCCGGCGCCGTTGTAGGACAGGGCGTCCTTGTAGTTGATCGTCGAGTACTTGGTGCGCACGACGACGTCGCCCGGGTCGAGGTCGTCGACCCCGAGCTCGACGAAACGGCTCACGATGGCGTTGTTCTCCTGAAAGGTCCGGTACGCCTTGAATTTCTGCACGGGAATTCTCCTTCGGGACGGCGGGAGGGGGTTCAGGCGGCGTCCTGCGACAGCGCGGGAACGTGCGGGAGCGCCATGTAGTCGCGGGACTGCATCTCGATCAGCCGGCTCACGGTCCGGTCGAACTCGCGCTGGTTCGGCTCGACGCGGTACAGGCCGTCCGGGGGGACGGCGGCCGAGATCACGAGCTTCACGCGATGATCGTACAGGATGTCGACGAGCCAGGTGAAGCGCCGGGCGCTGTTGCCCATGTCGGCCGTCAGGATCGGGACGCCGGACAGGAAGAGCACCGGAAAGCTGCGGGCGAGCTCGAGGTAGTCGCGCTGCGAGCGGGGTCCCTCGCAGAGCGTCGCAAAGTCGAACCAGGCGGCGCTGCCGGCGACGCGCTGCGCGAGGAGCTCGCGCGCTTCGACCGTGAGCCTCGGGTTCTCGTCGGGCCCGCTCCGCATCCGCTCGAAAGCGGCGGCGAGCGCAGCGTCGGCCGCAGGCCCGAGCGGCGTCTGGCAGACCCCGGCCTGCTCGAGCACGCGCAGCCGGTAGTCGATGCCGGCGTCGACCTCGACGACGTCGAGCCGCTGGTTCAGGAGCGCGATCGCGGGCAGGAACCGCTCGCGCTGGAGCCCGTCCGGCCACAGGCCGTCCGGCGGATAGTTCGACGTCACCACGAAGACGACGCCCCCTTCGAAGAGCGCCGAGAACAGGCGACCCAGGATCATCGCATCGGCGATGTCGGACACGTGGAACTCGTCGAAGCAGATGAGACGATGGCGCAGGGCGATCCGTTCGGCGACCGTGGCAAGGGGGTCCTCCTCGTCTTTGAGCGCCGCGAGCTCCTCGTGCACCGCGCGCATGAAGGCGTGGAAGTGGACGCGCGTCTTGCGGCGGATCGCCACGGTCGAGAAGAAGCCGTCCATGAGGAAGCTCTTGCCGCGCCCCACGCCGCCCCACAGGTAGACGCCGCGCGGCACGTCGGGCGGCAGGAACAGCTTTTTCAGCGTCGACTGCCGCGCGGCGCGGAACGCCTCGAGCTCGGTGGCAAGGTGCGACAGGCGGTCGAATGCCGCGGCCTGCGCGTGATCGAGCGTCGTGCCGCGCGCCGCGAGCAGCGGCTCGAGCCACGCGACGAACGCGTCGTGGCGCGCGGTGACGTCGCCTTCGATATCGCCCGCCATCGCTCAGAGATTGAGCGTACGCCCTTCGACTGCCAGCGCGGCCTCCTTCGTCGCCTCGGACAGGGACGGATGCGCGTGGCAGATCCGCGCGAGATCCTCGCTCGCCGCGCCGAACTCCATCGCGACCACGCCTTCGGCGATCAATTCGGAAGCGAGCGGCCCGATCACGTGCATGCCGAGGATGCGATCGGTGGCGGCGTCGGCCAGGATCTTGACGAAGCCGGTGGTGTCGCCCAGCGCACGCGCGCGACCGTTCGCGGAGAACGGAAAGCGGCCCGCCTTGTAGGCGACGCCTTCCGCCCGGAGCTGCTGCTCGGTCTTGCCGACCCAGGCGATCTCCGGCGACGTGTAGATCACCCACGGGATCGTGTTGAAGTCGACGTGCCCGTGCTGCCCGGCGATGCGTTCGGCGACGGCGACGCCCTCGTCCTCGGCTTTGTGCGCGAGCATCGGACCGCGAACGACGTCGCCGATCGCCCAGACGTTCCCGAGATTGGTGCGGCATTCGGCGTCCACGGCGACGAAGCCGCGCTCGTCGAGCGCGAGCCCGACCTTCTCCGCGCCAAGCCCCGCCGTGTGCGGGAGTCGACCGATCGAGACGATCAGCTTGTCGAACGTCGCCGCCTGGGGCTTGCCCGCGGCGTCATTCCAGTCGACGGCAACGTCGTCCTTGCCGACCGCCACCCTGGTGATCGCCACGCCGAGCTCGATCGCGAGTCCCTGCTTCGCGAACACGCGCTGCGCCTCCTTCGCGATCGCCTCGTCGGCGACCCCGAGGAATGCCGGGAGCGCTTCGAGCACGGTGACCTGCGCGCCGAGTCGCCGCCAGACGCTGCCCATCTCGAGTCCGATCACGCCGGCACCGACGACGCCGAGGCGTTTCGGCACGTCGCCGAGCGCGAGCGCCCCTTCGTTGTCGAGGACGATCCGGTTGTCGATCGCCGCGCCGGGAAGCGGCCGCGGCTTCGATCCCGTGGCGACGATCACGTGCTTCGCGACGAGCTCCGCTGGCTTCGCACCCTGCACCGCGATGGTCCAGCCCGATTCCGCGCCGCCGCCCGTGAACGATCCCGTGCCGGGGAAGAACGCGATCTTGTTCTTCTTGAACAGGAAGGCGATGCCGTCGTTGTTCTGCGCGACGACCTTCTCCTTGCGCGCCTGCATCTTCGCGACGTCGATCGCGAGCCCCTTGACCTCGATGCCGTGATCGGCGAACGCGTGGCCCGCGTGCTCGTAGTTCTCGGACGATTGCAGGAGCGCCTTCGACGGGATGCAGCCGACGTTCGTGCACGTGCCTCCGGGCGCGGGCTTGCCGTCGGCGCGCGTCCAGTCGTCGATGCACGCGGTCTTGAGGCCGAGCTGCGCCGCGCGGATCGCGGCGATGTAGCCGCCGGGGCCGGCGCCGATCACCACCACGTCGAATTGTTCAGCCATCGCGGGCCCTTCTTCTGGATTCGGCAGGTGCGCGGCGCAACGAAGCCGTCGTCCCCGCGAAGGCGGGGACCCAGTCTCTTTGCGCCGAAAGACGCTGGATTCCCGCGTACGCGGGAATGACGATCTATAAGTCGAGCAGCATGCGCGCGGGATCCTCGAGCGCTTCCTTGATTGCGACGAGCGACAGCACCGCCTCGCGCCCGTCGATGATCCGATGGTCGTACGACTGCGCGAGGTAGTTCATCGGGCGGACGACGACCTGCCCGTTCTCGACGACTGCACGGTCCTTGGTCGCGTGGACGCCGAGGATCGCCGATTGCGGCGGGTTGATGATCGGCGTCGACAGCATCGAGCCGAACACCCCGCCATTCGAGATCGTGTACGTCCCGCCGGTCAATTCCTCGACGGTGAGCTTGCCCTCCTGCGCCCGCTTCCCGTAATCGGCGATCTTCGCCTCGATCTCGGCGATCGACAGCTGGTCCGCGTCGCGCAGGATCGGCACGACCAGCCCGCGCGGGCTGCCGACGGCGATGCCGATGTCGAAGTAGCCGTGGTAGACGATGTCGGTGCCGTCGATCGACGCGTTGACCGCCGGAAACTTCTTCAAGGCGTGGACGGCGGCCTTCACGAAGAAGCCCATGAAGCCGAGCTTGACGCCGTGCTCCTTTTCGAAGCGATCCTTGTACTTGTTGCGCAGCTCGATCACGGGCTGCATGTTGACTTCGTTGAACGTCGTCAGGATCGCGGCCGTCGACTGCGACGCCACCAGGCGCTCGGCGACGCGCTGCCGCAGCCGCGACATCGGCACGCGCTGCTCGGGACGGTTGCCGGGCTCGGCGGGCAGGGGCCCCGCGGGCGCGGGCGGCGCCTTCGCGACCGGCGCAGGCGTGGGCGATGGGGCGGGCGGCGACGTCTTCGGCTCGGCGGCCAGCACGTCGGCTTTCGTCACGCGGCCGCCGCGTCCCGTCCCGGTCACGTCGGAGGCGGAGATGCCCTGCTCGGTCATCATCTTCCGCGCCGCGGGCATCGCCGCCGGCGCAGGCGCCGTCGACACGGGCGCGGCCGGCTTCGCCGCCGTCGTCGCAGCCGCGGGCGCCGCCGTCGCGGCCGCCTTCGCCTCGGTGTCGATGATCGCGATCACCTCCTGACCCGCGACCGTCGCGCCGTCGCCCTTCAGGATCTCGACCAGCGCGCCCGACGCCGGCGCCGGCAGCTCGAGCACGACCTTGTCGGTCTCGACGTCGATCAGGTTCTCGTCGCGGGCCACCGCGGCGCCCGTCTTCTTGTGCCACGAGACGAGCGTGGCCTCGGCCACGGACTCGGGCAGCTGCGGGACTTTGACTTCCACTCGCATCGATGGCCTTTTCTCAGGTGTGGACGAGCATCTCGCCCTCGGAGAGAGGCGGCGCCGCGAACGCGTCCGCGACGAGCTTCTGCTGGCGCTCGACGTGCTTCGACATGTAGCCGACCGCGGTCGTTGCCGACACCGGGCGCCCGGCGTAGGCGACGATCTGGTCGGGCAGCGCGTCCTCCCGGAAGTACGCGCGGAGCCGGTACCACGCGCCCTGGTTCTGCGGCTCCTCCTGGCACCAGACGATCTCGGTCGCGTTCGGGAACTTCGCGAGCTGCGCCTTCAGGTCCGCGTGCGGGAACGGATACTGCTGCTCGAGCCGGAAGATCGCGACGTCGCCGATCTTGTGCTCGCGCCGGTATGCGGCCAGCTCGTAGTAGACCTTGCCCGAGCAGAGGATCACCCGGCGCACGCTCTTCGCGGCGATCTTCTCCACTTCGCCGATGACGTTCTGGAAGCGCCCTTCCGCGAGCTCGTCGAGCGTCGAAACGGCTTCCTTGTGGCGCAGGAGGCTCTTCGGGCTCATCACGATCAGCGGCCGCCGAAAGGTGCGGAGCATCTGCCGGCGGAACAGGTGATAGACCTGCGCCGGCGTCGACGGCACGCACACCTGCATATTGTGCTCGGCGCAGAGCTGAAGGTAGCGCTCGGGCCGCGCCGACGAATGCTCGGGGCCCTGCCCTTCGTAGCCGTGCGGCAGGAGCAGTACGAGCCCGCAGATCCGGCCCCACTTCACCTCGCCCGACGCAATGAACTGGTCGATCACGACCTGCCCACCGTTCGCGAAGTCGCCGAACTGCGCTTCCCAGATGACGAGGCGCTTGGGATCGGACGTCGCATAGCCGTACTCGAAACCCAGGACGCCGTACTCGGTCAGCACCGAATCGATCACCTCGAACTCCGGCTGCCCCGGCTTCACGTGCTGGAGCGGAATCCAGGTCCCGGAGTCCCACTTCTCGCGGTTCTGGTCGTGCAGCACGGCGTGCCGGTGCGAGAACGTGCCGCGGGCGGTGTCCTCGCCGGAGAGCCGAATTCCTATGTCCTGGTTCACGAGGGTCGCGTACGCGAGCGTCTCGGCCATCCCCCAGTCGAGCGGCAGCCTGCCCTCGCCCATCGCGCGGCGGTCGGCGAGCACGCGCTCGACCCGCGGATGGACCTTGAATCCTGCGGGGACCGTCGTGACCTTCCCGGCGAGCTCCTTCAGCGCGTCGAGCGGCACGCGCGTGTCGCACGGCTCGGTCCAGCTCTTGCCCTTGTACGGGGTCCAGTCGACGGAGAACGGCGCCTTGTAATTCGACAAGATCGTCGTGTTCGTGTGCATCCCCTTGTCCATCGCCGCGCGGTAGGCGGCGATCATCGCGTCGGCGTCGCCCGGCTGGATCACGCCTTCGCGCTCGAGCCGGTCGGCGTAGAGCTTGCGCGTGCCCGGGTGCTGCCCGATCCGCTTGTACATGAGCGGCTGCGTGATCATCGGCTCGTCGGCCTCGTTGTGGCCCAGGCGCCGGAAGCAGACGAGGTCGATGAAGACGTCGCGATGGAACTGCCGCCGGTACTCCATCGCCATCTCGATCGCCAGCAGCGAGACTTCCGGGTCGTCGGCGTTGACGTGGAAGATCGGCGCCTCGGCCATCTTCGCGATGTCGGTGCAGTAGAGCGTGCCCCGCGTGTCGCGGGGGTCGGAGGTCGTGAATCCGATCTGGTTGTTGACGACGATGTGGAGGGTGCCGCCCGTGTAGTAGCCGCGGGTCTGCGCCATGTTGAGGATTTCCTGGATCACGCCCTGCCCCGCGAGCGCCGCATCGCCGTGGATCAGCACCGGCAGCACCTGGTCGCCGACCTCGTCGCCCCGCCGGTGCTGGCGCGCGCGCACCGAGCCCTCGACCACCGGATCGACCGCCTCGAGGTGCGACGGGTTGAACGCGAGGGTCAGGTGCATCGGTCCGCCCGGCGTGACGACGTCCGACGAGAAACCCTGGTGGTACTTGACGTCGCCCGCGACGAGCTCCTGCGCCTGCTTGCCCTCGAACTCCGAGAAGAGGTCGGCGGGCATCTTGCCGAACGTGTTGACCAGCACGTTCAAGCGCCCGCGGTGCGCCATCCCGATCACGGTCTCCTTGATGCCGGCGGCGCCCGCCTTCTGGATCAGGTGGTCGAGCATCGGCGTCAGCGTGTCGCCGCCCTCGCCCGAGAAGCGCTTCTGGCCGACGTACTTCGTGTGCAGGTAGCGCTCGAGCGTCTCGGCCGCGGTGAGGCGCTCGAGGATGTGGCGCCGCTGCTCCGCCGTGTAGACGGGCCGCGACCGGATGGGCTCGAGCCAGTGCTGGACGAAGCGCTTGGTCGTCGTGTCCGAGATGTACATGTACTCGGCGCCGAACGTCCGGCAATACGTGTCCCGGAGCGCCTGGATCAGCTCGCGCAGCCGCATCCGCTCGCCGCCGGCCTTGAACGATCCGACGTCGAACTCGGTGTCGAGGTCGGCGTCGGTGAAGCCGTAGCTGGCGATGTCGAGGTCGGCGATGTAGCGCTTCTCCTGGCGCTTGAGCGGGTCGATGTCGGCCTGGAACATCCCAAGCGTGCGGAACTTGCCGATGAGCTGCAGCACGAGCACCTGCTTGTGCATCGTCGCCGCGTCGACCATCGCGCCCGCGACCTTGCGGCTCTTGCCGAGCCGGATGAAGGACTCGATGACCGGCGCGTGCGCGACGTCGGCGGCGCCGCCGCGCAAGCTGTCGAAGTAGCGCCGCCAGTCTGACGGGACCGACTCCGGGTTCGCGAGGTAGTGCTCGTACTGCTCCTCGATGAACGGAGCGTTGCCCCCGAACAGCGTGCTCGTCGACTCGAATTCCCTGAGGTCGCTCATCGTCGCCTTCCTTCCGCCCCGCCGGCCTCAGCGTTGGGCGATGGGCTTCACCGCCCGCTGCTTCGCCCCGGTGAAGAGCTGCCGCGGGCGCCCGATCTTGTACTCCGGATCGGCGATCATCTCGTTCAGCTGCGCGATCCAGCCGACGGTCCGCGCCAGCGCGAAAATCGCCGTGAACAGGGGCACCGGAATGCCGATCGCCTTCTGCACGATCCCCGAGTAATAGTCGACATTCGGGTAGAGCTTGCGCGACACGAAATACTCGTCTTCGACCGCGATCTTCTCCAGCGCCATCGCGAGCTTGAACAGCGGGTCGTCGTGCAGCCCGAGCTCGGTCAGCACCTCGTGGCACGTCTCGCGCATCAGCTTCGCGCGGGGGTCGTAGTTCTTGTAGACGCGGTGACCGAAGCCCATGAGCTTCACGCCCGAGTTCTTGTCCTTGACCTTGGCGATGAAGTCGTTGATCTTCGCGACGCCGCCCTGCTTCTGGATGTCGTAGAGCATGTTGAGGCAGGCCTCGTTGGCACCGCCGTGCGCCGGCCCCCAGAGGCAGGCGACGCCTGCGGCGATGGCGGCGAACGGGTTCGTCCCCGACGACGCGCACAGGCGCACGGTCGAGGTCGACGCGTTCTGCTCGTGATCGGCGTGCAGGATGAAGATCCGGTCGAGCGCGCGCACCAGCACGTCGTTGATCTTGTACTCCTCGCACGGCGTCGCGAACATCATCCGCATGAAGTTGGCCGCGTACGTCTGGTCGTTGCGCGGGTACATGTACGGCTGCCCGACCGAGTACTTGTAGGCCATGGCGACGAGGGTGGGCATCTTCGCGATCAGGCGGATCGCCGAGATGTCGCGCTGGTGCGCGTCGTGCAGGTTGATCGAGTCGGGGTAGAAGGCGCTCATTGCGCCGACGAGCCCGGTCAGCACCGCCATCGGATGCGCGTCGCGGCGAAAACCGCGCATGAAGAACTGCATCTGCTCGTTGACCATCGTGTGCTTGGTCACACGCCCCACGAAGTCGGCCTTCTGCGCCGGGTTGGGCAGCTCGCCGTAGAGCAGCAGGTGGCAGACCTCCATGAAGTCGCATTTCACCGCGAGCTCGTCGATCGGGTAGCCGCGATAGAGCAGCTCGCCCTTGTCGCCGTCGATGAAGGTGATCGTCGAGTTGCACGATGCGGTCGACAGGAAGCCCGGGTCGTAGGTGAACCGGCCGGTCTTGCCGTAGAGCGTCCGGATGTCGATCACGTCCGGCCCGATCGACCCGCGGAGGATCGGGAACGTGACGGCGGGGGCGTCATCGGAAAAAGTCAGCGTTGCGGTGCGGTCACTCATGATCGTTGCTCCATGCTTCAAGTTGGGGGCCGGCCGGTGCCCCGCAAGATGCCATCGCACGCCCTCCGGCGGGCGCGCTCCTCCCCGTGCCAGCCTCGATCGTGCCGGTCGCGGGTAACGCCGAGGTCGAGCCGCGGCTCGCCTCTCCTCATGCGGTGCGCAGCGCCGACACCAGGGGACGCAGCGTCGCGTCCGCAGGCTCGGCGCGGCCCGAAAGCAGATCCCACAATTCGCCATCCGCGAGGTCGAGCAGCCGCGCGAGCTCTGCCCCCTCGCCGGCCGTGATCGCCTCGCCGCGCGCGTCGAGGAAGCGCGCGAGGATCAGGTCGTTCTCGAGCATCCCGCGTCGGCAGCGCCAGCGTAGCCGCCTGAGCTCCGTCGCGTCCAAATCAGTCGTCCTCACCGGCGGCAAACGCCCGTGGAAGGCGGGCAGTCGGCCTCTGGGCAAGGCGCGGCGAGCCGAGCAGCGGAGCATAGTCAGATCCCATGTGAGCAGCGCAGGCGAGTCGCAACGCAGCATCGGGGCCGAATGCGAAGCCTTACACAGTGCGTTTCACCATGATGTCCTTGATCTTGCCGATGGCCTTCGTCGGATTCAGCCCTTTCGGACAGACATCGACGCAATTCATGATGGTGTGGCAGCGAAACAGCCGGTAGGGGTCCTCGAGGTTGTCGAGCCGCTCGTTCGTCGCCTCGTCGCGCGAGTCCGCGATGAACCGGTAGGCCTGCAGCAGGCCGGCCGGTCCGACGAACTTGTCCGGGTTCCA
Organism: uncultured beta proteobacterium; assembly: GCA_963734055.1. GTDB lineage: Bacteria > Pseudomonadota > Gammaproteobacteria > Burkholderiales > Casimicrobiaceae > CAIWHR01. Next base: position 152,847 of record CAVTFQ010000010.1, read on the forward strand.
CCAGAACGACGGACACGACGTGGAGCAGCACGCGCAGAGGATGCACTCGTAGAGCCCGTCGAGCTCCTCGCGGTCCTCGGGCGACTGCAGCCGCTCCTTCTCCGGCGGGGGCGTGTCGTTGATCAGATAGGGCTTGATCGAATGGTATTGCTTGAAGAACTGGCTCATGTCCACGATCAGATCGCGGATCACCGGCAGGCCCGGCAGCGGCCGGAGCTCGACCGGCTCCCGGAGCTCCTGCAGGTTCGTGATGCAGGCGAGGCCGTTCTTCCCGTTGATGTTCATCGCGTCGGAGCCGCAGACGCCTTCGCGGCAGCTCCGTCGGAACGAGAGCGTGTCGTCGACAGCCTTGAGTCGCATCAGCGCGTCGAGCAGCATCCGGTCGTGCGGATCGAGCGCGACGTCGTAGTCCTGCAGGTACGGCTTCGCGTCCTTGCCGGGGTCGTAGCGGTAAACGCGGAACTTCATTGGGGAAAACTTCTGATGGAGACGGGCCGGCGCGGCCGGCCCGATTTTGGATTGAAGTAGGTTCGAGGCATGGCTCAGTAGGTGCGCGCCTTGGGCGGGAACGCGTCGACCGAGACCGGTTTCATGTTCACCGACTTGTACTGGAGCCGGTTGCCGTCGCGATACCAGAGCGTGTGCTTCAGGAAGTTCACGTCGTCGCGGTCCGGGAAGTCGCTCCTGGCCTGCGCGCCGCGCGATTCGCTGCGCGCTTCGGCGGAAACGACGGTCGCCTTGGCCGTCTCGATCAGGTTGTCGAGCTCGAGCGCCTCGACCCGCGCCGTGTTGAAGGTCCGGCTGTGGTCCTTGATCGCGCTGCGTCCCGCCCGCGCCTCGAGGTCCATCACCTGCCGCACGCCTTCGGCGAGCAGCTGCCGGTTGCGGAAGACGCCGCAATGGGCCTGCATCGTCTGACGGAGATCGTGCGCCACTGCCGAGACCGATTCTCCGCTCGTCGCCGCATCGAGCCGTGCGAGGCGCGCCCGCGACGCGTCTCCGGCGTCCTTCGGCAGCGGCTTGTGCGATTGCCGCGGCAGCGCCTGGTCGACGATGAAGTTGCCGGCGGCGCGACCGAACACGACGATGTCGAGGAGCGAATTCGTCCCCAGCCGGTTCGCGCCGTGCACCGACACGCAGGCGCATTCGCCGACCGCGAAGAGGCCGTTCACCACGGCACGGTCGTCGCCGCCTTTCGGCGCGACGACCTGTCCGTGGACGTTCGTCGGGACGCCGCCCATCTGGTAATGGATCGTCGGTACGACGGGGATCGGCTCCTTGATGCAGTCGACGTTCGCGAACTTGAGCGCGATCTCGCGGATCGACGGCAGGCGCTTCAGGATCACCTCGGGCCCCAGATGGTCGAGCTTGAGCAGCACGTAATCCTTGTGGGGCCCGCAGCCGCGCCCCTCCTTGATCTCCTGGTCCATCGAACGGCTGACGACGTCGCGCGATGCCAGGTCCTTGGCGTTCGGCGCGTAGCGCTCCATGAAGCGCTCGCCGTTGCAGTTGAGGAGGATCCCGCCCTCGCCCCGGACGCCTTCGGTGATCAGCACACCGGCGCCGGCGACGCCGGTGGGGTGGAACTGCCAGAACTCCATGTCCTGCAGCGGCAGGCCGGCGCGCGCCGTCATGCCGAGACCGTCGCCCGTGTTGATGAACGCATTCGTGCTGGCGGCGAAGATGCGGCCGGCGCCCCCGGTCGCGAGCATCGTCGCCTTCGCCTGCAGGATCATCACCTCGCCGGTCTCCATCTCGAGCGCGACGACGCCAAGGACGTCGCCGTCGGCGTCGCGCACGAGGTCGAGCGCCATCCACTCGACGAAGAACTGCGTGCGCGCGCGGACGTTGCGCTGGTAGAGCGTATGGAGGAGCGCGTGGCCGGTGCGGTCGGCTGCGGCGCACGCGCGCTGCACCGGCTTCTCGCCGAAGTTCGCCATGTGGCCGCCGAACGGCCGCTGGTAGATCGTCCCGTCGGGATTGCGGTCGAACGGCATCCCGAAATGCTCGAGCTCGTAGACGACCTGCGCCGCCATCCTGCACATGTACTCGATCGCGTCCTGGTCGCCCAACCAGTCGGAGCCCTTGATCGTGTCGTACATGTGCCAGAGCCAGTTGTCCTCCGACATGTTGCCGAGCGATGCGCCGATGCCGCCCTGCGCCGCGACGGTGTGCGAGCGCGTCGGGAACACCTTCGACAGCACGGCGACGGAGAGCCCGGCCTCGGCGAGCTGCAGCGACGCGCGCATCCCGGAGCCGCCGGCGCCGACGACGATCGCATCAAACTTGCGCACTGGCAACGACACTACCGCGCCCCCCACAGGATCTGGATCGTCCAGCCGAGATACGCGACGAGGAGCGCGAGCGTCGCCGCCTGCACGGCGAGCCGGAGCGCAACCGGCTTCAGGTAATCCATGTAGATCTCGCGCGCGCCGACCCAGGCGTGGTAGAGGAGCGCGGCCATCACCAGGAAGCTCGCGATCCTGAATGCGCCGTTGGCGAAGAGCGCGCGCCACAGCGCGTGGTCGATGCCGCCGTGGACGAGCGCAATGGCCGCGAGCAGCAGCGAATAGAGGACCATCACGATCGCCGTGACCCGCTGGGCGAGCCAATCGAAGAGCCCGTAGTGCGCGCCGACCGCCTGCCGCCGGGTCACCATAGCTTCGCCGCCACGGCCAGCGTCAGCGCGAGGCTGACGACGAACACGATCACGCTCGACCGCCGCGCCGGTGCGAGGTCCACGCCGACGTGCACGTCGAGCAGCAGGTGCCGGATCCCGGCGCAGAGATGGTGGAAGAACGCCCAGGCGAGGCCCAGCAAGACGAGCTTGCAGAGCGGTTGGGCAAGGGTCGCGCCCAACGCGGCGTAGGACTCGTCCGATCCGAGGCTCGCCTCGACGCCGGCGAGCAGGAACGGGATGCCGACGACGAGCAGCAGCGCGCCCGAGAGCCGATGCAGGAACGAGACGACGCTCGGCACCGGCATCCGAATCCGGAGCAGGTGCAGGTAGACCGGCCGCGCGGCCGGCTGCGGACGGTCAGCGGCGGGCATGGGAACCGGAGAGGAGCCCGCGCACGGCAACGCGGGCGGCGCGCGTTGCGGCAGTGGACGGGGCATTCGGACAACGCATCAGCGCGATTCGCTCAGGACCGGGTCGAGACGAACGTGAGGGGGACCGGCGCGCAATTCCTGGCGCCGCGCTGACACCGGTCCGCAGGCATTGTGCAAAGCAGCAGTGGATTATAGCGCGATTCGTCGCGCGTCCTCGGGTGCAGTCGCCCGCTTTGATCGGCGTCAACCTCGCGCTATCCGAGCCGTGTGAAATAGTGGTGGTCGCGCGTCACGCACAGCCCGCGTCTCCATTCGACCGGACGCCCGCCGTAGGTGAGCGTCACGCGGTCCACCGCGAGCAGCGGCGTGCCGGGCGCGATCCCGAGCAGTCGGGCGCTCGCCTCGTCCGCGGCGACGGCGCGCAGTTTCTCCTCGGCGTTCAGGCAGCGGACCCCGTATTGCGTCTCGAAGAAACCGTACATCGATCCGTGGTAAGCCTCGAAGCGAGCTTTGGTAAGCCCCTTGAACAGTGTGGCGGGAAGGGTGATCTCGTCCAGAACCGCCGGCACGCCGCCGTACTCCAGGATCCGGCGCAGCACGATCACGCCGTGGCCGGGCCCGAGCGCAAGGATCCGCGCGACCTCGGCAGTCGCCTTGGCGCGGTGGACGTCGACCAGCCGGCTCGCGGGGTACTCGTCCTTGCCGTCGTTGCGCCGGATCCGCAGGAACCGGAACATCGACGTCCGCTCCTCCGTGTGCGTCGCGACGAACGTGCCCTTGCCTTGCCGGCGTACGACCAGGTTGTCGGCGGCGAGCGCCTCGATGGCTTTCCGCACGGTCCCCTGGGCGACGCCGAACCGCCGCGCGAGATCGATCTCGCTCGGAATCGGCTCTGCGGGCCGCCACTCGCCCGCTTCGAGGCTCTTCTCGAGGAGGCCCTTGATTTGCAGGTAGAGGGGTTGGAATGAGGGCGAGGGATGCGTCATCGACCCACCAGGGGACTTGCCGGAGCGGATCGCGCGGCAAGCGGCAAGCGGCCGCCGCTGCCCATTATCCCGCCCGGCCGATCGGCTGTCTATCTCCTGTTTGATGTCTTATATAAGATATATGACCGGTTGACAGGCGCGATGCCCCCCGCCTACAATTCCACGTCGATCCCGAATACCGCTGCAGCGCATTTCCGGGGACGTCCCGCGCGTTGTCGCGTTGCAACAATCCGCCCTTTCGCGTCCCGGCCCTGTCCGTTTCCCCTCCGCGCGACGCCCGCCCTTTGCCCGTCCCCACCGTAACGAGGAGCCCCCATGAAGAAGCCCATTCGCGTCGCCGTCACCGGCGCCGCCGGCCAGATCGGCTACAGCCTGCTGTTCCGGATCGCCGCCGGCGAGATGCTGGGCACGGACCAGCCCGTCATCCTGCAGCTCCTCGAGTTGCCGCTCGAGAAGGCGCAGGCGGCGCTCAAGGGCGTCATGATGGAGCTCGAGGATTGCGCGTTCCCGCTCGTCGCCGGAATGGAAGGGACGGCTGACCCGGCCGTCGCGTTCAAGGATGCCGAAATAGCGCTGCTCGTCGGCGCCAAGCCCCGCGGTCCGGGCATGGAGCGCAAGGACCTGCTCATGGAGAACGCGAAGATCTTCATCGAGCAGGGGAAGGCGCTCGATCGTGCCGCCGCCCGCGGCGTGAAGGTCCTGGTCGTGGGGAACCCGGCGAACACGAACGCCTACATCGCGATGAAGTCGGCGCCGTCGCTGCCGAAGAAGAACTTCACGGCGATGCTGCGTCTCGACCACAACCGCGCGCTGTCGCAGCTCGCGGCGAAGAGCGGCAAGCCGGTCGGGTCGATCGAGAAGCTCTGCGTCTGGGGCAACCACTCGCCGACGATGTACGCCGACTATCGCTTCGCGACCGTCGAGGGCAAGCCGCTCAAGGCGCTGATCAACGACGAGGACTGGAACCGCAATACGTTCCTGCCGACCGTCGGCAAGCGCGGCGCCGCGATCATCGCCGCGCGTGGCCTGTCCTCCGCCGCGTCGGCCGCCAACGCCGCGATCGACCACGTCCATGACTGGGTCATCGGCAGCAACGGCAAGTGGGTGACGATGGGCGTCCCGTCCGACGGCAGCTACGGCATCCCGCAGGACGTGATGTACGGCGTGCCGGTCACGACGGCGAACGGCGAGTACACGCGCGTCACCGGCCTCGAGATCGACGCCTTCTCGCGCGAAAAGATGGACGCGACGCTCCGGGAGCTCGAGGAAGAGCGCGCCGGCGTCGCCTCTCTGCTGGGGTGAAAACTCCTTTTGGAGAACGGGCCGGCGCGGCAGGCCCGTCTTGGCACTGACGAAATGAGCAAAGTTGAACCGACGGTGGCGCTCTGGGGCGGCGAACGGCCGCTGCCGGCGCTCCCCGCCTGCGTCCACTACGCGGGCCGCGCGAAATTCGTCGAGAAAGCGCTCGCGCTGCAGGCCGAGCGCGGCGGCGACTTCGATGTCTCCGCCGACTGCGAGGACGGCGCCGCGGTCGGCGCGGAGCACGAGCACGCCCGCGCGATGGCCGCGCTGATCGCCGGCGAGTCGAACCGCTTCGACCGCGTCGGCGCGCGCGTCCACGACGTCCGCCACCCGTGCGCCGCCCAAGAGCTTGCGATCCTGCTGGGCGATGCCGGCGACCGGATCGCGTTCCTGACGACGCCGAAGGCCGAATCGGCGGGCGACGTCGAGCGCTTTCTCGAGCGCCTCGCGCTCGAGACGGCGCGACTCGGACTCGGTCGCGAGATACCGGTGAGCGTGATGATCGAGACCCACGGCGCGGTTCGCGACGCCTGGGCGATCGCCGCGCTGCCGGGCGTCGTGAGCCTCGACTTCGGAACCATGGATTTTGTGAGCGCGCACCGGGGCGCGATCCCGCTCGCCGCGATGGAGAGTCCCGGGCAGTTCGACCACCCGCTCGTCCGGCGCGCCAAGTGCGAGACGGTGGCCGCCGCGCTCGCGCACGCCGCGGTGCCCGCGCACGGCGTCACCCGCGCGCTGGACGATCCGGCCGCCGTGGCCGCCGATGCGCGCCGCGCCCGCTCCGAGTTCGGGTTCCTGCGGATGTGGAGCATTCACCCCTCGCAGATCGAGCCGATCCTGGACGCGATGCAGCCCGCCGCCGAGGAGGTCGAGGAAGCGGCCGGCGTGCTCGCGGCGGCGCAGGCGGCGGACTGGGCGCCCATTCGCGTCGGCGACGCGCTGCACGACCGCGCGTCGTACCGCTACTGCTGGTCAGTGCTGCAGCAGGCGAAGGCTGCGGGCGCCAGGCTGCCGGCGGCCGCCGCGGCGTTCTTCTCGTCGGCAGAACGATGAACACGCGATCTGCAGGCGCCAGATTCCGCGCGGCGCTCGCCGCCGAGCGTCCGCTCCAGGTGCCGGGCGCGATCTGCGCCTACCATGCGATCCTGGCCGAGCGCGCGGGCTTTCAGGCGATCTACCTTTCCGGGGGCGGGGTGGCCGCGGGATCGCTGGGCGTCCCGGACCTCGGCATCAGCAACCTGGACGACGTGCTGACCGACGTGCGCAGGATCACCGACGCGTGCGCGCTGCCGCTCCTGGTCGACATCGACACCGGCTTCGGCGCTTCGGCGTTCAACGTCGCGCGCACCGTGAAGTCGATGGTCAAGTTCGGCGCCGCGGCCGTCCACATCGAGGACCAGGTCGGCGCGAAGCGCTGCGGGCACCGGCCCGGCAAGGAGCTCGTGCCGCAGAGCGAGATGGTCGACCGCGTGAAGGCCGCGGTGGATGCGAGGACGGACCCCGACTTCGTGATCATGGCGCGCACCGACGCGCTGGCGGTCGAGGGCCTCCAGGCGGCGATCGATCGCGCGGCCGCGTGCGTCGAGGCCGGCGCCGACATGATCTTCCCCGAGGCGATCACCGAGCTTGCGATGTACCGGCGCTTCGCCGAGGCGGTGAAGGTCCCGATCCTCGCCAACATCACCGAGTTCGGCGCGACGCCGCTCTTCACGCTCGATGAGCTGCGCAGCGCGGGCGTTGCCGTTGCGCTCTATCCGCTGTCCGCGTTCCGGGCGATGAACAAGGCGGCGCTCGGCGTCTACTCGGCGCTGCGCAAGGACGGCACGCAGCAGGCGGTCGTCGACACGATGCAGACCCGGGCGGAGCTCTATGACTGCCTCGGCTATCACGTCTACGAAGACACGCTGGATCGGTTGTTCGCAGCGCGAACAACCAAGTAATCCGAATCACGAGAGGGAGTACTACGATGATCGAAGCAGCCACCGCCGCGCCGAAGGCGAAGAAATCGGTCGCGCTGTCGGGCGTCACCGCCGGCAACACGGCGCTCTGCACGGTCGGCCGGACCGGCAATGACCTGGCCTACCGCGGCTACGACATCCTCGACCTCGCCGACCAGAGCGAGTTCGAGGAGATCGCGCACCTGCTCGTGCACGGCAAGCTGCCGACCGTCCCCGAGCTCCGCGCGTACAAGGCGAAGCTCCGGAGCCTGCGCGGACTGCCCGAGCCCTTGAAGGAGATCCTCGAGCGGATTCCCGCGGCCGCCCACCCGATGGATGTGATGCGCACCGGCGTCTCGGCGCTCGGCACCGTGCTGCCCGAGAAGGACGGCCACGGCACGCCCGGCGCCCGCGACATCGCCGACCGGCTCATCGCCTCGCTCGGGTCGATGCTCCTCTACTGGTACCACTGGAGCCACAACGGCAAGCGGATCGAGGTCGAGACCGACGACGATTCGGTCGGGGGTCACTTCCTCCACCTGCTGCACGGAGTGGCGCCGAAGCCCCTGTGGGTCCGGGCCATGCACACGTCGCTCATCCTGTACGCCGAGCACGAGTTCAATGCGTCGACGTTCGCCGGCCGCGTGATCGCGGGGACGGGCTCCGACATCTACTCGGCCATCACCGGCGCCATCGGCGCGCTGCGCGGCCCCAAGCACGGCGGCGCGAACGAGGTCTCCTTCGAGATCCAGAAGCGCTACGACTCGGCGGCCGAGGCGGACGCCGACATCCGGCGCCGCGTCGAGGCCAAGGAGGTCGTCATCGGCTTCGGCCACCCGGTCTACACGATCGCCGATCCGCGGAATGAGGTGATCAAGGAGATCGCGCGCGCGCTGTCGCAGGACGCCGGCAGCCTCAAGATGTTCGACATCGCCGTGCGGATCGAGGCGGTGATGGCCGAGACCAAGAAGATGTTCGCGAACCTCGACTGGTACAGTGCGGTCAGCTACCACATGATGGGCGTGCCCACCGCCATGTTCACGCCGCTGTTCGTGATCTCGCGGACGACCGGCTGGGCGGCTCACGTCATCGAGCAGCGGACGGACGGCAAGATCATCCGTCCCTCCGCCAACTACATCGGCCCCGACGACCAGACGTTCGTGCCGCTCAAGGACCGCAAGTGAAGGTCGCTTGCGCCGTGGCAGTGCTCGCGCTCGCGGGCGCGGTCGCGGATCCGGCCGCGGCGGCCCGCGGCGATGCGCCGTTCGTCGTCACCTACCGCTGCGACGGCGGCCGCTGGCTCGTGGTCGGCTATCCCGCATTCAAGGACGCGCGCACGGCGCCGGTTCGGATCACCTGGGAAGGTCGCACGGTGCTGCTCGGCCCGGCCCGCGCGGGGTCCGGCGCACGCTACGTCAACGCGCAGGCGAGTCTCGAATGGTGGAGCAAGGGCACCGGCGGCACGCTCAGCAGGCTCAGTACCCATCGCCCGTTATTGACCGGCTGCGTCGAAGCCTGACCCGCGCCGCCCTCCACCCTCCTGTGACCGCCTCCCCATGTCCGCACCGATCTCGAACGTTCGCCCCAAGCCCGACCAAGTCCTCGTCGACATCGCCGACTACGTCTCGAAGTACCGGATCAAGAGCGATCTCGCCTACGAGACCGCGCGCAACTGCCTGATCGACACGCTGGGCTGCGGCCTCGAGGCGCTGACCTACCCCGCGTGCACGAAGCTCATGGGCCCGATCGTGCCGGGCACGATCGTTCCGAACGGCGCCAGGGTGCCGGGCACCTCGTTCCAGCTCGATCCCGTGCAGGCCGCGTGGAACATCGGCGCGATGATCCGCTGGCTCGACTTCAACGACACGTGGCTCGCCGCCGAGTGGGGACATCCGTCCGACAACCTGGGCGGCATCCTGGCGACGGCGGACTGGCTGTCCCGCAACGCGGTCGCCGCCGGGAAGCCGCCGCTCGCGATGAAGGACGTGCTGACCGGAATGATCAAGGCGCACGAGATCCAAGGGGTGATCGCCCTCGAGAACAGCTTCAACCGGGTCGGCCTCGACCACGTCGTGCTCGTCAAGGTCGCGTCCACGGCCGTCGTCGCGCAGATGCTGGGGCTCTCCCGTGACGAGATCATCGATGCGGTGTCGCTCGCCTGGGTCGACGGCCAGTCGCTCCGGACCTACCGGCACGCGCCGAACACCGGCTCGCGCAAGAGCTGGGCGGCGGGTGACGCGACTTCGCGCGCGGTCCGTCTCGCGCTGATCGCGAAGACCGGCGAGATGGGCTACCCGTCGGTGCTGACGGCGAAGACCTGGGGCTTCTACGACGTGCTGTTCAAGGGGAAGCCGTTCGCCTTCCAGCGCCCCTACGGCAGCTACGTGATGGAAAACGTGCTGTTCAAGATCAGCTTCCCCGCGGAGTTCCACTCGCAGACCGCGGTCGAGGCCGCGATGACCCTGCACCGCGAGCTCGCGAAGGCGGGCAGGACCGCCGAGGACATCAAGCACATCACGATCCGCACCCACGAAGCGTGCATCCGGATCATCGACAAGAAGGGGCCGCTCGCGAACCCCGCCGACCGCGACCACTGCATCCAGTACATGGTGGCGGTCCCGCTCCTGTTCGGCCGGCTGACTGCCGGCGACTACGAGGACCGCGTCGCCGCCGACCCCAGGATCGACGCGCTCCGCGCCAGGATCGACTGTGAGGAAGACCCGGGGTTCACGAAGGATTACCACGATCCCGACAAGCGGTCGATCGCCAACGCGCTGACCGTCGAGTTCAAGGACGGGCGCAAGCTCAAGGAAGTCGTCGTCGAGTACCCGATCGGCCACAGGCGCCGACGGAAGGAGGGCATTCCGCTGCTCGTCGAGAAGTTCCGCACCAACCTCGCGCGCCGGTTTCCCGCGAAACAGCAGGCGGCGATCCTCGCGGCGAGCCTCGACCAGAAGCGCCTCGAGGCGATGCCGGTCCACGAATACGTCGATCTTTACGCGGTCTGACGTTTACCTTTGCGCGGCGACGATCGACAATACGCGTCTTCTCAGCACCGGAGGTCCGCATGAAGATGCCCTTCCCTCTCGCCGCGCTCGGCGGCGCCGTCGCGCTCGCCGCGGCGAACGCGCTCGCCGTCGACTTCCCCACGCTCAAGGCAGGCATGTGGGAGTCGCAGGTCGCGCGCCAGGGAGTCCCGCAGAAAGCCCCCGCAATGAAGATGTGCACGGACGCATCGCTGCAGAAGGAGATGATGGACGCCGGCATGGGGCAGATGAAGGAGCTCTGCTCGAAGAACGACATCCGGCGCGAGGGCAACAAGGTCTACGGGAACGCCGTGTGCAAATTCGGCGAGTCGACGATGAAGTCCACGTCGGTGACGACGTTCACCGGCGACACCGCATACCACATCGAGATCAAGTCGACGTATGACCCGCCGATGGCGGGCAAGTCGTCGGGCAGCACGGTCATCGACGCGAAGTGGACCGGCCCCTGCCCGGCCGGCATGCAGGCGGGCGACGTGCTCCTGCCCGACGGCCGCAAGGTCAACATGCGCGCGAAGGGCGCCGGCCAGAAGCAGCCCTAGCGCCCGCGCTTCCATTGCCCGGAGAATCGACGTGACCCAGGATACTTTCAAGACGCTGCGCCCCTTTCCGCTGGCCGCCGGCGGGAGCGGCCTGCACTATTCGCTGCCCGCGCTCGAGGCGGCCGGCGTCGGCAGGATCTCGCGGCTGCCGGTCTCGATCCGGATCGTGCTCGAGTCGGTGTTGCGGAACTGCGACGGCAAGAAGGTCACCGCCGATCACGTCCGGCAGGTCGCGAACTGGGGCCCGACCGCGACGCGTACCGATGAAATCCCTTTCGTCGTCGCCCGCGTCGTGCTGCAGGACTTCACCGGCGTTCCGCTGCTCGCCGATCTCGCCGCGATGCGCAACGTCGCGCAGGAGATGGGCAAAAACCCGAAGGTGATCGAGCCGCTCGTCCCCGTCGATCTCGTCGTCGACCACTCGGTGATGATCGACTACTACCGGCGGCCCGATGCGCTCGATCTCAACATGAAGCTCGAATTCAAGCGCAACAACGAGCGCTACGAGTTCATGAAATGGGGAATGCAGGCGTTCGACACGTTCAAGGTGGTCCCGCCCGGGATCGGCATCGTCCACCAGGTCAACCTCGAGTACCTCGCCCGCGGCGTGCACAGGAAGGACGGCATCTACTACCCGGACACGCTGGTCGGCACCGACAGCCACACGACGATGATCAACGGCATCGGCGTCGTCGGCTGGGGCGTGGGCGGCATCGAGGCCGAAGCGGGCATGCTGGGCCAGCCGGTCTACTTCCTCACGCCGGACGTCGTCGGCGTCGAGCTCAGGGGCAAGCTCGGCGAGGGCATCACGGCCACGGACCTCGTGCTGACCGTCACCGAGATGCTGCGCAAGGAGAAGGTCGTCGGCAAGTTCGTCGAGTTCTTCGGTGAGGGGACCGCGTCGCTGTCGGTCCCCGACCGCGCGACCATCGCGAACATGGCGCCCGAGTATGGCGCGACGATGGGCTTCTTCCCCGTCGACGACGCGACCGTCGATTACCTCAGGGCCACCGGCCGCACTGCCGAGGAGATCGACGCGTTCGCGTCGTACTTCAAGGCGCAGGGCCTCTACGGGATTCCGCGCGCCGGCGAGATCGACTACACGAAGGCGCTGACGCTCGACCTCGCAACGATCCAGCCGTCGCTCGCGGGCCCGAAGCGGCCGCAGGACCGGATCGCGATGGGCGACCTCAAGTCGGCCTTCGCGCGGCTCTACAGCGCGCCCGTCGCGTCGAACGGCTTCGGGCAGCCCGCCGACAAGCTCGGCCGACGTTTCGCGACCGGGAACGGCAAGTCGGCCGCGGGCACGATCTCCGACAGCAGCATGACGCTGCCCTCCAACGGTCAGCCACGCGACGTGGTCGAGATGGTCGACAACCGGCCGACGCCGGACAAGGTCACGCCGCCCGCGCCGAAGCTGCCCGACATCGGCAACGGCGACGTGCTGATCGCCGCCATCACGTCGTGCACGAACACGTCGAATCCCGGCGTGCTGCTCGCCGCGGGGCTGCTCGCGAAGAAGGCGGTGGAGAAGGGTCTCACCGTCAGGCCGCACATCAAGACCTCGCTCGCGCCGGGCTCGCGCGTCGTCACCGACTACCTGGGCAAGGCCGGGCTCCTGCCGTACCTCGAGCAGCTCGGTTTCGGCGTCGCCGCCTACGGCTGCACCACATGCATCGGCAACGCCGGCGACCTGACGCAGGAGATCAACGAGACGATCAGCACGAACGACCTCGTCTGCGCGGCCGTGCTCTCGGGCAACCGCAACTTCGAGGCGCGGATCCACCCGAACCTCAAGGCCAATTTCCTCGCGTCGCCGCCGCTGGTCGTCGCCTACGCGATCGCCGGCACGGTGCTCCGCGACCTCACCAACGATCCGCTCGGGACCGGCAAGGACGGTCCCGTCTACCTGAAGGACATCTGGCCGAGCTCGCACGAGGTCGCGGCCGTCATGAGCTTCGCCAAGGACCCGGCGACGTTCCGCAAGCTCTACGGCGACCTCGCCAACGCCAACCCGCTGTGGAAGGACATCGCCGGCGAAACGGGCCAGGTCTACGGGTGGCCACGCTCGACCTACATCGCGAAGCCGCCGTTCTTCGACGGCTTCAAGATGACCACCGGCAAGATCGGCGACATCAGGGGCGCGCGTGCGCTCGGCATCTTCGGCGATTCGGTGACGACCGACCACATCAGCCCGGCGGGTTCGATCAAGCCGACGTCGCCGGCGGGCATCTACCTGCTCGAGAAGGACGTCTCGGTCGTCGACTTCAACAGCTACGGCTCGCGCCGCGGCAACCACGAGGTGATGATGCGCGGCACCTTCGCCAACGTCCGCATCAAGAACCTGATGCTGCCGCCGAAGGACGACGGCACCCGGGTCGAGGGGGGCGTGACGCTGTTCCAGCCGGGAAGCGAGAAGATGGCGATCTACGACGCGGCGATGAAGTACATCGCGCAGGGAACGCCGACGGTCGTCTTCGGCGGCGAGGAGTACGGCACCGGGTCGTCGCGCGACTGGGCAGCGAAGGGCACGCAGCTCCTGGGCGTCAAGGCCGTCGTCGCGCGGAGCTTCGAGCGGATCCACCGCTCGAACCTGGTCGGAATGGGCGTCCTGCCCTGCCAGTTCAAGGGCGGCGACAGCGTCGCGTCGCTCGGCATCACCGGCGAGGAGACGTTCGACGTCACCGGCATCGAGAGCGGCATCGAGCCGCAGATGGACGTGACGCTGACGATCCATCGCAAGGACGGCACGACCCAGTCGGTCCCGTTGCTGCTGCGGATCGACACCCCGATCGAGGTCGACTACTACCGGAACGGCGGCATCCTGCCGTTCGTGCTGCGCGAGCTCGTGCGGAAGGCCGCGTAACGGGGCCGCTCCGGCGCGAGCCCCGTGCGCCGGCCTCGTTCCGCTCCTCATGACCGACGGGGGCCCCTCCCGCGCGCTCCCTCGCGAGCGCATGCTGGTCGTGCTGATCGGTTTCTATCTGATGCTGCAGCCGCTCGCGACCGACTTCTACCTGGCGTCGCTGCCGGGGCTCGCGCGCACGTTTGACACGACCGCAGCGCAGGCGCAGCTCACCTTGTCGATCTTCGTTCTCGCGTTCGGACTCATGCAGCTCGTCGCGGGTCCGCTCTCGGACCGCTACGGCCGGCGCCCGGTGCTCCTCGTCGGCGTGGCGCTGTACGCCCTCGCGAGCATTGCCTGCGCGCTCGCGCCTTCGATCGCGGTGCTGATCGCCGCCCGGTTCGTGCAGGCGGTCGGCTGTTGTGCGGCGGTCGTCGTCGCGCGCGCCATCGTCCGCGACGTATTCGATCCACGGGCTGGCGCGCACGCAGTCGCGCAGGCATCGTCGATCCTCGCGCTGGGTCCGCTGTTCGGCCCGATCCTCGGCAGCCTCCTCGAAGTGCGCTTCGGGTATCGCGCGGCGTTCGTCGTCATCGCGATGATCGCGCTCGCGCTGCTCTGGGCCACCGCATCGCGACTGCCGGAGACCAACCGGCAGCTCGATCGGCATGCGACGCGCGCGCGCTCTCTCGCAGCCAACTACGGGGCCGTGCTCCGCTCGGCGGGATTTCGGGCGCACACACTCGTCGGCGCCGCGACCTACGGCGGCTTGTTCGCGTTCATCTCCGGCTCGCCGTTCGTCATGACGCAGCTCATGGGCGTGCCCATCGCGTGGTTCGGCTTCGGCTGGGCGTTTTGCGTTTCGGGTTACCTGCTGGGGACGATCGCATGCCGCCGCCTGCTCGCCCGTCGCAGCGTCGCGCAGACGCTGCAGGCCGGCGCGGCACTCGCGCTCGCGGCCGCCGCCGCGATGACCGCACTCGCGGCGGCCGGCGTGCACCACTGGGCCGCGCTGCTCATTCCTCAGTTCGCTTATTTCGCCGCCCATGGCATCAATTTCCCGTGCGCGCAGGCGGGAAGCGTCGCGCCCTTCGAGCGTCGTGCCGGCGCCGCCGCGGGATTGTTCGGCTTTCTGTTGATGATGGCCGCTGCGCTGATCGGCTTCTGGATCGGAGTGTCGTGGAACGGGACCGTCTACCCGCTGGTGCTGACCGTGGCAGCCGCCGCCCTCGTCGTGTTCGCCACGGTCAACCTCGGGATCGCGCGGCGACCATCGCCCGCCGGCACTTGAAGACGCACTCCGCGATCATTTCGCAGTGCAGCAAAAACAGGCTACAATAGTCCGTTTGCAAGGCTCCGCTTCCGCCTGCATCCCGCGCGGCTGCGGCGCCTCCACCCATCCTCAATTTCGACAGGAGACCCCGATGAAATCCCGCCTCATTGCCGTACTCGCTGCCGCCAGTCTGGCCGTGACGCTCGCCGCGTGCGGCGATAGCGGCAAGGAAGCCAAGGAAGCCGCCGACAAGGCCGCCGCCGCGACCAAGGAAGCTGCCGACAAGGCTGCCGCCGCGACGAAGGAAGCGGCTGACAAGGCCGCCGCCGCGACGAAGGAAGCCGCCGACAAGGCCGCGGAAGCCACGAAGGAAGCCGCCGACAAGGCCGCCGCTGGGAACGCACCCGCGATGGCGCCAGCCGCAGAACCGGCCAAGAAGCAGTAGCGCAACGCCATCACTCGGCAGGACCAGACGCCGGCCCTGCGCCGGCGTCTTTCTTTGGCGCAGGGGCCCTAGCAGTTTGTTGAAATTCGGCTTGTAAGTGCGAGGTTTTCGTCTATCGTTCTGGTGAGGGTTTTCATCGGCAATCCTTCGAGGTCAGAGCGATGCGCGGCCCAGATGTCATGCAGGACACGCTGTTCTCGGTACGGAGTCTGGAGAGCTACGTGCCGGCGGATCATCCGTTGCGTCCGGTGCGCGACATCCTGAACGAGGCGCTCAAGCGCATGGATCCGCTGTTTGCCGCGATGTACGCGCCAGCCGGCCGCGACTCGATCGCGCCGGAGAAGCTGCTGCGGGCGCTGATGCTGCAAGTGCTCTACGGCGTACGCAGCGAACGGATGCTGATCGAGCAGTTGGGCTACAACCTGCTGTTTCGCTGGTTTGTCGGGCTGGCGATGCAGGATGATCCGTGGGATCACTCGACCTTTTCCAAGAACCGCGATCGGTTGATCGAGCATGACGCCTGCCAGGTGCTGTTCGAGGAAGTGCTGGCGCAGGCCCGCGCGAAAGGGCTGTTGAGTGCTGAGCACTTTTCGGTGGACGGCACGCTGGTTCGCGCTTGGGCCTCGCAGAAGAGCGTCGTGCCCAAGGATGGGCCACCGCCACCGGCGAGCGGTTCGAAGAGCAATCCCGAGGTCAACTTCCGCGGCCAGCCGCGCACCAACGATACCCATGAAAGTCGTACCGATCCCGATGCGCGGCTCTATCGCAAGAGCAAGAATGCCGAGGCGCTGCCGTATTACATGGGCCATGCGCTGATGGAGAATCGCAATGGACTGGTGGTCGACCACCGGCTGACCCACGCGACCGGCAAGGCGGAACGCGAGGCCGCCATCGAGATGTTGGCGGCGCAGCCCGGAGCAACGCCCAAGACCGTCGGCGCCGATAAAGGCTATGACACCGCTGACTTCGTCGCTGACTGCCGCGCCATCGGGGTGACACCGCATGTCGCCCAGAACACCAAGCACCGCGCCAGCGCGATCGATGAGCGCACGACTCGCCATCCCGGCTACGCAGTCAGTCAAATCATTCGCAAGCTGATCGAAACCATCTTCGGCGATGGCAAGCAGCACGGTACGCTTCGCCAACTGAAACTGCGCGGCATTGAACGCGCCGAGTTGGTATTCGCCATGACCATGACCGCCGTGAACTTGCGTCGGCTGCCGAAACTCTTCGCGGAAAGCGGGTGATCGACAGGAAAGGTGTCTCCGCTGTACGCCAAAGCGACCCGAAACGACCGCCAAACCAGGTCGAACCGGGTGGCGCGAGGCGAAATCCCACGTCCTGTCGCTCAAACAAACCATTTCAGGATGCGCCGGTGTTCAAATTGAGCCGCATTTCAACGAACTGCTAGCCCGACGTCGGCGCCGCGTGACGCGCGATCCAGCGGGTGAGCGGCCGCCATTGTTCCCAGTCCTGCTCGGCGCGCGAGCGCGGCAGGTCGAACACCGTGGCGCCGTCGCGGGCGCAGTGCACGTACACCTGGGTGTCGCGCAGGTGTGCGATCAGGGGGAACTCGAACTGCGGCAGGAATGCGTCGAGCTCGGCGGCGCTGCGCGTGCGCGCGTCGACGCGCATCGCAACGATACCGATCGCGAGCGCGCCCTGCTTCACGGCCTTGTAGTTCGCGATAGCCGAAAGGAAGTGTGCGGTTGCCGCCATGTCGAAGGCTGACGGCGTCAGTGGCACCAGCATGACGTCGGCGTGCTGGACGGCGTCGCGCAGCTCCTCGCCGTGCAGGCCCGCCGCGGTGTCGACGACGACCCACTGCGGATCGGCTTCCTTGATCCTCTTCCTCGACGCGTCGTGCGGGAGCGCGACGACCGCCGGAAACAGCGCCGGCCGCCGGTCGAGCCACTCGGTCGCCGAGCGCTGCGGATCGCGGTCGACCAGCGCCACCCGCTGCCGCTTGCCGGCGAGCCACCCTGCGACGTTGGTGGCCACGGTGGTCTTGCCGCTTCCCCCTTTCGGATTGGCGACGAGAATCGTCTGCATGACAGTCCCCCTGATCGGCGCCCGTATGGTACCCGAGGGGTCATCGTCCGTCCCGTCGCGCGACAGCCGGTAGAATGGCGGCCGACATGGACGAATCCGCCCCCCTCGGCACCGCCTCTCCGGCCACCGCGAGCGCGCGTCCGCGCGATCCGCGGCGGGCCGAGTTCGAGGCGAACAAGCTCCGAAAGCGATTGCGCCGCCAGGTCGGCCAAGCGATCGGCGACTATGCGCTGATCGAGCCCAGCGACCGCGTGATGGTGTGCGTGTCGGGGGGAAAGGACAGCTACGCGCTCCTCGACATCCTGCTCACGCTCAAGGATCGCGCGCCGTTCGGCTTCGAGGTGATCGCCGTCAACCTCGACCAGAAGCAGCCGGGCTATCCTGCGGACGTCCTGCCGCGGTATCTCACGGCGCGCGGCGCCCCGTTCCGGATCGAGACGCAGGACACCTACAGCGTCGTCAAGCGGGTGATTCCCGAGGGCGGCACGCTCTGCTCGCTCTGCTCGCGGCTCCGCCGCGGCGTCCTCTACCGCGTTGCGGGCGAGATCGGCGCGACGAAGATCGCGCTCGGCCACCATCGCGACGACCTGCTCGCGACGTTCTTCCTGAACCTGTTCTTCGGCGGCAAGCTCAAGACGATGCCGCCGAAGCTCGTCTCCGACGACGGCCGGCACATCGTGATCCGGCCGCTCGTCTACGTGCGGGAGCGCGACCTGGCCCGCTACGCCAGCCTCATGGCGTTTCCGATCATCCCCTGCAACCTCTGCGGCTCGCAGGAGCACCTTCAGCGCAAGCAGGTCACCGCGATGCTGCGCGAGTGGGAGCGGAAGCACCCGGGCCGCGTGGATTCGGTCTACAACGCGCTCGCCAAGGTCGTGCCGTCGCACCTCATGGATCGCGAGCTCTTCGACTTCGCCGCGGTGCGCGCAACCGGCCGCCCCGATCCCTCGGGCGATCTCGCCTTCGACGTCGACGGCGAGCTCGAGCGCGCGGTGGAGCTCGCATCGCCGGCGCCGGTTCCTGATCCGGGCCTGCCGCGCATCGCCGTGCGCGGCCGATGAGCCGCGGCCGCGCGTGCCGACCGCGCGTCCTTGCGCGCGTCGCATGACCGACGCCGGGCGCTTCGCGTCCTCCGACCCGTTCGACGCGCGCGGCTGGCTCGGCCTGGCCGCAGCGGCGTTCGCGCTCGGCGCGTGGCTCCGCCTCGACCAGTTCACGACGCAGGTGCTGATCGACGACGAGTGGCACGCGGTCCACCAGCTCCTGCGGCACGCGCCGTCGCGGATGTGGCTCGACTTCGGCCACGCCGACTACAGCATTCCGCTCGGCCTTCTCTACGCGCTCGAGTCGCGTGCGATCGGCCTCTCGGAGACCGCGATGCGCTGGCCGATGCTCGTCGCCGGCCTCGCGACGCTCGTGCTGTTTCCCCGGTACGTCGCACCGCGGCTCGGCCGCGCCGTCGCCGCCGTCTTCGCGCTCCTGCTCGCTCTTTCGCCGCTGCTCGTGATCTACAGCCGGATGGCGCGCCCCTACGCGATCACGCTGCTGCTCGCGTGGAGCGCGCACGCGGCTTTCCGCCGCTTCGACGCGAGCCCGCGCGGCCGGACCGGCGCCGGTGCCGCCTTTGCGATCACCGCCTCGCTCGCCGCCTGGCTCCACCCGATCGTCGTGCCGTTCGTCGTCACGCCGTTCCTGTGGGCAGGCTTCGATCTGCTGCGGGGCCCGCGCGAGCGCCGCGGCCCACGCTTTCGGCGGCTCTTCGCGCTGGCCGTCGCGGCGAGCGTGCCGATGGCGGCGCTGCTCCTGCCGCCGCTCCTCGCGCACCCGGAATCGCTGGCCGCGAAAGCCGGGGTCGATCACCCGGGGCTCGATACGATCATCGGCCTGTGGTACGAGTGGCTCGGCACGCCGTCCACGTTCGCGGTGCTCGCCTGTTGCGCGCTCGCGGCCGTCGGCGCGCGCGAAGTCTGGCGCGCGCTTCCCGTCGCGCGCACCGGCGTCCTCGGGGGCGTGCTCACGCTCGCGGCGGTGGCATCGGCGGGCGCCGCCTGGAGCCACAATCCGCTCACGCTCGCCCGCTATCTCCTGCCGCTTGCTCCGCTGCTCCTGCTCTCGGCCGCGACCGGCGCCGTCGTCGTCGCACGCCGGATCGCGGCCCCCGGGCAGCATGTGCGCAATGCGGCGGCGATCCTCGTCGCGCTCGCGCCCCCCGCGGCGCTCGCGATCGACACGCCGCTCGTCGACATCGAGCGGTACCCGAACGCGCAGACGCTCCACCTCGTCTACCATGTCGACTTCCGCCCGGAGCGGAACCCGTATCTTCCCTACATGGCGAAGATCCCGCTGTCTCCCTTCTGGGCACGCCTGGCCGAGGAGCCTCGCGGCGGCCTGCGGATCGCCGCGGCGCCGTTCTACTTCGAGAGCTACGACTGGGACGCCCCCCGATGGGAGCGCACGAGCGGCCAGACGGTGATCCCCGGCTTCCTCACGGGACTCTGCGTCGAAGCACGTCCCGGCGAGGTGCCGCGCTCGCCCGCCTTCCGCTTCTCGAACGCGGTCCACCTCGCGGACGCGGCAGCGCTCGCCGCGCACCGCGTCGACTGGGTCGTGTGGCAGAAGCCGTTCGTGCAGACGGGACGGGGGTACCCCGAGCCGATCGGCCGGGATACCGCGCACTGCGAGGCCGCGCTGCGAGCGCGGTTCGGCGCACCGGCGTACGAGGACGACGTCCTCGTCGCGTTCCGCCTGCCGGCGCCCGCGGGATCCCACTGATGCTGAACGGCAAGCGCGTGATCGTCGTGATGCCGGCCTTCCATGCCGGACGCACGCTCGAGGCGACGTGGCGCGACCTCCCGCACGAGGTCGTCGACGAGGTCATCGTGGTCGACGACGCGAGCGATGACGATACGGTCGCCGTCGCGCGCCAGCTCGGCCTCGAGGTGATCCTGCACCCGAGCAACCGGGGCTATGGCGCCAACCAGAAGACGTGCTACGGCGAGGCGCTCCGCCGCGGCGCCGACATCGTCGTCATGGTGCACCCGGACTACCAGTACGATCCGCGGCTCGTAACCGCGATGGCCGGGATGATCGCTTCGGACGTCTACGACCTGGTCATCGGCTCGCGCATTCTCGGCGGCGGCGCGATCAGGGGCGGCATGCCGCGCTGGAAATACGCGGCCAACCGCGTCCTCACGCTGTTCGAAAACATGCTGCTCGGTGCCAAGCTGTCCGAGTACCACACCGGATTTCGTGCCTACCGGCGCGCGCTGCTCGAAGCCCTGCCGTGGCAGCGCAATTCCGACGACTTCGTGTTCGACAACCAGCTGCTCGCGCAGGCGATCGTCGGCGGCTTCCGCTTGGGCGAGATCTCGGTGCCGACGCGCTACTTCGCCGAGGCGAGCTCGATCGACTTTCCGCGCTCGGTCCGCTACGGACTCGGCGTCGTCGGCACGACCCTCCTCGCGTTCCTCGCCCGAGCCGGCCTCTACCGCCACCCGCTGTTCGCGGCACCGCCGCGGGCCGGCTGAGCGTCGCGTACGGGTTCCCGATGCCGGTGCGCAAGCTGCTGCGGCGCCCCGCCCCGGATTCCGGGCTCCTGCACTGGGTCCACACGTTCGCGCTGCATGTCGCGACGGGGTTCCTCGCCGTCGCCGCCCACTACGCGGTCATGTATGCCT
The DNA here is from genome assembly GCA_963734055.1 of uncultured beta proteobacterium. Lineage (GTDB taxonomy): Bacteria > Pseudomonadota > Gammaproteobacteria > Burkholderiales > Casimicrobiaceae > CAIWHR01. The sequence goes on from CAVTFQ010000010.1 coordinate 174,001, forward strand.
TCGTCCGCGCCGGAGTCGCCGGCGTGCCGGCCAGCGCGCTCGGCTTCGTGGCGGGAGCGCTCACGCGGTTCGCGCTGTCGTACTGGCACGTGTTCTCGCCTTCGCGCGGCGTCCGGGTCGCGAGCCTGCGCTTCGTCGTCGCGATCGCCGCGCAGCTCGCGGCCAACAGCGCGCTCCTCGCGAGCCTGCTCCACCTCGGCTTGAGCCTGTGGCCGGCGCAGGTCGCGACGACGATCCTGCTGACCTTCGCCAACTACCTGGTCTA
>CAVTFQ010000011.1:0-16873 GCA_963734055.1 uncultured beta proteobacterium
CCGCACGCGGCATGACGCCGTTCCGCTTCCAGGACGAGGTATGGGCGGCGTACGCGGCCGGGACGCTCCGGTCTCGTCCACGCGCCCACGGGGATGGGCAAGACGCTGGCGGCGGCCGTGCCGCCGCTGGTCCTGGGCGACGCGGGCGCGACGGGCGAGCCGCCGGCGCTGCGCCTCCTGTGGCTCTGCCCGCTTCGCGCGCTCGCGACGGACGGGGGAGCACGCCCTGGCCCGGGCCGCCGCGGCGCTGCGCCCGCACTGGACGGTGGACGTGCGCACCGGCGACACGGCGGCGGGCGTCCGCGCGCGCAACAGGCGAAGCGCCTGCCGACGGCGCTGGTCGACCACACCCGAGAGCCTTACGCTGCTCCTACGCGCGCCGACTGGCGGGAGCGCTTCGCGGCGCTCGATGCGGTCGTCGTCGACGAGTGGCACGAGCTCCTCTCGACGAAACGCGGGGTACAGACGGAGCTCGCGCTCGCGCGGCTCGCCACGCTGCAGACCGCCTGCGCATCTGGGGTCTTTCGGCGACGCTCGCGAACCTCGACGTCGCGATGGCGGCGCTCGTCGGTCCGGCGCGGAGCGCAGGCGCGGCACTGGTGCGCGGCCACGACGCGAAGGCGATCGACATCGACAGCATGCTGCCGAAGACGATCGAGCGCTTCCCGTGGGCCGGGCACATCGGCCTCAAGCTCCTGCCCGGCGTCGTCCGCGCGATCGAGCAGGCGCGGACGACGCTCGTCTTCACGAACGTCCGCTCGACCACCGAGATCTGGTACCAGGCGATCCTCGACGCGCGACCCGACTGGGCCGGGCAGATCGCGCTCCATCACGGCTCGCTCGAACGCGACGTCCGCGACTGGGTCGAGGCCGGCCTGCGCGAAGGGCGGCTCCGCGCGGTCGTGTGCACGTCGAGCCTCGATCTCGGCGTCGACTTCGCGCCGGTGGACCAGGTGCTCCAGATCGGCAGCCCGAAGGGGGTCGCGCGCCTCCTGCAGCGCGCGGGCCGCAGCGGGCATCGCCCCGGCGCGACGTCACGCGTCACCGTCGTGCCCACGCAGGCACTGGAGCTCGTCGAGGCGGCGGCCGCGCGCGAGGCCGCGGCCCGGCGAATGATCGAGGCGCGCACGCCGCTCGCGCGAGCGCAGGACGTCCTCGTGCAGCATCTCGTCACCTGCGCGCTCGGGGGAGGCTTCCGGCCCGAGGAGCTGCTCGCCGAGATCCGGAGCACCTCCGCGTATCGGGAGCTGTCGGACGCCGAATGGCAATTCGCGCTCGACTTCGTCGTGCACGGCGGCGCCGCGCTCAACGTGTACCCCGAGTATCGGCGGGTCGTGATCGGCGACGACGGCATCGCGCGGGTGCCGGATGCAGCGATCGCCCGCCGGCACCGGATCGGCATCGGCACCATCGTCTCCGAGGCGAGCATCACGGTGCGCCTGCGCAACGGGCAGGCGCTCGGCCACGTCGAGGAAGGCTTCGTCGCGCGGCTCGTCCCGGGCGACGCGTTCGTGTTCGCGGGGCGCGTGCTGGAACTCGTGCGCGTCCGGGACCTGACCGCGTGGGTCACGCCGGCGAAGGCACACGCGCCGCTGGTCCCGCGGTGGACCGGCGGCAAGATGGCGCTGTCGACCCAGCTCGCGGCGGCGACGCGGCGCCTGATCGCGGGCGCCAGGCGCGGCGAGTACGCGGCGCCGGAGATGGAGGTCGTGCAGCCGCTGCTCGAGCTCCAGCGGCGCTGGTCCGCGCTGCCGGCCGAGGACGAGTGGCTGGTCGAGCGGATTGCCACGCGCGAAGGACACGGCCTCTTCTTCTATCCGTTCGAGGGTCGACTCGCCCACATCGGCCTTGCGACGCTCTTGAGCTACCGCCTCTCGCGCGACGTGCCGCGCACGTTCAGTCTCACCGCCAACGACTACGGCTTCGGCCTCCTGTCGGCGACGCCCGTCCCGCTCGCGATCGGCGAGCTCGGTCGTGTCCTGGCCGCGGCGAACGTCGACCGCGACATCCTCGCGGGGCTCAACGCCGCGGAGCTCGCCCGCCGCCAGTTCCGCGAAATCGCGCGCGTCGCCGGGCTCGTCTTCCAGGGCTACCCCGGCGAGCCGCATCCGGCGCGCCACCTGCAGGCGTCGTCCGCCCTCCTCTACAACGTGTTCGCGGAATACGACGCCGAGAATCCGCTCCTGCGCCAGGCGGTGCGCGAGGTGCTGGAGCGCAGGCTCGAGGCGCCGCGCATCGACGCCGCGCTCGCGCGGATGCGCACGAGCAAGCTCGTACTCACGACCCCGGCGCGGCCGACGCCGTTCGCCTTCCCGCTCCTGGTCGAGATGTTCCGCGAGGAGCTGTCGACCGAAGCGCTCGAGGCGCGCGTCGCGCGGATGGTCGCGGCGCTCGAGGCGGCGGCCGCCATCGAATGAATCACCGACGCGGGCGTGACGGCGCCGCGTCGGCTATCATTCGCGGATGCCGGTGACCGCCCATCCGTTCGACCTGACGGGCAAGGTCGCGCTCGTCACGGGCGCGTATCGCGGGCTCGGCCTGGCGATCGCGAAGGGGCTCGCGCAGGCAGGCGCGACCGTCGTGCTGAACGGCCGCAAGCCGGAAGCGCTCGCGACGGCGGCCGCGGCGTTGAACGGCGCCGGCCTTCATGCCGCGACGGCCGTGTTCGACGTCACCGACGCGGCGGCGATCAAGCGGGCCATCGACGGGCTCGAGGCGTCGTACGGCCATCTCGACATCGTCGTCAACAACGCCGGCATCCAGCGCCGCAAGCCCATGGTCGAGTTCGCGAAGCAGGACTGGGACGACGTGATCGCCACCAACCTCACCGCGCCGTTCCTCGTGTCGCAAGCCGCGCTGCCGGCGATGATCGCGCGCCGCTCCGGCAAGGTGATCCACATCGCGTCGCTCATGAGCGAGCTCGCGCGGCCGACGATCGTCGCGTACACGGCGGCGAAGGGCGGCGTGCGGCAGCTGATGCGCGCGATGGCGGTCGAGCTCGCGCCGCACAACATCCAGGTGAACGCGATCGCGCCCGGCTACTTCGCGACCGAGATGAACCGCGCGCTCCTCGACGACCCGGAATTCGACGCGTGGGTGAAGAGGCGGACGCCGGCCGGCCGCTGGGGCCAGCCCGAGGAGATCGCCGGGCTCGCCGTCTTCCTCGCCTCCCGCGCCGCCGACTACATCACCGGCCAGATGATCACGATCGACGGCGGGATGAGCGTCGCGCTGTAGCGCACGCCAGCGCCCGCCATGCCGAACGAGCCGATCCGGGCGCTGGGCGACGGCGCCGAAGGCCTGGCACCGAGCACCTCCGCGACCGACGTCGACGCCCTCGAGCGCTCGCGCGAGCAGCACTTCGTGGAGCGCACGCATCGCCTGCGAACGCTGGGGCTCGGACTTGGCGCCCTGTGCGTGGGGGCCGTGCTTCGGCTCCACGATGCCGGCGCCGGCTGGTGGCTGTTGCTCGCGGCGAACGGCTTCGCCTGGCCGCACGTCGCGTTCTGGCTCGCGCGGCGCAGCGCCCGACCGCACCGCGCCGAGACCCGCAACCTGATGATCGATTCCGTGCTGGGCGGCATGTGGATCGCGGTGATGCAGTTCAATCTGCTGCCGAGCGTGCTGCTCGCGACGATGCTGTCGATCGACAAGGTCCGCGTCGGCGGCGCGCCACTTCTCGCCTGGGCGCTGGCGCTCCTAGCCGGTGCGTGCGCGACGACGTCCGCGCTGCTCGGATTTCCGCTCGACGCCACGACGCCGATGTCGGTGCTGGTCGCGTCCCTCCCGTTCCTCGTCGTCTACCCGATGGCGATCAGCTCGGTCGCCTACGAGCTCGCGCGCGAGGTGACGCGGCAGAACCGGCGCCTCGAGGAGCTCGGCCGCACCGACGCGCTCACGGGCCTCGCCAATCGCCGGCAGTGCTATCGCGTCGCCGAGGTCGAGCTCGAGCGTCATTTCCGCACCGGGCGTCCGGTCGTCCTGATGATCGTCGACATCGACCGCTTCAAGGCGATCAACGATCGCCACGGTCACCCGGCCGGCGATGCCGTGCTGTGCGCGGTCGCCGACGTGCTGCGCGAGTGCTGCCGCGCGATGGACACGACCGCGCGTTACGGCGGCGACGAATTCCTGCTGCTGCTTCCGGAGACCGACATTCGCGGCGCGGACGAAGTGGCGACGCGGATTCGCCGCCAGATGGCGACGCTCGCCGTGGAAGCGGCGCCGGGACTTGCGTGCACGGTCAGCCTGGGCGCCGCGGAAGCGGATCGCCAGATTGCCAACGTCGAGGTCTGGATCCAGCAGGCCGACGCGGCGCTCTACCGCGCGAAGGCCGCCGGCCGCGACCGGTTCGTTGCCGCTAACTAGAGTCGCCGAGTCCTGTGCAAACGTCATTCCCGCGAAGGCGGGAATCCAGCGACTTGGGTCCTTGCAGGCGACAGTACAACGTCACTTGGGACCCCGCCTCCGCGGGGACGACGGAGGATGCATTGCGACCGGCGCATTCATCGTGGATTACAACCTGTTGACGCTTCACACCTAGTCATCGGCACTCGGCACCGGCGAGGATGCGGGCCGGCGGTCGAGCAAGCGGTAGAGCCACGTGAGACCCGCGGCCGTGCTCTCCTGCGGCCGGTACTCGCAGCCGATCCAGCCGTCGTAGCGGAGCTCGTCCAGCAGCCTGAAGATCCACGCGTAGTTGATCTCGCCGATGTCGGGCTCGTGCCGGCCCGGGACGCCCGCGATCTGGATGTGCCCGACGTGCGGAAGATGCCGGCGGATGCGCTCGGACAGGTCGCCCTCGACGATCTGCGTGTGGTAGAGATCGAGCTGGAGCCTCAGGTTCGACGCGCCGACCTCGGTACGGATCGCTTCGGCCTCGGCCTGCGTCGAGAACAGGTAGTTCGGCATGTCGCGCGGATTGAGCGCCTCGATCAGCACGCTCACGCCCTGCGCCTCCGCCTCGCTGCACGCGAAGCGCAGGTTGCGGACGAAGGTCGCGCGCTGCCGGGCCCGCCGCTCGGCATCGGCGTCCTCGGGCACGACGCCCGCCATCGTGTGGATGCGCCGGCAGCCCAGGAGCTGCGCGTAGCGAAGCGCGGTGACGAAGCTCGCGGCGAACTCGTGCTCGCGCCCGGGCAGGGACGCCGTGCCGTGGTCGCCGGCCGCGTAGTCGCCGGGCGGCGCGTTGAAGAGCGCCATCTCGAGCCGGTGCCGCTTCAGCTCCTGGGCGATCTCGCTCGCCGGCACGTCGTAGGGGAAGCTGCACTCGACCGCGCGGAAGCCCGCATGGGCGGCTTCGGCGAAGCGCTCGAGGAACGGGACTTCGGTGAAGAGGAAGCTCACGTTGGCGGCAAAGCGAGGCATGCGCGCTCCGGAGTTCGCGTTCGAGTTCGCTACAATTCCGTCCAAGTGTGCGCCGCTGCCGGGCCACGCGCAACGCGCGGACCAGCGCTCGCAGACGGCGCCACCGCGAGAGGACGCCATGCCCCGCTCCGCCGCCCCGCTTCCGCTCGACGCCGCCGTCGGTCGCGGCGCGGACTTCGACGCGAGGGACGACGGGAGCGTCGCAACGACGCTCGCCGGCGAGCGCGTCGTGCTGCTCGCCGAGCGCGCCCTGTTCTGGCCGCGCGAGGATACGCTCTTCGTTGCCGATGTCCATCTCGGCAAGGCCGCGGCGTTTCGTGCCGGCGGCGTCCCGGTCCCGCGCGGCGCGACGGCCGCCGATCTCGCGCGGCTCTCGGAGTTGCTCGCGCGGACGCGGGCGCGGCGCCTCGTCGTGCTCGGCGATTTCCTGCACGCGGCCGCGGGTCGGGTGCCTGCGCTCGACGTCGCGTTCGCGCGGTTTCGCGACGCTCACGCCGCGCTCGCGATTACCGTGGTGCGCGGAAATCACGACGAGAGCGCCGGCGATCCGCCCGGCGCGTGGCGCGTCGACGTCGTCGCGGAACCGCATCCGGCGCCGCCGTTCCTGCTCTGCCACGAACCGGTCCGCCCGCGCAGCGGCTTTGCGCTCTGCGGCCACGTCCATCCGGGCGTCCGGCTCGCGGGGCCCGCGTACGATTCGGTGCGCCTGCCGTGTTTCGTATTGGGACACCGTCACGCCGTGTTGCCGGCGTTCGGTCGGCTGACCGGCCTCGCCCTGGTCGCGCCGGCGGCCGGCGAAATCCGGGTCGCGATCGCCGGTCCGCGCCTGTTCGTGCTGCGCTAGCACATCCCATGTCGGCGGCGGAGGAATGCTGCGCCGCACAGGGTTCAACCCTGCTTTCGTCACGACATCCGGTTGTCGCAAAAGTGCAACGTGGAAGTCACCGTTCGTCGGGTCCGCGCCGCTGTGGACAAGGCGGTGGATACCCGGTGGAAAGTCTTGGGATATGCCCCGATCGGCGCTGCAGGGGGCTGTTTTTGTTGTCGTTTTGAAGCGCTATTCCTGTGCATGAAATACCGCTTGCCAAACCCCGTCCTCGCCACTATTCTTTGTGCTCACCAGGCACTTGAACACAAGATATAGTAGATTTTGATTCGCAAGCAGAATCCGGACCCCCCTCGCGGATCGAGCCGCCCGCGAGGCCGCGCCGCCCGGACGAAGCCGAACACGTCGCCGGACTGCCCGCGCCCGCCTCGGCCTTGCGCCAAAGGGGGCGAACGGGAGCGAAACGCGGCGACGGCAGTCACAACGACAAGATTCTGTCAGGAGACCGACCCATGCAAGTCACGAGCGCTTCCACCGGCACGACGCGCGACCCCGCGAAGGGACCGCTCCCCACCGACACCAGAAGCTCGATGACTGCGAACGCCGATCCGCGCTACGCCCAGTACAAGGTGATCCGGAGGAACGGCGCCGTCGTGCCGTTCGAGCCGGCGAAGATCGGCATCGCGATGACGAAGGCGTTCCTCGCCGTGAACGGCGGCCAGGGAGCGGCATCCGCGCGCGTGCGCGAGCAGGTCGTGAAGCTCACCGACGCCGTCGTCGCGGCGTTGATGAAGCGCAAGCCCGAGGGCGGCGCGATCCACATCGAGGAAATCCAGGACCAGGTCGAGCTCGCGATGATGCGCGGCGGCGAGCACGAGGTCGCGCGCGCGTACGTGCTCTACCGCGAGCGCCGCGCGCAGGAGCGGGCGCAGGAGAAGTCGGCGAAGGGCGCGAAGGAGGCGCCGGCCGGCGCGATCGCGGTCGTCGAGAACGGCGTGTCGCGCCCGCTCGACCTCGAGCGCCTGACGCAACTCGTCCGCGAGTCGTGCGAGGGCCTCTCCGACGTCGAGCCCGAGAGCATCCTGAAGGCGACGCTCAAGGACCTCTACGACGGCGTGCCGATGGACGAGGTGCGGAAGTGCGTCGTGCTGGCCGCGCGCACGCTGATCGAGAAGGACCCGGCGTACAGCTTCGTCACCGCGCGACTCCTGCTCGACTCGATCCGCCACGAGGCGCTCTGCGAGGACGTCGCGCAGCACGACATGGCGACCAAGTACGCCGAGTACTTCCCGCAATTCGTGAAGCACGGGATCAAGATCGGTCTCCTGAACGAGGCGCTGAACCAGTACGACATGACGGTGCTCGGGAAGGCGCTCGCGCCCGGCCGCGACCTCCAGTTCGGCTACCTCGGGCTGCAGACGCTCTACGACCGCTACTTCCTGATCGATCAGTACGCGGGCGGCCGCCGCTTCGAGCTGCCGCAGTGCTTCTTCATGCGCGTCGCGATGGGGCTCGCGCTGAACGAGGTCGACCGCGAGGCGCGCGCGATCGAGTTCTACAACGTGCTCTCGACGTTCGACTTCATGTCGTCGACGCCGACGCTGTTCAACTCCGGCACCCACCGCTCGCAGCTCTCGTCGTGCTACCTGACGACGGTCTCGGACGACCTCGACGGCATCTACGAGGCGATCAAGGAGAACGCGCTCCTCTCGAAGTTCGCCGGCGGGCTCGGCAACGACTGGACCAACGTCCGCGCGATGGGCTCGCACATCAAGGGCACGAACGGCAAGAGCCAGGGCGTGGTGCCGTTCCTCAAGGTCGTGAACGACACCGCGGTCGCCGTGAACCAGGGCGGCAAGCGCAAGGGCGCGGTCTGCACGTACCTCGAGACGTGGCACCTCGACATCGAGGAGTTCCTCGAGCTCCGCAAGAACACCGGCGACGACCGCCGGCGCACGCACGACATGAACACGGCGAATTGGATCCCGGACCTGTTCATGAAGCGCGTGACCGAAGGCGGCGACTGGACGCTGTTCTCCCCCTCCGACGTGCCGGACCTCCACGACAAGTGGGGCAAGGCCTTCGAGGACGCGTACGTCCGCCACGAGGAGCGCGCCGCGCGCGGCGAGCTCAAGCTCCACAAGAGGATTCCCGCGCTGCAGCTCTGGCGGAAGATGCTCTCGATGCTCTTCGAGACCGGACATCCGTGGATCACGTTCAAGGACGCGTGCAACGTCCGCTCGCCGCAGCGGCACATGGGCACCGTGCACTCGAGCAACCTGTGCACCGAGATCACGCTCAACACGAGCGACGCCGAGATCGCCGTCTGCAATCTGGGCTCCGTCAACCTGCTCGCGCACATGAAGAAGACGGGCTCGGTTGACACCCCCCGCTGGGAGCTCGACCACGAGAAGCTGCAGCGGACGATCCGCACCGCGATGCGGATGCTCGACAACGTGATCGACATCAACTACTACGCTGTCGCGAAGGCGCGCAACTCGAACCTGAAGCACCGGCCGGTCGGCCTCGGCATCATGGGGTTCCAGGACTGCCTGCATCTGCTGCATACGCCCTACGCATCGGACGCCGCGATGGCCTTCGCCGACGGCTCGATGGAGGCCGTCTGCTACTACGCGTACCAGGCGTCGACCGAGCTGGCCGAGGAGCGCGGCCGCTACTCGTCGTACAAGGGCAGCCTGTGGGACCGCGGGATCCTGCCGCAGGACACGCTCAAGCTCCTGCGCGAGGAGCGCGGCGGCTACGTGGAAGTCGACGAGTCGGCAACGATGGACTGGGAAGCGCTGCGCTCGCGGATCCGGATCCACGGCATGCGCAACTCGAACTGCGTCGCGATCGCGCCGACCGCGACGATCTCGAACATCGTCGGCGTTGCGGCGTCGATCGAGCCCGAGTACCAGAACATCTACGTGAAGTCGAACCTGTCGGGCGAGTTCACCGTCGTGAACGAGCACCTCGTCGCCGAGCTCAAGAAGCTGAACCTGTGGGACGAGGTGATGGTCGCGGACCTCAAGTACTTCGACGGCTCGCTCGCCAAGATCGACCGCATCCCGGCCGAGCTCCGCACGCTCTACGCGACGGCGTTCGAGGTCGACGCCAGGTGGATCGTCGAAGCGGGCGCGCGCCGGCAGAAGTGGATCGACCAGGCGCAGAGCCTGAACATCTACATGGCCGGCGCCTCGGGCAAGAAGCTCGACGAGACCTACAAGCTCGCCTGGCTGCGCGGGCTCAAGACGACGTATTACCTGCGCACGCTGGCCGCGACGTCGGCAGAGAAATCGACGGGCAAGGGGGGAGAGTTGAACGCGGTGCCGACGTCGGGCGGGGTAAGCAGCGCCGCGTCCGCCGCGAGCCCGCGCCAGGCGGCGCCGGCGGGTGCCGACGCACCCAAGATGTGCGCGATCGACAGCCCGGACTGTGAGGCTTGTCAGTAAGGGTCGTCGTACGCGAAAAGGAGTGAGCAGCACACGCAAGGCGCGGCAGGTTCCGCAGGCAGTCACAGACGGACCCCGCGAGGAGACGATGCAGCGCCCCGCAAACCCGGACAGGAGGGCAAGCGAGATGAACGCGAAGACTGATAAGTGGGAGTCGTACACCGACCGGGCCGGCCGGCGCCACTGGCGCTGGCCGGCGGCGGACGACGCGATAGCCGCGCGCCCGGCCGACGAGACGGAACGCCACGAGCCGAAATTGCGACGGTGGCAGGAGGCGGATCTCCTGCCGGAGTACGGCCGGAGCAAGTGAGGAGCAGTCCGGTGCGGCGCGAGCGATCGCGCGGCACTCCGTTCGCCGCGGGCGGCGCGCCGGTGGGCCGGCGCGCGGGCACGTGCCGGCGGCGCGTTCGTCAACCTGCCTGGTGGAGGGCGCTTTGGCCCGTTACGAGCAAGTGCAGCGGCATGTGATCGATGCGCGGTACCTCGGAGACTACAAGGTCTGGCTGGAATTCAACGATGGACGCAAAGGCGTGGTGGACCTGGCGGACGATCTCTACGGCGAGAACTTCGAGGCGCTCCGGGATCGCGGCCGTTTCGCCGAGTTCTACCTCGACTACGGGCTCGCGACGATCGCGTGGCACCACGGCGCGGACTTCGCCCCGGATTACCTCTACGAGAAATTGAGCGCGATGCACTGACGACGATGCCCTCTTGCCGTCGCCCCCGCGAACGCGGGGGCCCAGTGACTTTCGCGGCAACGACGCTGGGTCCCCACCTCCGCGGGGACGACGAGCAGGATGAAACGGCGGCCTCGAGCCCCGATCTAACGACCATGCGGCACAGGAGAACGAGAACATGCTGACCTTCGACGACGACGTAGCCCCCGCTCCGGTGCCGCGGCTCGCGCCGCCGGAGATGCTGCGCGGTGGCGGCGGGATCCTCGTTGCGCCGGAGCCGGTGCACGATCTCGACGTCGAGCGGCAGGCGATGGAGCACGGCTTCCGCCGCGTGCGCCTAGAGGACAAGCGCGTCATCAACGCCTCGTCCGACGTGAACCAGCTCGTCCCGTTCAAGTACCGCTGGGCCTGGGACAAGTACATTTCCGCGTGCGCCAACCACTGGATGCCGCAGGAAGTGAACATGCAGCGCGACATCGAGCTGTGGAAGAACCCGAACGGCCTGACCGACGACGAGCGGCTGATCGTCAAGCGCAACCTCGGCTTCTTCGTCACCGCCGACAGCCTCGCCGCCAACAACATCGTGCTCGGCACCTATCGCCACATCAGCGCGCCCGAGTGCCGGCAGTACCTCTTGCGCCAGGCGTTCGAGGAGGCGATCCACACGCACGCCTACCAGTACATCGTCGAGAGCCTGGGTCTCGACGAGGCGGAGATCTTCAACGCCTACCACGAGATCAAGTCGATCCGCGACAAGGACGAGTTCCTGATCCCGCATATCGACGTGCTGACGAACCCGCTCTTCAAGACGGGCACGCCCGAAGCCGACCAGAAGCTCTTGAAGAGCCTGATCGTCTTCGCCTGCATCATGGAGGGCCTCTTCTTCTACGTCGGCTTCGTGCAGATCCTGGCGATGGGCCGCCAGAACAAGATGACCGGATCGAGCGAGCAGTACCAGTACATCCTGCGCGACGAGTCGATGCACTGCAACTTCGGCATCGACCTCATCAACACGATCAAGATGGAGAACCCGCACCTCTGGACGCCGGAGTTCCGCGAGGAGATCCGTGCGCTGATGAAGAAGGGCGTCGACCTCGAGTACGCCTACGCCGAGGACACGATGCCGCGCGGCGTGCTCGGCCTCAACGCGACGATGTTCAAGGAATATCTCCGCTTCATCGCCAACCGCCGCTGCCAGCAGATCGGCGTCGATCCGCTGTTCGACAAGGCCGACAACCCGTTCCCGTGGATGGCGGAGATGATCGACTTGAAGAAGGAGAAGAACTTCTTCGAGACGCGCGTCATCGAATATCAGACGGGCGGGGCGTTGAGCTGGGACTAGCGTCCTAATTTATCGCCGTACAAGAAAGGCCGGTCCCCAACCGGCCTTTCTTGTTACCGTAACCAAAGCACACCCCACCCGAGTGCGCTCGACCTCTGCCGGGGGTCGAATACCTGAAGCGGCGAGAGATCGTGACTACTGTCTCGGCGTGCCCGCCGCGCGGTTGCCAATGGTCGGCACTTTGCGCGATGCTGCGACTCCATGGCTGCCTCGGCCGCACCGCCCGACGTCACTACCGTCAAGCGCTACCTGCCGTGGCTGGTGGCCTCGGCGCTGTTCATGGAGCAGCTCGACTCCACGATCATCAACACCGCGGTGCCGACGATGGCGGAGAGCCTGCACGTCACGCCGCTGAGCCTGAAGTCGGTCGTGACAAGCTACATCGTGAGCCTCGCGGTCTGCATTCCGGCAAGCGGCTGGATGGCTGACCGTTTCGGCACCCGCCGCGTGTTCTCGACCGCGGTCGCCATCTTCACGTTGTCCTCGATCCTGTGCGGGCTCGCGCTCAGCGCGCCGATGCTGGTCGCCACACGCGTTCTGCAGGGCATCGGCGCCGCGATGATGATGCCCGTCGGCCGCATGGCCATCGTGCGCACGTTTCCGAAGGCCGATCTGTTGTCGGCGATGAATTTCGTCATCATTCCGGCATTGATCGGCCCCATGCTGGGACCCACGATCGGTGGGCTCATCGTGCACTGGCTGCCCTGGCGCGTGATCTTCTTCGTCAACGTGCCGGTCGGCATCGCGGCACTCGTTCTCATTCGCCGCTACATGCCCGACGACCGCGACGAGAAACCGCGCCCCTTCGATTTCGTGGGCCTCGTGCTGTTCAGCGGCGGCGCCGCGCTCCTGTCCTGGTTGCTCGAGGTGTTCGGCGAGCACTCGATCGACGCCACGTCGGCGGCGATTCTGTTTGCGATCTCGCTCGGCCTGCTGGCAGCTTTCGGCTGGCACGCGCGCGCGAGTGCGTACCCTCTGCTCCAGCTCGCGCTCTTCAAGCTCCGCACCTTCCGCGTCTCGGTCGTCGGCGGGTTCGTGACCCGCCTCGGCATCGGTGGTCTGCCATTCCTGCTTCCCCTCCTCTATCAGCTCGGCCTTGGCCTGCCGGCGTGGCAATCGGGGTTGTTGATGGTGCCGACCGCCCTCGCCGCGATGGGAATGAAATTCCTGTCCACTCGCATCCTGCGGCAATTCGGATTCCGGCAGGTGCTAGTCGTCAACACGGTCATGAGCGGCCTCGTCATCGGCATGTTTTCGCAGGTCATGCCGGCCACGCCGATCCCGCTGATCGTGTGCCTGGGGCTCGCCCAGGGCTTTTTCAACTCGCTGCAGTTCTCGAGCCTCAATTCGATGGCGTACGCCGACGTCGAGGCGCGCGATTCCAGCATGGCGGCGACCATTGCGAGCACGCTCCAGCAGCTGTCGATGGGTCTGGGGCTCGCCTGCGGCTCGCTCGTCGCGGGGTGGTATCTCGCCGGGTTGCCGCAAACGGACGCCGTCGCGGTGACCGGCGCGCTTCACAAGGTGTTTCTGACGCTGGGCGGCCTCACGATCCTGTCGTCGCTGTCGTTCTGGACGCTGCGCGCGAACGATGGCGAGAACGTGAGCCGCGGCAGGATGCCGGCGCAGGTCGAGGTCGGCGGATCCGGCTAGGTGCGGGCCCGGCGCCGGGGGCCGTGGATCTCACGGCAAGGGCGGCGGCTGGCGCTTTCGCTTCCGGTGCAGCCGGCCCGCGGGACCGCCTCACGCCGCCGCGGCCCCTCGCTCCATCGCTGCTTCGGCCATGAGGCTCGCCGCGTCGCGATAGATCGTTGCGACGGCGAGTACGCGACCATTGCGCTTGTATCGCAGCAGGCAGTCGCGGGCCGCGATGTCACCGTCGATCACCAGCTCGTCCCACGTTTCGGCATGACCGAGGTAATTGATCGGAACATCGTAGTGCTGGCTCCAGAAGAACGGCACGGCGTCGAACTTCTCGCGGCCGCCGATCATGTTGAGCGCGGCGGTGTGCCCCTGGCGTTCGGCGACGACCCAGTGCTCGACGCGGATCGCCGCGCCACTGTGGGGGTCGGGCCAGCGGGCGATGTCGCCCGCCGCGAAGATTCCGGATGCACTCGTCTCCAGGTACTCGTTGACCGTCACGCCCCGGTCGATCGCAAGTCCGGCCTTCTCGGCCAGCGCGAGCCGCGGTCGCACGCCGACGCCGGCGATCACCAGGTCCGCGCCGATCATCCCGCCGGATTTCAGGACAACTTCGCGAGCGGTGATCGCGGCCGCGGTATCCTCGAGGTGGAAGATCACGCCGTGCTGCTCGTGCACCCGCCGCACGAAGTCCCCGAGCTGCGGGCCCAGCACCCGCTCCATCGGCACCCTTTCCGGCGCCACGACGTGCACTTCGATGTCGCGCGCGCGGAGTGACGCGGCGACCTCGAGACCGATGAAGCTCGCGCCGAGCACGACGGCCCGCCGCGCCGTCGCCACCCGCGCGATGATGGCGCGGCAATCCCCGAGAGATCGCAGCGTGTGCACGTGCGGCAGGTCCATGCCTGCCAACGGCAATCGCACGGGCTCGGCGCCGGTGGCGAGCAACAGCCGGTCGAAGCCAACCCTGCTTCCATCGGCCAGCGCGACCTCGCGCGCGCGCGCGTCGATCTCTGCGACGGTCGTATTCAGCCGCAAGTCGATATCCGCGTCCTTGTAGAAGGCCGGGTCCCGTAGCGGCACCCACTCCTCCGGTGCGGTGCCCGCAAGGTAATCCTTGGACAGGTTGGGCCGGTCCACGGGGGGCGCATCGTCGTCGCTGACCATCACGATGCTGCCCTGGTAACGCCGGCGACGCAGCATGTCCGCGGCGGCGAAACCGGCAGCGCCTCCGCCGACAATGACGATCCTTCGAGGCGAACCCGCCGTCGGAACGGCATGGGAAGGCGCGCTGGATAGCGTCTTCTCGCGCACGAACACCTTGCCATCGCGCACCTCGGTCGACCAGCATGCGACGGGGCCGAGTGCGGGCGCGCGCACCGCTTCCCCGGTTCGCAGGCTGAAGCAGGCGTGGTGCCAGGGACAGCGCACCGTGTCGTCGACCATCAGGCCTTCCGCGAGCGGACCCCCGTAGTGAGTGCAGGTGGCCCCGATCGCGAAGAACTCGTGGCCGCGGCGTGCGAGCAGGACCGCCTCGTCGCCGACATGTCCCGCCAGCATCTTCCCGTCGGTGAGCGTCTCGATCGCCACGCCGAGGGTCAGGTCGGGGCCGGTCGTTGCCGTTGGGCCAGCACTCATATCGAGCCCTCGTCGAGTCGTCGCCCGGATTCGCAGCCAACGCCAGGCAAGCTCGACATACTACCCCCGCGAGCGATCGGGAGGACCCAAGCAATTCGGCGTCACGCTCGTGCCGGCGACGCAGCCGACGTATAGCAAGTCGCGTAGGGTCGGTCCTCGATCCCAAGTAGGGGCGGCAACTCAGAAGATTGACACAGCCGGTCCCACGACGTAGTTATCGTTCCTCCGAATTCGGGTACGTGAGTGGAGGCCGGCCGGAGAGGACGGGCTTGACCGGCTACGCGCGCCCCGGTGGCATCGGTGCCCGCCAAGCGCCCGATTCCTTCGGTCCACTGGGCGATATGGAGGTGCGATGTCCTCTGCCGTGCCGACCCCTCCCTCGCCGAACCCCGCCAAGGTGCGCGCCTTCCGTATCGCGGCCTGGGCGGTGCTGATCGGCGGAGGAGCCATCGCGATCGCGACGGGGCTCGACCTGCTCCTGATCGTACCGGCGTACGTCGGCTACTTGCTGTTTCGTCGCGCGAAGCGATACGCGGTGGGCAGCGGCGAAGCCACGCTGGCCGGGGATACCCGTGCACCGATTCTCTACCTGCGCTCGTTCATGGACGAGGAAGCCGCCAAGGGCGCGTTCCACCGCTTCGGCAAGTTCGGCGTGCCGCACGAGCGCTGGCTCGCCCAGTCCACGCCGTGCAATGCCGTGCAGGAGCAGGATGCGCTGGGCTACCTATTTCGCCGGATCGGGCCGTACATCGCACTGGGGCGACCGGGCGAAGAGCTGCCGGAACTCGGCTCGCACAAGATCTACGTGGTCCACGAAGTGTGGCAGGACACCGTGCGCCGCTATCTAGCCGAGGCGCGGCTCGTCATCTTCAGCGCGGGCAAGACCGAAGGGCTGCGCTGGGAACTAGGCGAAGTCGTGCGCACCGTCGATCCCGCCAGAATCGTGCTGATCCTCCCAGTGGGCGACGGGGACTACGCAAGCTTCGCCGCGTGGGCCAATGCGATCCTTGTCCACCCGCTGCCGAAGGACTATCCGGGCAGGATCGTCCTCTTCGATGCGGCGTGGGGGCCTTCATGCTTAGCGCGGGGCCGGTATGTCGCCGAAACCTTCGCTCCGTTTCTCACCCGCAATGGCATTGCCGTGAAACTAAGCTACTGGGACAGGTTTCTGGAACACAACGGAATTCGCTGGTAGCGCGGCGCGGCGAAGACCGAGATCTACGCAGTGTTGCCGTTGAGCTTCACGCTGCTAACGACTGCAATGCGATACCAGCCGTTCAGGTCGGCATGCCCGCTGGCGGCAGCCGGCCAGAAGCAGACGGCTGAGGGTTCTCGATGCAATCGCGGGAGCCCGATCGAGCATGCGTAGCAAAATTGCGAACGGCGATCGATGTACAGAAACGCACGGAATCGACCCTGATTCGGCCCCCATTCAGTCGACCGACCAATGGGCACCTCCACCTGTGGGAGGTAGCTTTTTTGCTACCCATCCGTCGCAGCGCCTGCTTCCGCCATGTCAGATATGCGGTCGCCGTAGTGCCACGGTCGAAATCCGCGTACGGACAAGGCGGTAGCTCGGCTCTGAAGCCGGACGCAACATCGTACGTCCGCCACGGGACCCAAAGTGGACGTAATCGTCTATAAGACGCTTCTGGCCGGATGCAGCGTGAAGCGCGAGGCTGCTACCGGCCAACCGCGGACATGCGCTTGGCAGCCTCACGCGGCCGGACGGGCGGTCCGGTCGCATGACACCGACGCGGCTATTTTGCCAGCAGCACCAATTCGTTTCGTTGGTCGTCGATGGTCATTCGGAAGTGCCGCAGAAAGCTCATCCCCAGCAGATTCGTTCCACGTAGTCTCTCGTCGGGGACGAAGTTCACCAGGATGTTGTCGGCCGAAGCAGCTCCGACCTTCTCAGCCGTCGCGATCG
>CAVTFQ010000012.1:0-210918 GCA_963734055.1 uncultured beta proteobacterium
CTTGCTCCATCGTCGCTCCGTGCCGGAGTTTTACCGCGGCACTCGCGCAAACGGCTTCCGGCGGAGAGATCATCGTCCTCGATTCGGCCGCCTACGGTCCCGTAACGATCAACCAAGCCGTGTCGATCATCGCTCCTGCGGGGATCTATGCGGGCATGTCAGTGTTTTCGGGTGACGGCATCGTAGTCGACGCGCCTGGCGCCATCGTGGCGCTCCGAGGGTTGACGATCACCGGATTGGGCGGTGCCATTGGAATCCACGCCAACAATGTTGCGCAGCTTCGGGTTGAGGACGTCCATGTTTCGGGTTTCACTGGTGGGTTTGGGCTACTTTTTGCCGCTGGCGGCGGAAGTCTGACCGTGACCCACTCGGTCTTCGAGGGTAACTGGATCGGGATGGAAGCCGCGCCGCCGGCGGGCACCACGGCGACTATTGTGGTTGAAGACACGCTGCTGACGCAGAACCTTGCGGGTTATATGTCGGCGGGTCCGGGAACGACGAAGGCGGTCATGACGCGCACCAACGCCAGCGCGAACGGCGAAAATGGCTTCGTCAATTACAACGGTGCCGACGCCCTTGTCCTTGAGAATTGCGTCGCATCGCACAACTTCTGGGGGATCTATTCCGTTGGTACGACCGTGCTATCGAACAACACGGTCACAAACAACGTTGATGTGGGAGTTTACGTCTCGTCAGGGACGACTGAATCGCGCCAAAACAACACGGTTCGTCGCAATGGCACGAATGTGTCAGGGTCGCTACCCACGATTTCCGGCATTTGATTTGATAATGGCCCGCTCCGTTCCCGCACGCTGAAGCCCCGCCAGTTGTACAAGAGAGGCGCCGCGACCCTTGCCCGGGGCGCCGCGCAGCACTGCCCTTCGATCGGTAAAGCCGACTCCGTCGGCGGCGGCGCCCCTGACCATCCCCGGCTTCCCATCGGTCCGGGTACGTCAGTCGTACTACAGTGCTCCGGTCGGCGCGTCGTGGCCCTGGATCTTCCATTCGTTCGACCCTGGCTACTTGCTCGCCTTGCGCCGGGCGGCGTCGACATCGAGTTACTTCCGGCAATAGCCGAATGCGGGCGGGACGAAGCCCGCGACCCATGGCTGGACGTAGAAGCTCTGGTCCACAGCGCCTTGCCGCGCACGGGCCCGGTCGGCAGCGTCGCGACCCGTTGACGCCCCCATCCGCTTGCGACGGCCGGCGGACTGTCCGCCTCTCGCCACGCCGTGGCTCGCGTCTCCTCGACACCACAACCGGTGGCCGCCGCCCGCAAACGCGGCACCAGACCTTGTGTTCGGCCGGGAGCGGGGGTTAGGATGACCGCGAGCCGCACCCACTTCGTCGCCGCCCGCGAGGGCGCCCAGGAGTCCCATGGTCGAACGCAAGACCCGTCCTACCCCCCTCACCCTCGTCTCCCGCAAGTCCCTCCGTCCTTCCGGCAAGCCGGGCCCCGCCACCCGCCTACAGCTGCCCGCCAAGTTGTTCGTGCTCGACACGAACGTGCTCATGCACGATCCGACGAGCCTGTTCCGGTTCGAGGAGCACGACATCTACCTGCCGATCCTCACGCTCGAGGAGCTCGACAACAACAAGAAGGGCGTCTCCGAGGTCGCGCGGAACGCGCGGCAGGCGTCGCGCTTCCTCGACGAGCTCGTCACGGCGATGCCGAACGGCATCGCCGAGGGCATCCCGCTCGAAGCGAAGTCGGGGGGCGCCGCGACCGGCAAGCTCTACCTGCAGACGGAGGTGATCACGACGGTGCTGCCGTCGTCGCTCGCGAACGGCAAGGCGGACAACCAGATCCTCGCCGTCGTGATGCACCTCCAGCATCTCCATCCCAAGCGCCACGTGAGCCTGGTCAGCAAGGACATCAACATGCGGATCAAGGCGCGCGCGCTGGGGATCGCCGCCGAGGATTACTTCAACGACAAGGTGCTCGAGGATACCGAGCTCCTGTACTCCGGGATGGAGGAGCTGCCGGCCGATTTCTGGGAGCGGCACGGCAAGGGGATGGAATCGTGGCAGCACGGCGGCCACACGTATTACCGGCTCACCGGCCCGCTCGTGCCCTCGCTGCTCGTCAACGAGTTCGTCTACCAGGAGACGCCGGGCGCGGCGCCCCTCTACGCGCTCGTGAAGGAGATCAACGGCCGCACCGCGGTGCTGCAGACGCTCAAGGACTACACGCACCAGAAGAACAACGTCTGGGGCATCACCGCGCGCAACCGCGAGCAGAACTTCGCGCTCAACCTGCTCATGAATCCCGAAGTCGACTTCGTGTCGCTCCTGGGCCAGGCCGGCACCGGCAAGACGCTCTTGACGCTCGCCGCGGGGCTCATGCTGACGCTCGAGTTCAAGGTCTACACCGAGATCATCATGACGCGGGTCACGGTGCCGGTCGGCGAGGACATCGGCTTCCTCCCGGGCACCGAGGAGGAGAAGATGAACCCGTGGATGGGTGCGCTGGAGGACAACCTCGACGTGCTCAACAAGTCCGATGACGAGGCCGGCGAATGGGGCCGCGCGGCGACGCGGGACCTCATCCGGTCGAGGATCAAGGTCAAGAGCCTGAACTTCATGCGGGGCCGGACGTTCATCAACAAGTACCTGATCATCGACGAGGCGCAGAACCTGACGCCGAAGCAGATGAAGACGCTGGTCACGCGCGCGGGCCCGGGCACCAAGGTCGTCTGTCTCGGCAACATCTCCCAGATCGACACGCCGTACCTGACCGAGGGCAGCTCCGGCATCGCCTATGTCGTCGACCGCTTCAAGGGCTGGGCGCACTCCGGCCACGTGACGCTGCAGCGCGGCGAGCGTTCGCGGCTCGCCGATCACGCGGCGGAGATCCTCTGACACGCCGTTGCCTTAGGCTAAGTGCCGCCGCGCACGGGCAGACTCCAGCCGGTCTGCCCCAAGATTCCGAACGACGCGTTGAAAGTCGTCGTGGCTGGCGGTGGCGCGAGCGGCCAGAGCACGCTCTTGGGGCCGACCCCGTCCGATGGCGCGGCCGTGACCGGGGCATGGAAGAATTCGGCCTCGGTGATCGGATGGCCGTTCAGGGTCGCTGGATGCTCGGCGGGATTCCAGCCGGCCGTGAACAGCTGATAAACGGGGAGATGGGTCTCCGGACGGCCCCAGCTGCCGGTCTGCAGCACGCAATCGAAATCGGCGTCCGCGATTCCCTGGCCCGCGAGATTCAGGTTGTTCGTGCGCAGCCAATGCTTGCCCAGGCTTTCGATCTTGCGGACGACATACGGAATGCTCGAGTCCGTCCCGATCACGCAGAAGCGATCATGCTGGGCGAGCACGGCATCGATCTTCGCCCGATCCGCATACATGCAGCAGAAGTGCGGCAAGTCCGCCGGCAGCGGATTCTTGCCGTCGGATCCGGGCCGCAGCGGCATGCGCCGGCGCTCGCGCGCAATGAATTCGGCGAGGCCCGATACGAGCGCTTCCACGTCGACCGCGAGTTCCGTCGTCCAGTCTGCGTTGGAGCGCGATATGAACTCCCAGTCCGCCGTATATTCCTCGAACGACCGCAATGTCGCGATGCGAAACACCGGCACGCCGAGGTAGCGGCCGAGCCGCTCGATGAACTGATTGCGTACGCGCTGCGTCTGCCACAGATTGAGCACTCCGATCGGCAGTTCATGGTGCCGCTCCGTGTAACGCTGCCAGCGCCACACCAGCAAGTCGGCTGCCGCGCTACGCTCGAAGCGGTGACTCAGGACCGGATACGCAAACTGGCCGAAGAGAAACTCGGCAACGTCATCAACGATGATCATGCTCGCCGATCGCAGCGCGCGCAGCGCCGGGATCACCGCATCGAACTTCGGCGACGGGTCGCGCGGCAGAAATTGATCGAAGAACACGAGATCCGACAGCACGACTGGCGTCGGCGGCAAGCACAGGTTTTCCCAGACCACGGGCGACCCGGCGGCCGCCTCGAGCCCTGCGAGATGCGCCGCGGTAAGGCCGGCCACCGCCCGGCCGTCGGCCATCGACACGATCGCCAGGCGGTCGCCGCGCTCGCGCGCGCCGGCAGACCGATACGCGCCTCGAAGCGCCTCGAGAATCTCGCCCAGCGTCGCCGCGCCGCGGAACGCAAGCCCCGCATCCTTCAGCATCACTTCGAGGCTGACCCGACCCAGCGAGTCGAGCAGCGACGCGACGGACCGGTCACGTGGCAGACGACCAAACATGCGCGCGAACTCGGCCTCCATCGCGTCGCTGCCGGTGGCCCCCTGTGCGAGGTTGCTGCCCGCCTCCCGCGCCGCCTCAAAGTCGACGAGCGACTGGCGGCGGTTGATCTTTCCCGAGGTCGTCTTCGTGAGAAACCCCGGGGGGACGAACTCGACCGTCAGCGTTTCGAGGTCGGTCTCGGCGCACACCTTTTGCGCAATGTCGCCCTGATCCGAGCGCTGGAAGAAATCGCGATCCTCGATGAGCTGCAGCGGCACTTCCGTGCCGAAGGATCCGTCGCGCCGCGCGACGGTGGCGGCACGTCCATCGATTCCGGGCACCACACGCCCAAGCGCCTGGTCGAGGTCGCTGAGGAAGAACTTGCGCCCGGCGATGTTGACGAGGTCGTTCTTGCGACCCGTGATGACGAGCTCGCCGTCGACCAGCGCACCGATGTCGCCCGTCGCATAAAAACCGTCCGCGTCGCTGATTCGATCACCGTCTACGTAACCGGTCAGCGAGTATGGACTGCGGACCCATACCTCACCGCCGACGACGCGAACGTCCACGCCGCGCACCGGGCGTCCGCAACTGACGACCGGGCGCCCGTCGTGCTCGATGGTCTTCAGGCCATCGTGCTGGGATACCGCGAAGACGTTCTCCGCCATTGCGTAGCATGCCGACAGCCGCGAGTCGGGAGTCGCCGTCGCTGCCGCGAACCGCGAAAGCGTCGCCGCGTAGACCGGCTCCGAGCACGAGATCCACCGGCGCATCGTCGGAAAGCGGCGATTGTTCGCGTGCCGCGACATCACCTCGAAGCCGAAGTTCGGAAGGAAACAAAGCGTCCCGCCGACTCTCTCGATCACGTCGAACAGCGAACCCGGACTGCGGACCCAGTCGATCGGATCGATCATCGCGATCGGCACGCCGAGCAGCAACGGCATGACGAAGCACGCGATGAAGCCCATGTCGTGATAAAGCGGCAGCCACGATACGATGCGATCGTCCGAGGTAAGGCCCAGCGTGGCGTTGTAGTCGTCGGCATGGCGCCCGACCTGCCGCAGCGTGAATCGGATGGCCTTGCGCTGCCCCGTCGTGCCGGACGACATCTGCAGAATGGCCGCGTCAGGCGGGAGGGGGGCGAGCCGTGACGACGCGCGGGCGCCGACCGGCCCATGGCCGGAGTGGAACAGCGGGTTGTACGGACCGATGTCGAAGCGTTGCAACTCCGGCGAGCAGATCAGCCCCGAGAGACGAACCGCCCGCACGGAGTGGTCCACCGAAAACCGCCAGGCGGCGAGGCTCTGCTTCTCGGTCGGATACTGAAGAATCAGCGGCTCCAGGCCCGCGTAGAGCGCGGCGAGCCACATCAGCGGCAATGTCGGCTCCGTGCGGTACAACAAGCCGACGCGCGCGCCACGTGGAAACCGCTGCGCCAGCGTCTCGGCCAGCGCGGCGATCCGCGCCTCGCTCTCACGCAGGACGAGCGTCGCGGAGCCGGCCGTCGAGAAGAACGTCAGGTCAGGTAACGTCTCCGGATCGAAAAATGGGTGCGTTGGCGGAGGCACGTGAAGGGCTCAGACTACGGCGTCGGCGAGCCGACCGGTGAACCGCGCGAACGCCGTGCCTCCCGCCGGCGCGCCGACAAGCGCACGACGGGTGGCCTCGAGAAACTGACGACCGAAGCGGCGGTCGGGCTCGAGGTGCGCCGCCTCGGCCCATTCGTTCCAGGCATTGATGAACACGAGCCGTTCGTCCTCCCCTTGCCGCTCCAGGGTGCGGCTGACGATCTCCCGCAGCCACAGCTCGTAGATTTCCGGTGTCGCGTTGACGAACGTCAAAGCGTGGTTCGGACGCCTTGCGGTGTTGTCCCAGCCGGGCATCACCGTCCGGTGCACACGGTACCGCGTTTCGGGACGCGCGAGGGAGTCCAGCACGAAGCGCCGATAGTCGATGATCTGCCCATCGAAGTCGGGATTGACGAGATCCCTTTGTGCGTTGATCGGCGGCGTGCGCACGCCGTGCGGCGGGAACTCCACGACGGCGTCGAATCCGTATTCCGCCGGATCGGCCGTATCGTAGGTCCTGGCAGCGCAGAGATAGGGGTCGCCGACACCCTCGCGGCGACAGACGTCACGCCAGATCGCGACGCTGGTTCGCACATCGGGCAACACGCCGACACGATAGGTCATGAACAGCGGCCTGCCAGCCACGCGAATGTACCGCGGATCGCGGAAGTGCGGCAGAAGGTCCCGGATCAGCCGCTCGTCGTCCGCACGCGAAGGATTCTGTGCGATGAGCACCTCGCGATCCGCGCCGTCCCACCGTCGCGTCCAGTTCTCGTTGGCCCAGCAGAGGCAATACGGAAAATCCGGTCGGCCCGACGCCCGCATTTCCTCCACCGGGCGCTCGAGCAGGCGCTTGCCCGCGAACCAATAGTAGTAATAGCAGAATCCATGGATGCCATAGGCACGCGCAAGCGCGGCCTGCTGCTCGCGTGTCTCGGGAACCCGGAGATCGTAGAAACCCAGATCGGCCGGCAGATGGGGCTGGTAGTGCCCGTCAAAGTTCGGCCGCGCCCGTGTCACGTTGGTCCACTCGGTGAAACCCGGGCCCCACCAGTCGTCGTTCTCCGGGATCGGATGAAATTGCGCCAGATAGAACGCGATGGCACGGACCGGCGCCTCGGATCGTTCGCCCCGACTTTCCATCACGCGGCCTTCGTCATTCATCGCAAGCTCCGCGCGTTCGTGTCCGCATGGCCGAGGATGAGCTCGCGGTAGCCCCTGGCCTGCGTTTCGCGATCGAGCAGCGCCCTTGCCTTGTCGCGGCCGGCACGACCCATCGCGGCCGCCCGTGACGGCGCACGGCGCAGGTCCGAGAGCAGTTCCTGCGCCTCGGCAGTCGACCCGTACAAGAAGCCGTCGACCCCGTGCTCGAAGCGTTCGGCGTGAATGGAACACCGCGGACACAGCACCGGCACGCCAAGCGCCATGGCACCGTACAGTTCGCGGCCCGTCGCGTCCTGCCACCACGCCTGCGTGCGATGGACGAAACAACCGAGTTGCGCGAGGAACGGCCCGAGCCCCCCCGGGCGCCGCTCGAAGAAGCGGGTGATCGGGCTGTCCCCCAGCACGTAGCGGAAGCGCCCTGGATCGTAGATGTGAAGCTGGCCGGCGATCCGGGCCGCGCTCTTCACGAAATCGGCGTCCGGCGGCTCGCCCAGGAACTGCGGGTTCTGGCCGATGATGCCGACGGGCCACGCCGGCGGTGTCTCGCCTGGCCCCGAGTCGCCAACGGCGTCCTCCGGCGCAAGCGTCGCCGCCGGCGCCGCCAGATCGAGGGGCGGCGGCAACAGCGAATGACCATCACCGAACCGCTTCGCCATGGCCTGGCACGAGAACACAAGCTCGACCGGACGTGACCCATCACGGGCAATCGTCCGCAACTGGTCGAGATAGCGGGTCGGCGCGGCGGGCTGGCAGAAGACGATCACCCGTTCGGCATCCGCGCGGTCGATCCACTCGGCACAATCGAAATCGACGCCGACGAACACGTGCGTGCCGCCACGCGGTACCGCGCCCATTGCGCCATCGATTCGCCGGGCACAATGCGCGCCTACCACCTCACTGCCGTCGCCATCGGTCGCCCAAAGCGTCGTGCCGTCCGCGCCGAAGAGGTCGGCCAGCCACCGCAGCAGCCAGCCATCATCGCTATCCCCGGCATGAACGCGTCCGATCAGATGAACGGCCGGCCGGCTGGATGCAGCCGTTCGCGTGCCGCCTGTACGACCCGGCCGTCCGGCGGCATCCCGAGCAAGCGCGAGATCGACCAGAATGGGCAGCGCCCGCTCGGCGAGCTGCTCCGGCTGCGCCCGCACGAGCGCGAGACGCGCGTCCTGCACCAGTTGCCGGTTGTGCTCGATCGCCGCGTACCGCGGACGCAAGGCCATTGCGGCCGAGATCAGGCGTTCCGCCTCGTCGAGATTGCCGCGGCCCAGTTCGATCACGCCCAACATGTGCAAGGCATCGTGCGTGTCGGCAGCGATCGCGATCACTGCGCGGTACTCGCGCGCGGCTTCTTCGACCTGGCCCGCCATCTGCATCGAGAGCGCCCGCTCCATCCGCGCGCCAAGCAGGTCGCGCATCGCGTCGTCGAGATCGGCCCACTCGCCACCCGGTGCACGATACGTCGATTGCCGCGGCGGCGCGGCCTGGCCCGGATCCGTCGCGCCGAGCGCGCCGTGACAGGCCTTGTAGCGAAGCCCGCTGCCGCAGGGACACGGGCTGTTGCGCGAGACAGGCGCGCTGACCGCGTCGCTCATACGATCGGGCTCACCTCGGGAGCCGGCGGTAGCGCCTGGATTCCGGAGTCCGGAACCGTCGCGGCGCGGGCGTCAACCACGTACTGGAAGGCATAGAGGTCCTCCAGATCCTCGCGGTTGCGGAACGCGATCGAAATGTTTTGCGTCACGAGTCTCCCGGGCCGTCGCGCGATCACGAGCCGGTCGATCCACGTGGGTTGCGTCAGCGGCTCCATGTGGGCAACGGTGTAACCGGTCTCCTCGAACATGCGCCGTAGCGTGGCCCGGGTGAAGAATCGCACGTGGGTGACGTCGAGCACGCCGTACGGACCGTACTCCCACCGCCCCGCGGCAAGATCGTCCAGGCTCGCCAGGTTGCGAATGTTCGGCACGCTCGCCAGCACGCGCGTAGCCGGCGCAAGCCAGGTGCGGATTCGGGTGAGCGCCCGCCACGGGTCGTACAGGTGCTCGAGCACGTCGAGCAGCAGCACCGTGCCGATCGTCACCCCGCCGAGGTGCCTCGCGAGCTCAACCTCGTCGATGCTCGCGCACACGACGTCGTCGAGAAACTGACGCGCGTACTCGGCGGCGTGGGGATTGAGCTCGACGCCTATCACGCGCGTGCCGGGAAACTTCTCCTTGATGAGCCTGCCCGTCGCACCGCCTCCGCAACCGACGTCGAGCACGACTCCCGGCGCCGAATTGA
The DNA here is from genome assembly GCA_963734055.1 of uncultured beta proteobacterium. Classification (GTDB taxonomy): domain Bacteria; phylum Pseudomonadota; class Gammaproteobacteria; order Burkholderiales; family Casimicrobiaceae; genus CAIWHR01. The sequence continues at coordinate 9,201 of CAVTFQ010000012.1, forward strand.
TGAAGCTCGCGATCTCGACCCGGGGGTTCTGGTGGTATTGCGGGTCGAAGGCCAGATCTGGCCCTAGGTGCGTCTGCCATACGGGTGATACGGATGCGGTGGCCATGGGTCGAGGATCTGGGGAAGGTGGCGTCCCCGGTTCAGTAGCTGCCCGGCTGGGCGAAGTTCTCGAACCGCGTGTACTCGCCGAGGAACGTGAGGCGCACCGTGCCGATCGGGCCGTTGCGCTGCTTGCCGATGATGATCTCCGCGACGCCCTTGTCCTGTGTTTCGGGGTTGTACACTTCGTCGCGATAGATGAACAGGATCACGTCGGCGTCCTGCTCGATCGCCCCCGACTCGCGGAGATCCGACATGACCGGCCGCTTGTTCGGCCGCTGTTCGAGCGAGCGATTGAGCTGCGACAGCGCCATCACCGGGACCTTGAGCTCCTTCGCGAGCGACTTCATCGACCGCGAGATCTCGGAGATCTCGGTCGCGCGGTTCTCGCCGGTGGTGGTCGCCTGCATGAGCTGCAGGTAATCGACGATGACGAGCCCGAGCTTGCCGTAGCTCTTCATCAGACGGCGTGCGCGCGAGCGGACCTCGATCGCGTTCAGCGCGGGCGTCTCGTCGATCAGGATCGGTGCCTCGTTGAGGCGGCCGAGCGCCGTCGTGAGCTTCTCCCAGTCCTCCGCTGCGAGCCGGCCGGTGCGAAGCTTGTGCTGGTCGAGGCGTCCCACCGACCCGATGAGCCGCAGCGCGAGCTGCGTCGCGCCCATTTCCATCGAGAAAACGACGACCGGCAGTCCGGCCGCGAGCGCGACGTGCTCGCCCATGTTGAGCGCGAGCGCCGTCTTCCCCATGCTCGGCCGTCCGGCCACGACGACGAGGTCGCCCGGCTGAAGGCCGGAGGTCATCCGGTCGAGATCGCTGAAGCCCGTCGGCACGCCCGTGACGTCCGACGGATCGTCGCGGTTGTAGAGCGTCTCGATCCGATCGACGACGCTCGCGAGCAGCGTTCCGATCGCCGCCACCTGCTGCGCGCCGCGGGCGCCCTGTTCCGCGATGTGCAGGACCTTGGCCTCCGCCTGGTCGAGCACTTCCTTCGCGCTCTTCCCGAGCGGATGGTAGGCGGTGTCGGCGATCTCGCCGGCCGTCGCCGCGAGCTGCCGCAGGATCGAGCGATCGCGGACGATCTGCGCGTAGTGGCGGATGTTGGCCGCCGTGGGCACGTTGGCGACCAGCGCCCCGAGATAGGACAAACCGCCCACATAGTCGAGCTTTTGCGCGGAGGCGAGCGATTCGGACACCGTGACGACGTCGGCAGGCTTGCCTTCCGCGGCGAGCGCGACGATCGCGCGGTACACATGGCGGTGCGCGTCGCTGTAGAAGTCGGCGTCCGCGATGACGTCACCCACGCGGTCGACCGCATCGTTGTCGAGCAGGAGGCCCCCGAGCACCGACTGCTCCGCTTCCAGCGAATGCGGCGGCAGCTTGAGCGCGTCGAGTTGCGGATCGTCGGGCATTGCGGGGGACGGAGACGGGAAGGCGATGCGGTGGACGACCGCGCGAATGCCGATTCTAGCAGGCGACCGGGTTACGCCTCATGGACGTCCTCTCCGAGGCGACGGTTCGCCCGGACCGCGCGATCCAGGAGCGCCGGAGGCGGAAGGTCGAGCGCCTTCATGAGCCGGATGAAGGCCTCGCGCGAGCGGCCCGCGACGCGCGCGTTCGTTCGCCGCTCGTCGCCGATCGTCGACGACGTCCGGCCGTTGTAGTCGTGCGCCGGATATACGATCGTCGCGTCGGGCAGCGCGAAGAGCTTGGTCGTGATGCTGTCGTAGAGCGCACCGGCGTCGCCACTCTGGAAATCGGTGCGGCCGCAACCGCCGATCAGCAGGCAATCGCCGGTGAAAACGCAGTCGCGCCACAAGTACGACATGGAACCGGCGGTATGTCCGGGCGTGTGCAGCGCGCGCAGCGCCTCGTCGCCGAAGCGCAGCTCCTCGCCATCCTCGAGCTGGAGGTCGGCCGCGAAGATGCCGCAGGCCAGCGGCGCTGCGGCCTTCGCGCCGGTGCGATCGCGCAGTCGGCTTGCGGCCGTGATGTGATCGGCGTGCGTGTGCGTCTCGAGCACGTAACGGAGCTTGAGCTTCTCGCGGTTGATCAGCGCCGAGTAAGCGTCGAACGCCGAGTCGACCGGGTCGATGATCAGCGCATCGCGCGTATCCGGGTCGACAAGCACGTAGGTGAACGTCGACGAGGCCGGATCGAACAACTGGTGCAGATCGCGCATGCCGCCCCCGTACCGATCGCGCCGATCGGCGCTCCGGACGATCATAGGCCGCCCGGAACGACGTCGCAATCGGCCGGTGGTACGGCAACTCCCCCGAGCGTCAGGCGGCTTCCAGCGCTACGGCGGCGCACGGGAAGCGAACGCAAAACCGCGTACCAACTCGGCCGTCCGGAGTTCCGATCTCGAGCGTGCCCCGATGGCGGTCGACGACCTCCCGTACGATCGCGAGTCCGAGGCCGGAGCCTTCTCCGGGCGTGCCAGGGATGCGATAAAAGCGCTCGAGCACCTTGCCTCGCTCCTGGGCGGGAATTCCGGGACCCGTATCCTCGACGCACAGGAAGGGAGCGCCGTCGCGGCAACCGGTATGGACGGTCACGGCGCCGCCCGCGGGCGTGTAACGGAGCGCGTTGTCGAGCAGGTTGTCGACGAGCTCGCCCAAAAGCAGCGGATCGCCTTCGATTTCGGCGGCGTCGAGCGCGAAGCCGAGGTCGATGTCGCGATCGCGAGCCTCCGCCACCCATTGGTCGGCGGCGGCGCCGGCAGTCGCGAGCAGGTCGATGCGCTCGAACCTCCTGCTGGCTCCCGCCGCGCTCTCGACCTTGGCGAGCGCGAGCAGCTGGTTCGCGAGCCGGCTCGCGCGGACGCTCGCGCGGTGGATCCGTTCGACCTCGTTCCGCACTTCCGCGGGCAGCCCCCGCCGCAGCAGGAGCTCGAGGTGCATCTGCAGCCCCGCGAGCGGCGTGCGCAGCTGATGCGCGGCGGTCGCGAGAAATCGCTGTCGCATCGTGCTCGCGTCGCGCACCTGATCGAGCAGCCTGTTGAATGCGTCCACGACCGGCGCGATCTCGACCGGCGCGGCGGAGACCGAGAGAGGTTGCAGGTCTCGCGGCGCGCGTTCGAGCAGCTCCGAACGCAAGCGCTCGAGCGGTTGCAGGCCGCGGGAGACGCCGAGCGTAGCGAGCGCGATCGCGGCGACCGCAAAGAGCGCCGTGGGAACGAGCTCCGCAGCGAGGATCTCGCCCACGAGGCGGTTGCGCTTGTGCAGCGTTTCCCCGACCTGCACGACGTACCCGCTCGCCGTCCCGTGCGCGGCGATGCGGATCTTCTCTCCGCCGCTGACCCCGTCGAAGAACGCTGATTGGCCCGGACCGAGTTCGGGCGGCGACGGCAGGTCGGCAGCACCGTCGATGATCGCGTTTCCGGGTGAGCGGACCTGGAACTCGACCCGGTCGACCTGGTCGTAGACGAGTGCGTCGAGCGCCTGCCGCGGCAGATCCACGTGCGCCCCCGTGGCGTCGACCCGCAGGTTTTCCGCGATGTCGAGCACCGGGTCGAGCAGCAAGCGATCGTAGGCATCATTCGCTGAGCGAAGGGCGACCCAGTAGGTGACCGCGCCCGCGCCCGCGACCATCAGCGCGAGCGAGCTCACGAGAAATACGAGCAGGCGGCGACGGATGCTCGTCGTTGCGGCGTCACGCATCGCCACCTTCCCACAGGTAGCCGAATCCGCGCACGGTCCGGATGTGCACACCCGCCGGCTCGAGTTTCGTCCGGAGGCGCGAGACGTAGACTTCGATGGCGTTCGGCGACAGGTGCTCGTCGGTCGTGAACAGGCTGGCGGCAATCTGCTCCTTGCCGAGGACGCGCCGCGGCCGTGCGAGGAATAGCTCGAGCAGCGCCCACTCGCGCGGCGTCAGCTCGACGAGTCTGTCGTTGACCTTGACACGCTTCGCCACCGGGTCGACCGTCAGACCCGCGATCGACCACGCCGCCTGCGCCGTCCCGGGGCGCCGCAGCAGCGCACGCACGCGGGCCTCGAATTCGGTGACCGAGAACGGTTTCGTCAGGTAGTCGTCGGCGCCGAGATCGAGGCCATGCACGCGATCCTCGACGGCATCGCGCGCCGTCAGCACCAGCACCCCGGTCGCCGAGTGCCGCGCCCGCAGGCGGCGCAGCACCTCGAACCCGTCGATGTCGGGAAGGCCGATGTCGAGGACGACCAGGTCGAAATGCTCGGTGCTGAGCCAGAGGTCCGCGTCCCGACCCGTCCGTGCGTGCTGCACCGCGTGGCCCGCCCTGGACAGGGCCGCGGTCAGGCCTAGAGCGAGCAGGGCGTCGTCCTCGACGACGAGTATGCGCATGGCGAAACCAGATCCCCCGCGTGACGCAGCATCGTCGAATCCATCATACGCCGCGCGCCGACCGCCAGGAGCCTGTCGGACTTGCTTTCACGTATGCGTTGCCACGCCAAAAGCGCGGGATGCGAGGCGGGAGGCGAAGCCGATATCGGGAATATCGGCGAGCCGAGCAACGAAGCAGACGCGCGTTGGGGCAGCAACCCGAAGGGACGGGGCGCTCCGGGCGCACTTCTAGGCAGCGCGCGGCTCGGAACGCTAGAAACTCGTCTTGAACCCGACCTGGAAACCGTGCGGCAGGATCTCGATCAGGATCGGCGTTTCGCGGCTATGGGCGTACCACCCGGAAAGCCCGCCGACCACCCAGCCCGCGAGCACGTCGGTCTGCCAGTGCGCCTGATTCTTCACGCGGCCGACGCCGACGTAGAGCGGCAGCGCGAGCAACGCGTAGGCGAGAGGGTTTTCCGATGCGTACTCGATCACGTACGGCGTCACGAGCGCCGCCGCGACGGACGCTTCCCCGCTCGGGAAGCTCTTGTGCGAGCCGCCCTGGAACCACAGGCACGGGTTGTTCCCCTGATTGGGCCGTGCGCGCGTGAAGATGTACTTGCCGGCCTCGGCCCCGACGTCGCCGATGATCTCGGCGTCGATGCCCTGCCACATCGTCTTGCCGAAGCGCGACTCCGAGCCCTCCCAGAGCGCGCCGCCGACCTGCGCGATCGTCAGCGCGCCAACGATGCCGCGGTAGACGTTCGGGTCCCACATGCCCGACGCGCTGTAGCCGACCTCGTGGTCGACGTGCGACCAGCCGCAACCTTGCGCGAGCGCCGCCGCAGGCGACAGCGCCAGTGCAACTCCCAACAGACATGAACGCCCAGTCCGCATCCCGATGCGCGCGGGCTCCGACCCGGCCATTCAGGCTACGCGACGGTGCTGTCCCGGCGCTGACGGGCGGCTGACGATCCGCTGACGGAGTGGTGCAGGCGTCGAAAAGCAGAAGGGGCCGTCGCCGGCCCCTTCTCCACCGGTCTTCGTGCGCGCGTTGTCAGCTGCCCGCGACGGTCTCGCCGATGACCCGCACGGTGATGTTCGAAGCCACGTCCGCGTGCACCACCACGACCAGCGGGTGGTCGCCGACCTGCTTGAGCGGGCCCGACGACATGCGGACTGCCGCCTTCTCGACGATGAATCCCAGCGCCTTCAGCGCCTCGACGATGTCGACGTTCGTGACCGAGCCGAACAGCCTGCCGTCGACGCCGGCCTTCTGCGTGACCTCGACTGTCGCGCCTTCGAGCCTGCCCGCGAGCTCCTGCGCGGCGGTGAGCTTGGCCGACGCGGCGGCCTCGAGCTCGGCGCGCTTCGATTCGAGCAGCTTGATGTTCTCGGGCGTCGCGCGCTTCGCCTTCCCTTGCGGGATCAGATAGTTGCGGGCGTAACCCTGCTTCACCTTGACGACGTCGCCCAGGTTGCCGACGTTGACCAACTTCTCGAGCAAAATGATCTGCATGGCGGACTCGCTCTAGTGGAGGTCGGTGTACGGAAGGAGCGCGAGGTACCGCGCGCGCTTGATCGCCGTGCCGAGCTGGCGCTGGTAGCGCGACTTCGTGCCGGTGATGCGTGCCGGCATGATCTTTCCGTTCTCCTGGACGAAGTCCTTCAGGACATCGATGTCCTTGTAGTCGATCTCCTTGACGCCTTCCGCCGTGAACCGGCAGAACTTGCGGCGCTTGAAGAGCGCATTGCCGCGCTCGCGCTTCTTGCCATCCTTCTTCTTGCCAAATCTACCCTGGGGACGGGGCATGATCGTTTCCTTCCTTCGATTCGAATTCGTTCAGGTGGAGCGCGAGGGTCACGCCGGTGCGGTAGCGGCGGGCGAGGAAGCCCTTGCAGCGCAGTTCCGTTCCGGCCGGAATTCTGGACAGCGCAAGTGCCGGTTCGCCGAACGCCACCGCCGCAAGCTCGCATTCGACCCTCCGCTCGCCGCCCGCTTCCGTCTGGACCGACGCGTGCCGGAGCACGCAATCCAGTGCCGGGATGCCGGCCGGGGTGTAACGAAGGTCGCCGCGTTCGGCCAGGGTGACGTCGAGCGTGAGCCGGTTCGCGCCGGTCACGTGTCCTTTCGCGCCTCGCTCTTGGGTCACGCCTGCGGTGCAGGCGTTGCGGGAGCTGCGGGTGCCGGCGCCGGTGCCGCCGGCGCGGGCGCCGCCGTCGCATCCGCCGCGGGTCGCGGCGCACGCTCCCCACGATCGCCACGATCGCCACGGTCGCCACGGTCACGATCGCCTTCGCGCTTCGGCTTCTCCTCGCGCATCATCGGCGACGGCGTGAGGACCGCTTCCTTCATCGCGACGATCAGGTGACGCAACACCGCGTCGTTGAACTTGAACGCGTGGTCGAGCTCGTTCAGCGTCTCCTGGTCGACCTCGATGTTCATCAGCACGTAGTGCGCCTTGTGGATCTTGGCGATCGGATAGGCGAGCTGGCGCCGGCCCCAGTCCTCGAGGCGGTGAACCCGGCCGTTGCGGCCGGCGATGGTCGTGCGATACCGCTCGACCATGGCGGGCACCTGCTCGCTCTGGTCGGGATGCACGATGAATACGATTTCGTAATGCCGCATGCAGATTGCTCCTTTTGGTCAGTGGGGGCGGCTGCTCGATGCGCGGGCGGCCGCCGGATGGCCTCCCCGTCTGCGGCGGGTGAGGCAAGGGAACTTAAAATTATGCCAGAGAAATCAAGTCAAATCAAGCAACTGGCATCGGCTACTGACGCGGCGCCGCGACCTTGGAGGGCGGCGAGTCGCCAACGTCGGCGCGGGCGAGCGCCTGGTCACGTTCCATCTTCGGCAGCGCCGCCAGTTCGCGGACACGCTCGTAGAAGCGCGGCAGGTTGCCGCCTTCGGCCGCGAGAAGCGCCGCGAACTGCGGCACGCGGTCGGCATAGAGGCCCGCGGCAACGATACCGGCGTTGTTGGCGCCGCTCGCGAACCAGCGGTCGAACACCGGCGCGCCGTCCCAGCCCGCCTTGACCTGCTCGTACTCGGCGCGCATGTCGGCAAAGATCGCCGCTTTCCGCGCACGCTTCTCGGCGTCGGTCAGATCGCTCGCGTAGAGCGCCGCCAGGCGGTCCCGCGTGCCGTGGATCAGCGTACGGAAGTCCGCGCGCAGCCGGCGCATCAGGGCCACGTCCCGCGCGAACTGGGTCGCGGCCGGATGGGCCGCGCTCCAGCGGGCGAGGCCCTCCTCCTCGACCGCGACGGCGAACGACTCGTTGAAAGACGAATCGTCCTTGACGTAGACGACCTGGTGCGCGAGCTCGTGGAAGATCAGGCGCGCGACCTCCGTGTCCCGCGCCCGGATGAAGGTCGATAGCACCGGATCGTCGAAATAGCCGAGCGTCGAGTACGCCGGCACGCCGGCGACGTAAACGTCGTAGCCTTCCGCCGCCAGCCGCGCGCCTTCCGCCCGAGCCTCCTCCTCGGCGAAATAGCCGCGGTAGGCAACGCAGCCGGCGATCGGGAAGCACCACTGCCGCGGGGACAGCGAGAGCTCGGGCGCAGCGAAGACGTTCCAGACGACGAAAGGGCGCCCGAGGTCGGCGTAGCGGGTGTAGCTCCCGTTGTCGGGCAGCGCGAGCTCGCGGCTCGCGAACGTCCGCATTTCCTGCGCGCGCTCGAGCTTGGCCCTGAGGACCGGGTCGGACGTCGATGCGGCGACCTCCGGAATCGGGCGCGAGCGCGCAAGCAGGTCGAGCTGCCCCGCGAACCCCTGCCAGTAGAACTCGACCGCCGAGCAGCCGGCGAGCGCGAGCGACAGCGCGGCCGCGGCCGCGATGCCGGCGCGACGGCACCCCGTCCTCATGCGTGGACGGCGACGGGCCGCTTGGCGAGGAATCGCGCGAGCCGGCCCACGCCATCCTCGAGCTTCGCCATCTCGATCGTGTACGCGAAGCGGACGTGCGCGGCCGCGCGGTGCGTCCCGAAGTCGAGCCCCGGCGTGATGGCAACGCCCGCGCCCTCGAGCACGTCGCGGCAGAAGCGGAGTGAATCGGCGTCGAAGCGCGAGCTGTCGGCGTAGACGAAGAACCCGCCGGTGGGCATCACCGGGATGCCGAACCCCAGCGCACGCAGCGCCGGCACGAGGAAATCGCGACGCGCGCGGAAGGCTTCCCGCCGCTCCTCGAGGATCGCGATCGTCTCCGGCCGGAAGCACGCGAGCGCCGCGCGCTGCGAGAGCGTCGGCGGCGCGATGTAGAGGTTCTGCGCGAGCTTCTCGAGGTCGCGGACGTGGCGCTCGGGCGCGACGATCCAGCCCAGGCGCCAGCCCGTCATGTTGAAGTACTTGGAGAAGCTCGATACGACGAAGAGGTCGTCGGCGTGCACGCCGGTCGTCGCGAGCGCGGAGCGCGGCGTCCCGCCATAGGAGAGACTCAGGTAGATCTCGTCGACGACGAGGCTGCCGCCGCGCCGGGCAACGAGCTCCGCGATCTTCGCCATTTCGTCGGGCGCGACCTCTGTGCCGGTCGGGTTCGACGGCGACGCGATCAGCGCCGCGCGCGTGCGGGCGGTCCACGCCTGCTCGATCGACGCGGTCGACAGCTGGTAGCGGGACTCGGGGCCGGCCGGGATGCCGATCGGAGCCCCTTCGAGGAGCCGGATGAAGTGGCGGTTGCACGGATACGCGGGATCGGCCAGCAGCACTTCGTCGTCGCGGCCGACGAGGAGCGCAAGCACGAGCAAAAGCGCAGCCGACGATCCCGCGGTGACGATGACGCGCTCGGGGGCGATGGCAACGCCCAGGTGATCCGCATAATGGTCGGCGATCGCTGCCCGGAGCTCGGGCAGTCCCAGCGCCGACGTGTAGTAGATCCCGCCGTCGACAAGCGCCCGACGCGCGGCATCGAGCACGGGACCCGGCGTCGGGAAATCCGGCTCGCCGATCTCCATGTGGACGACGCTGCGGCCCGCGGCCTCGAGCGCGCGCGCCGCCGTCTGCACCTCCATCACGTGGAACGGGGCGATGTCGCCGACGCGCGCGGCGAGAGCAACGGGGGACTCCATCGGAAGGGTTACTCCAGTTGGACGGCCAAAAGCGTATGGTAGAGACTTTTGCGGGCCTCCCGGTTCCGCGTGAGGCCCGTTCCCGTGCACGAGCAGCCCGCCCCACCCCCAAGCATCGGGCGACCGCCGCCCGCGTGCCGCGCCGCCGCCCTGGCCGGTTTCGTGGCGGCCTGCATAGTCCTGCCCGCCGGCGCGGACGTCTACAAGTGCGCCGGCGAGGGCGGCCGGCCGATCTATCAGGAGATGCCCTGCCCGCCCGGCAAGGAGCTTCGCAATTTCCAGAGTGATCCCCCCGAGATCACCGTGCTTCCCGGCACGTCGAAGGCCGAGGCCTCGGCGCCCCCGCCTCCTTCTTCCGTGCGCTCGGGCAACCATGCGAAGGAGGACGCAACGCGGTCGCGAAAAGCGGAGCGTCCGCGCGGCGATCCGGCCGAGCGGAAGCACCTTCACAACGGGATGTCGGAAGGCGAGGTGCTGGCGCGGGTCGGGCCCCCGGATGCCACGACCGGCGGCAAGAGCGGCAAGCAGCAGCGCTGGTCGTGGTTCCCGGTGGACGGCGATCCCGAGACGCTCACGACCGTCACGCTGATGTCGGGCTTCGTCACCAACGTCGAACGAACGCTCGTCAAGCGATGAGGGCGCTCGTCCAGCGCGTGCGCGACGCGTCGGTCGCGGTGGACGGGCGTACCGTCGGCGCGATCGGTCCCGGCCTGCTCGTGCTTGCCGGCATCGCCGGCGACGACGGCGACGAAGACCGGGACTGGCTCGTGCGGAAGATCGTCGCGCTCCGCATCTTCGACGACGCGGCCGGAACGATGAATCGTTCGGTCGTCGACATCGACGGCGGCATTCTCGCGATAAGCCAGTTCACCCTGTTTGCGTCGACGCGAAAGGGCAACCGCCCGTCGTGGTCGGCAGCGGCGGCGCCGGAAACGGCGGCCCCGCGGTTCGAGGCATTTGTCGCTGCGCTCGCCGCGGCGCGGGGAAAGCCGGTCGCGACCGGCGTCTTCGGCGCGGCGATGCAGGTCGCGCTCGTCAACGACGGCCCGGTGACGATCTGGCTCGACTCGCGCCAGCGGGAATAGCGGCGCTCGCGCGGGCGCCGGGGCCCGCGACCGGTTCCATTGTCCCCGATCAAGGGTGGCGTTGCGTCCGCCCCCGATAATGGGTCCGTCGCGTGCCCCTCATGACATCGCTTCCAAGCTGGCGCGGCCTCCTCGCGGCATGCGGGACGGCATTGCGCAGCCGCCGCGTCGCCCGCAGCCTCGTCGCCCTCGCAGCGCTCGCCGCGGCGGCGTACCTGTTCCGCGACGCGATCTTCGGCGCGCCCGTCAACGTTTCCGAGGTCGTACGCGGCGACATCGTGCAGACGGTCGTCGCGAGCGGGCGCGTGATGACGCCGCAGCGCGTGTCGGTCGGTGCGGTCATCACCGAGCGGGTCGCCCGCATCCCGGTCGAGGAAGGCCAGACGGTGCGGCAGGGCGACGTGCTGATCGAGCTCGACGATCGCGACGAGCGCGCGGCGTACGCGCAGGCGCAGGCTGCCGTCGCGCAGGCGGAGGCCAAGCTCCGGCAGCTGCGCGAAGTCGGGCTTCCCGCCGCGGAGCAGTCGCTGCGGCAGGCGGACGCGAACCTGCAGCTCGCCCGCGCGCAGTACCAGCGCAATCTCGAGCTCAAGGCGAAAGGCTTCATCAGCGAATCCGCGCTCGACGACGCGAAGCGCAACCTCGACGTTGCCGAGAGCCAGCAGAACTCCGCGCACCTGCAGGTCCGGTCGAATGCGCCCACGGGAAGCGACTATCGGATGGCGGAGACCGCTCTCGCGCAGGCGCAGGCCGCGCTCGCCTCGGCTGCCGTGCGCCTCGAGCAGACGATGATCCGAGCCCCGTCCGCCGGCATTCTGATTGCGCGCAACGTCGAGCCGGGCGACGTCGTGCAGCCGGGCAAGGAGCTGATGGTCCTCGCACCCGCCGGCGAGACGCAGATCGTCGTCTCGATCGACGAGAAGAACCTTTCGCAGCTCCGGATCGGCCAGAAGGCGCTCGCGTCGGCGGACGCGTACCCCCGCGAGCGCTTCGGCGCCGAGCTCTTCTACATCAACCCCGGGATCGACGCGCTGCGCGGGTCCGTCGAGGTGAAGCTGCGCGTCCGCGACCCGCCCGCCTACCTGCGCCAGGACATGACGGTCTCGGTGGACATCGAAGTCGCCCGCCGCAGCGGAACCCTGGTCGCGCCCGCCGATACGGTGTTCGATGCCGCGGGTGCGCATCCCTGGGTCCTCGTCGTTTCCGACCACCACGCCGTGAGGGTCCCCGTTGCGCTGGGCGTCAAAGGGGACGGCAAAGTCGAGATCCTCGAGGGGGTCGCCGCCGGCGACCGGGTCGTCGCCGCGTCCCCCGGCGTCCGGCCAGGGGCCTGGATCCGGATCGCCTCCACCGCCAACGCGCGCGGCAGGCCGTGAATCCGTTCGCGCTCTTCGAGTGGGTCGTCGCATTCCGCTTCATGCGCGAAGGCCTCACGCAAACCATGCTCATCGTCTTCGGCGTGGCGCTGGGAGCGGGCGTGATCATCTTCATGTCGGCGCTCCTCGCCGGCTTGCAGGCGAACATCATCCGCCGCACGCTCAACTATCAGGCACCGATCCAGATCCTCGCGCCCGATCAGGTCGCGCGGCCCCTGCGCGACGGCGAGCCGGCGGCCGTGGCCGCGCAGGTGCAACCGCGCTCGCAGCAGCTGCGCTCGGTCGATCAGTGGCAGAAGGTGCGCGCCGAGGTCGAGCGGCTGCCTGAGGTGATCGGCGTCACGCCGGTGGTGACCGGACCCGGGTTCGCCCGCCGCGGTGAAGCGACCAAGGCCGTCTCGATCATCGGCATCGAACCCGAGTCCTATTTCACGGTGATCGCGCTCCCGGAGAAGATCGTCGCGGGTCGCTACGACGTGGGTCCGATCGACATCGTGATCGGCACCGAGCTCGCGAAGGACCTCGGCACCACGGTCGGCGACAAGCTCGCGCTGTCGACCGCGAACGGCGCCGCTTCGACACTGACCGTGGCCGGCATCTTCGACTTCGGCAACAAGGGGGTGAACGGGCGCAACGTCTACGTGGCGCTCCGCACCGCGCAGAACCTGCTCGATCTCGTGGGCGGCGCGACGAGCCTCGACGTCAAGGTGCGCGAGCCCTTCGCCGCGGAGAAGATCGCCGAGACGATCCGCGCCGCGAACGACCTGCAGGTCGACAGCTGGATCCGCACGAACGCGCAGTTCTTCACCGCGATGGCGGCGCAGATCCTCGCCAACACGCTGATCCGGATCTTCGTCGGGATCACCGTGGCGCTGGGCATTGCGAGCGTGCTCGTCGTGTCGGTCGTGCAGAAATCGAAGGAGATCGGGATCCTGCGGGCCATGGGCACTGCGCGCGCGCAGGTACTGCGCGTCTTCCTGATCCAGGGCGGATTCATGGGGCTCACCGGCGCGCTTTTCGGCTCGCTGCTCGCATGGGCCTTCCTGCTCCTGTGGCGCGGCGTCGCGAGGAATCCCGACGGCACGCCGCTGTTCATCGTCGTCATCGAGCCATTGCTCTTCGTCTTCGCGTGCGCGGCGGCGACGCTGGTGGGCATCCTGGCGGCGGTCGTCCCGGCGCGGCGGGCCGCCCGGCTCGATCCGGCGGTGGCAATCCGTGGCTGAGACGCCTCCGCCGGAAACGCTGCGGCTCTCGGGTGTCCGCAAGTCTTACGGCACGGGAACACCGGTCGAAGCCGAGGTGCTGCACGGCATCGATCTCGTGCTCCGCCGCGGCGAGTTCGCGGCGCTGATCGGACCGTCGGGCTCGGGCAAGACCACGCTCTTGAACCTGATCGGCCTGCTCGATCGGCCCAATGCGGGACGCATCGTCGTCGCCGGCCACGACGCCGGCGCGCTCGCCGAGAGCGAGACGACGCGCCTGCGCGGGCGCGCCATCGGCTTCGTCTTCCAGTACCACCACCTGCTGCCCGCGTTCACCGCGCTCGAGAACGTGATGCTGCCGATACTGGCCGCGCGGGGCCGCGAGGACGCCGCGATGCGCGCGGCCGCGGCCGCGCTGCTCGACCGCGTGGGCCTCGCGCCGTGGCGCGACCACAAGGCGTCCGACATCTCCGGTGGACAGCAGCAGCGGGTCGCGATCGCGCGGGCGCTCGCGATGGAGCCGGCGCTCGTGCTCGCCGACGAGCCGTCGGGGAATCTCGACACCGAAAACGCGGACGCGGTCTTCGCGCTCATGCGCGAGGTGAACGTGACGAGCGGAACGACGTTCCTCATCGTCACCCACGACCCGCGGCTCGCGCAGCGCTGCGACCGGATCGTCGAGCTGGTTGACGGTCGCATCGTCTCGGACCGCCCGAACGCGACCGTCGTCCGGCGCGGCTAGCGTCGGTCGACGCTGTAGCGCCCGGGCCCGAAGGCGACGACGAGCAGCATGCCGCCGATGACGGCGATGTTCTTCAGGAACATGATCTGGTTCGTGCGCGCGGCCTGGTCGGCCATGTGCCAGAAGTCGTGGAAGTAGTACGTCGCGCCGATGGTGAAGAGGACGATCGCCGCGGCCGCCCAGCGCGCCTTCCAGCCGATCGCCAGCATGAGGCCGCCGATCAACTCCACTGCGAGCGCGATTGCGGCACCGACTTCGGGCAGCGGCAGGCCCTTGCTCGCGATCGCGTGCGCCGTGCCCTCGAAGCCGCCGAGCTTGCCGTAACCGCTGACGACGAACAGCACGGCGAGGAAGATGCGGCCGATCAGGGCGATGAAGTCCTTCCCTCCATTCATGGCACGTCCTCTCAGGGGAGGTCGAACAGCAGCACCTCGGCAGCCTCCCCTTGCTCGAGGACGATCGCGGACTCGCGCTCGAGCTTCGCCGCGTCGCCGGCAGCGAGCCGCGTCCCGTTCAAGCTCGCGCTGCCGCGCGCGACGTGCACGTACGCGCGCCGCCCCGCGGCGAGCGAGTGCCGCGCGGTCTCGGCGCCGTCGAGGAGCGCCGCGTAGACGCTCGCGTCCTGATGGATCGTGACGGCGCCGTCACCGCCATCCGAGGCAGCGATCCTGCGCAGCCGTCCGCGCTTCTCCGCGGCCGGCACGCTCACCTGCTCGTAACCGGGATCGATTCCGTTGCGCGCGGGCAGGATCCAGATCTGCAGGAAGTGGACCGGTTCGGTCCGCGACGGATTGAACTCGCTGTGCAGCACGCCGCGGCCGGCGCTCATACGCTGGACGTCCCCCGGCACGATCAGCGAGCCGTTGCCCAGGTTGTCCTTGTGCTCGAGCTGCCCCTCGAGCACATAGCTCAGGATCTCCATGTCGCGATGCCCGTGCGTGCCGAAGCCCGTGCCCGGCTGCACGCGGTCCTCGTTGATGACGCGCAGCGGACCGAACCCCATGTGCGCGGGATCGTGATACTCGGCAAACGAGAAGCTGTGCCAGGAATCGAGCCAGCCGTGCTCGGCGTGCCCGCGGTCGCGGGCCTTGCGCAGCGTGATCATGTCGGTTGCGTCCTTTGAACCCGGCAATCGGTGCACGTCGGGGACGAGTGTGACCGGACAGGTGCAGCGCTGGTTCCCTCCGGGCCCGTCGGCAGGGGTCGGGAGGACATTGCGAGCGGTCCGCTCAGAGGCGATAAGCCCGTTTCGCGAGGCCGTAGGCGAGCTCCGGCGCGAGCTCGAACGCCTCGTCCTCGCCGATGCGGTGTTCGACGGCGAGCGTCGCGAGGAAGCGGCAGTCGATCCGCCGCGCGACGTCGTGCCGCGCGGGAATCGAGAGGAAGGCCCGGGTGTCGTCGTTGAATCCGACCGTGTTGGCGAAACCGCCCGTCTCGGTCGTCAGCTCACGGAACCGCAGCATCCCCTCGGGGCTGTCGAAGAACCACCACGCCGGCCCCAACCGCAGGATCGGGTAGTGCCCGGCGAGCGGCGCCAGCTCGCGCGAATACGCGGTCTCGTCGAGCGTGAACAGGACCACCGTGAGCCGCCGGTCGTTGCCGAACCGGTCGAGCAGCGGCCGGAGCGCACGGACGTAGTCGGTCGGGGTCGGGATGTCCGCGCCCTTGTCGCGTCCGAAATCGCGGAGGATCGACGGATTGTGGTTGCGGAAGCTCCCCGGATGGATCTGCATCACGAGGCCGTCGTCGAGGCTCATCCGCGCCATTTCGGTGAGCATCTGTCCCCGGAACGCCTCCGCCTCCTCCGGCGTGGCGCGGCCCGCGAGCGCCCGGTCGAGCAGGCGCTGGCATTCGGACTCGGCGAGATCGCAGGTGCGCGCGGTCGGATGCCCGTGGTCGGTCGACGTGGCGCCCATCGACTTGAAGAACGCGCGCCGGCTAAGGTGCGCGGCGAGATAGCCGCGCCAGGTCGCCGTGTCTTCGCCGGTCATCGCCCCGAATCGCGCCACGTTGTCGCGGAAGCCCTCGAACTCCGGATCCACGACCGGGTCCGGACGGTACGCGGTGATCACGCGCCCCTTCCATCCGGAAGCGCGGATCTTCGCGTGGTGGGCGAGCGGGTCGATGGGCGACTCCGTCGTCGCCAGCACCTCGAGGTTGAACCGCTCGAACAGCGCCCGCGGGCGGAAGGCCGGCTGGGCGAGGCAGTCGTTGATCCGATCGAAGCAGCGGTCGGCGGATTCGGGTGTGAGGCGCTCGTCGATGCCGAAGACCGTCGCGAAGGCGTGATCGAGCCACGTCCGTGTGGGCGTTCCGCGGAACAGATGATAGTTCGCGGCGAAAGTGCGCCAGATCCGTCGCGCGTCCTGCTCGACCGGGGTGCCGTCGCGGCGCGGAATGCCGAGGTCCTCGAGGCGGACACCCTGGCTGTAGAGCATCCTGAACACGTAGTGGTCGGGCGTGATGAACAGCGCCGACGCATTCGCGAACGGCGCATCGTCGGCGAACCACTGCGGATCGGTGTGCCCGTGCGGGCTCAGGATCGGCAGATCCTTGACCGTCGCATAGAGCCGCCGCGCGAGCTCGCGCGTCGCGGGCTCCGCGGGAAACAACCGGTCGGGATGGAGGTCGAGCGGAATGCGGGTCATGGCGGCTGGGTCGAGCAGTGGGTCGCAAGGGTCGCGCGCACGCCGTTCCGGAACAGCGAGACGACGTTGCGCCCGACCGCGGCGCGGAAGTCCGAATGGGTCCGAAGGTCGGCGCCGAACACGGTGCCGAGATCGAGGAAGGCGTCGGCGATGCGCGCGGGGTCGTTGCCGCATTGCGCGACGATGCCGGCGAAGGTCGCGGCCATCGGATCGGAAACGACGATCGGTCGCCCCGCTTCGTCGACGCCGCTCGCATAGCGGATCCACCCGGCGACCGCCAGCGCGAGATGACGGTACGCCGCGCCGGCCGCGATGCGGTCCCTGACCGTGCCGAGGAGGCGCTGCGGCAGCTTCTGCGAACCGTCCATCGCGATCTGCTGCGTACGATGCGGGAGCGCGGGGTTCCGGAAGCGGACCATGAGCTCCGCGCAATATGCCGCGAGGTCGGTGCCCGGCGGTGCGACGAGCGTGGGGACGATCTCCTCGGCCATCTGCCGCTCGACGAGCGTCGCGAGCAGCGGATCGGACGACGCCTGCCAGATCGTCGCGTGGCCGGCGAGGAAGCCCAGGTACGCGAGCGTCGAGTGACTGCCGTTCAGGAGCCGGAGCTTCATCGTCTCGAACGGCGCGACGTCGGCGACGAGCTCGGCGCCGTCGTCCTCCCAGCGCGGGCGCGGGGCGGCGAAACGGTCCTCGATCACCCATTGCCGGAACGGCTCGAAGACGACCGGGACCGCGTCGTGGAGCCCGAGCTGCCGCGCGACGTCCGCAACGTCGGCATCGGTCGTCGCCGGCACGATGCGGTCGACCATCGTCGACGGGAACGCCACGTTGCGACGGATCCACTCCGCGAGCGTCGGATCGCACGCCTGCGCGAACGCGCTCACGATTCCCTCCACGACGCGGCCGTTGTGCGGAAGATTGTCGCAGCAGACGACGTTGACCGGAGCGCTGCCGGCCGCGCGGCGCGCGGCGAGCCCGGCGACGATGAGCGCCGGCGCACTCGTCGCGGCGTCGGGCTCGGCGAGATCGCGGGCGATGTCCGGGTGCTCGAGGTCGAGCCGTCCCGACGCCGGGTCGTGGCAATAGCCCTTCTCGGTCACCGTCAACGTCACGACGCCGACGTTTCGGTCGGCGATCCGCGCGACGATGCGCTCGCGGTCAGTGCCAAGGAACAGCGCCTCCCGCACCGATCCGATGATCCGCGCCCGGGTTCCGGAGGCGCTCTTCTCGAGCGCCGTGTAGAGACCATCCTGCGCGGTCAGCGCGCGCGTCGCGTGCGGGGTCTTGAGGCTCGCGCCCGAGATGCCCCAGCGCGGATCCCGGCCGAGGATGGCATCGGTGTAGACGGCCTGATGCGCGCGGTGGAAAGCGCCGAGTCCGAGATGGACGATGCCGACGTGCAGCGCCGCGACATCGTAGTCCGGCCGCGCGACCGCCGCGGGGACGCGGTCGAGCGTCGCGAGCGACAGCGCGGCGCTCACATCAGGCTGCCCGCGGGTGTTCCTTCACCCGGCTCACGAGCTGCGTCGGATTCACGAACCGCAGCGCGAGGAGGAGCCACACGAGTGTCACGGCCATGTAGATCATCGCCATCGCGTCAACCGACTGCGGCGCACGAACTCCCGCGGCGAACACCGCGTAGTAGAGCGCGACGACGAGAGTCTGCGAGTCCGGCCCGGCGGTCAGGAACGTGAGCTCGAAGAGCGCGATCGTGCGCACGAGGACGAGCAGCGACGCGGCGAGAATGCCCGGGGCGAGGAGCGGTACCAGCACGTGCCAGAACATCCGCGGCGTGCTCGCGCCGAAGACACGCGCCGCCGACTCGAGGTTCGGATCGATCTGCTCGATGAACGGCGTCATCACGAGGATCACGAACGGCGCCGCGGGGATCAGGTTCGCGAGGATCACGCCCCAGATCGTCCCGGCGAGATGCACCTGGTAGAGGACGGTGGCGAGCGGGATCCCGTAGGTGATCGGCGGCACCATCAGCGGCAGCAGGAACAGGAGGACGAGCAGGCGCTTGCCCGCGAAGTCGCGCCGCGCCAGCGAATAGGCGGCGGGCACGCCGATCACGAGCGCGAGGAACACGACCGCGAAGACGACCTCGACCGTGACCCAGAGCACGGAGCCCAGCTGGAACTCCTTCCACGCGGCCGTGTACCACGTCGTGGTCCAGCCCTCGGGCAGCCACGTGCCGAGCCACCGCCGGGCGAAGGAAGAGGTCGCGACGGCGGCGATCATGAGCCCGATGTTGACGACGAACACGACCATGAGGCCCCACAGCAGGGAGCTCCACGCCGTGTCGAGCCAGCGCCTGTCGATCGCCCCGGTTTGCGCCGTCACGACTCAGCCTTTGCCGCCGACGACCGGGCCGCGGTAGAACACGTTGCGCAGCGCGAGCACCGCGGCCACGATGACGAGCTGGACGAAGCCCATGATCATCGCGACGGCCGAGGCGAGCGAGTAGTCGTACTGCTCGAACGCAGCCTCGTACGCGGCGATCGAGATGACGCGCGTAGGCCCTGCCGGCGCCCCGAGCAGCACGGCCGACGGGAAGACCGAGAACGCCTGCACGAATGCGAGGCAGAAGCACATCGCGAGCCCCGGCGCGAGCAGCGGCAGGTAGATGTGGCGGAACTGCGCGCCGGGCGGCGCTCCCAGCGTCGCGGCGGCCCGCGCGAGCGCCGGGTCGATGCCGGTGATGTAGGACAGGATCAGCAGGAAGGCGAAGGGAAAACCCGAGACGACGAGCGAGATCAGCACGCCCCAGTAGTTGTGCGTGAGGCGGATCGGCCCCTCGTAGAGGTGCAGGAACTGGAGCACCTGCGAGAGCCAGCCCTTGGGTCCGAAATAGGTGAGCATGCCCTCCGCGATCAGCACGGTCCCGAGCGTGATCGGGACCACGAGCACCGTCGTCACCATCCGCTGGTAGGGCGACTTGACGCGCATCTTGTAGGCGATCGGCAGCGCGACGAACACGTTGACGATCGTCACCGGCAGCGCGAGCCGCAGCGTCGTCCAGATCGTCGGCCACAGTCGCTCGTCGCTGAAGAAACGCCGGTAATTCTCGACGGTGAGCGCGTCCTTGGGCTCGAACGAGAGGAAGAGACCGTAGAGGAAGGGATAGACGAACAACAGCAGCATGAACGCTGCCGCCGGCACGACCAGCAGGATCGCCCGGTCGAAGGCGGGGCGTGCGAGAGCGTGGCCGGGAGCCGCCGCTGCCATCGTCTAGGGCCTAGGGCCTGTTCACGCCGGATAGACGAGCGCGCGCTCGACCGGCACGTGGAACCGCGCCGTTTCCCCGAGCGCCACTCGGGCCGCGGTCCGCACGTGCAGGCGTGAGCCGTCCGGCGCGACGAAGTCAACGAGCGAGTCACGGCCGCAGTACTCGACGTTGTCGACGACGCCGGCCAGCGTGTTGACGCCGCCCGCGCCTTCGCCCACGACAATGTCCTCGGGACGGAAAGCGACCGCGGCGCGGCGGTCAGGCAGCGGCTGCTTGCGCAGACCCGTGAGGCGCACGCCGGATCCGGCGACCGTCACGCGATCGCCATCATCGACTTCCACCGGGAGCGTGATCACGTTGCGGTAGCCCATGAAGCGCGCGACGCCGAGGTTCGCGGGCTGCGCGTAGACGTCCTGCGGCGTCGCGACCTGCTGGACGCGCCCCTCCTCGATCACGACGATCCGGTCGGCGAGCGACAGCGCCTCGTCCTGGTCGTGCGTCACGTAGATCGTGGTCCGGTCCAGCTCGCGGTGGATCCGGCGGATCTCGGAGCGCGTCTCGAGGCGGAGCTTGGCGTCGAGGTTCGACAGCGGCTCGTCCATCAGGATCAGCGGAGGCTCGATGACGATCGCGCGCGCGATGGCAACGCGCTGCTGCTGGCCGCCCGACAGCTGGCCCGGAAGCTTTTCCTCCTGGCCGGTCAGCTGGACGAGCTTCAGCGCGCGCTCGACCCGGGGCGCAGCCTCCGCCGCCGTCACGCCGCGCATCCGCAGGCCGAAGCCGATGTTCCGCGCGACGCTCATGTGCGGGAAGAGCGCGTAGTTCTGAAATACCATCCCGAACCCGCGTTTCTCGGGCGGCAGCGTGTCGATCCGCTCCTCGTCGAGCCAGATGCTGCCGTCGGACAGCGGCATCAGTCCGGCGATGCAGTTGAGCGCGGTCGACTTGCCGCATCCCGACGGACCGAGCAGCGCAATGAACTCGCCGCGGCGAATCGTGAGCGTCATGTCGGACAGCGCGTTGAACGCCTTGCCCCCGCTGCCGGCGAAACGGCGGGTCACCTTGTCGAGCCGCAGCTCCGAAAAATCGTGTTTCACCGATCGGCCCCCGAAGGCACAGCGGTCCCGCAGTCAAACGTGCGCCGCGTTAACCGGCGACGGCGCCGCCGGTTCAACGCGGCGAGTTGACCCGTCACCGTCCCGGTGACGGGTTAACGTCATTTCTTGATCTTCGCGCCTACCTGCTGGTCCCAGATCCGGAACGCCTCGACCTGCGCCGCCGGCGGCAGCGACTGCGTGTGCGGGAACTCGGCGAGCCATTTCTCGTACTCGGGCCGGCCGAACTCCTTCACCGCGTCCTGGCTCTCCTTCGGCGCCATCGACAGCGGCACGTTCTTCACCGCCGGGCCCGGATAGAAGTACCCCTTGTCGTACGTGTAGGCCTGCGCCTCCGGCGTGAGCAGGAACGCCATCAGGTCGAGCACGACGGCGACCTTCTCGGGCGGCACGCCCTTCGGAATCACCATGTAGTGCGCGTCGTTGACCCAGGTCATGCCCTTGAACGGCGCGACCTTATAGTCCTTCGGCACGATCCCCAGCACCCGCGGATTGAGGTCCCATCCGGTCATCGTGACGGTCATGTCGCGCGAGCCCTCGCCCAGCTCCTTCATCACCGCGGTCGTGCCGGTCGGGTAGTACTCGATACAGTCGTTCAGCTCCTTGAGATACGCCCACGTCTTGTCCCAGCCCTTGACCGGATCCTTCGGGTCCTTGTCGCCCAGGATGTACGGGAGGCCCATGATGAACGTGCGCCCCGGTCCGGAGTTGGCCGGCCGCGCGTAGATCAGCCGGTTCGGGTTGGCCTTGCACCACGCGAGCAGCTCCGCCGGCGTCGTCGGCACCGACTTGACCTTGGCCGGGTTGTACTCGAGCAGCGGTCCCGCCGGCATGAACACGACTTCGACGCCCTGGTCCTGTGCCAGCTCCTGCATCTTCGCGGCCGCCGGCTGGTAGTTCGCGATCAGGTTGGGGAACTTCGGCGCATATTCGGGCAGGAGCTTGATGAGCAGCCCCTGCTCGATGCCGGCCGCAAGAAAGTCGGTGCCGGTGAGCACGAGGTCGATGTCGCTGCGCCCGGCCCCCTGCATGGCCTTGAGCTTGCCGGGAAGCTCCGGCGCCGGTGCTTGCGTGAAGTTGAACTTGGCGACGAGGTTCGGATGCTTCTTGGCGTAGAGCTCGATCGCGTCGCGCGTGAGCTGGAGGTCGCCCGCGACGTCGACGATGTTGATCGTCACCGGGCTCTTCGGCATCGCCGGCATTTGAGCCGCGGCCGGAGCCGCGCCGACGGCGAACACCGCTGCGGCCGCCATCCCCAGCGCCGCACGCAGCACGTCGCGACGCTCGATCGGGCGCTCGAATTTCGTTGACTTCATCACATTCCTCCTCGTTGCGTTGGACTGCATGCGACTTCGGTGGCGAGTCGTATCCCCTCGCGATTGCGGACGAGCCCGGGAGATCCGCGCCCGACCATTCTATGCTTTCGCGCGTCCGGGCTGCGTGGCCCGGCGTGAAGGCGGGCGCGGCGCTGCGCCGCGCGAAGGCTGCGCCTCGATCCGGCGCTGGAATTCGCGCGCCACGCGCGACAGATGGCGACGCATCGCGTCGCGCGCGCCGCGAGCGTCGTGCGCCGCGAGCGCGGTCACGATCGCCTCGTGGTCGGCGAGCGCCTGCTCGCGCAGCGCGTGCGTGTGAAAGTGCTCTTCCGTCTTGGTCCACAGCTCGCCGCGCCGGAGGTCCCACAGGTGGGCGACGGTATGGGCAAGCGCTTCGTTGCCGGATGCATCGGCGATCGCGACGTGGAACGCGCGGTCGGCCGCGTTGCGCTCCTCCGCGTTCTCGCCTTGTGCCCGCATCCGGGCGATGGACGCACGCAGGACGGCGATCGCCGCGCGATCGATCGTGCGCGCGGCAACCGCCGCAACCTCGCCTTCGATGAGCGCACGCGCGGCCAGGAGATCGAACGGCCCGGGCCCCTCGTCGCCCGCGGCCGGGCGCGCGGCCTCGTCGCGGCGTTCCGCCGGACTCCGCACGAAGATCCCCGTTCCGACGCGAACCTCGACGCGGCCGGCGATCTCGAGCGAAATCAGCGCCTCGCGGACCGACGTGCGCGAAACGCCCAAGAGCCCCGCGAGCTTGCGCTCCGGCGGCAGGCGGGCGCCCGCCGCGAATTCGCCGCTGTCGATCAGCGACGCAATCTGCCCGGCGATCTGCCGGTAGAGCCTGACCGGTTCAACGGCCTGCAGCGGCACGACGTCATCCCCTCCCGGCGCTTGCCCGTCTTGGCGCGGGCGCGCCGTGCGGACGCGCGCTGGTGGCGGTGCGCATCCGCATCGGGTTCACTGTACGTCGTCGGGCGGGCAAAGGTCAAGTGGTCCAACCATCGGACCGGCAAATGGGGACCCGGCGCGCGCGGTGGGTGATGCCCGCCGCGCGCCGTACGGCCTCCCTTCACCCCGCGACAAAGCGGCCCGACTTGCCGCCCGACTTCTCCACGAGGCGCACGTCCTCGATGCGCATCGCGCGATCGGCCGACTTGCACATGTCGTAGATCGTGAGCAGCCCGACGGCCACCGCCGTGAGCGCCTCCATTTCAACGCCCGTGCGGTCGAGCGTCTCCGCGGTCACCTCGATCTCGACGGCCGGCGCGTGCGCGTCGAACGCGAAGTCGACCGCGATGCGCGTCAGCGGCAATGGATGGCAGAGCGGGATCAACTCGGACGTCCGCTTCGCCGCCTGGATCGCCGCGATCCGCGCGACGCCCAGCACATCGCCCTTTTTGGCACCCCCGCCTTCGATGAGCGCGAGAACTTCCGGCCGCATCCGAATCCGGCCCGCCGCGCGGGCCACTCGATGCGTGACTTCCTTGTCCGCCACGTCCACCATCTGGGCTCGACCGGCTGCGTCCAGATGGGTAAAATGCGGATCGGGCTTCGCCGCCGCGGCTGGAGGTGTGGCCCGCCTTGCCGCCGCCCGACCTGATCGGGAAGAATCGCGCGCCATCGCCGTTGTCCGGGGTCGCCATTGAACTCGCAGAAGGGGCCCGAATCTTAGCATTGAGTGCCCCTTCCCACTTCAAACTCGCAGGTCCGCTTGTGTCGCCTTCCTTTAACCCGCCACGGCACTGGCCGCGTCGGGTGTCCGTCGCTCTTCTATCGCTGACGCTTGCATTCGCGCCGGCCGCGCCGTTGCCGGTGGCGCCGGCATCCGCGCAGACCCCGCCGGCCGCGGCTAAGCAGACGCCACCGGCCGCAACGGCGCAGACCCCACCGGCCGCGGCTGCGCAGACCCCGCCCCCGGCCGCAACCGCGGCTCTTCCGGAATTCGGAGGCGCGATCCCGCCTTCGCCTGCGCCGGCACCCCCGCGGATCGTGCCGCCCGTGCAATGGGCGCTGCCCGACTTGGGCGATGCCTCGCAGGCGGACATGTCGCCGAGGCAGGAGCGCAAGCTCGGCGAGGCGGTCGTGCGGCAGATTCGCGCGGGCGGCGGTTACATGAACGACCCCGAGGTCAACGACTATCTCAATAACCTGGGTCGCCGCCTGGCGTTCGCGACCAACGACGGCGGTATCGACTTCGAATTCTTCGCCGTTCCCGATCCGTCGATCAACGCATTTGCGCTGCCGGGCGGCTTCGTCGGCGTCAACACGGGGCTTATCCTGCTCGCGCAAAGCGAGTCCGAGCTCGCGAGCGTGCTCGCCCACGAAATCTCGCACGTCACGCAGCACCACCTCGCCCGGATGATTTCGGCGCAGCGCGATTCGATGTTGATGTCGCTCGCGGGTATGGCGGTCGCCGTGCTTGCGGCGCGTGCCGGTGGGAGTTCTGGCGGCGACGTCGCGTCGGCGGCGGTGGCCGCGAGCCAGGCGATGTCGATGCAGAATCAACTGAACTTCACCCGGGCGAACGAATACGAGGCCGACCGCATCGGCATTCAGCGGCTCGTGGCCGCAGGGTTCGACCCCGGAGCCATGGCCGTTTTCATGAAGCGCCTCCAGAAGGCGACGCGATTCTCGGACGGCAAGGCCCCCAGTTACCTGCGCACGCACCCGTTGACGACGGACCGCATCGCCGAAGCCGAGGCGCGCGCGGCGAGCGTGCCCTTCCGCCAGGTGCCCGACTCGCTCGATTTCCAGATGGTCCATGCGCTGCTGCGAAGCTACGAGGGCGAAAGCCGGGAGGCGGTGGCATTCTTCGACGATGCGATCGCCGAGCGGAAATACAGCAGCGAAGTCGCGGCGCGCTACGGGCTCGTCGCCTCGTTGTTGCGTGACAAGAACTACGCGCGGGCGAAGGTCGAACTTGCCACGTTGGACAAGATTGCGCCGCCGCACCCGATGATCGACGCGATCGCCGGGCATGTGTATCTCGAGTCGGGCGACGCGCTGGCCGCCGTCAACCGTTTCAAGTCCGCGCTCGACCGGTATCCGAACAAGATGCAGCTCGTCTACGACTATCCGGAAGCGCTGATGCAGGTGGGTCGGAACGCCGATGCCGCTGCGTTCATCGAGCGGCAAATCGAGCGCTTCAGGTATGACGGACAGCTGCACCAGATCGCCGCGCGCGCCTACGCCAATCTCAACCAGCAGACGATGGTGCATCGACACCTGGCCGAGTATTACGCGTGGCAGGGCGATTTGCGTGGCGCGATCGGTCAGCTCGAGCTCGCCATCCGGTCCAAGGACGGCGACTTCTTTCAGATGTCCGTGGTGGAGGCGCGGCTGCGCGAGTTGCGCCGGGAGGCCTCCGAGCAGGATACCCCCGGATTCGGAAAATCCGGCTGAGTGCAGTCAGGCGGCGTGGCCGGCCCGAACGGGCGCGCCCCGCGTGCTCGGCCGCCGGTCGACCCTGGGACACGGTGACTGCGGCTCGTTCGGTTGCGCTTCGCAGAATGCAGGATGAGTGATCGATGCGCCATTGGGTCGACGCGCACGCTGGCCGGGACGAGGTGGTCCGGGTACCCACCCTAGCGCTGGCCATTGCCCTCTCGCTGGCGGTTCACCTTGCCGTGCTTCTCGTCGGTCCGCCCCGGGCACGGCTGTTCGCCTCCTGGGACCGCGGGCCGGAGACGGCGGGCGACCGGTTGGCGGTGAGGTTGGTGGCAAGTGCGGGACCGGCCAAATCCGAGCGCAGCGATCCGCTTCAGCAGAAGGCGGATCCGGCGCGCGACGCTGCGCGGTCACCCCAGGCGCCGTCCCGGGCGGCGCGAGCGCAAGTCGCGACCGCCTCCGGGATTGCGACGGCCCGTCGCAGCCCACCGTCCGCCGCAGTTCCATCGCTGGCCAAGCCGAAGATCAACGCGCCTCCTCCGCCCACGCCGGCCCCAATGCCGCCTGCGGCACCGCAGGTCGTTCCAACGATTCCGCTGGCGGTGGCACTGGCTCAGACCGAATTGCCGACGGGCGTCAATTCGTCGGGCGACCTTTGGAGCTATGTCCAAGCGCGGCGCAGCGAGCGCGGCGCGGAATCGGACGTTCCTGACAACGTATCGCCCTTGCGGCGTGCCAGCCCGGTCGACAGCGTTCCCGTCTCGGCGGCCGGAGCCCTCAGCCAGGATTTGAAGGGCGGGGGGATATTCGAGATCAGGCGAATGGACTATGACGACGCCGAGTTCGTCTTCTATGGCTGGAACGACGCCCGCCACCTCAGGACGCCGGAGCGCGTCGAGGTGCGCAAAGGCGATAACAGCGACATGCGCATCGCCGTGGTGCGCCGGATGATCGACATCATTCGCGAGTATTCCCGGGAGGATTTCGTCTGGCGATCGAAGCGAAGCAACCGCGACTACGTGCTTTCCGCGCGTGCGTCAGACACCCCCGCGCTGGAGGATTTCCTGATGCGCGAATTCTTCGATCTTCGGGGCGAGTCGAGGTAGCATGTGCTTGTTCCTGCCGTCCGGTCGGCGATCGCGACGTCGCGCAAGCAATGGACCATGCCCGGCGCATCGCACGGGCAGGCAGCCGCATTGAAGAGTGCGGCAGAACCTTCGTGAGGTTACATGCTCCGCGCCGCGATCCTCGCCCTCTGTCTGTTCCCGCTTGCCGCGCTTGCGCAGCCTGCCCCGCTGCCTCCGTTCCAGAACGTCGTCACGCTCGACGCGAGCGCGACCGCTGACGTCCCGGTCGACACGCTGACCATCACGCTGTTCACCGAGGAGCAGGGTGCCGACCCGGCCGAGCTGGCGACGCGCGCGAATGTGCGCCTCGAGCAGGCGCTGGCGCGCGCGAAAGGCGAGCCAAGTGTCGAGGCGCGGTCGGGCAATTACCAGACCACGCCCTCCTACGATCGCGCGGGCCAGATCACCGGGTGGCGCCTGCGCGCCGAGTTGATTCTCGAAAGCCGCGACTTCAAGGCGGCGAGCGCGCTTGCGGGCATGCTGCAGCCCGCGATGAAGCTCGGCGCGATGAACTTCTCGCTCTCCCGCGCGGCGCGCGAGAAGGCCGAGGCTTCGCTCCTGACCCAGGCGCTTCGCAACTACCAGGCGCGCGCCGAGGCAATCGCCAGGACGCTCGGATTCCCGGGCTACTCGCTCGGAACGATCGCGGTGCGAACCGAGGGCCCGACGATCCATCCGGTCGCCTACCGGGGAATGGCGGCCGCCGCGATGGCCGACGGCGGAGCGGCCCCGCCGCCACCGCCGATCGAAGGCGGCAAGAACGCCGTCACCGTGGTCGTTTCCGGCACCGTCATCCTGGGCCCGGCGAAATAGCGCGACCGCCGGATCCGGCCTCCGGCCACGTCGCCGCCCCGGTGGCGGCGCCGCGATCCCGCCTGCCGTTCGTCGGCTGACGCTCGCACCTGTCAAATCTGACAGGTGCGGAGCGGAAGCCGAGCGCGCTAACCTCTGCATCGTCGCCACGGGGCGCACGTCGAGGGGAGCCCATGAAGATCCTGGTGATCGACGACCACCCGCTCATTCGGGATGCACTGTCGCAGCTCCTGCCGCAACTCGACGACGGGATCGTCGTGCGGAACGCCGCCGACGCCGCCACCGCGACGACGATCCTCGACAACGAGCCGGACGTCGCGCTGATCCTCCTCGACCTCGCGCTGCCCGGCACGCGCGGGCTCGACCTCCTCTCCGACCTCATGCAGGATTATCCGGGCGTGCCCGTCGTCGTACTGTCGGCGACGCACGATCGTGCGACGGTGAACGCGTCCCTCGCCGCCGGCGCGCGCGGCTTCATCGCGAAGACGGCCGACGCCCGCGAACTGCTGGATGCCGTCCGGCAGTCGATCGCGGGGCTCGAGTACCTGACACCCGATATCACGCTCGAGCGCGACGGCGACGGCGTGCGGATCGCCCCCGGCGCGCTCGGACTCACGCCGCGCCAGTCCGACGTGCTGATGCTCCTCGTCCAGGGCAAGCCCAACAAGCTGATCTGCCGCGACCTCAAGCTGTCCGAGGGCACGGTCAAGGTCCACGTGAGCGCGATCCTCAAGCGGCTCAACGTGCGCACCCGCGCCCAGGCGGTCGCCTCGCTCGCCCGCCGCGGCATCAGCGTCGAGACGCTCGCCGCGCGCCGCTGACGATGAAGGCGGCCGCGGCGATCGCGCCGCCGCTTCTTGCCCGCGCCCGCGCCGACCAGGTCGCGGTGCTGTACCGGTCATGGCATCGCACGACGGCGTCGATGGCGCTCGGCGCCGCAATCCTCTGCCTCGTGCTGTGGGATCGCGAGGACGCGGCGGTGATGGCGCTCTGGTTCGCCGCAATTCTCGCGAACCAGGCATGGCGGGGCGTCCTCGCCCGCGCGTATCGTCGCACGCGCCCCGGCGTGGCGGAGGCGCCGCGCTGGGGTCGCTACTGGGCCGCGGGCTCGACGGTCGCCGGCGCGCTGTGGGGCGTCGCCGCCGTCGCCATGTTCCCGGCGTCGCCGCCGCATCAGGCGCTCCTGATCGTGTGCATCTTCAGCGTCATCCTGGGCGGCCTCAACCTGACCGCGGTCTACAAGCCGTCGTTCTACGGGTTCGCGCTGGCCGCGCTCGTCCCGCTGATCGCGCGCGTCGCGCTCGAGAGCGGACAGGTCCACGTCTTCACCGCCCTCGTGCTGCTCGTCGTTCTCGTATTCGTCCTGTCGTTCGGCCGCCAGTTGAACGACATGCTGACGCAGTCGCTCGCGATCCGCTACGAGAACGTCGACCTGATCGAGCGTCTCACCGCGCGCCAGCGCGAGGCCGAGTCCGCGCGCGCCGCCGCCGAAGCCGCCAATCGCGCGAAGAGCCAGTTCCTCGCCGCCGCGAGCCACGACTTGCGCCAGCCGCTGCATGCCATGGGTCTCTACTCCGCCGCGCTTTCGGCGAAGGCGCGCGACCCCGAGATGCAGCCGCTCGCGGCAAGCATCCACGCTTCGGTCGAGGCGCTCGAAACGCTGTTCGGGCAGCTGCTCGACCTGTCCCGGCTCGACGCCGGCGCGATGCAGCCCGACCGTGGCGAGATCGCGCTTGCGCCGCTGTTCGCCCGTCTCGCCGCCGACTTCGGGCCCCAGGCGTCCGCTCGCGGTCTTGCACTGCGCGTCGTGCCCACACGCTGGAGCGTCGATTCCGATCCCGTGCTTCTCGAGCGCATCCTCCGCAACCTCCTCGCGAACGCGCTGCGCTACACGCGCTCGGGCGGCGTCGTGCTCGGAACTCGCCGCCGCGGCGCGACGCTGCGGGTCGATATCGTGGACACGGGGATCGGCATCGGCCCATCCGATCGCGAGCGGATCTTCGACGAATTCGTGCGCGTCGGATCCGGCGCGCGGCACGAGGCCGGCCGCGGCATGGGACTCGGGCTCGCCATCGTCCGCCGGCTGTGCGCGCTGCTCGACCACCCGCTCGCGCTTGCATCGAACCCGGGGCGCGGCTCGCGCTTCTCCGTGACGCTGCCGCGCATCGCGCAGCACCGGCGGCGCGCGGAACCGCCGATCCGCGAGCGTGAATCGGAGATCGACTCGCTCCCCGCGAGCTTCGCCGGACGCTCCGTCGCCGTCGTCGACGACGATCCGGCCGTGGTCGCGGCGATGAGCACCCTCTTCGCCTCGTGGGGGGCGCGGGTCGCCGGCGGCGAGGATGCGGTTTCGGTGCAACGCGCACTTCGTGGCGCTGCGCCGGATCTGATCGTCGCGGACCTGCGCCTGGCGGAGGGCGGCTCGGGCATCGACTCGATCGCCACCCTGCGTCGCGCCCACGGCGAGGCGACGCCCGCGCTGATCGTCTCCGGCGACACGGGCGACGAGGCCCTCGCGGAGGCGCGCGCCGCCGGGATCACGATGCTGGCAAAGCCCGTCGTCGCGTCGGCGCTCCGCCTCGCCGCCGAACGTGCGATGGCGGCGAACGGCACCGAGAACCGACGCCGGACCGGCATCGCCATCGCAGGCTGAGCCCGCCCGAAAAAAAAGAGACCCGGCGCGAGGCCGGGTCCCACCGAGTCGGCTTGCGGTATCCCGTGCGCGAGCCGGAGACTCGCACCCGGGCGCCGACATCGATCTCGAAATCAGTTGCCTTGCGTCGCGGCGCGCTCCTGCAGCCGCTGCTGCATCCGTTGACGGAATGCGTCGATCCGCGCCAACCGCTGCTGCAGCATGTCCTTGACGACCGCCTTCTGCTCCGGCGAGAAAGTCGCATAGAGCGCGAGCCACGCGGCACGGACTTCCTTGTGCAGCGCCGCGCCCTGCTCCCGCACGCCGTCCGCCACGGCCGACACCGCCGCGAGGTCGGGCTCGGGTTTCGCAAGCTCCGCCGCGAGCGCGTCATGCGCCTTCTGGTGCAGCGCGCGGCCGGTCTCGCGCGCCGCCTTCGACTGCGCGAGCGCCGCGTCGAACATTCCGCTCTGCGACGTATTGAGGTTGAGCTTCGCCCGCGCGCGAGCGATCAGCTGACCGATCATCTCCTCGCCGCCCGGCCCCGTCATTCCGTGATGCGGGCCGCCGGGCCCGAAGCCGGGGCCGACGGGCTGCCCGAACGCGGCGCAGGCAAAGGCGAACGTGAAGGCCGCGGCCGTTACGGTCGCGAAGCGGCGTCGGTGGAACGAATTGCCGAGCATGAAGAATCCTTTCGTAATGGGTGAGAAGGGGAAACGCGGCGCCATGCTGCGCGCTGCTCATGGCTTCCATTGCGTTGGATGGCCGATTGTCGCACCGGGTTCGCGCTGCGGTCCCCTCGATTGCAACCGGTCGTTGCCCCGCTGCGCCGGCGTTACAATCGGTTACAACGCGCACGCCGCAGCGGCGGGGCGGAATCGTCTAATTCGGCATGGTCCAACGCAATCCCGCGCCGCCCAAGATCCTGGTCGTCGACGACGACGTGCGTCTGCGCGACCTCCTGTCGCGGTACCTGACCGAACAGGGTTTCGAGGTCGCGACGCTGCCCGATGCGCGCGACCTCGACAAGAAGTTGCAGCGCGATCCGCCACGCCTGATCGTGCTCGATCTCATGTTGCCGGGCGAAGACGGCCTCGCCGTCTGTCGCCGGCTGCGCGGCGCCGGCGAGAACGTGCCGATCATCATGCTGACGGCGAAGGGCGAGGACGTCGACCGGATCGTCGGGCTCGAAATGGGTGCCGACGACTACCTGCCGAAGCCCTTCAACCCGCGCGAGCTCGTCGCGCGGATCCATGCGGTGCTTCGCCGCCACACCGAGCGCCTCGCGCCCGGCGCGCCCGCAACGGACGGCAAGACTCCCTTCGGTCCATTCGTGCTCGATTTCGCGGCGAGGACGCTGAGTCGTGACGGCGATGAAATCCATCTCACGACCGGAGAATTCTCGCTCGTCCGCGTGTTCGCGCAACATCCGCGGCAGCCGCTCGCGCGCGAAAAGCTCATGCTGCTCGCCCGCGGCCGCGACCACGACGTGTTCGACCGTGCGATCGACGTCCAGGTCTCGCGGCTGCGCAAGCTGATCGAGCCCGACCCCGCCAATCCCCGCTACATCCAGACCGTGTGGGGCTTCGGGTACGTCTACGTCCCCGACGACGCTCCCGCCGGACCAGCGCCGTGACGATCTATCCCCGCTCGCTGTTCGGCCGCCTCGCGCTGCTCCTGCTCGTGGTGATCGCGCTCGCGCTGGCGGCCACGATCGGCGTCTTCCGCCACGACCGCGAGGCCCTCCTCGTTCGTGCGTTCGGCGACACGAAGATCGCCCAGCTCCAGGCCGTCCGGGCGGCGCTCGAATCCTCCGACGCGCGGGAGCGCCGCGAGACCGTCGGCCGGATCGGCCGGGAATTCGGCGTGCGAATCCTTCCGGAAGCGGAGCGGCCGCTGCCGGGCCTCGGGGCGCCGATGCTGCCGCGAATGCAGGAGCTCGAGACGCGGCTCAAGGATCAGTTCGGCTCCGAAACGCAGGTGCGCGTGACACCGGGGCGCGGCCTCCTGTTCGTTCGCGTCGATGCCGGGGGCTCGGGGTACTGGATCGGCTTTCCGACGCCGCCGCGGCATTTGGAGGACGAGCCGTGGCGGGCGATCGTCTGGAGCCTGATCCTCGCGGCGATTCTCCTCCTCGCGGCCTACGGCTTCGCCCGCTACCTCGCGCGCCCGCTGCGCGACCTCAACGCCGCCGTCGAGCGCGTCGGCCGCGGGGAGTCGCCGCCGCCCCTGCCCGAAGGCGGCCCCTCGGAGATCGCGAAACTCAACCGCGGCTTCAACCGGATGACGGTGAATCTCCGCCAGTTCGAGCAGGACCGGGCGCTCCTGCTCGCGGGCGTCTCGCATGACCTGCGGACGCCGCTCGCGCGGCTGCGGCTCGGCATCGAGATGGCGGCACAGGACGAGCCGACGCGCTCGGGCATGGTCGCCGACATCGAAGAGATGGACCGCATCATCGGGCAATTCCTGGAGTTCGCGCGCACCGATCGCGATGCGGCGCTGGAGCCGGCCGACGCGGCCGCGATCGTCGGCGCGTGCGTCGAGCGCTACGTCCGGGCAGGGCGCGATGTCCGCTATGCGGCAGGCGCCGCGCCCCGGGTGCCGCTGCGGCCGACGGCGTACTCGCGCCTGGTCTCGAACCTGATCGACAACGCGCTCGCGTACGGCGCGCCGCCCGTCGACGTGACGACCTCGGTCACGGGCGGCCGATTCGTGCTCGACGTTGCCGACCGCGGTCCGGGCATCGCCCCCGACGAAGTCGAGCGCCTGAAGCAGCCGTTCACGCGCGCCTCGGCCGCACGTGGAGATGCGGGCGGCGTCGCCGGCGCCGGGCTCGGCCTCGCCATCGTGGACCGCATCGCCCGCATGCACCGCGGCACGCTCGAACTTCTGCCGCGCGACGGCGGGGGCACGCTCGCTCGAGTCGCGATTCCGCTCGCTGCCTGACCGCCGGCGCCGCTATCGCGCGAAGAGCAGCACCGTCGCCAGCGCTGCGATGCCCTCGCCGCGCCCGGCGAAGCCGAGGCGCTCCGTCGTCGTCGCCTTGATGCTCACCTGCTCGACCGAGCAGCCGAGATCCGCGGCGATGTTGGCGCGCATGGCGGGGACATGCGGCGCAAGCTTGGGCGCCTGCGCGATGATGGTCGCGTCGAGGTTCAGGACGGCGTAGCGTCGCGCCGTCGCCATCGCCGCCACGTGCCGCAGCAGCACGCGGCTGTCGGCGCCTTTCCACCGCGGGTCGGTGTCCGGAAAGTGCGTGCCGATGTCGCCCAGCGCGAGCGCGCCGAGCGTCGCGTCGGCAATCGCGTGGAGCAACACGTCGGCGTCCGAGTGGCCCTCGAGGCCCCGCTCGTAGGGGATCGTCACGCCGCCGAGCACGAGCCGGCGCCCGGCGACCAGCGCGTGCACGTCGAACCCGTTGCCGATGCGGATCGTCATCCCCTGCCTTCCTGCGCCGTGATGATCGCGGCGGCAAACACCAGATCCGAAGGATACGTGACCTTGATGTTCTGCGCGCTGCCCACGACGAGCTTCGGCCGCCCGCAGGCACCCGTCGCCGCGAGCGCTTCCACCGCCTGCGCTTCGTCCGTCGCCTCGAGCGCGTCCGGCAGCGCGAGCGCGGCCCGGAGCACGCCGAAGCGGAACATCTGCGGTGTTTGCGCCTGCCACAGCCCGACCCGCGATTCGGTGACCCGCACGCGTCCCGGCTCATCGCGGTCCTCGCGCTTGAGCGTGTCGGCCACGGGGATCGCGAGGAGGCCTCCGACCGGATCCCGCGCCAACTCGGCGACGAGGCGCAGCACGGCATCGACCGGTACGCAGGGGCGGGCGGCGTCGTGCACGAGGATCCAGTCGTCGTCCGCGCAGCGCGCAGCGAGCTCGCCGAGCGCATTGGCGACCGTCGCCGCGCGCGTGTCGCCTCCACAGCGCAACGCGACGACGCCGGCGCGCGTGCCGACGATGGCATCGTAGTGCGAGTCCTCCGGCGCGAGTGCGACGAAGACGTCGCAGGGCGGGAGCGCAGCCGCGAGCCGGTCGAGCGTCCGCGCGAGGAGCGTGCGCCCGCCGAGGAGCGCATACTGCTTCGGCCCCTCGCCGCCGAAGCGGCTGCCGCCGCCGGCCGCGGGAACCAGCGCCACGAGGCGGCTCATGTCGCGACCCCGCCGCGGCCTCCGCGCTGCCGTGCCCTCCCGTTGTGACGCGCGGCTCGGCGGCCGCGCGCGCTCGGGGACGCGCCCTGCGGGCCTTGGCTTCGCCCCCCTCCCACGCGCGTTCCGCTCACTCGATGAGAAGCGAGATGCGCTCCTCGTCGAGCGGCCGGAACCCGAGCCGCTCGTAGAAGCGCCACGCGCCCGCATTCGCGCGATGACACGCGCTGTCGATCCGCGAACAGCCGCGCGCCTTCAGGAACCCCGCGAGCGCCGCGAGCATCGCGCCGCCGATCCCGCGTCCCCGCCAGCCGTCGCGGATGATCACGTCGTCGAGCTTCGCGACCAGCGTCCCGCGCGCCGTCGAGATCGCATGGCACACGACGCACGCGCCGACCGTGCCGTCGGCTCCGCTCGCGTTCGTCCGCGCGAGCCACACGAAGCCTATCTCCGGCCGGGCGAGGAAAAGATCGAGCGCGCGCGCGAGCGCCGGCGCGCCGCCGTCGCCGTAGGCGGCGCTCGACGCGAGGTAATGCGCATCCCTGCCGAGGAAGGATCCGAGCAGCGCCTCCGCATCCACGCGCGTCGCCGCCGTCATCGGCGCGCAGCCGATCGCCACCGGGCTCATTCGCCGCGTTCCGCCACGAGCGGCTCGAGCGCCGCCCGAATGGCGGCCGGCACGGGGACGGGGCGCTGCGTCGCCCGGTCCACCCAGACGTGGACGAAGTGCCCGGTCGCTGCGGGCTCGTCCTCGCCCTCCCGGAAGAGCCCGATCTCGTAGCGCACCGACGACGTCCCGATCTTGACCACCCGCAGTCCGGCGTCGATCGTGTCGGGGAACGAGAGCGGCTTCCTGAACCTGCACATCGTCTCGACGACGACCCCGATCGCCGGACCGGCCGCGATGTCGAGACCGCCCTCGACGATCAGGTGCTGATTCACCGCCGTGTCGAAGTACGAGTAGTACGCCACGTTGTTGACGTGGCCGTACGTGTCGTTGTCCATCCAGCGGGTCGGAATCGCGATGAAGCGGCGATAGCCGGCCCGAAGGCCGGGGCCCGGTGCAGCGGATTTCAACGCACGCCTCGCATCCGGCGTCTCTCAGAGCGGGGCACGCGGTCCGCCGACCATCCGCGCGTCGAGAAGCTCGATCCAGTGCCGCACCGGCGCGGCGGCGCCGTCGGCCAGGTGGACCATGCAGCCGATGTTCGCCGAGGCGATCACGTCGGGCTGCCCCGAGCCGAGCGCGGCGAGCTTCGCCCGCTTGAGTTCCTTCGAGATTACCGGCTGCAGGATCGAGTACGTGCCCGCGGAGCCGCAGCAGAGGTGCGCATCGGGCACGGTCGTGAGCTCGAGCCCGAGCGCGTGGAGGATCTCCTCGACGCGGCCGTTGAGCTTCATCCCGTGCTGCAGCGAGCACGGCGCGTGGAACGCCACCTTGCGCGAGCCGATGTCCATCGCGATCTTCGGCGCCACGCGCGACCACTCGGCCGCGACGACTTCGACCGGATCGCGCGCGAGCTCCGACACTCTCTTCGCCTTCGCGGCGTAGACGGCGTCCTCTCGCAGCAGGTGACCGTAGTCCTTCACCATCACGCCGCAGCCGCTCGCCGTCACCACCACGGCCTCGGTTCCGGATTCGAAGTGCGGCCACCACGCGTCGATGTTGCGCTTGACGATCTCGAGCGCCCGCTCCTGCTCTTCCAGATGGAACGGCAGCGCGCCGCAGCAGCCGCCGCCGGCGACGCGAACGAGCGAGATGCCGACGCGGTCGAGCACGCGCGCCATCGACGCGTCGATCACCGGCGCGAGCGCCTCCTGCACGCAGCTGGCCGCCACGATCATGCGGCGCGGATGACGCGCTTCAGGCCAGCGCCCGGGCGCAACGCGGTCCGGCAGCCCGGCGCGCAGCTCGCGCGGCAGGAACGGCTTCAGGAGCCGACCCGCCATCACGGCCGCGCCGAAAAGCCGCCCCGAAAGCAGGCCTGCGCGGAGCGCGAGCCGTTCGGCGCGGGCCGCCGGCGAGCGCGGCACCTGTTTGGCCACGACCTGCCGGCCGATGTCGACGAGCCGGCCGTACTGCACGCCCGACGGGCACGTCGTCTCGCAGGAGCGGCACGTGAGGCAGCGGTCGAGGTGCAGCTGCGTCTTCTCCGTCGCCTTGCCGCCTTCGAGCACCTGCTTGATCAGGTAGATGCGCCCGCGGGGACTGTCGAGCTCGTCGCCCAGGAGTTGATAGGTCGGGCAAGTCGCAAGGCAGAAGCCGCAATGCACGCACGAGCGCAGGATTTCGTCGGCCTCGCGGCCGTCGGGCGTGTCACGGATGAAATCGGCGAGCGCGGTCTGCACTAGATGTCAATCGTCAACACGGTGTGTCCACGACGAATGCGCCCGTCGCACGCATTCTCCGTCGTCCCCGCGGACGCGGCGACCCAGTGACGTCGCAGACTGTCGCCTGCAATGACCCAGGTCGCTCGATTCCCGCGTTCGCGGGAATGACGGCTGCACAGGATTCATGCATCGCAGAAACAGCGTCCTCAATGTTCACCACTAAAGATCCAGGTACAGCCGACGCGGATTCATGATGCCGGCCGGATCGAACGCGCGCTTGAGGCGCTGGTGCAGCATCGCGAGCGACTCGGGCAGCGGCTGGAAGACACCGGCGCTCTTGTCGACCGTTCGCCAGAGCGTCGCGTGGCCGCCGTGCCCGCGCGCCCACTCGCGCACGCGACTCGCGTCCGCGCGCTCGTTCGCGTGCAGCCAACGCAGCGCGCCCCCCCATTCGATCAGCTGATCGCCGCCGAGATCGGTGTAGGGCGCCGTCGGCTTCACGGACAGCCGCCACAGCGTCGCGCCGGATTGCGCGGCCGCGAGGAAGAACGGCTGCGTCTGCTCCTTGACGCTATGCCAGAATGCCGCGCCACGATCGTTGCCGGGCAGCGCGTTCCCGCCGACCTTCCCGACGGCCGCCTCGACCGCGGGCGCTGCCCCCGAGAGCCGCACGGCGAGGCGTCCGGCGTGGTATGCGGTCGCCGTGATCGGCAGCGGCTTCCCGCCCCACTCGTTCGTCAGCCGGATCGCCTCGTCGGCCGAGCACTGGAACACGCGCGTCGTCTCGGCCTTCGGCATCGGCACACAGCGGAGCGACACCTCGGTGAGGATGCCGAGCGTGCCGAGCGCCCCGGTCATGAGGCGCGCGACGTCGAAGCCTGCGACGTTCTTCATCACCCGGCCGCCAAAGGCCAGGTGATCGCCTTTGCCGTCCAGCATGCGCACGCCGAGCACGATGTCGCGCACGGCGCCGGCATAGGGCCGCCGCGGCCCCGAGAGCCCCGCGGCGACGAATCCTCCGATCGTCGCCTCCTCGCCGAAGCGCGGCGGTTCGCAGGCGAGCATCTGCCCCTGAGCCCGCAACGTGCGCTCGACGTGCGCGAGCCGCGTGCCGGCGCGGACGGTCACGACGAGCTCGGTCGGGTCGTAGTCGACGATGCCCTCGCACGGCGTCGTGTCGAGCACCTCGCCTTCGAGGGCCTGGCCGTAGAAGTCCTTGGTGCCGCCGCCGCGGATGCGCAGCGGCGTGTGCGCGGCCACCGCGGCGCGGATCCGCGCTTGCCATTCCGCGACGACCGCTTCCGTCATGGACGCGGCACGCCTCCGGCCGTGGCACCGCTCCGGGATAGTTGGTCGCGGTAGATGATGCGCGGCTCGTCCACTTCGACGACCGCGGTTTCCGCGCGCGCGGCCGCCTCCCACTCGCGAAGCCAGGGGTGCGCGCTCAGCGCGTCGAGATACACGCCCGCTGCGCCGTCGGGGGCGACGTCGTAGGTGCGGAAACGGAACGCCACCGGCGCGTAGAACGCGTCGGCGATCGTGAAGGGCCCGGCGAGGTACGGACCGCCTGCGCCGAAACGCCGGCGCGCCTCCGTCCAGATCTCGGTGACCCGCGCGATGTCCGCGGCGAGCCCCGGCGACCATGGCCGCACGTCGACGCGCTCTTTGACGCACATCGTCATCTCGTTTCGCAGATGCCCGAATCCGGAGTGCATCTCGGCGCAGACGGAGCGGGCGAACGCGCGCGCGACGGGATCGAGCGGCCACATGCCCGGGTGTCGCTCGGCGAGGTACTCGGCGATCGCGAGCGAGTCCCAGACGACGGTGTCCCCATCGTGCAGGCACGGCACGCGCGCGGAAGGCGAGAATGCCCGGTTCGCGGGATCGGGCGCGGCCTCGCCCCGCAGCGAGACCATCACCTCCCGGAACGGCGCCCCGGAGAGCTTCGTGACCAGCCAGCCGCGCAGCGACCACGACGAATAGTTCCGGTTGCCGATGTAGAGCGTGTACATCGTCAGGAGCCTGCCGGACATGCTTTCGCGTGTGCGGCGGCGGCGAGGTGGGCGCAGTTCGAGGCGCGAGCCCGAAGACATACCGGGAGTATGGCGAGGGCGAGTAACGCGGAAATGCGCCCATCTCGCCCCGTCCCTTCGGGTTGCTGCCAAAAAGCGCGTCTGCTTCGTTGCTCGGCTGGCAAAGGTTCCCGACATTTGCTGCGCCTCGCGCCTCGCATCCATCGCTTCTTGGCTAGGCAACGCACACGTGAAAACATGTCCGGCAGGCTCCTACAGGGGGACGGTCTTGCCGGGATTCAGGATGCCGTGCGGATCGAGGGCGCGCTTGATGGCCTTCATGAGATCGACGGCGTCGCCGTGCTCGGCGACGAGCGCGCCGAGCTTGTGCACGCCGATCCCGTGCTCGCCGGTGCACGTGCCGCCCATCGCGATCGCGCGGAGCGACACGCGCTCGGCCAGGCCCTCGGCCTTCGCCCGCTGCGCCGGATCGTTCGGATCGAACAGCACGACGAGGTGGAAGTTGCCGTCGCCCACGTGGCCGACGATCGGCGCGACGAGTCCGGTCGCGTCGACGTCGGCCTTGGTCTCGAGGATGCAGTCCGCGAGGCGCGAGATCGGCACGCACGCGTCGGTCGCGAACCCCTGCGTGCCGGGCACGAGCGCCATCGCCGCGTAATACGCCGCATGCCGGGCCTTCCACAGCCGCGCGCGCGCCTCGGGCTCGCGCGCCCACTCGAAGCTGCTCCCGCCGTGCTCCTCGGCGATCGCCTGCATCTGCGCGGCCTGCTCCGCGACGCCCGCGTCGCTGCCGTGGAACTCGAAGAACAGCGTCGTCTTCTCGGCGAAGCCCGTGAGCTTCGAGTAGCGGATGCACGCGCGCATCTGGACGTCGTCGAGGAGCTCGATTCGCGCGACCGGAATCCCGTGCTGCATCGCCATGATCACCGTGGCGCTGGCGCTCGCGAGGTCCGGAAACTGGCACACCGCCGCGGCCATCGCCGCGGGAACGCCGTAGAGGCGGAGCTGGATCTCGGTGATGATCCCGAGCGTGCCTTCGGAGCCGACGAGAAGTCGCGTGAGGTCGTAGCCGGCGCTCGACTTGCGGGCGCGGCCCCCGGTGTGGATCACGCGGCCGTCGCTCGCGACGACGGTGAGACCGAGGACGTTCTCGCGCATCGTGCCGTAGCGCACGGCATTGGTCCCGGACGCCCGCGTCGCCGCCATTCCGCCGATGGTCGCATTGGCGCCGGGATCGATCGGGAAGAAGAGCCCGGTGCCCTTGAGCTCGGCATTGAGCTGCTCGCGGGTAACCCCGGCCTGCACGCGGCAATCGAGATCCTCGACGCTGACCTCGAGCACCCGGTCCATCTGCGACAGGTCGAGGGAGACGCCGCCCGCGAGCGCGGCGACGTGCCCTTCGAGCGACGTGCCCACCCCGAAGGCGATCACCGGCACGCGCGCGGCGTAGCACAGCCGGACAATCGCGGCGACCTCTTCGTTCGTCTGCGGAAACACGACGACGTCGGGCATCGCCGCGTCGGCCAGGCCCTCGCCGTGACTGTGGCCCTCGCGGATCGCCTTCGAGGTGACCGCGCGCTCGCCGTAGTCGGCCGACAGCCGGGACACGATATCGGCGACCGCGCGCGCATCGGGCCGCGGCAAGTGAACGTCGGTCAGCGCCGTCATGCGGTCTCTCCCGGTTCAGAAGCGCGGAATGTCCGGGTGCGGCAGCTGACCGTGGTGAACGTGCATCTTGCCGAACTCGGCGCAGCGGTGGAGCGTCGGGACGCCCTTGCCGGGGTTGAGCAGGGATTCGGGGTCGAACGCGGCCTTGACGGCGAGGAAGCGTTCGAGCTCGCCGGGACTGAACTGCACGCACATCTGCGGGAGCTTCTCGACGCCGACGCCGTGCTCGCCGGTGATGGTGCCGCCGACTTCGATGCAAAGTTCGAGAATCGCGGCGCCGAACGCCTCGGTGCGCGCGGTCTCGCCTTCCGCGTTCGCGTCGAACAGGATCAGCGGGTGCAGGTTGCCGTCCCCCGCGTGGAACACGTTCGCGCACCGCAGCCCGTATTCCTTCGACAGCTCCTCGATCCGCGCGAGCACCGGCGCGAGCGTCTTGCGCGGAATCGTCCCGTCCATGCAGTAGTAGTCGGGCGTGATGCGGCCGATCGCCGGGAACGCGGCCTTGCGGCCGGACCAGAACAGGAGGCGCTGTGCCTCGTCCTTCGACACGCGGACCTCGGTCGCGCCGGCCGCCGTCAGCACGCGCTTGATCTCCGCCATTTCCGCCGCGACTTCCTCCGGCGTGCCGTCGGCTTCGACCAGCAGGACCGCCTTCGCGTCGAGCGGATACTTGGCGTGGACGAACTCCTCGACCGCGCGCGTCGCGGCCTGATCCATGAGCTCGAGGCCCGCGGGGACGATGCCGGTCGCGATCACCGCGGCCACGGCTGCGCCGGCCTCCGCGATGTCGTCGAAGGCCGCGAGCGCGACCTGCGCCAGCAGCGGCTTCGGCGTGAGCTTGACCGTGATCTCGGTGATCACCGCGAGCAGTCCCTCGGAGCCATTGATCAGCGCGAGCAGGTCGTAGCCGGGCCAGTCGAGCGCGCCGGCGCCGAACTCCACGATCTCGCCCGTGATGAGCACGCCGCGCACGCGCTGCACGTTGTGCACGGTAAGGCCGTACTTGAGGCAGTGCACGCCGCCCGCGTTCTCGGCGACGTTGCCGCCGATCGTGCACGTGATCTGCGAGGACGGGTCAGGGGCGTAGAAGAGCCCGTGCGGAGCCGCCGCCTCGGAGATCGACGCGTTGCGCACGCCGGGCTGAACGACCGCGGTGCGGGAGAGCGGATCGACGGCGAGGATCCGCTTGAACTTCGCCATCGACAACACGACGCCGTTGCGATCCGGCATCGCGCCGCCCGAGAGGCTCGTGCCGGCGCCGCGGGCGACCACCGGCACGCGCGCCTCGTGGCATCGCTTGAGGATCGCGACGACCTGCGCCTCGTTCTCCGGGATCGCGACGGCGGCGGGGACGGCGCGGTAGAGCGTGAGGCCGTCGCATTCGTACGGCCGCGTATCCTCGGGCGTCGTGAGCAGCGACGCGGGCGGCAGGATGGCTGCGAGCTGGGCGTGGACGGCGGGGTCGAGCATGGCGATGGCAGACGGCCGCCGGCCGCGGTTCACGGGGACCGGCGTACGCGGGGATTATTCCACATCGGCCCGTCCCGGGCATCGCGGAGGCGCTTGAGCCGCCGCGATCCGGCATGTACTAGAATTCGCCCCCCCGGGCCTCCGCGCCGGGAGACCCTGGAGTCCACGATGCCGTTCTTCCGTCCCCCTGCCGCAGTCGCGCTCGCCGCCGTGGTCGGCGCGCTCGCGCTCGCCTCCCCTACGGCGATCGCGCAGACGACGCTCAAGATGAACATCTCGGTCGCTCAGAACTCGCACTATGGGGTCGCGGTCGACACGTTCGCGCGCGAGGTCGAGAAGCGCACCGGGGGTCGCTACAAGATTCAGAACTTCTATGCCGGCGCGCTCGGCGCCGAGCGCGAGTCGGTCGAGGGCGTCCAGCTCGGCACGCTCGACCTGACGCTCACGTCGACCGGTCCGATCCCCAATTTCGTGCCCGAGGTCGCGATCCTCGACATCCCGTTCCTGTTCCGCGACTACGCCCAGGCCCGCGCGGTGCTCGACGGGCCGATTGGTCAGGAGCTCCTGCAGAAGTTTCCGCCGAAGGGAATGATCGCGCTGGCGTGGGCCGAGAACGGGTTTCGCCACATGACCAACAGCAAGCGTCCCGTGCTCACGCCCGACGACCTCAGGGGGCTCAAGATGAGGACGATGGAGAACCCGATCCACATCCAGGCCTACAAGCAGTTCGGCATCCTGCCAACGCCGATGGCGTTCACCGAAGTCTACACGGCGCTTCAGCAGGGCACCGTCGACGGGCAGGAGAATCCATTGTCGGTGATCACGTCGGCGAAGCTCGACCAGGTCCAGAAGAACCTGACCCTCACCGGCCACGTCTACTCGCCGGCGCTGATCCTCATGAACAAGGCGCAGTGGGACAAGCTGTCCGCGGCCGACCGGCATGCCTTCCAGGAGGCCGCGAAGGAAGCGGTCAAGGCCAACCGCGCGCGCGTCGACGAGGACGAGGCCAAGGCGGTGGCCGACCTCCGCGCGAAGGGCATGGCCATCGTCGAGGTCGTCGACAAGGCCAAGTTTCAGGCGGTGCTCGCGCCCGTCTACGCCGACTTCGGCAAGCGCTTCGGCCAGGAGAACATCGACCGGATCAAGAATTACAAGTAAGGTCCATCCGATTCGCGCAGGACGCCCCGGCCCGAGCGGGGCGTTTTCGCCTAAGTCGTGCGATCTGCCCGTCCGCTCGCACTCGGGCGTATCTTTGTGCGTCGCGCACGCATTCGGCAGCGTTTTGGCCATTCGGGGCATCCAAGAAGGTGGCTCATGCCGTGAATACAGCAGGAAGCCTGGTTCGGAAGCTGGAATATCCCGTGATTGACGGAATCCGCTGCTATGCCGCCTTCCTCATATTCATGGTGCATTTCTTTGGCTCGGTCGCCGCCGAAATGCTGGGCATTCCCGATAGCGAGCTCACGTTGAGGTCTCGCGATTTGTTCACCGCGGCGCTCGCCTACCTGTCCGACGGACATCACGGTGTCGATGCCTTCTTCATCGTTTCCGGCTTCCTGATGGCGAGAGTAGTCAGTGCAGGCAATCGCGCGTTCGGCTACTGGCGATTCATTTCCAGCCGCGTGCGCCGGATCTATCCCGCGTTCCTGGCCACGCTCATCCTCGCGACCCTAATTCGCTGTTTGGTCTTCGCATGGCCATTCAAGCCGGGCGACTTTGCGATGAATCTGGTGTTCGCCAACGCCGTGCCCGGGGCAAGCGTCATTCCGTACAACGCCGTTACCTGGTCACTGGGTTACGAATTTGCTTTCTATCTGCTCATTCCGGTACTTCTGATTCTCCGGCGTGTCGGCGACGCGAGGATTGCGGGGGCGGCGCTGTTGCTGGCCTCCTTGCTTCTGGTTCCGGACTCAATCCTGCGGGCCAACGGTTTGTTCGTCGGAGCGTTCATCGGTTGCTTCTCCGATGACGTGTTGCGGCGCGCGGCGACG
Organism: uncultured beta proteobacterium; assembly: GCA_963734055.1. Taxonomy (GTDB): domain Bacteria; phylum Pseudomonadota; class Gammaproteobacteria; order Burkholderiales; family Casimicrobiaceae; genus CAIWHR01. Next base: position 52,992 of record CAVTFQ010000012.1, read on the forward strand.
CGCATCCCGCTGTTGCTCGTCATGCCCGCGTATCTGTTGTTGATTCCCGCCAAGGGTCTCCTGCTCGTGACTTACAAACAGTACTACTTTGCCTTCCTGGTCCTGGCCGCGCTGTTGTTCGTTCGATTGGTATTCGGTGGCGGGCGCCTGGCGGGATGGCTTCAGTCGAATCCCGTGCGGGCGATGGGAACGATTTCCTATTCGTTCTATCTGTTGCACACCGTGGCACTGGCAATCACGCTGCGCTGGATCGTTCAACCGCTAGGTTCATGGGTTCCGCTGTGGACCGGCATCCTGCTCTATTTCGCGGCGTCTCTGGTGCTCTCCGTGGTCGGCGCCTGGGCGAGCTTCCGGGTCTTCGAGCAGTTCTATTTCCGTCGCGGCGCGCACGTCGGCGCATTGCGCTTCGAGGGGCAACGGGGATGAGGCCCGTTTGCGATAGAACAAAGACGGCGCGCGCGTCCGCGCTCAGACTCCCTTCGATGGGCGATCCTGCGGTTCGCCGATCATCTCGGGACGACGAGCCGATGGCGAGCAATCTCCCGCAAGGTTTTTCCTCTGTATATGGCCCGGTCGCGTCGTGGCGATACGGCCGCTCGCTGGGCATCGATCCGATCGGCCCCGTCTCGACCTGCTCGTTCGACTGCGTGTATTGCCAGCTCGGCGGGATCGAGGACAGGAGCCGCGAGCGGCGGACCTTCGTTCCGACATCCCGGATCCTGCAGGAACTACGGTGCTTCGCCGTCGATGGCGTCGACGTGATCACCTTCAGCGGGAGCGGGGAACCGACCCTCGCGCTCAATCTCGGCGAGGTCGTGTCCGCAGCAAGGGAGGTCACGGGCAAGCCGGTCGGCGTGCTGACCAATGCCAGCCTGCTCGGCGATGCCACCGTGCGGCATGATCTGGCGCGAGCCGACTTCGTCGCCGCCAAGCTCGACGCCGCTTCGGAGAAGCATTTTCGTCGCGTCGATCGCCCGGTCGGGGGCATCGCGCTTGACGAGATCCGACGCGGATTGCTGACGTTCCGCCGGGAGTATCGCGGACGATTGGCCCTGCAGACGATGCTGCTCGGCCGCTGGGCGGATCCGGAGCAGGCCGACTACATCGCGTTCATCGGCGAACTGGCGCCGGACGAGATCCAGCTCTGCGTTCCGAACCGGCCGCGGCCACAGGTCCACCAGCTCGACGCGCGCGGCGGCCGTCCCGGCGAGCGGCCCGCGTATGCCGTGTGGCAAATCGGTTCGGTGAATTCGCGCGTGCTGCATGACTTTGCCGCGCGCCTCCGGCGGGAGACGCGCGTCCCCGTGCGGTACCCGATCGCTGCATGCGACCGGGACGCCGAATCCGACGACTCCGATCTTCGCGCGGAGCAGCCGCAATGAGAGCCGCGCTCTGCTGCATCGTGACTGCGCTCGCGTTCGCCACGGATGGGGTCGCCGCCGATTTCGCAACGCCGGGCGGGCCGGAACCCGCCAACGTCGAGGAGATCGCGAACCTCCTGCGACAGGACCCCTACCAGCTGGAATTGCTGATCAGCTACGGCACGTCCAAGGGCGGCTCGGCGGGACACCTGGCCCTGGCGATCGGCGACCAGATCCCCGGAGACGACCTTGTCTACACGGCCAACTTCTACGCGGACCGGGCGCCGGAGCACGCGAAGGGCTTCTACACGGACGACCTGATGGCCGGCATTCCGAAGAAGGAGTACCTGTTCAAGACGCGCTCGTCGCTCGCTGACACGGCCTCGTTCGGCCTCGACTACGGGGAGATCTACAAGCGATCGGTCATCGGCGTGCGTGTCTACGGCGTCCCGGCCGGGGAAAAAGCCGCACTCGCGGCCTTCTTCAGGCGCATCAACGACGACTATCACAAGCGGGCGCGCAACACCGAATATCACGATGGCGAAATTCGCTACGACTACATTCGCCTCAACTGCGCGAAGACCATCGGAGCCGCCTTCAAGTACGGTGCCGGCTACCGGGACCTCGAGGTGACGAGCGCGATTCTCTCCCGCCGGAAGATCGCGGCAGCGGCCAACGCCAACATTCCCACCGAGATGGCGCTGAAGCTCATGAGGGAATGGAATGACCGTGGATACAGATTGGACGTGGTCCTGTACAGGAAGTACGAAGGCTCGGCCTACGTGGATCCTCATGAAGAGGAGAAGGTGGCATTCAAGGACCTGCCGAACCGGTTTCCCTCCGTCCTCTCCCTCGACTTCCGAAAGGATCAGGGTCACTACGAGGACTTCGACAACCTCTTCGCGATGTACCTCCTCTACAACCTGGGCAAGTACGGTGTGCGCGTGAACGACACGACGAAGTTGCTCGAGGTCACGAGGAGCCAGCATCCCCTGGCCTATCCCGAGGCCGCGGAGCTCGCCATCAAGAGTGCCAAGGCGGACAGCGAAAGCTTCCGCCGGCGCCAGCCGTTCCGGCAGCGCGGGACGGAGATCGGGGAGCCCGTCGACCAGAATGCCAAGGGCAGCACGCCCTAGGCGCCCACGCTGGCGCAACCTGCTGCGCCGATTCGCACGAGGGACGAACTAGCGGTTCGGGGGCGGCGCATTCCTTGCGCGCGCTCAAGGTTTCGCTGCCGCGATTGCGCGCGGAATGGGGCAGCGGTGTCCGTCCGACACCGGGAAGCTCGATGATCCCGATCGCCGCGAGCTTCCGAGCGACTCGCTACCCCGAGCGTCGCGCGACCCAGTACGTCGCCCCTTCGGCGCCGTAGCGCTCCGCGTGCGGCACGTCGCGGTCGAGCGCGAAGACATCGCCAGGGCGCAGGTGCCGGATATCATCGCCGACCGTGAGCCACATCTCGCCCTCGACGACGAGCGCGCGGATAGCGAACGGATGCGTGTGCGAATCGAGCACCTTCGCGGGCGGCCAGCGCCGCTCGAGGACCTCGTCGAAGCCCTCCGCCCGCGCCTCGGCCGCGAACGCTTCGAACGTGATTTCAACCATGGCCGTTCCCTCCTCGCGCGCACTTGCGCGATGGTCGCCCTCCCGAACCCGGATTTTCCCGGCTAGCGATAGCCGAAGAACCCCGGCAGCAGCGTGCTGAGTTGTGGCACAAGCGAGAGCGACGCCAGCACCCCGAGCTGCGCCCACACGAACGGCCAGAGCTGACCCACCATCCGCGTGAGCGGCACGCCGGCGACGATCGACGTCACGAACAGGAGCCCGCCGACCGGCGGGGTGATCATGCCCATTGTAAGGTTGACGATCACGACGATGCCGAACTGCAGGTCGCTGATCCCGAGCGCGTGCGCGATCGGGGCGAGGATCGGCACCAGCACGACGACGCCGGGCAGCGGCTCGATGAAGATGCCGAAGACGAGCAGCAGCACGTTGACGGCGAAGAGGAAGGCGAGCGGCGAGAGGTTCGCCGCGACGATGAGCTCCGTCAGCTGCTGCGGCACGCGCGAGACCGTCAGCACCCACGCGAACGCCGCCGACATCGCGACGATCACGAGCACCGACGCCGTCATCAGCGCGGAGCGCGCGAGGATCGCCGGCAGCATCTCCCACGTAAGGGACCGGTAGATCCAGCGCCCCGCCGCCAGCGCGTAGAAGACGGCCACGACGCTCGCCTCGGTCGGCGTGAACGCACCGGACGCGATGCCCCCCAGGATCAGGAGCGGGAGCACCAGCGCCGGCAGCGCACGCCACGTGTTGCGCAGGTAGTCGCCGAGCGAGAGCGACTCGACGACCCCGCGATAGTTGCGCCGCGTGGAGATTGCGTGGTTGATCGCCGCCATCGCCGCCGCGATCAAGAGTCCCGGCACCACGCCCGCGATCATCAGGCCGACCAGGTTGACCTCCGGATACGCGAGCGCGTAGATGATCATCGTGATCGACGGCGGGATGATCGGGCCCAGGACCGACACCGCGGCCGTCAGTGCCGCGGCGTACTCGGGCTGGTAGCCGTCGTCCTTCATCATCCGGATCATGATGGCGCCGGGTCCCGCGGCGTCGGCGAGTGCGGAACCGCTGATCCCGGAGAAGAACGTGATCGCGAGGATGTTGGTGTGGCCGAGCCCGCCGCGGAAGCGGCCGACGAACTGCGACGCGAACCGGAGCAGGACCTGCGAGAGCGCGCCGCCGGTCATGAGCTCCGCCGTCAGGATGAAGAACGGCACCGCCATCAGCGCGAACACGTCGATCCCGCTGAACAGGTACTTCGGCAGCGCGATTGCGGGCAGCCCGCCGACGGCGATCGCCGCGAGCGTCGCGCCGCCGAGCGCGAACGCGACGGGCACGCCGAGCACGAGCAGTCCGACGCAGGCGAGGAACAGCGTCGCAATCACAGCTTGGCGGCGTCGGCGTCGAACGCGTCGTCCGACAGGAAACTCCGGCGCCGGATCCACGGCAATGCCATCAACAGCAGGTGCAGGATCAGGAGCCCGAAGCCGATCGGCATCGCGAGATAGACGGCCCCGATCGGGATCCCCAGCACGGGCGTTGTCTGGCCCCAAGTCAGGAGCGCGTAGCGGACGCCGAGCCACGCCATCGCGACGAAGAACGCGAGCAGCAGGACGAAGATGACCGAGCGCAGGAACGGCGCCACGCCGGGCAGGCGCTCCTGCAGGGTGTCGATGCCGATGTGCCCCCCGTGGCGCAGCACGAGGCCGGCCCCGAGGAACGTGAGCCAGATCATCAGGTAGCGCGATGTCTCCTCGACCCACAGGATCGAATGGTCGGTGAGGAAGCGCAGCGCGACGTTGGCGAACACCATCGTCGCCATCGCCGCGAGGATCGCGATCAGCGCCCAGCGGTTGGCGCGGAGGAGCGCGCGGTCGAACGTCGAGAGCATCGGGGCGCGGGAGCGATCGGCGCGCGATTGTCGCACGGCCCGCGCCGGACCTCAGTCGGCGGGCAGTTCGTCGGGCCAGAGCATGGCGCCGAGCATCGTTTCCGTTGCGCGGCGAACGCGCGCCCGCGCATGCGGCGCCGGAATGGTCCGCGCGAGCGCGACCGCGCCGACAAGGCTCGCGAACACCGCGATCGCGACCTCGCGCGAGGTGAGCCCGGCGACCTCCGGGAATCGGTGCTGGATTCGATCGAGCAGCGCCGCCGTGCGCGCGCTGAACGCGCTCTGGAACGCGGCGCCGCCGCGCGCGACCTCGGGCAGGAGCAGCGTCAGCGGACACGCGGCGGCGAGGTCGGGGTCGTCCGCTTGCGCGAGATAAGCGCCGATCAGCGCGCGCAGCCAGCGGCGGTGATCGGCGATTTCCTCGAGCGGCGCGAGCAGGCGGTCCATGCTCGCGCCGAGGCCGTGGAGGAGCGTCGCCTCCTCGAGCGCCTGCTTGGATCCGAAATGCGCGTAGAAGCCGCCGACCGTGAGGCCGGCACTGTCCATCACTTCGGCGATGGAGGCGTCGTGCGCGCCCCGCTCCTTCAGGAGGCGATCCGAAGCGGCGAGGATTCGCTCGCGCGTCTGCCCCTTGCGTTTTTCGGGATAACGTGACATTTCAATTATAATATTATGTTTATAATATCTACATGGCAAGACTTGGCCGGAGGCATCCGTCGCCTGCAGGCGGCGGGCCCTTCCCGACCGTATGACCCTCTGACTCCACGCTTCGAAGCTCAGACGCAGCGACCGCCGTCGACCTCGAGGCACGTGCCGGTGATGAACGCCGCCTCGTCGGAGGCGAAGAACACGGCAGCCGTGGCAATGTCCGACGGCAGCGAAAGGCGCCCCAGCGGGATCGTCGCAACGAACTTCGCGCGCATCTCGGGCGTGTCGGCGCCCATGAAATCCGCGAGCATCCCCGTCTCGCCCGCAACGGGATTGATCACGTTGACGCGGATGTTGTCGGGGGCGAGCTCGGCCGCCATCGAGCGCGAGGTGACGATCGCCGCGCCCTTGCTGCCGTTGTACCAGGTGAGCCCCGGCCGCGGCCGCACGCCGGCGGTCGACGCGATCGTGATGAACACGCCGTTCCTCTTCTTCCGGAAGTGCGGCACCACGTGCTTTGCGGTGAGGAAGAGACTCTTCACGTTGACGCGGTAGATCCGGTCGAACTCCTCCTCGGTCACGTCGAGGAGCGGCTGATTGCGGTGCGTCGTGCCGGCGTTGTTGACGACCACGTCGAGGTCGCCGAAGGCGTCGAGCGCCGCCGCGACCAGCCGGGCCACGTCGGCGTCCTTCGCCACGTCGCCCGCGCAGAACCGCGCATTCCCGCCGGCGGCGGCGATCTCGCGCGCGACGCGCTCGCCGGCTGCGATCGCGATGTCGTTGAGGACGACTTTCGCGCCCTCGGCCGCGAAGCGTTTCGCGATCCCTTCTCCAAACCCCGAGCCGGCGCCGGTCACGATGGCGATCTTGCCTGCGAGTCTCATGCGGTGCCGCTCCCCGCGGCGCACGGCTTCGTCCGATCGATGTTGCGGGTACCCCGGCACGCCTCGCCGAGGCCGACCAACGCCGGAAACAACCGCACGCTGAGTCGCCAGTGGCGCGCGAGCTTCGCGAGGAGCGAGATCTTCGCCGCGGGCGGCACCTCGCCCACGTAGCGCTCGAGATCGACGTAGAAAATGTCGGTGGGGCCGAGGTCGGCGAGCTCGAGCGCGTGCGCGCGCGATCGCTCGCGCAGCGAAACGTCGACGCGGCGGTGTACGGGTTCCGTCACCAGCATGCGCATGCGGTTCCCGGGGCGTCAACCGTGCTGCAGCACGACGGTCTTGAGCACGGTGAATCCGTAGAGCGCCTCGAATCCCTTCTCGCGCCCGTAGCCCGAGTGCTTGACGCCGCCGAATGGCAGCTCGACGCCGCCGCCCGCGCCATAGCTGTTGACGAACACCTGGCCGCTGCGGATCGCGCGCGCCATTCGCAGCTGCCGGCCGCCGTCGCGGGTCCACACGCCCGACACGAGCCCGAACGCCGTGGCGTTGGCGACGCGGACGGCGTCGGCTTCGTCGGCGAACGGCATCGCCGCGAGCACCGGTCCGAAGACCTCATCGCAGGCGAGCCGGGCGGACGACGGGACGTCGCGGATCAGCCGCGGCTCGACGTAGTAGCCCTGCGCCGGCGCATCGCCGACGATCGTGCCGGTCGCGACCGTGCGGATGGCCGTCGCGCTCCGCTTCGGCGAGGAAGCCGCGGACCCGCTCGAGCTGGCTCGCACGGATCAGCGGTCCGCAGTCGAGATCCGCGAGCGCCGGGCCCACTCTGAGCGCCGCGAAGCGCCGGCCCAGTCGCTTCGAGCACCTCCTCGTAGCGAGACCGTTCGACGACGAGCCGGCTCCCGGCAGAGCACGTCTGCCCGGCGTTCTGCACGATCGCGTTGACGACGACCGGCAGCGCGGCATCAAGGTCGGCGTCGGCGAACACGATCTGCGCGCCCTTGCCGCCGAGCTCGAGCGTCACCGGGCAATGCCGTTTCGCCGCCTCGCCGGCGACGAACGCGCCGGTCGCGGGCGAGCCGGTGAACGACAGGTGATCGATGCCGTCGTGCGCCGCGAGCGCGGCGCCGGCCTCGCGGCCCAGTCCGGTGACGAGGTTGAGCGCCCCTTCGGGCAAGCCGATGCCCGCCGCGAGCTCGGCGATGCGCAACAGCGACAGGCAGGCGTCCTCCGCCGGCTTCACGACACAGGCATTGCCGGCCGCGAGCGCGCCCCCGACCGATCGCCCGAAGATCTGGAGAGGGTAGTTCCACGGAATGATGTGTCCGGTGACGCCGTGCGGCTCGCGCAGCGTCAGCACCGTGTACCCTGCCGGATACGGAATCGTGTCGCCGTGAAGCTTGTCGCAGGCGCCGCCATAGAACTCGAAATAGCGGGCGCAGGCGGCGACGTCGTTGCTCGCCTGCGCGAGCGGCTTGCCGCAGTCGCGCGCCTCGAGGAGCGCGAGCTCGTCCGCGTGATCGAGGATCGCGCGCGACAGCCGGGCGAGCATCCGTCCCCTTTCGGCCGGCGCGAGCCGGCCCCAGAGTCCCTCGTACGCGTGGCGCGCGGCCCGGACCGCGGCGTCGACATCTTCGGCCGTGCCGTACGCGATCGCCGCAAACGGCTGCCCGTCCGACGGATCGAGCATCGGCAGCGTCGCGCCGGTCGCCGGCGCGGTCCAGCGGTTGCCGATGAAGTGCTCTGCCGGCGTAGTGATCGGGGGGAGCGGATGCGGTGCGTTCATCGGCCGGCGGGCTTGAATTTCCACGCGAGCGTGTATTCGTCGACGCGGGGCACGTAGCCGATGCCGTCGCGCGTCGCCCAGAGGTTCACCTGGAAGTGCAGCGGCACGACGCCCGTGTCGTTGATCGCGATCTCGGTCGCGCGCTGCAGGTAGGCCTCGCGCTTCGCGTCGTCGACCGTCTGCAGCGCGTCCTCGGTCAGCGCGTCGACCTTCGCGTTCGAGTAGCGCCCGCGGTTCGCCGTGCCGTAGCCCTTGTCGCGGTTCCAGGTCATGAGCAGCGCCTTGAGTGACGACGACGCTTCACCCGTGCCCGTGCTCCAGCCCACCAGCATGAAGCTGAACCTGAGGTCGGTCGCCTGCGTGAAGAACGTCGCCGACGGCATCGCGACGACCTTGGTGTCGATGCCCACGCGCGCGAGCATCTGCGCCACGGCCTGCGCGATCTTCGCGTCGTTGACGTAGCGATTGTTGGGCGAGTGGATCGTGAGCCCGAAGCCGTCGGGATAGCCGGCCTCGGCGAGCAGCTTCTTCGCGCCTTCGGGATCGTACGGCTCCACCTTCAGGTTCTTCGTCGCGCCGAACAGGAAATCGGCGACCAGCTGGCCGGAGGGTATCGCCTCCCCTTCCATGACCTTCTCCACGATCGCAGGACGGTTGATCGCCTTGGAGATCGCCTTCCTGACGCGCGGATCCTTGAGCGGGTTCTTCGCGAGCGGCTTCCCGGCACGGTCGGTCACGAACGGCGAGGCATCGCGGTCGCTGTCCATGTGGAGATAGATCAGCCGGTCGGCGACGATGCGGTAAACCGTGAGCTTCCGATCCTTCCTGAGCCGGGCGACGTCGGTCGGCGGCACGTTCTCGATCGCCTGCACGTCGCCCGAGAGCAGCGCCGCGACGCGCGAGGCGTCCTGCGGCAGGATGCGCAGCGTCACCTTTTCCCACGGCGTCGGGCCGCCCCACCACGCGTCGTTGCGGGCGAGCTCGATGCGGTCCCCCTTCACGTACCGGACGAGCTTGTACGGCCCCGTTCCGATCGCGGCCTTGCCGCTGTTGAAGTCGTCGGTCGTCGCCTTCGCTGCCGCCTTCGAGATCATCACGACCTGCGTCATGTCGGACGGCATCAACGGATACGGCGTCGCGGTCCTGAACCGGATCGTGTACGGGTCGACGACGACGACCTCCTTGATCTGCTTCGTGAAGGCCGTGAACGGTGACGGACTGTTCGGCACCGTCGGCACGCGCTCGATCGACGCGACGACGTCCGCCGCGGTGAACTCGCTGCCGTCGTGGAATTTCACGCCCCGGCGCAGCTTGAATTCCCATGTCAGCGGGTCGACCGTCTTCCACTCCGTCGCGAGACCCGGCTCGAGCTGCGACTTTTCGTTGCGCTGCACCAGGTAGCCGAATAGGTGCGCCGCGACGTTGTTGTTCGGCGTGACGTTGTGATAGTGGGGATCGAGCGCAGTGACGTCGGCGCCGAGTCCGATCGTCAGGTTCGCGGCGACGGCGGCGAAGGCCATGCTGCCGAGGGCGACCAGCGCGACGGCGGCCGCGACGCGCGCGGCGAATCCAGGAGTGGGCAAGGCGGGTCCCCCGTGGAGTGGGTGCGTCGAGCGCGGAAGGCGTCCGGGCTTGCGGCAAGGATAGCGCAATGGATCGGCGAACCCAATTGGCCCCGCGCCGCGTCCGGGAATGGCGGTGTATCGGATTGTTACGGGGTCAACGACGCCGCTCGGTCCCGCGTTGACGGAGCACGAGGCCCGACTCCGGTGGCAATGCCGGGGTCCCGGCCCCCCGCAAGAAAGGAGGCACCATGAAACGCATCGCCGCCGTCACCGCCGTTGCCGCACTCGTTGGCGCGGCCACCTTCGCCCCGACCGCGTCGGCCGGCAACGTCGCATGGAACGTATCGATAGGCGCACCCGGCCTCGCCGTGTCCGTCGGCCAGCCCGGCTACTGGGGTGGCTATGGCTACGGATATCGTGGCCATTATGGACATGGCTACTACCGACCCTGGCACCGTCCGGTCGTGGTCGCGCCCCCTGTGGTCTATCCCAGGCCCGTGTACGTCGCGCCGCGCCCGGTGTACGTCGCTCCGCGACCCGTCTACGTCGCCCCGCCCGCGTATTACGGCTACGGATACGGTTACTGACCGCGATAGCGAATGCGGTAGATAGCGCCCGCAAGATCGTCCGACACGAAGAGCGAGCCGTCCGGCGCGACGAGCACGTCCGCCGGGCGGCCCCATGCCTGCTCGCCCGACAGCCAGCCTTCGGCGAAAACCTCGTAGCCTGTCGCGCGCCGGCGCTCATCCAAGGGCACGAACGTGACGCGGTAGCCAATCTTGTGGCTCCGGTTCCAGGAGCCGTGCTCGGCGATGAAGATTCCGTCGCGGAAACGGGGCGGAAACGCGGAGCCCGTGTAGAAGCGCATCCCGAGCGGAGCGACGTGCGGTCCCAGCTTCTGTGCCGGCGGCGTGAATACGCTGCAATCGCGCTTGCGCCCGAATTCGGGATCCGCAATCGAGCCCGCGTGGCAATACGGAAAGCCGAAGTCGAGCCCGGGCTTCGGCGCGTGGTTGAGGGTGTCCGGCGGTGAATCGTCGCCGAGCAAGTCGCGGCCGTTGACTGCGAACCAGAGCTCCCGCGTACGCGGGTCCCAGTCGAAGCCCACCGAGTTGCGCTCGCCACGGGCGAAGACCTCGAAGCCGCTGCCGTCGGGATTCATCCGCGAGATGTTGGCGTAGCGCGCCGGGTCGGGCTCGCAGACGTTGCACGGCGCGCCGATGTTGACATAGAGCTTGCCGTCCGGACCGAAGGCGATGAACTTGCGGCCGTGGTGCCGATCGGACGGCAGCCGGTCGGTGACGATCGACGGCTTCGGCGGATTCGCAAGCCGCCGCTCCACCGCGTCGAAGCGCAGGATGCGGTCGATCGCCGACACGTAGAGCGCCCCGTCGCGAAACGCCACGCCCGCCGGCTCGGCGAGTCCCTGCGCGATGACGTGGATCGCAGCCTCGCCTTTCGTGCCTGCCGGCGGCAGCGAAACCGCGTAGACCTTGCCCGCCCCGGTCGATCCGACAAAGAGCGTGCCTTCCGCGTCCCACGTCATCGCGCGGGCGTTCGGCACGCGCGCGACAAGTTCGATCGAGAAGCCGGGCGGCAGCCGGATCGATTCGAGCGGCAGCGGCGATTGCGCGTGCGCGGGCGCGCACGCCGCCGCGGCGACCAGCGCCAGGCCTCGACCCAAGGGTACTTCCGCTCGGATGCAGGACATCGCCGCCAGCTCCCGTCACGTTTGACCATTATTGCGTGAGCGTCACGCATTTGACAGTGCCACCCGCGCTGCCTATCCTGCCTTCTGCCGTTGCCGCGCGTTCGGTGCGGCGAGCTCACGATGAACGCCCCTGCCACGCTCAGCGCCGTGCGCGCCGCCCCCGCCGACGCAGGGGACCTCGTGGCGTGGCCCCTGATCAGGACGCTGGTCGCGTTCGACACGACCAGCCGCGATTCCAATCTCGCACTGATCGACTGGATCGTCGACTACCTGCGCTCACACGGCGTCGACTCGGCGCTGACGTTCGACGACGACCGGCGGAAGGCGAACCTTTTCGCGACGCTGCCGGCCGCAGACGGCAACGCGCTCGAGGGCGGCATCGTGCTGTCCGGGCACACCGACGTCGTTCCCGTCGACGGCCAGCCGTGGGACACGAATCCCTTCGAGGCGACCCGGGTCGGCGAGCGCATCTACGGCCGCGGGGTCGCCGACATGAAGAGCTTCTCGGCCACCGGACTCGCGCTGGTCCCGGAATGGCTCCGCAGAGGATTGAAGCGCCCGGTCCATTTCGCGCTCTCGTATGACGAAGAAGTGGGCTGCATCGGCGTACGCCGGCTGATCGCGGACCTCGGACGGCAACGTGTGAGGCCGCTGGGCTGCATCGTCGGCGAGCCGACGGGGATGGAGCTCGTGGTCGCGCACAAGGGCAAGAAGGGCTGGCGCTGCCGCGTGCGCGGCTTCGAGGCGCACTCGTCGCTCACGCCGCACGGCGTCAACGCAGTGCAGATCGCCTGCGAGATCGTCACGTACCTCACGGGCATGGCGCGGGCCTTCCGCGACAACGGACCATACGACCCGGCCTACGACGTCCCGTACACGACCGTGCACACCGGCACGATCCGGGGCGGCACCGCGCTCAACATCGTCCCCCGGGAGTGCACGTTCGAGTTCGAGGTCCGGCACCTGCCGTTCGACGACCCGGACGAGCTGTTCGCCGAGGTGGAAGCGTACGCCCGCCGCTTCGTCCCGGAGATGCGCAGGGTGGCGGTCGACACGGGCATCGACTTTACCGAGCTCTCGACGATGCCCGGCTTCGACACAGAGGGCGAGAGCACGATCGCCGAATGGGGAGGCGCGTGCAGCGGTGCCTTCCGCCACCACAAGGTATCGTTCGGCACCGAGGCCTCGCGCTTCCACGAAGCCGGCATCCCGGCGATCATCTGCGGGCCGGGGCACATCGCGCAGGCGCACCAGCCGAACGAGTGGGTGAGCATCGAGCAGCTCGCGCGCTGCGAGGCGTTCATGCGCCGGCTCACCGATCGCGTCTGCATCGATTGAGGCATTCGAACGCGATGGACGCCTCGCGCGGAATCCGCGCGTTCGAGCCTTCGGCGCCGTCGATCGAGGTCGAAATTCCCGATCTCGATCCCTGGGCCGCCGGCAACACCGGGCTCCCTTACACCTGGACATTCAAGGCGGCTCGCGCGGGCCCGCACGTTCTCCTGCAGGCGCTCACGCACGGGAACGAGGTCTGCGGCGCGATCGCGCTCGACTGGCTGCTTGGCACCGGGCTGCGGCCGTTGCGCGGAACGCTGACGGTCTGTTTCGCGAACATCGCCGCCTATCAGATGTTCGATCCGGCCGATCCCTTCGCCTCGCGCTGCGTCGACGAGGATTTCAACCGCCTGTGGAATACCGACGTTCTCGACGGGCCTCGCACGAGCGCCGATCTCGCGCGCGCGCGCGAGCTCCGGCCGCTCTACGATCGCGTCGACTGCCTGCTCGACCTCCATTCAATGACGGATCCGTGCCCACCCCTGGCGATGGCGGGACGGCAGCGCAAGGGCGTCGAGCTCGCGCGTGCGGTCGGGATGCCCGAGCACATCGTCGTCGACGGCGGCCATGCGGCGGGCCGCCGCCTGCGCGACTACGCGTTCTTCGACGACCCGGCCGACCCGCGCAACGCGCTCCTGCTCGAATGCGGCCAGCACTGGGAGAGCGCGGCGCCGGACGTCGCCCGGCACGCGACGCTGCTCCTCCTGCGGCACTTCGGGATGGCCGAGCCGGCGTTCCTCGAGCAGCATCTCGAGGCCCTCCCCCGCCCGCCGCAGAAGGTGATCGAGGTCACCGAGGTCGTGACGATCGCGACCGACGACTTCGCGTTCGAGCTGCCGGTGTACGGTCTCGCCATCGTGCCCGAAGCCGGCACCGTGCTCGCGCGCGACGGCACCGCCGAGATCCGCACGCCATACGACGATTGCGTGCTGATCATGCCGACGCGGCGGCCGAAGCAGGGCGAGACCGCGGTCAGGCTCGGCCGCTTCGTCGCCTGAAGCCGCGCCGCACGGGGACGGTCGCGCGGAAGGAGGATAACCGTCTGCGACGACGGCCTCCAATCGCGATCGCCTTCTAGCGGCCGGCCCTGAACCGCCGGCTCACGGCCGGCCGCGCCCTCCGTCCTCAGAGCGCCGGATCGGTCCACGCGAGCGGAACGTCGCCCGGCCCGCCGTACATGAACCACGCCTGGACCGTGCCGTCCAGCTTGGTGCTCACGTACCAGACCCCGTCGCGCATCAGAACGAGATCCGCCTTACCGTCGCCGTTCCAGTCGACCAGCACCGGCTTGTCGGCAGGCGCCCCTCCAAAGATCGCGACGAGATCGGCCGTTCCGTCGCGGTTGGTGTCGAAATACCAGACGCCGCCACGGTAGATCGCCAGATCGGCGATGCCGTCGCCGTTGACGTCGCCGGCGAGCGGAACGTCGCCGGGTACGCCGCCGAACGCGAACGTCTTGTTCGCGGCGCCGTCCTGATCGGTGTCGACGTACCAGACGCCGTTGCGGTAGACGACGAAGTCGTCGCGCCGATCTCCGGTGAAATCCGCCAGCAGAGGCAGGTCCGCCGGATCCCCGCCGAACCCCGCGAAATACTCGGCGACACCATCGCGATTGACGTCCGCGTACCATAGTCCGTTCCGGTAGAGCACGAGGTCGTAGGTCGAGCCTGGATCCATTCGACCCGCGAGCGGAATGTCGGACGGTATCCCGAACGGCACCTTGACCTCGGTCTTGCGGTCGAGGTTGATGTCGACGTAGAAAGTCGAGTTCGAAGGACGCCGCACTGCGACGGTCGGGCTCGCGGTGGCGGGCATCGAGGCGAGCGTCGTCAGATACAGTCCGGCCCAGCCGATGCTGGTGTCGACCGTCTCGTAGAGCATGTTGACGGTCACCGCCAACGCACCCTGCCGGAACCCGTCGCGCTCGATCCCGACGCTCGTGACCAGCGCATTGGTCGGGGCGGCCGGATCGATCCCGGCCGCCGACGCGAAGGTCTCCACTACGCTCACGAGCGGGTTGCCCATGTCCGCACCCTGCCTCACGTAGATTCCGTCCACGCCGCTGCGCTTGGCCTTGAACGCGACCTGGTACTTGACGCCGGCGGTGCCGGAGATCGCCGAGAATGCCGAGGAACGCCACCGCGGCAGTTCCTGGCTCGCATCGCCCACGCCCGGCGGGGCGCCCGAAAATACCCAGTACACGAAATCCACGATCCCTTCCTGCGTCGTCTTGGCCGCGGCGCGGGTGAGACCGGTCAGGCGATCGTGGACGAAGATTCCCTGATGGACGGGGATGTCGACCACGTGGCCGCTCGGGTAGACCGAATTGCAGTAGGCGATCAGATCAACATTGCCGTCGGTCGGACACATCAGGGTCTTCGGGGTCGCTTCGGTCCCCCACGCGCCCCAGAATGAAACGAACCGCGCATCCGACGTAATCGAAAGGCCCTCGCCGAACCGGGTGAACCCCACGCCGGCCGGCTCGCCCGGCACTCTCGTCCCGATGCCGACGAGGGTCTGGATCGCCGGCGGCTGCTCGAGCCTCGATGCGTAGATCCCGCCCAGCGTCGGACTGTCCTCGTTGTCGAAACCGGTGAAGACGACGATCCCGTTCGCGGCGCTCGGCGGCGCGGTCGACCCGAACTTGACACCGCCGGGGACGGGTTGGTTCGGGATCACGGTATTCGAACTCGCGATCATGAAGGTCGGCGCCTTGCCCGCCATCACCGTGACGTCGCGGTAGAAGATGCCGGTCCGGCCGAGGCCGTCCGTCGGATCCGTGTAGTTGCCTTTCCAGGCGATGATCGAGCCGTCGGTAACCGCCGGGCCGCCCGGAAACTGGTCGAAGCGCGTTCCCGGTGGCGCGCCGGGCACCTGGTAGTGCGCGAACGTGAGCGCGAAGCTGCCGTCCCCCTGCTTTTCGCTGACCGCGCCGAGCAGGCTGGCGCCGGTCATCGGCACGCCGCCAGGGTTGGCGTAGATTCCCGACGTGCCGACGCGCGTCTCGGTGACACCGTCGGGAAGCAGGTACGTGTACACCGGCTGCGACTGACCGCGCGTCGCGACCATCGGCGAAGCGACGTCGATGCGCGGAATGGAGGGGAACTCCATGAACGATGCCAACACGCCGGTGTAATAGGTGTTGTTCGGCTGCGGGACGACGGACCCTCTCACCACGATCGGAACGATCGGCGCCGAAACGGCCATCGAGCGGATCGCCGGCGACATGTCGCGCGTGTAGACGCCATCGATCGCATCCGGCCCCTTGCTGCGCGCCCGGAAGACCACGAGTCCCGCCGCATTCACCGATGGTTGATTGAAGCTGTTGAAACTCGCCGTCGTGCCCGGCAACAGATCGCCCGTGTTCGCGATCGTGTGCCACGTCAATCCTTGCGCGCCGACCCATCCGGCTGCTCCCAGCAGTCCGAGCGCCATCGCCCACGAAACTGCCCTCGTGCTTGTTGCTGGATCTTTCATCGCCGATCTCCCATTCATCGTTCGCGCGGCGCGGATTGTTGTGGCCGCATGACCTCGGCTTCGCGCGACGTCCACGTGGTTGCGCCAGTGCGGCCATTAGATGATGCGCCGCGCGCATCTCGACGTTCGTTGCGGGAAATCAAATGGCGCGACAAGATACTTGTCGACCACAGCGTGTTCGCGATCGCGCATGCATTCGCACGAGCGCATTCGATGCACGCGAGCGACCGTGCGGTACGACGCGTTGTCGCACTCGAAAGGCCGGCAGCGGGCAGAGACGGTCGAAGTGGCCCGCCGAAGGCGCAACGCGCGCCACGCGCTTCGCTGCCTGCCGTCGCGCGAGCGGCGATGCAGGCGCGGAAGCCCTATCGCTTCACGGCAGCGATGCTGCCGTCGATGTTGCAGCCGAGGCTATTGGTCCCGAAGACCTGCCCGACGAACCCGAAGCGCTGCACGTTCATCTCGTCGAGGATGACCCCGCCGACCTCGCCTGAGCTGCAACCGTATGTTCCCGTGAATTTTCCGAGGCGCCCTTCCTGGGTGTAGGAGCCGACGTGGGTGCACGTGGCGGCCGGGGTCGTGATCGTCATCGTCATCGCGGGCGTCGACTGCGCGATCGCGACGGCGACCGGCTGCTCGACGGTCCTGTTGTCGGCCGGGTTCGTGCACTTGGTCGTCGTGAGTCGCCACACGGCGCCGAAAGTGCCGTTGTAGTCGTCGTAACGAAGGGTCTGGCGCTGGATCGCTTTCGTGACCGTGACGCCGTCCACCGTGAAGGTCAGTGTCGCGTTCGTGAGCGTCGGCGCCACGATTTGCATCGTTCCCGCGGCCCGTTTCACGACCAGCGCGGGATCGAACAGGACGGCCGGGAAGGACGGGCCGGTCGTCGCATAGAGCGCTCCCGCGTACGCGACCGTGTGCGTCTTCGGCTCGAGTCCCTGGAAATCGAGGGTGGCGACGTACCACACCGGATTCATCTTGGCGTCGTAGACGTAAAGCGTCGCGAAGACGACGTCGCGCTGCTGCGCCAGCTGGATCCCCCATCCGGACTCGGTCGGCACCCACCAGAGATCGTCAACGTCGTATCCGGACGCTGCGTTAGCCGATGTGCTCGCCAACAGGGACGCCGCGGCCAGCCAGAAACGTACCGATGCTCGTTTCGTCATGTCTCCCTCCGCCGTGATGGTCCTATCATCCGGCGGCCCGCGGGGCGGTTGTATGACTTACGTCACGCGGTTTGCGTCCGAGCCGGGCGCCCAGGGTTCGATGCGACATCCTGGCGCAGGGCAGCGCGCTGCGGCGCTTTCATCGGATGGCACGACGCCCCTCGATCGTTCGCGCTTAAGGCGCGCCGGCCTGGACGGCGCGCTCGGCGGCGTGCGTTATGTCCGCGCCGGCGACCGCGCTCCACTTGACGTAGACGGGACGCGCCGCCGCGGCGAACGCGGCGATGCCGCTCGCGGTCGGGCGCAACAAGTCGACGCCACGATCGCGCAAAACGACGAGCGCGTCCTGCTCCTCGCGAGCCGCGATCCCGGCAAGCTCCAGGGCGGTCTCGCGCGCGGCGGCGGCGACCCAATCGCGCTGCTCCGTGCTCCAGCCGTCCCACGCCGCACGGCTGACCGCGAAGACCGCGAGCTCGGCGATCGCGCCCCACAGCATCACGTGCCGCAGTCCCAGCGCGTCGACGCGCGTCGCGACCATCGCCGCGACCGGTCCCTCCTGCGCATCGAGCGTTCCTGCGCGGATCGCCGCGGCAACGTCGGCGAAAGCCATCGTCCGCGGCCGGGCCCCGAGACCCGCGTAGAAATCGGCGAGATAATGCGATGCGGCGATCCGCACGCCGAGCCCGTGCACGTCGTCGGGCGTGCGCACCGCCTTCGCGGCCGTCGCGAGCGCGCGATGACCGAGCGGCGCGAGCGCGAGCGGGACAACACCCGCCTTGGCGATCGCCGCGAACAGCCGATCCCGGACGTCGCCGGTCGCGAGCTGCGCAAGCCGTCCCGCGTCCGGCGCGAGCCACGGCAGGCCGACGACGGCGAGCGCGTCGACCTGCGCGGACCACGCGAGCGTCGAGCCGACGGCCAGGTCCGCGGCGCCGTCGCGCAACGCGCCGAATTCGCGCTCGGGGTCGCGGTTCGCGAGCGCAGCTCCAGGATGGAGGGCTACGAGCATCGAGTCGCCGCTGCGCTCCGAGATGCGCCGCGCCCAGGTTTCCGCCGCCTTGCCGAGCGCGAACGCCGGACCCACGGCCACGGACAGCTTCCACTCGCGCGGTTTCGGTGCGTCCTCGGCAAGCGCGGATGTTGGGTGCAACCCGCAGGCGCAGCTCCACGCGAACGCTGACACGCCGACCAGGCGAATGATCATGGTGCCTCCAGTCTACGAAGCGGCCGCGCCTGCGGTCAACGCGGGTTCGTGTCCGCTGAAGCTGACGTCCGCTCCGGCGCATCCCGCCACCAGCGCTTGTCGTGCTCGCGCTCGGCGCGCGGGAGCCGCGATGCGCCCGGTGCGAACGTGAACGTGAGCGCACCGTCGTAGTCCGTGCGATAGCTGCGCGCACCCGCGCCATCGTACCGCGCCACGACCTCCGGCCGCGGGTGGCCGAACCGGTTGCGGTAGCCGGGTGTGTAGACAGCGATCTCCGGCGCGACGGCGGCAATGAACGCGGGCGTCGACGACGTGAGGCTCCCGTGATGCGGGACGACCAGCACATCCGCCGTTAGCAGCTCCGGGCTTTGGCGCACGAGCTCGAGCTCGCCGCGCGCCTCGAGGTCGCCGGTCAGGAGCACGCTACCGTGCGCCGAATCGACGCGAACGACGCACGAAAGGTCGTTTGGCTTGACACGCGGCATCTCGTACAAATCCGCTACCGGGGAGAGCACCGTGAAGACCACGCCGTCCCACTCCCATTGCTGCCCCGCGACGCACCGCGACGCCGCGCCGCCGTCGCGCGCGCGTTGCACGAGGATCGCGTTGCCTTCCGGCAGCGACGACGAGAGCCACGCGGTCGGCACCGTCTGCAGGATCGACAGCGCGCCGCCGCTGTGATCGGCGTCCTGGTGCGTGACGACCATGCCGTCGAGTCGCGGCATCCCGGCGGCGCGAAGGTACGGTGCGACGATCCGCCCGCCGGCGTCGGCCTCGTCGGTGAACCGCGGCCCCGTGTCGTAGAGCAGCGCATGTGAATACGTGCGCACGACGGCGGCGAGGCCCTGTCCCACGTCGAGCACCGTCAGCGTGAAGGTTCCGGGCGCGGGTGCCGCCGGGCGCACGACGAATAGCGGCAACAGCGCGAGCGCGCCCAGCCCACGGCCGGGAACGCCACGCGGCGCTGCGAGCCACGCGATACCCGCCAGCGCGACAGCGACAGCCCAGGCAGGAGGTGCGTGCTGCTGCCAGACGGCGTCGGGCGCGCGGGCCATCGCATCGAGCGGCACCATGAGTACTGCGAACACCGCATGCGCCGCCTCGAACGGCAGGGCCGCGGGCACCACGATGCCGACCAGCGCGAGCGGCACGACGACGAACGTGACGACGGGAATCGCGAGCGCGTTGGCGAGCGGGGAGATCAGCGACACTTGCTGGAAAAGCGCGAGCGTGCCGGGCACGAGCGCGACGGTCACCAGGAGTTGCGAGCGCGCGGCGGCGCGCAGCGCCCAGACCATTCGCGCGGCACGCGAGACCCGAGCCGGGCTCCGCAGCCGGCCCGCATGCGCATACAGGAGTAGGCCCACCGCGCCAAAGGAGAGCCAGAACCCCGGCGCGAATCCGGCCCACGGATCCCACGCCAGCACGGCGCAGAGCGCCCACAGCCAGACCACGAGCGCCGTGCCGGGCCGCGCGAGCAGGAGGCCGATCGCGGCGACCGCGAGCATCACCAGCGTCCTCACCGCCGGCACCTGCGCGCCTGCGAGCAGCACGTAGAACCCCGCGGCAACGACGCCGACAAGCGCCGCGACCTTCCGCGCCGGAACGAGCGTCGTGAGCCGGGTGCTCCGCCGCGCAAGCAGGTACGCGAGACCGCCGGCGAGCGCGGCAAACACGGTGACGTGAAGCCCGGAGATGCTGATGAGATGCGTGATGCCGGTGCGGTTGAACGTGCGCCACTGCGCATCGGGAATCGCCCGCTCTTCGCCGATCGCGAGGGCGACGATGACCCCCGCGTACCGCGCATCCGGCAGCGCCGCCCGGATGCGCGCGCGCACCGCGGCGCGGGCGCGCTGCACGTAGTCGGTCAATCGTCCCGCGAACGCGTCGCGCCTCGTGTCGGCAGCGCTGTCGCGCACGTAGCCCGTCGCGCGGAAGCCGTTCTCGAGCAGCCACGCCTCGACGTCGAAGCCATGCGGGTTGACGGTGCCGTGCGGGCGCTTGAGGCGCACGACGAGCCGCCAGCGCTCGCCCGCTTCCGGCAACGGCGGCGCGAGCGCGGCCTCGCCCTCCTTCGCGCGCGACGCGTACCACACGAGCGACAGTCGCGCGGGGACCGTCGCACCTGGCGTGTCCACGCGCTCGACGGCGAACGCGAACCGTGTGCCGAGGCTGCCGGCCTGCGGCAGGTCGTCGACGACGCCGACGATTGCGATGTCGACGCCTTCCCACGCCGGCGGCAGCGCGTCGGCCAGACGGACTTCCGCGCGCCACGCCGCGTAGCCGAAGCCGAGCGCAGCCGCCGCCGCTGCGGACACGACCCCCGCGAACATCCTGACGGCCGTCGAGGCGGGCGTCCTTGCGCGCAGTGCCGCCGCAGCGAGCGCCGTCGCGGCGCCCGCGTCGAGCCATGCCGTCGCGGACGGCAGCACCGCCTGCCACTGCAGGATGACGACCCCGCCCGCGAACGCGGCGAGCGCGAGCGGCAGGGCGGACATGGGCCTCTCCGCGCCAACCGTGGCGCGCAGGGGTCACTCTAGGCGCGCGAGTCGTTGCGCGACATCCGTCGGACGGACGACGCGGAGCCGTCGCAGGATCGGTCGCGTTCCTTCAGTCCCCGGGCTCGTCGATGTAACGCGCAAGCTCGACCAGGTTGCCGTCCGGATCCCGCACGTAGACGGATTCGATCGGCCCCAGCGCGCCGGTGCGGACCACCGGCCCCTCCTCGATCGGTACGCCGCAGGCGGCGAGGTGCGCGACCACCGCGGCCGCATTCTCCGCGACGATCAGACAGAGGTCCGCCGATCCCGCGGTGGGACGCGCGGCAACCGCCGCGACGCGTTCGCCGCCGCCTTCTGCCCCCTGCCCGACCGGATGCAGGTTGAGCTTCTGCCGGCCGAACGCGAGCGCCTTGCGGTCCGCGCCGAAGGTGACCTCCTTCATGCCCAGCACTTCCGTATAGAAGCGAATCGTCGCCGCGACGTCGCGGCAGGTGAGCACGACGTGGTCGATCCGCTCGACGGTCAGCATCGCGTCACGCGGAAGCGGTCGGCTTCGGCCACAGCACCATCTGCGTGCAGCGGAAGAGCGCGATCGTGCCGCCGTCGTCGTGCCGCGTCACCGTCGCGTCCCAGACCTGGGTCGTGCGCCCGAGGTGCGCCGGCCTGGCGACGCACGTGAGCGTCCCTTCGCGCGCGGTGCCGAGGAAGTTGCTCTTGACCTCGATCGTCGTGAAGTTGTCGGCGCCTGCCGGCAGATGCGCGATGCAGCCGTAGCCGCACGCGGTGTCGGCCAGCGCGACGACGGTGGCCGCGTGCAGGTAGCCGTTCGGCGCGAGCAACTCGGGCCGGATGTCGAGCTCGGCGACGAGCAAGCCCTGCTCGACCGCCATCACGCGAAAGCCGAAGAGCGCCGGCAGCCGCCCGGCGCCACGCTGGTTCAACGCGTCGACGGTGACGCCGGGACGCAACGACATGTCGACCATCGCCTGCGTCAGAGGCGCTGCCCGACCCACGCCGGCACCGACGCCAGCGCGGAAGGCAGCGCCGCGGGGTCGGTACCCCCCGCCTGCGCCATGTCGGGACGGCCGCCGCCCTTGCCGCCGACCTGCTGCGCGACGTGATTGACGAGTTCGCCCGCCTTCACCTTCGCGATCAGGTCCGGCGTCACGCCGGCGATCAGCGTGACCTTGCCGTCGGCGACCGCCGAGAGCACGATCGCCGCCGACTTGAGCTTGTCCTTGAGCTTGTCCATCGTCTCGCGCAGGCCCTTGACGTCCGCGCCGTCGAGCGTCGCCGCGACGACCTTCGCACCCTTGACGTCGACGGCGCTCCCCGCGAGGTCGTCGCCCGCCGACGCCGCGAGCTTCGCCTTGAGCTTCGCGAGCTCGCGCTCGGTCGCCTTCGCCGATTCCAGGAGCTGCGCGATTTTCGCCTCGACCTCGGACGCGGGCGCCTTGAGCGCCGCCGCCGCCGCGGCGATCGCCGCCTCCTGCGCCTGCACCCACGCGAGCGCGTTCTCGCCGGTGACCGCCTCGACGCGGCGAATGCCGGCGGCGACGCCGCCCTCGCTCACGATCTTGAAGAAGCCGATGTCGCCGGTCCGCGCGACGTGCGTGCCGCCGCAGAGCTCGCGCGAGGTGCCAATGTCGAGCACGCGGACCTCGTCGCCGTACTTCTCGCCGAACAGCATCATCGCGCCCTGCTTCTGCGCATCCGCGATCGGCATCACGCGGGCTTCCGTCGCGACGTTCTCGACGATCTCGCGGTTGACGATCCGCTCGACGCGCCGGATCTCGTCGTCGGTCATCGGCGCGTGGTGCGCAAAATCGAAGCGCGTCTTGTCGGGGTCGACCAGCGACCCCTTCTGCTGAACGTGGGAGCCCAGCACCTCGCGGAGCGCCTTGTGCATGAGGTGCGTCGCCGAGTGGTTGCGCATCGTGCGCGCGCGCGCCGCCTGGTCGACGGTCGCGGCGACCGTGTCGCCGACCTTGAGCTCGCCCGTCTTCACGGTACCGATGTGGCCGACCACGTCGGCCTGGATCTTCTGCGTGTCGTCGACGGCGAACAGCGTGAGGCACGCGCCGCCCTTCGTGAGCTCGCCGCGGTCTCCGACCTGGCCGCCCGATTCGGCGTAGAACGGCGTCTCCGAGAGCACGACGACGCCGGATTCGCCGCCGGACAGCGAAGGCACGCTCGTTCCGTCACGATAGAGCGCCGTCACCCGGCCCTCGTGCGACAGCGTTTCGTAGCCGCGGAAGCGCGTCTTCTGTCCCGCGTATTCGAGCTGCGTCCCCATCCTGAACTGCGACGCCGCGCGGGCGCGCTCGCGCTGCGCGTCCATCGCGCGCTCGAACCCGGCTTCGTCGACCTTGACGTTGCGCTCGCGGCAGACGTCGGCGGTCAGGTCGAACGGAAACCCGTAGGTGTCGTAGAGCGTGAATGCCGTCCCGCCGTCGAGCACCTTCGTTGCGCCCGCGAGCGCCTGCTCGAGCATCTTCATGCCGTGCTCGATCGTCTCGCCGAAGCGCTCTTCCTCCTGCCTCAGCACCTGCGCGACGCGGGTTGCCTCGCGGCGGAGCTCCGGATACGCATCGCCCATCACGCGGTCGAGGTCCGGCACAAGGCGGTGGAAGAACGGCTTCTTCTGCCCGAGCTGGTAGCCGTGGCGGATCGCGCGCCGGACGATCCGCCGCAACACGTAGCCGCGGCCCTCGTTGCCGGGAATCACGCCGTCGACGATCAGGAACGCGCACGCGCGGATGTGGTCGGCGATGACGCGCAGGCTGGGCGAGAGCAGGTCCTTGGCGGCGGTTTCGCGGACGGCGGCGCGGATCAGTTCCTGGAAGAGATCGATCTCGTAGTTGGAATGCACGCCCTGCAGCACCGCGGCGAGCCGCTCGAGGCCCATGCCCGTGTCGACGGAAGGCTTCGGCAGCGGGTGCAGCGTGCCCTTCTCGTCGCGATTGAACTGCATGAACACGAGATTCCAGATCTCGATGTACCGGTCGCCTTCCGCCTCCGGCGATCCGGGCGGGCCGCCCCACACGTGCGGGCCGTGGTCATAGAAGATCTCCGAGCACGGGCCGCATGGCCCGGTGTCGGCCATCTGCCAGAAGTTGTCGCTCGCGTACTTGGCGCCCTTGTTGTCGCCAATCCGGACGCAGCGATCGGCCGGCACGCCGATGTCCTTCGTCCAGAGGTCGTACGCCTCGTCGTCGTCGATGTAGACCGTGGTCCACAGTTTCTCCGCGGGCAGCCCGTAGACCTTCGTCAGGAGCTCCCACGCGTAGCGGATCGCGTCGCGCTTGAAGTAGTCGCCGAAGCTGAAGTTGCCGAGCATCTCGAAGAACGTGTGGTGCCGCGCGGTGTAGCCGACGTTCTCGAGATCGTTGTGCTTGCCGCCGGCGCGCACGCAACGCTGGGACGTCGTCGCGCGCTTGTAGGGGCGCTGCTCCTGGCCGAGGAAGACTTCCTTGAACTGGACCATCCCCGAGTTGACGAACAGCAGCGTCGGGTCGTTCGCGGGAACGAGCGACGAGCTCGGGACGATCGCGTGCCCGCGCTCTTCGAAGTAGCGCAGGAACCGGCTGCGGATGTCGTGGGCTTTCATGGGCGGGCGGCGCAGCGGCGCGTCGGGCCGTCGGCAAAGCCGTTGATTTTACGCGGGAAGCGCGTGCCCCGCCAGTTGCGTGACGGGGTTGGTCCGAAACACGGAACTCGCCGCTTAGTCGGGAGGCGGCGGGTCGCGCAGGAGGCGCAGGATTGGCGACAGCGCGAAGCCGCGGCTCTGCAGGAAGCGCACCTGCCGGGCCTTCTCGCGCTCGTTCGCGGGCGGCGCGCCGAAGCGCCGCCGCCAGAGCGCAATCATGACCTCGTGATCGTCGGTGGCGGTTGTCGCGAGCGCTGCACCAGCGACGTCCGCGGCGACGCCTTTTCCCTTGAGCGATGCGGCGATTGCGCGCCGGCTCCACGCGCCGGCCTTGCGCGAGACCTCTCCTTGCGCGAAGCGCGCGTCGGACAGATAGCCGAGCGTCGCGATCTCGTCGAGCACGCGTTCAGCGTCCTCGGCGGAGGCGCCCGTCGCGATGAGCCTCGCCCGGAGCTCCGCGCGCGAGTATTCGCGCCGCGCCAGGGCGCCGATCGCGCGGGCCTTCAGCGATTTCGGCGGCCGCGCGGACGAGGATGGACCGCCGCGCATCGCCGCCGGGCTATTCCTCGGGCGGCGGCTCGCCGCGTGCGCGCAGCGCGCCCGGCACCGGAACGCCGACCACGCCGCGGATCTTCGCTTCGATCTCCTCGGCGATCTCGGGATGCTCGCGCAGGAACTCGCGCGTGTTGTCCTTGCCCTGCCCGATCTTCTCGCCGTTGTAGGCGTACCACGCGCCCGACTTGTTCACGATGTCGTGGGCGACGCCGAGCTCGATGATCTCGCCGTGGCGCGAGATGCCCTCGCCGTAGAGGATGTCGAAGAGCGCTTCGCGGAACGGCGGCGCGACCTTGTTCTTCACGACCTTGACGCGCGTCTCGTTGCCGATCACTTCCTCGCCCTTCTTGATCGCGCCGATCCGCCGGATGTCGAGGCGCACCGACGCGTAGAACTTGAGCGCGTTGCCGCCGGTCGTCGTTTCGGGATTGCCGAACATCACGCCGATCTTCATCCGGATCTGGTTGATGAAGATGACGAGCACGTTCGCGCGCTTGATGTTGGCGGTGAGCTTGCGCAGCGCCTGGCTCATCAGGCGCGCCTGCAGGCCGGGCAGCTGATCGCCCATCTCGCCCTCGATCTCGGCCTTCGGCACGAGCGCCGCGACCGAGTCGATCACGATGATGTCGACGCCGCCGGAGCGCACGAGCATGTCGGCGATCTCGAGCGCCTGCTCGCCGGTGTCGGGCTGCGAGATGAGCAGCTCGCCCACGTTGACGCCGAGCTTGCCGGCGTACACCGGGTCGAGCGCATTCTCGGCATCGATGTAGGCCGCCGTGCCGCCGGCCTTCTGGACCTGCGCGACGACCTGCAGCGACAAGGTCGTCTTGCCCGACGACTCCGGGCCGTAGATCTCGACGACGCGGCCGCGGGGCAGTCCGCCGACGCCGAGCGCGATATCGAGGCCGAGCGAGCCGGTCGAGACGACCTGCAGGTCGTTCTGCACCTGGGCGTCGCCCATCTTCATGATCGAGCCCTTGCCGAACTGCTTCTCGATCTGCGCGAGAGCTGCGGCGAGCGCCTTGTTCTTCTGGTCGTCCATGGGGGAGGAATCGAGGGGCATGTCCTGTCTCCGAGTATCCCCCGGCGGCCTGGCGGCCGGGAAGGCGAGGGATTCGGCGGGGATCATGGCATAGAACGATCGTTCGGTGCAACCCCCCAAACGGCCGAACAGGGCGCGACGGGCGGCGCCCTTCACCCCCTGCGGACGCGGGCGAGCAGGCCGGACAGGGCCTCCCGCACGGAGGCGTCCCGGACCGCCTCCCGGTCGCCCGGGAACCGGCGCGATTCCGTCTCCGCCGGGCGGTCCTTCACGGCCCAGGCAAACCACACGAGGCCCACGGGCTTGTCCGGCGTGCCGCCCGACGGGCCCGCGACACCGGTGACGGCGACCGCGACGTCGGCCCGGCTCCGCGCCAGCGCGCCCGCCGCCATCTCGCGGGCCGTCTCCGCGCTCACCGCGCCGAACCGGGCGAGCGTCTCGGGCCGCACGCCGAGCAGCTCGACCTTCGCCTCGTTCGAATAGGTGACGAATCCGCGGTCGAACCAACCCGAGCTGCCGGCAACGTCGGTGACCGCTCCCGCGACGAGGCCTCCGGTGCACGACTCGGCCGTCGCAAGCCGCCATTCGCGCTCGGCCAGCACGCGCCCGACCTCGACCACCAGCGCGGAGGTCATTCGCAACGGCCGGGCAAACCCCGGTAGTGGTAGGCGTACACCGTCGCGAAGCCGAGCTTGCGGTAGATCGCAAGGGCAGGCGCGTTGTCCGCGCTCACCTGCAGATACGCCGCGTGCGCGCCGTGCTGCCACGCCCACGACAAGAGCGACGTGCAGGCGAGCGTCGCGTAACCGTGGCCGCGCGCCGCTTCCGCGGTGACGACGTCGTACAGTCCGGCGAGATCGCCTTCGACCACGACCTGCGCGGTGCAGACCACTTCCTCGCCGGCACGCACCGCGACGGAGCGCTTTTCGAGCGCGGAATTCTGGAGGCGCTCGCGATGGGCATCGCGTTGCGCCGCCGCCGAAGCGCGCAACGTTCCGACGGCCTCGACGAACGCGTCCACGCCAAGCGGCTCGATCGAGACATCGTCGCCGGCCGCCGGAACCTCGGGCGCCCGCGCGAGCGCGGCCGCCTGCACGAGCGTCTCCTCGAACGGAACGTAGCCGCGCGCGCCGAGCGCCGCCTCGAGCTCGGCCGGGCGGTCGAAGGGCGTCATCCGGAACAAGGGCGCAAGCCCGTGCTGCGCGTAGATACGCTCGCAATGCTCGATCTTGCGGTCGACCGGCAGCGTCGAGCCGAAATGCGCATTGACGCTGCGCGCGCGCTTCGCCTTGCCGGCGGACAGGCGAAGGAGCCATCCGTCGTAGAAGAGCTGCCGCTGCGTCTGCAGCGCGTTGAGCCCGGCCTCCTCGATCCGGCGCGCGTCGGTCAAGCGAGCAACCGCTGGCACAGCGCGAACGCGAGCAGGGTGTAGCCGGCCGCGAGCAGGTCGTCAAGCATCACGCCGACGCCGTTCTTGAGCGCGGCGTCGAGCTGCCGGATCGGCGGCGGCTTCAGGATGTCGAAGAGGCGGAAGAGCAGGAACGCGAAGGCGACGCGAAGGGGCTCGTCGCCGACGAACCAGAGCACGAGCAGGAAGGCCACGACCTCGTCGATGACGATCGCGCCGTGATCGGGGACGCCGAGCGCGCGCCCGGTGACGCCGGCCGCCCAGGCGCCAACCACCGCGAGGGCAACGATCGCGGCCAGGAACACGGCGTCCGACGTGTACGTTCGCAAGCCGGCGGCGAGCGGAATCGCGACCAGGGTGCCGAACGTTCCCGGCGCCACCGGAGAGAGCCCGGCACCGAAGCCGAGCGCAATGAAGTGCGCGGGATGGCTGACGAGGAAGCGCGGCAGAGGCGCGGCGGCGCTCATGCTTCGTCGCCGAAATGATCGAACGCGCGCGGCAGCGGGAACAGCGGCGCACCGTTCTCGCCGGCGACGACGAGCCCGGCTTCGCGCACGATGGAGCCGACTCGCGTGAGCGGCAACGGCAACACCGCGGCGATCGCCTCGACCTGCGCGGCCTTCGCCCGCGGCGCCGTGAACAGGAGCTCGTAGTCGTCGCCCCCCGCGAGCAGGCATTCGAGCGCGAGCGCGCGCTCGGTGCCGTCGAGCTTCGCCGCGAGGGCAGGCGATCGCGGAACCGCGGCGAGCTCGATGCGCGCCCCGACATGCGAGCGGTCGAGCACGTGCCCGAGATCGCCGGTGAGCCCGTCCGAGACGTCGATCGCCGCGCTCGCGACGCCGCGCAACGCGAGGCCCAGCGCCACCCTCGGCTGCGGTCGATCGAGACGTTCGCGACACGCGCAGAGGGCGGCGGCGGCGAGCGTCGTGCGTCCGGCGAGCGCCGCGACTGCGAGCGCCGCGTCGCCGAGCGTGCCCGAGACCCAGACGTCGTCACCCGGCTTCGCATGACCTCGCGTGAGCGCCGCGCCGGCGGGCACTTCGCCCAGGATCGTGACGCAGAGGTTGCGCGGCCCACGCGTCGTGTCGCCGCCCACGAGGTCGACGCCGTTCGCGTCGGCGAGCGCGAGGAATCCCTTCGCGAAGGCCTTGAGCCACGCCGGGTCGGCGTCGGGCAGCGCGCCCGCGAGGAGCGCCCAGCGCGGCGTCGCGCCCATCGCCGCGAGATCGGACAGGTTCACCGCGAGCGTCTTGTGCCCGAGCGCCTCGGCATCCGCACCCGCAACGAAGTGCCGCCCTTCGACCAGCATGTCGACCGAGGCGGCCAGCTCGCAACCGGGTGTCGGCACGACGAGCGCGGCGTCATCCCCCACGCCGAGCGCGACCGACCGCGAACGCGGCGGCCGCGTGAAATAGCGCGCGATCAGCTCGAATTCGTTCACCCGCGCATCTCAGCGTGCGAGAAGCCGTTGCTTTCCGGCCGGCGCGACCCACGGCGGGCTGCGGCTGCGACAGCGAACCGGCGCGGCGCGAGACAAGGCATGCAGGGAGGATCAGCCGGCCGCGCCGGCCGCGCGTTCGCGTTCCGCCGCGAGGGCGCGGATCTCGTCGGCGCGGATCGCGCCCGCGAGCTTGTCGAGTACGCCGTTGACGAATTTGTGGCCATCGGTGCCGCCGTAGGACTTCGCGAGCTCGACGGCCTCGTTGATGACCACGCGGTAGGGAATCTCGGGCTGATGCGCGAGCTCCCACGCGCCGATGACGAGAATCGAGCGCTCCACCGGCGAAAGCTCCGAGGCCGGCCGGTCGAGCCAGGGCGCGACGCGCGCGACGAGCGCTTCGTACTCGCCAATGACCCCCGACCACAGCGCCTCGAAATAGGCGCCGTCCGCGAGCGCGAAGCCGCCGGCTTCCGCGAGCTGCGCGCGGATCGCCGCCGGCGCGTTGCCCGACAGTTGGCGCTGGTAGAGGCCCTGCAGCGCGAACTCGCGCGCCCGGCGGCGCGGACTAGATCTCATCGATCGCGTCGAGCAGGTTCGCGAGCTCGAGCGCCGCCTGCGTGGCCTCGTAGCCCTTCGTGTCCGCGCGGGCCCGCGCCTGCTCCTCGGTGTCGGTCGTCAGGATGCCGTTGCCGATCGGGATCCCGAACTCGAGCTGGACGCCGGCCAATCCGGACGCCGACTCGTTGGCGACGATCTCGAAGTGGTACGTCTCGCCGCGCACGACCGCGCCCAGCGCGACCAGCGCGTCGCAGTCGCCGGCCTGGGCGAGCCGCTGCAGCGCGAGCGGCGCCTCGAGCGCCCCCGGCACCGTGACGACGACGATGTCGCGCTCGGCGACCCCCGCTTCGGCGCAGGCGCGGAGCGCGCCCGCGAGCAGCGTCTCGCCGATCGGGCCGTTGAACCGCGCCATCACGATGCCGACGCGACGGTCCCGTCCGGACGGATTGGGAGCAATGCGCTTGACGTCGGACATGGGGGGTCTGCTCACGCTATGGCCGCAAACGCGAGCGGGTGGCATGGGCCGCCAATCAAGGCGCCTGACGAAGCCAAGACCGGGCGTCTTGGCGAGGAAGGCAACGCAGAGTGGCGCCCCAAGGCGCCCGCTCCCTGTGGGTTGCTGCCGAAAACGCACATCGCTGCGTTGCAAAGCCTCGCCGGGCAGCCGGCCCGGCTTCGTTTTGCGCCTTGCGCTGGGCGTTTTCGGCTGTGCAACGCGTTCGTGTCCATAGCGTGAGCAGGCCCCGCCTAGGAAGCCTTGCGCAGCGGCGGCTGCTCGAGATAGCCGGTCACCTCGAGGTCGAACCCGGTCATGCTCGGCATCTTGCGCGGCTTCGCCATGAGCCGCATCCGTCCGACGTTGAGATCGCGCAGGATCTGCGCGCCGATCCCGTAATTCAGGAGGTCGACCTTCGCCGACACCGGTGGCGCGTCGGCGATCGCGCGCTGGCGCAGCTCGGTCGCGCTTTCGGGCCGGTGCAGGAGGACCACGACGCCACGCCCGGCGTCGGAAATCGCCGCGAGCGCCGCGGGTATCGTCCACGAATGCGACGTGCTCGCGACGTCCAGGAGATCCATCACGGACACCGGCTCGTGCACGCGGACGAGCGTCTCGGTGTCGGGCGACAGCGGCCCGCGCACCAGCACGAGGTGCGTGGCATCGGTCAGCTTGTCGCGGTAGACGACGAGCCGGAACGCGCCGTGCGCGGTCGTGAGCGGGCGCTCGGCGATCCGCTCGACGAGCGATTCCGTCCGGCTCCGGTAGTGGATCAGGTCGGCGATCGTGCCGATCTTGAGGCCGTGCGTGTGCGCGAACGCGAGGAGGTCGGGGAGCCGCGCCATCGTCCCGTCGTCGTTCATGATCTCGCAGAGGACCGCCGTCGGATTGAGGCCCGCGAGCCGCATCAGGTCGCAGCACGCCTCGGTGTGGCCCGCGCGTACGAGCACGCCGCCGTCCTGCGCGATCAGCGGGAAGACGTGGCCGGGCTGCACGATGTCGTCCGGCGATGCGTCCGCTCGCGCGGCGACCTGCACGGTGCGCGCGCGGTCGGCCGCGGAGATGCCGGTCGCGATGCCCTCGGCGGCCTCGATCGACACCGTGAAATTGGTGCCGTGCACCGATCGGTTGTTGGCCGTCATCGGCGGCAGCCGCAGCCGCAGGGCATGCTCCGCGGTGATCGGCATGCAGATCAGGCCGCGCCCGTGCTTCGCGAGGAAGTTGATCTTCTCGGGCGTGACGAAGTCGGCGGCGAACACGAGGTCGCCCTCGTTCTCGCGGTCCTCCTCGTCGACGAGGATCACCATGCGGGCCGCCTTGAGGTCGGCGATGATCTCGGTCGTCGGGCTCAAGGTCATGGCGGCGGATCGAAGCGGGAAAGCCGCATTTTACCCCGCGCCGCGGCGGGCCGCGGTCAGGCGGCCGCCGGCACGACGAGGGGCGCCGGCGCGCGGACGCGGAACCACGCCGCGTAGAGCGCCGGCAGGAAGCCCAGCGTCAGCACCGTCGCCGCCAGGAGGCCGCCCATCATCGCGACCGCCATCGGCCCGAAGAACGCGCTCCGCACGAGCGGGATCATTCCGAGCACGGCGGCGGCGGCGGTGAGCACGATCGGCCGGAAGCGGCGCGTCGTGGCGCCGACGATCGCGTCCTGCGGAGCGATGCCCGCGACGATGTCCTGCTCGATCTGGTCGACCAGGATGATCGAGTTGCGCATGATGATGCCCGACAGCGCGATCGTGCCCAGCATCGCGACGAAGCCGAACGGCAGCCCGAACACCAGCAGGCCCGCGGTCACGCCGATCAGCCCCAGCGGCGCCGTCAGCACGACCATCACCGTGCGCGAGAAGCTCCGGAGCTGGATGACGAGCAGCGTAACGATGACGAACACCATGAGCGGCACGCCGGCGACGATCGACGACTGGCCGCGCGCCGAGTCCTCCACGGCCCCGCCGACCTCGATCCGGTAGCCCAACGGCAGCGACGCGCGGAGCGCGGCGAGCCTCGGGTCGATGCGCTTCGCGACGTCGGGCCCCTGCGCGTCGCCCAGCACGTCGGCGCGGACCGTGACCGTCGGCAGCCGGTCGCGCCGCCAGAGGATGCCGTCCTCCTGCTCGTAGCGGATGTCGGCGATCTGCGTGATCGGCACCGCCTTGCCGGCGCGCGTCGGCAGCGCGAGGTCCTTGAGGAACGAAAGCCGCGCGCGCTCCGGCGCCGCGCCGCGCAGCAGCACCTCGATCTGCTTGTCGCGGTCGCGGACGTAGGTGACCGTGAGGCCGGACACCGAATTGTTGAGAAACGCCGCGAGGTCCTGCGACGAGAAGCCGAGCACGCGCGCCTTGTTCTGGTCGACCGCGAGCCGGATCACCTTCGTCGGCTCGTCGGAGTCGAACTGCGCGTTGGTGACCTCGGGGTCGGCGCGCACGACGGCCATCACCTGCTGCGCGATCGCCCGCACCCGCGCGAAGTCCTCGCCCGAGACGCGGAGCTGGACTGGGAAGCCGACCGGCGGCCCGTTCTCGAGGCGCGAGACGCGGCCGCGCAGCTCCGGAAAGTCGTCGTCGAAGAGCTGGATCAGCCGCGCGCGCACCCGCTCGCGCTCCTGGTTCGACTTGGCGACAAGCACGAACTGCGCGAAATTCGACGCCTGCAGCTGCTGGTCGAGCGGCAGGTAGAATCGCGGGCTGCCGACGCCGACGTAGGCGACGTAGCTCTCGATGCCGGACTCCTCGTCGAGGATCGATTCCATCTTCTTGGCTTCGGCGAGCGTCGCCGCGAACGAGCTGCCCTCGGGCAGCCTGAGATCGACGATCAGCTCCGGCCGCGACGACGACGGGAAGAACTGCTGGGGCACGAAGCGGAAGGCGGCGAGCGACAGCGCGAACGCGGCGAGCGTCGCGCCGATGACGACGTACCGATGCGCGACGCTCCACGCGACGAGCCCGCGGAAGCGGCGGTAGAACGGCGTGTCGTAGACGTCAGCGGGATGGCCGTGCGCGGGAGCGTCGGGTGCCGGCTCCGGCCGCCCTCGGAACCGGGCATAGAGCCGCTTGGCGAGCGAGGCGCTCCGCGGCGCCGTGAAATCCGGCAGCATCCGGTAGCCAAGGTACGGGATCGCGATCACCGCGACGAACCACGACGCGATCAGCGCGATCGCCGACACCTCGAACAGCGAGCGCGTGTATTCGCCCGTCGAGCTCTGCGCCGTGGCAATCGGCAGGAACCCGGCCACCGTCACCAGCGTGCCGGTCAGCATCGGGAACGCGGTGCTCGCGTAGGCGAAGCTCGCCGCGCGGAAGCGGTCGAGGCCCTGCTCGAGCTTGATCGCCATCATCTCGACCGCGATGATCGCATCGTCGACCAGGAGCCCGAGCGTCAGGATCAGCGCGCCGAGCGAGATCTTGTGGAGGCCGATGCCGAACAGGTACATGAACACGAAGGTCATCGCCAGCACGAGCGGGATCGACACGGCGACGACCAAGCCCGTGCGCAGGCCGAGGCTCACGAGCGAGACGGCGAGCACGATCGCCACGGCTTCGGCGAGCGAGCGGACGAACTCGCGCACCGAGCGCGCGACCGCACGGGGCATGCTCGCGACGTGGCCGATCTCGACGCCCGCCGGCAGCTGCGCCTCGATCTGCGCGAGCTTCGCGTCGAGCGCCTTCCCAAGCTCGATCACGTCGCCGCCCTTCACCATCGTCACGCCGATGCCGAGGGCCTCGCGCCCGTGCCAGCGCATCTTCTGCTGCGGCGGGTCGACGTAGCCGCGCGTCACCTCCGCGATGTCGCCCAGCCGGAACAGCCGCCCGTTCGCGCGGATCGCGATGTCGCGCACGGCGTCCTCGGAATCGAGGGCGCCCGTGGGGCGGAGGTAGATGCGATCGGTCGCCGTCTCGAAGGCCCCTGCGGCCGCCATCGCGTTCTGCGCAGCCAAGGTCTGCACGATCTGGCCCGGCTCGACACCGAGCAGCGCGAGCCGCGCGTTCGACAGCTCGACGAAGATCTTCTCCTCCTGCTCGCCGATGAAGTCGACCTTGGCGACGCCGCGGACGCGCAGCAGCTCGGCACGCACGCGGTCGCCGAACTCCTTGAGATCGCGATAGCCGAAACCCTCCCCGGTGAGCGCATAAATGTTCGTGTAGGTGTCGCCGAACTCGTCGTTGAAGTACGGCCCCCGAATCCCGGTGGGCAGCGTGCCGCGGATGTCGCCGATCTTCTTGCGCGCCTGGTACTGAAGGTCGGGGATCGCCGAGGC
Source organism: uncultured beta proteobacterium (assembly GCA_963734055.1). GTDB lineage: Bacteria > Pseudomonadota > Gammaproteobacteria > Burkholderiales > Casimicrobiaceae > CAIWHR01. The sequence continues at coordinate 87,491 of CAVTFQ010000012.1, forward strand.
CGGCAGCGTGTCCTTGAACGAAACAAAGACGAGCGACTCGCCGGGCCGCGAATAGCTCCGCACCCATTCGAGCGGCAGCTCCTGCAGCTTGCGCTCGATGCGATCGGTGACCTGCTCCTCGACGTCGCGCGGCGACGCACCGGGCCAGGTCGTCTTGACGACCATGACCTTGAACGTGAACGGCGGATCCTCGGACTGGCCGAGGCGGCCGTACGCGAACGCGCCGGCGAGCGCGAACACGGCAATCAGGTAGACGACGAGCGAGCGGTGATGGAGCGCCCACTCCGAGAGGTTGAACCGCATCCGCGAGCCTCGCTGGGCGGGATCAGCCGCGGGCGCTGGATGCGACGGCCGGGGCCGGGTGTCCTGCCGCCTCGTACGGACGCACGCGCTGGCCTTCGTAGAGCTTGTTCGCACCGGTCGCGACGACCCACTCGCCTGCGGCGAGCCCCGAGGCGATCACGACGCCGTCCTCGCGGTACTGCGCGATCGTCACCGGTCGCAGCGCCACCTTGCCGGCGCGCGGGTCGAACACCCAGACTGCGGGCCGCCCGTCACCCGTCTGGTAGACCGAGGTCGAAGGCAGCAGGCTCGTCGATTGCGCGCTGCGGGCGGCGAGGACGACGTTGGCCGTCATCCCCCACTGCAGCGCCGGCGCGGGATCGGCGACCGACACGCGCACCGCGAACGTCCGCGTCACCGGGTCGACCGCCGGCGCGATCTCGCGCACTGTCGCGCGATAAGGCTTCTGCGGTTCAGCGACCAGTACGACGACGATCTGCTCGGCGCGCGTGAGCTCGGCGAGCCGCCCCTCGGGCACCGCGATCGCGACCTCGCGCTCGGTCTCCCGCGCGTGCCGCATCACCGGCTGCCCCGCCGCGACCACCTGGCCCGCCTCGGCGGTGACCGCCGTGATCACGCCGTCCTCCGGCGCGACCAGCGTCGCGTACGCCGTCTGATTCTGCGTCACGGCGAGGTTGGCCTTCGCCTGCGCGAGCTTCGCGCGATTGGTGTTCATCGCGTTGCGCTTCGCGTCGAGCGCGGAGGCGCTCACGAACTTCTGGTCGAGCAGGCTCTGATAGCGCTGGTACTCGGCACGCGCGAAGTCGTACTCGTTCTGGGCGGCGGTCACCTGCGCCCGTGCGGCCTCGGCCTGCAGCCCGACGTCGGCCGGATCGAGGCGCGCGAGCACCTGTCCCTTGGTCACGCGCGCGCCGGCGTCGACCGCGCGGAGGACGATCTTGCCGGGAATGCGGAACGCGAGGTCGGACTCGTAGCGTGGCTTCACCTCGCCCGCGAACACGGTGGTTTCGGTACCGCTGCCGGCAATCACCTGGGCCAGCATCACCGGGCGCGCGGCTTCCGACGGCGGCTCGTGCTTGGCGCAGCCGGCCAGGACCATCGACGTCACAGCGATCAGGACCATCGCGACGGCGGGTTTCATCGGACGACCTCCTTGGCAGCGGGCGCGACGACCATCCCGCGCCACAGCGCTCGCAGCGCGACCTCGAGCTCGGTCGGATAGCTCCAGGCGAAGACGGGCGACGGCGCGGGCCCGACCATCGCGCAATGCGAGTTCTCGCCGCCCGACCCCGCCGCCATCTGCCAGAGGCCGAGGATCAGCGCGTAGCTGCGGCGCAGGAGCGCGACGCCGCCCCCCGGCGGAAGCGCCGGAAAATGGCGCTCGAGGCCCGCGCCCGCGCGCTCGAGGCGTGCCACCATCCGCTGGCGGAACGCGGCCGCGGTTTCGGCGGGAATGCTGTGCGCCATGAGCCCGAAGCAGCGCGAAGCGAGAGGGAGGTAGAGGGGCGGATCGATCATGTGACGGCGGGTGAGCCCGAACATTGGCTCGATCGACACCGGCGGCGGCCCTTCGACCAGCTCGATCACATCCCGGAAGAAGCCGTCCACCCGGCGCTCGTGGACGGCGAGGAGGAGCTCGTCCTTGCTCGGGAAGTAGAGATACACCGTGCCCTTGGCGAGGCCCGCCTCGTCGGCGACTTCCGCGACGTTGACGACCCGGTCGGGCGAGCGCAGCAGCACCCGCTCGGCCGCGTCCAGGATCGCGTCGTGGCGCTCCCGCTTGTCCTCGGCTTGCATCGCGCGCTGACGAATGACCATGGCAACCTTTCCCAGGAGAAACCCGTAACTGACTCAGGGTCACTTAGCGGACAGCGTAAGTGACCGACGGTCAGTTGTCAAGACAGGAATGGCCACGGCCGGTCCGCCCGACGGGCCGAGCCGGACGGGACCGAGCGGTGCGCCGCTAGAAGAACGCCAGCGTGCGCCCGACGAGCTCGCTGCCCGGGTCGCCGAAATCGGCGACGACGCTGAAGTGATGGCGCGCCGGGACGATCAGCGGGGCGACGTCGCCGGGAGGTCGGCTCGCCGGCCAGGCGTCCCAGAGAAGCCGCGTCTGCCGGATGAACTCGGACGTCTCGTCGGCACCGACGGCAACCAGCAGCGGCGCGGTGGTCCGCGGGCGCAGGCGAACAGGAGACAGGCGCGCGGCCTCCGTTTCGTCGAGCCGGATGTCGGCGTTGAACGAGAACAGCACGATGGGCGCGAGGTCGTGGACGCCCGACAGCGAGACGCCGCCGACGATTTGCGGTTGGGGCGACCCAGTCGCGCGCCCAATCGGTCGCGAAGAGCATCGCCGTCAGGTGCCCGCCCGCCGAATGCCCGGCGATCACGATCCGGTCGGCGCGGGCGCCAAGCCGCCCTCCTTCGCGCGCGAACCAGCCGAGCGCGCGCCGGCACTCGTCGATGATCGCAGCCACGGTGACGTCGGGACAGAGGTCGTAGTTGACGACGGCGACGGCGAGGTCCTGCGCGAGGAACGGCGGCGCGACGTACGAGAAGTCGCTCTTGTCGAGCGCGCGCCAGTAGCCGCCGTGCAGGAACACGAGCGTGCCGCGCGCGGGGCCGGCGGGAACGAAGAGATCGAGCGTTGCCTTGGGTCCCGGACCGTAGCGCGCGTCCAGGTGCGGCGCGAAACGCGCGCGTGCATCGGCGGACATGGCCGCGTAGCGCTCGAACCACTGCGGATGCTCCGGCACCGCCGCGCGGAGGTTGTAGCCGCGCTCGACGGACTCCGGCGTGTGGACGACTGCCTCCACCATCGCTACGCGGCAGGCGCCGCGGGCGGCCCGATCACGATGGCAAGCGGTGACAGGCCCTCGATGGCGCCATCGAGTCGGTCGCCGGCCACGACGGGCCCGACCCCCGACGGCGTGCCCGTGAATACCAGATCGCCCGGCGTGAGCTCGTAGTACCGCGACAGGAACGAAAGCGTGTGCGGCACGTCCCAGATCATGTCGGCCAAGTCGCCCGTCTGGCGCCGGGCGCCGTTCACGTCGAGCGTGATCGCGCCGCGCGCGAGCGCGTCGCCCGTCGCGCGATGGATCGGCGCGATCGGCGCCGCGCCGGCGAACGACTTGCCGATGTCCCACGGCCGCTTCTTCTCGCGCATCTCGTTCTGCAGGTCGCGCCGCGTCATGTCGAGCCCCACCGCGTAGCCGAAGACGAGCGAAAGCGCGCGCTCGGGCGCCACGCCGGCGCCCCGACCGCCGATTGCGACGACGAGCTCGATCTCGTGGTGCAGGTTTCGGGTCGCGAGCGGATAGGCGACGCGCCCGACCGCGGGCGGCACGACCGGCACGATCGAATCGGCGGCCTTGGTGAAGAAGAACGGCGGCTCCTTCGTCGCGTCGCCGCCCATTTCCTTCGCGTGCTCGGCATAGTTGCGCCCGACGCAGTAGATGTGGCGCACGGGAAAGCGCTCCGCGCTGCCGTGGATCGGCACGCCGGGCAGCTCCCAGGAAGGCAGTGCAAAGGTCATGTTGGTCTCCGTGCTACTCCGCGTCCGGCTGGTTCGACGGCGCCGCGGCGACGAAAGCCGGCAGCGCCTGGCACGCGGCCTCGATCCGCGTCAGCGTCGGGTACGGACCGAAATCGAACTCGACGCGCCGCGCGTTCGCCATCTGCGGAACGAGGCAGATGTCGGCGATCGTCGGCGCGTCGCCGTGGCAGAAGCGGCCGGTCGCGCCGTCGCGCGCGAGCCTCGTCTCGAGCGCCTCGAACCCGACGTCGATCCAGTACTTGTACCAGCCGTTCTTCTGTGCTTCGGTGACGCCGAGCGTCCCGGTGAGATAGGTGAGCACGCGCGTGTTGTTGAGCGGATGGATGTCGCACGCGACCGCGAGCGCGAGCGAGCACACGCGCGCCCGTCCGGTCGCGTCGGGCGGCAGGATCGGCGGCTGCGGAAAGGTCTCCTCGAGCCACTCGAGGATCGCGACCGACTGCGTGAGCACGACGCCGTCGTCGGTGACGAGCGACGGCACGAGCCCCTGCGGATTCAGCGCGAGGTACTCGTCGGCGCGCTGGTCGCCCTTGCGCAGGTGGACGAACGCGCGCTCCGGCGCGACCTGCTTCAGGTTGAGCGCGATCCTGACCCGGTACGCCGCCGACGAGCGAAAGTAGTCGTAGAGCTTCATGGAAAGTAGGGTCAGACCCGACTTTTCTCTTCCTCGGGGTCGAAAAGCAGAAAGTAGGGTCTGACCCTACTTTCCGCTAGAAGGCGGCGATGCCGGTCTGCGCGCGGCCCAGGATCAGCGCATGGATGTCGTGCGTCCCTTCGTACGTGTTGACCGTCTCGAGATTGAGCACGTGCCGGATGACGTGGAACTCGTCGACGATGCCGTTCCCGCCGTGCATGTCGCGCGCCATCCGCGCGATTTCGAGCGCCTTCCCGCACGAGTTGCGCTTCATGATCGACGTGATCTCTGGCGCCGCGATCCCCTCGTCCTTCATGCGCCCGAGACGCAGGCAGCCCTGCAGCCCCAGCGCGATCTCGGTCATCATGTCGGCGAGCTTTTTCTGGATCAGCTGGTTCGCGGCGAGCGGGCGGCCGAACTGCGTGCGATCGAGCGTGTACTGCCGCGCCGCATGCCAGCAGAACTCGGCGGCGCCGAGCGCGCCCCACGCGATGCCGTAGCGCGCCGAGTTGAGGCAGCCAAAGGGACCCTTGAGGCCCTCGACGTTCGGCAGCCGGTTCTCCTCGGGCACGAACACTTCGTCCATGACGACTTCGCCCGTGATCGACGTGCGGAGGCTGAACTTGCCCTCGATCTTCGGCGCCGTGAGCCCCTGCATTCCCTTCTCGAGGATGAAACCGCGAATCACGCCGTCGTCGGTCTTCGCCCACACGACGAACACGTCGGCGATCGGCGAGTTCGAGATCCACATCTTCGCGCCGGAGAGCTTGTATCCGCCGTCGGCGCTGCGCGCGCGGGTCACCATGCTGCCGGGGTCCGAGCCGTGGTCGGGCTCGGTCAAGCCGAAGCACCCGATCCACTCGCCGGTCGCGAGCTTCGGCAGGTACTTGCGGCGCTGTGCCTCGCTGCCATAGGTGTAGATCGGGAACATGACGAGCGAGCTCTGCACGCTCATCATCGAGCGGTAGCCCGAATCGACGCGCTCGATCTCGCGCGCGATCAGCCCGTAGCAGACGTAATTGAGCCCCGCGCCGCCGTACTCCGACGGCAGCGTCGCCCCGAGGAGCCCGAGCCCGCCCATCTCGCGAAAGACGGCGGGATCCGAGGTTTCGTGGCGAAACGACTCGGTGACGCGCGGCAGGAGCTTCTCCTGCGCGTACGCATGCGCCGTGTCGCGGACCATCCGCTCCTCTTCGGTCAGCTGGCTCGCGAGCAGGAGCGGGTCGTCCCAGGCGAACCGGGCCTTCGTCTTGCCGCCGATCTTCTCGGGTGCGTTCATTGCGGGCTCCGCGCCAGGGGAAGCGAAATGATACCGATTTTCCGGGTCGGGTCCCGGTCCGCCTTGAGGTGCGTCAACCCGACGCGGGAACGACGGCCGTCGCCTCGATCTCCACCCGCGCCGCGTCCTCCATCAGCGCGGTGACTTCGACTGCGGTCATCGCCGGAAAATGGCGACCCATGATTTCGCGGTATGCGGCGCCTAAGGCCTTGCCGCAGGCCAAGTACTCGCGCTTGTCGACGACGTACCACGTCATCCGGGCGATGTGCTCGGGGCGCGCGCCGTCCTCGGCCAGCACGGCAACGATATTCGCGAGCGCCTGCCGCGCCTGGACGACGAAGTCGCCGCTCTCGAACTGCTGGGCGGCGTTCCACCCGATTTGCCCGCCGACGAAGACGAGCCGGCCTTCAGCGGCGATCCCATTGGCGTAACCTTTCGCCGCCGCCCAGCCCGCGGGATGCAGGGCTCGGGCGCGCGCGCCGTCCTTTCGAGGCCCGCTCATTTGTGCGCCTCCCGCCGGTCGCGCTCCAGCTGTCGCAGGCGGGACCGCTGAACCTTGCCCGTTTCCGTTCGCGGCAGCGCCTCGATGAACTCGACCGCGCGCGGATACTTGTACGGCGCGATCGTCCGCTTGACGAAGTCCTGCAGCTCCGCAGCGAGCTCGGGGGCGGGCTCGAAGCCCGGCTTGACGACGACGAACGCCTTGACGATCTGCCCGCGCTCCTCGTCGGGCGCGCCGATCACACCGCACTCGGCGACGGCCGGGTGCATGAGCAGCGCGCCCTCGACCTCGGGGCCGCCGATGTTGTATCCGGCGCTGATGATCATGTCGTCGGTGCGTCCCTGGTAGACGTAGAAGCCGTCCGCGTCGACCAGGAACGCGTCGCCCGTGTAGTTCCAGCCGTCCTGGACGTAAGTGCGCTGCCGGTCGTCGGCCAGGTAGCGGCAGCCGGTCGGTCCCTTGATGGCGAGGCGCCCGGCCGTCCCCGGCGGCACTGGCTTGCCGTCCGCGTCCATGATCGCAGCCCGGTAGCCGGGGACCACGCGGCCGATCGCGCCCGGCTTCGTGTGCGCCTCGTCGCTCGAGATGAAGATGTGGAACATCTCCGTCGAGCCGATGCCGTCGACGATCTCGATGCCGGTCGCGTCCTTCCAGAGCTTGCGCGTGATCGCGGGCAGCGCCTCGCCCGCCGACACGCACTTCCGGAGCGACGAGAGGTCGTGCTCCCTCGCGTGGGCGGCCATCGCGCGGTACGACGTCGGCGCCGTGACGAGCACCGTCGCCTTGTGCTCGGCGATCGCCGGCAGCAACGTGTCCGGCCCCGGCCGCTCGATCAGGAGGGTCGACGCGCCGATCCGCAGCGGAAACAGGAGCAGACCGCCCAGTCCGAAAGTGAACGCGAGGGGCGGGCTTCCGGTGAAGACGTCGTCGGAGCTCGCGCGCAGCATCGCCGGCGGCCAGCAGTCGCAGGCGGCGATCAGGTCGCGGTGGAAATGCATCGTGCCCTTCGGCTTGCCGGTGGTGCCCGACGTGAACGCAATCAGCGCGGTGTCCTCCGCGGCCGTGTCGACAGTCGCGAACGAGGCAGGCTTCCGCGCCATCCGCGCGTCGAGCCCGTCGGCGCCGGTCCCGCCGAAATGCGCGACGCGGGTAAGCGTTGGACATTGGCCACGCGCCGTGTCGAGCTCCGCCGCGAGGCGGTCGTCGCAGAGCGCATGCGAGATTTCGGCCTTCGTGACGATGTCCGAGAGCTCCTTCGCGCGGAGGAGCGGCATCGTGCCGACGGCGATGCCCCCCGCCTTGAGCACCGCGAAGAAGCATGCGGCGTACATGGGGCTGTTCGGCGCGCGGAGCAGCACGCGGTTGCCGGGCACGAGCCCCAGGTCCTCGATCAGCACGCGGGCGATGCGACTCGCCTGCGCATCGAGCTCCGCGTACGACCAGCGAAGGCCGCCCGGCGCGCGGATCGCCGGCCGCTCGCCGTCGCCGCGCTCGAGCGCGCCGCCCAGGAGCGCGACCGCCGCGTTCAGCCGCTCCGGATATCGGAGCTCGGGCTGCTCGAAGATGAATTCGGGCCATTGCTCGCGCGGTGGCAGGTGATCGCGCGCGAACGTGTCGACGTGAGCGGTGCGGGTCATGACGAGCCTCCCTCTCGTGCTGCAAGGACATCGCGGCCGACGATCAGCCGCTGGACCTCGGTCGCCCCTTCGTAGATGCGCAGCGCGCGGATTTCGCGGTAGAGGCGCTCGACCGTCTCGCCGCGAGCGACCCCGCGGCCGCCGAAGAGCTGCACCGCCGAATCGATCACGCGCTGCGCGGACTCGGTGGCGGCCATCTTCGCCATCGCCGCCTCGCGCGTCGTGCGCAACCTCTGCACGTCGCGTCGCCACGCCGCCCGGTACGTGAGCAGCGCCGCGCCGTCGATCGCGGTCGCCATGTCGCCAAGCGTCGCCTGGGTGAGCTGCAGGTCGGCCTGCCGGCCGCCGAACATCGTGCGCTCGCGGGCGTGGCCGACCGCCTCCTCCTGCGCCCGGCGCGCGAATCCGATCGCGGCGGCCGCGACCGACGCACGGAAGACGTCGAGCGTGCGCATCGCGAGCTTGAACCCTTCGCCCTCGGGGCCGAGGAGCGCGTCCGCCGCGATGCGGCACCCACGGAATTCGATGCGCGCGAGCGGATGCGGCGCCATCGCGTCGATCCGCTCCGCGATCCGCAGCCCCGGCGTGCCGGCCGGCACCACGAAGGCCGAGATTCCGCGCGTGCCCGTCGTCGCCGGCTCACGGGCGAACACGCAGTAGAAGTCGGCGATGCCGCCGTTGCTGATCCAGGTCTTGATGCCCTCGAGCACCCACGCGTCGCCGTCGCGGCTCGCGCGCGTCGTCATGGCCCCGACGTCGGATCCCGCGTCGGGCTCCGACAGCGCGAACGCGGCGATCGCCTCGCCGCGCGCAACTTTCGGGAGCCAGCGCGCCCGCTGCGCGGCGCTGCCGGCGAGCGTGATCGGCCCGCTGCCCAGTCCCTGCATCGCGAACGCGAAATCGGCGAGCCCGTCGGCGTAGGCGAGCGTCTCGCGCGCGAGGCAGAGTGCGCGGGAGTCGAGGTCGGGCAGCGCACCGCCGTCCGCAGCGGGCACGCAATAGCGCAACCAGCCGGCCGCGCCGAGGCGGCGAACGAGATCGCGGCACGTGGCGTCGACGTCGTCGTGATCGACGAAGGCGAGCTCCGCAGCCGACCATTGCGCGAGATCGGCGGCCAGTCGCCGGTGCGCATCGTCGAAGAACGGCCAGGCCAGATGCTCCAGATTCATGACGCCGCTCGCGCAGTCAATTGCCTTCGAACTTCGGCGTCTTCTTCGCCGCGAACGCGTCGAACGCTCGCCGGAAGTCCGCGGTCTGCATGCAGATCGCCTGCGCTTCGGCTTCCGCCTCGATCGCCGCGTCGAGGTCCATCGCCCACTCCTGATGCAGGAGCTTCTTCGTCATGCCGTGGGCGAACGTCGGGCCGTCGGCCAGCGAGCGCGCGAGCGCCTGCGCCTCGCCCGCGAGGGTGTCGGTCGCCACCAGCCGGTTGAAGAAGCCCCACGCGAGTCCTTCGTCGGCGCTCATCGCGCGTCCCGTGTAGAGCAGCTCGGCGGCGCGCCCCTGTCCTATCATCCTCGGCAGCAGCGTGCAGGCACCCATGTCGCAGCCGGCGAGACCCACGCGCGAGAAGAGGAAGGCCGTCCTCGCCGCCGGGGTGCCGAGGCGGAAGTCGGACGCGAGCGCGACCATCGCGCCCGCGCCCGCGCAGACGCCATCGACCGCCGCGACGATCGGCTGCGGACACGCGCGCATCGCCTTCACGAGGTCGCCCGTCATTCGCGTGAACGCAAGCAGCTCGGGCATCGTCATCTTCGTCAGCGGGCCGATGATCTCGTGCACGTCGCCACCGGAACAGAAGTTGCCGCCGGCGCCCGTGACGACCACCGCCTTCACGTCGCTCGCGTAGGCGAGGCCGCGGAAGAGGTCGCGCAGCTCGGCGTACGAATCGAAGGTCAACGGATTCTTCTTCTCCGGCCGATCGAGCGTGAGGGTCGCGACCTTGCCGTCGTCGTCCGGTTGCCAGCGGAAGTGCGTCGCCTTGTACGCACGGAACGCTCGCAGGTGATGCGCCATGCTCATCTCGTTCCCTCCTCGTCCGACCGCGCGCGCGCCTCGGGCTCGCGCGCCGGCAGCGTCTTCTTGAGCCGCCCGAGCAATCCGTGCAGCCGCTCGCGGTCGGCCGCGCTGATCCCCCCGAGGATCTCCTGCACCCAGCTTTCGTGCTCGACGGCCATCGCGTCGAATGCGAGCTTGCCGGCGGCGGTCAGGCGCACGGCCTGGGCGCGCCGGTCGCCGGGAATCGCACGCCGCTCGACCAGACCTTCAGCAACCAAGGCCGCGGTGATGCCCGTCACGTTGCCGCCGGTCACCATCATTCGCCGGGAGAGCTCGCCCATCCGCAGGCCGTCGGGATGGCGCTCGAGCTGGGCCATCAGGTCGAACCTTGGCAACGTCGTCGCGAAGCGCTCGCGCAATCGCCCCCTGATGCGGCCCTCGATCAGCATCGTGCAGGTGAGGAGTCGCAGCCACAGCCGCAGCGCGTCGTGGTGGTCGTCGGCGAGCCGCGACTCGTGGTCGGGAACCTGCGCGATCGATTCCGCCACGCCGCTCATCGATGGCCTCCGCTCGGCTTCGGCCAGATCGGGGCGCAAGCCCCGTCGGCCCCCGGAATCGCCCGGCGACGCGCCCTTCGGGCCTTGGCTCGCTGACGCTCGCCCGCCTCGCTCATCCGTTCGCCTCCGGTTGCTCCGCCGCCATCTGGGCCGCGCGCGCGACGTTGCGCTCGAGCTGCGCCTTGCCGGACAGGTACTGCGGCGGCCACGGCATCTCGTGCCAGCCGAGCTGCGCCGCCGCGTGGAGCGTCCAGTACGGATCGGCAAGGTGGGGCCGCGCGAGCGCACAGAGGTCGGCCCGGCCCGCCATCAGGATGCTGTTCACGTGATCGGGCTCGAAGATCGCGCCGACGGCCATCGTCGCGATGTCGACCTCGTTCCGGATCCGGTCGGCGAACGGCGTCTGGTACATCCGGCCGTAGACGGGCTTCGCCTCGCGCGTCGTCTGGCCGGAGGACACGTCGATCAGGTCGGCGCCCGCGGCCTTGAACAGGCGGGCGATCGCGACCGCGTCGTCGGGCGTATTGCCCCCGGACGCCCAGTCATGTGCGGAGATGCGCACCGACATCGGCTTGTCGACTGGCCAGACCGCGCGCATCGCCCGGAAGACTTCGAGCGGAAAGCGGCACCGGTTCTTGAGCGAGCCCCCGTACACGTCATCGCGCGCGTTGGTGAGCGGGCAGATGAACGCAGAGAGCAGGTAGCCATGCGCGCAGTGGAGCTCGAGCCAGTCGAAGCCGCACTCGGCGCCCCATTGCGCGGCGCGGACGAAATCGTCGCGCACGCGCACCATGTCGTTCCCGTCCATCGCGCGCGGGACCTGGTTGCGCGGCCCGTAGGCGATCGCAGACGGCGCGATCAGCGGCCAGTTGCGCTGAGTTGCGTCCTCAGTTGGGTCTTCTGGCAGCGGCTCGTCGGCGTCCTCCCAGCCCAACTGCGTCGACCCCTTCGGGCCGGCGTGGCCGAGCTGCAGGGCGATCTTCGCCGGCGTCCGGGTATGCACGTAGTCGACGATCCGTCGCCACGCGTCGCGGTGTTCCGGCAGGTACATGCCGGCACAGCCGGGCGAGATCCGCGCGTCGGCCGACACGCAGGTCATCTCGGTGAACACGAGCCCGGCCCCGCCGTGGGCGCGGCTGCCGAGATGCACGAGGTAGTAGTCGTCCGGCGTGCCGTCGCGGCACGAGTACTGTGCCATCGGCGAGACGACGACGCGATTCGCGAGGGTCACGCCGCGCAGCGTGAACGGCGTCAGCATCGGGGGCGGCGCGCGGCCGCCGCCACGGTCGGCGAACCACGCCTCCATCCGCGCGACGAACGCCGGGTCCCGCAGCCGCAGGTTCTCGTGCGAGATCCGCTGGCTGCGCGTCAGGAGGCTGTAGGCGAACTGCGGCGGCTCGAGCGCCGTGTAGCGGGCGACGTTCTCGAACCATTCGGTCGAGTTGCGCGCCGCGTTCTGGATCTTCAGCACCTCGACCGAGCGTTCCGCCTCGTAAGCGGCGAGCGCGGCGCGCAGGTCGGCGTGGGCGCCGCCGGGCCGCCCCAAGGCGCCCGGGCCCCCTGGGGGGAGCGGCGCGAAGCGACGCTCGGGGGGGACATACTGGCGCCGATCGCGCGGGCGAGCGCGATGCCGTCCTCGAGCGCGAGCTTGGTCCCCGATCCGATCGAGAAATGCGCGGTGTGCGCGGCGTCGCCCATGAGCACGATCGGTACCCGCCGGCCGTCCTGGTCCGTCCAATGCACCCACGACCGGCAGACCACGCGCGGGAACTTGATCCAGATCGCGGACCCGCGGAGGTGCGTCGCATTGCTCATGAGCCGGTGGCCGCCGAGCCAGGGCGCGAACAGCCGCTCGCAGTACGCGACGGCCTCGTCCTGACTCATCCGCTCGAGCCCGGCCCGCTGCCAGACCTCCTCAGGCGTTTCCACGATGAACGTCGAGGTGTCTTCGTCGAACTGGTAGGCGTGCGCCTGGAACCAGCCGTGCTCGGTCTCGACGAAGGCGAACGTGAACGCCTTGAATCGCTGCTTCGTCCCGAGCCAGACGAAGCGGCAGCGGCGCACGTCGACGTCGGGCGCGAACGCGTCGAAATAGCGGGTCCGGATGCGGCTGTTGATGCCGTCGGACGCGATGACGAGATCCGCGCCGAAGTCGCGCGCCGCGGCGACGTCATCGGTGACGTCGGTCTCGAACACCAGCTCGACGCCGAGCGCCTCGCACCGTTTCTGCAGGATGTTGAGCAGCCGCTTGCGGCCGATGCCGCAGAACCCGTGGCCGCCCGAGGTGATCGTCGTCCCGCGGAAGTGAACGTCGATGTCGTCCCAGTGATTGAACGCGGCGCTGATCTCGGCGGCGGTCTCCGAGTCGGCGGCCTCGAGATTGCCCATCGTGTTGTCGGAGAACACGACGCCCCAGCCGAAGGTGTCGTACGGCCGATTGCGCTCGACGACGCGGATGGCGTGGCGCGGATCCGCCTCCTTCATCAGGATCGCGAAATAGAGACCGGCGGGTCCGCCGCCGATGCACAGGATGCGCACCGCCCTCCCTCAGCCCCATTTGAATGGGGGCCCGTCGACGAAGCACTTTAAGGTTAAATATATTAACCTTGAACTATCCGCTGTCAACCCCCTCCGCTCAGCCATCCGACCGATTGCGGCACGCACCGCCGACGACGACGATGCACGCACGGCCGAGAGGCCGTCCTGCGCCGGAGCCCGCGATGTCCGCTCGCTGCCCGTTCACCGCGTCGGGCGTCACGCTGATCGAGCTCCTGATCGGCCTCGCGCTCGCATCGATCCTCGCGTGCGTCGCGCTGCCCGTCTATAGCGACTGGATCGCCGACTATCGGGTGCTGAACCACGCGCAGAAGCTCGCTGGCACCATGAGCGTCGCCCGCACGGAGGCCGTCAAGCGCGGCCGCCCCGTCAACTTGTGCAAGTCGGCGGATCTACGCGATTGCGTGACGACGGGCGGCTGGGAGGAAGGCTACATCGTTCACGTCGACGGCGATCGCGACGGTGCGGTCGACGCCGGCGAGCGCGTGCTGCGCGTCGAGGGGCCGGCCACGCCGGGAATCACGATCCGCGGCAACCGGCCGGTCGCCGATTACGTGTCGTACACGAACCTTGGCACGACGCGGCTCCTGCGCGGCGGGCTGCAGATGGGAACGTTCACCGTCTGCAAGAGCGGACGGCGCGCGGTCGACGTCGTGCTCGCGCACAGCGGTCGCCCGCGGATCCAGCGTACCGCAGCGATCTGCCCCTGACGCGGCACGTTGGGGTGGCGCGTGGAACGGCACGCGTGACATTCCGCCGCGCGGGGCGTCGCCGTCCGTTCCCGCAGGGAGTCCACTGGTCGGGGATCGTTTGCGGGGGCGCCCGCCCGCCCCTACGATAGGCCGTCGAAAAAGGGGAGTGCCATGCGCCGATCGGGACGCACAGCGACACACGCGCAAGCAGGTTTCACGTTGATCGAACTCATGATCGTCGTGGCCGTGATGGGCATCCTGGCCGCGATCGCCTATCCGATGTACAGCGACTACGTGACCCGCGGCCAGATCACCGACGGAACGACCAAGCTCGGCGACTTCCGGACGCAGATGGAAAAGTTCTTCATGGACAACCGGACTTATCTCGGAGCCGGCGCGGGCGGCTGCGGCATCCTGGACCGGCCCGCGGGGGCCGACGACTATTTCGGAATCACCTGCGTCCGCAATCCCGGCCCCCCCGAAACCTACCTGGTGACGGCGACCGGCGTCCGCGGGGGCGTGAACGGGTTCGTCTACACGGTCGACCAGGCCAACGCCAAGACATCCACGGGCGTCGCCGGCAAGTACACGAACGGCGCCTGCTGGGCGCTGCGCAAGGACGGATCCTGCTGATGATGTCCGTGCGCGCCGCCGGCTTCTCGCTGATCGAGCTCATGATCGGGCTCGCGATCGCGGCGATCCTGGCCGTGCTCGCGATGCCGAGCTACTCGGTGTGGGTCGCCGACGCGCAGATCCGCAACGCGGCCGAATCGATCGCCGACGGGCTGCGGTATGCGCAGACCCAGGCGATCGCGCGGAACAGCACGATCGAGTTCATCCTCGACCCCGCGACCGGCACCGGCAGCTGGCGCGCCCGGCTCGTGCTCGACGGATCGACGATCCAGACCGGCGTATTCGCGGAGGGGGCGGCGATGACGGCGATGGCCGTGCTGCCGGCCGGCGCGAACACCGTCACGTTCACGTCGCTCGGCGCGATCGCCCCCGCCAACGCCGACGGCAGCGCGGTGCTCACGGAGGTGCAGGTCACTTCGACGAGCAGCGCCGCCGGGACGCGCAACCTCAACGTGCTGGTCGGCGGCGGCGCGAGCGGCCTGCTGGGCCAGGCGGCTCGTACCGGCATCAAGATCTGCGATCCCAAGTGGCCTCCGACCGACCCGAAGGGCTGCCCGGCCTGACCCCGATACTGCGATGAACCGAACTGCTCCCCGTTCACGACCCGGGCGCGCCGCGATCCAGCGCGGCAGCTTCCTGCTCGAGGCGCTCATCTCCGTGCTGATCGTCTCGCTCGGCCTCCTCGGCCTGATCGCGTTGCAGGCGCGAGCGATCCAGAACGTCGACGATGCGCAGTACCGCGCCGAGGCGGCTTACCTCGCGAATGCATTGCTGGGCCAGATGTGGATCCACGACCCCAAGCAACTCGTCGCCGACTTCGACAGCGCCGGCGGCGGCGCGAACTACAAGGAGTTCGCGGACTGGATCGCGCAGCGGCTTCCGGGTGGCAACATCCCGGCCAACGCGCCGGTCGTCACGGTGACGCAGCCCGGCCTGACGCCGCAGGCCACCGACGTGCTGATCCAGGTGTTCTGGCAGGCGCCGGGCGAGCCCGCGGGCTCGCCCGCTCACAAATACGAGATCGTCGCGACCGTGGCGGGAAATCCATGACGCACGCCATGCTCCGTTTCCCGGCCCGGCAACGCGGCATGGGCATCGTCGAGACGATGGTCGGCATCCTGATCGGAATGGTCGTCGTGCTCGCGGTCTACAACGTGTTCGCGGTCGCCGAGGGCTACAAGCGGACGACAGTCGGCGTCGCCGATGCGCAAACGACAGGATTGTTCGCGCAGTTCGTCCTCGCGCGCGAGATCGCCAACGCCGGGACGGGACTCTCGATCGACGCCGCGAACCTCGTGCAATGCAGGCAGGGCGATCCGAACTGGGACGCGCCGGCCGGTTTCTTTGCGGGCGCCGGCACGCGTGCCATCCGGCCCGTGCCCGTGCTGATCCGCGACAGCGGCAACGCGAACGTGTCCGACCAGATGATCGTCACCTACGCGACACCGGCGCACGTCGTCAATTCGGTCCTGATCGTCGACAAGCCGATGGCGGTCAGCAGCGACGTGATCTACGTGCAAAGCCCGAACGGCTTCCGCGTCAACGACCGGATCATCGTCAACGCCAAGAACGGCGGCCTTCCCCTTGGCGGCGACTGCGAGCTCTCGACGGTCACCGCAGTCACTTTGGGCGATTCGCTCGGCAACGTTGCGACCGGCATGGTCGCCCTGTCCCATCCCCCGCTCTCGAAGGCCACTTACCTGCCGACGGGATCGACCGACGGGGCGAGCGTGCTCAACCTGGGCCAGGTGGGCGAAGCCTCGCGGACGTTCTTCGACGTGGGTCCGGGCGCCGGAGCCTGCACGCCCGCCCAGTCCTGTCAGCTGCGGAGCACGGACCTGCTGACGCCCGGCGCCACGGCCGTGCCGATCGCGCAGAACGTCGTCCTGTTCAAGGCGCAATACGGCGTCGACTGCGCGGCGAACGGCGTCATCACCTGGACGTCGGCGACGGCAAGCGGCGTCTGCGGTCGCAACTACACGCCGGACGACTTCATGCCGCCCGCGCCGGCGGTCGCCGCGCAGGGCATGACCACGGTCCAGTACGCGCAATGGCTGTCGCGGATCCGCGCGGTGCGCATCGCGGTTGTCGTGCGCAGCGACGAACCCGACCTCAAGGATCCCGCGCTCGTCGGCCAGACGGCGACGCTCTTCGACTGCTCGACGCACGACGCCGCATGCCAGGGCTCGGTCGCGATCGACAATACCGTGCTCTCCGATGGCTGGCGCTACCGGACGTACGAAACGATCGTCCCGATGCGCAACGCGATCTACAACAACGGACAGTAGCCATGCCCGCTCGCGCCCCCTTCTCTCTCCGGCCGCGCACCCAACGCGGCGTCGTCCTCTTCATCGCGCTGATCGCGATGGTCGTGCTGAGCTTGGCCGGCGTCGCGCTAATCCGCGCCGTCGACACCTCCGGCTCCGCGGCGGGCAACATCGCCTTCCGCGAGGCCTCCGTCACGGCCGTCAACCTGGCGATCGAGCAGGCGGTCGACTGGCTCTACGTCAGCAAGACGCTCAATCCCGACACCGACGTCGACCCCACGCACCACTACTACGGCAAGCTCCAGGCAGGCGAGCTTTCGAACGGCCTGCCGGCGGTGCTCGCCGGCACGTACTCGACGATGAAGGGCCTCTACCCCTTCGGCGCCGCCGACACCTATCCGACCACCAACGCCGAGGTGCGCTCCGTGATCGAACGCATCTGCAGCCCGGCGGCGCCGGTTCCGGCGGCGCCTGCCGTGCTCACCTTCGCCGAGAAGACCCAGTACTGCGACGCGCAGCCGCCGAAGGTCTCGCCGGCCAAGACGTCGATGAAGCTCAAGGGCCCGACGCTCCCGCCGATTCCGCTCTATCGCGTCACCATCCGCATCGATCTTCCGGGCACCAACACGGCAACGTACGCGCAAACGATGCTGCACTGACAGCTCGCGCTCAGGGAAGGCCGCCATGAACCCGAAAAAAACGTTCAACCACTCCATCCGCCAGGCGCTGGTCGCTCTGGTGAGCATCGGCCTCGTGCTCGGGCCGCTCGCCGATGCGGCCCGCGCGCAGACGCCGCTGGCCGACATTCCGATCGCCTCGAAGGTGACCGCGAAGCCCAACATCGTCTACACGCTCGACGACTCCGGCAGCATGCAGTTCGGCTACCTGCCCGACTGGGTGATCGCTGCCGCGGCGACGGCCAACGTGACGAAGATCACGCGGGTCGGCGCGACCGCCACGGTCCAGGTCGCGTCGACCGCGGCGCTCTCCGTGGGCCAATTCGTCATCATCTCCGGCGCTACCCAGCCCGAGTACAACGGCGAGTTCCAGATCGTGTCGATCCCCACCGGCACCACGTTCACGATCGCGATCGTAGGCACGCCGATCTCGCCGGCGACCGGCCCGATCAAGTACGCGGTCGGGACAACGTACTGCCGCGGCGGGTCGACCACGGCGGCCTGCAGTGCCGGAGCGGTCAACACGTTCACCTCGCCGCCGTTCTACGCGTCGAGCTTCAACCACCTGATGTACGACCCGAACGTCAACTACCAGCCCCCCGTCAATTACGACGGGTCGCCGCTCACGCACACGATCGGCACGGATACCGATGCGCTCGGCAACCAGAGCAAGTTCAACAACGTGCAGACGGATCCGTTCACCTCGCCCAACACGCACGTCAATCTCACGGCCAAGGTGGCCGTCCCCCTCTACTGCAACACGGACTGGCCGATCACCAAGGGCGGCCCGACGAGCAACCTGACGATCGCCGACGTCGGCGACGCCAATGGCGAGAATTCGCCTCCCGTGGCGGGCGTCGGCGACTGGTGCCGGATCAACGGCACGGAATACGCCGCGTCGCTCGCTTCCGGCGCGCCCCCCGTCACGTATGCGAACGGAAACGTGCTGTACGACTATCCGTACAGGAGCTCGAGCGGCGCCAATGGCCCGGAGTATTTCTACAGGCAGCTCGGCAACAAGATCCTCTACTGCGACAAGACCTCGCCGTACTGGCCGCGCGTAAAGGGCGCGATCATCGGCTGCACCCTGGGCGGGACACCGACCTGTGGCGGACTGCCGTGCACCCCCGTCATCACCAAGCAGACGTGCAACCTGAGCACGCCGGCCAAGACCTGCAACCCGACGCCCGCGCTCCGGAACTTCACTCCCTCGGTATGCAAGACCCCGAGCGCGCTCTACTGCCTCCCGAGCGTCGGCGGGTCCGACGGCTTTTCGCCGGGCACCGGCACGGCGCCGGAATGCGAGCCCTGCACGTGCGACAAGGACTACCAACCGGCCAACACCAAGAAGTGCAGCGTCGTCGGCAACGCGTGCACGTCCGTGTGCGGCGTGCCCGGCTGCGACACCGCCGAGTGTCCCGACCAGTCGGTGACGCCGGCGCCTAACGGGTGCAGCGCAGGCGTCCCGATCTACAACTACACCCCCGCCGGCAGCACGACGTGCTCCGCGGCGCTGTGGGACCCCGTCGCCGGCGCGCCGTCGGCGACGACGACGCTGCAGGACTCCAACGCCCAAGGCTACGCCTGCCGCCACAACAACCAGGTCTACGCGGTCAGTGGCGCGCCGGCGGCCGGGGGACTGTTCACCTACCCGCGGACCAATCTCGGCGACGTCTACGCCGCGAACAAGACGGGCATCGCACCGTTCACGCAGACCGGCGCCTTTACCACGTCGACGACGAGCGGCTGCCCGGCGATCGGCACGACGATCCCCATCCCGCGCCACTACTACACGGTCGACTCGATCCAGTTCTGCGACAACACCGACAATACGGTAGACGGCCCGTGGCGCGGCTTTGGTGCCGGCGTCTGCAAGCCGGCGAACGACCTGACGCAGTACCAGAACGTCCAGTACGGGCAGTTCCACCGGGTCGGACTGATCGCCGGACGCACCTACAGCTACATCGATCAGGTCACGCAATTTCCGTTGACCCGCACGTACGCGCAGGAGATCATCAACTACGCGAACTGGTATGCCTATTACCGGCTTCGCGCACACGCCGCGAAGACGACCTCCTCGCTCGCATTCAACCTGCTGGACGACACGTACCGCGTCGGCTTCCAAACGCTCGGCCAGGAGCCTCCGCCCATCGGGCCCAGCCCCGCGACCGACGCCCCCGAATGGGTCGACGTCGACGATTTCAAGCCGGGCGCCGGGAACCAGCGAAACCTGTGGTGGAACGCGCTGTTCGCGGTTCCCACGGTCACCAACGTCAAGACGCCGACGCTCTCCGCGATGTTGCGGGTCGGCAACCTGTTCGAGACGGGCAGCGCCGGCGGGCTTCCGGCCGATGTCTACCCGCTCCCCGCGGGGGCCAAGGATCCGCTCAACGACTCGTCCGGCAACGTCGTGAGCTGTCAGAGCAACTATCACATCCTGTTCACTGACGGGTTCACGAACCAGATCGCCCTTCCGACGGTCGCCGGCGAGCAGGACAACGTGACGCCCGCGACGTGGCCCGCCCCCGGGCTGCTCACGGACGGCGTCACGCCGAATCCGGACAACGTGCTGCCGGACCTTCCCGCCGGCGGGCCCTGGCCGGCGCCCTTCAAGTGGGGCACGAAGCCCGTGCTGGACACGCTGGCCGACGTCGGGACCTACTACTGGGCGCGCGACCTCCGACCCGGCGTCAAGGACGACGTGCCGTCATGGTCGGGCAAGACGCCGAATGACGTCGACCCGACCAAGGACGTCGCCTGGTGGCAGCACGTGCAGTTCTCCGCGCTGTCGTTCGGCTCGGCCGGCACGCTCGACGCCGAAAACCAACCCGCGACTCTCGCCAACATCGTCGCGGGGAGCGTCCAGTGGCCGGATCTCACGAACCCGAACATGCCGCCGCTGCCGGCGGGCAACCCGGGCGCGGTCGGCATCGACGACCTCTGGCACGCGACGGTGAACGCCCGCGGCGCGTTCGTGTACGCGACCTCGCCGCTCGAAGTCCAGTACGGCCTCGGCGCGATCCTCGCGGGCATCTCGAACCAGCGCAAGTCGCGCTCGGGCGCGGCATTCTCGGGACAGGTACTGAGCGCGAGCAACGACATCATCTACGAGCCGACGATCGAGCCCGGCTGGGGCGGCGACCTCCTGAAGGTGCAGATCGACTCCGATCCCAAGAGCCCCACCGTCGGTCAGGAACTCGCCACGCTGTGGCACGCGGCCGCGGTCCTCGCCAACCAGATCAAGCCGGCCGCCCTTGGCGACGAGCCGTGGATGGACGAAACGAAGCGGCGCATCGTGAGCTGGGACGGCGCCACGCGAGTCGCCTTCCGCGCGACGCCGGCGGGCCTCCTCCCGACGCTGTCGGCGGCGCAGCTCGGTACGCTGAGCCCGAACGGCTTCACGCAGCGGCGGATGGTCGCCTACCTGCGTGGCGGCACGACGTACAACACGACGGCTGCCGACGCTCCGCTGCCGCCGGGGAAGACACTCACGATCGAAGGGACCGGCATCGGCCAGTTCCGGAAGCGCCTGGGAGGCGTGCTGGGGGATATTTCCAACGCGCAACCTCTCGTCGTGTCGGCCCCGATCGATCCGCCGATCTTCAACACCGGCGCCGATCCCGGCTACGCCGGGTTCGTGGCCGCGCAGAAGGCGGCGGGTTACACCGACCGCATCGTCGCCCCCGCGAATGACGGCATGGTGCACGTGTTCGACTCGAACGACGGCCACGAGGTCTTCGCGTACGTCCCGAGCTCGTTGCTGCGCAATACCGTCGACGCGAACGGTCGCCCCACGGGCATTCAGGCCCTCACCTTCCAGGATGGCGGCGTCCCGCTCTACAAACACCACTTCTACGTGGACTCGTCGCCGCGGACGGCCGACGTCGACTTCAACAACGCCGGGCTCGCCGGGGGCGGCTCCGACTGGCACACGATCGTCGTCGGCGGCATGGGCAAGGGCGGCAATGCGTACTACGGGCTCGACCTGACCGACGGCAACGCGACCGACGAGCCGCAGGCCGCGGCCAAGCTGCTGTGGGAGTTCTCGGACGCCGACTGGAAGTACACGTACGGCCGGCCGATCATCGTGAAGACGTACCAGTATGGGTGGACGGTCATCGTGACGTCCGGCTACGACAACGTCTCCGGAGAAGGTCGCATCTACCTGCTCAACCCGAAGACGGGCAAGCCGCAGAACCCGGCGCAGCCCTACATTTCCACGGGCGCCGTCTCCTGCCTCGGCCCGGATGGCGTGACGACGCAGACGAGCGGCCTCGCGCAGATCAACGGCTTCACCAAGGACTTCCACAACCAGTTCGTCGAGCAGGTCTACGGTGGCGATCTCTGCGGCAACCTGTGGCGGTTCGACCTGACGGCGACGTCGGGCAATTATCCGTCGCCGCAGCTGTTCGCGGTGCTCACCGATCCGTCGGGCAAGCCGCAGCCCGTCACCACCGCGCCGCAGATCGAGATCGACCTCGCGAACGGCGTCGACCGCTATGTCTTCATCGGCACCGGCCGCCTCCTCGACGTCGCCGACCTCACGACGCCGGCGACGCCCCAAACGCAAACGATGTATGCGATTCGCGACGCCAAGCTCGACACGCCCATCCCGGACGGCGACCCCAAGCTGCCGATCGACGCGCGCAGCGTCCTGGCGGCGGTGCCGGGAGGCGGGGCGCCGGTCCCCGGCGGCGCGCCCAACGGGTGGTTCCACGACCTCCCCGACGGGTCCGGCGGCACCCCGGCCGAGCGGATCGTCATCGACGTCGAGGGTGACGTGAACACGGTCACCTACATCGGCACCCAGACGACGAACGACCCGTGCACGGTCGCGCTCCCCGCCAACATCTACGCGCGCGAATACGCGACCGCCACGTCGCTCATCAATGACCCGCTCAACGGCTGGTTCTACCACGACGACGCCGGCGGGGTCGGCATGCAGATCGTCGGCATACAGGATCCAGTGACGGGTGCCATCACGCTGGCCGGGCTCTTGTCGCACGAGATCCCGGGCACGAAGCCGATCGCCTTCAAGAACCCGTCGACCTTCGGGCGCAACCGGATGTCGTGGCGCATCCTGACGGGAGAGTGAGCGACGCGCGCCGCGCACGCTGACCCGTTCGGACACCGGCGCGAACTGCCGGAAATCGCGGCGGCGGAGGGCGACCTTCGCCGCCGCGCTTACGATCGGAACGCGCTTCGTGCCTCCTCGCGATCGGCCGTGTCAGACTGAGTCATGCGAGATCCGTCGCCTCGAGACCGCAATGCAACGCTGTCCGTCGCGGTCGCGGTCTCTTTCGCCGTCCACATCACGACGTTGGCGGCCTTGGTCGGCGTCGACGGCGGACCACGGGCGTGGACGCGCAACGTCGCGGCCGCAACCGCGCCGGTGCTGGAGGCGCGGCTGGTCGCGCCCGCGACGGTCGAGCCGCGCGCCGCGCCTCGGCTTGGCGCAGCGGACGCCGCGCTCCCGCCATCGGCCCGGCCGATCGAGCCCGCGCCCCCCGTACCGAACATGGCCCGCGCATCCCCTGCGACCGGGACCGGCGAGCGCAGCCCCGTCGGCTGGCGACCGCACGTGCTCGTCAGTGACCGGGTGCCGCGGGCGAGATTCGGCGAAGCGCTCGACGGCGACGCGCTCGCCGCCTTCCTGACCGAGGTCGATGCCGGGGTTGTCCTCCCCGACCGGTTCGACGTGCCTTATCCGCAGGCGGCACTCGCCGCGCGCAAGGAAGGCACGGTGCTGGCGTGGGCCGTCGTCGACGATCAGGGCAAGGTCGACGACGTGCACGTGGTCGACGGCGACCCCGAGTTCGCCGAAGCGGTCGACACCGCGCTCAGGGCGACCCGCTTCGGCCCCGCCCGCAATCTGGGCCGGAACGTCCCGTTCTACGTGACACTCGAGTTCGAATTCCGCCTCGATGCCTTGGGAGGAAAGGCGGCGGCCGAGCGAGCGCGCGGGGCATCGCGCTGACTCCCCGATCCCGGCGCGCTGCACGCGCCGCGACCCGGGTCCTGGCTAGCTGTCAATCGTCAACACGTTGTATCCACGACGAATGCGCCGGTCGCATGCACTCTCCGTCGTCCCCGCGGACGCGGGGACCCAGTGACGTTGGTCTGTCGCCTGCAATGACAAGTCGCTGGATTCCCGCGTTCGCGGGAATGACGATTGCACAGGATTCATGCATCGTAGAACCATGTTCACACCTAGCAGTTTGTTGAAATTCGGCTTGTAAGTGCGAGGTTTTCGTCTATCGTTCTGGTGAGGGTTTTCATCGGCAATCCTTCGAGGTCAGAGCGATGCGCGGCCCAGATGTCATGCAGGACACGCTGTTCTCGGTACGGAGTCTGGAGAGCTACGTGCCGGCGGATCATCCGTTGCGTCCGGTGCGCGACATCCTGAACGAGGCGCTCAAGCGCATGGATCCGCTGTTTGCCGCGATGTACGCGCCAGCCGGCCGCGACTCGATCGCGCCGGAGAAGCTGCTGCGGGCGCTGATGCTGCAAGTGCTCTACGGCGTACGCAGCGAACGGATGCTGATCGAGCAGTTGGGCTACAACCTGCTGTTTCGCTGGTTTGTCGGGCTGGCGATGCAGGATGATCCGTGGGATCACTCGACCTTTTCCAAGAACCGCGATCGGTTGATCGAGCATGACGCCTGCCAGGTGCTGTTCGAGGAAGTGCTGGCGCAGGCCCGCGCGAAAGGGCTGTTGAGTGCTGAGCACTTTTCGGTGGACGGCACGCTGGTTCGCGCTTGGGCCTCGCAGAAGAGCGTCGTGCCCAAGGATGGGCCACCGCCACCGGCGAGCGGTTCGAAGAGCAATCCCGAGGTCAACTTCCGCGGCCAGCCGCGCACCAACGATACCCATGAAAGTCGTACCGATCCCGATGCGCGGCTCTATCGCAAGAGCAAGAATGCCGAGGCGCTGCCGTATTACATGGGCCATGCGCTGATGGAGAATCGCAATGGACTGGTGGTCGACCACCGGCTGACCCACGCGACCGGCAAGGCGGAACGCGAGGCCGCCATCGAGATGTTGGCGGCGCAGCCCGGAGCAACGCCCAAGACCGTCGGCGCCGATAAAGGCTATGACACCGCTGACTTCGTCGCTGACTGCCGCGCCATCGGGGTGACACCGCATGTCGCCCAGAACACCAAGCACCGCGCCAGCGCGATCGATGAGCGCACGACTCGCCATCCCGGCTACGCAGTCAGTCAAATCATTCGCAAGCTGATCGAAACCATCTTCGGCGATGGCAAGCAGCACGGTACGCTTCGCCAACTGAAACTGCGCGGCATTGAACGCGCCGAGTTGGTATTCGCCATGACCATGACCGCCGTGAACTTGCGTCGGCTGCCGAAACTCTTCGCGGAAAGCGGGTGATCGACAGGAAAGGTGTCTCCGCTGTACGCCAAAGCGACCCGAAACGACCGCCAAACCAGGTCGAACCGGGTGGCGCGAGGCGAAATCCCACGTCCTGTCGCTCAAACAAACCATTTCAGGATGCGCCGGTGTTCAAATTGAGCCGCATTTCAACGAACTGCTAGCCCATCAACGGCATGTGGAAGCCCGGCGCAGCGCTGCCGTCGTCCGGCCAGCGCGCGGTGACCGCCTTGCCTCGCGTATAGAAGCGGACCCCATCCATCCCGTGCACGTGCAGGTCGCCGAACAGCGAATTCCGCCAGCCGCCGAACGAGTAGAACGCCATCGGCACGGGAATCGGCACGTTGATGCCGAGCATTCCGACCTCGACGTCCTCCTGAAAGCGGCGCGCCGCATGGCCCGAGCGGGTGAAGAGCGCCGCGCCGTTCGCGTAGGGGTTGTCGTTGACGAGCGCGATCGCGGCTTCGAGCGACTCGGCGCGCACGACGACCAGCACGGGTCCGAAGATCTCGTCGCGATAGATCGCCATCTCCGACGTCACCCGGTCGAAGAGCGTCGGACCGACGAAGAAGCCGCTCTCGTGCCCCGGCACGCGCGGCTTGCGGCCGTCGACGACGAGCGTGGCCCCGGCGCTGACTCCGCCGTCGATGTAGCCGACGATCCGGTCGCGCGCCGCACAGGTGACGACGGGGCCCATTTCGACGCCTGCCCCGTCGCCCGGCCCGACCTTGACGGCGCCGGCGCGCGAAGCGAGGGCATCGACCAGCGCATCGCCGACGTCGCCGACCGCGACAACCGCGGAGATCGCCATGCAGCGCTCGCCGGCGGACCCGTAGCCGGCGCCGATGATCGCGTCGGCCGCGAAGGGAACGTCCGCGTCGGGCAGGACGATCGCGTGGTTCTTCGCGCCGCCGAGCGCCTGCACGCGCTTGCCATGCGCGGCGCCCGTCTCGTAGATGTACTTCGCGATCGGCGTCGAGCCGACGAACGACACCGCCCGGATGCCGGGATGCGCGAGGATCGCGTCGACCGCCTCCTTGTCGCCATGAACCACGTTGAACACGCCGTCGGGCAGACCCGCTTCGGCGAGCAGCTCGGCCATCCGCAGCGAGAACGTCGGATCGCGCTCCGAAGGCTTCAGGATGAACGTGTTCCCGCAGGCGAGCGCGACCGGGAACATCCACATCGGCACCATCGCCGGGAAGTTGAACGGCGTGATGCCCGTGCAGACGCCGACGGGCTGCCGCAGCGACCAGCTGTCGACGTCGGAGCCCACGTTCTCGCTGAACTCGCCCTTGAGCAGGTGCGGGATGCCGGACGCGAACTCGACGACCTCGATGCCGCGCGTGATCGACCCCTCGGCATCGGCGAGCGTCTTGCCGTGCTCCTCGGTGACGAGCCGCGCGAGCGTCTTCTTGTGCCGATCCATGAGCTCGCGGAAGCGCATCAGCACGCGCGCCCGACGCAAGGGAGGCGCCGCTCGCCACCCGGGCCACGCGGCCGTGGCGACCTGCACAGCGAGGTCGACATCCTCCGCATTGCCGAGCGGCACGTGGCGGATCACCTCGCCGGTCGCAGGATTGGTGACTTCGCCGTAGCGGGTCGTGCGCGCGGGAACCGCGCGGCCGCCGATCCACAGCGGCAATCGCTCGAGAGTTGTCAGGTCCATGGTGCCTCCTGGGGACCGGAAATTCAGGATTCGGAAAGCCGCGCAACGTACCGCGCCACGAGGTCCGCTTCGAGATTCACGCGCGCGCCCGGCCGCAGCGACTTGAGCGTCGTCATGTCGAGTGTATGCGGAATCAGATTGACGTGGAAGCGCGAGCCCGCGACGCCGTTGACGGTCAGGCTCACGCCGTGCACGGCGATCGAGCCCTTGACGGCGATGAAGCGGGCGAGCCCGGGGGGCGCGTCGATCTCGAGGCGGAAGCTGCCCGTGCCGGAGGCCACCTCTTCGACGCGGTCGAAGGCGACCACCGTGCCCACGCCGTCCACGTGGCCGCTCATCAGGTGGCCGCCCAGCCGGTCGGACAGGCGCAGCGCCTTCTCGAGATTCACGTCGGCGTGGCCGTCGAGCCCGGCGGTGCAGGCGAGCGTCTCCGCGGAGACGTCGAAGCCGAGGGTCGCGCCGCTCTTCGCGACCACCGTGAGGCAGCAACCGTTGACCGCGACGCTGTCGCCGGCCGCGATGTCCTCGATGTCGAGCGCGCCCGGCGCGACGACGAGGCGGAGCCCGTCGCCCTTCGGCGCGACCGCCGCAATCTTGCCGACCGCTGCCACGATGCCGGTGAACATCAATGCTCCTTGGTCAGGACGCGTGCGATCACGCGAAGGTCGTCGCCGATGCGGGCGACCTCCGCGAGCGTGAGCGGCACGCGGTCGGCGAGCCGCGAGAGGCCGCCGGGGATGGACGCGATTCCCCGTGCCGGATCGCCGATCAGGCACGGCGCAACGTAGAGAAGGATCTCGTCGACGAGGCCCGCGGCGATCAGCGCGCCGTTCAACCCCGCGCCCGCCTCGACATGGAGTTCGTTGATCTCGCGCCGCGCGAGCTCGCGCATCATCGCAACCAGATCGACGCGACCCCCCGCATCGGGCAAGACCGCCGTGGCAATCCCGGCAGGCCATGCCGCATTCCGGCCGCCGGCCGTGACGACGAGCGCGTTGCCGTCCGCCAGGACGTGCGCGGCGGCGGGCGTCTCGCCGTGCCGGTCGACGACCACGCGGAGCGGCTGCCGGCTCGCCGGAACGGCGCGGACCGTGAGCTCTGGGTCGTCGGCGAGCACCGTTCCGATGCCGGTCATCACCGCGCAGGCGCGGGCGCGGAAGCGATGGCCGTCGGCGCGAGCGGCCTCGCCGGTGATCCAGCGGCTCTCGCCGCTCGCGAGCGCGGTGCGACCGTCGAGGCTCGCCGCGACCTTCAGCCGGACCCACGGACGCGCGCGCGTCATCCGCGAGACGTAGCCGGCGTTGAGCTCGCGCGCCTCGCGCTCCATGAGCCCGAGCTCGACGGCGATGCCCGCTTCGCGCAGGCGGCGCGCGCCGTGCTGCGCCTGCGGATTGGGATCCTCCAACGCCGCCACGACGCGTGCGACCCCTGCCGCGATCAGCGCGTCGGTGCAAGGCGGCGTGCGGCCCGTATGGTTGCACGGCTCGAGCGTCACGTAGGCCGTCGCCCCGCGAGGATCGCACCCGCGGGCCTTCGCGTCGACCAGCGCGTTCACTTCGGCGTGCGGGAGCCCGGCGCGGGCATGGAACCCTTCGCCGATCGGCGCCCCGTCCTTGGCAAGCACGCAGCCGACCCGGGGATTGGGCGTGGCGGTTTCGAGCCCGAGCGCGGCCTGCGCGAGCGCCTGCGCCATGTGCGCGCGGTCGACGTCGTTGAACTCTTGCATGATTGGAATGCCGCCTACGCTGCTATCCGGCAGGCCGTCGAGAATCGTCGCGAGGAGGCCGAGATGCGAGGCGCGGCGGGGCGAGCAACCGGAGCGTACACGGTAGTACGTGAGGATCGCGAGCCCCGGCGCAACGACGCAGATCGGCCCCGCAGCAGATTATCGACGGCCTGTCAGCGCTTCTTGATCTTCCGAACAGCTTCACGGAAATCCTCGACGTCCTGGAAGCTGCGATACACGGACGCGAAGCGGATGTAGGCGACCTTGTCGAGCTTGTAGAGCTCCTGCATCACCATCTCGCCGATCTGGCGCGACGCGATTTCGCGCTCGCCGAGCGCGAGCACCTGGCCCACGATGCGGTCGACGGCGCGATCGACGAATTCCGTGGGGACGGGCCGCTTGTGGAGTGCGCGCTGGAAC
This sequence comes from uncultured beta proteobacterium, assembly GCA_963734055.1. Classification (GTDB taxonomy): domain Bacteria; phylum Pseudomonadota; class Gammaproteobacteria; order Burkholderiales; family Casimicrobiaceae; genus CAIWHR01. The sequence goes on from CAVTFQ010000012.1 coordinate 115,989, forward strand.
CCGTTGCGGAGCTTGCCGACGTCAAAATCCGAGCGCGTCCCGTTCGTCTTCACGACCTGCGGCAGTCGGAGCTCGACGGTCTCGTACGTGGTGAAGCGCTTCTGGCACGCCGTGCAGCGGCGCCGGCGGCGGATCGAATCGCCCGGCTCGGACACGCGCGAGTCGATGACCTGCGTGTCGTCGCTGCCGCAGAACGGGCACTTCATACTCAGCTATCAGCTATCAGCTATCAGCATTCAGCTATCAGCATTCAGCTGTCGGCTGTCAGCAACATCGCGGGCGGCCCTTGCCGACGGCCGGCGGCCGAGCGCTGACGGCTGCTCATCCGTAGACCGGAAACTTCTTGTTGAGCGCCGCGACGGCGGACGCGGCACGCGAAGCCGTCGCGTCGTCGTGCGGGGCATCGAGCACGTCGGCAATCAGGTGCCCGAGCTCCTCGCTCTCGATCTCCGTGTAGCCGCGGGTGGTGATCGCCGGGCTGCCGATGCGGATCCCCGACGTTACGAACGGCTTCTCCGGGTCGTTCGGGATCGCGTTCTTGTTGACCGTGATGTGTGCCTTCGCGAGCGCCGCCTCGGCGTCCTTGCCGGTGATCTTCTTCGCGCGGAGGTCGACCAGGAACAGGTGCGAGTCGGTGCCCCCGGACACGATGCGCAGCCCGCGTTCCTGCATGACCTTCGCCAGCACGCGCGCGTTCTCGAGCACCTGCTCCTGATAGCGGCGGAAGTCCTTGCCCAGGGCTTCGCCGAAGGCGACGGCCTTGGCGGCGATGACGTGCATCAGCGGTCCGCCCTGCAGCCCGGGGAACACCGCCGAATTGATCGCCTTCTCGTGCTCGGCCGTCGTCAGCACGAAGCCGCCGCGCGGGCCGCGGAGCGTCTTGTGCGTCGTGCTGGTCACGTAGTCGGCAACGCCGACGGGCGAGGGGTACACGTCGGCGGCGATCAGCCCGGCGTAGTGCGCCATGTCGACCATGAGGCGCGTACCCGTCGCCTTGGCGATCGCGGCGAAGCGTTCCCAGTCGATGATGCGCGAGTAGGCCGACGCGCCGGCGATGATCAGCTTCGGCTTGTGCTCGTGTGCGAGCCGCTCGACCGCGTCGTAGTCGATGAGCTCGGTCTCCAGGTCGAGGCCGTACGCGACGACGTTGAACCACTTGCCGCTCATGTTGACCGGCGAGCCGTGCGTCAGGTGGCCCCCGTGGGGCAGCGCCATCCCGAGGATCGTGTCGCCCGGCTTCAGCGCCGCGAAGAACACCGCCTGGTTGGCCTGTGCTCCGGAATGGGGTTGGACGTTGGCCGCCTCGGCGCCGAAGAGCGCCTTCACCCGATCGAGGGCGAGCTGCTCGGCGACATCGACCCATTCGCAGCCGCCGTAATACCGCTTGCCGGGGTAGCCCTCGGCATACTTGTTGGTGAGCTTCGAGCCCTGCGCCTCGAGCACGGCCCGGCTCACGTAGTTCTCCGAGGCGATCAGCTCGACGTGCGCTTCCTGGCGCCGGCCTTCGGCGACGATGGCCGCCCAGAGCTCGGCGTCCGACTGGGCGAGAGTGAGGGAGTTGCGGGGCACGGCGGGTCCCACGGCAGGGAGGGGAAGGGGTGAATCATTCTAGCATCCGCCGCCGCGAAGACTCGGCGGGTCGCGGGTCCGTTCGACGGGCGGAACCGCCTTTCCCTTCGGAGGAAAACCCTTATAATCCGCTGCCGGTCCCGGCAGATGGTCCTGCCGTGCGTCGCGGGTCGCACTGTTAGTCGGCAGTCATGCCGCTGCCGACCGTTGTTACCACCACCGATTCTCGAGGAGGCGCCTTGAATGCCCTGCTCAGCTTGTCGCGCGCCATCGACGCCGTGACCGAGCGGATCGGCCGAAGCATCTACTGGCTGATACTCGTCGCCGTCCTGATCAGCGCGGCCAACGCGACGGTGCGCAAGGCCTTCAACTACAGCTCCAACTCGTTCCTCGAGGTCCAGTGGTACCTCTTCTCGTTGGTCTTCCTGTTCCTCGCCGGCTACACGCTCATGAACAACGAGCACGTCCGGATCGACATCATCACCGGGCGGCTGTCCGCCAAGACCCGCGCCTGGATCGACATCTTTGGCACGCTGTTCTTCCTGCTGCCGATGGCGATCCTGATCATGTACCTGTCGTGGCCCGTCTTCGTCGACGCCTACGAGCGCCATGAGGTGTCGACCAACGCCGGCGGCCTGATCATCTGGCCGGCACGACTGATGGTGCCCGTCGGCTTCTTCCTTCTGATCGTGCAGGCCGTGTCGGAGCTCATCAAACGCGCCGCTTTCCTGCGGGGCATGATCCCGGACCCGAGCGAGAAGCACGTCGAGAAGACCCTCGAGGAGGAGCTCGCCGACGAGATCCTCAAGTCCCGCGGCGACCGCGGCATCGCCCAGGAGATCGAGGCGATCGGCGTGGCCAAGAAAGACAAGCCGTGACCGCCTTCCTCATCGCCAACATCGCGCCGCTGATGTTCGCGTCGCTGGTGGTCGTGCTGCTCATCGGGTACCCCGTCTCGTTTGCGTTGGCCGCCGTCGGCATCGGTTTCGGCTTCATCGGGATCGAGCTCGGGCTCCTGCAGCCGACGCTGCTGCAGGCGCTGCCGGAGCGGATCTGGGGCGTGATGTCCAACGAGACGCTGCTGGCGGTGCCGTTCTTCACGTTCATGGGGCTGATCCTCGAGCGCAGCGGCATGGCCGAGGACCTGCTCGACACGATCGGCCAGCTGTTCGGGCCGATCCGCGGCGGCCTCGCATACGCCGTGGTGTTCGTCGGAGCGCTGCTCGCTGCGACCACCGGCGTCGTCGCCGCGTCGGTGATCTCGATGGGCCTCATCTCGCTGCCGATCATGCTGCGCTACGGCTACGACCGACGGCTTGCGTCCGGCGTGATCGCGGCGTCGGGAACGCTCGCGCAGATCATTCCGCCGTCCCTGGTGCTGATCATCATGGCCGATCAGCTCGGACGTTCGGTCGGCGACATGTACGCGGGCGCGTTCATCCCCGGGCTGACGCTCGCCGGCATGTATGCGGTGTACGTGATCGGTTCCAGCATCTTCCGCCCGAATTGGGCGCCGGCGCTGCCCGTAGAGGCACGGACGATGCGCGAGGACAGCGGGGCGTCGGGCAATCGCTCGCTGCTGGTGCTGACGGCGCTTTCGGTGGCCGCGGCTGCGGCGTTCTGGTTCATCTATTACAACGAATACAATCCCGAGACGGCGACCGACGAGCGCGTGGTGATGACGATGGCCGTCGGCGTGGGTACCGCTTTCGTGATCGCCGTCATCAACCGGCTGCTCCGGCTGCACCTGCTGTCGAGGATCGCCGAACGCGTGACGTTCGTGCTGATCCCACCGCTCGCCCTCATCTTTCTGGTACTCGGCACGATCTTCCTCGGTGTGGCGACGCCGACGGAGGGCGGCGCCATGGGCGCCACCGGCGCGCTGATCATGGCGCTCGCCCGCCGCAAGCTGTCGCTTCGCCTCCTGCGACAGGCGATGAACACGACCGCCAAGCTCGCCACGTTCGTCGTGTTCATCCTGATCGGCGCACGGGTGTTCAGCCTGACCTTCTACGGCGTCAACGGCCACGTCTGGGTCGAACACCTCCTGACGAGCCTCCCGGGCGGCCAGCTCGGCTTCCTGATCGTGGTGAACATCCTGATCTTCGTGCTGGCGTTCTTCCTCGACTTCTTCGAGCTGTCGTTCATCATCATCCCGCTGATCGGCCCGGTGGCCGAGAAGCTCGGCGTCGACCTCGTGTGGTTCGGCATTTTGCTCGCCGTGAACATGCAGACATCGTTCATGCACCCGCCGTTCGGCTTCGCCCTGTTCTTCCTGCGCAGCGTCGCGCCGGCCAAGGAGTACAAGGACCGCCTCACGGGGCGCACGATCGCCCCCGTCACCACCGGGCAGATCTACTGGGGCGCCGTGCCCTTCGTGCTGATCCAGGTCATCATGGTCGGGCTGATCATCGCGTTCCCGGGACTGGTGTCCGGCGGACTCGCCCAGAAGGCGCAGATCGACATCCGCAACATCCGCATCGAGGCTCCGGCGGAAATGCGGGGTCCCGGAGGCCGGGTCACCGGCGGCAGTTCCCAGCAGGAGGATGCGGAGAAGGCGCTGGAGAAGCTCCTCGGCGGCGAGGACAATTCGCCGGACAAGGCCGGCGCGCCGGAACAACCGGGCGCTCAGCCCGCCCCCGGCAATTCCTCGGAGCAGCCTGCCCCCGGCAATTCCCCGGAGCAGCCTGCCCCCGGCACGTCATCGGACCAGGAGGACGCCGCGAAGGCGCTGGAGCGCGCCATGGGCGACGGCAAATCCGAGGCGCCTCCGGCGCAAGACAAGAAATAGGACGGCCCATATGCAGAAAGCGCCCTGGCGTTGGGATTCGCCGGGCGCCACGATGCGGCCCCCGCGGGGGCCGCCAAGGTTCGCGTTGGGACTACTTCTTCTTCATGGACATCCGCTCGGCGGCGATCATGAAGTTGTCGAACCGGTTCTCGGCGATGCTGAACCATTCCACTTCATTCTGCTTGAACGCCTTCCAAGGTTCGTAGATCTTCTTGAATTTCTCGTTCTTGGTGGCGATCTCGTCGTAGACCTCCTGGGTCGCCTTGTAGCACGCCGCCATGATGTCGTTGCTGAATGGCTGCAGTTTGACGCCGTTCGCGATGAGCCGCTTGAGCGCCGGCGGATTGAGCGCGTCGTACTTGGCCATCATGTCGACGTTGGCGGCGTCGCACGCCGAATGCAGGATCGACTGATAGTCCTTGGGCAGGTCCGCGTACGCCTTCGTGTTGACGAAGAGGTCGAGCTCCGGACCGCCCTCCCACCAACCCGGATAGTAGTAGTACTTGGCGACCTTGTAGAAGCCAAGCTTTTCGTCGTCGTACGGACCGACCCATTCGGCGGCGTCGATCGTGCCCTTCTCCAGCGACGGATAGATGTCGCCTCCGGGAATCTGCTGCGGCACGACGCCGAGCTTCTGCAGCGGCAGACCCCCGGTGCCTCCGATGCGCATCTTGAGGCCCTTGAGGTCGGCAACGGTCTTGATCTCCTTGCGGAACCAGCCGCCCATCTGCGCGCCGGTGTTGCCGGCGGCGAAGCTCACGATGTTGTAATCCTTCAGAAAGTCGTCATACAGCTGCCGGCCGCCGCCGTGCATCATCCAGGCATTCTGCGCCCGGTCGTTCATCCCGAACGGAATCGCACAGCCGAAGGCGAAGGTCGGGTCCTTGCCGAAGAAGTAGTAAGGCGCGGTGTGGCAACATTGCACGGTCGCGTTCTGCACGGCGTCGACCACGCCGAACGCCGGCACGATCTCGCCGCCGGCGAAGACCTGGATCTGAAACTTGTTGTTGGTCGCCGCGGCCACGCGCTCGGAAATGACGACCGCGCCGCCGTAGATCGTGTCGAGGCTCTTCGGAAAGCTCGACGCGAGGCGCCATTTCACCTCCGGGGTGCCCTGCGCGAACGCGGGCGCGGAGCCCGCGGCGAGAATCCCGGCCAGGCCCGTGTGCTTCAGGAACGAACGACGTTGCATCAGGTCTTCTCCTCTCGAATTGACTGTCGCCCCGCGGGCCGACGGCACCCGCCCTGCAAGTCCGCTGTGGATTCTAGCCGAATTCGGCGGCACATCCCCCGCCTCCGCTTCCGCCAGGACCGCTTCAGGGCGTCAGCTTGCGCACGGCGTTGAACAGCGCCCACGCCCAGCCGGCCTGCCGCTCGAGGGTCTGCGTGAACCGGATCAGGTAGCGCGCACTTCCCGTATCGAGCTCGACCATTCCCCCGGGCACGAACTTCTCGTCGGGTCCGATGAGGCTCCGTTGCGCGGCCTGCCGGTTCTCGGGGTGCGCAGGCAGGTAGAGCCCGAAAAAGGGGCGCTCCGCCTCGGGCTGCTTCGAGCCGCTCGGCGTGACCCACGTCCGCAGCAGCACGCGGACGAGCCTGCGGGCGACGATCTCGACCCCGACAGTGACCTCGTCGACCTGGTGGCGCTGCATCCGACGCACGACCGCGAGCGACCAGGCATCGCCCTCCCGGATCGAGACGATCTCGCCCAGCTTCGCCGGCGCTTCCTTCACCGGCGCCACGAGGCGCCAGCCGGAATCGCTGCGGTCCACCATTTTCCACGTCGTCCCGTGAATGCGGCGGGCGACCGACTCCGGGTTCACCGATGGATTCACCATCTGCGTGACTTCGTCGTAGCTCGCGACCACCGCCGGCGTGCGCGCCGCCTCCGGCAACCGCTCGATCTCGGCCACCGCGCGCGTCACGGCCTGCAAGCCGATCACGACGCGCACTTCGCCCTCGGACACGTGGCGCGGCGAGCGCGGCGCCTGGGCGATCGCCTCGGGCCCAAACAGCGACGCGAGCCGCATGAGCAGGAGCCGCTGCTCGCGCGCCGGGAGCTCGCCCGGCTTGACCACGTCATCCTGCTCCGGGAGCCAACGCATACGCTCGACGATGCGGGTGTACGCGGGACTCGCGTCGAGGAACAGGATGCGGCCGCCGCTGTGCGGCCGGTCGAGCCGCCGCAGGCCCTGCGTTCCGGTCAGGTCGACGAGAAAGGTCGCGCCGGCGCCGGGCGGCGGCACCAGCGTGAGCGAGGGGGCCCAGTCCTCGAGCTGCTTCGCGACCCACTCGACCTGGTCGGGCGTGAAGTTGCCCGAGTCGAGACGCATGAGGAGCAGCGTCTTAAGGTATTCGCCCTCGAGATACACGCCCGGGCGCGAGAACGTCCCGGCCCCGAAGACGAGCTGCTCGCGCTGCCAGCCGCGCATCCGGGCGAACTCGTAGAGCTCATGGAACTCCCGCCATTGCGCGGGGATCCAGTGGCCGTAGCGGAACAGGCGGTACTTTCCGTCGATGCCCTTGAAGTGCGCGAGCCGCACGAGCACCCACGGCAGCACGGCGCGCCAGCGCCGGTTGTCCGCCCGCGGATAACCTGCCTTGAGTCCGAGCTGATAGGCGGCCGTGAACGCCTTCACGAGGTCGAACACCGCGTGCCACAGCCGCGACTCGACGCCCGTGCTCTTCTGGTAGTTCGTGGTGTACTGCTGCGTGAGCTGCGCGAGCACCGGCTCGAGCCGCGCATCGATGCGCAGCAGGGCTTCGACCTGTCCGGGACCGACTTCGCGGCGCGCACCGGGGAAGGCGGCCACGAGGTCGAGCGCCTCCTTCTGGATCGACAGCGCGTCGAGCGCAGGCAGCGCCGCGATCCAGCGACCCGCCGTGTGGCCGTTGCGGAACGGGTCGTTCAGCGTGCGGAAGAAGTTGACGACGGGGGTGATCATCGGTGCGTCAACACGCGGCGGCGGCCTACGCGCCCGCCACCGTCATCCGGCCGACGAGGATCGAGCCCGTGTGCCGCGAGCTCCTGCGGTCGACGTCGGCCCCGACGGCAACGATGTCCCGGAACATCTGCTTCAGGTTCCCCGCGATCGTGATTTCCTCGACGGGGAACGCGATTTCGCCGCCCTCGATCCAGAAGCCCGCAGCGCCGCGCGAGTAGTCGCCGGTGACCGAGTTCACGCCCTGGCCGAGTTGCTCCGTCACGAGCAGCCCGCGTCCCATCCGCCGCAGCAGTGCCGGGAGATCCTCGCCGCCGTGGACGAGCACCAGGTTGTGGCTCCCGCCCGCATTGCCGGTGGTGGCGAGGCCGAGCTTTCGCGCGGAATAGCTGCCGAGAAAGTACCCGCGCAGCACGCCGTCGCGCACGACGTCGCGCGGCGCGGTGGCCACGCCCTCGTTGTCGAACGGCGCGCTGCCCCGCCCGCGCAGCAGATGCGGCTCCTCGCGGATCGACACGCGCGGCGCGAAGACTTCGGTGCCGAGCGAATCGGGCAGGAATGTCGACTTTCGGTATAGCGAACCTCCCGAGACGGCGGCGACGAAGAATCCGATCAGGTCGGCGGCTTCCGGCGCCTCGAACAGCACCGCGCATTCCTGGGTCGGCAGCTGCCGCGCGCCGAGGCGCCGCGCAGTGCGCTCGCCGGCGGCACGACCCACGGCATCGGCGGATTCGAGGTCGTTCGCGGCGCGCGCCGCCGTATACCAGTAGTCGCGCTGCATCGCCCCGTCGCCGGCATCGCCGATCACGGAGCAGTCGATGTGATGCCGCGAGCTGCGATAGCCGCCGCAGAAGCCGTTCGAGTTCGCGTAGACGAACTCCGATTCGTTGCGGGCGACGGTCGACCCCTCGCTGTTCACGAGCCGCCGATCGACCGCGAGCGCGGCGCCTTCCGCGGCACGGCCCATCTCGATTGCGTCGTCGACGGCAAGGTCCCACGGGTGATAGAGATCGAGGTCGGGAATCGTCCGCGCGAGGCGCTCCGGGTCGGCCAGGCCGGCAGCGGGATCCTGCGCCGTGTGGCGCGCTATCGAGAGCGCCTTGGCGACGCTGGCCTCGAGCGCTTCCGGCGCGAAATCGGCGGTGCTCGCGTGCCCGCGCCGCTGCCCGATGAAGACGGTCACGCCGATCCCCTTGTCCCGGTTGTACGCAATGGTCTCGACCTCGCCGTTCCGGACGGTGACGCTCTGGCCGACCGCCTGCGAGACCTCGGTCTCGGCGGCGGTCGCGCCCCCGGCCCGCGCCGCTGCGAGCACCGACGCCGCAAGCCGCTCGAGTTCGTGGGTCGGAAGCGGAAAGCGACCCGGCGGGACATCGGGTCGCAGCACTGGATTGGCCGGGAAGCGCGGCGATTCGGCAGTCGGAAGCGTGGCGGTCATGGGGAACGGAGCGCGGCAGGTGTCGCATGGCGGCCCTGCCGGTCGGTTCGCGGCGGGTGCGCGACCGCCTGTGGCAAGGCCTCGGCTATCATAACAAAGGGCCCAGGACGAATCGCCGCCCCGACCCCAATTCCGCTCCTTTGCAGCCAGAACCATGCCCCGGACCGACGAACGACAACCGCGCCCCTCGCCCGACGGCCGCGACGGGGCGTCCGGGCCTGCGGCCGCAGAGCCCTCCAAGTCGCAGGTGAAGCGTGACATGCATGCACTGCAGCAACTTGGCCAAAAGCTGGTGGCGCTCGACGGCGGTCGCTTCGCGGCGCTCGCGCGCGAAGCGGAGCTGTCCGAAAGGCTGGTCGATGCGGTCTCCGCGGCGCGCTCGATCACCGCGTGGGGGGCGCGCAAGCGGCAGCTCCAGTTCATCGGCAAGCTCATGCGCGAGGTGGATCCGGAGCCGATTCGTCGACGCCTCGACCTGTGGGCGCACGGGCACGACGTCGACGCCGAGCGGCAACACGCCATCGAGCGCTGGCGCGAGCGCCTGATGACCGAGCCGGATGCGGTCGAGGCGCTCGCAGCCGAATTCCCACGCGCCGATCGCAGCCGCTTGCGCTCGCTGGTCGCGCGCGCGCAGGACGAGCGGGGCCGCGATGCGCCGCCGCGCGCGTACCGCGAGCTGTTCCGCGCGCTCAAGGCGCTCGCCACGCCAGCCGAATGACTGAGAGCGCCGACACGCTGCTGATCGGCCTCGTCTCGATCTCGGATCGGGCGTCCGCCGGCGTTTACGAGGATAAAGGTCTGCCCGGCCTCGTCGAATGGTTCACCGCCGCGCTGGCCTCGCCTTGGCGGACGGAGACGCGGTTGATCCCGGACGAGCAGTCGGTGATCGAGCGCACGCTGATCGAGCTCATCGACACCGTGGGCTGCCATCTCGTCTGCACGACGGGCGGTACCGGTCCTGCGCCGCGCGACGTCACGCCCGAGGCGACGCTCGCGGTCGCGCACAAGGTGCTGCCGGGCTTCGGCGAGCAGATGCGGCAGGTGAGCCTCAAGTACGTCCCGACCGCGATCCTGTCGCGCCAGGCCGGCGTCGTGCGCGGCCGGGCGCTGATCCTGAACCTGCCGGGGCAGCCGAAGGCGATCCGGGAGACGCTCGACGGCGTGTTTCCGGCGGTCCCGTACTGCATCGACCTGATCGGCGGCCCGTACATCGAGACGCACGAGCAGGTCTGCAAGGCATTCCGGCCGAAATCGGCGCTGAAAAAGTAGGGTCAGACCCGACTTTTCCCGGCGCAGGACGCATTGGAAAGCCGCTCGCAAAAAGTCGAGTCTGACCCTACTTTTTCCGCGATCCCGCGGCCCGGTGCCGTGCGGCGAGCGACGGGTATCGCGTACGTGATCGCGTCGGCGGCGGCATTCGGCGCGATGGCGATCCTCGCGCGCATTGCGTACGCGAGCGGCGTCGACACGCCGACGCTGCTCGCGCTGCGCTTCGCGATCGCCGCAGCCGCCATGCTCGCGATCGCAACGCTCCGCCCGACACCCCTGCCTCGCGGCGCTACGCTCGGTGCGCTCATGTTGCTCGGGGCTCTCGGCTACGGCGGCCAGGCGTTCTCGTTCTTCACCGCGCTCACCCTCGCGCCGGCGGGCGTCGTCGCGCTGCTCCTGTATCTGCACCCGGCGCTCGTGGCGCTCCTCTCGGCAACCTTCCTGCACGAGCGTCTCACGGCGGCGAAAGCGTCGGCGCTCGCGATCGCGCTCGCCGGCACCGTGCTCACGGTCGCACCGACGGTCGGCTCGTCGGCCGCGGATGGAGGAGGCGCGCGCGTCGCGGCCGGCGTCGGCTTCGCGATCGCGGCGGCCATCTTCTACTCGTTCTACATCGTCGTTGGAGCGTGGCTCGGGCGCCGAGTCGCGGCATCGGCGATGAGCACGATCGTCATCGCCAGCGCGGCCGTCGTGTTCGCCGCGGCGGTACTGGTCCGCGGACCGGCGTGGCCGCAGTCGACCACCGGGTGGCTCGCGGTACTCGCGATCGCGCTCGTGTCGACCGTAGCCGCGATCACGCTGTACTTCGCCGGCCTCGAGCGCGTCGGACCGACCCGCGCGGCGACGCTCTCGACGTTCGAACCGGTGGTCACGGTCACGCTCGCCGCGCTCGTGCTCGGCGAAGCCATTGCGCCGGTACAGATCGCCGGCGGCGCGCTCATTCTCGTTGCGGTCGCCCTCCTCGCGCGGCGCGGCGCGGGGTAGGATGGGCGCCACCATGGAAACGCCGTTCCCGAACCAGCCGCCGATCTATGCGGACCGCAACCTTTACGCGGACGACGTCGCGCTGCAGGAGGCGGTCGCCCGCGAGGGCGCCGCCTGGATCGCCGAGGACGCGTTGGCGTGGGGCGCGACGCTCGGGAGCGCGCAGACGCTAGCGCTCGCCGATGCCGCGAACCGCCATCCGCCGGAACTCGCGACGCATGACGCCCGGGGCGAGCGCGTCGACGCGGTGACGTTCCATCCGGCGTGGCACGAGATCATGCGCCTCGCTGCCGTCACGGGCATCCACAGTCGCCCCTGGAGGGATTCGCGCCCCGGCGCGCAGGCCGCGCGCGGCGCGCTCGTGCATCTCCACGCGCAGGCGGAAAACGGCACGCAGTGTCCGCTCACGATGACGTACGCAAGCATCCCGGTCCTGCGTCGAGCCACGGGCCAGATTTCCGACGAATGGGTTCCGAAGGCGCTCGCTCGCGACTACGACCCGCGCGACGTCCCGGTCGGCGCGAAGCGGGCCGCGCTGATCGGCATGGGGATGACCGAGCGGCAGGGCGGCTCCGACGTCCGCAGCAATCGCACGCGCGCGATGCCCGACGGCGCCGGTGCCGTTCGCCTGACCGGCCACAAGTGGTTCTTCTCCGCGCCGCAGTGCGATGCGCACCTCGTGCTCGCGCAGCACGAGGCCGGGCTCACGTGCTGCCTCATGCCCCGCCGCCTTCCCGACGGCGCGCGCAACGCGGTCAGGATCGACCGCCTCAAGGACAAGCTCGGCAACCGTTCGAACGCATCGGCCGAGGTCGAGCTCGACGGCGCGCTCGCGTGGCCGATCGGCGATCCCGGACGCGGCATCGCGACGATCCTCGAAATGGTCCAGCACACGCGGCTCGACTGTGTGCTCGGAACGGCGGGAATGATGCGGGCGGCAGTCGCGCGGGCGATCCATCACGCGCGCCATCGCGTCGCCTTCGGTCGGCCGTTGCACGTGCAGCCGCTGATGACCGAGGTGCTCGCGGACCTCGCGCTCGAGAGCGAGGCGGCCACGGCGCTCGCGCTGCGCCTCGCGCGCGCGTACGACGCGCCCGAAGGTCATGCCGAGCGCGCGCTCGCGCGACTCCTGACGCCGGCGGCGAAGTACTGGGTGTGCAAGCGGGGCCCCGCGCTCGCCGCCGAGGCAATGGAGGTGCTCGGCGGCAACGGCTACGTCGAGGAATCCGGATTGCCGCGGCTCTACCGCGAGATGCCGGTCAATTCCATCTGGGAAGGCTCGGGCAACGTGATGTGCGTCGACGTCGTGCGCGCGGCGCGGCGGGAGCCCGATGCCATCGCGGCGCTGGGCGAGCTCCTCGCGTCTGCGCGCGGCGAGAATGTCCAATACGACGCGTTCGCGGCGGAATTGACGATGCAGCTCGCGGATCTCGGCGACGACCTCGCCGTCGCGCGTCGGCTCGCGCAAGGCATCGCCGTCGCGGTGGCGGCCGCCGTGCTGCTGCGTGATGCGCCCGCGCCGATCGCCTCCGCATTCTGCGCCACGCGTCTTGCGGCCCACGCCTTCGGCGGCGGCGCCTTCGGCGCCTTGCCGGCCGGACGCGGCGTCGCCGAAGCGATCGTCGCCCGCGCGTTGCCTGGATGACTGCGCCGACGCGTTAGCTGTGAACGTTCAAGACGTTGTTTCTACGGTGCGTGAATCCTGTGCAGTCGTCATTCCCGCGAACGTCACTGGGTCCCCGCGTCCGCGGGGACGACGGAGAATGCATGCGACCGGCGCATTCGTCGTGCCTACAACGTGTTGACGATTGACAGCTAACGCTTCACCGCCTTCTCGGCGGCGATCCAGTCGTCGATCTGTGCTTCCAGCACGTCGAGCGGCACGGCGCCGTGGTCGATCACGGCGTTGTGAAACCGCCGCAGGTCGAACGCCTCGCCGAGTGCAGCACGGGCCTTTGCGCGGAGCGCCTTGATCCGGAGTTCGCCGACCTTGTACGCCGTAGCCTGCCCCGGCAGCACGATGTAGCGATCGACCTCGGCCGTCGCGAATTCCGGCGTGAGCGCCGCCTGGTCGATCAGGTAGGCGATAGCCTTCTCGCGCGACCAGCCGAAGGCGTGGATCCCGGTGTCGACGACCAGCCGCGCCGCACGGTGCATTTCGGCGGCCAGGTTGCCGAACTTCGAATAGGGGTCCGCATAGAAACCCATCTCGTAGCCCAGGCTCTCGGCGTAGAGCGCCCAGCCTTCGGAGAACGCGACGAAAAACGCGTTGCGGCGGAATCGAGGCAGGTCCGTCTGCTCCTGCGCCCGGGCGATCTGGAGGTGATGGCCCGGCACCGCCTCGTGGAGGAGCAAGGTCTCCATCGTCCACTTCGGCCGGCGCGACAGCGAGTTGACGTTCGCCTCGAAGTAGCCGGCCCGGCCCGCCTCGTTCGACCCCCGCGTGTAGTGCTCGGCGTTGTCGCCCTCCTCCGGCCGCATCGCACGGATGCCGTAGGGCAGCCGCGGCAGCGTCTCGAAGAAGCGCGGGAGGGTCGCGTCTGCGCGCTTCGCGATGTCGCGGTATCCGGTGAGCATGTCCGCGGCGCTCGTATAGAAATACTGTGGCTCCGTATTCAATGATTTCTGGAACTCGACGCGCGTGCCGGTGAAGCCCGCCGCCTTGACCGTCGCGTCCATCTCTCGCCCGATGCGCGCCACTTCGGCGAGGCCGAGATCGTGGATTTCGCGGGGCGTCATCCGGGTGGTCGTGTAGAACGCGAGCCTCGCCTCGTAGTAGCCGATCCCGGGAGGCAGCGCCTTCGCCGCGATGTCCTTCGCCGCCGCCGGCAGGTAGCGCTTCACGTAGAAGTCGCGCAGGCGGCGGAACGCCGGGATCACCGACGTCGCGATGACGCGCCGCCCCTCCGACGCGAGGCGCTCGCGCTCGGCCTCCGGCACGTCGGCCGGGAATGACCGGAACGGCGCGTACTCGGGACTCTTCGCCGGATCGGGGTCGAGTTGCGCGTCGAGCTGGCCCGGGACGCGCGCGATCGCGACCGCGGCCGGCATCCACCCGAGCTCCATCGCCTTTTCCATCCGGGCGATCAGCTGATCGATCAGCGTCGGCACCGCCTCGAGCCGCGCGAGATAGGCATCGTAGTCGCGCATTGAGGCGAAGCGTGTCGCGTCGACGAGCTGCGGGAGGTCGAACTGGATTCCGTTGAATTGCGTGACGGGAGACCAGGACTCGCCTACGTTGCACGAGAGTGGCGCGCAGACGCGATCGAGCGCGACACCCCGCTCCAGCTGGTAGCGGAGGATGCGCAGCGAAATGCGGTCTTCGGGGGAAAGCGCCGCCGCGTCGATTCGCGTCGCCCGCTCGAGAAACGCGGTGCGCTCCCGGCGACGGCGCTCGCTGGCCGCGGCCGATTGATCGGACAGTCGGTCGGCGTAGCGCCCGTCGCCGACATACGTGGCGATCTCGGGGAATTCGCGCAGCGTGGTCTCCCACACCTCGTCGAAGAGCGTGCGGGCGTCCGCCGCATCCGTCCGCGATGCCGGTTGCGAGGGATTCTGTGCCAGCACGCTCGCGCCCAGCAGAACCGCACCGAAGGCGAGGGCCGCCCGCGCTGCCGCCGTCGGCTTGACTTGGGGGGTGGTCATTTGGGTGGATCTTCGTGCGCAGTCACTGGCGCCAAATCGTACTACGTAGCCCGACGGCACTGCTACTCGTCGCGGAGGAGCTCGGCGCGCGAGGCCGGGTCCTGCTTGTAGAACCACATGAGCTGCTTGTACACCCGTGCGTACTCGTGGAGGAGGAGCGCCGGGTCGGCGAAGAACACCTCGGAGAGGACCGCGAAGAACTCCGCGGGCGATTCCGCTGCGTAGGGATCGATCGCCGTCTCCTGGCCGCGCTCGACGCGCGCGCGAAAGTGATCGTAGGCCGCGGTCAGCGTCTTCTTCCAGACGTGCGGCGGCATCGTCGGCGGCAACGGCGGGCAGCCGTTCGCCTCGCCGTTCCGCATGTCGAGCTTGTGGGCGAACTCGTGGATGACGAGGTTCATACCGGCCGACTCCCAGTCGGCGGACGCCTCGACGTCCGGCCACGACAGCACGACCGGCCCTCCCGGCATCGACTCGCCGGCGAGCGGCTCGTCGTTGCGGTGGACGACGCCGGCCTCGTCCTCGTACTCCCACCCCGGGACGAACTCGTCCGGGTACACGATGACGTTCTCCCAGCCGTCGTAGTACGCGAGGTCGAGATACAGCACGAGCACGCAGGCCTGGATCGCGATGATCACGCGCTGGAGCGGCGTCACGACGTGCCCGCGCGCGCCGACGATCGACTTCGCCGAGAGGAAAAGAACGACCTTCGCGCGGAGGCGGTCGAGCTCTTCGTCGGTGTAGATCGCGACGAAGGGCAGCGATTCGAGCGCGTCGCGCCAAAGCGCGTCCGGAATCGCCGCGCTTTTGAGCACCCGCTGCCGGCGCCACTTGCGCAGGGCGTCGAACATCGTGCGGCCGGTCAGCCGGAGCCCGGTTCCGACGACGCTTCCGACGGCGCGCCCTCGAACAGGTTGCCGGTTGCGTCGGTGATCAGCAAGCGGTCTGCCTCCTCGTCCGGCAGCGCCTCGACGTCCCGCAGCGTGCGCGTTATCGCCCGGGTGCGAACGCCGGCCTTCTCGATCGAGGATCCGGCCTCGTCGAGCTTCTTCTTGATCCCCGCCAGCACGTCCGCGAACTTGGCGAACTCCGTCTTGACGAGCGCGAGCGTCTTCCACACCTCGCTCGAGCGCTGTTCGATCGCGAGCGTCCGGAAGCCCATCTGGAGGCTGTTCAGGAGCGCGAGGAAATTGGTGGGGCCGGTCAGCGTCACCCGGAATTCGCGCTGGAGCTGATCGGCGAAGCCGGGCCGCGACATCATCTCCGCATAGAGGCCCTCGGTCGGCACGAACAGGATCGCGAAGTCGGTCGTGTACGGCGGCGCGACGTACGAATCGCGGATCGTCTTGGCCTGCAGCCGCAGGAAATCGGCCAGCGCCCTTCGCGCGGTGTCGGCGGCGGCGGCATCGGCCTGGTCGAGCGCGTCCTGCAACCGCTGCCAGTGCTCGAGCGGGAACTTGGCGTCCACGGGCAGCCAGCAGGGGCTGCCTTCGTCGCCACGCCCGGGAAGGCGGATCGCGAACTCCACGCGCTTGTTGCTGCCCGGGACGGTCTCGACGTTGGCTTCGTATTGCTGCGGCGTGAGCACCTCCGCGAGCAGCATCCCCAGCTGCATCTCGCCCCACGTGCCGCGCGTCTTGACGTTGGTCAGCACGCGCTTCAGGTCGCCGACGCCCGTCGCGAGCGTCTGCATCTCGCCCAGTCCCTTGTGCACCTGCTCGAGCCGGTCCGACACCAGCTGGAACGAGTCGCCGAGCCGCTTCTCGAGCGTGGTCTGCAGCTTCTCGTCGACCGTCGCCCGCATCTGCTCGAGCTTCTGCGTGTTGTCCGTGCGCAGCGCCTCGAGCTTCGCCTCGACCGTCGCGCGCACGGCCTCGAGGCGCTGCTCGTTCGACTTGGTCAGCTGCCCCAGCTGATCGCCGAAGCGCGCGAGCGTCGCGCCGAGTTCGGTCCGGGCGGTTTGCGCGGCGATCGCCTGTTCGCTTCGGGCGTGCGCGAGGTCCTGCCTCACGTCGCGCTCGAAGTCGGCCGATTGGGCGGAGAGTACGTCGAGGCGCGCCCGGAGCTCCGCCGCCTCGCGCACGGCGCCGTCGCGGGCCGCGACGAGCGTCGACAGTCGTCCGAGCGCAACGGCCACGAGGCCGGCAATGGCAGCGAGCGCAACGAGAACGACGACAACGACGAAAGAGACGTCCGCCATGGCGCCGAGTTTACTAGAACCTATCCTCCCGTGATCCGCCGGGAGCGCGGCGGTTCCACGCGCGCGAAGCGTCGTCGGGTTCTATCGCTCCGAGAGCGCGAGTGCGGCAAACGAGGCGAGCCAGTGGCTGCCGGCATAGCTCGCCGCGTCGAGTCCCAAGAGGCCCGCCGCGAGGTGCGCGTCCGCGGCGGTCCGCGCGATCGCGGCGCGAGGATCGCCCGCGGCGAACGCCGACGCGAGGCCGCGCAGGCACCAGGCGCGCGCGAGATTGAGCCCGTCGAGGTGCACGATGTGCCCGTCCGCTCGGTCGCTCACTGCCACCGGCGTGAACAGCGTCGCCGGCTCGCGATGTCCGATGCCGGGCAGGAAATCGTCGAGCCACGCGGCGAATTCGACCGCAGGCAGTACGCGGCGCACGAGCTCAGCCTCGACGAGCGACGGCGACAGGAAGTCGAATCCCGACGGCTCCCACGCCGCGGGAGCCGCGCGGTCGCCGCCGAACCACGTCCGCACCCGGGATTCGATGGCAGCGGCCAGCCCGGCTTGGCCGGCCGTGCGCGCGTAATCGAGTGCGAAGAGCACGCCGAACGCGCTGTTCGAGTGCATCCCGTAGCGCACCGGGTAGTCGGCCTTCGGGAGCCACGCGTGATAGCGATCGACGAAGGCGTTCGCGAGCGGCAGGAGCTGATCCGACCAGCGACGCGCCTGCGGATCGTCCGAGCGCGCGAGCTCGTCCGCGAGCTTCAGGAGCCATGCCCAGCCGTAGGGACGCTCGAACGCGGCGGCTTCGGGCCGATCGAGATAGGCGCACTCGGCCGCGATGTTGGGCGCCGCGAGGTGGCGCTCCAGGAGCGCGTCGATTCCGGCGCGCTGCGGCACATCAGGTTGGAGCCGGCGGATCCTGACCAGCAGCCAGTGCATGTGCACGCACGAGTGCCAGTCGTAGCTGCCGTAGAACGCCGGATGCAGGACTCGCGGCGGCAGCAGGTCTGAATCCGCGCCAAGAACGTGGTCCGGTTTCCCCGGATACTCGCGGACGACGTTCGCGAGCGCGATGTCGGCGAAGCGCGCGGCGTGGACCGAATCGAGCGTGGGATCGATCACGAGGCGACCGCGGAGTCTCCCCCACACTCCCGTGTTACGCCGCCTCGCGGCTCGCCTTCTTCCGCTCGTGTTCCTTGAGGAAGCGCTTGCGGATCCGGATCGACGCGGGCGTGACCTCGGCGAGCTCGTCGTCGGCGATGAACTCGACCGCGTATTCGAGCGTGAGCGCGATCGGCGGCACGAGCGCGATCGCCTCGTCCTTGCCGGACGCGCGGATGTTGGTGAGCTGCTTGCCCTTGATCGGGTTGACGACGAGGTCGTTGTCGCGGCTGTGGATGCCGATCACCATCCCCTCGTAGAGCTTGTCCCCGGGGGAGACGAACATCCGTCCGCGCTCCTGCAGCTTCCACAATGCGTACGCCACCGCCTCGCCGTTCTCCTGCGAGATCAGCACGCCATTGCGGCGCTCCGGGATGTCGCCCTTCATCGGCGCGTAGCCATCGAACACGTGGCTCATGAGGCCAGTGCCGCGCGTCAGGTTCATGAACTCGCCCTGGAAGCCGATCAGTCCGCGCGCGGGAATCCGGTACTCGAGCCGCGCGCGACCACGGCTGTCGGACTCCATGTTCGTGAGCTCGCCGCGGCGCGGGCCGAGCGCCTCCATCACGGCGCCCTGGTGCTCGGCCTCGACGTCGACCGAGAGCGCCTCGATCGGCTCGCACGTCACGCCATCGATCTCGCGGAGCACGACGCGCGGCCGCGACACCGCGAGCTCGTAGCCCTCGCGCCGCATGTTCTCGATCAGGATCGTGAGGTGCAGCTCGCCGCGCCCCGATACGAGGAAGGAATCGGTGTCGGCCGTCTCGTCGACCCGTAGCGCGACGTTGGTCAGAAGCTCGCGCGCGAGCCGGTCGCGGAGATTGCGCGAGGTCACGTACTTGCCTTCACGGCCCGCGAGCGGCGACGTGTTGACCTGGAAGTGCATCGACAGGGTCGGCAGGTCGACCGCGATCGGCGGCAGCGCCTCGGGCGCCTCGATCGACGACAGCGTCGTCCCGATCGACAGATCCTCGACGCCGGCGATCTGCACGATGTCGCCGGCCTGCGCCGAGTCGACCGGCACGCGCTCCATGCCGACGAACGCGAACACCTGGCCGATCTTCGCCTTCGGCGGCGTCGCGCCCTCAATGGCGTTGCCTGCGAGCGGGCCGTCGAGGACCGCCACCTCCTGGCCGGGCACGAGTCGACCGCGACGGATACGGCCGATGCCGAGCCGGCCGAGGTAGCTCGAGTAGTCGAGCGCGCTGACCTGGAACTGGAGCGGCGCGTCGGCGTCGCCGGAAGGAGCCGGCACGCGCGAGAGGATCGTTTCGAACAGCGGCAGCATCGAGCCGTCGGTCGGTGCCGAGTGCGCCTTGGCGATCTCGACGTCCAGCGTCGCCCAGCCATTCAGCGCCGACGCATACACGACCGGAAAATCGAGCTGGTC
This sequence comes from uncultured beta proteobacterium, assembly GCA_963734055.1. Classification (GTDB taxonomy): domain Bacteria; phylum Pseudomonadota; class Gammaproteobacteria; order Burkholderiales; family Casimicrobiaceae; genus CAIWHR01. The sequence goes on from CAVTFQ010000012.1 coordinate 135,360, forward strand.
CTCGGTCGCGCCGAGCTTGTCGAAGAGCTCGAACGTCTGGTTGACGACCCATTCGGGACGCGCCCCCGGACGATCGACCTTGTTCACGACGACGATCGGCGCGAGGCCGAGCCTCAGCGCCTTCATGGTGACGAACCGCGTCTGCGGCATCGGCCCCTCGACCGCGTCGACGAGCAGCAGCACGCCGTCGACCATGCCGAGCACGCGCTCGACCTCGCCGCCGAAGTCCGCGTGGCCCGGCGTGTCGACGATGTTGATTCGAGTGTCGCCGTAGCGGATCGAGCAGTTCTTGGCGAGGATCGTGATCCCCCGCTCGCGCTCGAGGTCGTTCGAATCCATCATCCGCTCGCCGACGTGGACGTGCTTCGCGAAGGTCCCGGCCTGGACGAGCAGCTTGTCGACGAGCGTCGTCTTCCCGTGGTCGACGTGGGCGATGATCGCGATGTTGCGCAGCGCGGGCGGGGGCGTGGTCATGGGGTGGAGGTGGGCAGGGCTCCGCAGGGCGATCGCCTATGGGAAGCTCGCGGAAGGTCGCGGCGCGAAATTCGCAATTATAGCCCGCCCGTGGGGTCTTCTACCAGAAAAAATTCGCAAAATCCGAAACTTAGGCTATACTCTCCACCGTCGTCTCGGGCGGCCGTTCCGGTCACCGCTCGAGAACGTCCGCTGGACCGTGGGCGGAGTTGCGCGACTCACGTCGCGCGCAGCCCACACTGTGTAACCCCCTTGCTGCCTGGACCGGAAATCCCGCAAGGGATGGGGCCGCGTTCAGGAGCCTTCATGAGTGCAACGAGCTTTGCGGAGCTCGGCCTCGCGCCCGACTTGTTGCGGGCGGTGACCGAGTCCGGCTACACCACGCCAACGCCGATCCAGGCCCAGGCGATTCCCATCGTTCTCGCCGGCAAGGATGTCATGGGCGGCGCCCAGACCGGCACCGGCAAGACGGCAGCCTTCGCGCTGCCGATCCTGCAGAAGCTCATGCCGATGGCGAACGCGAGCCCCTCGCCGGCGCGGCATCCGGTGCGAGCGCTGATCCTCACGCCCACGCGCGAGCTCGCCGTCCAGGTCGAGGAATCGTTCCGCACCTACGGCAAGCACACGAACCTGCGCTCGACCGTCGTCTTCGGCGGCGTCGACATCAAGCAGCAGCTCCCGATCGTCCGCGGCGGCGTCGAGATCCTCGTCGCCACGCCGGGCCGGCTCCTCGACCACATCGAGCAGAAGAGCGTCTATCTCGGTCAGGTCGAGATCTTCGTCCTGGACGAGGCCGACCGGATGCTCGACATGGGCTTCATCCCGGACATCAAGCGGATCATGGCGCTGCTGCCGGCTACCGCGAAGCGGCAGAACCTGCTGTTCTCGGCGACGTTCTCCGGCGAGATCAAGAAGCTCGCCGACCAGCTCTTGAACGCGCCGCAGCTGATCGAGGTCGCGAAGCGCAATACCGCGGCCGAAACCGTTTCGCAGTACGCGTACAAGGTCCCCGCGGACGCGAAGCGCGCGCTGCTCGAGCATCTGGTGCGCACCCGCAATCTCAACCAGGTGCTCTGCTTCGTGCGCACCAAGCACGGCACGGCGCGGCTCGCCCGGCAGCTCGAGAAGGACGGCCTCGTCACCGACGCGATCCACGGCGACAAGACACAGCAGGCGCGGATGGAAGCGCTCGCCGCGTTCAAGGAAGGCCGGCTGCAGGTGCTGGTCGCGACCGACGTCGCCGCGCGTGGTCTCGACATCGACGACCTGCCGCTCGTCGTCAATTACGAGCTGCCGCACGTGCCCGAGGACTACATCCACCGGATCGGCCGCACGGGTCGTGCCGGCGCGTCCGGCGAGGCGATCTCCCTCGTCGCGCCGGAGGAGGAGCGCTACCTCGCCGACATCGAGCGCCTCCTGAAGAAGAAAGTCGAGATCGCGACGGCCGACTTCGATGCGTCGGCGGTCCGTCCGGAACGGCGCGAGCGCGCGCCGCGCGCGAAGCCCGGCGAGCGGCCCGCCCGCGCGCCTCGCGAGACGGCGCGGCCGAAGACCGGTGGAGCGGCCGAGCGCAGCCTCCGCCCTCGCACCGGACCGGCTGCTTCCGCCGGTGGCCCGAGCTATGGCGATACGCGGCGCGAGGAGCGCGAGCGTGCGTACGCGCTCAATCCCGACCAGCCCGCGCCCGCGCGCGCAACCGCCACCGCACCGTCTCCGCATCCGCGCCGGCCTTTCGGTCACGGCAAGCCGGTCCCCGCATTGCTGATGAAGCGCAAGGCGACCGAGCCCGAGAAGGTCTGATCGTCGAGCGTTGCCGGTCGACGGCCGGCCGCCGATAATGCGATTCCCGGGCGCGCCCCGCGCCCGGTTCACCTTTCATCACGCTTGCCTCCGGTGAACGCGCCCCGTTCGTCGTCCACCCTCGCCGTCGAGGGTCTCTCCGTCTCCTTCGCGACCACGGAGCGAACCGTCCAGGCGGTGCGCGAGTTGTCGTTCGACGTCGGGCGCGGCGAAACGGTCGCGATCGTGGGCGAATCGGGCTCCGGCAAGTCGGTCACCGCGCTGTCGGTGATGCGTCTCGTCGAGCACGGCGGCGGGCGCATTGCGTCCGGCCGCATCGATTTCGCGCGCCGCGACGGAACGCGCATCGACCTCGCTTCCGCCGGCGCCGCGACGATGCGCGACATCCGCGGCGCCGAGATCGCGATGATCTTCCAGGAGCCGATGACGTCGTTGAACCCGGTCTTCACCGTCGGCGACCAGATCGGCGAATCGATCCGGCTCCACCAGGGCAGGGACCGCAGCGCGGCGAGCGCGGAAGCGCTGCGAATGCTGGAGCTGGTCCGCATCCCCGAAGCGCGGCAGGTGCTCACCCGCTACCCGCACCAGCTCTCCGGCGGAATGCGCCAGCGCGTGATGATCGCGATGGCGCTTTCGTGCCGCCCGAACCTGCTGATCGCCGACGAGCCGACCACCGCGCTCGACGTGACCGTCCAGGCGCAGATCCTCGCGCTGATCCGGCTTCTCCAGGACGAGATGCACATGGCCGTGGTCTTCATCACCCACGACATGGGCGTCGTCGCCGAGATCGCGGATCGCGTGGTCGTGATGCGCGACGGGCGGAAGGTCGAGGACGGCGACGTGCTGCGGATCTTCGCCGCCCCGCGCGAGCCCTACACGCGCGCCCTGCTCGCGGCCGTGCCGCGACTCGGATCGATGCGCGGCACCGACCGCCCGGAGAAATATCGGCTCGCCGGATCCGGCGGCGCCAAGGCGCCGGCAGCGCCCGCGGCGTCGCGGCGCGATGCCGGAGCGCCGCTGCTCAAGGTCCGCGACCTGACCACCCGTTTCGACGTGAAGGCCGGCTTCTTCGGCCGCGTCAGACGACGGGTCCACGCGGTCGAGCGGGTGAGCTTCGACCTCGCCGCCGGCGAGACGCTCGCGCTCGTCGGCGAGTCGGGCTGCGGCAAGTCGACCACGGGTCGCTCGCTCCTGCGACTCGTCGACATCGCAGGCGGCAGCATCGAGTTCGAAGGCCGCGACATCGCGCGCCTCCCCGCCTCGGAAGTAAGACCCGTCCGCCGCGACATCCAGATGATCTTCCAGGATCCGTTCGCGTCGCTCGACCCGAGGCTGACCGTCGGCTTCTCGATCGCCGAGCCGCTGCTCGTGCACGGCGTCGCCAAGGGCCGCGAAGCCGAGGAGCGCGTCGCGTGGCTGCTCGACCACGTGGGACTTTCGCCCGATCACGCGCAGCGCTATCCGCACGAATTCTCGGGCGGGCAGCGGCAGCGGATCGCCGTCGCCCGAGCGCTCGCGCTCAACCCGAAGATCATCGTCGCCGACGAGGCAGTCTCGGCGCTCGACGTGTCGATCCAGGCGCAGATCGTCAACCTGCTGCTCGACCTGCAGGCCGAGTTCGGCCTCTCGTACCTGTTCATCTCGCACGACATGGCCGTCGTCGAGCGGGTGAGCCACCGCGTCGCCGTCATGTATCTCGGACAGATCGTCGAGATCGGCCCGCGGCGCGCGGTGTTCGAGGATCCGCGACATCCCTACACGCGCAGGCTGATGGCGGCGGTGCCGGTCGCCGACCCGGCGCAGCGGCATCGCCGAACGGAGTTATCATCCGACGAGATCCCGAGCCCCCTTCGCGCCGTCGGCGACGAGCCGACCGTGCTTCCCCTCGCCGAAGTGACGCCCGGACATTTCGTCGCGATGCACCGAATCGCCGGAGCCTTCTGATTCGTTCGGCCCGTTCCACCCCCAGGAGACCTGCATGAAGAACCTGCATCGACCCCTCGCCGCGGCGCTCTTTGCCCTCGCCGCGCTCGGCACGGGCCCCGCGCTCGCCGCCAAGGACGTCGTGTTCGCCGTCGCCTCGACGTTCACGACGACCGATCCCTACGACGCCAACGACACGCTCTCGCAGGCGATGGCGAAGTCGTTCTACGAGGGACTGTTCGGCTTCGACAAGGACATGAAGCTGATTCCGGTGCTCGCCGAGAGCTACGACGTGAGCAAGGACGGCCTCGTCTACACGATCAAGCTGCGCAGGGGGGTCAAGTTCCACGACGGCACCGACTTCAAGGCGGACGCGGTCAAGGTGTGCCTCGACCGCGTGACCAACCCGGACAACAAGCTCAAGCGCTACGGCCTCTACAACAACAACATCGCCAAGACCGAGGTCGTCGACGACTACACGGCGCGCATCACGCTCAAGACGCCGTTCTCGCCGTTCATCAACCAGCTCGCGCATCCGTCGACCGTGATGATCAGTCCCACCGCGCTGAAGCAGTGGGGCAACAAGGACATCGCCTTCCACCCGGTGGGCACCGGGCCGTTCAAGTTCGTCGAGTGGAAGTCGACCGACTACCTCAAGGTCGCGAAGTTCGACGGCTACTGGAAGAAGGGCTACCCCAAGGTCGACTCGATCACGTGGAAGCCGGTGGTCGACAACAACACGCGAGCCTCGGTCATGCAGACCGGCGAAGCGCAATTCACGTTTCCCGTTCCTTACGAAATGGCCGAAGTGCTGAAGGCGAAGCCCGATCTCGAGCTCGTCGCCGCGCCCTCGATCGTGCTGCGCTACCTGTCGATGAACGTCCTGCACAAGCCCTTCGACAACCCGAAGGTGCGCCAGGCGATCGCCTACGCGATCAACAAGGAAGCGCTCGCCAAGGTCGCGTTCGCCGGCTACGCATCGCCCGCCGAGGGCGTCGTGCCGCAGGGTGTCGAGTACGCGGTCAACCTCGGCGCGTGGCCCTACGACGTCGCGAAGGCCAAGCAGCTCCTGACCGAAGCGGGTTATCCGAACGGATTCGAGACCGAGCTCTGGTCGGCGTACAACCACACGACGGCGAGCAAGGTCACGCAGTTCCTCCAGCAGCAGCTCCAGCAGATCGGCATCAAGACCAGGATCACGCTGCTGGAAGCGGGCCAGCGCGTCGAGAAGGTCGAGAGCTGGCAGGACCCGGCGACCGCGCCGGTGCGGCTCTATTACGTCGGCTGGTCGACGTCCACCGGCGAAGCCGACTGGGCGCTCAGGCCGCTGCTCGACGGCAGCTCGTGGCCGCCGCGGCTCTTCAACACGGCCTACTACAAGAACCCGCGGGTCGACGAGGACATCAAGGGTGCGCAGCTCACCACCGACAGCGCGGAGAAGGCGAAGCTCTACAGGGACGCGCAGGAGACGATCTGGAAGGACGCGCCCTGGGCCCCCCTCGTCGTCGAGAAGCTCCTGTCGGCGAACAACAAGAGGCTCACGGGCGTCTACGTGATCCCCGACGCGTCGTTCAACTTCACCGACATCGACCTGAAGTAGCTGCCTGTCATCCCCGCGTACGCGGGGACGACCAACGATAGGTTCTCCCCGAGGGGCGCGGAATGCTGCAGTTCATCGCCAAGCGCCTGCTGGGGCTCCTGCCGACGCTCCTCATCGTCGGAGTGCTGGTCTTCCTGTTCGTCCACCTCCTGCCCGGCGACCCCGCGCGCCTCGCCGCCGGACCGGACGCAACGCCCGAGACGGTCGAGCTCGTGCGCAAGGACCTGGGGCTCGACCGGCCGCTGCCCGAGCAGTTCGCCCGCTTCGCCGCGGGGGTCGTCCACTGGGACTTCGGGAAGTCGCTGCGCACGAAGCGCCTGGTCCGCGACGAGATCGCCGACCGCTTCATGCCGACCTTCTGGCTTACGGTGTGGAGCATGGCGTGGTCGGTACTGTTCGGAATGACGATCGGCATCCTCTCCGCGGTCTGGCGCAACCGCTGGCCCGACCGTGCCGGCATGACGCTCGCGGTGACCGGCATCTCGTTCCCGTCGTTTGCGCTCGGCATGGTGCTCATGCAGGTCTTTGCGGTGGAGCTCGGCTGGCTGCCGACGGTCGGCGACGACACGTGGCGCAACTACGTGCTGCCGTCGCTGACCCTCGGCGCGGCGGTCGCGGCGATCATGGCGCGCTTCACCCGCTCGTCGTTCGTCGACATCCTCGGCGAGGATTTCATCCGCACCGCCCGCGCGAAGGGACTGGCCGAGACCCGGGTCGTCGTGAAGCACGGAATGCGCAATGCGCTGATTCCCGTCGTCACGATGATGGGGCTGCAGTTCGGCTTTCTGCTCGGAGGCTCGATCGTCGTCGAGAAAGTGTTCAACTGGCCCGGCCTCGGCCGGCTCCTCGTCGACGCCGTCGACATGCGCGACTACCCGGTGATCCAGTCGCTCGTGCTGCTTTTCTCGCTGGAATTCATCCTGATCAACCTCGTCGTCGACGTGCTGTACGGGCTCATCAATCCCACGATCCGCTACCGCTGATGCAAAGCTGCTGCGCGCCCCGTCTGCTTCGTTGTGTCCTCGCTCGGCGCTCGCCGTACGGTCAGGTACTGTCTCGCGCGTCGCTGCGGGCCGCCTCGCATACGGGGCCACTCTCGACGCCTTTCATTCGGCGATAGTTGCAGATGCCCGATACCGCCCAGCATTCGCCCGTCACGGCGCTAGAGCCAGGCGCGGTTCGCACGCCCTGGTCCGAATTCTGGCGCAAGTTCAGGAAGCAGCCGGTCGCTCTCGTGGCCGGCGGCTTCGTGATCGCGCTCGTCGTCCTCGCGATCGTCGCACCCTGGATCGTGCCCTACGACGCGGAGACCTACTTCGACTACGACCGGCTCAACGCGCCGCCGTCGTGGCAGCATCTCTTCGGCGTCGACTCGCTCGGGCGCGACATCCTGAGCCGGATCCTCATGGGGGCGCGGATCTCGCTCGCCGCCGGCTTCGTCTCGGTCGCGGTCGGCGCGCTGTTCGGAACCGTGCTGGGGCTCGTCGCCGGCTATTACGAAGGCTGGTGGGACCGGATCATCATGCGGCTCTGCGACGTGCTGTTCGCGTTCCCTGGGATCCTGCTCGCGATCGGAATCGTGGCGATCCTGGGCGGCGGCATGGCCAACGTGATCATCGCGGTCGCGATCTTCAGCATTCCGACGTTTGCGCGCCTCGTCCGCGGCAACACGCTCGCGCTCAAGCATCTGACCTACGTCGAGGCGGCGCGCAGCATCGGCGCGGACAACACGACGATCATCGCGCGCCACATCTTTCCCGGGACGATCTCCGCCGTCGTCGTCTACTTCTCGCTGCGCATCGGCACGTCGATCATCACGGCCGCGAGCCTGTCGTTCCTCGGGATGGGCGCGCAACCGCCGACTCCCGAGTGGGGTGCGATGCTCGATGCCGCGCGCTCGGACATGATGACGGCGCCGCACGTGGCGATCTTCCCGGCAATCGCGATCTTCGTGACGGTGCTCGCCTTCAACCTCCTGGGTGACGGTCTGCGCGACGCGCTCGATCCCAAGATCGAGAGACGGTAGCCCCTCGTCATCATGACGGCAGTGCCGCGAATCGGCGCCCTCGCGCAGGGGGCACGGAACACGATCGCCGACGTGGCCGGCGTCACGGTCGGTCATTGCACGCTCGCGCGCGGCGAACTCCAAACCGGCGTGACGGTCGTGCGCCCGAGTGACTGCGACCCGTTCCTCGCCAAAGTGCCGACCGCGGCAGTCGTGATCAACGGCTTCGGCAAGAGCGTCGGCCTCTTGCAGGTGAACGAGCTCGGCGTCCTGGAGACGCCGATCGCGCTGACGAACACTCTTTCCGTCGGCACCGTCGCGACGGCCCAAATCCGGGCGTCGATCACGGCACATCCGGGGATCGCGCGCACGACGACATCGGTCAACCCGCTGGTGCTCGAGTGCAGCGACGCCTATCTGTCGGACATGCAGGCGCTCGCCATCACCGAGGCGCATTACGCGTCGGCGCTCGCCGCGGCGGCGAGCGACTTCGCGCGGGGCTCGGTGGGCGCGGGCCGCGGGATGTCCTGCTACGGCCTCAAGGGTGGCATCGGCACCGCGTCGCGCCTGGCCGGCATCGCTTCGCACGACTACGTCCTCGGAGTGCTCGTGCTCGCGAACTTCGGCAAGCCCGAATGCCTGACGCTGGGCGGACGAAGGATCGGCCCCGCGCTCACGCGGCGGCTCGCCGCGGCCGCACGGCAGAGGGACAGCGGCTCGATCATCGTGATTCTCGCGACCGACGCGCCGCTCGACCACCGGCAGCTGCGCCGCGTGGCGATGCGCGCCGCGGCCGGCATCGCGCGCACGGGCTCGTTCTATGGCCATGGCAGCGGAGACATCGCGCTCGCCTTCTCGACCGCACAGACGCTCGCGCACGACGGTCCGGCCATCGCCGCATTCGACACGCTCGCGGAACCGCTGCTCGATCCCCTGTTCGAAGCCGCTGCCGAGGCGACCGAGCAGGCGATCGTCGATGCGCTGTTCACGGCGGAGACCGTCACCGGATTCCGCGGCCACGTGCGGCGGGCACTCGTCGAAGTCGCGCCGGATTGGGCGACGCTCGAAACTTGACGCCGCGGATCGTCGCGCACTGCCGCGCGGGGTTCGAGCCCGAGGCGGCGGCAGACCTCCGGCGCGTCGCCGCCCCCGCCGTGACGTCAGTGGACGTTGACGCACCGCCAGGACGCGGGTTCGTCCTGGCCACGCCGCAGGCATTCGACGCGCAGCGCTGGCCGCGCGCGCTACGCGAAGCGCCGCCCATCTTCGTGCGCGCGCTGTTCTTCGGCACCGGGCCGCACGCGCTGCTCGAGCCCGCGCCGGCGAAGGGGCGCGCGGATCGGGTCACGCCGCTGGCCACGCTGGTCGATGCGTTTCGAGCCGGATTCCCGTTGCCCGGCTTACCGCATAAAGCGCGCGGTCGTCTTGTCTTCGGCTCGCTGCGCCTCGAAACGCCCGACACCAACGGCGGCAAGGAGCTGTCCGGCCTCTGCCGCGCGATCGAGCGGCCGCTGGCCGACGTCCTGCGCGACCGTGGCTTCCTCGACGCGGATCCGGGCGCGCCCGCGCTGCACATCCTCTTCGCCGACGGCGCCCACGCCTACATCGGCGCGAGCACCGCGCCCTGGGGCAGCCCGTGGGCGATGGGGATCCCCCGGCTGCGGATGCCGGCGGGCGCGCCGTCGCGCTCGACGTTGAAGCTCGCCGAAGCGTTCGTCACGTTCCTCGCCGATCGCGAGCTCGAGCTCGTTCATGCCGGGATGCGTGCCGTCGATCTCGGGGCGGCGCCGGGCGGCTGGACGTGGCAGCTTGCGCATCGCGGCCTGCGCGTGACCGCCGTCGACAACGGGCCGCTCAAGGGCGAGGTCGCCGACGATCGACTGGTGACGCACCTGCGCCTCGACGGCCTGACCTATCTGCCTCGGCGGCCGGTGGACTGGCTCGTCTGCGACGTCGCGGAGCAGCCGTCAAGGATCGCGGCGCTCGTCGCGCGCTGGATCGGCGAGGGCCACGCGCGTTACGCGATCTTCAACTTGAAGCTGCCGATGAAGAAGCGGTTCGATGAAACGATGCGCTGCAAGCAGATCGTCGAAGATCGGCTCGGGCGGGCGCGAATGCGATACAGGACTTCTCTGCGCCAGCTATATCACGACAGGGAGGAAGTCACGGGGTTCGTCGAGCGACTCGGCTGAATGACCGCCGGGAATCCATCCCCTGGCCGTCCTCTCCGGTCGCGTCCGCGGAAGATAACCCCGCGCTAGCCCTGCTTGCTTCGCCGTCGCATCCCTATCGCGGCCAACAGGACCAGCAGGCCTGCGAGCAGCCAGGTCCCCGTCTTCGATAGCGTGGGAATCGGTTGTAGGGCAGCGGGGCCGCTGACCAGAGCAAAGTCCGCCGACACCGCCCTGGCCCCGGTGACGTTGGTCAGGGTGCACGTGGTCCCCAAAATCCCCGCGCAGTCGCCGCCCCAGCCGGCAAAGCTGTAGCCGGCATTCGGTGTGGCCGTGCAAACGCTGTTGCTCCCGCTGAGGACCGGGTTGGGCGTGCACACAACGGTGCCGCCGGCCGCGGGGCTGCCGGTAACGGTAATAGCGAAAGTCGGGGTCACGACGGTGCTGCACGCCTGTGTTTGCAGCGCAGCGATTTCCGCCGCCGTGACAGGCGTGTCGATCAGCTTGATGTACGTGATGATCCCGGGCGACGACTCCGAAACGGCCGCGGCTCCCGTGGTGTTGTCCATCAGGAAGATGACGTTCTGAGCCAGCGGCACGTACAGGCCCCCGGTGTCCGTGTAGGTGCCCGCCGGCGTGGTGCCCACGAAGACGCTGACGACGCTGGTCGTCGCGTCGCGCGTGAACGTGACGAACGAGTAGTGGTCATTCACGAAGCTGCCCGGGGCAAACGTGCCGACGGGGTAAAGAGACAACCCGCCGTTCAACTCGTAGATGCCGGTGTCGAGGGTCGAGTTGGAGAAGTCGATCAGGCGAGAGTAGCCGGGCCTCATCGGATTGAACTTGACGATCATGGAGATCGTGTAGGAGCCTCCAACGACGGCCGGGGAGTTGTTGGGCGTCTGCAGCCCCCCGTACTGGGGGAAGGCCCAGCCACGCACGGTCGGCGTTCCGGGGCAGACGCTCGCGTCGATCGTCGTGTCGACGAAGCTTCCGTTCACGAAGGGCCCGTTGTTGTAGGTCGCGACGAGCGTGTTGCCCGCACCTTCGAGCGGGGCCAGGGTATCGCGGAACAGGTAGGTTCCGGCGGCCGCATGGGCCGTGCCTCCAACCAGCAAGGTCACGACGGCGACGAGCGTCAACAAGATTGCACGCGGACCCGGCGCGACGGCCGGCGCGGGGGCGAGAACGGCTTTCACGTGTGATTCTCCCTTGACGTCGCTCAACGCCAGGGTCCCGATAGATTGTTCTTTGTCCGGAACGGACTGAAAGGCGCGGCTGACGGCAGCAGAGCATGCAGCCAAGTCCTTGTCAAGAGCCTCTGAACTGGCAGCCCCGCGGATGCGTCCAGGGGACCGTTGTCATCCTCCTTCTCACAGAGAGCGATGTCGAACAGTTCCCCGTTTGCCTATTTCTGCCGCGCCTTGCGGGCGGCGTATCGGGAGTCGCGCGCGGCTTTCTGATCGCGTTTGAGTGCTGCATCGGCCTCCGCCTTGGCAGCGCGCTCGGCGTCCTTGCGCGCGTGTTCTTCCGCGACGGTGCGTGCCTGAATGGCTTTCTCAGCCGCGCGCTGGGCCTCTCGCAGTTCGGCGGTGATCCGATTCGAGGATTTGCGTTCGGCCGTGCGAATCTTGCGGGCTTCCGCCGTTTCCACCCGGGCAGCCTTCCGCTCGGCGGACTGCGGGTCGTTGGCCAGCGCCGTTGCACGTATCTTTTCCAACTGGGCCTGCTTCGCCTTGACCGCCGTCTGGAGGCGCTCCGCGAAGCCTGGTTCTTTCCGAGGCATGTCTTGGGTCTCTCTTTTCAGAGCATTCGAATGGGCGGCTGATATTGCCCCCGTCAGTTCGGGGCGGTCCGAGAAGTGTGCCAGCCTCTTTCCTGATCATAGCTCATGACCCTGCCGGTTGACCGTGTTCCGCGCGGGACAGGGTCCGCCAACCGCCAGATCGATACCACGAGGCTCAGCGGAGCAGGAGTCTGCACGCCGCAGCACCGGTCGTGCCGACCAGTTTTCGCTTCTCCGCAGCAGACAGTCTCTTGATCGCCGCCTCAAGCTTGCCTGCCACCGATTGAGTCGGGCAGACGAACTTGGCGAGGAGCCGACGTGGTGGATTGGCGCGCGTGTATCGCGCTCCAGTACCGGCAAGGTGCTGTGCGTAGCGCGCCGCAACGTCAAGCGCGATCCCGGTGTAGATCGCGTTGCTGCGGCACAGAATCAGGTACACGTACCAACGCTTGGCCGCCCGCTCTCGGGCCGCTCGCGATCGGGGCGATGGGGTCGGCACGACCCGATTCTAGGTCGTTCGGGCAGGACCGTCGCATCGATCGGTTGAATCCACAGCCGAAAGCGGCCAGTCAGCGACGACCGCGTCAGACCCTTCTCGGCCACCTGCCCGGCGGAGCCAATCGGCTGCTTCCGCCGCGATTGCGGACGTTAACATCGGCGCGGCGTGTGTCGCTTACCGGCCTCAGGTGTTGCCGTGGAATCTCCCGGTAAGCCATTGACGAGGCGACCCGCGCCTGGCAATGCCACGGCGCCGCCGTGTATTCAGTCAACTTACCTTGGCTGCGCGATCTGGTCCGTGCGGCCGATAGCGATCACCCTGGCTCCCTGTCAGTCCGGGCAACTCAAGACGGCTACGCTGCTCCGGTCGGTGCGTCGTGGCGTTGGAACTACTATCCTCTCCGAGGCTCCGCGTCACTCGATCACATTGTCGACAGACGCAAGAAAAGTCTGGGGAACCGTGAGGCCCAATCGCCTTGCAGTCTTGAGATTGAGGACGAGCTCGAAGCGGATCGATTGCATGACTGGCATCTCGGCCGGTTTCGCCCCCTTGAGGATCTGCCCAATGTAGCCGCCGGCCTGACGGTACATCCAGCCGATGTCCGGGCCGTAGCTCATGAGCAGGCCCGCCATTGCGAGCTGGCGCGTGAACGAGATCGCCGGCAGCGCATTGCGCTCGGCAAGCGCGGCGATTTGCTCGCGGCGATCGAGCAGTACCGGGTCCGTCGCCGCGATCACGGCGCCGACCCTGGCGCGCACGAACTCCGCGAACGCGACGTCGATCTCGGCTGCATTGCGCGCATTTTGGACAACGATCTCCAGGCCGAGCCTGGCTGCACCCTCCTTCGAGTCCGCCTGCTCGGCCGCGACGTTGGGGTTGTCCGGATTCATCAGCAACCCGACGCGCGCTGCCCTGGGGGCGAGGTCATGCAGCAACTGCAAGCGCTTGGCGCCGAGCTGATTCGGCACGAATGCAATGCCCGTGACGTTCCCGCCGGGCCGGTTGAAGCTCGCCACCAGCCCGAAGCGCACGGGATCGCCGCCGATGGTGAAGACGATCGGAACGGTCGTGCTCGCGTCCCGGGCGGCGCGCGCCGAGGCCACGTCCCCCGTGGCCGCGATGGCGTCGACGCCCTTCGCCACGAGCTCGTTTGCGAGCGCCGGAAGCGCATTGTAGTCGCCCTTCGCCCAGCGCTCCTCGATGCGCACGTTGCGGCCCTCGACGAAGCCAGCTTGCGCGAGCCCCTCCCGAAAGGCATCGGCATTGAAACGGTAGGTGACGGGCGACGCGCTGTTGAGGAAGCCGACCCGTGGCACGTTCGACGGCACCGTCTCTCCGGCCATTCCCGTCTGTGCGCGCGCGCCGGACGGCCACACTGACGCGGCGGCGCCGAGTACCGCGATGAAGTCCCGCCGCCTCATAGGCCTCCCCTGGGACGGACACGCTCGATCCGGGACAAAGCCTACCACGACGAAGCGCCGGACAGCCCAGACCTAGCAGAGCCGTCGTAGCTGTCGCTTGCGCCGACGATCCGCATGTCGCGGCGTTGCGCGTAAGAGGCTCCGATCTGACGCATTCGCGCGAGAAGGCGAGCGCCAAGGGCGTCTACCGGCCGATCGGCGCTCGCCCGATCAACCGCCCTCCGTGATGATCCCGAGCCGGACGTAGGTCGGCCGCATCAGCACCGCGAGCGCCGGCAGCCGGCGCCAGAACCAGATTGCCGCGGCGACGCAGAGAACGCCGTTGAGCGCGAATGTCGTCTGTACCCCGATCGCCTTCGCGAGCGCGCCCGCCGCCAGGTTGCCGATCGGGGCGACGCCGAGGAACGCCATCGTGTAGAAGCCGGCGACGCGACCGCGCAGCCGATCCTCGACGACGGTCTGGATGATCGTGTTCGCCGACGCCGCGGCGAGGATGACGCCGCCGCCGACGAGCGCGAGCAGCACGAGCGCGAGGGGAAGCACGGTGAGCCACGCGAAGGACGCGAGCGCGAGACCGCTCACGGCCGCCGCGCCGGCGATCACGCGGCCGAGGCCGCGGATCGTGCTGCGACTCGCGAGATACGTCGTCGCCGCGAGCGCACCGACGCCGGCTGCGGCCAGCAGGAACCCGAGCGTGTGCGCGCCGCCCCCGAAGATCTGGCCCGCGTAGATCGGCATCAGCGAGGAATACGGCGTGATCGTCCACGCCGCGACGGCCACGAGGGCGAGCAGCGCGCGCACCGGCCCGAAGCCGAAAGCATACCGTGCGCCCTGCATCCAGCTCGCCCAGAACCCGTCGTCGCTGCGCTCCGGCTTCGTCTCCCGGGGCCAGCGCAGCCGCGAGATCGCGACGATGACGGCCACGAACGACAGCGCGTTGAGCGCGAAGCACACGGCCTCGCTCGTGGCCGCAAGGAGCATGCCCGCGAGCGCCGGTCCGATCACCCGCGCGCTGTTGACCAGGAACGAGTTGAGCGCGATGGCGTTGGGCAGGTCGGCGCGGTCGTCGACCAGGTGCACGTACAGCGACTGGCGCAGCGGGATGTCGAAGGCCGACACGACGCCGAGCCAGAGCGCGCAGGCGATCAGATGCCACACCTGCAGAGCGTTGGTCGCGACCAGCACGGCGAGCACGACAGCCTGCGCAAGCAGAAGCGATTGCGTGAGCATCAGCGCGGGCCGCCGGCTCACGCGATCGGCGAGGACGCCCGCAAACGGTCCGATCGCGAGAATCCCGATGTTGGAGCAGAAGGCGATCGTCCCGAGCAGCAGGGCTGACCCGGTCAGTCGCCAGGTCACCCAGCCCATTGCCACCTGCTGCAGCCAGGTGCCGATCATCGACAGGCCCTGCCCGACGAAGAACCGTCGGAAGTTCGCGTGCCGGAGCGCGCGAAACGTGTGCCGCAGGCCGATCACGCCCCCAGCCGTGCCGCCTGCGTCCTGAGCTTGCCCAAGGTCGCAGTGAAGCCGGCAAGACGGCTGCGCTCCTGCTCGACCACGGCAGCGGGCGCGCGCGCGACGAAGCTCTCGTTCGCGAGTTTTGCGTTAGCCTTGGCGATCTCGCCTTCGATCCGAGCGATCTCCTTGCCGATCCGCTCGCGCTCGGCTGCGGCGTCGACCTTCACGTCGAGCATGATCCGGAGCTTGTCGACGACTTCGACCGGCGCGTTCGTCGCGGGAAGTTCGTCGACGCTGCGGTAGTCCGAGAGTCGCGCGAGCGCCTTCACGTAGGGGGCGAAGGCGCCGGCGCCGTAGGCGGAAACGTCGCCAGCGACCAGCATGTCGACCTTTTCGCCCGGGCCGAGACCCATGGCCGAGCGGAGCGAGCGGCAGGCGTCGACGAGGGTCTTCAGCATCGAGACCTGCATCGTCGGCACCGGCGCGCGCAGGCTCATGTCGGATTCGGGATAGCCCTGCAGCGAGATCGTCTCGCCGGCACGGCCCGCGAGCGGCGCGACCGTCTGCCAGAGCTCCTCGGTGACGAACGGGATCAGCGGGTGCGCGAGGCACAGCACCTCCTCCAGCACGCGCACGAGCGTCCGCCGCGTCCCGCGCTGGCCGGCCTCGTCGGCCTGCGCGAGCGTCACCTTCGAGAGCTCGACGTACCAGTCGCAGTACTCGTTCCAGACGAACTCGTAGAGCGTGCGGGAAGCGAGGTCGAAGCGGTATTCGGCGAGCTGGCGGTTGATCTCCTCCTTGGCGTTCTGGAGCTCGGCCATTATCCATTCGTCCGGGAACGCGAGCGTCGCCGGCTTCGCCGGGTCGAGCCCTACGTCGCGGCCGTCGACGTTCATCAGCACGAACCGGCTCGCGTTCCAGAGCTTGTTGCAGAAGTTGCGGTAGCCCTCGCAGCGGTTGAGGTCGAAGTTGAGCGTCCGGCCGAACGTCGCGAGGCTCGCGAACGTGAAGCGCACCGCGTCCGCGCCGAAGGCGGGAATGCCGTTCGGGAACTGCTTCCGCGTCCGCTTCGCAATCGGCTCGCGCTGCCTCTCGAGCAGGAGCCCGGACGTGCGCTTCTCGACCAGCGCCTCGAGCGTGACGCCGTCGATCAGGTCGAGGGGGTCGAGCACGTTCCCCTTCGACTTCGACATCTTCTGCCCTTCCTCGTCCCGGACGATCGCGTTGATGTAGACCGTGCGGAACGGAACCTCGCCAGTGAAGTAGACCGTGGTCATGATCATCCGCGCGACCCAGAAGAAGATGATGTCGAACCCGGTGACGAGCACCGACGACGGCAGGAACGTCCTGAGCTCCCTCGTGTCCTCCGGCCAGCCGAGCGTCGAGTGGCACCAGAGCGCGGACGAGAACCACGTGTCGAGCACGTCGGGGTCCTGCTCGAGGCGCGTCGGATCGCGGCCGAGCTTCGCGCGCGCCCGCGAGCGTGCGGCCGCCTCGTCGCGCGCGACGTAGACGTTGCCCGCCTCGTCGTACCACGCCGGGATCCGGTGGCCCCACCAGAGCTGGCGCGAGATGCACCAGTCCTGGATGTTGTTGATCCAGTGCAGGTACGTCGACAGCCATTCGCCGGGGACGAACTCGACCTTCCCCGTTTCGCCGCTGCGCGGACTCTTGACGCCATCGCCGACCGCGGCGAGGCAGAGGTCCTGGATCGAGCGGCCGGGGAAATGCGGATGCGTCTTCGGCGCCGGCGTACGCGTCGCGACGAACCACTGATCGGTCAGCATCGGCTCGACGATCTCGCCCGTTCGCTCGCAGCGCGGCACGACCATCTTGTGCGGCTTCTCGGAGACGACGAGACCCTGCGCGGCGAGGTCCTCCAGCACCGCCTTGCGCGCGACATAGCGGTCCAGGCCGCGATACTTCGCCGGCGCGTTCTCGCTGATCTTCGCCTGGAGATCGAGGATGCCGATCGGCGCGAGGCCGTGCCGCAGCCCGATCTGCCAGTCGTTGAAATCGTGCGCGGGCGTGATCTTCACGCAGCCCGTCCCGAAGGCCTTGTCGACGTAGTCGTCGGCGATGACGGGGATCGTGCGTCCGGTGAGCGGCAGCGTCACCTGCTTGCCGACGAGTTCCAGGTATCGCTCGTCGTCCGGGTTCACGGCCACCGCGACGTCGCCCAGCATCGTCTCGGGACGCGTCGTCGCCACGACCACCGATCCGCTGCCGTCGGCGAACGGATACCGGAGCTCCCAGATCTTCCCCTGTTCCTCCTCGCTCTCGACTTCGAGGTCCGAGACGGCCGTGCCGAGCGTCGGGTCCCAGTTGACGAGGCGCTTGCCGCGGTAGATGAGCCCGTCCTCGTAGAGCCGCACGAACGTCTCGCGCACGGCGGCGGACAGGCCCTCGTCCATCGTGAATCGCTCGCGCGACCAGTCGCCGGAGGTCCCGAGGCGGCGCATCTGGTTCGTGATCGTCGAGCCGGACGCCTCCTTCCACGCCCAGACGCGCTCGACGAACTTCCCGCGTCCGAGATCGTGCCGCGAGATCGCTTCGGCCTTGAGCTGGTTCTCGACGACGATCTGCGTCGCAATCCCCGCGTGGTCGGTGCCGAGCTGCCACAGCGTGTTGAACCCGCGCATCCGGTGCCAGCGCACGAGGACGTCCATGATCGTCATCTGGAACGCGTGCCCCATGTGCAGCGTGCCGGTCACGTTGGGCGGCGGCAACTGGATGCAGAAAGGCGGCGCGCCCGGCGCCCACGACGGCTTGAAATAGCCGCGCGACTCCCAGACCGGGTACCACTTGTCCTCGATCGCGTGCGGCTCGAAGCTCTTCGCAAGTTCCATGGAATCCAGGGCGACGACTGGCGCGTAAATAGCTGAAATTATAGCGGAACTTCTTGCCACTCCGACGAGAGCGCGGACGGCGACCGGCGCTGGCTCGACGATCCGGTGCGCGTGTTGCCCGGTCCCGGAACGGGGCGTTCGATCTGCGTCAATGTGAATCGGGCGGGTCGTGCGATATTGGCGCCTGGGCGGCGAGACTCGCCGCGAATACCGTCAAAAGGAATACGAACATGAAGAAGCTGGCTGTAGTTCTTCTTGCCGCTCTCCTGAGCCCGCTCGCGTGGGCGGCGAGCGAGGCCGCCGCCGCAACCGCTCCGTCGGCGCTGAAAGGCGAGGTGCTCGAGGTGCTGGACGTGGACGCCTACACATACCTGCGCCTCAAGACCGCCAAGGGCGAGGTGTGGGCGGCGGTGAACAAGTCGCCCGACGTGAAAAAGGGTGCCGAGGTGACGATCGAAAACCCGGCGCTGATGCAGAACTTCGAAAGCAAGACCTTGAAGCGCACGTTCCCGGCGATCGTGTTCGGCACGCTCGGCGTCGCCACCGCGGGCGCTCCCGCACCGACGACAGCGGGCGCAAGTCCTCACGGCGCCGGACCCGGGCTCGCCCAGATCCACGGCGGCGCTTCCAAGGCCGCAGACGTTCCCGCCGTCAAGGTCGCGAAGGCCGAAGGCCCCGACGCACGCACCGTTGCCGAAGTGAACGCGAACCGCGCCGCGCTCAAGGAGAAGCCGGTGGCGATCCGCGCCCAGGTCGTGAAGGTCAACACGAACGTGATGGGCAAGAACTGGGTGCACCTGCGTGACGGCTCGGGCTCCGCCGCCGACGGCAGCAACGACCTGCTCGTCACGAGCAAGGACGAACCGAAGGTCGGCGATGTCGTCCTTGCCAAGGGCGTCGTGAAGACCGACGTCGACCTGGGCTCGGGCTACTCGTACAAGGTGCTGGTCGAGAACACGACGTTCCAGAAGTAGCCGCGCTGCGCTCGCTAGCAGGCCTTTGGCGCCGCTGGCGCCGGTCGCATGCATTCTTCGTCGTCCCCGCGGAAGGGGGACACAGCGACGCGGACTGTCGCCTGCAATGACCCAAAGTCGCTGGATTCCCGCGTTCGCGGGAATGACGACTGCAGCCGGTCGCCGAAGTCAAGCGGAATAATGGAGCCCTGCATGCGGACGCGACCGGTACACGGCGTCAGGGATTCGATTCGCGCCACTTCTCGATCTCGCGCTCGATCGCCTCCGCGACGTAGGTGCGCAGCAGCTGCCCGACCTCGCGGTTGATGGTGGCGATGAGATCCGCGCTCGCGCGATCGACGACCGGCTGCAGGCGCGCGGCGAGCTCGCCCTGGAGGCTCGTGTCGGTGAAGATGTCGATCCGCTGCAGCACCTGCATCCGGATTTCCTCGGCGACCGCGTCCCACGCCGGCTCGGCGGACGGCGGCGCGGCCGGCGCGATTTCGTGCAGCGCGGCCGGGGGCGCCTGTGGCTCCCCGTCGATCGCGTCCCCGGCCTCGTCGGCTGCGAACGCGTCGATCGTTCCCGTCAGTTCCGGCGGTGGCTCGGGCGGCGCGAATTCGCGATCGGACTTACCTTCGAAGGAACCCAGCCCCAGCATCGCGTCGAACGCGGGGTCGCCTGCCCCGGTATCCGCAACGTCTTCGGCGGGAGGCAGCGCGAGTGCGGCCTCGGTCTCGGGCGCAAGCCCGTGCTCGTCGGACGGACTCGACGCGCCAGCGGCCGGCTCCGGTTCGGACACCGGCTCCGCGGCTCGCAGCGTCGAGGGCGGCACGACGGCGATCGAATCGGGCGCCGGGCCCGTGACGCTCGATCCGCCCAGCATCGATTCGAGCCAGCGCGATTCCACGTCCTCGGGCACGGCCTCGATCGAGACTTCCTCGACCTGCCCCAAGGCGTCGGTGAGCTCGGGCACTTCCTCGACCGCCCGCGATGACCCGGGTGCGACCGCATCTCCCGGCCCGGCTCGCCCCGCGTCGACCGGCTCCGCGACGACGACCTCGTCGGTCAGCTCGGGGATGTCGGGCTCGGGCACGCGGCCGCGGTTGCGCCGCATCAGCGCATCCGCCTGCTCGAGCAGCTCGCGTGCGGTCGGCATCACGCGCGTTCCGAAAGATTGTGCGAGCGCACCTCGTACCCTCGCGTCTTGTAGAACTTCCACCGCTCGCGGCCCGCCGCGGTCTCGTCCGGGTCGAGGCCGATGACCTCGAGCAGGCGCTCGAAGCGCGAGAAGAAAGGCGGCGGCGATGGATGCAGGTTGACGAGGACTGCAGCCGGACCGTCGTGCGACGGCACGTGGTCGACCAGCACGGGCGTTTCCGCCGCGAGCGCGCTCCCGAGGCGGCAATGCGGCACGAAGCCGAGCGCGGGCCACGACCAGAGGAAGCGGTCGAATTCGTCGGTAGCGACCGGGTCCGGCGTCAGCACGCGCACGCTGCCATGCTGCGCCCACGCCTTGGCGACAAGCGTGGCCGCGATCTCGTAGCGGCTCGCGCAATGCGTGTAGAAGTCGATCGTCGTCATCGGTCCCGGCCGCGCGGAATCAGGCCGCGGCGGGCCCCTCCTGCGCGAGCAGCCACGTCGTGAGCAGCGCGACGGGCCGGCCGGTCGCGCCCTTCTCCTTCCCTTCTTTCCAGGCGACGCCGGCGATGTCGAGATGCGCCCAGTCGTACTTCTTCGCGAAGCGCGACAGGAAGCACGCGGCGGTGATGCTGCCGCCCGCGCGTCCGGCGATGTTCGCGAAGTCGGCGAAGTTGCTGTTGAGCCCCTCCTGATAGTCGTCCCACAGCGGAAGGGGCCAGCCGCGGTCGAACGCGTCGTCGCCCGCCGCGACGAGCGCCCGCGCGAGCGCGTCGCTGTTGCTGAACACGCCGCAGGCGACGTGGCCGAGCGAGATCACCATGGCGCCGGTCAAGGTCGCGATGTCGACCACGGCTTCCGGCTCGTAGCGCTCCGCGTAGGTCAACGCATCGGCAAGGATCAGGCGCCCTTCCGCGTCCGTGTTCAGGATTTCGATCGTCTGACCCGACATGCTGGTGACGATGTCGCCAGGCTTGGTCGCGCGTCCCGACGGCATGTTCTCGCAGGCTGCGACGAGGCCGATCAGGTTGACCTCGGCCTTGAGCTCGGCGACCGCGCGGAGCGTGCCGAAGACCGAGGCGGCACCGCACATGTCGAACTTCATCTGGTCCATGTCGAGGCCCGGCTTGAGCGAAATGCCGCCGCTGTCGAACGTGATGCCCTTGCCGACGAGCACGACCGGCTTCTGCTTCCGCGGGTTCTTGCGGTACTCGAGCACGATGAAGCGGGGCGGCTCCTCGCTGCCCGCGGTGACCGACAGGAGCGAACCCATCTGGAGCGCTTCCATGTCCTTGCGCTCGAGCACGGTGGCCTTGATGTCGGGGAACTCCTGCGCGAGCTCCAGCGCGCGTTCGCCGAGGTAGGTCGGCGTGCAGACGTTGCCCGGCAGGTTGCCGAGATCGCGCGCGAAGTCCATCCCGTGCGCGATCGCTAGCCCGCGCGCCGCGGCGGCCTCGCCGTCGGCCAGGTCCGAGCGTTGCGGCACGGACAGCGTGAGCTTCCGCAGCGGGCGGCGCACCTCGGCCTTCTCGCTCTTCATCCGGTCGAAGCGGTAGACGGCTTCCATCGCGACGACCACCGCGTGCTCGACTCGCCAGGCGACCTCGCGCCGCTTCACCTTCTCTTCGGTGAGATAGATGACGGCTTCGTACGAGCCCGTCTCGTTCAGGAGCTTGACCGCCGACTTGACGGCCGAGCGGAATTCACGGTCGCGGAAATCGCGTTCCTTGCCGAGACCGACGAGCAGCACGCGATCGGCGAGCGTGCCCCGCACGTTGTGCAGGAGCAAGGTCGCGCCGAGCTTGCCCTCCATGTCGCCGCGCCGAATGATTTCGCTCACATAACCATTCGAGGCCCGGTCGATCAGCTCTGCCGACAGCGAAAGCTTGCGGTTGTCGAACACGCCGACGACGACGCATGCGCTCCGCTGCTTCTCGGGGCTACCGCTTTTTATGGTAAATTCCATCGCTCTTCCCTAGGAGCCTGTCGAACTTGTTTTCCCGTATCCGTTGCTCGGCCAAAATGCGCTGGATGCGAGGCGCGAGGCGCAGCAAATGCCGTAAACCCTTGCAAGACGAGTAACAAAGCAGACACGCTTTTTGGCAGCAACCCGACGGGACCGGACGACTTGGGCGCATTTCTGCGTTGCTCGCCCTCGCCACACTTCCTGCATGCCTTCGGGCTCGCGCCTTGAATTGCGCACAATTCGCCTCCGTCGCATGCGCGAAAGCAGGTCCGCCAGGTTGCCTCGCCGTGCCGTTTCTTTGCCGTAGGACGGCCTCGGCGGCATTATTGGCAAAACGGCCCGAAAAAGTCAAAATTCTCCCGCTGTCATGATTTTTCGGCGCAGCCTGGTGCGGGAAATGACGACGACGGCCCTCGGCCTGTTCGTCGTCCTGCTCGGGATCCTGTTCACCAACCTGGTGCTGAAGCTCCTGGCCCGGGCGGCCGGCGGCGCCGTCGCCCCGGAGGGCATGCTGGCGCTGATCGGCTTCGGCGCCATGTTCTACTTCAACATTCTGCTGTCGGTCACCGTCTTCCTGACGGTGCTGCTCACGCTGTCGCGCTGGTACCGCGACAGCGAGATGATCGTGTGGTTCACCTCCGGCCAGGGGCTCGGAAACGTCGTCCGCCCGGTGCTGTGGTTCGCGGCGCCGTTCCTGGTTGCCATCGTCGCGCTGTCGCTGGTTCTGTCGCCGTGGGCCGAGCGCCGGCGGATCGAGTACGAGCGGCAGCTCGAGTCGAAGGACGAGCTCGCGCTCATCATGCCGGGGCTCTTCCGGGAATTCCGCCGCGTCGGCCTCGTCGTCTACGTCGACAGCATCAACACGTTCGACGGCCGCATCCGCAACATCTTTCTCCACTCCGTCGACGAAGGGCAGGACGTGACCACCGTCGCCCGCGAGGGCCGGCTGCAGGAGACCCCGGAGGGCGACCGCTTCATCGTGCTGACGGACGGCCGCCGCTACGAGGGCAAGCCCGGGACCGCCGAGTATCGCGTGCTCGAGTTCGAGCGGCTCGGGCGCCGCATCGAGCCGGCGGAGCTCCGCAACCTGCCGACGTCCACCAAGGCGATCCCGACGCCGCTGCTCGCGCTGTCCGAGGGTCGGGTCGAGCGCGCCGAGCTGTTCTGGCGGCTCTCGGTGCCGATCTCGGCGCTGGTACTGACGCTCCTCGCGGTCCCGCTTTCGCACGTGAACCCGCGGATGGGTCGCTCGTTCAACCTCCTGTCCGCGGCGTTTCTGTACATGGTCTACAGCAACGGGCTCAACATCGTCCAGAGCTTCATCGCGCAAGGCAAGCTCGGCTTCTGGGCCGGCCTGCTCTTGCCGCATGCGATCGCGCTCGTCGTCGTGCTGGCGCTCTTCGGCCAGCGCCTCTCGCTGTTCGCGCGGCTCCGTCCCGCGCCGCGCAACGGAGCCGCGGCGTGAAGACGCTCACCCGCTACATCGGCCGCGAGCTGCTCGCGGCGATCCTGCTCATCTTCGGCGCGCTGGTGATGCTGTTCGCGTTCTTCGACCTGATCCACGAGCTGGGCGACGTCGGCCGCGGCGGCTACACGCTGTCCTCCGCGCTCCTGTTCGTCGCGCTGCAGCTGCCCTCGCGCATGTACGAGCTGTTTCCCGTCGCCGCGCTGATCGGGACACTGTTCGCGATGGCACAGCTCGTCGCCAATTCGGAGTACACGGTGATGCGGGCGTCGGGCGCGTCGCTGGCGCAGGTCACGTGGGCGCTGGTGCGCGTCGGCATTCCGCTCGCCGTCGCGACGTTCCTCGCCGGCGAGTTCGTCGCGCCGCCCGCCGAACGGCTCGCGCAGCAGATCCGCGCACCGTCGCGGGGCGGCGAGAGCCGGGTCGTCGCACAACAGTTCCAGTCGGGTTTCTGGTTCAAGCAGGACCTGACCTTCGCCAACATCCGCCGGGTGCTGGCCGACATGACGCTGCTTGGCGTTCGCATCTACGAATTCGACCGCGAGCTCAGGCTCAAGACGGTGCGCACCGCGGAGTCAGGCGTGTTCACGGGGAACGGCCAGTGGCAACTCAAGAACGTGCGCACGACGCGGATCGGCTTCGACGGCGCGACGCTCGAAGTCACGGACCAGTGGGCGTGGGACACCGTGTTGCGGCCCTCCATCCTCACCGTCTATCAGGTGGCGCCCGAACGCCTCGAGCTCAGAACGCTCTACGACAACATCCGCGTGCTCAAGGACCAGAAGACGTCGCGCTTCGAGATCGCCTTCTGGAACAAGGTGTTCTACCCGGCCGCCGTCGTCGTGATGATGATTCTCGCGCTGCCGTTCGCGTACTTCCAGCGGCGGTCGGGCGGCGTCGGCTTCCGGATCTTCGCCGGCACCATGCTCGGACTCGCCTTCTTCCTGCTCGGGCGGCTGTTCACGAATCTCGGCGTCCTGAACGACTGGTCGCCGCTGTTCTCCGCGACCTTCCCGCTCGTGTTCTTCATCGCCGCGGCGTTCTCGCTCCTGTGGTGGCTCGAGCGGCGATGAGCCGTTCGTAGGACGGACACCGACGGCGGACGTTTGCGGACAGCTTCGCGGGATTGCGGCGGCGCCCGACAGACCGGACTGGACGCGCTTTGCATCATCGACCGCAAAGGCGGCAGGAGGCCGCCGGTCAAGGCGATCGTCAATGCAGCTCGTTCTCGGGCCGGTCAAGGACAAGCGGGCGCTGCTGGAATGGGGATGGCGGCGGCTGCGCGGGGTCGACCCCGACCTGGTCCTGATCTTCCAGATCCAGATCTCGCTCATCCTCGCGACGGTCGTGCTGCTGTTCTGGCTGCATGCCTTCCCGGAGGTCTCCTTCAAGCTCGACCTCGTGACCTTCATGGCCGTTTGCGTGGCCGCCGCGTTCCTGCACGAAACGGCGCACGCGGCCGCGTTTCCACGCGAGTCCGCGGAGGCGGCGACGATATTCTCGTTCTGGCCGTCGCGCCTCGCGCTCTGCGCGCACTGGAGCGGCGAGTGGTCGCGCCGTCGTTACGTCGCAATGCTGGCGATGCCCATCGTCCTCGTCTCCTTCGGCCCCATCGCCGCGTTCGCCGCGATCGGTGACGTGCCGAACGTCGTCGCTTCGATATCGCTCCTGAATGCGCTGGTCTCGGGCGGCGACGTGCTGGCGATCGTCCTCGTTCTCTGGCAAGTCCCGGCCGAGGCGATGATTCGCGCCGACGGCGAGCGCACGTTCTGGCGAGCGTAGGACGAAAAAATCCCGGCACGCGGCCGGGATCTTCGGTGCAGCGCTAAGCGGCGTCAGGCGGACACCGGGACCACGCTTGCGATCTTCTTCTTTGCCTTGCCGCGGGTGGCGAACTCGACCTTGCCGTCGCAGAGCGCGTAGAGGGTGTGATCCTTGCCGATGCCCACGTTCACGCCCGCGTGGATCACAGTGCCGCGCTGGCGGACAATGATGCTGCCGGCCGGGATCGTCTCGCCGCCGTAGGCCTTGACGCCTAGGCGCTTCGATTCCGAATCGCGGCCGTTGCGCGAGCTACCGCCCGCCTTCTTGTGTGCCATGGTGTCGTCTCCGTCAGCCGACGATGCTGTCGATCTTGAGCTCGGTGAAGTTCTGCCGGTGGCCCTGGGTCCGGTGATAGTTCTTGCGCCGGCGCATCTTGAAGATGTGCACCTTGTCGCCGCGCCCGTGCGCGACGACCGTCGCCTTGACCGCGGCGCCCGCCACGGTGGGCTGGCCGAGACGGACGCTTTCGCCTTCGCCGATCATCAACACCTGATCGAGCACGACTTCCGCGCCCACGTCCGCCGGTATCTGTTCTACCTTGAGTTTTTCGCCGGGGGCAACCTTGTACTGCTTGCCGCCGGTTTTGATGACCGCGTACATGGAAGGACTCCGCTTGCCTGGGGATCCGCTTTTCCCGCGCCGATCGCGGAAAGCTTTGAATTTTAACCGATTAGGCTCCAGCGCGTCAAACGCACCCCGGAGGGTCGGCAGCGGGGCCGGTGACACCGCGCCGCGGACGCGGAACGATTGAGCCAGCGCAAGGACGGGGATGCGCCTTCGGTTACAATCGCCGCCGGCCCCGAGGACCGCCGAGCGCGGCAGGGCCGCCCCCTCATGCCCAGCGCCCGCCGAGCCGCCCTCCACGCGCGTCCCGCGCCGCGGCCCGCTCTAACGTCCGTCCCGATGGAGCCTTTCACCGCCGTGCTCGCCGCCGACCGCGCCGAGGTGGATCGTGTTCTCCGCGCGAGCCTGGGCTCGGACGTTCCGCTGATTCAGCAGATCGCCGAGTACATCATCGGCAGCGGCGGCAAGCGCCTGCGCCCCGCGCTGGTCCTGCTGGCTGCCCGCGCATGCGGCTACCGGGGCCAGATGCACTACACGTTCGCCGCAGTCGTCGAGATGATCCACACGGCGACCCTGCTCCACGACGACGTCGTCGACGAGTCCGAGCTCCGCCGCGGCCTCGCGACCGCGAACGCGAAATTCGGCAACGCGGCGTCGGTGCTGGTCGGCGACTTCCTCTACTCGCGCGCGTTCCAGCTCATGGTCGGCGCGGGCACGATGCGCATCCTCGAGATCCTCTCGAACGCGACCAACGTGATCGCGGAAGGCGAGGTCCTCCAGCTCATGAAATCGGGCGATCCCGCCTTGGACGAGGCGACCTATCTGGGCGTCATCCGGCGCAAGACGGCCAAGCTGTTCGAGGCCGCGGCGCAGCTCGGCGCCGTCCTGGGGGAGGCCCCGCCGGAGCACGAGGACGCGCTCGCGCGTTATGGGATGCACCTCGGCACCGCGTTCCAGCTCGTCGACGACGTCCTCGATTACTCGGGCGACCTGACCGCCATAGGCAAGAACCTGGGCGACGATCTGGCCGAGGGGAAGATGACCCTCCCGCTCATCCGCGCGATCGCCGTGGGGACTCCGGACGACGCGGCGCTGATCCGCGATGCGGTCACCCGGGGCCGGCTGACCGAGTTCGCGCCGGTCGCGGACGTGCTCACGCGCACCGGCGCCCTCGACTACGCGCGAGCCCGCGCGGAGCGCGAGTGCGCCGCCGCCGCCGCGTGCGTGGCGGGCCTTCCCGATTCGCCGGAGAAGCTGAATCTGCTAGAATTGGCGGCTTTCGCGGCCCGCCGCACGTACTGACAAGGGACGCGGAGCGTCGCGGAGCCGTTCTCTCCCGCCGCGGCGCGGATGGATCCGCATTTCGGAATTCGGGGTGTAGCTTAGCCTGGTAGAGCGCTACGTTCGGGACGTAGAGGTCGGAGGTTCAAATCCTCTCACCCCGACCAGACTTCATTCGAGCGCCGCCGCGGAAATCGCTGCGGCGTCTTTGTTTCCTCCGCCTATAATCGGGCGCTCATGGCAGCGCCGGCTGCCCCCTGGAGGAAAATCCCATGCTCGCCCGCCTCTCGATCCTCGCCGCCGCCTGTGCCGCCGGCGTCGCCCTCGCCCAATCCGTGCCCGCCGGTTACCCCGCCGACTACGCGCAGACGATCGCCGCCGCGAACAAGGAGGGCAAGGTCGTCATCTACAGCGCCCTTGACACCAAGGCCGCCCAGCCGCTGATCAAGGACTTCCAGGCGCTCTATCCGGGCGTCAAGGTCGAGTACAACGACATGAATTCGACCGAGATGTACAACCGGTTCATCGCCGAGGCGGCGGCGAACCAGGGCTCCGCCGACGTGATGTGGAGCTCGGCGATGGATCTGCAGGTGAAGCTCGTCGACGAGGGGCAGGCGATGACGTACGCGTCGCCGGAGGCGTCCAAGCTGCCGGGATGGGCCGTGTACAAGCACCAGGCCTACGGCACGACCTACGAGCCGGCCGTCTTCATCTACAACAAGCGGCTCGTCGCCGCCGACGAAGTGCCGCAGGACCACGCGGCGTTCGCGAAGCTTCTCTTGACCAAGACCGACAAGTTCAAGGGCAAGGTCACGACCTACGACATCGAGAAGAGCGGCGTCGGCTTCATGTTCGTCGTGCAGGACGCGAAGTACTTCACGGGAATGAAGGACCTCGAGCGCGGCTTCGGCGCGACCTCCTACCGTGTCTACTCGAGCACCGGCAACATGCTGGAGAAGGTCTCTTCGGGCGAGCACCTGCTCGGTTACAACGTGCTCGGCTCCTACGCGCTGGTGCGCGCGAAGAAGGACCCGGCGCTCGGCGTCGTGCTGCCGAAGGATTACACGCTCGTGCTGTCGCGCGTGATGTTCATCGGCAAGCAGGCAAAGAACCCGAATGCGGCGAAGCTCTGGCTCGACTACGTGCTGTCGCAACGCGGGCAGAAACTGATCGGCGGCGACGTCGAGCTCTTCGCGATCCGGACCGACGTCGACGCCGAGTACACGGCTGCTTCGCTCGCGAAGCAGCTCGGTTCCAACATCAAGCCGATCCCGGTGTCCTCGGAGATCGTCGCCTTCCTCGACCCGAAGAAGCGGCTCGAGTTCCTCGCCGAGTGGAAGGCCGCGCTCGCGTCCGGAGCGAAGTAGCGACGCGCACGCGCGGCGCGCCCGGGCGCCCATGCGCACCGCAGTACTCGCGGGCGTTCCCCGCGGCCTGACGATCGCCGTGACCGCGGCGGCGGTGCTAGCGCCGCTGTCGCTGATTCTCTACCAGAGCTTCCTCACTGCGCCGTTCTTCGACACGCGGAAGACGGCCGGGCTCGACGCGTACCGGTTCATCTTCGCGGACCCGGATTTCTGGCAGGCGTTCGCGAACTCGTTCGTCCTCGCCGCGATGATGGTCGTCATCGCGGTACCCCTCGGGGGCCTGCTCGCCTTCGTGATGGAGCGCACGGACCTTCCCGCGAAGCGGTGGATCGAACCCTTGATCCTGGTGCCGAGCTTCGTCTCGCCGATGGTGCTCGCGTTCGGCTACGTCGTCGCCGCCGGTCCCGTCGGGTTCTACACGGTGTGGGCGACGGACCTGCTCGGCGGCGCGCCCTGGGGCATCTATTCGCTTGTCGCGATCGGCGTCATCGCCGGGCTCACGCACGTGCCCAACGTGTACGTCTACGCGTCGGCGGCATTGAAGAGCCTGGGCTCGGACGTCGAGGAGGCGGCGCGCGTGGCGGGCGCATCGCCGTTTCGGGTGGCCGCGACGGTCAGCCTCCCGCTGATCGCGCCGGCCCTCCTCTTCTCGGCGGTGCTGGTCTTCTTCCTCGGCTTCGAGCTGTTTGGCCTTCCCTTGGTCCTCGGCGACCCCGAGGGCCATCTCGTGCTGTCGACGTACCTCTACAAGCTCACGAACAAGCTCGGCACGCCGTCCTACCACCTGATGGCCGCCGTCGCGATCTGCATCGTCGCCGTCACGTTCCCGCTCGTGCTGCTGCAACGCTATCTGTTGCAGAACGCGCGCAAGTACGCGACGATCAAGGGCAAGGCCGGGCGCATGCGTGAGTTGCCGCTGCGCCGCTGGAAGTGGGCCGCAGCCGCGTTGATCGGATTCTGGCTGTTCGTGGCCGTCATCGTGCCGCTGTCGGGCATCGCGCTCCGCGCGTTCGTCTCCAACTGGGGCTACGGCGCGAAGCTCGCCGAGGTGCTGACCGTCGAGCACTTCCTGTCGGTGTGGGACGAGCCGACGCAGGTCCGCGCGATCTGGAACACGATCCTGATCGGCACCGTGGGCGGAGCGATCACCGTCGCCTGCTACACGGCGATCGGCTTCGCCACGCACCGGCGCAACGATGGCTGGTCGCGCTTCGTCGACTACCTCGTGCTCGTGCCCCGCGCCGTGCCGGGCCTGCTCGCCGGCCTCGCGTTCCTGTGGGTGTTCCTGTTCTTCCCTCCGCTCACGCCGCTTCGCGCGACGATCTTCAGCATGTGGCTTGCCTACACGGTCGTCTGGCTCGCCTACGGGATGCGGCTCATCTCGTCGTCGCTCCTGCAGGTGTCGACCGAGCTCGAGGAGGCGGCGCGCACGGCCGGCGCGTCGCGGGGTACGGTATCGCGGCAGATCACGCTGCCGCTGATCCGGCCGGGGCTGCTCGCGTCCTGGCTTCTCGTGTTCATGATCTTCGAGCGCGAGTACTCGACGGGCGTCTATCTCCTCGCGCCCGGCACCGAGGTAATCGGCGCGCAGCTCGTTTCGCTGTGGCAGGGTGGCGCGATCGACGTCGTCGCCGCGCTGTCGTTGATCAATGTCGTGCTGGTCGGCATCGGCCTCGCGCTCGCGCTCCGCTTCGGCGTCCGCCTTCGCGACTGATCCGCTTCCCGGGAACCGAACCATGTCCGAGCTCACCGTCGAGAACGTCCGTTTGTCCTACGGCGACAACCCGATCCTGAAGGGAGTCTCGCTCACGCTCGAGCGGGGCGCGGTGGTCGCGCTGCTGGGCCCCTCGGGCAGCGGCAAGACGACGCTGCTGCGCGCGGTCGCCGGCCTCGAGCAGCCGCACGCCGGCGCGATCCGCGTCGGCGACAAGGTCGTATTCGACGGCGCGGCGGGCATCGACGTGCCGGCCGAAGGCCGCAATCTCGGCCTCGTCTTCCAGTCCTACGCGCTGTGGCCGCACAAGACCGTGTTCGACAACGTCGCCTACGGCCTCAAGCTCCGCAGGATCGCGGCCGGCGAAGTATCGACCCGCGTGCGCGCGGCGCTCGACCAGCTCTCGCTCGGGCACCTCGCCGAGCGCTTTCCGCACCAGCTCTCCGGCGGTCAGCAGCAGCGCGTCGCCCTCGCCCGCGCGCTCGTCTACAACCCGCCGGTGATCCTGCTCGACGAGCCGCTGTCGAACCTCGATGCGAAGCTGCGCGAGGAGGCGCGCGCGTGGCTGCGCGAGCTCATCGTGCGGCTGCAGCTCTCCGCGCTGTGCGTGACGCACGACCAGGGCGAGGCGCTCGCGATGTCGGACCGCATCCTGCTCCTCAACGAAGGGAAGATCGAGCAGCAGGGCACGCCGCAGGAGATGTACGGCGACCCCGCTACCCTCTTCGCCGCCGACTTCATGGGCAGCAACAACCGCCTTGCGGGCCGGGTTGCGGAAGTGCACGACGGCAGCGCGCGGATCGAGGGCGACGGCTTCGCGCTCTGGGGGATGGCCATGCACGGCGCCGCGGCCGGCGAGAACGGCACCGCGATGATCCGCCTCGAGCGGATGCGGCTCGCGAGCGGCGCCGGCGACAACCGGGTCGAGGCCGACCTCACGACGTCGATGTACCTGGGCGACAAGTGGGAACACCTGTTCGCCTTGGGCGGGACGCGCCTGCGCGCCTACGGCACCGCGCCGCTCGCGGTCGGCCGGCACTGGCTCGAGTTGCCGCGCCGCGATCTCTGGATCTTTTATGGACCCGTCGGCTTGCGTCGGAAGACAACGACGGAGCGTCGGGCGTAGTTCAGGTGCGTTGCTTGACACAGGGCATCCTCAATGGGAGCTGAAGGTCTGCCAACGACCCCTAGCAGCCGGTCGCCGTTCGCGAAAGCAGACGAGTTGCATTGTCTGCATGAGGCGCCGCCGAGTCCCGATGTGCGGTGGACATTCCGACGACGACAGAGTGACGCCCGCATGGTCGAACCCCCGATATCGAGCTCTAGTGATTGAGACATCCATCTGTCTCGGTCCAAGAGATCACAAAGTGCCGAGGGCCGGTGTTCGTAGTCATCGCTCGACAGTCCCATCCAATGCGAGCGCTATCGCTTGCTCAAGCAGCAAAGCACGGCCTTCCTGCCAGGCGCGGTCGAAGGTTGCATCATCTCCTACGACCGCACGCGCCGCGGCAACGCGGCGGTCGTAGTTGGGCCGCTCATCTGGCGGTATCGGCGATCCGATCTCCTTCCGCATCTGCTCCGCCATGCCCCAGACACGGGCGGCACGCAGCGAGCTGCCGAACGCAGCGTCAACGGATGCCAGCCCTTCCAGCGAATCGGCGATCCCCTGCCTGTCGCCAAGTTCACGCACGATCACCATGCTCTCCTGGTGCAGCGCCCACGCAGAGGCAAGATCGCCCTGATCGCGGGCGACGCGCCCCAGGTTGTTCAGCGCGCCGGCGATGCCGACCCTGTCTCCCAGTTCCCGTGTGATTGCCAGGCTCTCGTCGTACTGTATGCGGGCAGCCGGATAGTCGCCCTGCACGTAGGCCACACGCGCCAGTTGCCCAGCGAGCTTGCGATGCGTCCCCGATCGCCCAGTTCCCGCATCATCGCGAGACTCTCCTCGTGCAGCGCCCGGGCAGCCGGGTAGTCACCCTGTTCGTGAGCCACGATCCCCAGATTGCCCAGGATGTTTGCGACGTAACCCCGGTCTCCGAGTTCCCGCGCGATCGACAGGCTCTCGTCGAACAGCGCGCGGGCGGAAGCGAGATCCCCCAGATCGCGGGCCACGCTCCCGAGATTGTTCAGAGAGCTGGCCACCCCCCTCCGGTCACCCAATTGTCGCCGGATCGCCAGGCTTTCCTCATGCAGCTCCCGGGCAACGGGATAATCGCCTTGCAGATAGGCGAGCCCGCCCGCCCCATTGAGCACCTTTGCGCGCTCCTCCGTTGGTGCCTCGGCGCCGGCCTTTCCGAGGATCCGGGCACACCAGTCGCGGCCCTCGGAGAGATGTCCCCGGGCCCACCAAAACCTTTGCAACGCCCCGCAAAGTCGGAGACCTCCGCGCGATCCCGGTTCCATGAGGCTCCAGCTGAGACTTGCCCGCAGGTTCTCATGCTCCGCTTCGAGACGCTTGAGCCACTCGGCCTGCTCCGCGCTCACCAATTTCGGTTCCGACTCCTCCGCCCGAGCCAGGAAGTAGTCCCGATGGCGCGCCCGTACCGCCTCGCCGCGCCCGCTCTCAATGAGGTGCTCGCTGGCATACTGCCGCACCGTCTCCAGCAACCGATAGCGAATCGTGTCGTTTCGGTCCTCGGTCACCACCAGATTCTTGTCGGCCAATGAGGTGAGAACGTCCAGTACCTCCCAGTCCTCGACTTCCTCGCCAATGCAGATCTGCTCCGCCGCTTCCAATGTCCAGCCGCCCGCAAAGACCGACGACCGGCAAAGTAGCGCCTTTTCTGCGCTGTCCAGGAGATCGTAACTCCAATCAATCAGCGCTCGCAGCGTCTGTTGACGGCGCGGAGCCGTGCGCGAACCGCCGGTTATCAATCGGAATCGCTGATCGAGCCTGTGGTTGAGTTGCTCCACGGAAATCGCCCGCGCGCGCGCCGCCGCCAGTTCGATCGCCAGCGGTATGCCGTCGAGCCGATGGCATACCGAAGCCAGCGCGGGTGCGTTTTGCGCGGTAACGGCAAAGCGCGGCGCATTGAGCCGCGCCCGCTCGACGAACAAGCGCACAGACTCAAATGACGACACCTGCTCGGGCGTCACATCTCGCGCGGGGTCGGGCGTCGACAGGGACGGTACGCGGAATTTCAGCTCACCCGGGATTCCCGATGCCTCGCGACTGGTGGCAAGCACGACCACCTGCGGACAGGCTTGGACCAGGTCGCCGGCGAGGTTTCCGCAGGCCGCGAGCAGATGCTCGGCGTTGTCCAGGATCAGCAGCACCCGCCGCGCTGCGAAGTGCTCGATGAGAGATTGCGTCAGCGTCTTGCCCGCCTGCTCCGTGAGTCCCATCACCGCCGCCACAGTTTGTGGCACGAGACCCGGGTCGGACAACGCGGCAAGTTCTACCAGCCAGATGCCGTCCGGATACGCGTCGAGCATCTCCGCGGCCACCTGCATCGACAGGCGGGTTTTGCCGCTGCCACCGGCGCCGGTCAGGGTAAGTAGCCGTGTGTGGCCGAGCAGCTTCTTGACCTCCGCAATTTCGCTTTCGCGGCCGATGAAGCTGGTCACCTGGCGGGGAAGGTTGTTGGGCGTCGAATCGAGTGAGCGGAGCGCCGGAAACATGCGATTCAGATCGGCGTGCGTCAGTTGCCAAATGTCCTCCGGATCGGCCAGGTCGCGCAGGCGCACACGACCGAGAGGCACGAGGTCCGCGCCATCAGGCAGGCGTCCCATGGACAACTCCACGACAACCTGCGACAGAAGGACCTGACCGCCGTGCGCTGCGGCCATGATTCGCGCGGCGCGGTTGACCGCACCTCCAAAATAATCATCATCACGAACTTGCGCGAAGCCGGCGCGCCTGCCGCGCGATGTTAACGCAATGCCATGGTCCGCCGCGATCGGAGGCCATTCCCCGCTGCAGTTCAAGCACGGCCCGAAGCGCCGCCGCGGAATCAGCAAACACGGCGTGCAGCCCATCGCCGATCATTTTCACGAGCCGACCTCCGCAGACTTCAACGGTTGCTCGGCAGAGTCGGTCGTGGCGCTCCAGTGCGTCGGCCATCCGGACCGGGTCAGTCTCCCAAAGACGCGTGCTGCCCTCGATGTCGGTAAAGAGGAACGTGACCGTGCCGGCCTGCAGCAAGGGGGTGGCGGGAGATGTAGCCATCATCTGGGACGAGATCGGAATGGCCTAGGAACCGGATTCTGCGAGGCGCTCAGCGCTTGCGCAACCGGGGGAATACCGCATGGTAATGTCGGTTCGGCCGATTGTGTTGGCCGGAACGCATTGCCCGAGTGTGGCGAGCGGCGGCTTATGGCCGAAACCGGTGACGGCGCGCCCTTGTTACGCGACTTTGAACCTACGACTGCGCCTACGTCGCGGTCACCACCACATCTCGCACGAATTCACGTAGAACACGCCTCGTCGTGCAGCGACAACACTTTGTCGTACTCCTCGGCGGTGATCTGCACCACGCCCGAACGGAATCCGAGCGCGTTCGCCTGGACGTAAGGGTTGGAACCCATCGGATCAATACGCTGCACTGCGACGGCCAATGGTACGCCGCTCGTCCACGCGTCAGCGTCGGCGAGTAGCACCCCACTGGACGGCGGACCGGAGGCGGCCGGAGACCGGCTACCGGATCGAGGAACGCGGTCTCGAGTTTCGCTCGACCGACGAATTCGCTTGTCACCGCAACGAATACCAGGACGAGATCGCCGCTAGCGAGGGCATCGCGATGGCGCTCCTCACGGCCGACCACCCACCTCTTCGCATTGAGAAACGACGCGGCCCGTTCCCGATCGCCGTCAACCAGATTGAAAATGAAGTATTTCATCGTAACGAGGTGCGCATTGAAATTTAATCGCACTTGTGATGATCCTCACAATGGCCGCGGCGACGTCGAGGTTGGGGCCGTTCAAACGATGCCAGGCGCTGCAAGGGCGGGCAATGCGGTCGTTCGCCTGATATGGTGGCACAAGGGCTGGATCGTTCGCCGTGTCATTGCCGGGTTACGCGAGGCTAGTGTTGCGCTAATCGGGCGCGCTGTCCGTCGACCGTCTCGCGTCTCCGCGAGAATGCCGGATTGCGCTCGCCAAACAATCGTCCGCTTTGGGTCTGATCACTATCCGTCCGCCTCTGGCCGGTCGCCGGCATTGAAGCGATTCGACTGAGTAACCGTCTTCGAATCAAGCGTGATGAAGCGAACTGTCCCAAGGTTTGTTGGATCTGACCATGGCGTTGAGGGTGGTCAGCAGCTTGCGCATGCAGGCCACAGCGCGACGTTGGGCAGTTGCCGGCGGCCACCAAACGTTGGTAGAAGGCGCGGATGGCGGGGTTGTGATTGGCAGCCGTGAGTGTGGCCATGTACAGGACGCGACGGGTCTCGAACCGGCCGCCTTGCACGCGGCGTCGGCCACGGACGGTGCCGGATCGTTGGCCATCGGCGCACGCCGACCAAGGCGGCAATCTCGCGCCGGGTCAAGCGCCCGAGTTCAGGCAAGGTGGCGAGCAAGGTGGCGCTGGCGATCGGCCGATGCCACTGGCCGAACGCAACAAGGTGTCGAGTTCGGCGAAGTGTTCACGCACATGGCCGACCATCTGGGCCTCCACGTCATCCAGCTGGGCGCGGATGGCCGGGATCACGCTCGATGCTCGGGCGCACCATGGGAATCGCAGCTGCAGCCGCTGGCGCTCGGAGCCAGCATGGTCAGCAACTGCCGCCGGCGCGTGACGGGGGCGCGGGGGGCGGGCGATAGCAGCAGTGGTGCGCAGCAGGGGAGGGGAGAGCGGGAGCGGGGGGAAGGGAGGGGAAAGGGGGGGAAGAGGAAGGGGGAGGGGTGTGCGGCCCGCCCGCGCGGAGGTTTCCATGCCCACTCGTCCGCGCGCGTCCTGGGGGGTTGGCTGGGGGTGGCGGAATGAATAGCTTGGAGTGATGTACTGAGGTGCAGAATGGTTGGCTTGTTGTGTTGGCGCTAAACGCGGGCGCGTACGTTGGGTTAGGAGACGCCGGACGTGCGCATTCACTCAGTAGGGTTGAAGGCAGCGCCAGGCTGCACGGTCAGTCTGCTTGCTCAACGGCAGAGAACTCTCGCGCTGGTTGGCTGAAGATACAAGCGCCGCTGAATGGCGTACTGCAGCATCAGGCGCGAAGTTCCGGTGGGTCGTGAGCGCCGCTCAGCGCGGGGAGCGGTTGTCCGTGCGCGTCCTGCTGCGCTCGATGGCACAGTCGCCTTCGCGGCGGGCGCGACCTTCGGACCGGGCGCCGCCGGTCGTCATCGGCTGAATCGCCGGTGGCCGATTCCCATCAGAGCTTGTAGCCGATCTGACGCAGCAAGCTCTTGCGCCACGCGATGTCGTCTCGCTCTCGAGCCCTGGGGAGGACGCCGTCGAGACGCCGAGAGGCCGCGCTCCTCCTGCGTCTCGAGCTTGATGACGACAGTCGCCTTCGCGGCGGCGCAGAGAGCCATCGGACCAGCTTGAAGTGTTGAGCACGTTCATGGATAGAAGCCTCGCCGAGAAAGATGAGAAGCTTGCCCGGCCCAGGTGCGCGTTCTTTGCGCGAGTCGACCATGCGGGTCGGTGCCGACACGCACAGGCAGCCGAACCTTCGTCGCGAGCGACGGCAACGACGCGAATGCATGCACGCTTGTGAGCTCCGTGTCGCGGCTTGCGTCTGCAGGATGAATTGGTGCTTCGAAGGGAAGGCGCGCGCGCCGTCTCGCAGACGGCCGACGGCGGCGAGGTTGTCGTCCTCGACAGCGCGGGCTACGGCGGCGTACCGCTTCGCCGCCGCGAGGTCCCTGCGCAGCTCCTCGGCGGTGCGGCGCGGGCCGTAGCCCGGCGTATCGCGCTGGATGCGCCATCCTTCCTTCAGCGGTCCGGCGTCGACCGTGTCGAAGCCGAACTGGTCGAGAAGGCGGGTGACCGTGGCCTTGGCGGCGGGGTCGTCGCCGGCGATCACCAGCGCCCGGCGATTCTTGGTGCCCGCGGGTTGCCCGTCCGTCGTGAGCTCGGCGGCGTAGATGTGATTGAACGCCTTCACGACCTTCGAACTCGGCAAATGCGCCTGCAGGAGCTCGGACGTCGTGGTCGACTCGTCGTCGAGCTCCGGGATATGACCGTCGCGCTGCGGGTAGTAGTTGCTCGTGTCGATCACGATCTTGCCCGCGAGCGGCGCGACCGGGACCTGCCGGTAGTTCTTCAGCGGGATCGTGACGACCACGATGTCGCCAGCCTTCGCGGCGTCGACGGCTGTCGCCGCGCGCGCTCGCGGTCCGAGCTCCGCGACGAGCGCGGACAAGCGTCTCCGGCCCGCGCGAGTTGCTGATCACGACGTCGTAGCCGTTCGCCACCGCGAGCCGCGCGAGCTGGCTGCCGATGTGTCCGGCGCCGATGAGTCCGATCGTCTGATGAGATCTCGCGTGCCGGGACCCGCGGGGGTAAGTCGTCAACGTTTTCGTCGCGTTTGCGCGGGAATCAGCGATCGACGCACCAGCCGTCACCGTGGCCCTGACGGGCAGGTGGTGTCTAAACGGCATTGAAGCTGCGACTGAAAAAAAAAAAAAAAAAAAAAAAAAAAAAAAAAAAAAAAAAAAAAAAAAAAAAACGGGGACTCGACGATCAACGGGCAGGGTGGTGTCTACGGCCTATGGATGAAGACCGGCAGCGCGACTCGATATCGAGAACTGCGTCATCTCGGCGCTCTACATCGGCGTGAGGGCGGAGGCCTATCGAGAACTGCTCTCTCGGCGCTCCATCGGGAGGGCGGAGGCCGGTCCACGAGCCTGGCGATCCGTGGCACTCGGCAAAAAAAAAAAAAAAAAAAAAAAAAAAAAAAAAAGGGGGGGGGGGGGGGGGGGGGGGGGGGGGGGGGGGGGGGGGGGGGGGGGCGACGGCGTCTATGTCGTCGGCGCCGCTTCGGTAGGGGCTCGACCACGTACGCCGGCGGATGCGCTGGTACCACGAGCCTCAAGGATACGATCATCCGTGGCAACTCGGCCGACGGCGTCTATGTCGTGCTCGGCGCCGCTTCGGTAGGGCTCGACCACGTACGCCTGGAGAACAACGGCTCCACCGGCCTGCGCGCAGACCTGAACGGAGGCAATCTCCGCATCGCGGTGCGCGATTCTGGAGAAACAACGGCTCCACACCGGCCTGCGCGCAGACCTGAACGGAGGCAATCTCCGCATCGCGTGCGCGCCTCATCGCCGGCACCGGCTTCGCGATCGAACGGATGGAATTCCGTCGAACGTGGCGGATCGCGCTTACGGTGGTCGACGTCGAGTCGTCCGAGGTCTCGTCGAACAACTGGGGTTCACCGGGCCGTGTAAAAAGCGAAAGTTGTTATATTGAAGAGAGCGATTTCATCGAGGCGGCAACATGAAGCGATTTGTCGAAGGGATGAAGAAGCCAGGTGACGTTGCTGGCGGAGTGCTTGGACGATATGTGGTCGAGACAATGGTGCGAGTGGTGGAGGCGTTTGTCGAGCAACGCGATCAGTGCCGATGGGCTTCGACGGAGTAGACCGGCGGCACGGGGCGCCCGGTCTACACCTGGCGATGCTGCTGAAGCTCTACATCTAGGCTATGAACGCGTCAGTCAGCGTGCCTGGAGCGCGAGGCGCAGCGCAATGTTGAGGTGATGTGGCTAACCGGTCGGCGGATGCGGACTTCAAGACCATTGCCAACTTCGCAAGGACAACGGGCGGGCGACCGCAACGTGTGCCGGCAGTTTATCGTGTTGTGTCGCCAGCTCAATCTGTTCACCGATGCGGTGTTGCATTGACGGCAGCAAGTTCAAGGCGGTGAACAACGCGACAAGAACTTTACCAGGCAAGATGGAGCGGCAGCAGGCGCAGATCGAAGAAAGCATCGCGCGCTACTGACTGAGATGGACACCGCGACCGGGCGAGCTGAAGTGGCGAACTGAAGAGGGGCGGCTGCAAGCAAGATCGCGGCGCTGAGGGAGCGAATGCTGCAACTCAAGCGACTCGAGGCGCAAATGCTGGCCAGCCCGATCAACAGCTGTCGTTGACGGATCCGATGCCGCTCGATGAAGAATCGGGGCGGTGGCATCGTCGGCTACAACGTACAGACTGCGGTCGACGCGAAGCACCGCCTGATCGTGGCGCATGAAGTCGTCACCGTCGGCATTGATCGCGATCAGTTGATGCCAATGGTCGAAAGGCGGAGGCGACGGGCATCGCGAGCTGACCGTGGTGGGATCGCGGTTATAAGGGCGAGCAAATCTACAATGCGACGAGGCGGAATCACGCAACGGGCGTGGCCGCCCAAGGGCCGAGGAACTCACGGAAGGTGTCGGTCACCGAAAGCACGACTTTATTTACATCACCGGCAACTACGATCCGCTGGCGTCAGCAACAACGGGATGGGGATGATGATCGTAGCGAAGCGACACGATAATCGGTATTGGTCTTCGGCTTGCCAGGTGTCCGCTCAAGGCGCGCTGCACGCCGAGCCCGTATCGCCGCATCACCCGCTGGGAACACGAGGCGGTACTCGAGGCCATGCAACTGCGACTGGATCGTCAGCCGAAATGATGCGAGTGCGCCGGGAGACGGTCGAGCATCGTTCGGAACGATCAAGTCTGGATGGGGTGGACCACTTCCTGACCAAGACGTTGGCACGCGTGCGCACGGAGATGAGTCTGCACGTCCTGGCCTATAACCTGAAGCGCGTGATGCGCATCTTGGGCATGGGCGAAATGCTGGCCGCAATCCGAGCATAGAGGGCGAGAGCCCTTCTTGGCGCTCTAATCCAGCCCCTTTCCGCCCTCCACACCCGCAACGCGACCGTCGGCCGCACTGAGCTCCTGCATCGCCTTCTACTTGACAGCGCTCTTGGCTTGCGCTGCTAACCATTCACCTGCGAGCCACTTGCGGTTTTTACACGGCCTCGATTTAGCGGATATAGGGGTTTTAGAAAGCAGATGTTAATGTTGCTGTTAGCTATGATAAGTGATGAGCGAAAAATTTATTATTGCATCTAAGGAAGTGGTTGCGGCTTTGGTCCGAAGACGTTGCTCACCGGCAACAGGTCTGCGAATTTCGCTTCGCGCTTCTCGGCCTTCGCCTTGAGGCTGTCTATTACGTCGTTTTCCGGTTGAACATGCCGGCTTGCCGAGTTGTGATGTTGCAAGGCCATTGGCGATCGAGTGATCGCGCGCGTAATTGATTTATTGGAGCTGTGAGGTGAGCGGTGATTTTTGCGATATTTGCATGTTTTATGATGAGTTTGGTGTTGAAATGCGTTGAGAGATTAGTGTTTGCGTGATAGATGGTGGGTTAGAGCTGCGCTGCTGCGGTAGAAGAAGAGTTGGGAAAAGTGCCGGTATCTGCGATCATGCCGATGTTGATTTCGTGGATGACGGAAACGCTCGCGTGGCTAGCGGTAATCGCGCGTGCGGAATCAACGCGTGCGAGCACTTGGATGCATCAGCACCGGCATGCGCGCGCGATCGATGACGCTGCATGTCTCTTGGATGTCGAGGACCCCGTGCGCAATCGCGCGCAAGCGGCGCGCGCGTAGGTCGACCGAAGCGGCGGAATTCACGTTTGAATTGTCGGCACTGAAAGCGACGATGCAGCCGGCGGGAACTACTGCCGCTGGAGGAGATCACAACAACGTGTGTTTTAGGGTTGTCGTCGATTACGCACATTGAGGTAGTTGTTAGAATTGGTAATAGTGTTGAGTTGTTGCTGCGTTTGAGTGGATATGAGTGTGTTGTGTGATTGATGTTGAAGCAGCGTAGTATGAAGTTTGAGGTGGATGGATTAAGGTAGAGTTGGATTGGTTGATGTTAAGAAGAGATGCTGTGTGGGTTGTGCGCTTTTAGTGATTTGTGTGCGTTGGGGGTGAATAGAGGTTTATGCGTGCAGTGCATTTGAGCAGAGGTGTGCTATGTGTGGTAGCTTTTCATGCGCGCAGCCAAATTTACTGCCGGACCTATGCAAGTGAAATCAAGTCGATTACCGCTACCTATATTGCCATACAGCACCTCACCCACATGCAGTGCCAATCCAAAGTGAATGTTATCGACGGATTCGCTCCCGTGCGACGCACTCATTTTTGCGACGCTCACTCGCGCTTCGCGCGCGGCCAACAGTGCGCGGTTGCAAGTTTCCCTTGCTTCGGCTTCGTCGCCGCGATCGGGAATATTGCGAGCATGCCCATGAACTTAAGCCCTCACCTCCGTGTTTGAGAATCGCTGGAACCTGACTGTCGAAATAGCCATTGAGAACATTCAGCAAGACACCTGACGGCAAGCGGTCGGCGAGCGCCGTAAATCCGCGCATGTCCGAAAGCCAGATAACGGCGTGAATAAGGTCCGCATCACCCCTCCGAATTTGACCGGAGAGGATGCGCGCCCAGCTTGGTTTCCGATGTAGGTATCGAGAAGACCGATCGCGGTTTGGCGCAGCTTCGCACTTCTGTGACGCGCGCTAGGGGCGCGATAACGCTCTCGATTCCTTCGATCTGGTCGTTGGTGAATCCCGGTTCACGTGTCGTCCAGGTGGCGACGTTGATTTCTCCATTGGTGAAGATCAGGGTGAGGCAATAGTCGGTTACCCCCAGCGCGGAGCTCATGAAGGATGGGAAAATCGCTTATGCCATCCACCAATCGCCGCCGAATGGCAACGCCGTACCTGGAAATATGCGCGAGAGACTTTTTGGAATCCTTCGGTATCAACGACCTCAAACGGGGAACGGCTCGTTTGCACCGGCTCCGCTGCGCCAAAGGAAACGACGTCCTACGA
Source organism: uncultured beta proteobacterium (assembly GCA_963734055.1). GTDB lineage: Bacteria > Pseudomonadota > Gammaproteobacteria > Burkholderiales > Casimicrobiaceae > CAIWHR01. The sequence goes on from CAVTFQ010000012.1 coordinate 177,400, forward strand.
GTTCGGGGTGCAATGTGTGCACAAATACGGCCACGCGCCACAACGGGATTCCAGCGGCGATGAGTTGATCACACAGTTCAGCCAGGACCTGCTCAGGTTCGGGGGCAGTTCGCGCCCATCTGACAACGAATCAACAATTGCTTTGGTGGAATTTCTGATCATCGATCGATCTACTCGGACAAATATTGCGCGACCTGCTCGAGCATCATAGTCAGTTCCCGTTCATGTGGTCAGCAGGGAGGCCGCGAGCCCGGCGCAATCCGAGGCGAACCATCCCGCGAGCAGATGTTATTACGGAAAATAATGCAAGGACAACCGCGTGCAGGCAACTTAGGCGGCGAGCGGACCGACTTATCTTGGCCGAACGCGGACACGCGAGGACAACAGACATCTGACCCCATGAACGACCGATTTCGCGGTCCTCAGGCGTTGACTACTGAGTGATGCAGTCGAGATGCAACCCTGAGATCGCGTGTGCGTTATGGAGCCCTATCTCCGCTTAGCAAGTTTTGTCCAATCTCAGAGAACATATAGCCAGACTCGGTTTGGCGAAAGATCCATACTAGATCAAAACGCGCGTCGGGCCATTGGCGCGTAAAGTTCGCAACCCCGATACCCGCGGCAATAAGAGGAATGTTGTGATGCTCCCACGAAACGAGCACGACGCCCGGTTCCTCAAGGATCGCTGCTGCGACTCCGCCTTCGTTGCCGACAGCAACGTCGTATCCATCGGGATATTCTGGGCTTCCGCTAGTGGCGTGACAGTCTGCGCCGGACGGCGACCGTGGGGCCCAGCGTCGTCGCTTGAGCAAGCGGTGAACATCTTCGTCGGAGTTTCCACCCCGTCGTGTGCAGACGAGAAAAAGCCGATAAGGGATCCGGCGCGCACCCATCCTCGGACGGTCAACGAATGTTTGTCCTCGGATCTGTCCGATGCAACACCGATGGGCGTGCCGCCGCTCGACGGAGGCTTCTCGCCGTGGCGGATGATCATTACGAGTGTAGGACCAGTCATGCGTGCTAGTTTGGTGGTGGACGCACCCGAAGCATATTACGCCTGCGTTCTGGCCAACCCGTGCCGGTGACAGGCCGCTTTGAGCGCGAAGCGCGACGACCGGTTGTGGCCCGAGAGGCGACGGACGCGCCCGATCCTGATTCAACAAGTGATACGCATGCCCGGCGGCTCATCGTCCGCCGCTTCAGACAAGCAGGGGCGACGCGATTCAACGCAATGAGCCGCCCCCGTTCCGGCTCGAGCAAGGCTAGGACGCGCCTTTTTCCCCGGCGCCCGCACTGCTCTTCTTCGCGTCTTGCCTGCCAAGCTCCTCCTTGGTCGGCTTGACCTTCTTTACTCTTTCCGTCTCGACCCTTTCTTTCTTCACCTTTTCCTTCTTCACCTTTACCTTCTTCACCGCCGGCCCCGCCAGTGCCTGCTTCGCCAGCCGTTTGGCCTGCTTGGCTGCGACCTCGAGAAGTTTCTTGGCTCTTTGGCGGTGCCGCCTGGTCTTCAGCATTGACGCGTGACTCATTCTTGACCTCCGATCGATGAAGGACTTCGGCTCTAGTCTGCCCCGATTTTGCGTTCATGCGCAACGACGGCGCGTCGCGTGTCGCAGGAGCGCCCCGATGTTCTGCGTCACATCGTGATCGCGCGTGCCATCCCAGAACGAGACGGCGGCTGGGCGACAAGTGGGAGCACCTGTTCGCGCTCGGCGGCACTGGCTCGAGCTGCCGCGCCGCGACCTCTGGATCTTCTACGGGGATCTCGGCTTACGTCGAGCATGCAACGGCGGCCAGCCGGGGCAGTTCGAGGCGCGAGGCGCCCTTTGTCTGACACCGGGCATCTTCGATCGAGCACGGCGTAAACGGCCCAAGCGGGAATTTGGGGACTGGCGAGAGCGGACGCTTGAAATCTGGGAAGCGGACGGTCGGCGCACCGGCGACGGCGGGACGTTGATCTGGGAGCGGAACCACATGGTGCGGTGAAGCGGGCCCCGGCGCATGAGTGTTTCTTGTGCGCGCAAACGAATGGCGGGCCCCATTGGGTCTGCCATTCGATACTGCCGAGCCTCGTACTCGCTACCCCCGGCACAGCCTTAGCTGCAGACTTTGCCGCGATCGGCGGGATTGCCGGCCGCCTTCGCTGCGGATTCGATCATGTACTCTCCGGAAGGTTGGGGGGTTGCTTGCGCGAGAATCGCCTTAGAGCGGCGGGATGCGCAACACCTGCCCCGGGTAGATCTTGTTTGGATCGGATAGCATCGGTTTGTTGGCCTCGAAAATCACCATGTACTTGTTGGCATCGCCATAGTTGGTCTTTGCGATCTTCGACAGCGTGTCGCCGGAAACGACGGTGTAGTACTTTGCCTCCGGCGCGCTCTGGTCCACCGACATCATATTGTTGACCTTCGCCACACCCGCGACGTTGCCGCAGCACAGTGCGATCTTCTCCTTGGTCGCCTGGTCGGGTGCGACGCCGAAGACCGACGCTGTTGACGACGCGCCATCGAACGTAACGGTCAATCCGGTCGCCGACAGCTTCTGCGACTTGATGTAGTCGAGGATGGCATCGCCGGCCGCAGAGTTCGCCGCCTGAGTTTTCGCGGCGTTGTTCGGATCGGCCTTGGCCTCGGTCATCGCCGCTTGCGCCTGCCCGCGCCCAAACAGCTTCTCGCCGGCTTCTTTCACAAAGTCCATCAGTCCCATTGGTACTCCCAGTCAAAAGTTGATTACGCGAACCTTCGAATCTGCGGCGCGCAAGCGCAAATGACGCGCCACCCCCAAATGCAACTTGTATTCACCTTCGCTCGCATCGATCGAAAAGACTCCGCATTGGTCGAGATGGTCACCCGAAGCCATGCCATTTGCCCCGTCGGCGCAATCTCGGTCAGGGCTTACTTGGAGGGTTTCAGGTTGTCTCGAATTTGCCGCAGCAGCAGGATGTCCTCGGGTGTGGGCGGAGGAACGGCCGGCGCTTCCTTCTTGAGACGGTTCATCTGCTTGACCATCAGGAAGATGATGAAGGCGAGAATGATGAAGTTGAGCGCAATCGTCAGAAAATTGCCCCAGGCGAGCACGGGCACGCCCGCCTTCTTGACCGCGTCGAGCGTCGCGGGAACTCCAGCCGGAATGTCGGACAGCGCGAAGAACAGATCCTTGAAATCGATCTTGCCCACGATCCTGCCGATGACCGGCATGATGAGGTCGTTCACGGCCGAGTCCACGATCTTGCCAAATGCGGCGCCGATGATTACGCCCACCGCCAGATCCATCACGTTGCCTTTGAGGGCAAATTCCTTGAATTCGCTCATCATGCCCATGTTCAATCTCCCAGTGGCAGGCGCTGGATCTGGAGGTGCGGAGCCCCAGCGCACCGAGCGCCGACGTTAACCCCGGTTGGCATTGGCCATCTTCGCTAGCGCAATGGTCAACGCGGCGCCGCCGAGCGTTTTGACCAACCCCGAATGCTTTGCGTAGAAGTCACTCATCTGGTCGATGATGCCGGGACTGTGTTGTTCGGCGTGGCTGGCGATCTGCTGGACTTGTTCCGGCGTTATTTGGGCCGCGTCTTGCGGAGCGATTGTGGCCGGTTGCCCGCCTGCGCCTTGTCCAAGTAAGCCGCCCAAAGCGCCGCTGCCGGTCAGTGCGGCGAGCGCAGCGGGGCTGAGACTGCTCAAGAGCTGATTCAGCATTCCGGCTTGCTGCTGCGGGTTCGCCTGGCCGAACAGCTGGGCGACCATTTGGGCAAACGGCGGCGTTTGGTCGGAACGAAATGCCTCCGCCAGCCCCTGGCTGACCATTTGGGGCGAGGCGGCTTGGGCCACCTGCTGAAAATGATCGGCGGCATTCTCCGGGACCTGCCCGGATCTCCCGAGGTACTGCTGCAACAAACCGCCCAAATCGAATGCCATGACGTTCTCCTGAATGGATCTGTTACGAGCGCGCTCTGAAAACAAGGTGATAAACGACCAGCAGGATGATGGCTCCGATCACCCCTCCGATGAAACCCGCGCCCTGCCCGGCTTGATACCAGCCAAGGAAGTGGCCAACGTACGTGGCGAGGAGCGACCCGGCGATGCCGAGGGCCGCGGTCAAGAAAAAACCGCCAGGCCCGGTGCCAGGAGTCAACAATTTCGCGACCAGCCCTGCGACGAACCCGATCAAGATGGTCCAGATGATGTGCATACGCTTCCCTCGCTGTCGGCGCACGCCATCAGCGGAAAAGCGCGAGCTTTCCGTACTTTTCCGCAAGCAGATAGTAGAAAGTGACCCGCGATTTGTCGCGTTCCGCCTTCATCTTCTCGCACACGGCCGTGAGTGCCTCGTCGAGTTCGGCGTCGACATCGCCAAGCGCGAGCTTCTTCTTCAGGAAACCGTCGCGGACACGGTCGCGCTCCGCCTTGTCCGTGCAGGAAACGTACGAGCCATCCCTGCTCTGGAGCGCGATTCCGCAATGCCTGACGATGCCTTTGATCGCAGATTCATCGGCCTCGGGAACGTATTTCTTCACATCTGCTGCCCAATCGTGTGCCATCACTCTTCTCCTCGGTAAGCTTTCAATGGTCAACGCCATCGATTCGGGCCTTAATGGGGGCCCGCGTCGTTGCCACATGCGGAGGTATTGGCCAACGCATCCCCGCTCCTAGGGCGCGGCAATTCAGAGTCTGTGCGTCCGTTCCCGGTCGGTCTGTTCGGCACCGCACACAAACTGTGTCGTCTCATCTGGCCGCGCCTTGTAGGCGCTCGTCGCGCCGACTTCGCCAGGTTGTCTCATCGGCTGCATTCCCCACCGGGCAGTTGACCTACCCCGCAGTGGTTGCTGCGCCCGAGGCTGGGCTGTAGGACCACCCTGCGGAGAGGGCGCCGGCGCGGCGGGCCGCTGAACCTCCCGGCTTCCCGGGTGCGGCGGCGGGCCGCGCGTGACCGGTACGGCGCCCTCACGAGCCTGCGGCGAAGCGGCGGGCCGTTGAGCCTCGCGGCCAGACCGGCTGCGGCGGTTGTCCTCGGCAAACCAGCCCGGTTGAGCACGCGATGCGCGTCTTGCACGCGCGAAAGCGCAACCGGGGCCCGCGGCTCAAGATACTGGCAGAATGCGCCCTCGAGGGGGAATCATTCGAGGTCGACACGTCCCGCGTCGGCCGGCTTCCAACACCGTTTTCGAAATGACGGCATGCTCCCCAGCGTCCTTCAGATCATCTTGATTGCGGCAATCCCGGTTGGCGCCGCATTCCTTGGCGCAATGACGGCAGCCCTGCGTCCGCCCGGTCGCATCGTTAGAAGCAGCATCCAGCACTTCGCGGCCGGCGTCATCTTCTCGGTGGTCGCGGTAGAACTTCTGCCCGAGGTGCGAAAGGGACATGATCCGTTAGAGGTAGGCTGGACGTTCGCGGCGGGTGTCGCGTTCATGCTCGCCATAGACTGGGTGGTGAAGCGATTCAATCACGGTGGGGAGCACGCAGGCGCGCGCGGGCCCTCGCCCGGGCAGCTCGTGCCGATCGCCGTGGACCTCCTACTGGACGGACTTCTCATCGGCATCGCGATGACTGCTGGGCTGAAACAGGGTGTCCTGCTCACGATCGCGCTGACGCTCGAATTGTTCTCGCTCGGCCTCGCGATGGCGGTCCAGTTCGGGGCCGCCAAGTTTCCGGTGCGTGTGCTGGCGCCGACGGGCATTGCGTGTCTGATGATCGTCGGCGCGGTCCTCGGCCGGACCCTCCTCGCCGATGCGTCGGCGCACACCCTCGCGGGGCTCCTTTCTTTCGGTTGCGCAGCGCTCCTCTTCCTCGTAACAGAAGAGCTGCTGATCGAAGCACACGAGTCAGCCGACACCGCCGTAACGACGACCATGTTTTTCGTGGGTTTCCTAATCTTCCTGCTGTTGGGTATGCTCGAGTGAGGCGGACGGCGCGCTCATCGTCCCAGCATCGGCAGCCTGAGTCCCTTCGCCCGCGCGACCTCGATCGCCTTCTCGTAGCCCGCATCGGCGTGTCGCATGACGCCCGTGGCCGGATCGTTCCACAGCACGCGCTCGATCCGCTTCGCGGCGGCTGCGGTGCCGTCGCAGACGATGACGATCCCCGCGTGTTGCGAGTAGCCCATCCCGACGCCGCCGCCGTGATGGAACGACACCCAGGTGGCGCCGCCCGCCGTGTTGAGCAGCGCGTTCAGGAGCGGCCAGTCCGAGACGGCGTCGGAGCCGTCCGCCATCGCCTCGGTCTCGCGATTGGGCGAGGCGACGCTGCCGGTGTCGAGATGGTCGCGGCCGATGACGATCGGCGCCTTGAGCTCGCCGGTCCTCACCATGTCGTTGAACGCGAGGCCGGCGAGATGCCGCTCGCCGAGCCCGAGCCAGCAGATGCGTGCCGGCAACCCTTGGAAGGCGATCCGCTCGCGCGCCATCCCGAGCCAGCGCTTGAGATGGGCGTTGTCCGGAAACAGCTCCATCACCTTGCGGTCCGTCCTGTAGATGTCCTCGGGGTCGCCGGAGAGCGCGACCCAGCGGAACGGACCCTTGCCTTCGCAGAAGAGCGGGCGGATGTAGGCCGGCACGAAGCCCGGAAAGGCAAACGCGTCGGCGACACCTTCGTCGAACGCGACCTGGCGGATGTTGTTGCCGTAATCGAACGTCGGGATGCCCTGCCGGTGAAACGCAAGCAGCGCGTTCACGTGCCAGACGATCGAACGCTTCGCGGCGGCGACGAGCTGCGGGTGCTTGTCCGAATCCTCCTGCGCCGCCTTCCACTGCGCGACGGTCCAGCCGGCGGGCAGGTAGCCGTGGACGAGATCGTGCGCGGACGTCTGGTCGGTGACCATGTCGGGTCGAATGCCGCGGCGGACGAGCTCCGGAAGGATTTCCGCCGCGTTGCCGAGAAGGCCGACCGAGACCGGCGCCTTCCGTGCGCACGCCTCTTTCATGATCGCCAGCGCGTCGTCGAGATCCTTCGCCTGCCGGTCGAGATAGCGCGTCGCGAGACGCATTTCGATCCGGCTTTGCTGGCACTCGATCGCGAGCATCGACGCCCCCGCGAGCGTCGCGGCGAGCGGCTGCGCGCCGCCCATACCGCCGAGTCCCGCGGTCAGGATCCACTTGTCGGCAAGCTCGCCGCCGCAGTGCTGCCGGCCCGCCTCGGCGAACGTCTCGTAGGTGCCCTGGACGATGCCCTGGCTGCCGATGTAGATCCACGAGCCCGCCGTCATCTGGCCGAACATCATGAGGCCCTTGCGATCGAGCTCGTTGAAATGGTCCCACGTGGCCCACTTCGGCACCAGGTTCGAGTTCGCGATCAGCACGCGCGGAGCATCGGGATGCGTCTTGAACACGCCGACCGGCTTGCCCGATTGAATGAGCAGCGACTCGTCGTCGCCGAGTTCGCGCAGCGCCGCGACGATCGCGTCGAAGCATTCCCAGTTGCGCGCCGCGCGGCCGATGCCGCCGTAGACGACGAGCTCCTTCGGGTTCTCGGCGACGTCGGGATCGAGGTTGTTCTGGATCATCCGGAGCGGCGCCTCGGTGAGCCAGGACTTCGCGGTGCGCTCGGGGCCGCGCGGCGCGCGGACGACGCGGTCGGCAAAGCGGGTGCCGCGTGCTGCGCTCGCGAGAGGCTTGGGATCGTCACGATGCATGGAGGTCTCCCGACGTACGAGGCATTCTCGCGCGTTCGCCGCGTGGCGTCATTCGAATAGCGCGGCGGCAAATGATACGAAATTTCCGCGCTCGACCTGGAGACGTATCGCCTCCAGGTCGGGGGCGAACGCGCGGTCGCGGTCCCAGAAGCGGGCCTCGGCGCGGATCGCTGCGATCGCGGCGGCGAGCCTGGCCGAGGTCGCGAGCGGCCGCCGGAGCTCGACGCCCTGCGCGGCGGCCAGGAGCTCGATCGCCACGATCCGCGCGGTATTCGCCGCCATCGGCGAGAGCCGTCGCGCCGCGAACGTGGCCATGCTGACGTGGTCCTCCTGGTTGGCCGAGGTCGGCAGCGAATCGACGGAAGCCGGATGCGCGAGCGACTTGTTCTCGGAGGCGAGCGCCGCTGCCGTGACCTGCGCGATCATGAATCCGGAGTTGACGCCGCCGTCCTCGACGAGAAACGGCGGGAGACCCGACAGGTGGGTGTCCATCAGCAGTGCGATGCGGCGCTCCGACAGCGCGCCGATCTCGGCGATCGCAAGCGCGAGACCGTCGGCGGCCAGCGCGACCGGCTCGGCGTGGAAGTTGCCGCCCGACACGATCTCGCCCTCGCGCGCGAACACGAGGGGGTTGTCGGACACCGCGTTGGCTTCGGTCAGCAGCACCTCGGAAGCTCGCCGCATCTGGTCGAGGCAGGCGCCCATCACCTGCGGCTGGCAGCGCAGGCTGTAGGGATCCTGCACGCGGGGGCAGTCCTTGTGCGACGCCCGGATCGCGCTGCCGGCGAGCAGGTCGCGATACACGCGGGCGGCGTCGGCCTGCCCGCGATGACCGCGGACCGCCTGGATGCGCGGATCGAAGGGCGTGTCGCTGCCGAGGCAGGCGTCGACGGTGAGCGCGCCGGCGACGAATGCCGCCGCCATCGCACGCTCGGCGGCGAACAGGCCGGCGAACGCGAGCGCCGTGGAGACCTGCGTGCCGTTCAGGAGCGCAAGCCCTTCCTTTGGACCGAGCACGACCGGCGTGAGGCCGGCGGCGTTCAGCGCATCGAGCCCGGGCATCGTGCGGCCGTCGAACCGAGCCTCGCCTTCGCCGATCAGCACCGCGGAAAGATGCGCGAGCGGCGCAAGATCGCCCGACGCTCCGACCGAGCCCTGCGCGGGAATCGACGGGACCACGCCGGCGTTCGCGAGCGCGACGAGCGCTTCGATCACGCTCCAGCGCACGCCCGAATACCCGCGCGCGAGCGACGCGGCCTTGAGCGCGATGACGAGGCGAACGACGGCGTCGTCGAGCAACGGCCCCGTCCCCGCCGAATGCGACAGCACGAGCGCGCGCTGCAGCTCGGCGAGCCGCGTCGCGTCGATGCGCGTGCGCGCGAGAAGCCCGAAGCCGGTGTTGACGCCGTAGACCGTGCTTCCGGCAGCGATGACCCGCGCGACGGTGTCGGCCGCGGCGTCCACGGCGGGCCGGGCCGCGGCGTCGAGGGCGAGGCTCGAAGGCCCGGCCCACAGGCGGCGAAGCTCAGAGAGCGAGAGCGCGCCCGGGCGGAGCGTCAGGGTCGACATGGCGGGAAGCGGCAGGCGGACGAAGCGCCGCATTGTGCCGCAGAACGCGGGCGGTCCGCCATCGAGACTGCGCCGGGCGCGCAGCAGCGGGGTCTACATCTGCTTGAACCGGTGGGCGAAGCTGCGGCTGACTTCGAGCTTGTCGTCGCGGCCCTTCACGTGCACGACCTGCTTGCCGCGGAAGTTGCGGCTGACCTGCGCCACCGCGTCGACCCGGACGACCGTCGCGCGATGGATCTGCCAGAACTCGTTCGGATCGAGCTCGTCGATCAATTCCTTGATCGGCTTGCGGATCAGCGCCTCGAAGCCTGCCGTCTGCACGCGCGTGTACTTGTCCTCGGCACGGAAGAACAGGATCTCGCTGGTCGGGATCATGCGGAGATTCGGGCCCACGCTCGCCTGGACCCAGCGCAGGTAGTCGCGCGGCTTCAGTCCTTCGGTGCCGAGGCGCCGCGAAAGGCGGTCGAGGAGCTCGTTCATCGGGTCGGGCTTGTGCTCGAGCCGCTCGCGCAGCCTCCGGCACGTGAGCGCGACGCGTTCCGGCTCGACCGGCTTCAAGAGGTAGTCGACGGCGCCCTGATCGAAGGCCTTGATCGCATACTGGTCGTACGCGGTGACGAAGACGACGTGCACCTGTCCCGCCAGCGCCTGCGCCGCCTTGATGCCGTCCATCTCGGGCATGCTGATGTCGAGGAAGACGACGTCGGGCTCGAGGCTCTGCACCATCGCGACGGCCTCGCGGCCGTTCGCGGCCTCGCCCACGATCATGAGCTCGGGCCAGGCCTCCTTCAGGCGGTCGACGACCTGCTCGCGCATCAGGCGCTCGTCGTCGGCGACGACGGCGGTGGGAGCGGGCGTGGCGTGCATGCAGGTCGGATCAGGCGGCGGCGACGATTTCGTAGGGCACCCGGATCGTCGCACAGGTGCCGCCTGCGGGGGGGACGCTGATGATCAGCTCCGCGCGCCCGCCGTACAGAGCCTTGAGTCGCTCGCGGATGTTGGCGAGCCCCACGCCGTCGTCTCCCTTCGGCACGAAGCCCATTCCGTTGTCGAGCACGTGGACGGCCAGCTGTCCGTCGACGATCTCGCCCTTGATCTCGACGCGCCCGCCTTCGGCCTTCGGTTCCAATCCGTGCTTGATCGCGTTCTCCACGAGGGTCTGCAGCATCATCGACGGAAACACAGCCGACCTCAAGCCTTCCGGCACGTTGATGACGGGCTCGAGCCGTTCCTCCATCCGCATCGCCATGATCTCCAGGAACGCGCTCGAAAGATCGACTTGCTGGCCGAGCGTCGGTCGGCGGCCCTCGCGCATTTGCGGCATCGCCGAGCGCAGGTAGCGGATGAAGCTCTGCTGCATCCGGGAAGCTCGTGTAGGGTCGGTGCGGATGAGCTGGTCGATGCTCGCCAGCGTGTTGAACAGGAAATGCGGCTCGATCTGCGCCTGCAGCGCCTCCATCCTCGCCTCGAGCGCCGTCCGCTCGAGCTGCTCGGTCTCGGCGCGGTGCGTGGCCTGCCGGGCCGCGAACTCCGCCCTGCGCTTGCCGCCGGCCACGATCTTGATGATGATCGAGACGACGACGAACAGGAAGAATGTCTCCGGGTAATGCAGGATGCCCGCGACGATCAGGCCCAGGAAGAAGACGATCAGCAGCGTCTTCCACGAGACGATCGCGAGCCAGTCGAAGAACCGCCACCAGAGCGCCACGATCACGTGCCAGAGATCGCGGAAGGACTGTCTCGCGTTGGGTGGCCGCACCGGCGTCGACCCCTGCGTGCCCTCGCGGCGGTCGGAGGCGTTGGTCCCGGGGGCGGAGGAGTCGGTGGTCATGGGAAGGGCGTTCGATCGCGTCGTCGTGTCGGCAGGCAGATTAACCGAGGGTCCCCGCCGGCTCCAGCGCGATAGGACACGATGCACACCGGGGCGATGAAATGCAGAAACCGGCGCTCGTTGGCGTGTCGGTCCGAGGGAGCGCCGCCGCTGCCTGGCCGAAGCCGACCTCGGCTGCCTTGCATTGTCGGACGAACAAGCGAATCGGAACCGAGTTGGGCTATCTTGACGGCTGGTGCAAAGCCCTCAAGCAGATACGCGGTGACCCGTGCGTCACGTACAGCTGCCCTCCGCTGCCGACGTCATGCGCCGCGCAGGCTCTGGTGGGTGAGCGGCAGCGAGCGTACGGGCTTGCCGGTGGCGGCGAAGATCGCATTGCACACCGCGGGTGTCAGCGGGAGGATCGCCGGCTCGCCGTGGCCGCCCCAGAATCCCCCGGTCGGCGCGAGCACCGTCTCGACCTTCGGCATCTCGTCGATCCGCGGCAGCAGGAAATCATGGAAGTTGGATTCCACGACGCGGCCGTCCTTCACGTTGATCTCCTGGTTCAGGATTGTGCCGAGACCGTACACGACGTTGCTCTCGGCCTGCGCGCGGCAGGTATCGGGATTGACCACGTAGCCCGAGTCGATCGCGACGACGATGCGGTGTACCTTCGGCACTCCGGCCGCGCTCACCGACACCTCCGCCACCATGGCTGCGTAGCTGCCGAAACCGTCGGCGACCGCTACGCCGCGGTGCACGCCCTGCGGCAGCGCGGACCCCCACCCCGCAACCTTCGCCGCGGCCTCGAGCACCAGGCGATTCTTGTCGCCTTCCTTCAGCATCGCCAACCGGAAATCGACCGGGTCTTTGCCCGCCGCCGCCGCCAGCTCGTCGACGAAGCACTCGCGGTAATAGGCATTCTGCTGGCCCGGGGCACGCCAGAAACCGACCGGCACATGGCCGTTGCGCATCGCGTAGTCCACTTGCTGGTTCGCCACGGTGTAGGGCATGTCGCTGAAGGTGCGCACCGCGGTGAAGTCGATGCCGTCCTTGATGGGAGCATTCGGCATCAGGACCGTGATTATCGACGGACAGGCGATCGTCGTGTGCATCGCGATTAGCTTGCCCTGCGCATCGAGTCCGGCCTTCATTCGCACGATGCTCGCCGGGCGATAGAAATCGTGCTGCATGTCTTCCTCGCGCGACCACATCATCTTCACCGGGACGCCGGGCATCGCCTTGGCGATTGCCACGCCCTGTCGGACGAAGTCCTGGGGTCCGCCGCGGCGGCCGAAACCGCCGCCCAGCATCATCTTGTGCACCTCGACTTTTTCGAGCGGCAGCCCGGCCGTCTCCGCCGCGGCCGCCATCGACGCCTCCGCGTTCTGCGTCGACGTCCACACGTCCAGGAACCCCTCCGGCTTGAGCCACGCGGTGCACGTCTGCGGCTCCATGGTCGCATGGCTCAGGTACGGCGACTGGTATTCGGCCTCGACGACCTTCGCAGCCATAGCGAGACCCGCTCGGGTATCCCCCAGATTGCGCGCCTGCGGCAGCTTCGGGTCGGCGAGCCCTTCGCGCAACATCGCCGCGATGGTCTGGTCGTTCGCACGGCCGTTTCCGGCCTCGTCCCACTCGATCTTCACCTTCTTCAACGCCTCATTGGCGCGCCACCAGTTGTCGGCGACGACGGCGACGAAGCCTTCCTCGCGCACGATCTTCTTCACGCCGCGCATCGCAAGCGCTTCGCGCGCGTCGACGCTCGCCACCTTCCCGCCGAACACGGGACACTGCGCGATCGAGGCATGCAGCATTCCGGGCAGCATGACGTCGACACCGAAGACCGGCTTGCCCCGCACCTTGTCGGGAATATCGAGACGGTGCAGCGGCTTGCCGGCGATCTTCCAGTCGGCGGGATCGCGCAGCACCACGTCCTTCGGCGGTGCCAGCCTTGCCGCCGCGGCGGCCACCTGGCCGTAGCGAAGCTTCCGGCCGGTCGACCCGTGGGTAATGACGCCGCTCGCCGCCTTGCACTGCCCCGCGGGCACCTTCCATTGCGCCGCTGCCGCCGCGATCAGCATCTCGCGCGCGCTGGCGCCTGCCCTGCGGACGTAGTCCTGCGACGAGCGCACGCCTTGGCTGCCGCCCGTGGACATCGAACCCCAGATGCGGTTGCGCCGGATGTGCTCATTGGGCGAGGCGAACTCGGCGCTCACTGTTGCCCAGTCGCAGTCGAGCTCCTCGGCGACGAGCTGGGCGAGCGCCGTATACGTACCCTGCCCCATCTCCGAGCGGGCGATGCGGATGACGACGCGGTCGTCCGGATGGATGACGATCCAGGCGTTGACTTCGGTGGCGGCCGCTCCGCCGGTCGCGCCGGACGCGACCGGGAACCAGAATTCGAGCGCAAGTCCGCCGCCCAGCGCCGTGGAAACCTTGAGGAATTCGCGACGGGAAAGAGCGATCGTCATGGTCGTTCTCCTCAGGCGTTCTTCGCCGCGGGCGCAGAGGAATCCCCGGCGAGCGCATGTATCGCCTTCCTTACCCGGGCGTAAGTACCGCACCGGCACAGGTTGGTCATGGCCGCGTCGATGTCGGCGTCGGTCGGCTTCGAATTCTTGGCGAGCAGCGCGACGGCCGCCATGATCATGCCGCTCTGGCAATAGCCGCATTGCGGGACCTCATGCTCGATCCACGCCCGCTGGACGCGATGCAGACCTCGGTCCGACAAACCCTCGATGGTGACGATCTTCTTGCCGACCGCCGCCGACACGGGCAGCGTGCAGGAACGCACCGGCTCGCCGTCGACGAGCACCGTGCAGGCGCCGCAGACGGAAATGCCGCAGCCGTACTTGGTTCCGGGAAGATTCAGCTCGTCGCGCAAGACCCAGAGCAGCGGCATCTCGGGCTCGACGTCGACGGTACGACTGCGACCATTCAGGGTCAACTTGAGCATTCGCGTTTTCTCCGAACGATTGTCAAGGAACGGCGAGGAACCATTGGATCAGGCGGTCGCGTGCTCGTCGAGCGTGGGACAGTCCGTGTAACCCCCGGCAACGTGGCCATTACGCCCCCAACGCCCGAGCGTCGCCTTGACCCCGGTCAATGCGGGCTGCGGGGCGATCGCCACCACAAGAGGAGCGGGTCTGGATTGCCTTTTGCACCACGCCGAGATGGTGTCGCTGGCCCTCGGAGCCGGAAGATGCGTCGAGTGGATCTATCCTCATTGATCTCGATTCGAAACCTGCAGACGGATTCTCGTTGCAGCTGTGAATCTGCGATTTCAGGGAATCGGCAGAGAGCGCATTGATCGGCCGCATCTGCCCGATCGCGCGCGTACGAATCGAGTAGCTCGATGGACCGCTTAGCCTGCTACGGAACGCCAAATCGGGTGCAGCCCTGGACACCGATCGCGCGCGCTGATCTCGCGCTGTGCCGAGAACCGCTCGGCGTGTACCGCGGGGTTGCCAACGCCCCCCATTTGGATTACTGTGTACTACAGGCTTCGTATAAGAGCCAATAAATCAGAAGCCTGAGTTCCGGGGGGGTTTCGACATCGCTGGAGAGCGTCCATGTCGATCGCCGCGCGCCTCGACTCAACCGCTGACCTGCCGCCGCGGCCGCCCCACCGGCTGACTGCTCACTCCCCGCGTCGGAAGCGCGATGGACGCGTCACATCGCGTGATGAAGGCGCTCGCTGAATTTAGCAACACGGCATCTATCTCGTGCAAGCAAGGAGGCATCCGGCGACATAGAAGAGTCCGCATTTCATGACAGCGAAGACGTTCCGATTGCTTTCACCATCCCGACGGAAGGACTACTCATGGCATTCACGGACAACTGCGATCTGTTCGTTTCGATCCACGAGGAGGGCGCAAACCGCATCGGGCGGCACATCATGCGGCAGCGACCATCGCTATTCAATTACGCCACTGCCGACGTCGCCGCGAACCGTGAGCTCTGGTGCCAATTCCCGGAATTCACCACGGATGTCACCAAGTTCGGCAACCCGATCTTCACCGTCGTGCCCTATCTGCCGGTGATCGGCGCGGATTCCCCACCGGTCGGCCTCGGCTTCTGCGTGCAGGTGGTCCGCGCACAGGTGGACTTCCACCCGAGCAATGTCATCAGCCTGCCACCCGAGCTCGGCTCCAAGCTGAAGGAGCAGCAACTTGCCCTCGAGCTGAAGATATGCGGCGGCATCCGCTGCCCTGACCGCGACGTTCTCGACAAGATCCCGATTACGCCCTCCGGCGCCGCGGGCAAGGAGAACCAGGGCAAGGTCCCGCCGCTCGTCCCGGTGCCCGGAAAGATGCTTTGCTTCTGCCTCGAGGTCTTCGCGACGGCACATGTCGCGCGTGAGTTCATCAACGGCAAGGAACGGCTGGTCGGCAAAGTCGACGGCGTCGAGATCGTCGACGTGGAGCCGGATGGGCTCGAGTCAAACATGGAGTGTTACATCCGCACCGCGGTGACGCTGTTCCTGCGCCAGAAGCTCGCCATCCCGCTAGAGACCTTCTTCTTCGACTTTCCGCTGTTCGGCAGCACGGTCTCGCTCTTCCCGACGCCGGACCCGCCGGTGCCGCACAACCCGGCGATCGAGGAAGACCAGCTGAAGGCCTTCGTGACAATGACGGTAGCGCCGTAGGGGGAGACGATGAGCCATCTGACTGTAGCCGCCTCCGAACACGCCTTCGAGGAGCTCTTCAAGCTCGTCCGCGACGGCTTCACCTTCGCGAACGCCGACAGCGTCAGTTTCGGCCCGTTCTCGGCCAGCTATTCCGTGGCGCTGCACCTCGAGAAGGGCTCGATTCACCTCAACGACGACGGCACCATCGAGATCGACGCACTCGACGTGGTCTGGGACACGCTGACGCTGACGGTCTGCTTCGATTTCCCCGGCTTCACCATTCCCGGCTTCTGCATCATCCCCGATCCCTGGAACGGCTGTCTCGTCGGCATCCCCGACATTCACATCGGCGGGCCGATCTGCATACCGCTGGACCTCTCGGGGCTCGTGAGCGAGATCTCCAAGGTCCGCGCGCACCTCAAGACGAAGTACTTCGTAGATCCGGGCCGTCTGCCCGGCTGGACGGATCTGCAGGCGGAATTCGCCGGCAAGCCCAACCAGTGGCAGATCTTCATCGATCCCGATTTCGTCAGCGTCGATCCGATCGACGTCCCGGCGACGATCGGCAACCTGTTCGAGAACCTCATCGAGAAGGCGATCAAAGACCTGCTGCCGGGCTGGCTGCCGGGCTGGGTGAAGGACCTCCTGATGGCGTTTCTACAGCCCGTGGTCGACATCGTGAAGGCGGTGCTCGATGTCTTCGACTCGGTCGAGGATTTCCTGCAGGACCTGATCGGCGAGAAGCTCGATTTGCTCGGCCAGATCGAGACCGCGGTCGCCGACTACTTCGCCAACAAGAATCCGATCTGGAAGTTCGAGGATCCCTATCCGATCCTTACCGACGGCCCGCTGATCCCGGTGAAGATTCCGCTGCGCAACCTCAAGGCGGACGTGAACTCCAAGGAAATGACCGTTACAGGAGACATTGGCTAGCCATGAGCAAACTATTCATTGACCCGAACATCGCCCGGACCGGGCTCGACAGTGGCGCGCTGAGCATGTTGGGCGCCGTAGTGCGTCGTTTCGAGGAGCCGGGGGAATACCGCGGCACCGTCCGGCGCGGCGACGCGATCGAGAAGGTGTTCTACCTCTCGGTCGACAAGGAAAGCTCCGTGGCCGCTGCCGACATCGATCTCGCCAAGCTCGCCGGCTCTGTGCCGCAGGAGGATACAGACAAGGGCTGCTGCCCCGACGAGGGAGAGGCGCGGTTCTCCGTCAATCCGCGCGGCTATGTGCTGTTCCGCGTCTCGGGCGGGCGCGGCGGCTATTCGGTGAACGTGCGCCGCGCCGATCCGGATGAGAAGACGCCGGTGTTCAACAGCACCGCGCTCGACGGCGGCGCGAACTTCTCGGCGCGTGTGTTGCGACCCGGCACCTATTCGGTGACCAATGCCCGCGGCAAGGCGCGCGCCTCGCTCACCGTCGCTTATCCGCCCAAGGCCTTCTCGGGATACCGCCCGCCCGAGGCGCTAAGGGTGGAGGTAAACGAGCGCGGCTTCCAGCCCGAGAAGATCCAGCTCATGCCGGCACAGGGGCTGATCTTCGACTGCCGCGCACCCGCTCGCATCGTGATTGCTCTCGAGCGGGCCGACGACGGGCCAGGCAAGCACGGCAAGGCGAAGTGATCACGGCCACCGGCGGGCGGCCGGAGGCGCCTCGCGCGCCGCCCGGCGCCTTCGCTCGCGTCGCCACGCAGCTCGATGCGCTCGCGGCCGCGTTCGGCCTCGGCGCGAGGACGCCTCTGATCCGCGCCGTTCACGGCGCGATTTGCACCCGCGCGCTCGCCTTTCCCCTCGGCGGGCGCCCGGCGGCGCCGTCGCGGCTGAACGAGGACGGCCTGCCGGTCCAGTTCTCCACCACTGTTGGGTCACGCCCTCCCGCGCTCCGCATCGTCGCCGATCCGGGCTCGTTCGATGCCGAGGGGGGAGCGCGGATGCGCGCCGCCCGCGCCACGATGCACGAGGTGGCCGAACTCATTGGCGCCGAAGCCGAGCTCGCCGCGCTCTCGCCCTTCCTCTTCGATCTCGCGCCGGACGACGCGCCCGCCCTCCGTGCCGATCCGGCCGGCGCCTTCTGGATCGGCGCCGCCTTCGCGCCCGGCGCGGCCCCGCGCCTGCGCGTTTACGTGAACGGCAGCTGGGACAGCAGGGCAGCGCAAAACATCCGCCTCCGCCGCTTCGCCGCGCATTTCGACCGCGCCGAAGCCTGGGACGAGGTCGCGGCGCAATTTCCGCCGGCCCTCGCGCCGCTCGGCTTCGCGCTGACCCTCGCCCCCGGCGGGGAGGTCCGCGGCGCGATCTACCTGCGCGCGTTCGGCCTCCGCCTCTCCGACTATGCGGCCCTTGCGAACGCCGCCTGCGGGCAAGCCAATGCCGAGAAGATTCGCGCCTTCGGCGCCGCGCTCCTTGGTGCGGGCGCCGTTCACCCAACCCCGAGCGCCGTCCTATCCTTCGGCTTCGGCTCGGAACCCGGCCTGCCCGCGGACCTCGAATTCTGCGCCCACTGCCTCTACGTCGACGACGCTGATGCGCAAGCGGAACTGGAGCGCTTCTTCGCCTCCGCTCGCCTCGACCCTACGCCGTACCGCACCCTCGCCCGCACCCTTGCTGCGTCGGCACCACGCCCGGGTCCGCCGCGCCTCCATTCCTTCATCGGTGTCGATGCTAAATCCGCGGGCCTGGCGTACACCGTCTACATGAAACCCGACCTCTCCGCTCCCCGATGACATCTGGAGCGGAGATCGACGTCGCGCTCTCCCGCGGCCTTTGTTTCGTGCTTGCGGCGCAGGACGCGCAGGGCGCCTGGACCGACTGGTCTCTGCCTCCCGGCTCCTCGCCGGACTGGACCACTGCCCACGTCGGTCTCCGGCTATCGAGCCTTGGCCCGCCCCACCGCGCGGCGCTCGTCGAACCGCTCGGCCGCGCCGCCCGCTGGCTCCTCTCCCGCCAGGCTCCCGACAGCGGCTGGGGCTACAACCTGACCGTGGAACCCGACGCGGATTCCACTGCGCAGGCCCTGCTGTTCCTCGCCGCCGCAGGTCAGTCGGCCCCGCCGGGTGCGTGCGCCTTCCTCGCCCGCCACCAGCAGCCGGACGGCGGCTTCGCCACCTTCTTACCTGATTCACTCACCGGTTCCTGGGGCCTTTCCCACTCCGAAATCACGCCAGTGGCGCTGCTCGCACTGCGCGCCCATCCCGGTGGCTTGCCCCAGGGCAGCCTCGCCCGCGGCCTCGCGTGGCTACACCGCGCCCGTCGGCCGGACGGACTCTGGAATTCGTTCTGGTGGTCCACGCCCCTTCCAGCGACCGAGGTGAGCCTCGCCTTCCTCGCCGCCCTGGGGACACCCGAGCCCACGCCCCCCGCGCTTACGCGGTGGATCCCCACCGACAGCCTGCAGGCCGCGCTGCTCCTCTCCACAGCGCCAGCAGACTCCGCTCCGCGGCTCGAACAGCTCGCACGAACGCTGCTGGCGGATCAGGCCGACGACGGTTCTTGGAAAAGCGCGCCCGCGCTCCGCATCACCGCCCGCGACTGCGAACGTCCCTGGGAAGCAACGGTGTCGGGCCCGCTCTTTGCGGACCCGCGGCGCCTCCACGCCACGGCCACCGCGCTTGCTGCGCTCTCGAAGGCGCGTCGAGCGCTGGTCGGCGGGGTTTGAGGTCCGCTCGGCCACCGCCGCACGGGTCGGGTCGTCGGTGATGAAGGCGATGATGCGCATCGCGCCGCCACAGTTGGGACACCGGAGCGGACAAGAGTAGCGTGCTACCGCGGGGTTTCACGCAGCTTTGCCACCATCGCCGGCGTGGCATCAGGCGCCGCGATATTGCCCCAGCTCGTGCGCACATAATTCGCGATGTCGGCAATCTGCCGGTCGGTGAGCCGGCCCCCGAAAGACGGCATCGCAATGTAATTTTCGCGCGCCGGGATACCCTGGAGCACGACCTTCAGGATGTTCGCGGGCTCGGGAGCGATGACGGCATCGTTGCTTGCGAGCGGCGGAAAAACGCCGGGAATGCCGCCGCCTCCGGCCTGATGGCAGCTGCTGCAATGGTCCGCGTACAGCGCAACCCCGCGCTTTCTCGCGGGGTCGGGCTCGCCGTAGGGGGTCCGCAGTCCCGAATCGGGTGGCAGCGATTTCAAGTACGTTGCCATCGCCTGAAGGTCGGCGTCGGTGAGACGGGAGAGGCTGTTGTGCACGACCTCGGCCATCGGCCCGAGCGCCGTCGACTGGCCCTTGGCGGCGCCTGTCTTGAGATAGGCGACGATCTGAGAAGGCTCCCATTCGCCCAAGCCCGTATTGAGATTTTCGGTCAGGTTGAGCGCGAACCAGCCGTCGATCGTCGCGCCGGTGAATGCCTTGCCCTTCTCGATCGCGCCTAACGCGTTGCGCGGCGAATGGCAGGCGCTGCAGTGACCGAGCCCCTCGATCAGATACGCACCGCGGTTCCATCCGGCCGTCTGCAGCGGATTCGTCTTGAACGTTCCGGCGGTGAAATAGAGCGCGCGCCAGGTCGCCATCGTAGAGCGGATGTCGAACGGCCAGCGGAGCTCGTTGACGTCGACGGCGTTGCGAATCGGCTTTACCGTGCGCAGGTACGCATAGATCGCGTCGCAATCCTCGCGCGTGACCTTGGTGAAGAACGTGTACGGCATCACCGGATACATGTCCTCGCCGCGCTTGTTGATGCCGTCGTGCATCGCGCGGTAGAGTTCGTCGGCCGACCAGCTGCCGATGCCGGTGCCGACGTCCGGCGTGATGTTCGGGGCGACGAGCCTGCCGAACGGCGTTTCCATCACGAGTCCGCCGGCGTACGCGGCGCCACCTTTCGCCGTATGACAGGAAATGCAGTCGCCGGCGCGGGCCAGGTATTCGCCGCGCTCGACGACTCGCGGGCTCGCCGGTTGTGCGCCGACGTTCACCGCGACGCCCGCAAGCGCGGTCGCGAGCGTTGCGACGCCGGCCGCGCGGAGCCAGGGCAATCGGAACGTCCGCGACGAAGTCATTCCGTCATCTCCGCCGGCGAGTTTAGCCGCTTTTGCACCGCCTTCGCCAGCGGACGGTTGGCGCCTGTCGCCCACCGGATTCCGGTGCACGCCCAGCCGGCGAATGCCACCCAAGCGCGCCATCAACGGGCGCCCGCCGACGGCAGCGCCTCGTGCAGCGTCGCAACGATGTGCTCGGCGCCGATCTTCTCCGTGAGACCGTGCCGATCCATGTCGGCGCGGAGCGATGGGGTTGCGCGGCCGAACCAGAGCGTCACGCCGCCTCGCGTGAGGTCGGCGTGCAGATCGGCAAGCGTACGTGCGGCAGAATAGTCGAGATCGGTGATTGCGCCGGCGTCGACGACGAACCGGCGCACCGGTGTGGGCGCGCGGTTTACGAGCGCCCGGACCTCGTCGGCGAAACGGTTGTCGTTCGCATAGAAGAGATCCGCGCCGAAATGGTAGACGATGAGGCCCGGCCCGGACTGGGTCCCGGGCACGGCAGGCGCCCATTCCCAGCGTCCGGAACCGCTCGACACGCGGATCGATGTATGCGGCCGATAACTGTGGCGCACGTGCCGCAGCAGCGACAGTGCCACCGCGAGCAGGATGCCCTGCTCGACGCCCGCGACCGCCACGACGGCAGCAGTGACGACGGCAAGCCCGAACTCGCCGGGGCTTTCCGCGCGGATGGCGCGCAATCCGCGGAGATCGACGAGCCCCACGGCGATCGTGAACACGACGCTCGCGAGCACGCAACGCGGGAGATACTGGAGCGGCGCCGTGAGGAACAGCAATACGATCATCACGACGCCAGCGAAAACGAGCTGGGCTCGCTGGCTTCTTGCGCCGGCGCGCTCGGCCATGGCGGTCTGCGTCGGACTGCCGTTGACGACGAACGCGCCGGAGAGCGCTGCGGATGCGTTCGCTGCGGCCAAGCCGAGGATGTCGGCGTCGTCGTCAACGCGCTCGTGACCGGGAAGGGCGAAGCTCCGTGCGGTCGCCGCGCTTTGCGCGATGATGATGACAAAGCACGAGCCGGCGATCGGGATTATCGCGAGGAATTCCGCCCACGTGACGACGGGCAGCGTCAGTGTCGGCAAACCGCCCGACACGGGGCCGATCAGGGCGATGCCGCGGCCGGCAAAGTTCCAGTAGCTGCTCGCAGCGATCGCCCCAACGACGGCGAAAAGCGGCGCCGGTACGCGCGGCAGCACGCGTCTGCAGATCAGGATGCCGCCGGCGACCAGCACCGAAAGCGCGACCGTCGGGACGTGCGCCGTCGCCCAGTGGGCCAATACCTCCGATATCTGCACGACGGTGCGATGACTCGCCACGTGGATCCCGAGCATATCGGGGAGCATGGCGGTGCCAACCTGGACTCCGACGCCGGCGAGGAAACCCACGAGCACGGTCCGGGACAGGAAATCGGAGAGGAATCCAAGCCTGAAGATCCGCGCGACGAGCAGGAATGCGGCGGTCAAAAGCGCGACCATGCCGACCAGCGCCATGTATCTCTCGCCCTCTGGAAGCGCGAGGTGCGAAAGCCCACTCGCGAAGATCGTGGCGGTTGCCGAGTCGGCGGCCACGACCAGATGGCGCGACGAGCCGAACACCGCGAACGCGACGAGTGGCAGGAACACCGTGTAGAGCCCGGTCACGACCGGCGTGCCGGCGATGCGCGTGTAGCCCAGTACCTGCGGAATGTTCATCGAGGCGAGCGTGATGCCGGCCAGCGCATCGCGTGCCGCGCTCCCGCGCCCTTCTCCGCGCAAGCCCTGGAACAGCCGCATCACGGCGGCGCCGTCAGTTCCGTGTGCGGCGCGGTGCGTGCAGGCGAGCCGATGAGCTCGCCGTCAAGCGGCAGCGCGATGATCAAGGTGAACGCGCCCCCCCGACGACTTCGTCCTCCTCGATGAGATTCGGCGGCTTCTTCTGCAGCGCATACTCGGCGTACTGCTGGATCAGCTTTGCGACGACGCCGGTCCAGCCCGTCTGGTGGGAGGCGCCGAGACCCGCGCCAGTGTCGCCATGGAAATATTCGTGGAACAGGACAAGGTCGCGCCAATGCGGATCCCTGTCGAACTTCTCCCGGCCCCCGTTCACCGGCCGCCGTCCGGCATCGTCCCTCAGAAAGAGGCGGATCAGGCGGTGGGACAAATCGGTCGTCACGTCCCAAAGGCTCACTTCGTGACCCGATCCTGACGGCCATTCAACCTTGAAATCGTCGCCGAGAAAGTAGTGGTGCTTCTGCAGCGCCTCGATCAGCAGGAAATTGAGCGGAAACCAAACGGGTCCGCGCCAGTTCGAGTTGCCGCCGAAGAGCGCGCTCGTGGATTCCCCCGGCTCGTAGTCGAGGATGAAGCGCTGGTGGTCGAACTCGAGGACGAAGGGATTTGCCGCGTGCCGCTTCGACACCGAACGCACGCCATGCGGGCTCAGCATTCCCGACTCGTCCAGGATGTGCCCGAGGATGCGTCGGAGCTTGTGCGAATCGACGATCGCGAGCCGGATGCGCTGCTGGACACCACGATGCGTGATGTCGGCGAGCCCGTGGAGCAATTCCGGCCGATACTTGGCAAACCAGCGGAACCGCTTGGCAAAATCGCGATAGACCCGCAGGCTGTCGCGATTGCCGATTGCGATGGCAAAGACGGGAATCGCGCCAGCGATGGTGTAGGCCCTGATCGGGAAGCAGCGGCCATCCGGAAGCTTGAGAGCGTCGAAATAGTAGCCCTCCTCTTCGTGCCAGAGACCGCCCTCCCGGTCGCCCATCCGATTGACGGCTGCGCCGATGTAGACGAAATGCTCGAAGAACTTGGTGGCCACGTCCTCGTAGACAGCGTCGCCCCTCGCGAGCTCGAGCGCAATGGCGAGCATGTTGAGGCAATACATCGCCATCCAGCTCGTGCCATCGGCCTGGTCCAGCTGCCCGCCCGACGGCAAGCCAGAGCTGCGGTCGAACGCGCCGATATTGTCGAGACCCAGAAATCCGCCCTCGAAGATGTTTTTGCCCGTGGCGTCCTTGCGGTTCACCCACCACGTGAAGTTGATGAGCAGCTTCTGGAAGATCCGCTCGAGGAATGCGCGATCCGTGCGACCGTACATCTTTTCCTCGATCTGGTAGACGCGGATCGCCGCCCACGCGTGCACCGGCGGGTTGACGTCGCCAAAGGCCCACTCGTAAGCGGGGAGCTGCCCGTTCGGATGCATGTACCACTCGCGCGTGAGCAGCAGCAGCTGGCTCTTGGCGAACTCCGGATCGATCATCGCGAACGTGACGCAGTGGAATGCCATGTCCCACGCGGCGAACCACGGGTATTCCCATTTGTCCGGCATCGACAGCACGTCACCGGCGGCGAGGTGCCACCATTCATGGTTGCGCCCGCGCTTGCGCTCTTCGGGCGGTGGCGGGCCCGCGCGATCGCCCTGGAGCCAGCGGTCCACCATGAACCGGTAGTACTGTTTGCTCCAAAGCATGCCGGCGAACGCCTGCCGCTGGACGTTGCGCATGTCGTCCGGCAGCGCGAACGGCGTCACCCGTCGGTAGAACTCGTCGGCTTCCTTCCTGCGGAGCGTGAAGGTCGCATCGAACGCCTCACCGAGCGGTGCGTCGAGATTGCCGGCATTGGCGAGACGAAGACGAATCACGGCCGTTTCCCCGGGGCCGAGCGAGCGAGCGTACAGCGGCGCTGCCTTGGACCCGGCGTGCGCGGCGTTAACGGCATCGCGCCTCGCATCGACGACGAAAGCGTGGAAAGCGTCCTTCACGAATGGCGAAGCGTTGGGCACGCCAAACAGACGCGCGAAGTTCGATTCGTTCTCGGTGAAGAGCACGTCGTCCGGCGCATCGCAATAGAGCCAGTAAGGCTCGAGCTCGCGGTGCGACGTCCGCAGTACGAGCCCCGACGGGTCGGACCTGGCAATCGCAATCTCGGGCCGCTCCCTGCCGGGGACCCACGACCAGTCGTTCTTGAACCACAAGGTCGGCAGCAGGTGCAGCGTCGCCACCTCGGGGCCCCGGTTGACGGCGCGGACGAGGACCAGCGTGTCGTCCGGCGTGGCCTTCGCGTATTCGACGAATACGTCGAAGTAGCGGTCGTCGGCGAAGATTCCAGTATCGATGAGCTCGTATTCCGGGTCGCGCCGTCCGCGCCGCTTGTTCTCGGCGACCAGATCTGCGTAAGGAAAGGCCCGCTGCGGATACTTGTAGAGGCACTTCATATACGCATGGCTGGGGACGTTGTCGAGGTAGAAGTAGCACTCCTTGACGTCCTCGCCATGATTGCCTTCGTGGCCCGTCAATCCGAACAGCCGCTCCTTGAGAATCGGATCGGCGCCATTCCACAGCGCGAGCGCGAAGCACAGCGTCTGCCGGTCGTCACAGATGCCAGCGATGCCATCCTCTCCCCAGCGGTAGACGCGCGAACGCGCCTGATCGTGCGAAAAGTATTCCCATGCAGTGCCGTCGGCGCTGTAGTCCTCCCGCGCCGTGCCCCACTGCCGCTCGCTGACGTACGGGCCCCAGCGGCGCCACGCCGCCTTGCCTGCGCGCGTGTCGTCGAGCCGTTGCTCCTCTGCGGTCGAGGCGTGTTTGGCCATGCGGTCCGGGGTGGCATCGTACCCTTGAGACTCGCACCACTGTACCGGCAGCCGCAGCCCGCTGCAACGAGAGCGCAGCCGATCATCACGGGTCGAATATTGCCTTTGCATTGCAGCATCGGCGGTGGATAATTCGCTCCTTCATCGCTTCGGCGGCGACGGCATGGCGGAAGCGCTTCCGATGCTTTACCTGGCGCGGCACGGAGAGACGGCCTGGAGCCGGGCGGGTCGGCACACGGGGCTCACGGACGTGCCGTTGACCGAACGTGGCGAAAGTCACGCGCGCGAACTCATGGACCGATTGCGCGGTCTCACGTTCGACAAGGTGTGGACGAGTCCCCTGCAGCGCGCGGTTCGTACCTGCGAGCTTGCCGGCTTCGGTGCCGTCGCCGAAGTCGATCCCGATCTCGTGGAATGGAGCTATGGCGAATACGAGGGACGCGTCCGTGCCGACATCCTCTCGATGCATCCCGGGTGGCAGCTCTTTCGCGATGGGTGCCCCGGAGGTGAAGTGCCGGAGGAGGTCGGCGCGCGCGCCGATCGGGTGGTGGCACGGGTGCGAGCTCTCGGTGCCGACGCATTGCTCTTTTCGAGCGCGCACTTCCTGCGGGTGCTTGCCGCACGCTGGCTCGGACTCGGAGCGGCGGCGGGCCGGCATCTGCTGTTGCGCACGGCAAGCCTGAGCGTGCTCGGCTATGAGCACGACCTGTCCGAACCGGTGATTCGATTGTGGGACGAGGTGCGGGGCCGCGCTCCGTAGGCGATGAAAGTCGACACGATGAAAGCCACGCAGAAGCTGCACGATCTGGGTCAGAGCCTCTGGCTCGACAACATCACGCGTGACCTGCTGACGAGCGGCACGCTCGCGCGCTACGTCGAGGAACTCTCGGTCACGGGACTCACGTCGAACCCGACGATCTTCGACCACGCGATCAAGAACAGCAGCGCATACGACGCCGCGATACGCAGCAAGCTCTCGCAGGGGAAGTCCGGCGAGAGCCTCTTTGTCGAGCTTGCCCTGGACGACCTGACCCGCGCGGCCGACCTCTTCCGGCCGACGTTCGAGCGCACGGCAGGCGTCGATGGATGGGTCTCGCTCGAAGTCTCGCCGCTGCTCGCTTACGACACGAAGACCACGCTCGGCCAAGCCAAGGAATTGCACGCGCGGGCGGCCCGCCCCAATGTGCTGATCAAGATTCCCGGCACGCGGGAGGGCTTGCCGGCCATTGAAGAGGCGACGTTCGCGGGCGTGCCGGTCAATGTGACGCTCCTTTTTTCGCGCGAGCATTACCTTGCGGCGGCCGACGCTTATCTCCGCGGCATCGAGCGGCGCATCGCCGCGGGACTCAACCCCCATATCGGATCGGTCGCATCGCTGTTCGTAAGCCGCTGGGATGTCGCGGTGGCCGGAAAGGTCTCCGCGGCGCTTCGGAACCGGCTCGGGATCGCCATCGGTCAACGTGCCTACGGGGCATATAGCGATTTCATCTCCACGCCGCGCTACCAACGCGCAATGAACGCCGGCGCACGGGTGCAGCGGCTGCTTTTGGCGAGCACCGGCACCAAGGATCCAGAGGCCTCCGACATCCTGTACGTGAACGCGCTCGCCGCGCCGCTTACCGTGAACACGATGCCGGAGGCGACGCTCAAGGCGTTCGCCGACCACGGTGAAGTCACTGCCACGATGGCGGCCGACGGCGGCGGCAGCGGGGCAATCATCGCCGAGTTCGGCCGTTCGGGAGTCGACGTCGATGCATTGGCCGCCCGACTGCAGGACGAGGGCGCAGCATCGTTCGTCAAGTCGTGGAACGAATTGATGGGCGTGATCGCGTCGAAGAGCGCCGAGCTTGCGAAAGCGGACTGAGCGCGCGTCACGGTCCCGCAGCCAACTGTAAAAACGGGCGGCAACGAATGAACGTACTGGCGGTCGACGTCGGCGGGACGCACGTGAAGATCCTCGCCACCGGGCAAACCAAGCCGCGGAAATTCGCTTCCGGATCATCGCTGACCGCAGCCAGGATGGCGGCCGGGGTCCGAAAACGGGCCGGCGACTGGAAATACGACGTCCTGGCGATCGGCTACCCCGGCGTGGTCGTGCACAACCGGCCGGTCGCCGAGCCCCACAATCTCGCGCCAGGATGGGTGGGCTTCGACTATCCGCGGGCTTTCGGGCGTCCGGTCAAGATCATCAACGATGCGGCGATGCAGGCACTCGGAAGCTACAAAGGCGGGAAACTCCTGTTTCTCGGCCTCGGGACGGGGCTTGGCACAACGCTCGTGGTCGACGGCATCATCGAACCGCTGGAGCTTGGCCATCTGCCCTACAGGAAGGGCACGTACGAAGACTACGTGGGACTTCGCGGTCTCGAGCGCCACGGCAAGAAGAAGTGGCGCAAATACGTGGCCGACGTCGTGGCTCGGCTCAGGATCGCGCTCGAGCCCGACGACGTGGTGCTGGGCGGGGGCAACGTCAAGAAGCTGAAGACGCTGCCGCCGGGCTGTCGGGCGGGTGACAACGCGAACGCGTTCCTCGGCGGCTTCCGACTGTGGGCGCATAGCGAGAGGCGCAGCCCGCCGGTATCGGCGAAGGCGATTATCAGGCGGACGAGGCGGTCCGGCACGACGACGCGGCCCGCGCAGAAGAAGCGCGCCGGAGTGAAGGCTCGCAAGCGGGGCGCCCGCTGATGTCCGGCGGGTTGAACAACCGACGACGATGACGACGCCGGCGCAGCTACCTCTTACCGCGCGTCCGGCGTGGAGGGCGCTTTGCGCCCACTCGTCGAAAGTGCGGGACCTTCATCTGCGCGCGCTCTTCGCGGGCGATCCGGAACGCGGCAGGCGGATGACCGCCGAAGCGGCAGGCGTCTATCTCGACTATTCGAA
This sequence comes from uncultured beta proteobacterium, assembly GCA_963734055.1. Classification (GTDB taxonomy): domain Bacteria; phylum Pseudomonadota; class Gammaproteobacteria; order Burkholderiales; family Casimicrobiaceae; genus CAIWHR01. The sequence continues at coordinate 205,505 of CAVTFQ010000012.1, forward strand.
GCACCGCGTCACCGACGAGACTCTCGCGCTCTTGGTCCAACTGGCCGAGGAATGCGGCCTTCATGCGCGGATCGACGCGATGTTCCGGGGCGAGAAGATCAACGTCACCGAGAACCGTGCGGTTCTGCACGTCGCGCTCCGCGCGCCCATCGGCGCCTCAATCATCGTCGATGGAACGAACGTCGTGCCCGAGGTCCACGCGGTCATCGAGCGGATGACCGACTTCGCGAACCGCCTTCGCGCGGGCGCCTGGATGGGCCACACCGGCAAGCGCATTCGCAACGTGATCAACATCGGCATCGGCGGCTCCGACCTGGGGCCGGTGATGGCCTACGAAGCGCTCAGGCACTACAGCGACCGCGCGCTCACGTTCCGGTTCGTCTCCAACGTCGATGGCACCGACCTGGTCGAGGCGACGCGTGATCTCGAACCGGCCGAAACGCTGTTCATCGTTTCGTCGAAGACGTTCACGACGCTCGAGACGATGACCAACGCACGCAGCGCGCGCAACTGGTTGCTGGCCGGCATGGGCGGCGACGCAACCGCGGTAGCGCGCCATTTCGTCGCTGTCTCGACCAACGCTGCGAAAGTGTCCGAGTTCGGCATCGATACCGCGAACATGTTCGGGTTCTGGGATTGGGTCGGTGGCCGCTATTCGATGGATTCGGCAATCGGCCTCTCCACGATGCTGGCGATCGGTCCCGATAGCTTCCGTGCGATGCTCGCCGGCTTCCGCGCGATGGACGAGCACTTCCGCACGGCGCCGTTCGAGCGCAATCTGCCCGTGCTCATGGGTCTCCTCGCGCTCTGGAACAACAACTTCTTCGACGCGCAGACGGTCGCGGTGCTGCCCTACGCGCAGTACCTCAAGCGGTTCCCCGCGTATCTGCAGCAGCTGACGATGGAAAGCAACGGCAAGCACGTAACGCTCGATGGCACGCCCGTTCGCTGCGACACCGGCCCGATCTACTGGGGCGAGCCGGGGACCAACGGCCAGCACTCGTTCTATCAGCTGATCCATCAGGGGACGCGGCTCATTCCCTGCGACTTCATCGCGTTCGCGCAGGCGCTGAATCCGCTCGGACCGCACCACGACATGCTGGTCGCCAACGTCTTCGCGCAGGCGGAAGCGCTCGCATTCGGCAAGACGCCCGAAGAGGTCAGGGCCGAAGGAACGCCGGATTGGCTCGCCCCGCATCGCGTCTTCGAGGGCAACAGGCCGTCGAGCACGATCCTGCTCGACCGGCTGACGCCTGCCGCGCTGGGGACGCTGGTCGCACTCTACGAGCACAGCGTCTTCACCCAGGGCGCGATCTGGCACATCGACTCCTTCGACCAATGGGGTGTCGAGCTTGGCAAGGTTCTCGCCGAGCGCATCATCCGGGAGCTCGACGCGGAAAGCGAACCCGATCTGACCCACGACAGCTCGACCAACGCGCTCATTCGCCGCTACCGCTCGCTGCGGTAACGTCGCGCCGAGCGCATCACGCTTCCAAACGACACGCCATACGTTGCGGCATCCGGCTCCCCACGTTGAAGAAGGAACCCCCATGCAACTCGGAATGATCGGACTCGGCCGGATGGGCGCGAACATGGTGCGCCGCCTCATCCGCGGCAACCATGAATGTGTCGTGTTCGACTCGTCGCCGAAAGCTGTCGAGGCGCTGGCGAAGGAGAAGGCGGTCGGCGCAGGCTCGATCGCGGATTTCGCACAGAGGCTTGCGAAGCCGCGCGCGGCCTGGCTGATGGTCCCGGCGGCCGTCGTCGACGCGACCATCGCCGAGCTGTTGCCGCACCTGGAGTCGGGCGACATCCTGATCGACGGCGGCAATTCCTACTATGTCGACGACATCCGGCGCGCGAAAGAGCTGGCGCCGAAGGGCATCCACTACGTCGACGTCGGCACCAGCGGCGGCGTCTGGGGACTCCAGCGCGGTTACTGCATGATGATCGGCGGCGAAGCCGCGGCGGTGAAGCACCTGGATCCGATCTTCGCGACGCTGGCACCGGGCATGGGCACGATCGATCGCACGCCGGGACGCGAAGGGACGCACGGGACTGCTGAACTGGGCTACCTCCACTGCGGCCCGAACGGCGCCGGTCACTTCGTGAAGATGGTCCACAACGGCATCGAGTACGGGCTCATGGCAGCTTATGCGGAAGGACTTTCGATCCTGCGTGCCGCCAACGTCGGCAAGATGCAGCACGACGTCGACGCCGAGACAACGCCGCTCCGCGACCCCGACCACTACGCCTACGACCTGGATCTTCCCGATATCGCGGAAGTGTGGCGACGCGGAAGCGTCATCGCGTCGTGGCTGCTCGACCTGACGGCGACGGCGCTCGTTGCCGACCCGGCACTCGCGAAATTCACGGGCCGCGTGTCCGATTCGGGCGAGGGCCGCTGGACGATCAAGGCCGCGATCGACGAAGCCGTGCCGGCGCCCGTGCTGACGACCGCGCTGTACGAGCGCTTCAGCTCGCGCGGCGAAGCCGAGTTTCAGAACCGGCTCCTTTCCGCGATGCGCTACGAATTCGGCGGCCACCTCGAGAAGAAGTGAAGGTACCGCTAGCGGCCATGCGATGAGCGAACTCCAATCCGATGCGCTGGTCTTCTTCGGTGCGACCGGTGATCTCGCGCACAAGAAGATCTTTCCGGCGCTGCAGGCGATGGTGAAGCGCGACCACCTGAAGGTCCCTGTGATCGGCGTGGCCAAGGCAGGCTGGACCCTCGATGACCTGAAGGCACGGGCAAGGGACAGTCTTGAACAGCACGGCGGTCTGGATTCCGTGGCATTCGAGAAACTTACGGGCCTCTTGCGTTACGTCGACGGCGATTACGCGGACCGGGCGACGTTCCAGGCATTGCGCAAGGAGCTCGATGGCGCGCAGCATCCGGCGCACTATCTTGCGATTCCGCCGGTCCTGTTCGGCAAGGTCGTCGAACAGCTCGCGCAGTCGGGTTGCACCCCCGGCGCGCGCGTCATCGTCGAAAAGCCGTTCGGGCGCGATCTCGCCTCGGCGCAAGCGCTGAACCGCATCCTGCTTGGAACCTTTGACGAATCACACATCTTCCGCATCGACCACTATCTCGGCAAACGGCCCGTGCACAACATGGTGTTCTTCCGCTTCGCGAACGCGTTCCTCGAATCCTTCTGGAATCGCAAGTTCGTGAAGAGCGTGCAGATCACGATGGCCGAGAATTTCGGCGTGCAAGGCCGCGGCGCGTTCTACGATCAGGTGGGCACCGTCCGCGACGTCGTCCAGAACCATCTGTTCCAGGTGCTCGCCAACCTCGCGATGGAGCCCCCGGCCCGGATCGACAGCGAATCGATGCGCGATGAAAAGGTCAAGGTGCTGAAGTCGATTCCGCCGATCGAGGCGCGGGATCTCGTTCGCGGCCAGTTTCGCGGCTATCGGAGCGAGCCGGGTGTGGCGCCGGACTCGAAGGTCGAAACGTTCGCCGCGCTCAAACTCGAGATCGATTCCTGGCGCTGGGCCGGCGTGCCGTTCTACATCCGCGCCGGGAAGTCGTTGCCGGTGACATGCACCGAGGTTGTCGTCCGGCTGCGCCGTGCGCCGAAGATCTTTCCCGCCTGCACCGGCGTTCCGAACGACATCCGCTTCCGAATCAGTCCGGAGATGGCGATCGCGATCGGCGTTACCGTGATGGACCTCGAGGATCGGATGGTCGGGCAGCAGACGGAGCTGCTCGCCGAGCGCCGTCCAGGACCGGAGGAGATGGATGCCTACGAACGGGTACTGGGCGACGCGATGGCCGGCGACGCGACGCTCTTCGCGCGCGAGGACTACGTCGAAGAAGCGTGGCGCATCGTCGACCCGGTGCTGAAGCAGGGAACGCCGGTCTTCGAATACGCGCCCGGCACGTGGGGCCCGGAGGAGGCGGAGAACAGCGTCGTGCCGCCGCGCGGCTGGCAGAACCCGGTGGCAGAGCCGGCCTGAAAAAACGCGGCCCCGGATTCAACCGTGAAGATCGAAGTGGTCGCCGACGCCGATGCGGCCGCCCGGCGTGCCGCCCTGCTGATTGCGGTCGAAGCGCGCTCGGCGGTCGCAGCACGCGGCCGGTTCACGCTGGCGGTGAGCGGCGGCCGCACGCCTTGGCAGATGTTGCGCATCCTCGCGACGCTGCAATTGCCGTGGAGCGGCGTCCATCTGTTCCAGGTCGACGAGCGCGTGGCGCCGGCCGGAGACGCCGATCGCAACCTGACCCACATCGCGGAAAGCTTGCTTGCGAACGTTGCGGCATCCCCCATGCACGTCCATGCGATGCCGGTCGACGATGCGAATCTCGCCGCCGCAGCCGCCCGCTACGCGCGGCAGCTCGCGACGGTCGCCGATTCACCTGCGGTCCTCGATCTCGTCCATCTCGGCCTCGGTCCCGACGGCCACACGGCCTCGCTCGTGCCGAACGATCCGGTCCTCGACGTCGTCGACCACGACGTCGCGCTGACCGGCCGCTACGCCGGCCACAGGCGCATGACGCTCACGTATCCCGTGTTGAATCGAGCGCGGCGCGTCCTCTGGCTCGTGACCGGCGCGGAGAAGACTGCGATGCTCGCGCGCCTTTGCGCCGGCGATGACGCCATCCCGGCGGGCGGCGTGGAGTCCGAGCGGGCGGTGATCGTCGCCGACAGAGCGGCAGCCGGCACCGACATGCAGCAGCACTGATGGAGACGATCATGGCACAGGACCTCGATACGCTCGCCATCAACACGGTCCGCACGCTCTCGATCGATGCGGTGCAGGCGGCGAACTCCGGCCATCCCGGTACGCCGATGGCGCTCGCGCCGCTCGTGTACACACTCTGGAACCGTGTCATGCGATTCGATCCGCAGGATCCTATCTGGCCCAACCGCGACCGCTTCGTGCTCTCGAACGGCCATGCGTCGATGCTGCTGTGGTCGGTGCTCCATCTGACCGGCACGCGGGCCGTGAACGCCGACTACGAGCGGCTCGGCGAGCCCGCCGTGACGCTCGACGACATCAAACGCTTCCGCCAGTTGGGGAGCAAGGCACCCGGACATCCGGAGTATCACTGGGTTTCCGGCGTCGAGACGACCACCGGGCCACTCGGACAGGGCATCGCCACCAGCGTCGGGATGGCAATCGGCGAGCGCTGGCTCGCGAGCCGCTACAACAAGCCAGGCTTCGAAATCTTCGATTACTCGATCTACGCAGTGTGTGGCGACGGCTGCCTGATGGAAGGCGTGGGTTCCGAGGCCGCGTCGCTCGCCGGCCATCTCGGCCTCGACAATCTGTGCTGGATCTACGACAACAATCACATCACGATCGAGGGCAGCACGAAGCTCGCTTTCACCGAGGATGTCGCGGCGCGGTTTCAGGGCTACGAGTGGAACGTGCTTCGCATCGGCGACGCGAATGACATCGAGCTG
>CAVTFQ010000013.1:0-184201 GCA_963734055.1 uncultured beta proteobacterium
GGCTGCATCTACTCAACCACTGTTCAAGGTGCGCACGGCAAAGTTGTTCGCTGCAAGTTGTGCACTGCAACTTGACACCGGTTGGAAATGATCCTAGCGTAAGTTCGGCGTCGCCCAGAACGAGTACTGAGCCTTCCCGGGGGAGCACACTACAGAGGCTAATCCCCGATGGACGATCGCTGGTTCTGTCCACGCGATTCCGTAGCCAATACCCTCCACGCGATTCCGTAGCCATACCCACATGGAGTCCTACACGACGCATGGGAGGGGCATATGGCTTGGCTAGGTCGAAAGAAGCTCGCATTCATTCCGTTGTCTCGGACAAACATCCAGCCGCCGGATGTCATACCGCCAGACTGGCCCGGTCAGATTATGCAACGACTGTTTTTCGACCCGGCCACAGACCCGACAACCGGCCTCCCGATACCCGGCACCGACCGATCCGTCCGCGCCTATTTCCACACTGTATCTTCCGGACTGGCGGATCTCGATGTCGTCGTGCTGCCTCCACAAACCATCCCGGAACAGGACGTCCCGCCCGACGCTCTCGAGGCGACAATGGGCGCCCAACTGAGATCCGATGGCTTTGTCGGCGCAGCGATCGTGATGCTCGGTGGGCCCGGCGCGGGTTCGACTGTTTCAGTTGGGAATTTCGGTTGGTCTCGATTCGTCATGGCCGAGGGTCTCGGTGTCTGGGTGGGCGAACTCCTGCACCAAGGTAACTTGTGCGATCTTCGTGACCTGTTTGTTAACGCTGGGAACTATCCGGCCGACGAGAACATGGGTCCCTTTGACCAGGAGGCTGGCTATCAAGCCACTCATCTCTCGGCCTGGACGAAGCGGGCCGTCGGATGGCTGGATCCTTCGACCGTTGCGCTGCATCCCGGTGGCGTAGCTGAATATATCCTGCACTCGGTCAGCCTCATTCAACCGCCCCCGACCGGAAGAATAGCCGCTGTCCAGATCGGCACGAAGGTGCCATACCTCATGGTCGAAGCACGCCTAAAGGCCGACCAATTTGATTTCAATATTCCTAACGAAGGCGTGATCGTCTACCGAGTCCAGATAACAGATTCATCGGTGGAAGCGCAGGATGCAACCATTCCCCTTGCGCTGATCACGAAAACCGCGCTGACGTCAGGACAATCGATCACGACAGACGGCGCAACGATTGATGTTGGCGGCGCCGTGCTGGGGGGCGGATTCTCCGTACTCGTCACTACACCCGAGCCAGGGCAGTCGCCATGGACTACCGTCGCGGAGGGACGCAGCACACCCGGCGCGCCTGTCACGGCAGTGCTGTCCGGTCAGAATCGCATCGCATTGTTCTTAGCCGACCCCAATGGCGGGATCTACACAATCTCGGGCTTTGGGGAGAGTTGGGGACAATGGAAAACCGTCGCGGAGGGACGCAGCACACCCGGCGGCCACGTCACGGCAGTGCTGACCGGTCAGAATCGCATCGCATTGTTCTTAGCCGACCCCAATGGCGGGATCTACACAATCTCGGGCTTTGGGGAGAGTTGGGGACAATGGAAAACCGTCGCGGAGGGACGCAGCACACCCGGCGCGCCATGTCACGGCAGTGCTGACCGGTCAGAATCGCATCGCATTGTTCTTAGCCGACCCCAATGGCGGGATCTACACAATCTCGGGCTTTGGGGAGAGTTGGGGACAATGGAAAACCGTCGCGGAGGGACGCAGCACACCCGGCGCGCCACGTCACGGCAGTGCTGACCGGTCAGAATCGCATCGCATTGTTCTTAGCCGACCCCAATGGCGGGATCTACACAATCTCGGGCTTTGGGGAGAGTTGGGGACAATGGAAAACCGTCGCGGAGGGACGCAGCACACCCGGCGCGCCTGTCACGGCAGTGCTGACCGGTCAGAATCGCATCGCATTGTTCTTAGCCGACCCCAATGGCGGGATCTACACAATCTCGGGCTTTGGGGAGAGTTGGGGACAATGGAAAACCGTCGCGGAGGGACGCAGCACACCCGGCGGCCACGTCACGGCAGTGCTGTCCGGTCAGAATCGCATCGCATTGTTCTTAGCCGACCCCAATGGCGGGATCTACACAATCTCGGGCTTTGGGGAGAGTTGGGGACAATGGAAAACCGTCGCGGAGGGACGCAGCACACCCGGCGGCCACGTCACGGCAGTGCTGACCGGTCAGAATCGCATCGCATTGTTCTTAGCCGACCCCAATGGCGGGATCTACACAAGCACCAAGCTTTTGCTATCGTGAAAGCAGTAGGGAAAGTTCTCACCGAGTCTAACTAGACAGCGGACTGAACGTGCTGGCTCTTGACGCGAGTGGCGGGACATAAATTCCAACAACTTTGCGGCTGCGTCATGGATCCAATTTCGATCTTAGCTGGCGTAATTCAACGTGCGGCGACTTGGTCGAAACACTCCGTAAGCGGCTCGCCGCCGGCTGGTCATGCAGCCCAGACGGCGACACGGAGGAATTTGCCAGCAGCCAGCCGCCTGGAGCGTCAAGGGGCGCAGCTGGTCACGCGCCCACAAACGTCCGCTCTCGACCAAGGCGTATGACTGGAGTGGGTCGAGAGCCGCAGTTCAGTTGACTCGATCGAGCGGCGGTTCAATGGCGCATAGCTGCCGTTTAAGGACGAAGTTCCGGTGTAGATCGTGGAGCCGCCGCTCAGCGCCGGGGGAGCGGTTGATCGTAGACGACCCGCTGCAGTCCCTCGATTCTGCACAAAGCCGCCGTTCGCCGACGGGTAGGCGGACCTTCGACTCCGTAGACCATAAGCCCGGAAATCGCACACTAAAAGCCAAACTCAGCTCGACCGGATTCCGGTTGTGTTCCGCGTTGAAACCGATGTCCATACAGTTGAACGCGCGGCACGGTGTCGGGCTCGATGCAGCCTTGCGCACGGACCAGGCGCTCGCTCATCTTCACCGCCTGAACCGCATGTGGCCGATGACTATCAGAGCTTGTAGCCGATCTGGCGTAGCAGGTTCTTGCGCCACGCGATGTCGTCGTCGCCCTCGATGCCCTTGGGAGGAAAGCCGTCCACCACGCCCAAAATTCCGCGCCCCTGCTGCGTCTCGGCGAGAATGACTTCCGTCGGATTGGCGGTGGCGCAGAAGACGTGGCACACCTCCGGAACCATCTTGATGGTGTTAAGCACGTTCACCGGATAGAAACCATCGCCGAGAAAAATGATGAAGCAATGCCCGGCAGCAAGGTTCTTCGTGTTCTTTTGCGCGAGCTCCACCAGCGCCGGGTCGGTGCCCGACCAGCGCACCAGGCATTGGCCCGAGGCTTCGCAGAAAGCCAGGCCAAACTTGATGCCCGGAACGCATGTCACCAGCGCTTCGTGAAGGTCCTCGACGGACTTGATGAAATGCGTCTGACCGAGGATGAAGTTGGTCGCTTCAGGCTTGTCGATCGCTACCGTGACCAGTTGCATCTCAAACCCCTCCTCGCAGCACCAGAATAATTGCCGGGGCGCCGGCTCGGCGCAGACGTCTTACGAAGCGTGCGCCGGTTGACGCGGCGCTTGCACCCAGCCCTGCGCCGGCAAGTTATTAGCGGTCCGCGTACCGCTTCGCCGCCGCGAGGTCTTTGCGCAACTCCTCCGCCGTGCGCCGCGGACCGTAGCCAGGCGTATCGCGCTGGATGCGCCAGCCTTCCTTCAGCGGCCCCGCGTCCACGGTGTCGAAGCCGAACTCGTCGAGCAGACGGGTGACCGTGGTCTTGGCCCCCTGATCGTCGCCGGCGATGACCAGCGCACGGCGATTCTTGGTGCCCGCAGGCTGCCCGTCGGTCGTGAGCGCAGCAGCGTAGATATGGTTGAAACCTTTGACGACCTTCGAGGTCGGCAGGTGCGCCTGCAGGAGCTCGGAGGTCGTGGTCGACTCATTGTCGAGTTCGGCGATATGGCCGTCACGTTCGGGGTAGTAGTTGTTCGTGTCGATCACGATCTTGCCCGCCAGCGCCTCGACCGGAACGGCCCGGTAGTTCTTCAGCGGCACCGTGACCACGACGATATCTCCGGACTTCGCCGCGTCGACGGGTGTCGCCGCGCGCGCTTTCGGTCCGAGTTCGGCGACGAGCGCTGACAAGCTCTCCGGCCCGCGCGAGTTGCTGATCACGACGTTGTAGCTGTTTTTCACCGCGAGCCGGGCGATCTGGCCTCCGATGTGCCCGGCACCGATGAGTCCGATCGTCTTGATGACCTTATCGTTCACAGCAATCTTCCTTTCGTTTGCCCTTTGGAACCCGCGACCAAGTATGCACACCAGGTCTTTTGAAGCTTTGCGCCTTCCAGGGTCGCCATGAATGGAGGCTGCAACGCTACCTGATATCGATCAGTCGCGGTCGGGACGATGTATACCATTCTCGGCCTCCATCGCGACCGTCACCGGAGTTAGGTGCAGCTTCAGAGCGCATGGGCTCGAAGAAACCGCGGATCAACTCGGGAACAAATCGTCAAGCCGGTATCGGTGCGTCGATCACTGGAGATGAGGTTTTGCACAATGCTTGTCTTTCGAAACAATCCTGATTACTAGATACCCCTGGGCCAGTGCATCGCTCTGGAACAAAGGTGTTGGGAGTAGAAAAGAAATGGCCCGGTTGAGGGCCGGGCCACTGCCAACGGAAGAAGCAAGTGGCTTCGCCCCGTTAATTTGCGCTTCGAGTTGCTTTAGGCCGTCGCAGCAGCAGCGATCTTGTGGAAAGTGGAGTTGGCAACCTCGTAGGTTTCAACCCGCGGCGTTCCTTCAACCACCTTCTCCAGGATCTTGGTCACTTCAGCGTAGTGCGCGCGGTCATAGGTGTCGGCGTTCTGCTTGTTGTCCCATAGGCTCAGACCAAATGCTTCGGTTCCGCCTGGGGCAACGAACGTGATCTCATCCCGGAAGCCGCCTTGCTTTCGAAGCATCGGGATGACGTCCTTTTCGAGCCGCTGAGTAAATTCGACCGTGCTATTGGGCTTCAACTTCATGGATACGCGACGTGCATACATAAGAATCTCCTTGGTTGTCATGGCCAAGGGGGTACTGCGAATAACCATCGCCAGTTAACAATACCGGAGAACTCCCTCAGTCGTTAACTAGAATAGGTGAAGTGACTTGACATGTCAAGCATTATCTTGGACTATCCACCTGGCTTAAGCAACAGCGGTTAATCGGGAGCGTCTGTATGGATGTCTGCTTGGTCATCAAGCAACGGCTGGAGCAATTAGGCTTGGAGCAGAAGGACTTGGCGGCAGGCGCCGAAGTCACCGAGTCCTATATCTCGCAACTGCTGACACGGAAGAAATTGCCCCCCGCGCCCGATCGAACAGACATCTACGAGAAGATGGGCAAGGTTCTCAAGCTGTCGAGTGGCAAGCTGGCGAGGCTGGCCGAGTTACAGCGAAGGGACGAATTGAAGAGAAATTTCGAGGACCCACCGGCGCCCTTGTTTCACGAGGTTCGGGAGTTGGTACTTCGGAAGTGTGCGCCCGAAAGACGGCAAGAGATACGAGCGATCTTCGAGAAGCAGGCTTTTGGCGAACTCGAACGCCTCGTCACACAGAAGCTTTTGGACGTAATCAAGCGCGTCGCCAGAGAGGAATTGAAAAGTGAAGAGTGGCTTCGCTCGGTGGCTCAGCTCAGCGGTCGAAGCTATAAGCAGATGCGGGTCGTGATCCTCGAGTTTCTCGACACCGACGTCTTTCACGTGTCATTGGAGAACTGCGTTTCCTTCCTGGATCCGCTGATCGAGTCCTGGGATATCGATCTGTCGGACTTCGCTATGCAAGTTGTGCTCAACCGAAGATTGGTGGCAGGGCATTCGAGGCGATTTGAGTTTGTGGAAACGGAACCCGACGAACCCGACGGGGGCGGCCTAGGGCTCACCGAATTTCTTGAAGATGCTGCACTCAGCGGCAATGCGACTCAGGAGGAAATCGAATTTCTGAAACGGTTGAGGGTCAAGGGAAAGCGACCAACGCCGCTCTACTACTATCGGGAATTGCAGAACCTCAGGGATCCGCTGCATTTCGCGCTGTAGCGGGGCGCACGGTGGACAGTGGCAGGCTGCTATAGACCGCAGCTCGCCACGATCGGAGTTGGGCCGACAGCGGTCCTTCCGGTCTCGCTCTGATTGCTGCCTACAGCAAATTCGGAAGCCCAAGAAAAAGCCCCAGTCGTATCCGGTGGCTATAATCGCGCCCGGCAGACAACCCACGGTGCTGACATGGCACGTCTCGCGGCATGGGTGGCGCAAGGTCAGTCAACGATCTCGTCGCGTTCCTGCGTGTCGGCCATGAACTCAGCAATCGACATCTCGCCCTCCGCCACATCGTAAACGGGCCCGGAACGCCGAAATCCCTGCATCTTCCAATTGCCGCCTTGGATTCGTGACGGATCGTGTACGACATCCAGAGCATAGAGATTGCCATGCGCCGCCCGCAACGCCATATCCTGATTGATTTCCCTCAGCAACGTGTGTTTCATGATCGTCACTCGTCCCAAATCATGTCCGTAAAATGTCGCAAATCGACAATGACATAGTGGGCGCCAACCGGCATTGTTTGTCTGTGCGGGAACGTACACAGGTGGCTCGGCGGCGCAAAGAAAAAGCCCCGCTGGGGTCCGGCGCCCCCGCGTCCAGCGGTCCGCCGGCGCGAGACCCGCGCTGAAGGTGGTCGAGCAGTATCTGGTCTCGGTTAAGAAATACCCGAGCCATCCGCACCAAACATCACCCAATTCCGGGCAGGAGGTGCCTAATCGGTCGCGGCACACTGCGCTCCTGGGCCCCACTGAGCCGCGTGACGCAATGACCGCTTTCCGGAAATCTGGGCCGCGACGTTGGTCGTCCGGAGTTGGCCGGGACCGGCCCGTCGTCAAAGCCGGCCTTCGACACGAAGGAGGGCCGTTGCGGCTCACGAAAGGCGGGCGGGCCGCCCGTAGGGGGCTTCGCGCTTAACCGCTCCCGGCAAAGACCGGCAAAGCGCGCGCCACCATTTGGTCGGAGGCGGTAAGGCAAATACGGAAATAGTCGGGACTGCCCATGATGCTGCCTGGCAGGACGAAGACGCCGCGATCGGCAAGCGCATTCCACTGTCGCTCGCTATCGCCTTCGACCCATCGGACCCAAAGATAGAACGTTCCCTCCGGCGGCAGCACGCCGTAACCCGCCTTCGACAGTACTTCGCTCAACGCGTCGCGACGGCGGGAAAGGGCAGGGACGTCGATGGACAGACGATCCAGGTGCGCCACGGCGTACTGCATGACCGCATTGGGAAAGCACCAACCCAGTGCCATCTGCGTAGCGGTCAGGGCGTCGCGCAGCGTTTGCCGGTCGGCGGCGGGCATCGTCGGCGAGATCGCCAGATAGCCGAGGCGCTGTCCCGGCGCGAGCAGTACCTTGCCGAAACTGTAGGAGATAAGCGTCCACGGGTAGACCGCGGCGGGACTCACGAAGCCGCGGCCATCGAAGCGCAGGCGGCGATAGGGCTCATCGGACAGCAGGAAGATACGGCGGCCGTTCCGCCTGGAAGCACGCTCGAGCCGGTCGGCGAGCGCGGTCAGAACCTCGTGTTCGTAGATGCGGCCGGTCGGGTTGTGCGGCGTATTGACGATCACGAGCCGCGTTCGCGGCCCGATGGCCGCATCGATCGCCTCAAGGTCGAGGTCGAAGCGCGGCTTCCGCAGCGGGACCTTTCGCGGCACGGCGTCCGCGGCGAGCAGCATCGGCTCGTAGCAGAACCAGGCGGGCTCGGAGTAGATTGCCTCGTCGCCGGCATCGAGCACGAGGTGAAAGGCTACGGAGATAGCAGCGAAGGCGCCGGCGGTGAGCGCGAGGTCGGGCGGTTCGAACGGCAGGCCGATCTCCTTGCCCACTGCGTCGGCCAGGTAGGCACGGGGCGCCTCCTCGCTAGTCTTGTAGGCGAACCAATCCTTGTTCTGCGGCAGGGCCGCTTCCCGGATCGCCGCGACTAGGCCCGGGAGAGGCATTTCATGCGGATTGCCGAACGTGAAGTCCGAGATGCCGGCGTCCTCGCGGCGCTCCGCGTAACGCGATTTGAAGAAGAACTCCGCCACAGCGTCGAACGCGCTGCTCGCCGCGGCACTACGGCGCGAGATGGCCGGCAAGATTCGGCCTCCGATCAGTTTGCCAAACGGGCTCGGTTATCGATCGCAAGATTTTGAGCGCTTGCCCGACCATGTCCGAGGAAATGCCGACGGGCCGCGGTGTCGTCTCGCCATGGCATTCGGAGGACAAGGCGCCGCGCGGCGCGACAGATGCGGAATGGTACGGGCTTATGAGGCGGAGTCAATCGGTGCGCCCGGCCAAGGCAAGTACTTCCGCCCATACGCCGTCATCGACGACGATACCGCGAGCCTGCTGCTCGGTGCGGGTGCGCAATTGCGACTCGCCCGGGTATCTCACTTCGGTGGCGTCCTCCGCCGGCGCAGACGATGTCACGTAGTCGACAACGCCGTCGGCAACACGGTCCGCAAACTCCGGTCCGCCGAGTTGCCGGGGGTCGATCGCAATGAATACCTGGGAACAGCCACCGCAGCTGCCGCGTGCCACCTTGTCGATATCGTAGGTCGCGATGCCTTCAGAGAGAACCGCTGCCAGCGTGTCGAGCATGATCGCGAAACCCGACCCCTTCCAGTAGCCGATGGGCAGAATGCGCATCGACTGCTCGATAAGCCCCGGTTCGACCGTGAGGTGACCGTCGTTGTCGAAACCGCCGGGGTAAGGCAGTTGTGCGCCCTTGAGGCGCGTCACCTGCAGCTTGCCATAGGAGTACTGCGACATCGCCATGTCAAGCACGAGATGGCCTTTCGCGCGGGGAACGGCCATGACGAACGGGTTGTTGCCCAGGCGCGTATTGCGTCCTCCCCAGGCCGGCATGCAAGACTCGGTGTTGGTCCAGGCGATGGCGATGAATCCCCGCTCCGCTGCCCGCCAGCCGTAGGTTCCTCCGCGCATCCAGTGCGTGGTGTTGCGCAGCGTGACGATGCCAATGCCATTCTCCGTCGCGATCTCCTGCGCCCGGTCGATCGAGTGCAGGGCGTTCAGGATTCCGGGGCCGAACTGACCGTCGAAGACTTCGATCGCTCCCAGGCGCTTCACCGGGTTGGGTTTGCCCTCGAGATTGATCCAGCCGCGACGGACGTAGTCGACGAACCGCGCCACGCGGTTGATGCCGTGTGAGGTGATGCCGTCGCAACTCGACTCGGTGTGCACGCGCGCGCAGACTCGCGCGTCGTTCTCATTCATTCCCGCGTTGCGGAAGGCCTCGAAAACGACTCGATTCATCAGATCGAAGGGGATGCGCGTCATGGGATACCGCTAGAGTCAGGCGTTGAACTCCGGGAGGGTCGGCCTCGCATCAGCCCCCTGTGGGACTCGCCCTACGGCCGAATAGGACTGGCGCCGATGGTGCTTGCGCGAGGGTTGTGCAAATTAATTGGGTTCGTGTTCCGGGCTCGGGATCGTGTTCCGGGCTCGCGGCGCGACGGTGAATTTCAGGGAGGCCGGGACTCTGTCAAAGGAGGTCATTATGGCCAACATGGAAATTTCCCACGGCAAGCCGGTGTTCTGGCTGCGCCCCATCAATTGGAGCGCGGCCATCTGGGCTGGCGTGATCGGCGGTCTCGTGTTCGCGGCGCTCGAGGTCTTGATGGTCCCGCTGTTCCAGGGCGAGTCGCCCTGGGCGCCGTTGCACATGATCGGCGCCATTGCCCTCGGCCCGAACGCGATGATGTCACCGGACACGTTCGACCTCGGCGTCATCGGCACCGCGGTCGTCGTGCACATGGCGCTTGCGATACTGTACGGCGTCATCCTCGCCTTTGTCATCGCACGGCTCGACATGGGAATGGCGATAGCGATCGGCGCGATCTACGGCCTCGCGCTGTACCTGGTGAACTTCTACGGGTTCACGAAATGGTTCCCGTGGTTCGCGGACGCGCGCGATTGGATCAGCATCTTCACCCACCTCGTGCAGGGGGGCCTCTGGGCCTACCTGTACAAGATACTCGATCGCCGAACCGTGACCGGCATGCCATAGCCGGTCCGAAGCGAGTTGCAAGGAAGGGGGGCGGCACCCGCGCCCCCTTTGTCACGTCGCCGGGGCCGTCCGAGGCACAATAGTCCCCGTGATCGACCTCAATGACTTCGCACGACGGTATCGGCGGCTGTTCGTCCTGACGGGTGCGGGGGTGAGCGCCGATTCGGGCATCCCCGGCTACCGCGATGAAAACGGCAACTGGAAGCGCCGCGCGCCCGTGATGCTGCAGGACTTCCTGCGCTCCGAGGCAACGAGGCAGCGCTACTGGGCGCGCAGCATGATCGGGTGGCCCGTCGTTGCGCGTGCAGAGCCCAACGCCGCCCACGCAGCACTCGCGTCTTGGGAGGCGACGCAGCGGCTGCAGGTGCTCGTGACCCAGAACGTCGACGGACTGCATCAGAGGGCCGGCAGCGCCGAGGTCATCGAGCTGCACGGCAACATCGGTCGCGTGATCTGCCTCGGGTGCGGTGCGACCCACGCACGCGAAAGCGTTCAGCTCGCGTTGGCGGAGCAGAATCCCGCATTCGTCGACGCGGTGGCGGAAACGGCGCCGGACGGCGATGCCGATCTCGGGCATTGGGAGCTGGATGAGTTCAGCGTGCCGCAATGCGGACATTGCGGCGGCATGTTGAAGCCCGACGTCGTGTTCTTCGGCGAAGGCGTCCCGCGCGCCCGCGTCGGCGCAGTGCTGGCCGCGCTGGAGGAAGCGGATGCAATGCTCGTCGTCGGCTCATCGCTGATGGTGTACTCGGGTTACCGGTTTTGCGAGCGCGCGCATGGGATGGGGAAGCCGATCGCCGCGATCAACCGCGGCCGCACGCGCGCCGATCATTTGTTCACGCTGAAGGTCGAGCACGGATGCGGCGAGGTGCTGACCGGCCTGGTCGAGACGCTCTCGGCGGTCCACTCCCGGGTCTGACGGGTTGGTCAGTTCCGCAATTCCGGCTTCGGCGTTATGCTCGGGGCGCCGCGGCCATCCCGACCGGACGGCCCGGTGCAGACCGCCCACCCAAGGCGAAAAACGACAAGCCCACGAGGCCCGGAGAAAGACGTGAGCCAGTTTCCCCCGCTCAAGCTATACGTGCCCGAGCCGACCGGACGCCCGGGTCGCGACACCGACTTTTCCTATCTCCATCTGTCGCCCGCGGGCGCGGTGCGGCGGCCGCCCGTCGACACCCGGCCGTCCGAGACCATGGATGTCGCCGACGCGCTCATCCGCGTGCTGGACGACGAGGGGCGCGCGGTCGGTCCGTGGGATCCCAAGGCGGACCCGGAGCTCCTGCGCGCCGGACTGCGCGCGATGCTCAAGACCCGGATCTTCGATGCGCGCATGCAGATCGCGCAGCGGCAGAAGAAGATCTCGTTCTACATGCAGAGCCTGGGCGAGGAGGCGATCAGCATCGGACAGGTGCTCGCCCTCAACCCGGACGACATGTGCTTTCCCACCTATCGCCAGCAGGGAATTCTCGTCGCGCGCGGCTACAGCCTCGTCGACATGATGTGCCAGCTCCTCTCGAACGACCACGACCCGCTCATGGGGCGCCAGCTGCCGGTGATGTACTCGTCGCGGCGGCACGGCTTCTTTTCGGTCTCGGGCAACCTCGGCACGCAATACATCCAGGCCGTGGGCTGGGCGATGGCCTCGGCGATCAAGCGCGACACGCGTGTCTCGTCGGCGTGGATCGGCGACGGCGCGACGGCCGAGTCCGACTTCCACAGCGCGCTCACGTTCGCGGCGGTGTACCACGCCCCGGTCATCCTCAACATCGTCAACAACCAGTGGGCGATATCCTCGTTCACGGGTATCGCCGGCGGCGAGGCCGCCACGTTTGCGGCCCGCGGCGTGGGGAACGGCGTCGCCTCGATGCGCGTCGACGGCAACGATTTCCTCGCGGTGCTCGCGACCTCGCGCTGGGCCGCGGAGCGCGCGCGGCGTGGGCTGGGGCCGACGCTGATCGAATGGATCACGTACCGCGGCGGCGCGCACTCGACCTCCGACGATCCGTCCAAGTACCGTCCGGTGGACGACTGGAAGCGCTTTCCGCTGGGCGATCCCGTGCAGCGGTTGAAGCAACACCTGCGCGTGGTCGGCGCGTTGACGGAGGACGAGTACACGAGCACGCAGAACGAGCTGGAGGAAGAAGTGGTCGCGGCACAGAAGGAGGCCGAGAGCTACGGCAGCCTTGCGTCCGGCCACGTGCACGATGCATCGACGATGTTCGATGACGTCTACAAGGACATGCCGGCGCACTTGAAGCGACAGCGCGACGAGCTGGGAGCCTGAGCATGGCCTCGATGACGATGATCCAGGCGATCCGCTCGGCGATGGACGTGATGCTCGGGCGCGACGACAACGTGGTGGTGTTCGGCCAGGACGTGGGATTCTTCGGCGGCGTGTTCCGTTGCACGGACGGCTTGCAGGCGAAGTACGGCACCTCGCGCGTGTTCGACACGCCGATCGCCGAGGGCGGCATCGTCGGTATCGCCGTGGGCATGGGCGCGTATGGGCTGCGCCCCGTGGCCGAGATCCAGTTCGCGGACTATTTCTATCCTGCCTACGACCAGATCGTGTCCGAGGCGGCGCGCCTGCGCTATCGGTCGGCGGCCGATTTCACCGCGCCGATCACGGTGCGCATGCCGTGCGGCGGCGGCATCTATGGCGGACAGACGCACAGCCAGAGTCCCGAAGCGCTGTTGACGCACGTGTGCGGTCTGCGGACCGTGATGCCGTCCAATCCGTACGACGCGAAGGGCCTGCTCATTGCGTCGATCGAATGCGATGACCCGGTGATCTTTCTCGAGCCCAAGCGCCTCTACAACGGCCCGTTCGACGGGCATCACGACAAGCCGGTGGTGCCGTGGACGGGCTTGCCTCTCGCCGACGTGCCCGAGGGCTATTACACGGTGCCGCTCGAGTCGGCGGCGGTCTTCCGTCCGGGCACCGCGCTCACCGTGCTCACGTACGGCACGATGGTGTGGGTTTCGGAAGCCGCGGCGCGCGCGACCGGAATAGACGCGGAGATCATCGATCTTCGCAGCCTCTGGCCGATGGACCTCGACGCCGTCGCCAATTCGGTCAGGAAGACCGGGCGCTGCGTGATCGTCCACGAAGCGACGCGCACCAGCGGTTTCGGCGCGGAGCTCGCGGCGCTCGTCCAGGAGCATTGCTTCTTCAGTCTGGAGGCGCCGATCGAGCGCGTCACCGGATGGGACACGCCGTATCCGCACGCGCAGGAGTGGGCGTATTTCCCGGGCCCGGACCGGGTCGGCGCCGCGTTCCGACGCGCGCTGGAGGCCTAGTTGAATTCACGACGAATGCGGCGGCCGCATGCATTACTCCGTCGTCCCCGCGAAGGCGGAGACCCGGCGATGTTGTTGTCCTGTCGCGTGCGAAGAGCCAAGTCACTGGATTCCCGCGTTCGCGGGAATGACGAATCAACACCACGACGAATGCGGCGGCCGCAGGTATCACTCCGTCGTCCCCGCGGAAGCGGGGACCCAGCGACGTTGTTGTCCTGTCGCGCGCGAAGAGCCAAGTCACTGGATTCCCGCGTTCGCGGGAATGATGACTTCGCAGGATTCAGGCATCGTATAGACAACGTTTCGGATGTTCATATTGAGCGATGAACGCACGATCCGGCGGGCTTTGACATGAGCGTCCACGTCGTCAGGGTGCCGGACATCGGCGAAGGCATCGCCGAAGTCGAGGTCGTCGAGTGGTACGTGGAACCGGGCGATACGATCCGTGCGGATCAGACCGTCGCGGACTTGATGACGGACAAGGCGACCGTGGAGGTGCCGTCACCGGTTTCGGGCCGCGTGATCTCTCTCGGTGGAAAGGCCGGCGACAAGCTATCAGTCGGAGCCGAACTGATCCGGCTCGAAACGGATGGGGCTGGTGCCGTCGGTGCGGGTCAGGCTGCGACGGTTGCGCCTGCGGCCGGGGCGACCAGTGCTGCGTCAACAACGGCAGCCAGGAAGGCTGCCGCAGCGCTGGGGGGAGACGAGCGAAGCGAGTTTCGGGGGGACCTCGCGACCGCCGGGCCGCCCCAAGGGCGCGGCCCCCTGGGGGGAGACGAGCAAAGCGAGTTTCGGGGGGACCTCGCGACCGCCGGGCCGCCCCAAGGGCGCGGCCCCCTGGGGGGAGACGAGCAAAGCGAATTTCGGGGGGACCTCACCCACAAGCCGCTCGCGTCCCCTTCCGTTCGCCGCCACGCGCGCGAGCTGCAAATCGACTTGCCCCGCGTGCGCGGGAGCGGGCCCGGCGGACGGATCGTGCACGACGACCTCGTGCGCCACGCGCGAGGCGGCGGGGCAAAACCGGAACGCGCGCCGCGCTATGCCGAGCGCAACGACGAGCACGACGTGCCCGTGATCGGTTTGCGCCGGCAGATCGCGCTGCGCATGCGCGAATCGCTGCGCATCCCGCATTTCACCTACGTCGAGGAAATCGACGTCACCGAACTCGAAACACTGCGCGCGCAGCTCAACGACGAGCACGGCAAGGAGCGGGGACGGCTCACCGTGCTGCCATTCCTGATGCGCGCCCTCGTGCTCGTCATGCCTTCGTTTCCGCAGATGAACGCGCGTTTCGACGACGAGAAGGGCATCGTCACCCGGTATGGCGCCGTGCACATCGGCGTGGCGGCGCAGACGGAGGCCGGGCTCATGGTGCCGGTCGTCCGACATGCCGAGGCGCGCGACCTGTGGTCGAGCGCCGCCGAAGTGACCCGTCTCGCCGAAGCCGCGCGCGCCGGCAAGGCGACCCGCGACGAGCTCTCCGGCTCGACGATCACCATCACGAGCCTCGGTCCCCTCGGCGGCATCGTCACCACCCCGGTGATCAACCCGCCGGAAGTCGCAATCGTCGGCGTGAACCGCATCGTCGAGCGACCGGTCATCCGATCCGGAGCGATCGTGCCGCGGAAACTGATGAACCTCTCGTCGTCGTTCGATCACCGGGTCGTGGACGGTCAGCAGGCGGCCGAGTTCGTGCAGGCGCTGCGCCGCCACCTCGAGTGCCCCGCATTGCTGTTCGTGGATTAGCGCCTTGTCTCGGCGTGCGCCGAGTGGCCGCCATTCACTCCCGTCGCCTGCAGGCAAGGTGTAGTCTTTCGCAGTGAATCCCGACCCCGACCGCCCACCGAATGGCCGCCAGGCAATGCCTTTGGCGCCAGAGCTTGACGTGGTGATCGAGGTCCCGCGGGGCAGCTTTCTCAAGCGCGGGTCGACCGGCCACGTGGACTTCGTCTCGCCTCTGCCATGCCCGTTCAACTACGGCTCGGTGCCGAGCTACGTAGGACTCGAAGGCGACCTGCTTGACGCATTGGTGCTTGGACCGCGCCTCGCGCTGGGCGCGCAGATCCGGGTCAGGGCGTGGGGAGCCGTGACCCTGACCGATCGTGGCATGAGCGACGACAAGCTCATCTGCAGCGATCGTCCGGTAACCCAATCCGAGCGCCGCCGCGTGTTGCGATTCTTCCACTTCTACGCGAAGTGCAAGGGACTCTTGAATGCCTGGCGACGCCGGCCGGGGCGGAACGCATGCGAGGGCTGGTGCGAGGCCATTCAGGCGCTTGCACGCGCCCAACCGCGAGGCGATGGGTGGGACGGGCCTCGGGTCAAATTCTGATTATGAGCCCGGATCGCTTCGAAGCTCTGCGTCGGCAGATGCTCGCGGAAATCGCCGCCGAGACGATCTACGTGAGTGGCCGGATCGGCAAGGCGGCGCTCGCGAGGCCGGTCATGGAGGCCATGGGCCGCATGCCGCGGCATGAATTCGTGCCCCTGGAGCTTCAATCCTATGCGTACGTCAACACGCCGCTGCCGATCGGCTGCGACAAGACGATCTCGCAACCGTTTATCGTGGCGCTGATGACCGATCTGCTCGGCCTCGAAGCCACCGATGCGGTCCTCGAGATCGGTACCGGACTCGGCTACCAGGCGGCCATCCTGGCGGAGCTCGCGCAGAAAGTGTACAGCGTGGAGATCATTGAAGAGCTGGCGCGGCAGGCAGAACAGCGCCTTGGCCGATTGGGCTATACGAACATCGAGCTCAAGCTCGGAAATGGCTATTACGGATGGCCCGAATACGCGCCGTTCGACAAGATCATCGTGACCGCGGCGCCCGACCTCATTCCACCGCCGCTCATCGAGCAGCTTAAACCCGACGGAAGAATGGTGATCCCGGCCGGCCTGCCGGAGGCACAGCAACTGATCGTGGTCACCAAAGAGCGGGACGGTAAGCTCACGATCGCCGAGATCCTGCCGGTGCGCTTCTCGACGCTCGAGGGAGGCGAATCCGGCGAGTCGGGCGCTTCGTGATCCGATCTCGTCTCGCGCGCATGACGCAACGAATCGACCGCTCCGTGCGATCCACCTTGGGAAGGAGGCTGCGACATGGATGAAATCGTCCCCGATGTTTTCACCTGGGCGTGGTTCTCCGAACCCCACGGTTACAATTTCAACGGCCATCTGGTTCGCTGCGCGGAAGGGAACCTTTGCATCGATCCGGTACAGCCCACCGATGCACGCCTTGCCGACATCGTCCGGATGGGTGCAGCGAAAATTCTGCTCACCAATCGCAACCACTCGCGGGCTGCCAATCTGGTGCGCGCCGGTACCGGCGCCAGGACGCTCATTCACCCGGACGACGCCGAGCATGCTCGCAGCCAGGGTGCTGAAATCGATGGACCGTTGAACGTGGGCGCGACGGTGGGTCCGTTCACGATCGTTGCCGTTCCCGGAAAATCCCCCGGGGAAATCGCGCTGTACTGGCCGGAGAGGAAGCTCTTGATCGTGGGCGACGCCGTGATCGGCAATCCGCCCGGGCAGTGCGGCCTGCTGCGGGAGAAGGTGATGGACGATCCCCCTCGCCTCAAGCGAAGCGTGCGCAACCTGCTCAGCCGGGAATTTGACATCCTGCTGTGCGGCGACGGGGCGTCGATTTTCCACGACGCGGACAAGCGGCTCCAGGATCTCGTGGACACATTCCCGCGTGAGTGACACGTTGGGCGCGAGCGTCGGAGGGCGCCTGGTCGTGGCCGACAGCCCGGTCTATGGTATGCTCGCATCGAACGATCGTTCGATTCGCGCGCCATGTCCATCTCCGCTACCGGGCTGTCTGCGACTCTCCCGTCGGTCCGTCGGACAGACGCGGAAGGCGGCGAGGATTTCCTCGCTCCCCTGAACGCCGAGCAGAGACTCGCGGTCGAGCACGGTACGGGTTCGCAGGGGCAGAACGGGGGACCGTTGCTGGTCATCGCCGGCGCCGGCTCCGGCAAGACCAACACGCTCGCCTACCGCGTCGCGCACCTCGTCCGCAGCGGCGCGGATCCGCAACGCATGCTGCTGCTGACGTTTTCGCGCCGGGCAGCGTCGGAGATGGAGCGCCGGGCCGGGCAGCTTCTGCATCGAGCCTTCGGCGCAGCAACGAGACACACGGCCGCTGCCCTTCGCTGGGCGGGCACGTTTCACAGCGTCGGGGCGCGGCTGCTCCGGGAATATGCCGAGCGTATCGGAGTGCCGGACTCCTTCACGATTCTCGACCGGGGCGATGCCGAGGACCTCATCGCAATAGTCAGGCACGAGCTCGGGCTGGACGCCACGAAGCGCCGCTTTCCGACGAAGGCCACCTGTCTCGCGATCTATTCGCGCGTCGTCAACAGCGAAGCGGCTCTCACCGCGGTGCTCGAACAAGCGTATCCATGGTGCGCCGCGTGGGAAACCGAGCTCGGGAAGCTGTTCGCAGCGTACGTCCGCGCGAAGCAGACGCAGAACGTGCTCGACTACGACGATCTGCTTCTGTACTGGTCGTGCATGGTCGAAGAGCCTTCGCTGGCGCGGGCGATCGGCGACCGCTTCGACCACGTTCTCGTCGACGAGTATCAGGACACGAACCGGCTGCAGGCTTCGATCCTGCTGGCCTTGAAGCCGGACGGGAAGGGCGTCACGGTTGTCGGCGACGACGCACAATCGATCTATTCGTTTCGCGCGGCGACGGTCCGCAACATCCTCGACTTTCCGCGACAGTACGCGACGCCCGCCAAGGTGGTCACGCTGGAGCGCAACTACCGCTCGACGCGGCCGATCCTCGATGCCTCCAATGCCGTGATCGGCCTCGCGCCGGAGCGCTTCACCAAGAACCTCTGGACCGACCGTCTTTCATCCGCCATCCCGCGGCTCGTCGACGTGCGCGACGAAGCCGACCAGGCGAAGTGCGTGGCCGAGCGTGTTCTCGAGCAGCGCGAGCATGGCATGGCGCTCAAGTCGCAGGCGGTGCTTTTCCGCAGCTCGAGCCACAGCGTGCAGCTGGAGCTCGAGCTCGCCCGTCGTGGCATTCCGTTCGTGAAGTACGGGGGACTCAGGTTCCTCGAAGCGGCCCACGTGAAGGACGTGCTGTCGGTGTTGCGGTGGGCCGACAACCCGCGCAATCGGCTGGCCGGATTCCGCGCCGCGCGGCTCGTTCCCGGAATAGGGGCGGCCATTGCAGCGCGACTGCTCGACGCCACGAGCACGACGCCGGACGTGATGCCGGCGTTGGAGGCTTTCGAGGTCCCCTCGTCCGTGGAGGCAGACTGGAACGCGTTCCTTGATGTGTTTCGTGCCGTGCGCGAGTCCGCATCGGATTGGCCGGTCGAGCTCGAAGGAGTTACCCGCTGGTACGAACCCCACCTGCAGTGCCTGTACGACGATGCGCCGGTGCGCCAACGAGACCTCGTCCAGCTCCAGCAGATCGCCTCGACGTATCCGTCACGCGAGCGCTTCCTCACCGAAATGGCGCTCGACCCGCCGGACGCCACGAGCGCCGAGGCCGGCGCGCCGGGAAGAGACGACGACTACCTGATCCTGTCGACCATCCACTCGGCCAAGGGGCAGGAGTGGAAGTCGGTGCAGATCCTGAACGTCGTCGACGGCTGCATTCCCTCCGACATGAGCACGGGGACGACCGAGGAAGTGGAAGAGGAGCGGCGTCTCCTCTATGTCGCGATGACGCGCGCGAAGGACGATCTTCGGCTGCTGGTGCCGCAGCGTTTCTACGTCCACCAGCAGTCCGCGTCCGGCGATCGTCACGTCTACGCTTCGCGCAGCCGATTCATTCCCGACGCGCTGACTCCCTTGTTCGAATGCATGGCTTGGCCCGTCGCTGCACGAGCCGTCGAAGAGCCCCCCGCATCAATCGGTCCGGCCGCGCCGGTCGATATCGCGGCACGCTTGCGTCTGCGTTGGCGATGAGGTCCAACTTGGGGGAGCGGTTGGGCACCCAGGCAACGCGTTGAGGAATCGCCCGACGCCTGCCGCTGTCCCGTCAGTACAGACGGATCGCCATGTCGAAGTACCAGGTTCGGCGGATCTCGATCACGTCGAACTCGCGCGCCAGGCCCGGCGGAAACGCCTCGTAGGGCTTCTGGCTGTCGACGACGCGTCGTATCGCTTCGTCGAGGGCCGCCACGCCGCTGGATTGAACGATGGTCACCGACTCCACCGAGCCGTCGCTGCGAATAGCCACCGTCACGAGGGGATCGGTGTGAGGCAGCTTCGCCGCATCGCGGACCATGTCGAACGTCATGTTCAGCTGGATCTTCCGGGCCCAGGCTTCCGCGTACAGGATGAGTTCCGCGTTGGGGTCAGTGCGACCCCATAGCCTGTATCGACGTACGCTGCTCCATGAGGGTGACGGGCGCGCTGGGGCCGTTGCAGCTTCACGCCGGGCGGCCTCCTCGTCCAGCTGTCGTCCTATCGCCCGAAGCGCCGCTTCGCGTCTTGCAGCCGCTTCTTGCGCTTCGATCTGTGCGGCCTCGACCCGTGCCGCCTCCTGCCGAGCCGCCTCCTGTCGAGCCGCCTCCTGTCGAGCCGCCTCCTGTCGAGCCGCCTCCTGTCGAGCCGCCTCCTGTCGAGCCGCCTCCTGTCGAGTCGCCTCCTGTCGAGCTGCCTCCTGTCGAGTCGCCTCCTGTCGAGCCGCCTCCTGTCGAGCCGCCTCCTGTCGAGCCGCCTCCTGTCGAGCCGCCTCCTGTCGAGCCGCCTCCTGTCGAGCCGCCTCCTGTCGAGCCGCCTCCTGTCGAGCCGCCTCTTCCTGTCGTGCAGCCTCCTGTTGTGCCGCCTCCTGTTGTGCCGCCTCTTGCCGTGTCGCCTCCTGGCGTTCTGCCTCCTGCCGTGCCGCCTCCTGCTGAGCCGCCTCCTGTCGAGCCGTCTCCTGTCGAGCCGTCTCCTGTCGAGCCGTCTCCTGTCGAGCCGTCTCCTGTCGAGCCGTCTCCTGTCGAGCCGCTTCCTGGCGTGCTGCCTCCAATTGCTCCGCCTCCCGTTGCCCCTCCTGCCTGAACGGCATCGCGGTCTCCGGAATCGGGACGCTTGGCACTGCCGCGATGACCGGCGGTGGTATCGCTGGAATTGCGGGTTCGAGCCACGGGGGCTCGTCGGTCCGCGGCAAGGCGATCACGGCCGGCGGGGGGATCGGCGGGGCCGCCGTGTCAGCGGGCCGATCTGCGGACAAAGGCGTTTGCGCAGCGGCCGCACCGGTCGCGGTGTCCGTCCTTGGCTTGGCCTCTGTCCTCGAATTGGCCTCCGGCCTGATCGCTGCTGCAGTCCGCGGCGGAATCGGCGCACGGGATACGGGTGGCGTAAGCGCCGGGCCACTTGCAACGGGCTGCTCGACCGTTGCCTGCTGCGACGGCTCCGCGACCGGCGTGACCGCCGGCTCCGCGGCGGTGACCGCTGGCGGAACGACGACGACGCGCAGATCGGGTGCCTCGATCCGTCGAACCTGCCAGGGGAAGCCGAAGCCCGGACGCCACAATCCCTGGCCACCGAAAACCAGGCTCAATAGCAACGCGTGAATCAGCAGCGAGAGCAGCAGCGCATGCGTCAGTCGCCTGTGCTCGGGGCTCATGCGCCGTCGCTGCCTTGGGCACTCATTGTCATATCCACACCCGTCAGACTTCGGGGTCGATTCTCACATGCCCGAACGAACCGTCGAAGCGGGGAGCCATGGCACACCGGCCATACTCGGTGTAATCGTCGGCGTCGCAGTTCGACCCGGGGCGGACGTACGATCTGCGTCCGGCCTTGAGAGCCCGAGCTACCGCCTCATCCGCACGCGGATTTCGACGCTGAAACGGCGCCGGATGGCGATGCCGATCTCGAGCGGGCGCACCGCCCGGAATCAGGCCGCGGCGCAATCGGGAAGGCTGGGCACATCGAATTTGATCGGGCATCGGGGATCGGATATAAAGGTCCGCTCGACCACGGGACGCCAGATGAACCCTAAACTGCGCGCGGTTGCGGGCCTCGTCGCGTTCGCCGGCGCTGCGGTGGCGCTCGCGGCGCCGACCCTCAATGTCGGCTCCAAGCGCTTCACCGAGTCCTACATCCTGGGCGAGATCCTGAAGCAGACCGCGCAATCCGCCGGCGAGGCGAGCGCGACGCACAAGCAGGGCCTGGGCAACACGGCCATCGTGCTGAACGCGCTCACGAGCGGCAGCATCGACGTCTACCCCGAATACACGGGCACGATCGCCAAGGAAATCCTGAAGCTCGACAGCGTTCCCTCGCTTGTCGAGCTCAACGCCAAGCTGGCTCCCATGGGCCTTGCGGTCGGGGTTCCGCTGGGTTTCAACAACACCTATGCCCTGGCTATGCGCGCCGACGATGCGCGCGCAAAGCATATCGCGCGGTTGTCCGACCTCAAGGCCCATCCCGAGGTGCGGCTCGGACTGTCGCAGGAATTCATCGGACGGGCCGATGGCTGGCCGGGCTTGAAGCGGACGTACGAGCTCCCTTTCGACACGCCGCGCGGCCTCGATCACGGGCTCGCCTACGAAGCCATTGCCCAACGCCAGGTCGATGCGATCGACATCTACTCGACCGACGCGAAGCTCGACAAGTATGGATTGACGGTGCTCGAGGACGACCGCAAGTACTTCCCGCGCTACGACGCGGTGCTGCTGTATCGCGCGGATTTCCCCCAGCGCCTGCCCAGGACATGGGCCGCGCTCGCCAGGCTCGAAGGCACCATCGACGATGCATCGATGCGCCGGATGAACGCGGCCGCCGAGCTCGAAGGCAAGGATTTTGCCGCCGTCGCCGCGGACTTTTTGAGCCGGCAAGCGGGGGCGTCCGGCGGCGCGAAAACGTTGGCCAAGGCGGGGGCGTTCGACGATTTCTGGCGCAAGCTCTTCGGTCCTGACTTTGCTCGCCTGACCCTCGAACAACTGGGACTCGTCTTCCTGTCGCTCGCAGCCAGCATCGTCATCGGCATCCCGCTCGGGATTCTCGCCGCGAAGCGCCCGGCGACGGAAGGCTGGATCATCGGCGCGACCGGCGTTGTGCAGACGGTTCCCTCGCTCGCACTGCTCGCCGTCCTGATTCCGTTGACGGGACGCATCGGCGCGGTGCCGGCGTACATTGCGCTGGCCTTGTACGCGCTCCTGCCCATCGTGCGCAATACGCATACGGCGCTCACGCAGATTTCGCGTGGGATGATCGAGGCGGCGCAATCGCTCGGCATGCGGCCCGGAACCATCCTGCGAGAGATCGAGCTGCCCCTGGCCGCGCCGACGATCCTGGCCGGCATCAAGACCTCGGCCGTGATCAACGTCGGGACCGCGACCATCGCCGCGTTCATCGGCGCCGGCGGATACGGCGAGCGCATCGTCACGGGGCTGGCGTTGAACGACCACGCGATGCTGCTGGCGGGCGCGATTCCGGCCGCCGTGATGGCGCTGCTGATCGAACGCGGCTTTCTTTACGGCGAGCGGTGGCTGCTTCCGGCGGGCCTGAGGCGCGTGGCGAGCGAACGACAAGCCGCGACCTGATCGCCACCTCGGCCCGCGTCACGGGTTGGCGTACTCATCATGGCGACGGAACCAGAGGTCTGTCTCGTTGCGCCCGCGTGGCGCGCGGTCGAGCCACTGGTACATGCCCCAGAGGCCGTCCAACCCACGCGCGAACGCCGAGTAGGCGTGGTAGACGACGTCGTCGTCGAGCGCGAACGCGCTCATGCCCGGCCTTTCGCGCGTGTACGTGGCCGGGTCGGTTCCGCTCATGGCCGCGAAGGTAGTCGCCCCCCCGCCGCCCTCTTTCCGGCTCCTCGCGGTGGTAGTTGTATTCGATGCCTCCGTCGCGCTGCTGTTCCTTGGTGAACCCGACGCTGAAATCGAAGTTGAACTCGCTGCCGTGCGAGGACGCCCAGGGGAACGTCCACCCCATTCGCCGCTTGTACGCCTGTAACTTCGCGAGCGGCGCCCGCGACACCGCCGAGAGCGTGACGTCGTGATTCGCGAGGTGGACAGCGAAGCCGTTGAACCCGTCCGCAATCGCCGAGCAGGCAGGACATCCCGCTGTGTAGTCCGGCCCGAACATGAAGTGATAGATGAGGAGTTGCGAGCGTCCTCTGAAGAGATCGGCGAGGGACGCCTTGCCCTCGTCGGTCTCGAAGCGGTATTCCTTGTCGATGCGAACCCAGGGCAGGTCCTGGCGCCGCCGCGCGAGCTCGTCGCCGCGCCGGGTCAGTTCCTTCTCGGCGCTGAGCAGCTCGAGCCGGGCCGCAAGCCACTCTTCACGTGTTCCCGTCTTGTGATCGGTCATGGCCTCTCTCCTCACTAATGAACAGGTTGCATCAGTACTGGTCGTGGTAACGAAGCCATCTCATGATCCCTTCCTCTTCCTGGCGGCCGAGCGGCGTGAGATCGAGGAGGTTGTAGGTGTTCAGGAAAGGATCGAGACCGCGCTGGTAGGTCGAGTAGGTGTGGAAGACTCGACCGCCGTCGCGCAGGAACACGCTCAATCCTTCCCTCTCGCCTTCTTGCGGCCTGGCTGCCGGTTGGGCGGAGACGGGCGCATAGTTGTACTCGGTGTGACTTTCGTCGAGGGTCACTTGAAAGTCGTAGTTGAAGTCGGTGCCGAACGACGACAGCCATGGGAAGGTCCACCCCATGCGCTTCTTGAAGCCTTCGACCTTGGCGATCGGTGCGCGCGACATCACGGCGAACGCGGTGTCGCGTGCTGCGAGGTGGACGAGGCTGCCCGCGAAGTTGTCGGCGACAAACGAGCAGGCTGGGCATCCCGCGTCGTAATCGGGGCCGAACATGAAGTGATAGACGAGAAGCTGGCGCTTGCCATCGAACAGATCGGCGAGCGTGCGGCGCCCCTCCGGTCCCTCAAAGACGTACTCCTTCGTGACCTCCTCCATCGGCAGCTTGCGGCGCTCGGCGCTCAGGGCATCGCGCTGGCGATTGAACTCCTTCTCCTTCACGAGCAGCCGCTTGCGGGCGGCGGTCCACTCATCTCTCGATACGATCGTCGGTCGCTCCATCGTCGTTCCTTCGGTTTCGCGGAAAGGGGTCGATGCGGTGGGTTCGGGTCGCTTGCGCGACAGCTTGGTGGCCAACAAGGTCGTGACGCCGCCGGCCGACGCGGCGCCGGCGATGTAGAGACCCGTCGTGGCGAGACACAGAGGGCACATCGCGATCTCCTCTCTGGTCAGGGCTTGGGCTTGCGCACGGCGCGCACCTTGCCGCTCGCTCCGCCGCCGCAATAGAACAGGTCTGCCCCGTCGGACTCCATCCCGCTGACACCGGTTCCGCGCGGCATCTCCAGTCGCTCGAGCACGGCGCCGCTCTCCGGGTCGATGTGGCGAATATCGCTCTCGTCGCCTTCCCAGGTGCCGTGCCACAGCTCGCCATCGACCCACGTCACGCCGGTGACGAAGCGGTTGGATTCGATGGTGCGCAGAATGGCGCCCGTCTCGGGATCGATCCGGAGGATCTTGCGATCGCGGTATTGCCCCACCCAAAGACTGCCCTCGGCCCAGGCGAGCCCCGAGTCGCGGCCGTGACCGGGCGCCGGGATCGACGCCACCACTTCGCCGGTGGCGGGATCGATCTTGTCGATGCGCGCCTCGGCGATTTGGTAGAGATGCTTCCCGTCGAAGGCCGTGCCTGCGTCGCCTGTATGGTCGAGCGTGCGCGCGATCTCGGCGCTCCCGGGATCGAAGGCGACCAGCGCGGATCCGAGGGCGGCCCAGACGCGCCGGCCGTCGTAAGTAACGCCGTGGACCTGGTCGGCGCCGGGGAAGGGTCCATACTCACGCACGATCTCGGCCGCGCGTGACGGTGCTTGCCGTTGAGTGCTGCCTGTACTGCTTCGGGTGCGGGTCATCGCTTGCTCCGTGCGGCGCGCTTCGGAACGGCGCCTCGAGAGCAATCTACCCAAGCGGCAGCACGGCGGGGAGTAACAAGTTCGTCGTGAATCCAGAGAGCGGCGGGGCCAGCCAGCGCCGGGTGCGCGAGCGCCCGATCGAGCGCACCCGCCCCGCGGCCAGGAGCTCGCCGAGCGCACGTTGGACCGTGCGCTGGCTGGCCCCGAGGGCCAGCGCGAGCGCCGAGGTGGACCAGGCCGCGCCATCGGCGAGCAACGCCAGGAGCGATGCCTGATCGCCATCGATGGGCGGCGCCAGCACGACGACAGCACGCTCGCCCCGCGGCGCGAGCGCGAAACCGCGGGCGCTGGCCTCGATGCGCGCCAGCGGCGCCACAAGCGCGCGCAAGCGGCCGATCTCGACGCGCAGGCGCGCTCGGTGCGACTCGTCGGGACGGCGCGTACGAAACGCGCGCGCGATCAGAGCCTGCCGATCGACATCGGCGGGCCACGCCTCGGCGAGCGCGCACGCCAAAGCGAACAGCACCGGCCTGCGCGCCAGCGGTCGCAACGTGGTACCGATGCGCAGGCCTCGACGGCAGGCGTCGACCACCAAGGCGTTCGAACCGAGGAGTGCTTCGACCTCGTCGACACGCAGCAACTGCTCGTGGCCGGCGTGGACACGCCGAGCGGCGGGACGATCGAGCGCAGCGCACGCCTCGGCCACCTCGGCCAGGAGCGCGGGCACGCGCGCGAGTGCGGCCGCCTCGTGGGCGCGCGCGAGCGCCGCCCGAGCGGCTTCCGTGCGCAGCGAGCGCAGCGCGACCTCGGCCGCGGCCAACTCGGCCACCGCCAGCAAGGATGGTGGCAGCACGCGAGCGTCAATGCGGGCCAGGGCGGATGCGGCTTCTTCGAGGCGGCCGAGCAGGAGCAGCCGGCGCACCGCGATCAGACGTGCGTGCAGCGCGTTGGCGCGATCCGCGCGCGCCTCGAGCGAGGCCGACGCGATCGCCAGCGTGCGCGGCGAGCCGCGGAGGTCGCGCATCGCGAGGGCCACCTCGGCCTCGGCCACGACGCAGCGGGCGCGCGCCAGCTCCTCGTGGACGCCGAAACCGCGGGCGGCACGCCGGAGGAGCTCCCGGGCGCGCGGGAGCTCGCCAAGCTGCGCCATGGCGATGCCGCGGAGGGCGAGCGCCGGCGGATCGTCGCGCAAGCCGACGCGCTTGAGGGCGTTGAGCGCATCGCCGACGACGAGGGCGCGCGCGGCGGCGGCGATCAGGGAATCCATCGCGTCAGACGAGCTGGTTCTTCAACACGGCTTTGCCCCGTCACATGCGTTCGAGGTTTCCCAGGAGGTCGATGACATTGCCCTTGTAGCATCTGGTCCTGCGCGAAGATGTTCGATCGCTCCTTAGGCCGAGGCGCGCGCCTTGGATGCCTCCTCGGCGTCGCGGCAGTGTCTCGCGATCGCGTCGACGATCCGCGGCATCAACGCAGGGGGCAGGTCATGCCCCATGCCCTCGATCTCGAGCAGCCGGGCGCCGGGAATGTGCCGGGCGGTGTCGCGGCCGGCGGCCACAGGCAGCAGCGGATCGCGGGTGCCGTGGATGACCAGTGTCGGCGCGCGGATCCGCTCTAGTTCCTGGCGGCGGTCTCCGGCGGCGAGAAGCGCGAGCAGTTGCCGCGCGGTGCCTGCCGGATAATAGCCGCGACGCGCCACGCGCTCGCACATGCCGCGCAGCAGCGCCGGGTCCGTTGCGTAGCCGGGGCTGCCGATCACGCCGAACACGCCGACGAGGTGCGCGACGACCGCATCGACGTCCAGAGGGTCGGGCCGGCGCAACAGTACCCGGACCGCGGCAGGTTTGCCGAGCGAGACACGAGGGTTCCCGCTCGAGGCCATGATCGAGGTGAGGCTCGCCACCCGGTCCGGAAATCGGGCGGCCATCACCTGCGCAACCATGCCTCCCAGCGACACGCCGACCAGATGCGCGCGCGCGATGCCCAGCGCGCCGAGCAGGCCCGCGACGTCCTTCGCCATGTCGTCGAGCGTGTACGGCGCACGAACCTTGAGCCGCAACAGCGCCCGGCCGATGGCGAGCGGCAAGTTGGGGCGCGGCCCGCGGGGAAGTTTCTCCGAATGGCCGCAATCGCGGTTGTCGAAGCACACGACGCGGAAGCCACGGTCGACCAGGCCGTCGACGAATGCGTCGGGCCACAGGACCAGGGGCATGCCCAGGCCCATCACGAGCACGAGCGGCGACGCGTCCGGATTGCCGCGCACCTCGTAGGCGAGCGCGAGGCCGTTGGCGACGGCGGTCGGCATGACCGAAGACTAGAACCAGCCGGACCGCTTCGGGTCGCGATACAGCCACGCGCGGCCGCCGCTGCGGTCGAAGCGTTGCCACTTGCCCTCGGGTTGCGCCAGGCGGTCGGCGATCGCATACCACGCGAGCGGGTTGAAGCCGAGCCCGAGGTGGCTCGCTTCGACCTCGATGTTCTCGTGCAGCGGCCCTTCCTTCTCGACGCAGCATTGCCAGGCGACCACGCCGTCGCTGCGGCTGAAGATCGAGGTCACGGGCACCGGGGGCGGGACGCGCAGCGGCGCATGGACCTCGGGCGCGCCGATCTTCTCCTTGGTGACGAGCTCGTAGAGGCGCCACGCGTTCGAGGCTTTGGGATGGCCGGTGAACGGCGTGCCGAGCGTGATGACGAAGCGCACGTGGCGGGGAGCCTCCTTCGCGAACTCGCGCGCGTAGATGCCGCCGAGGCTCCAGCCGAGCAACGAGATCCGGCGCTTGTGGCGCTTCCTGATTTCGGCGAGCCGCGCGCGACACGCATCGAGCACGCCGGCGCGCGGCCCCAGGTTCGTCTTGAGGCCCCAGCCGTACGCCACGTAGCCGCGGCTCTCGAGGAAGCTGCGCAGCGGCGCGGTGGTGATGTCGGACGCCATCAGGCCGGGGAACACGAGCACCGGGTGACCGTCGCCCTCCGGCGCGAGATTCAGCAGCGGGCGCAGCGCCACCGCCGCTCCGAGTTCCCAGGGTGCACGCCATTCGAGCGCAAGCCGTACGAGGCCCGGTGCGCGCATGAGTCCGTATTCGTACCAGTGCTGCGCGTTGTGCATGTCCTGCGAGGCCATGGCCGCGCCTCAGGCCGGCGCTCGGGCGCGCCGCTTCGCGGGCCGGGTCGCGACACGCGGCGCACGTGCGGCGGAACGGCGCCCGCACGCCTTCAGTTCATCGTGGGCCGCGTGCAGGGCGCCGACGAGGGGGGCGAGATCGGGCACGGCCCGGTGCGCAGCGACGAAGCCGAAGTCGAGCGAGCCGCAGTAGCTCTGCACGGTGATGTTGAGCCCGAGACCGTGCGTGACGATCGACACGGGCCAGTAGGTCAGCATCCGGGCGCCGGCAAGGTAGAGCGGGGAGGACGGACCCCACACGTTCGAGATGACGACGTTCGCCAGTGGAGGAAACGCCGCGACGCCTTGCGCGCGGCCGTACACTCTCGCGGCCGCACCGATGAGCCACGGCGCGCCGAGCGACGGAAAATCCGTCGGTATGATCGATCGCGCGCGCGCGGTGAGGGCCTTCCCGGCGCCGGCCGACGCGTGAATCGCCGCAAGCCGGGCGACCGGATCGGCGAGATCGGTCGCGAGGCTCGCGAGCACCATCGTCGCCTGCGTCGTGTAGGCGTCGTCGCCCGCTGCCCGCAGCGAGATCGGCATGGCCGCGACGAGCGGCCGCGCCGGCGCGCCGCCGTGACGGGCGAGATAGCGGCGAAGCGCGCCGCTTGCGAGGGCCAGCACGACATCGTTGACCGTCGCCTCGTGGCGCTCGGCGATGGCCTTCACCTCGGCAAGTGGAATCGAGGCGGTCGCGAAGCTGCGTTCCCGAGTGACGGCGACGTTGAACCGCGTCCGCGGGCTGAGCGTGCGGGGCCGCTGCGAGATGGTCGCGGGGCGGTCCGGCGCCGTCCCGACGAGGCCGCCGAGCACTCGGGCGAACTCAGGCACGTGGCGCAGCAGCTTCGCGTACTGGCCAAGGTTGTTGCGCAACGCGGCGCTCACGAGCTGGCCTGGGGAAGGTGTCGCTTCCAGCGGGCGCCGGCGTGGCCGAGGCAGCTGCCGTGGGTCCGGTGTCGGATCGAGCAGCGCATTGGCCAGGTGGACGCCCGCGGCGCCATCGAGCGACGCGTGGTGCACCTTCGAGTACCACGCGACCTTCCCGGACGCGAGTCCCTCGATCAGATAGAACACCCAGAGAGGATGCTCCCGGTCGAGCAATTCGCTGTGAAGCGTTGCCACCTGGGCTTCCAGCGTGGCCATCGTGCCGGGCTTGGGCAATATGATCCGTCGGAGGTGGTAGTCGAGATCGACGGCCCGGTCCTCGACCCACATCGGACCCGCCAGCTCGAGGGGTATCGTCGCGAGCCGGCGCCTGAAGACGGACGTCAGAGGCAGCCGGCTCTCGACGTGACGCCGCGCGCGTTCGAAGAAATCGGTGCGCCGGCCACGCGGCACGTCGTACAGATGCACCGAGCCCACGTGCATTGGCGTGTCGGGGGTCTCGAGGTAGAGGAAGGCGGCATCGAGGCCGGAGAGGGGCGTCATCGGGGAAGGAATGCCGCCTCGTCCTGCAGGCGGAGCGGTGGGCCTCGAAGTCTCCGACGATTATATTCTCCGGGAGCGCAGGCTGCCGCCACGTCCGCCCGTCCGCAAGGCTCGATGGGCGTACCGCAGCTGCTCTAAGATATGGACACTCGGCCATGCACCACGTCCCGAACGCCCTGACGCTGCTCCGGTTCCTGCTGATTCCGGTGCTGGTCTACCTGATCCTGCACCGCGACTATCAGGGGGCGTTCGCGGCGCTCTTCGTTTCGGCGCTGAGCGACTTCGCCGACGGAGTGATCGCGCGCGCCTGGAGCGCGCGCACTCGCCTCGGAGCCATCGCCGATCCCGTCGTCGACAAGCTGACGATGCTGGCGGTGACGTTGTCCCTCGCCGTGCAGGGCCTGTTGCCGCTCTGGCTCCTCGCCGCGATCGTGGGGCGGGACCTCCTGATCGTGAGCGGCGCGCTGGCTTATCGCTACATCGTTGGCCGCATCGACATGTCGCCGACGTTGCTGTCGAAGTTCAACACGCTCCTCGAATTTGTCTCACTCGCGATCGTGATTGGCAACGCGGCGGACTTCGTCCGCGCCGAGGCCGTGCTGCCCACGCTGTTCGCGCTCCTCGCGGCGACCATCGTCGCTTCGGGCGGCCAGTACGTGTGGGTGTGGGGCCGCCGGGCGATCCATCGCTCCGCGGCCAGGAATCCTTCGACCGGGAAATGACGCTCGCGGGCATCCAGGGCGGTGTCGCGGCGGCCGGCCGCGTCGGCGGTGAGGTTGCGCCGCCGCCGCCCGTCGGACCTCGCACATGTCCTTGACCGCTTGCGGCGCGGGACGCAGAATCGCCCGGCACATTCCAAAACGCGCCGGCGAGCGACCGGCGTCACCTAGGAGGAGCAATGAAGCGCATCTTCGTCGCGGGTCTCGTTGCGGCCGCCGTCGTCGCGGTGCCGGCCGCCGCCGAGCAGATCACGTTCATGACCGGACCGCAGGGCGGATCGTGGATTCCGCTCGGCGGGGCCCTCAAATCGCTGTGGGAGCAGTCGGTCCCGGGGCTGTCGATCCAGCAGACGCCCGGCGCCGGCATCGCCAACGTGCGCGGCGTCGACGAAGGCAAGGCGCAGGTCGGCTTCGCCAACTCGGCGACCACGGTCGACGGTATCGAGGGTCGCCCGCCGTACCCGAAGAAGGTGACGCACGTCTGCCAGCTCGCAAATCTGTATCCGCAGCATTTTCAGGTCGTCGCGCTCAAGGACGCGCACATCAAGTCGTTCGCCGACTTCAAGGGCAAGTCGCTGGTGACGCAGCCCAAGGGCAATACGGCGGAGATCCTCACGAACGAGGTATTGAAGCTCAACGGAATGACCTACCAGTCGCTCGGCAAGGCACAGTTCCAGGCTGGCTACACCGACGCGGTGTCGATGATGAAGGATGGCCACGCGGACGTCTTCACGCTCGGCACGACGGCGCCGGCATCGGCGGTGATGGACCTCGCGAGCGCGCGCGACGTCGAGCTCGTCCCGGTCGACGAGAAGACGATGAATGCGCTGCACCAGGAGAACCCCGGCTATCACAGGCTGATAATCAAGGCGGGCACGTATCCGAAGCAGGACAAGGACGTCCCCGTGATCGGCTACTCGACGCACCTCGTCGTCGCGTGCGACCTGCCCGAAGACACCGTCTACCGGATGACGAAGGCGACGGCCACCCACGTGAAGGACATGGCGAACGTCGTCAAGGCGATCGACGGCCTCACGGCCAAGGACATGGCGGCCGACATCGGCGTGCCGTTCCACAAGGGCGCTGTCAAGTACTACAAGGAAGTCGGCGCGATGTGATCGCCACTCCCGCGAGAGCGGGGACCCGGCATCTCGAGGCGTAGCGCCGCCCGATGACGGCACCGACGACCGCCATCGTCTCCGAGGAAGCGCAGGCGACGAGGCCGACGAGCGCGGCGCTGCGCGCGCTCGTCAACGCGGTGGCGGTCGCGATGTCGCTCTACCATATGTACGCGGCGGCGTTCGGCCCGCCCGAGGCGATCGTCTTCCGCGGCACGCACCTGCTGTTCGCGCTGACGCTCGTCTTCCTGCTTTATCCAACCCGGCCCGGGCACGCGGCGTGGCGCGCGCTCGATGCGGCGCTGCTCGCGCTCGGCTTCGGATTCGTCCTGCACATCTTCCTGAACTACGACTACTTCATCAACCGCATCATCTACATCGACACCCTCACCGCGTGGGACCGCTCCTTCGCGGTGGTCGCGGTCGTGATCGTGCTCGAGGCCACCCGGCGCGTGATCGGTTGGGCGCTGCCGCTCACGGCGGTCGCGTTCATTGTCTACGCCGCGGGCTTCACCCACGTCACTCTCGACGTGCTGCTCGAGCAGCTGTACCTGTCGACCGAGGGGATTTTCGGCTCGACGCTCGGGGTGTCGGCGAGCTACGTGATGCTGTTCGTGCTGTTCGGCGCGTTCATGGAGAAGAGCGGCACCGGGCAGCTGTTCATGGATTTCGCGATGTCGATCACCGGACACACGGCGGGCGGCCCCGGCAAGGTCTCGGTCGTGTCGTCGAGCCTGTTCGGCACGGTGTCGGGCAGCGCGGTCGCGAACGTGATGGTCGACGGGCCGATCACGATACCGCTGATGAAGCGCACCGGGTTCAGGCCGCCGTTTGCCGCGGCCGTGGAGGCCGTCGCGTCGACCGGCGGCCAGATCATGCCGCCGATCATGGGCGCCGCCGCCTTCGTGATGGCGGAGTTTCTCGCCGTGCCGTACGCGCAGGTCGCTCTCTGGGCGGCGATCCCCGCGCTGCTCTACTACGTCGCCGTGTTCTTCGCGGTCCACTTCGAGGCCAAGCGGTTCAAGCTCGCCGGCGTGCCGAAGGCGGAGCTGCCGCGATTCGTGCACGTGATGGCGGTGCGCGGGCACCTGTTCGTGCCGGTGTTCGTCGTCATGTTCGGGTTGATGCTCGGCTACTCCGCGCCGCTGTGCGCGCTGGTCGGAGCGCTGTCCTGCCTCCCGGTCGCGCTGTTGCGCGCGTCGACGCGCGAGGGCATCGGCTGGCGCAGCGTCTTCGGCGCCCTGGTCGAAGGCGCCCGCAATACGCTCGCCGTCGCGATGGCCTGCGCGTGCGCGGGCATCGTGATCGGCTGTGTGACGATCACCGGGCTCGGCATCGTGTTTACGCAGCTGGTCGTCGCGCTTTCGCATAACTCGCTGATCCTCGCGCTGGTGCTGACGGCGCTCGCCGGCATCGTGCTCGGGATGGGCATGCCGACGACGCCCTCGTACATCGTCATGGTGTCGCTGCTGGTCCCGGCCCTCATCAAGCTCGGCGCCGTGACGCCGGCCGCGCACATGTTCGCGTTCTATTTCGCGATTCTCTCGGCGATCACGCCGCCGGTCGCGCTCGCCGTGTTCGCCGCCGCCGGCCTTGCGCGCACGAACATGTGGCAGGCGGGGTGGGAGTCGATGCGGGTGGCGGCGCCGGCGTACATCGTGCCGTTCATGTTCGTCTACGAGCCGTCGCTGCTGATGATCGGCGACTGGACGACGATCGTCACGTCCACGCTGTCGGCGACCATCGGCGTGATGTGCCTCGCCGCCGGCCTCGTCGGCTACCTGAGCCGCCCCTGTGTGCTCTGGGAGCGCGCGCTGCTCGTCGCCGCCGCGCTGTTGCTCATCAAGCCGGGTTACGTGAGCGACGCGGTCGGCATCGGTCTGCTGGCCGCGCTGTTCTTACTGCAGCGGGTCGTCGCCGCCCGGGCGCTCGAACGCCGGGAGCCCTGAGGCCGCCACGGTTGGAGCGGGCCGCGGCGCGGGCGCCGGAGCGCGCTCCATCGGCACCCACTCGGCTCGTCGGAACCAGGCACGTCGTCAACCGAGCTTGCCGAGCCACAGTGCCAGGTCATGCAGCGTGTCGCGCAGGACCTCGAATCGCTGCGCGCCAAGATGCGCTGCCCACTCCCCCTCGACCTCGGACACGCAGCTCCGGATCGGCGCCAGCATTTCTCGGCCTCTCGCTGTCAGGCGCACGATCCGCGCGGTGCCGCTGGGGCCCGCATGCCGCTCGAGGTAGCCGCGGCGCTCCAGTCCGCTCAGAACGTAATTCATGGCCTGCCGGGTCATCCTGCACTGTCGCGCGAGATCAGCCGGCCGGCGTCCCTCGGGGCCCGGATAGAGGAAGACCCCCAACTCGGTGGGGGTGATGTCGAAGCCGCGGCTGGCGATCGCCGACAGGATGCGGGCCGTGACGACCTCATGCGGCAGGCGGAGGAGCGACCCGATCATGGGCGCGGGTTGGGCGGAGCGCTTGCGGCGGGTCATCCCGTAGTTTGACATTGACGTAAAGAGTTTGTACAGTGTTGTACAGGATCTTTACGGGAGAGTCTGCCATGACGCAAGTGCCTTCGCCAGTGCACTCGCCAGTCGCACCGGAGCTGATCCGGGTTGGATCCCTCGAGATCCGCTACCTGCAGGAGGCCGGCAGCGGCTGCGAGATGGGGGTCTTCGAAATGCGCGTGCCGCCGGGCGCCCATGTGCCGCCGCCGCACAGCCACCCCGGAAACGAAGAGCTCGTGTACGTGCTCGAAGGGACGCTGCGGTACAGCGTCGGCGACAAGACGCGCGACCTGCAGTGCGGCGACTTCATGGCCACGCCGCGAGGCGCCGTGCATGCGTTCAGCAACCCGCACGCCGTCGAGGCGCGGGCGCTGGTGATCAACACGCCGGACATCGGGCCACAGTATTTCCGCGAGGTGGCGGCCATCGTCAATGCGGGAGGTCCTCCCGATCGCGCCAAGCTGATGGCGACGATGCAGAGGCACGGGCTCGTGCCGGCGGCGCCGCCGGTCGCGCCGCCGCATTAAGAGGCGCTTGCGCCCGCGACCCGGTCGATGGTTTGCCCGGCAAAGTCCGCCAGAGCCGCCAGCCCGACAACAAGGAAGACGCAGGCGTTGAGCCGGTCGGACCCGAAACGGATAAGCGGCAGCCGGCGGCGATCTCCGACGCTCGTCGCGAGCGCCTCAAGTCGGCGGCCTTCGAGCGAGCCCATCGCAGAGGGCCCGCGCGGCAGCCGCGATCAGGGCGTTCATGGCGTCAGACGAACTGGTTCTTCAGCACGGCGTCGCCGCGCCACAAGCGTTCGAGGTTTTCCAGCAAGACGTCGATGACGTTGTCCTCGTAGCGCCGCGTCTCGCCGGCGGTATGGGGTGTGATCAGCACGTTGGGCACGCTCCACAGCCCCGCTGTGGCGGCCAGCGGCTCCTCCCGGACGCAGTCGAGCGCGGCGCCGGCGATGCGTCTCAGGTTGAGCGCCTCGACCAGCGCCCGCTCGTTCACCACCTTGCCGCGCGCGACGTTGACGAGGTAGGCCGAGGGCTTCATCGCCGCGAGCGCCTTCGCGTCGATCAGGCTCTCGGTCTCGGGCGTGAGCGGGCACGTCAACGCGACAAAGTCGGCTTGCGGCAATACACCGAGCAGGCTATCCCCGCCGACGACTTGGTCGGCCGGCCCGGCGCCCTTCGACGGGTCGCGCCGAATGCCGATCACCTGCATGTCGAAGGCCTTGGCGAGCACCGCCAGCCGCGAGCCGATGCGACCCATGCCGAGGATCACCAGCGTCTTGCCGCCCAGCTCGTCTTCGCGCTTCGAGATGTCCCCGATCATGCCGCGCCACTTCTTCGCGTTCTGGTTGTCGCGTGCCTCCGGAATCTGCCGCACCATGGCGAGGATCAAGGCGATCGCATGTTCGGCGACCGCGCGCTCGTTCACGCCTTGCGCGCTGGCGACGCGGATGCCGGCCGCACCGAGCGCGTCGCGGGAATACTGGTCGGTGCCGGCGCTGATCGACTGGATGAACGCGAGCCTGGGCGCCGCGGAAATCAGTTCGTTCCGCCACAGGCCGGAGCACAGCAGCACGTCCACATCCTTGATGCGCGCCGTCAGATCGTCGAGGTTACGCACCTCGAACCAGTCGATGCCCGCGTTGCGCAGCGCGAAGCGTTCGCCCATGCGATAGGCGGCGTGGGCGAAACAGACGGTTAGTTTGTCCCTGGCGGGGAGAGGGCGCGCGCTCATGCGCGGGGTTGGCCTAGACACTATGGTCGCGTGGTGCACGCGAGATGGCGGGTCTCCGGCGACGTAGGTTGCGCGCCAAGGCGCGCCGAGCTACATGCTGAGAACGAGTCGTCAGCCACCAGGATGGAGACCGGCCATGGAAGAGGGTACCAAGTTTTTCGTGGGACTCGACGTGCATAAGGACAGCATCGCGATGGCGGTGGCAGAGACGGGCCGCGCGCCGGCACGGCTGGTCGGCAAGCTTCCCCATGAGATCAGCAAGTTGCTCAAGACGCTGGCGCGCTACGGCGATCCCGCTCGGGTGCACGTGGTCTACGAGGCAGGGCCGACGGGCTACGGCTTGCAGCGGGCGTTGGCGCGGCGCGGCTATCAGTGTGACGTCATCGCTCCGTCGCTGATTCCGCGGCGTGCCGGCGATCGGATCAAGACCGATCGGCGCGACGGATTGCGCTTGGCCGAGCGGGCGCGCGCCGGGGAGTTGCGTGCGGGGTGGGTGCCGGATCCCGCCTCCGCGGGGACGACCAAGAATGTACGCGACCGGCGCATTCGTCGTGGATACAAGTGTTGACGATTGGCACCGAAGCCGTCGACGAGTCGGGCACGCGGCTCGCTGCAAAGCCTCGAGCGCACCGAGCGCAGCCGCGTCTTGCCCCTTGCGATCATAGGGTTGTTGTTCCGATTGGTGGGGGGTGCCAACGAGCGCGCCGGCGGCGCCTACAGCGGATTTGTAGTCTGCAAGATGCCCCAAGTCGCTGCGGCCCCTTAGCCACCTCGACCCGGAGCGACCTGCGCCACGCCCTCGGTCGGGAGTGCGGCCCGCGCTAATTACGCTGTTGGCGGCCAGTGCATTGCCCTGCACGACACCGCCGCTGAGACGGCCGGCGGCAATCGAAGCCCCAGGAGCCCCGGGGGGGCGGGCTTCGCGAGCGTCGCCGCCCGGGTCGGCGAAGAGGGCCCTGGGCCCGAAGGACTGACGGCTCAGCGCATCTTGCCCGTCGGCATGTCGCGGGCCTTCGGGCCCTTCGGCGGTCCGGTCATCTCGCCGGCAGGCATTTGCCCGGCGGTAGCCCTGCTCCTGCCTAGGCGGGCTGCCTTTGGGGTGCCCGTCGCCCCCTTGGCCGCCCTCTTCATGGCCATGCTCATGCTCCTTTCGCGCCGGGAGTGTTGCACCACCGTGCGCACCGCGGCGACCATGCGCGCGCGCGCGCGCTTGGCCTTCGACGCCAAGCCAGGGTCGGATATCCGGGCGGCCGCCCGCGTCGCGAGCTTGAGCACGCCGACGTCCTTGTCGTCCAGCAGCTTGCCTACGATGTGCGCGGACTGCGGACCATCCGGCAGCATGGTCGCAGCATGCGCCGCGGCGACGCGAATCAACACCTCGCGCGACTTCGAGGCGCTGGCGACGATACCGATGCTGTCGGCGTCGCCGATGATGCCGGCGAGCGATACGGCTTTGGACGCCAGCGAGACGTCGGCGGACGCGGCAAGTCGGCGCAGGTGCCGCATGGCGCCGGCGGCCGTCTCGGCGAGTGCCGGATAGTCGGGCTCGTCGACATCGAGCTTCGCCTTGAGTTCTGCATAGCTGATCGGCATCGTTGTCTCCTTGCGGTCCGCCTAACCGAGATTCTGGGTGAACGGGCTGTTGTCCATCGTTTGCACTTCGCTGGCGATGAGATCGGGCGGAGGATTCGTGATGTTGTTGGTGCCGCCGCCCATCATCAGCCGGTCGGTAGGCGTCACGTGCACGAGGCCCAGCACGTGCCCGACCTCGTGGCCGAGCGTCCATTCGCTCGCGATCGACGCGACTACCGCAGACGGCCGGTTCGGCGGGAAGGCGGCGCAGCCATTGAGGCTGGGATTCGTCGAGCGGACGAAATAGGCTGCAACGTCGTTGGCGCCGACGCCGTTGCGGTTGGCCATCAGCTGCGTCTGCTCGGTCGTGACGCTGCCCATCGTGCAGGCGCCCACGTCGAGGTCGTTCAGCAGCGGCAGGTTCAGCGTTTCGTCGCTGACGCGATGCACGCGTATGCCGTAGCTGGCGTACACGTCGATCATGTCGTCGACCATGCGGTCGATGGTGAAGCGCGTCGGCTGGCTCAGCACCTTGATGTGCAGGCGCACCGTCGGGCGGGTCTCGGTCCACCACCTGTGCCACATCGCGTTGTCCATGCCGCGGGCGAACACGTCGATGCGGCTCAGGCTCCACGAGACTGCCGCCGGCGTGTTGTCGATGACGCCGCCCAGCGACTCCCAGCCGCTCCAGCCGCCGGCAAACCATTTGTGCCACAACGCGTTGTTGGAGCCTTTGACGAACACGTCGAGGCGCCCGGGGGCCCAGGAGCTGGCCGCCGGCCCGGCGGTGATCACGCCGCCCAGCGATTCCCAGTTGTGCCACGCGCCGTCGAACCACTTGTGCCAAAGCGCATTGTCCATGCCGCGCGCGAACACGTCGATGCGCCCCGAGATCCACGACACCGCGGCCGGTTCGTTGTCGATCACGCCGCCGAGCGATTCCCAGTTGTGCCAGGAACCGTCGAACCATTTGTGCCAGAGGGCGTTGTCGGCGCCCTTGGCGAACACATCGAGCCGTCCCGGCGCCCACGAGCTTGCTGCGGGGCCGGCAGTGATCGTGCCGCCGAGGGATTCCCAGCCGTGCCAAGTGCCGTCGAACCAGCGGTGCCAGAGCGCATTGTCCATGCCGCGGGCAAATATATCGATGCGCCCGGACGACCACGATACCGCGGCTGGCGACCCGTCGATGATGCCGCCCAGCGATTCCCAGCCGCTCCAGCCTCCGGCGAACCACTTGTGCCAGACCGCGTTGTCGGCGCCCTTGACGAAGGTGTCCAGCCGCTCGCCGGCCCACGAACTGACCGCCGGTCCGGCCGTGATGACACCACCGAGGGATTCCCAGTTGCTCCACGCCATGGTGCACCTCCTGGTCGAGCCGATCCCGGCGGCGGCGCGCCCCAAATGCTGGGGAGAAAGGACAGAGGCGAGAACGCACGCGCACCCACAGGGGCCTAATGTTGCGCGTGTCAATCTAGCGCCGCTGCAAACGGTAGTCAAACAGCAGATTCACGGAGGTCGATTGCTTCGTGGAGAGGAGCGCTGTCCCGTGTCGCGCGTGCTTGCTCATGCGCCTGCAATGCGTCGCGTTCATGGGTTCAACCGGCCGTCGGGAGCCGATCGTTGGCTGCACGCGGGCCGTCGAGAATAGAATCGCCGCTGGCGGCTTGGCTTGGCGGCCGGCCCCATTTGCTACCGAGGAGGGAATATCCGATGGCGCGCCAGGATCCGTTGCGGAATTTTCGGTTTCGGCTGGAGATCGACGGCCTCCAGGTGGCCGGCTTCAGTGAAGTCACCATTGGCGCGACCACCACGGACGCCATCGACTACCGGGAGGGAACCGATCCTCCTCATGTCCGCAAGCTCTCCGGCCTCACCCGGTTCGGCAACGTTTCGCTCAAGCGAGGCGTCACCGAATCGCTCGAGCTTTTCAAATGGCACGAGCAGATCGTGGCGGGTCAACTCAAGACGAGCCGTAGAACCGTCGCCATTGTCGTGGCGAGCGAGGAGGGCAACGACCAGGCGCGGTTCGTCGTGAGCGATGCGTGGCCCGTCAAGTACGACCCGAGCGGCCTCAATGGCAAGGGCAACGAGGTCTTCGTCGAGCTGCTGGAGCTCGCGAACGAGGGAATAGAGCGGGTCGCGTG
The DNA here is from genome assembly GCA_963734055.1 of uncultured beta proteobacterium. Classification (GTDB taxonomy): domain Bacteria; phylum Pseudomonadota; class Gammaproteobacteria; order Burkholderiales; family Casimicrobiaceae; genus CAIWHR01. The sequence goes on from CAVTFQ010000013.1 coordinate 39,586, forward strand.
ACGAGTCGGAGGTCGACGGTCGGGAGCGGATGACGGGCGGTCGATGAGCGGCGCGAGAAGGGAGCCTTTCCGCAACATGCGGTTTCGCCTCGACATCGAGGGGATGCGGGAAACGGGCGCCGTCGAAGTGATCTTTCCCGAAGCGCGCCTGGCCGCCGGCCCGCGACGATCGCGGGTCGTTCAGTATGGAACGCTGACCATCAGGCGAGGTGTGACCCGTTCGCAGGAATGGTTCGAATGGTGGGACCGCGGCCGGAAATCGAAAGCGGCGGCGAAGCGGACCGTCGCGGTCACGCTGCTGGACGAACGCGGAGCCGACGTCCATCGATGGACATTCGAAGGCGCCGCACCGCTGGCCTATCTGTTGTCGAGCCTGAACGCCCTCGGCAATGCGCCGCTGATCGAGACGCTCGAGCTGAGCGTAGCGGGATTCGAGGCATCGTTCGGGCCACCCGCCGCCATGCGACGGAAGCGGACGTAAGCGCAGGCCTCGCCGGTCCGGTCGTCGTCGGTCGGATCACTCGAATTCGATGACGGTCTCCTCGAGGATCAGTTTCTCGGCCGGAACTTCGTTGCCGGCGGCGTCGACGGCGACGAGCTTGAGCAGGACGTCGTTGGCGTCGGCCTTCTGCGCACGGAGCGTCTTCGTGATGTTCAACTCGAGGTCGAAACGCTCCTTGACGCCGGGCTGCAGCGGCGGCCGCGGCATGTCGTCATGGCCGCCATGTCCCGCGGGAGCCTCGGTGGTCGGATGCTGGCCGTGCGGATCCGGGGTGCCGTGACCGAAGAACGCCGTCGCGCCGGCGAACGCCGGGTTGCCGAGGGTCTGCGTCCGGGCATTGGCATCGGGCTGGTTGACGAACGCACGGATCTCAACGGGTTGGGGCTGCATGTGGTGGCTCTTGAGCACGACCCGGACCGAATCGACCCGCTCGCGTAACGGAAACGGCCAATCGAACTTGACGACTTCCCACACCTTGAACGGAGGGATCAGGAAGCAGAACCTGCGATACCGGTAGCCCAGCGCGACCGTCGATTCGACGTCCGATCCGGTTTGCCACGCGATGCTGTACGGACGCGGGAACGGCTGGAGCTGAAAGCCGGCCTCGGCCGCAGGAAGCGCTCCCGGATGCGCGGCCTGCCAGTCCGCCCACATCCGGTCGACGTTGGCGTGGTGCAGATAGAAGATCGGGTCGTAGGCCGCCGTCGGCACGCTGCTCATGTCCCCGCCCGTGCGGACGTGGACGCTGCCGTGGACGCCGCTGACCTGATTCTGGAAGGAATCGAATGTCGCGGCGGTCATCGCGGCCTGGGCGCCCGCCGCGAGGTCGTCGTAGGCGGTGGTGTCGATGTCCGCCCGGCGATTCGTCTGGCCCCCCGCCGCCCGCGGGCCGCTGTACAGGGGATTGGGCACGGAAATACCCACCCGATTCACGTACGTCGGCAGGCGGCACGCCGCCGGAACACCCGTCGACGGCCCCGAGGACCAGTCCCAGTACGGAAGCGTGACCTGGCACCCGAGAACGCGGAGCGCATTCTCGAACGCCATCAGGTAGGCGCGGTGCCAGGTGAAGAACCCCGGCGATCCATGCGAGCAATAGGCGAGCGGCGGTCCGCCGTGGAAGCTCGCGATCGTCGCGAAGCTGTTGGGATCGTCGGCCGGCAGCACGAACATCGCAGCCAGCGCTTCCCGAAGATCGTGAAGCTCGTTCGTCGTCAGACAGTTGATGTTCTTCCGATAGCGCATGATGCGTCCTCCTTGTCGGCATCACGGTACAGCCATTGCAGCGGCTGCAACATCGGCGATCCGGCATCCGGTCTGCGGAATAATCACGTCGGCGACCCGGCTCGGGTCGCCAACACGTCACCGGGCGAAGATCAGCAGACTGTTGGCCGGCAGCACCAGTGCAGCGGAATAGCCGAGACCGTGCAGCGGCGCTGGCTCGGCGACCACGCGTCCTCCGTTGCCCACGACATCCGGATTGACCCAATTCTCGTACACGTCGCTGTTGAAGACTTCCCGCCACTCGCCGCCACCGGGGAATCCAATCCGATAACCGAATCGGTTGAACGTCGCGAGATGCGCGATCACCAGCACGTCGCGGCCTTCGCCCTCGACCCAGCGCTGGAACGCGAGCACGCGATTTTCGTCATCGACATGCACGATGCGAAACCTCTGGCCGCGCAATCCGGGATGACGCCGGCGAATGTCGATGAGTTCGCGCGTGAAGCGCAGGTGATCGAGCATCTGCTTGTCGCCTTGATCGAGGCCCGCCCAGTAGAGGAGCAAGTCGCGATGGAATTCGAAGTTGTCCGACCACGGCTTGTCCTCCAGGAATTCCTGGCCCATGAACAGCATCGGGATGCCGGGGGCCGTGAGGCTGATGCCGGTCGCGACGCGGGCACGGCTGCGGCCGTACCAGGAGCGCGGATTGCCGGGATCGCCGAGCCGCGCGATCCGCGGCTCCCGTCCGACGTAGACGATGTCGTGGTTCTCGGGACCCTGGACGAAGCGCCAGGGGTCGGTGAAGCCTTCGGGCCACAAGCTTCGGGCGAGTCCGGTCATGTCGAGCGGGCGCTCGTCCGGCGCGCTCGCGGCGCCGATGACGTTGCGAACGGCGATGCGCAGGCCGTCGGTGAGCGACGTATCGAAGCCGGCGCCTGGCGGCGGAGCGATCACGACGAACGGATTGACCGGCCAGTACTCGGCCTTCTGCAGCGCGTCCGGTCGTTGAAAGCGGACGGTGGAGGTGAGATCCTGACAGAATCGCCACCCGTTCGGCGCGCCGTCCTGGTCGATGACGCTCACTTGATCGTAGCGGAAGCCGTCGACGCGATATTCGTCCAGAAAGAACCTCGCGTTCTGAATCAGGAAGTCCCGCACCTCGGGCTTGGCGAAGTCGAACACGAGCCCCCCCGCATGGCCCTTGTCGGTGAAATAGAGCGAGCTCCGGTTGCCCCCCTCGGTGCGCTGGCGGTCGAAGAAGTACAGACTCTGGTCGCCGAAGTCGCCTCCGGCGTGGTTGTAGACGACGTCCAGGAGCACCGCGAGTCCGTGCACGTGGCACAGGTCCACGAGCGCTTTCAGCTGACTCATCTCGCCGCGCAACTCTTCCGGCGCGTAGCGGCGCAACCCCTTGGCCTCGAGCAGTCGATTCACGGCGGTGACGTAGGGCGGCAGCTCCGCATCGGCGATGGCAAAATCCATCTCCGGCGAGAAATAGTCGGTCCCGTTGTAGCCGAGGCTGAACCGGGTCTCGAACTCCTGGATCGGCAACAGCTGAACCGCGGTGACGCCGAGTTCGGCAAGGTGCGGTATCTTGCGCGCGACGTCGAGAAACGTTCCTCCCTTGCGCGGCAGGTTCGGCGTAAAGAAGGTCCCGACGTGGAGCTGGTAGATCACGAAATCCTCGAAGGGCGGCGTGCGGTACCCGTTTTCGTGCCACGGGAAATCGGCCTTGCGCACGATGCACTCGGCGGGGAAGGGCGTCTCGAGCTCGCGTGCGTACGGGTCCCGCTTCGGGCCCTCGCTGCCTTCTCCGACGACGTAGAACAGGTAGCGGTGGCGATCACGGACGCCGGGAACGAAGCCGCGCCAGTGCCCGTTGGCGTCGCGCGTCAGAAGGCTCCCGTCGTCGCGAGTCCACGCGTTGAATTCCCCGATCACATGCACCGTCCGGGCATGCGGCGCCCAGGCGCGAAAGGTCGCCCCGTCGGCCACGAGCGTGGCGCCCATGGGTGTTTCGCCGTCAATGTGTTCGAGCGTGGCCGGCATCCTCGCCACCGCCATCGAGGCAGATATCAGCCGCCAATCAATAGCACAACCGACCTCGTCCGTCACCGCGAATGGTGCGGCTCAAGGGACCGACAACGGCACGCCCAAGCCATCGGAGTAGCCATGCCCGAGTATCTTGCTCCCGGCGTCTACATCGAAGAGGTTTCATTCCGCAGCCATACGATCCCCGGGGTGAGCACCTCGACCACGGGCTTTGTCGGCCCGACGCGCTTCGGCCCGGTCGGCTTGAGGCCGGAGGTCGTCACCAGTCTTGGCGAATTCGAGCGTGTGTACGGGGACGGCGGCCAGCTCACCTTCAGCGATGCCGGCCCGATGCACAACTACGTGTGGCATGCCGCGCGCGCCTTTTTCGCCGAGGGTGGCCGACGGCTCTACATCGCCCGCACGTTCCTCCCGAGAAGCGACCACGACGGGATCGCCCGCGCCAGGCTGCCCGCAGCCGGCGGGGCGACGGCGCTCGAGCTGGAGGCGCGCTTTCCGGGCGCGGCGGGCAACTTCCTCGTCCGCATCACCGTGAGGGTCGGGCCGAACATCCTGGGCGGAACGATCGACGCGCCCGTCGTCCGCGACCTGCAAGCGACGGACCTCGTCTGGATCGATCAGGGGACCGCTGCCCGCACCGGCGATCTCTACCTGGCCAGCTGCGACGAAGCCGCGCAGGAGTGGACCTTCGGCAAGTCCGGGACGCAGTCGGCCGCCGACCTGCGCCTGTACCTGTCCGCGACCGGCGTCCCGTCGTCGGCACTGGACCCCGCGCGCGACGGCAGCGTGCGCATCCTCACGCTGGACGTGAAAGCGTTGCTCAACGACGGCTCGACCGTGACGTGGAATGAGTTGCCCCCGGATCCCAGGCATCGGCGCGCGGGCGTCCCTGATAACCTTTTCGCCCGGTTCCCCGCCACGCACGGCGGCGCAACCGAGGCTCGAAACCTGCCGCTGGTGATCACGGACGGCAGCAACGTATCGGACGGCATCGAGGTGCTGAATGCGTTGTTCGCCGCCAAACCATCGCTGCGTGCCGCGCTGGAGGACACGGACAGCACCGACGCGGACCGGTCGGTGGTCGTGCTGCTCGCGGGCGGCGACGACGGCGCGCGGCCGACCGCCGGCAGCTACGCAGGCGATGTCGATCCGGCGACCGCCGCCAGGACCGGTCTCAAGTCGTTCGAGGACATTGCGGACCTCTCGATCGTGGCAGCGCCGGGCGCGACCTTCGGCTTCAACGGCGGTTACGAGGCGGACGCCACGGCGATCGCGAGTCACCTCATCTCGCACGCCGAGCTCATGCGTTACCGCATCGCCGTGATCGACAGCGGCGACGGGCTCGGCGTCTCCGAAGTGCGGGCGATGCGCGCCCGGTACGACTCGTCGTACGCCGCCTTCTACTATCCCTGGGTGCGCGTGCTCGATCCGGTCACGCGCCGGGAGATCGACCTGCCGCCCAGCGGGTTCGTGTCCGGCATCTACGCGCGCAGCGAAGGTGCCGTCTACAAGGCGCCGGCGAGCGAGACGGTCAACCTGGCGCTCGGCCTCGAGGCGTCGCTGGATCACGCGCAGCAGGACATGTTGAACCAGGAAGGCATCAACTGCTTCGGCTTCTTCGAGGGCCACGGCTTCCGACTCTGGGGGGCGCGCACGATCAGTTCGGATTCCGACTGGAAATACGTCAACATCCGCCGCTACTTCGCGTACCTCGAGCAGTCCATCGATCGCGGGACGCAGTGGGTCGTGTTCGAGCCGAATGGGGACGCGCTGTGGGCCAATGTCCGCCGCGTCGCCGAAGACTTCCTTCTCAACGAATGGAAGCTGGGCGCGCTCCCCGGCGACAAGCCGGAGACGGCCTTCTTCGTTCGCTGCGATCGCTCGACGATGACCCAGAGCGATCTCGATAGCGGACGGCTGGTCTGCCTGATCGGCGTCGCGCCGCTGCGGCCAGCCGAATACGTGATCTTCAGAATCGGCCAGTGGACCGCCGATGCGAAGCGTTGTCGTTGCCCCTAGCAGTTCGTTGAAAAATGAAACGCGGTAGCCAAACAGAGGCCCTTTTGGGGGTCGCGGATCCCTCGGCGCGAAAAATAATCGCTCTGAGATCATTTTATGAGGTCGCAGTTTCGCGTCATTGACGTACAAGGTCGAATTTCAACGAACTGCTAGGGAGGTCGCTGATGAAGATCATCGATCGGTTGCCCGTCCCGCGGAACCGAGGCGCCGGCAATGCCGGGGTGATTGAGTTGCTGGTCCGCGATCTCGCGGCACGCCGTCAGTCGGCGAAGACCCTGATCGCAGCCTTGGCGGACCAGGCAGAACCATGAGCGAGTGCGGAACGGCAGAGTCGGCGTGTAGCTGCCATCCCGACAAGCCCGGCGATCCCGTTGATGCTTCGTCTTACGTGAGGAGGTGGCGATGCACGAAAGCGACTCGGCACGGCTGTTCGCGGTACGCGTCGACGACAAGGAATGGAGGGAAACGCGAAGTCTGCGCGAGGCCGGGCCGGACGACGGCGTCTTCGTCATCGACCGGTCGACGGGACGCGTGGAGTTCGGCGACGGCACGCATGGCCGGCGCCCGCCGGACGGTTCCGTCGTCACCGTCTCCTGTCGCGAGGGCAGCGGCGCTGCCGGGAATACGTGCGTCTCGATCACGACGCTCTGGCCACCCAGGAATGGTCGTTACATCGTCGCATTATCGGCCGCGGGTGTCCGCATCGGTGGCGCCGGCGGCAGCGTCGAACAGTTTACCGGCGCGAAGCGCCTCTCGTATTTCGACGGACAGCTCTTGAGCGCAGCGGATTTCCGGGATGAGCAGCAGTACCTGATGGGGCGGCGTTACCGCCACAACCTGGCGCTGCACGGATGGGGCGTCGTCACCGGCATGGCAGTGACGGTCTCCGGCGAGGCGTCGTCCGCATCGCTTGTGGTCGAGCCGGGGTTGGCACTCGATCGATCCGGACGGGAGATCGAGCTCGATGCGCCCGTCGCGCTGCCGGTCGGGAATCCCGGCTGCCCGCAGTACGTGATCGTCGAATACGCAGGGAGGGAGACGGACCCCGTGCCCATGTCAACGAACGGGAGCGGGACCGTCGCTTCGCGAATCGAGGAGGGTGCCTCGATCCGACTCTCGCACGACACGATCACGGACGGGGTTGCGCTCGCCCGGCTCGTGCCCGATTCGACTGGGTGGAAGGTCGATGACGCGTTCGAGCCGTCGAAGTGCCGGTAGCGCTCCGCCCGCCTGGCGCGCCCGCAAGGGTGACCCCCTGCGAGCGCCGGGGCGCAACCACGCCTCACGCCATCGCGTGGGAAAGGTCCGCCGCAGACTCGGCACGCGACCACAGGCGCTGTCCCCACTTGTTTCCCGGTTTTGGCACCAAGCGCTCCGAGATGTAGTGCAGGGCGCGGGTGCGGTCGCCGCCGCGGATCGCCGCCTCGATCAGCGTCAGCGTGATCACGTCGCGTTGCGCATGGCTTCCGCCGAAGCGATGCGCGTGGTCACGCATGGGCTCGATCGCGGCGATCGAATCCGCATAGCGGCCGCGCGCGAACGCCGCGACACCCTGCGCCAGAGGAAGACCGACGTCGCGCGTCATCGCTGAATTCGCGTCATCCCCTGTGGCCGCCTCGCGCATGCGCAGCACGAGCCGGGAAAGTGCCGCCTCCCGACCGGTCGCCGCGAACGCCATCGCCGCATGCGCATCGTTGAACGCGTAGAAGCCCGGCTCGCCGTCGAGTCTTGCCTCCCAATCGTCGGCGACGCGGGCGAAGCGGTCACCGACGTCCACGCCCTCGAGCTGCAAGCGCCACAGGAGCGCGGTGGCATCGAGCAACGAGAGCACATATGCGGCGGGCCCGGGATGAATGCAGCGGTCGAAGAGCGCCAACGCACGATCATAGTGTTCGCCATCCATGTAGAACAGCGCAAGGTGCCAGAAATTGTGGAACGCGAAAGCATTGCCTGGCGCCCAGTCGCGTTCGCGTGACGTCAGGAACCCGATTCCTTCGTCGATGCGACCGCGCATTTCCATGACATGCACGGCGGCATGCACCGCCCAGCCGTCTTTCGGCTGCATGGAAAGGGCTTGCAGCGCCGCGGCTTCCGCCTCGCCGTACTGATTCATCTCTTCGAGCCCGAAGGCGTGCATGCCGAGGACGTACGAGTAGCCCGGCATCGACTGGTCCCACCGCGGCAGCACGCGCGACACGCGATTGCGAAGGTTCAGCGAGTCGCCGCGGTAGAAGTCCATCAAGTGTCCGGTTTGCAGGGCAAGCGCGTCGCGCGGATGGTAGGCCAGCACGCGGTCGATGGCCTGACATGCGGTATGCCATTGACCCCGCACGAGAAGCTCTGCCGCATGGGTCAGGCCGTGTTCGCGATCGTTCGCGCTTGCCGCATGCTGCCGAGCCGCAGCGAGGGCTTCCTCCGCCATCGGAACGAACTTGCGCTCGGCGAGCGTGTACAGCACGAGTGCCTTCAGCAGGTGGCCGGCGACGAACGCCGGCGCCGCCTGCAGCGCCTCGTCGATCGTGGCGATCGGATCGCCGACGTAGGTCTGGAACTGCTCGACCGCGGTCTCGTAGCGCGCCAACGCGAAGGCGTCGGCGCCGGTTACGGGAACCCCACGCGAATCGGTTTTCATGGTTCAACTCTCCTCTCGGATCACGGATGCAAGCCGTCGTCCCGCCCGCGCGGGCTCTTTGGACCCGGCCTGCGGTCGGTTCGCCGCAGCGGGCGTTGGAGCACGCCCATCCTTGGTGACATCCGAGGCGCGAGGGTAAGATGAAGAGACCCCGACCGCCAAAGCCATTTCGGCAAGGAACCCGCCAAATCGGCCATGAGCACGCCGCGTGATCCCGTAGAAGTCGCCATCGTCGCCTTCCCGGAGACGACGGCTTCGGTGACCTACGGCTTGTACGACCTGTTCATGGCGGCCGGGCGCGACTGGGGCGTCGTGGTCGAAGGACGGCCCGGGCCGACGCTCGTGCGCCCGTGCATCGTCTCATCGCGGCCCGAAGCGTTCCTTGCCGCGAACGATGTTCCCATCGCGCCCCAAACCAAGCTCGATCAGCGGACCGATGCTCGCATCGTGTGCATTCCCGAGCTGACGGTCCCGCCGGGAGAGCCGTTGACGGGCCGATTCGCGGCCGAGATTGAATGGCTCAAGCGCTGCTACGCGCAGGGCGCGACGCTGGCCACTGCATGCTCGGGCGCAATGCTCCTGGCCGAGGCCGGCCTGCTGGATGGGCAGGAAGCGACCACGCACTGGGCCTACTGTGAAATCCTGCGCAGCCGCTACCCGCGCGTAAAAGTGCGAAAAGAGAGAGCCCTGGTGACGTCGGGAGAAGGACAGCGTCTGGTGATGGCAGGCGGTGGCACGTCCTGGCAGGATCTGGCGCTGTATCTGATTGCGCGTTTCGTCGACGTCGACGCGGCGATGCAGGTCGCGCGCATCAACCTCATCGACTGGCACGCAATCGGCCAGCAGCCGTTCGCGCGGCTCGCCCGCTCGCGCCAGGTGGACGATGCCGCGATCGCGCGCTGCCAGACATGGATCGCCGAGCACTATCGCGACCCGTCTCCGGTGGGCATGATGGTGCGGTTCAGCGGCTTGGCGGAGCGTTCGTTCAAGCGCCGCTTTCAGCACGCCACCGGCATGTCGCCGCTGGAATATGTGCACACGTTGAGGCTGGAGGAAGCCAAGCAGATGCTGGAGACCAGTGACCATCCGGTCGAAGCCGTTGCCAACGAGGTCGGTTACGAGGATGCGGGATTCTTCAGCCGCTTGTTCCGCCGTCGGGTGAACCTCACCCCGGCTCAGTACCGCAGGCGGTTTGGGTCGATGCGGCGGGCTCTCGCTGCGGGTAGCGCGTGAACCGAGGGGGACGCCGCGCCGGTCCTCGCGCGTCAAGCGCAACCCCTAAGCCCTTTTCCGGTCGAAGGCTATTGCCCCTTTGAAGGAGCCCGCCATGGTTGAAGCGCAAGCCCACCCCGATGACCTCCCGCCGGAACTGACGCCGGGCGCTGCGGCCCCGCAGCTCTTCGAAGGCGACCCGGAGCGCGTCGCTTCGCCGTCCAGACGGTCGTTCTTCTGGCCGGTCGTCGTGACGCTGCTCGTCGCTGCCGGCGCCGTAGCGTACTGGTTCTGGTGGCGTGGAACGGCCCCGCCCGCAGTGGCGCCGGTGACCGAATCTGCTCCGGCGCAGGCGCCAGTGGTGGCGCCCGCCGAACCGGCAATCCGGCATCCGATCGAATCCGCTCCGCAGGCGGAGCAGGCGCCTTTGCCGCCGCTGCCGGCACTGCAGGAAAGTGACGCGACCGTGGCCGACGGAATCGCGGGCGTGATCGGCAGCGACCTGTTCGACAAGATCGTGCGCCGCGAGGACATCGTTCGGCGCATCGTCGCAACCGTCGACAACCTGCCGCGGCATTCGGTGGCGCCGCGCGTGATGCCCATCAAGCCGATCCCGGGCAGCTTCGCCGCGGCGGGCAGCGGCGAGAGTCTCATGATCGCTGCCGACAACGGCGCGCGCTACGCGCCGTATGTGCGGCTGGGCGAAGCGGTCGACATGAAGACGCTCGCGGCGCTCTACGTGCGCTTCTATCCGCTGTTCCAGGAGGCCTACCGTGACCTCGGCTACCCCAACGGCTACTTCAACGACCGGCTGGTCGAGGCGATCGACGACATGCTTGCGGCACCGACGATCACGGGGCCGGTCAAGCTGACCCAGCCCAAGGTCTTCTACGAATACGCCGATCCGGGCCTCGAGCAGCGCTCGGCGGGGCAGAAGATCATGATGCGCATCGGCAGCGATAACGCCGCGCGCGTCAAAGCCAAGCTCGCGGAGTTCCGGCGCGAGATCACGGGGCCGCAGGCGAAGCAGCCGTAGCGGTCGAGGATGATTTCCCGCGAACGCGGGAACCAGCGCCTCGAGTGGAGCGTTGCAGGCCGACGGGGTCCCGCGAACGGTGCCCGTTCAGTGCCGCGTGCCGTCCCTGCCGGGACCTCTTCCCTTCGCGGGCACGGCTTCGACCGACAAGGTGAAGCTGCGCTGCTCGTTCGGGTTGAGCGCGCCCACGCCGACGAGCTTGCGCGCGACTTCCACGCCGCGGTCGTTGTGAATGGTCACGACGACCGTGTACTCCCACGGCTCTCCGTCGGCGGGATGCCGGATGCTGCCTTCGATCCGCAGCGGCGTCAGCGCGGGCGCCTGTGCCGGCGTGTCGGCGCCGATGTCGAAATGCAGGTAGTGCCGGCAAGCCGGACAGACCACCGCGCTTTCGAGGATCGTCTCCCGACAGTGCGGACAAACGCGGGTCGCCCCCGGGCCGCCCGGGTGCGCGGTGGTCATGAGCCGATGCTGCGCTCCGCGACGCTGCCGACCTTGCCGGGCTTCGAGCCTTTGTTGTCGCCCCAGCCGAATTCGGTGTGACCGCGCATCCGCGCGCCGGCCGCGACCGTCACCGAGCCGCCCTTCACGTCGCCGACGACGACGGCAGATGGCATCAATTCGACGCGCGCGGCTTCTTCGACGTTGCCCTCCAATTCCCCCGCGATCGCGACGTTGGCGGCACGCACGCTGCCGGTCAGCTTGGCGCCGGACTCGATCGTGAGGTCGCCTTGGACGTTGACGTCGCCCTTGAAGCTGCCGGCGATGCGCACGCTGCCGCCGCCTTCGATCTTGCCTTCGATGGTGATGTCGGCGGCGATCAACGATTCCTTGCGGGGCATGGAGCTATCGGCACGCGCCACCGGAGCGGGGGACGCGACCGGAGCGGGGGCGGGGGCCGACTCGGGCTTCGGCGGTGGGTCATGGCGGGTCGGCTCGGCGAATCCGGATCCGAGCGGCGTGGGCGGCTTGGTGGCGGTATTGTCTTTCCAGATCGACATGGCGAAGCCCTATCGTAGTGAGGACCTTTGTAGGCTACCGCCAAACGCCGGTTGAGGCAATCGCTTCGTTGGGCTGCCGTGGGCGAGTGAAAGGGGCGGACCATTATTGCCAAGAGAGCAGTGGGTACTCGCAAGGCGCTGCTTGGCGCCGTTCCGGTTGCGGCAAACGGCGTACGCCGGAGCAGCCGGCATGATCTCATGTCGCCCGCGCGAAACGGGCGCAGCCAGCCGGGTTCATCGACGACGGCGCGTCGGGGCGCGTCAACTGAGCTTCACCGCGAATCCGCGCTGGACGGCCGGGCGCGCCATCGAGGATCGGGATGCGCGCCCCGAGATCCTGCGGCCAGAATTTGCCGGTCTTCTCACCGAGATAGATGAGGATGGCGCCAGACTCGAATACACTGACGTGCTTGCCGTGCGGTCCCTCCGGATCGACGATCGCCGGGATCCTTCCGTTCGGGCTGATCTCCAGGAATTCCGGCTCCTTCTGCTGGCCCTTGCGGATATCGACGACGGTGACGGCGTAGGGCAGAGCCGTTTCCTCCGACGCGACGCTGATCCTGCGGCCGTTGGGCGTGTCGAATGCGTGCAACTCGATGGCATGGAATACGCTCGTGTCTCTATGTTCTCCGCCCGTCGCTCGGTGCGTGGACCCTCGAGGTCCTGTTGACCCCTCGGCGGAGCGGTCCTGACCCGCGCGCGACACCGGTCTTGCCATGGACACCGTGACCTGCCTGGTCCGCCGCCATCAGCGACTGATCGCCGTCGCGCTCTTCCTCTGCATCCTGCTGACCGTATTCGAGGTTTCGGGATTGCGGGATCACTTCAATCTGCCTTTCATCCGGCAACTCATCCTGCAGCACGAGATCGGTGGCGTCGCGCTCTTCGTGTTGCTTTTTTCGCTGGGCAACCTGATCCACATTCCGGGCTGGGTGTTCCTCGCCGCGGCGGTGCTCGCGCTGGGGCGCGCATCGGGAGGCGCGGTCACCTACGTGGCCGCCGTCGCTTCGTGCGCCTTCACATTCGTCACGATCCGCGCCCTTGGCGGAGACGCCCTGCGATTGATCCGGAACCCCGCGGCGGTTCGCATCCTGCGCGGGCTCGACACCCATCCGATCAAGAGCGTCACGCTCCTGCGAATTCTGTTCCAGACGATGCCGGCATTGAACTATGCGCTCGCGCTGTCGGGCGTCAAATTCCGCAATTACGTCGTCGGCACGCTGGTCGGACTTCCGTTGCCGATTGCGCTGTATTGCGTCTTCTTCGACCTGCTCGCGGCCGGCCTCCACGTTCGCTAGCTAGTGGCCTGTAACGGTGAAAGCGGTAGTGAACGGATGTGCTATGGCGCCGCTATTCGCGCCGAGTGCGAGGCGCCGTTGCGAAGCGATGGTCGAGCCCCTTGCGAGCAAGGGCAACGAAGCAATCGGCGCGAAGAGCAAGCCAGACACTATCGATTTCCCCGTTACAGGCCACTGGCGGCAGCCTCGATGGGCCGACCCGGACGGAATCGCCTCATCCCTGCCCGGCGTCGGGTCCGTTGACGCCAGCGGGTGGGGCGGCGTACGGTTCGTGCAATCGGCGACAGGAAGGTCGAGGGAGGACACGGGTGGCTACCTACATCAAGCGCGCCGCGCGCACGCCGGCAACCGGTGCCGCCGATACGCGCGACGTCGTCGAACGAATGCTACGCGACATCGAGGCGCGCGGCGAGCCCGCGGTGCGCGAGTACGCCGAGCGGCTCGACGGGTGGACCGGCGAGTTCGTCGTCGGCGCCGACGCGATCGCTCGCGCCGGCGCGAGCCTGTCCGCGCGCATGCGCGAGGACATCGCGTTTGCACATCGGCAGGTCGACGCGTTCGCCCGGCGCCAGCGCGAGAGCCTGCAGGAGTTCGAGACCGAACTCTATCCGGGACTGATCACGGGGCAGCGGCTCATTCCCGTCAACGTCGCCGGATGCTACGTCCCGAGCGGCCGCTACGCGCATATCGCATCGGCGATCATGAGCATCACCACGGCCAGAGCCGCCGGCGTCCCGTTCATCGTCGGCTGTTCGCCGTCGTATCAGCGCCGCGGCATCCATCCGATCGTGCTCCATGCGATGGCGGTCGCCGGCGCGGACGTGATTCTCACGCTGGGGGGCGTGCAGGCGATCGCCGCGATGACGTTCGGCCTCGTCACGGGCAGGCCCGCCGACGTGATCGCGGGACCGGGCAACCGGTACGTCGCCGAGGCCAAGCGCATCCTCTACGGACGGGTGGGCATCGACGTTTTCGCCGGGCCGAGCGAGATCTGCGTCATCGCCGACGACAGCGCAGATCCGGATGTCGTGGCCACGGACCTGGTCGGCCAGGCGGAGCACGGCATCGAGTCGCCCGCGTGGCTCATCTCGACCTCCGCGCCGCTCGCCGGGATGGTTCTCGAGCGCGTGCCGAAGCTGATCGCGGATCTTCCCGAGGACGCCGCGGCTGCGGCCGGCGCCGCGTGGCGTGACTATGGCGAGATCGTCGTGGCGGACGATCGCGAGGAGGCCGCGCAGTTGAGTGACGAATACGCGCCGGAGCATCTCGAGGTGCATGCGCGCGATCTCGACTGGTGGCTGCGTCGCCTGACCAACTACGGCTCGCTGTTCCTGGGCGAGGAGACGACCGTGGCGTACGGCGACAAGACGTCCGGCCCCAACCACATCCTGCCGACAATGAAGGCCGCACGCTACTCGGGCGGCCTTTCGGTGGGCAAGTTCATCAAGACGGTCACCTGGCAGCGGATGTCGCGCGACGCGACGCGCCAGGTTGCGGCGGTGACGGCGCGCATCTCGCGTCACGAGGGGATGGAGGCACACGCGCGGACCGCCGACCTGCGCCTGCGCAAGTATCATCCGGCGGAGTCGTTCGATACCTCGATCTGATGTCCGCCGGGTCGCTCGCCGAACTGTTCTCCCTCGCCGGCCGCGTCGCGTTCGTGACCGGCGCGAGCTCGGGTATCGGACGCGCACTCGCTGCGACGCTGGCGGAAGGCGGCGCTGCGGTATGCCTGCTGGCGCGCCGCGAGGACGCGCTGGCGACGCTCGCGGGCGAGATCATCGCGAGCGGCGGGCGTGCCGCGCCGGTTCCCTGCGACCTCGCGGATCGCGCAGCGATTCCCGCGATCACCGAGCGCGCGAGCGCCAGCTTCGGGCCGCCGGACATCCTCGTCAACGCGGCGGGCATCAATCCGCGCCGCCCGATCGACGCCGTGACCTCCCGGGATTGGGACGCGACGCTCGAGATCAACCTGAGCGTGCCGTTCTTCCTGGCGCAGCGGCTGGCGCCGTCCATGTGTACCCGCGGGTGGGGACGCATCATCAATATCGCCTCGCTGCAATCGGTTCGTGCGTTCGCGGACGGGGCGCCCTACGGCGCGTCCAAGGGTGGGTTGATGCAGCTCACGCGCGCGCTCGCGCAGGCATGGTCGGGCCGCGGCGTCAACTGCAACGCGATTGCGCCGGGATTTTTCCCGACTGGCTTGACCGCGCCGATATTCAAAGACCCAGTGCGGGTGAAGGCGATGGCCGCGCAGACGATGATCGGCCGCAACGGCGCCCTGGACGATCTGCGCGGGACTCTCCTGTACCTCGCGAGCCGCGCTTCGGACTATGTGACCGGCCAGACACTATTCGTGGACGGCGGCTTTACCGCGGGATGACGTCCCCATGAAAGCGCTCGTGTACACCGCGCCCAACGAGGTGACCTTTCGCGACGAGCCGGAGCCCGTGGCCGGCACCGGTGACGTCATGCTGGCCGTCGAGGCCGCCGGGATCTGCGGGTCGGACATGCATGCGTTCCACGGTCGCGACCCGCGACGCAAGCCCCCGCTGATCCTCGGTCACGAGCTCGCGGCACGCATCGCGGAAGGACCATTTGCCGGGGCGCGAGTCACCGTCAATCCGCTCATCACCTGCGGCCAGTGCGAATACTGCATCACGGGCCGAGACAACCTGTGCGCGCGGCGGATGATGATCGGGATGACCCGACCGGGAGGGTTCGCTGAGCGGGTCGCCGTGCCGGAGCGGACCTTGATCGAGATCCCCGACACGATGCCCGCTCGCGTCGCCGCGCTGACCGAACCGGCTGCCACCGCGCTGCATGCGCTCAATCTCGCGATGCAGGCGCTGCGTCGCCCCCTACCGGAGGCGCGGATGCAGGTGCTGGGCGGCGGCGCCGTGGGCTTGCTCGCGGCGCTCTTGGCACGCTCGTATGGTTGCCGCGAGATCTCGCTTGCCGAGACCAACCCGCTGCGCCGCCGGACAGCCGAGGCGACGGCCTCGTTTCGAGTGTTCGATCCGGCCGCCGCGGCGGGGCAACCGGAAAATGCCGAGGACCTCGTCATCGACGCGGTCGGCGTCAAGAACACGCGCAACGCGGCGCTTGCCGCCGTGAAGCCGGGAGGCGTGGTCGTCCACATCGGTCTCGGCGATTGGGCTAGCGAGATAGACATGCGCAAGCTGACACTTTCCGAAATCACGCTGATCGGCACCTACACCTATTCGACGGCCGATTTGCGCGCCACCGTGGCGGCGCTCCATGCCGGCGCCTTTGGCGGGCTCGAGTGGGTCGAAGAGCGTACACTCGCGGACGGTGCCGCCGCATTCGCGGATCTCGACGCCGGTCGCAGCGGTGCGGCGAAGATCCTGTTGCGGCCCTAGCAGCCTGATGCAGAACCCCTCATGAGCCGCGTTTCGGACGAGATGGCCCCGTATACAAGGCGCGAGCCGCGTCGAATAGCCCATGCATATTCGCAAGGCGAGCGACGACGTAGACGGGGCCATATCATCGAAACCCGGATGGGCAGCGGGTGGGCGGGCGGTCTGCTTTGTAGTTCCGGCCGCCGCTGGCGCGGCTTAACGTTCGCTGTGCTCACGTTAGCCTCCACTGAAACCTGCGGTTTTCGCAGCTCGCTCGTGTGGGGTCGACCACACGTCGCTCGCTACCTCAGTTGGCAAATGAGGCATCCCATCCCGCCAACCCGCTGCGCGGCCATGACGGGTTTTGCATCAGGCTGCTAGGAACATGCAGCCAACAGCGAACACCGAGAGGCGCGCGACGCGAGGGCTGTTCGCCATCGCCGCGACCCTCGCGCTGCTCTATGCCGCCAACGTCGCGCTCGGAATGCTGGCGGTGAAGTTGGGCCTCGCGACGTGGCGGCTGGGGGACGTGGGTGAGTTTCTGCTGGTGCTGTCGTGCATGGCGTTTTTTGTGGCGGGGCTGGTCGCCGACGAAGCCGGACAGGCGACGGACGCGCGCGACGAGAGCAATTCCAACGCACTACAAGGAGGAGAGCAATGAGCAAACGCGACGAGGGTGGGCGTCCGGCGTCGGCCAACCGCCGGCGCTTTCTGGAAGTGACGGGCCGCTACGGATTCACGACAGCGGTTCTGGCGACGGGCGGCGGCTTTCTGTGGTCGGAGTCGGAGCTCGCGCTCGCGGCGGAAGACGAGGCGGCGCGCGAGAAGGCGGCGAAGCACACGATGATTTTCGCCACCGAGTACAAGGAAGACGCCTATCGGACCTATCCCATCATGCAGACCCAGTTCAAGGAGAATCTGCAGGACTTGAGCAAGGGTGCGGTCTACGTGAAGCTTTTCCCGGCCGGTCAACTCGGCATCGGCAGCGCGCTCGCGCAGAAGGTGCAGGCCGGCACCGTGCAAGGCGGGTCGGTATCGCTGTCAAACTTCTCGCCGTTCGCGCCGATCGTCGACGTGATCAACATCCCGTTCTGGTGCGGCGAAAATCAGCGCTTCGCGAACCTCGTCACCTCTGCGGTGTGGAACGGCGAGATCACGCCCAAGGTGACGGTCAAGGGCTACAAGCCGATGTTCTACTTCACGGTCGACCCGCGGACGGTGGCTGCGCGCAAAGGGCTTGGCAAGACCATCAAGACCCCGGACGACATGCACGGCCTCAAGATGCGCGTGCCCTCGTCGAAGATCCTGCAGCAGTTCTACCGCCTCACGGGCGCCAACCCCACGGTGGTGGCGTGGGGCGAGACGCCGACGGCGCTGAAGCAGGGCGTGGCCGATGCGCTCGACCCCTCGGTAGGGGCGCTGTACACGTTCGGATTCATCGACATTCTCGAAGCGATCACGCTGGTCGACTCGGTGCCGGATGCGCAGATGTTCGCCGCGAACTACGCGTGGTTCCAGGCGCTGCCCAAGGACCTGCAGATGACGTTCGAAGCGGCGAGCGAAAAGACCCAGGGCGAGAGCTTCGCGCAGATTCCCGTCGCGCGAAAGGCGTCGATGGAAGCGCTCTCCAAGGCCGGCATCAAGTTCTACAAGCCGACGGCGGCCGAGCATTCCAAGTGGGTGACGGCCGCGGGCGAGCAGCGCCCCGAGTGGAACGACATCAAGAAGGAGCTTGCGGGCTCCCTCGCCGACTTCGAAAAACTCAAGACCGCGGCGAACACCAAAGGCAAGTTCACCGTCAACGACTACCAGGGCTGACGGCGAGCAGTCGCAGCGTGTCGGCCGGGGCAGGCCCGCCCCGGCCCGGGGATCTCCATGCGTGCCTTCCTGCAGCGAATCGACCGCAACGGCGAGCGATACCTGATGCTCGTGCTGTACTGCTTCATCGTCTTCGTCATCGTCACCGAGGTCGTGCGTCGTTTCGTGCTCGACTTCTCGTCGCTTTGGGGAGAGGAAGCGGCTCGCTTCGCCTTCATCTACCTGGGATGGATCGGGGCTTCGTACGGAGTGAAGCAACGGGCGCACATCCGATTCGATTTTCTGACGCGCGCGCTGCCGCCGCGGCCCGCCGCCGGCGTGTTCCTTTTCTCGGAGCTCGCCACGCTGGTGTTCGCCTGCTTCGCGCTGTACTGGTCGTTCCAGACGCTCCTCACGATGGTGCGCTTCGACGCTCTCGCGCCGGCACTGCGCGTCCCGCAGGCCTGGTTTGCGGCGGCGGTTCCGCTCGGTTTCGCCATGATGGTGGTGCGCGTCGTCCAGTCGGCGCTGCGCGACGTGCGCCATCTCCGCGACGGGCGGGCACCGTACTCGGGCGCGCTGCTGTTCGATTGACCCGGCCACGCCGCATTCGGCCCGTCCACTCATGGCGCTCACGTTCGGCCTGCTGCTGATCGTCGCACTGTTGGCGCTTGCGGTTCCGTTTTGGGTCGCGACCGGGCTTGGTACGATCGCGCTGCTGCTCGGTACCGGCGCGCTGCCGCTGTCGCTTCTCGGCGAGGCGCTGTTCCAGGGTGTCGACTCGTTCGCATTGATCGCGATCCCGCTGTTCGTGCTCACCGGCGACGTGATGGTGCGCTCGGGACTCGCGAACAAGTTGCTCGACTTTGCCGAGGCGACAACAGGCGGAATGCGGTCGGGCTTCGGCACTTCGACGGTGCTGGGCTGCGGTTTTTTTGCATGCATTTCAGGCTCGGACGCCGCCGACGCGGCCGCGATCGGCCGCATCACGATGGCGCGCCTGATCGACCGCGGCTACCCCAAGTGGTATGCGTGCGCGCTGGTCGCCTCCGGCGCCTGCTCCGGGATCCTGATTCCACCTTCGATCGCGTACATCATCGTCGGGCTGGTCCTGGGCCTTTCGTCGTCGACGCTGTTCACGGCGGCGCTGATCCCGGGCGTGATCGTCCTGCTGAGCGTGGTGCTCACCAATATCGTGATCAACCGCCTGCGGGGCTACGAAAACTCGCAGCGGCGGTTCTCGTGGCGACGATGGGTCACTGCGCTCAACGACGCCAAATTCGCGCTGACCGTTCCGGCCATCATCCTGGGCGGCATCTATTCCGGGGTCTTCACTCCTACCGAGTCAGCGGCCGTCGCCGTTGCCGTGGCGCTGGCCGTTGGCATGCTGCAGCGGACCATTCGCATCCGCGACTTCCCGGCGATGCTCGAAACGTCCGCGCGCGTGAACGGTGTCATCCTGCCGATCATCGCGGTGGCGATTCTGCTCGCGCAGGCGCTGACCGTGCTCGGCGTTCCGCAGACGCTGGTTACGGTACTCACATCGGCGACGGCGAACCGGGAGTCGTTGATCGCGATCATGCTCGTCATCTTCATCGTCGCCGGCACATTCATGGAGACCACGCCCAACATCGTGATTCTGGCGCCGCTTCTCGCCCCCGTGGCCCAGAAGATCGGCATGGATCCGATCCATTTCTGCGTGTTCATGATTACCTCTCTCGGTCTGGGCTTCATCACTCCGCCCATGGGGCTCAACCTGTTCGTCATGTCGGGTCTGACCGGTGTGCCGATTACGACGATCGCCCGAGGTGCCGTGCCGTTCGTGGTCGCGATGGTCGTTGTATCGGTGCTGGTCGGTTTCGTGCCGTCGTTGTCGCTGGCCTTGCTCCACCGGTGAGACCTCCGGGCCCGGCCATGTGATGGAGCCTCAGGCGGTGGAGTACGATGGCAACGAGCGGATGGGCTGCCTGCGCCGAGCGGAGCTCGCGGGCGGTGGTGAGAATCGCGCGAACCGCCGCTGACGCTTCATCGCGTTGACGAGGGCGAGGACGCCTTCCGGAATCCTGGGGCACCGGCCGTGAATCACGAAAAGATCCCCGTCCGTGTCACCGAGACCGGACGCACGATCGACGTCGTAGTGCTGAGCAAGCGCGCCGAGCGGATCGAGGTTGTCCTCGGCGAAGGCGTCCACAGTGTCCGCTGCGAGCTCACGCCGACGCGCAACCGGCTCGCCTATGCCGGCAGCGCGATGGGGCGGGAAATCGTCTACGAGCGGACCTGCGCCGACGTGAAGGCGGACCTCGAGCGCGCCAACCCCGCCTCGCGGCCGCGCCGCTAGCTCCCGCCGCGGGTACCGGCGGCGAATCGCGCCCACTTCAACCCGATGCGATGACCCGGCACGTGCCGGGTCATCGCGCCGGCGATTCGCGGGCTTATCCCTGCGACTTGACGACCAGGTTGTCGACGACCGATTTGACGCCGGACACACCCTGGGCGACCTGCTGGGCGCGGTCCTTCATGGCCGCGCTGTCCACCGTACCGGTCAGCGTCACCACGCCGTCCTTCGTATCGACGTCGATCTTGAGCGCGCTCAGGCCGGGCTCCGCGATGATGTCCGCCTTCACCTTCGTGGTGATCGCGGTATCGTCGACGGCAGCGGCTGCCTTCGTGGTCGCGCGGTCGGTCGCATTCGCCATCTTGTCCGCGGCCCGATCCATCTTCTGGCCGACGGTGTCCGTCGATTTCGGATTGTCGCAACCCGCCACGCCCAATGCCGCGGCGGCGACCAGGGCGGCCAGCAGCGCAGCTCGATTTCCTGACTTGACGATATTCATGAGCCTCCTTTCGGCTACTTGAAGACTGTGCCGACAACTCCGGGACGTGTCTTCCCGGTGACGACATGATGCTCATTTCCGTAAGCCTGCGTATTCGGACGATCGCGGGGCCGCATGTAGGAGGTCGCCGGGAGCCGATGTAGGACGGATGAACGTCGCGGCAAAGACCAGTCCGCGTTCAGCGGCGACGTCATCACGCCCGCTGTCGGCGGCGCTCATTTCGATCACGCATCCGGTTCCACCCGCGCTGGGGGCGAGACGAGCCCGTCGGGACGGTGCATATCGACGCGCATTGCGATACCGGCCGGACAATTTCGACGCGCCCGACAGGTTCGATGTGCAGCACCGGCCGGCGGTGAGTTTGCCCGCGGTCGAACGCCCGATCGATAACCATGAAGTCATTGTATAGTTCGCTGAACAACTGGTTGACTACAATTGTGGTTGCGATCGAGAATGCTTATCCGGCTCTCCGGGGGCCGTGCCGAGGGCAGCCAACGATGCATGCAACTCCGGGGCAAGTCCGCTCCCTGACGCATTTAGCCGGCGAGCTTGCGCGATTCGCACCACGTGCTCCGGGCCGATCCAGACCTGCCGCGCCGTCGCGAGCGCGATCCGCCGCCGTCGTTGATCTTGCGTTCTCGTTCGAAGGCGTACGGATCAGCGCCGGCGTTCCCGAGTCCATCCAATCGTAATCGCGGAGGATGCGAACATGCGCCTGCCAGGATTCGTCGCGGATGCGTCGCTTTGCATCGCCGGGGCCCACTACGCGAGCGTCGGGCTCTCCGGGGCGTCGTCGGACGGAGTCACTCCGCAACTGATGAGCGAGCTCGGCCTCGGCAATCCGTGCCGGGCCGCGTGTCGCTGCTGCCGCAGCTACGGCAACCGCTTCTGCTGCAGCCACTGCCGGTGGTGCAGCGGCCCGATCGGCGTCACGGGAATCGAAGCCTCGTACTAAGCGTTTCCGCAGGAACCTCCATGCGGTTGCAGCAGGCCCATGCAGCACTCCGCCAGGCGGCGATCTCACGCGCGGCGCCGTCGGGCCAGCCGCGGGCGGGCGATTTGCAGGCCGCGCTCGATCTCGTCAGGCTCGGGCCGCTGATCGAACGCTCGCGCGGCTCCCCCGAGGTCCGCGTAGGCCTCGTCGACGGGCCGGTCGCGCTCGACCATCCGCACCTTGCGGGCGCCGCGACGCGCGGCATTGCGGCGGCGAGCGCCGGGGCGTGCAGCCGCGCCGACAGCGATGCATGCCGGCACGGCACGCTCGTCGCGGGCGCGCTCGTCGGCACGCGAGAGTCGGGCGCGCCGGCGATCTGCCCGGACTGCACGCTGCTGATCCGCCCGATCTTCCTCGAGGCGCAAGCGGCGGACGCGGCGATGCCCGTCGCGTCGATGGAGGAAGTGGCGGCCGCGATCGTCGAGACCGTCGACGCGGGCGCGTGTGTCGTGAACTTGAGCGTGGCGCTGGCCGAACCTTCGTCGCGCGCCGAAGCGCTGATGCAGGAAGCGCTCGACTACGCGGCGAGGCGCGGCGCGATCGTCGTCGCGGCGGCCGGGAATCAGGGCACCCTCGGGAGCTCGGCGATCACGCGCCATCCGTGGGTCATCGCCGTCGTCGCGTGCGATCTCTCGGGCCGGCCGACGACACGATCGAACCTCAGCCACTCGGCGGGCCGGCGTGGCCTCGCCGCGCCCGGCGAAGGGATTGCGAGCCTCGCGCCGCGTGGCGCACTGCAGGCATTTTCCGGAACGAGCGCCGCTGCGCCGTTCGTGACGGGCACGGTCGCGCTGCTCAAGTCGCTCGTGCCTTCCGCCACCGGCGGCCAGTTGCGCTTCGCGGTCGCGCGCGCCTCCGCGCCGGGGCGCACGACCCTGGTGCCGCCGTTGCTGGACGGCGTCGGCGCGTGGCGATTGCTGTCGCCCGCAAGGGAGCCGCTGGCGTCATGACCGATCCGCTGCGCGAGAGCAGTCCGGGCGACGAGGCGGAGAGCCCGCCCTTCCGGGTGCGCCTGCCGGGATTCGTCGCCGACAAGGAGATCGGACTCGGCGATCTCGTCAGTCGCATCGGCTACGCGGTCGGCATCGCTCCCTGCGGCGGCTGCCGCGCGCGGAGGCAACGGCTCAATCGCCGGATTGTGTTCACCCGCTGACAACAACGTAGAGGAGCAGTCATGGAAACCACCGAAGTACGGCAGGCGACCTCCGACGCAACGGGGAAGAGGGAGGGATTGCACGCGATGAGCGCCATCGCCGACGCGCCGCCCGAGCAGAGCGCAGGGACGAACGGCTCGTGCCCGACCTGCGGCGTGGGCGCTGCCTCGACGCCGCTGTCGTTCGTCTACGCGCTCGGCCGCATCGAGGCGCGCTTCCCTCGACTGTCGGTCGAGAAGGAATTCGCGCAGGCGCTCTCGCGTCCGGACGCTCAGGCCGGGCACACGGATCGGCAGGCGATGCAGAGCGTGCTGTCGGCGCCCGAGAACCGCTATCTCGCCCGGCAGCTCTGCTGGGTGCTGACGGTCGAGGGCATGGAGACCTATATCGTCGTGCCGCATGATTCGGCCGACCTGCAGCGGCTGATCGAGGCATTGCGGCCGGCGCCGAGCCCGCTCGACCTCGACGTCGTGATCGGGATGCGCGGACCGCTCGCGCTACCGGACATGTGCAACGGGCTCACCGTGCCTATCGTAGCCTTCGACCAGCTGTACTCGTTCGACCGCGACTCGCTCTTGAAGTCGATTCCGTCGGCCGAGAAGGGATCGCGCGAGAAGCTGGCCGCGGCCGCCGCCGAGGTCTTCGACCGCATCATGCTGATGGCCGACAACGCGGGCGCGACCGACGACCACCGCGCGCTCAACTATCTGGCCGTCCGCTACCCCGCGATCTATCACACGGCGGCCGACATGTTCGCGCGGAACGCGTCGCTGACGGCGCTCGAGGCGCGCACCTCCGCGCTGTCGGGCACGCGCAAGATCGTGGACGTGATCTTCTCGTACACCGATCGCGTCAGCGGCGTCGTCGAAAAGCAGTTCTGCCGCGTCGACGTGACCGAGGAGTTTCCGTTCCTCGTCACCAAGCTGTCACCCTACTACGATCGCTCCTGAGGAGCGGCCAACGCCGAACGGAGGATGGCATGACGACACTTCCGGGATTCACCGCCGACGCATCCCTCTATCGCAGCCTCGGGCAGTACCGGGTCGCGGGGGCAGCCGCAGGAGCATCCGATGGCGGCATCCTGCCGCAAATGGCCGTGGGCACGGGACTTTCGAGCGGGCAGCTGCAATGGTGCCGGCTCGCCTGCCTCTACTGCCACTACTACGGCTTGTACTGCTGGCCGTGCTACATCTGCGCCTGGATCATAGCCATCGGATGGTGACGCCATGAACGTGCCCGGATTCACCGCAACGCAGTCGCTCCTTCGGTCCTGTGTGATGCCTGCGGAGACGCCGCCGGGGGGCCCCGGCAACGTCCCGCGCGGCTACAACCGCGAATGCAAGAGGCTTCCGTTCTGGGTTTGCACCCCACAGGGTTGCCACACCGAGTACTACTGGGAGTGCACGTTCACGCCGATCCGGACGTAGTCCGCCATCCCGGAAGCAAACATGGGAGGACATCGCCATGAGCACCATGCCGGGTTTTAGCGCCGAAGCAGCGCTTGGTTCGAGGATCGTCGCGGCACGGCGCGGCGCCTGGGAGGAAGCCCCCGCCGACGGCAGGGTCGTGCCGGCCGTCATCGACTGCGAGCACCGTTGCCTGCTCAAGCTGATCGACTGCCTCGAGGGGCACGAGCAGCATTGCAGCGATCATTACCAAATGTGCAAGTTCTGGTGCCGCGTCGGCTCGATCAGCTGACCGTCACCGGTACTAGGACGGCTTTCCGGCGGCGCGCAGGTCGCGGAAGCGGTCGATCGCGGGGCTCGGCGCGAAATCCTCGAGCTCGAAGAACGGACGGACCTCGATCTCGCCTGCCTTGCCGTCGATCGACGGGTTGGGGAAGCGGCGCGACCACTCGAGGGCTTCCTCGAGCGACTTCACGTCGATGATCGTGTAGCCGGCGATCAGCTCCTTCGCTTCGGTGAAGGGGCCGTCGACGACCTGCGGCTTCCCGCTGCCGGAGTACTTGACGCGCCAGCCCTTCGAGCTCGGCTTGAGGCCCGACGCGTCCACGAGGATGCCGGCCTTCGCGAGCTCCTCGTGATAGTTCGCCATCGTGTTGAGGATCTTCTCGTCCGGCATGACGCCGGCTTCGGAATCGCGAGTGGCCTTGACGATGATCATGAAGCGCATGGTGCTCTCCTTGGGTTGAGGGACGGGGCGGCAGTCACGCCGCCAACTGCCGGACCGGCCGCACTTCGATCGTGCCGACGCGCGCCGGCGGAATCTTCGCCGCGAGCTGGATGGCTTCGTTCAGGTCCGCGGCTTCCAGCAGGTAGAACCCGGCGAGCTGCTCCTTCGTTTCCGCGAAGGGGCCGTCGGTGACGGACAGCTTGCCGTTGCGGATGCGGAGCGTCGTCGCCGTCTGGACGGATTGCAGCGCCTCGGCGGCGACGTGGTGACCGCGACGCTTGAACTCGTCGTTGCACGCCTTGCACTCCGTATCCGGAACGTTGGCCAGGTCCTTTTCGTTCATGTAGACGAGACACAGGTACTTCATGGGGCGCTCCTCCAGGCAAGGGTCGGGTGCTGCGCAATGATGCGGCGAGTGCGCTGTGCTGGAACCGGGCGAGTGGATTCGAGCGTCTCGCCGAGCCCGTAGAGCATGCCGCACCAACGGTTGGCCATGTAGCGGGCGCGAGCGAGCGGCACGCCGTCGTGGGCGAGCGCGACCGTGCAGCGGTCGAGGTTCCCGACGATCTCGACGGTCACCCGCGTCGCCGCCCGGGGCTCACCTTCGAGCGACAGCGTGAAGACGAGCCGCCGGGGCGCGTCGATCTCGAGAAAGACGCCGGTGTGCTCGACGTTCCGGCGGCCATCGACGAAGCGGAACGGGCCGCCGACGCTCGCGTCGATCTCGACTTCGGTCATCGGCTTTGTCGCCGTCGCGAACAGCCAGCGGCGCGCGACGTCGGCGTCGAGCCACGCCCCGAACACCCGCTCGGGCGACTCGCGCAAGCGCCGGCGGACGCGGACGCAACAGGTCAGCACGGGCGCCACAGCGACATCCCCTGGTGGATGAGGCCCGCGAGCGTCCGCGCGACCACGAGGACCGCGCGCGATGCGCCGGCCGCTTCGACCCTCCGGCGACGATACAGGAACAGCAGGAGCGCGAGCAGCGTTCCGCCGGGCATGACGATTTCGAGCATCAGGTACGGACCGAACCCCTGCGCCAGCCGGCGCAGCAACCCCAAACCTGCCATCAACCGTTCCATCGACGACCTCCGGCTTCCTGGACCGGGCCCGCACTCGGGCCCTCTCATTTCCTAGTCGAACGGGCCGAGCCCGAATTCGACAGATGCCGGCGATTTTTTTGCTGACGGCGGGGTGGCGTGCGCTAAGGATTTGATTTCTTGGTGGGAAGCTCGGCCAGCCTCCGTTCGAGAAAGCGTCGCTCGGGCTCCTGCCGCGCGAGCCCGAGCGCGCGTTGATAGGCCACGCGAGCTTCGGGGAATTTGGCGACCCGGCGGCAGAGATCGGCCAGCGCCGCGTGCGCGAGGTGGTAGTCCTGGAGTTCGCCGCGCGCGAGGATCGCTTCGATGAGCGTGATCCCGGCAGCGGGTCCGTCGCGCATCGCGACGGCGACCGCGCGATTGAGCTCGATCACGGGCGACGGCACCAGCCGTTGCAGCACCTCGTAGAGGCCGACGATCTCGCTCCAATCGGTGTCCGCGGGTGTCGCCGCGTTGGCGTGCACGGCGGCGATCGCCGCCTGGATCTGGTAGGGGCCGAAGCGCCGCGCACCGAGCGCGCGCTCGACCAGCGCCGATCCTTCGGCGACCTGCTCGCGATTCCAGAGCGAACGGTCCTGGTCGTTCAGCAGCACGAGCTCGCCCGACGGCGACGAACGCGCGGCGTCGCGCGATTGCTGGAGCAGCATAAGCGCGAGGAGGCCGATCGCCTCCGGCTCCGGCAGGAGCTCGACCAGGAGCCGGCCGAGCCGGATCGCTTCGCCCGACAGGTCGACGCGTGTCACCGAGTCGCCCGACGACGCGGAATAGCCTTCGTTGAAGACGAGGTAGACGACACGAAGCACGCTGTCGAGCCGCTCGGGCAGCTCGTCGGGCTCCGGCACCTGGTACGGAATCTTCGCGTCGCGGATCTTCGCCTTGGCGCGCACGATCCGCTGCGCGAGCGTCGGCGCGGGGCTCAGGAACGCCTGCGCGATCGCCTCGGTGGTGAGCCCGCAGACCTCGCGCAGCGTCAGCGCCACCTGCGCGTCCGGGGCGAGCGCCGGGTGGCAGCAGGTGAAGATGAGGCGCAGCCGGTCGTCCTCGATGCTTTCGTCTTCCCACGGTGGCTGGCTCTCGTCGGCGACGGCTTCGACCTCGTCCTCGTGATCGTCGAGCGGATCGAAACGCGAGCGCCTGCGGATGCCGTCGATCGCCTTGAACCGGCCGGTCGAGACCAGCCACGCGCGCGGATTGTCCGGGATTCCGTCGACGGCCCACTGCTCGAGTGCCGCGCGGAATGCATCGTGCAGCGCTTCCTCGGCGAGGTCGAAGTCGCCGAGCAGCCTCACCAGCGTCGCGAAAACGCGGCGCGCTTCCGAGCGGTAGACGGCCTCCGCCGTCTCGCGCACGTGGTCGGGCGTGTGGTCCGCCGTAGGGATGGCAACTCCTCGGGCGGCTCAGCCGCGCGGCGCCGCGCGTGTATTCAGGAAGACCGAATACAGCGATGACGTGGCGCAGATGAACAGCCGGTTGTGCTTCGGTCCTCCGAAGCAGACGTTGGCGACGGCTTCGGGAATCCGTATCTTGCCGAGCAGCGCGCCGTCGACCGCGTGACAGTGCACACCGTCTCCGGCGGAGAGCCAGAGGTTGCCGCGCACGTCGACGCGAAAGCCGTCGTACAGACCGACCGGGCAGGTCGCGAACACCTCGCCTCCGGCGAGCGTCTTGCCGTCGGCCGAGACCTTGAACCGCCGCAAATGACGAGGTCCGTCCGCCTTGTGCGTGAGGCCGGTGTCGGCGATGTAGAGCAGCGACTCGTCCGGCGAGAACGCGAGGCCGTTTGGCTGGACGAAGTCGGAGGCCACGACCGTCACCTGGCCGCTCGCCGGATCGAGACGATATACGTTGCAGGCGCCGATCTCGCCCGGCGCCGCGTCGCCTTCGTAGTCCGAATCGATGCCGTAGCTCGGATCGCTGAACCAGACGCTGCCGTCGCTCTTGACCACGACGTCGTTCGGCGAGTTGAAGCGCTTGCCGTCGTAGCGGTCGGCCAGGACGGTGCGCGTGCCGTCGAACTCCGTGCGCGAAACAGAGCGGCTGCGATGTTCGCAGGACACGAGCCGTCCGAGGAGATCGACCGTGTGACCATTGGCGTTCATCGAGGGCTGCCGGAATACCGATACCGAGCCGTCGGCCTCGTCCCAACGCAGCATCCGGTCGTTCGGAATGTCGGACCAGACGAGATAGCGCCCGGGCGCGAACCAGGCCGGGCCCTCGGCCCAGCGGCAGCCGGTGTAGAGCTTCTCGACGTGGATGTAGGGGAGGGCGAGCTTGCGGAAGCGAGGGTCGACGACTTCGAAGCTGGACGTGAGCTCGAGAGGCATGGCGCAGTTGCTCCGCTGAACGAAAGACTAATCGGAGGGCCGGCGGCCGCGGCCATAGATCAACAGCATCGCGACGATCACGACGCCGTAGATCACGTGGCGCCCGAACTCCTCGATCTGCATGACCGACAGGATCGATTGCAGGAGCGTGATCAGGATGACTCCCGCCACGGTGCCGAGGTAATGGCCGCGCCCGCCGAGGATGGACGTTCCACCGAGCACCACCGCGGCGATCGCGGGCAGGAGGTACGCGTCGCCCATCGCCTGCGCCGCCTTGCTCGCGTAGCCGGCGAGCAGGACCCCGCCGAACGCCGAGAGTCCGCCCGCGAGCGCGAACGCGCCCATCACGACCGCGCGAGTCCGCGCGCCGGAGAGATAGGCCGCCCGTTCCCGATTGCCGATCGCATAGACGGTGCGACCGAACGTGGTTCGCGTCAACAGAAAGATCGCAGCACCGCCGATCGCCGCCCAGACGAGCAGCGCGTTCGGGATGCCGAACAGGATTTGCCCCGTCGCGAGCAGGCGCATCGCCGGCGACGACGATTCCTGCGGCGAGAAGCCGCCGGTGTGCACGACCATCAGTCCCTGCGCGATCGCGTTCACTGCGAGCGTCACGATCATCGAAGGAATGCGGAGGAAGGCGACGCCGAAACCGCTGACCAACCCCAACAGGACGCCGCAGCCGATGCCGACGGGAATCGCCAGCGCCGCGCCGAGCGGTCCCCAGCCGGTCGCCGCCGTCGCCATCATCCCTCCGACGGCGACGACCCAGGGCACCGACAGATCGATCTGACCGAGCAGGACGACGATCATCATCCCTGTCGCGATCACGCCCAGGAACGACGCGACCTTGAGCTGCTGCAGCAGATATTCCGGCGAGAGGAAGCTGCTCGAGTACAGGCTGCCGACGAAGAGCACGAGCACGATGCAGCCGAACGCCCACGCGATCGCGGGATCGACGTGCCGCCGCAGGCCGCCGATCGTCCCGAAACGAACGCCGCCGCGGTCGACGGGAGCCGGCGCGTCAGCCATAGAGGTCGAGCCGGTTGCGCACACGCAGGAGGCGCGCGGAGCCCACGCATACGGCGGCGAACAGCACGACGCCCTGGAAGAGCGGCTGCCACAGCGGCTCGACGTTGAACACGAACAGCAGGTCCCCGATCGTGCGGAACATGAAGGCGCCGAAGATCGCGCCGACGGCGCTCCCCTGACCGCCGAACAGCGACACGCCGCCCAGCACGACCGCGGCGATCGAGTAGAGCGTGTACGTGTTGCCGTTGGCGGCCGAAGCCTCGCCCGAGTAGGTGATGAACGTCAGGAACAGCCCGGCCATCGACGCGAGCAGGCCGGACAGCGCATAGACCAGGAACTTCGCGCGGCGGATGGGCACGCCCGACATGTACGCGGCGACCTCGGACGAGCCGACCGCATACGCGGCCCGCCCGATCGCCGAGCGGCGGAACGGGAGCCACAGGAAGACCACGAGCGCGAGGAGCGCGACCAGGCTCGCAGGAACGCCCCCGGGCAGCTGGCCGGTGACCGCGTCCGCCAGCGGCGCGTAGACGTCGCCGCCGGGAACGGGGCGCAACGCGAGCGCGGCGCCATAGTAAACGGCGCCGGTGGCGATCGTCGTGACGATCGGCTGCAGCCGGCCGTAGATCACGATCAGCCCGTTGATCGCGCCGCACAGGGCGCCGACCAGGAGCACACCCAGCACGCCCAGCGCTGTCTGCAGCGCCGAGCCGACGACGATGGTCGACGCGAGGCAGTTGGCGAGCACCATGACCATGCCAACCGACAGATCGATGCCGGAGGTCAACACCACGAGCGTCTGCGCAATGGCGACGATGGCAAGCAGCACGCCCTTGTTTGCGGCCGTCGTCGCGACGTTGGCGTTGAAGCCGGCGGGATGGTTGCCGGCGTAGATTGCAAACATCACGAAGAAGGCCGCCGCGGCCAGCAGCGTGCCCTTGTGCTCGCGCACCCGGTGCGACCAGTCGCGACCCGCAAGTTCCCCCCCGAGCCTCGCTTCGCGCCGCTCCCCCTGAGGGGGGCGAGCGCCTTGGGATGGCCCGGCGGCGCTCATGTCGACCGCGCCGCGGTGCCGGCACTACCGGCTTCCCCGCCGATGTTGAGCGCGCTGCTCACGAGCGCCCGCTCGGTGATCTCGGCGCCGACGAGCTCGCGCCTGACGTTGCCGTCGTACATCACGAGCACACGGTCGCAGCAGCCGATCAGCTCGTCGTAGTCGGTCGAGTAGAAGACTATGGCTGCTCCGGCATTCGCGAGCTCGCGCAGGAGGTGGTAGATCTCCTGCTTGGTGCCGACGTCGATGCCGCGCGTGGGATCGTTCAGAAGAAGGATCCGCGGTGACATCATCAGCCACTTGCCGATGACCACCTTCTGCTGGTTGCCTCCGGACAGCGAGCCCGCCGGCACGTGGATGCCCCCGGTATGCACGCCGAGCAGGCGCACGATCCGTTCCACGGCGTCGCGTTCGGCTCTCCGGTCCACGACGCCCAAGCGCGACAGCGTGTCGAGTGCGGCGAACGACAGGTTGTCGCGCACCGACATCGCCAGCATCAGGCCTTCGGTCTTGCGGTCCTCGGGGATCAGCGCCATGCCGATCGCCTTGCGCTTGGCGACGCTCGGGCCGGTGATCGCGACCGGCCGGCCGTCGATCCGCACCTCGCCCGTCGTGCCGCGCAGGACGCCGAAGAGTGCCAGCAGGAGCTCGCGCTGACCTTGGCCGTCGAGTCCGCCGATGCCGATCACTTCGCCCGCGCGCAGCTTGAACGAGATGCCGTTGAGCCGGTGGGTCCACCCCAGGTTGCGCACCTCGAGCCGCGGCGGATCGTCGCTCGCCGCGCGAGCGCTTCGCGGCGGGAACTCGGCGTTGTATTCGCGGCCGATCATCAGCTCGACGACCTCGCTGTCCGTCTTCGTCCCGGCGGCATAGTGGGCGACGCTGCGGCCGTTGCGGAAGACCGTGCATTCGTCCGCCAGCTCGGTGATCTCGTGCATCCGGTGCGAGATATAGACGAGGGCGAGACCCTCGGCCCGCAGTCGTTTGAGGACACCGTAGATCTTCGTCACGTCGGCCGCCGTCAGCGCGGACGTCGCCTCGTCGAGAATCAGGATCCGCGGCCGGCGTGCAAGCGCCTTCGCGATCTCCACCATCTGCCGCCGCGACAGCGACAGATCCTTGACCAGCGCGAGCGGATGGATGTTGTCGGCGCCGGCGCGCGCCAGGGCTTCTTCGGCCATCGATCGCTGCGCGCGGCGGTCGATGAGGCCGAAGCGGAGCGGCGGGTTGCTGATCGCGATGTTGTCGGCGACCGAAAGATCGGGGATCAGCGACAACTCCTGGAAGATGCAGGCGATGCCGGCGGCGTTCGCCTCTGCCGGCGAGGCGAACGCGACCGGCGCGCCTTCGAGCAGCATCCGCCCTTCGTCGGGCGCAACGACGCCCGCCATGACCTTGATCAGCGTCGACTTGCCCGCACCGTTCTCGCCCAGGACCGCGTGAATGCGGCCGGCCTCGATCGTCAGGTCGGCGTCCGAGAGCGCGCGCACGCCGCCGTAACGCTTGGACACGCCCTCGATCGCGAACAGGCTCATCGGGCAACTTTCCCCCAGGCTCGCCCACGGCGTGGGCCGCGCCTCCCCCCTCGACCGAGGAGGGCTTTTGCAAACCGCGCACGGTCCGCCCGCGGGCGGACCGTGCGGCAAACTTGGGCGCCTTCGGGCGGCCGTGCAGGGCTCCCCGCCCGTGCTACTTGTTCGCTTCGGTCTGGCCCATGATTTCCTGCGCGCTGAAGTTGATGCCGCAGGTCGGGAACGAGTTGCCGACGAAGAAGTTGTCGGCCAGGCTGCCGTAGTAGTCGGTCCCGTCCTTCAGGTTTGGGTACTCGGCCTTCGCGAGTGGCAGCTTCACCGATTGCGGCACGACCTTGCCTTCGAGCGCCGCGATCGCCGTCTTGATCGCGACCGCAACCTGGGCGGGGCCGGTGCCCGCCGATGCGCACTTCAGGCCCTCGGCACCGTATTTGCCGCAGAACTTGCGGAAGCCGTTCTCCGTCTCGCCGCCGAAAGGCACGAACGGATGCTTGGCGTCGATCATCGCCTGTACGACGCCGGTGTCGCCGCCCTGCGCGGTGATTCCGTCGAATTTCTTGTGCACGGCGATCGCGTCGGCGGTCACTTTCTGCGCCGTCGGATCGTCCCACTTGCCGATCACCTCGACGGTGTCCCACTTCTTGCCCGACTTCTTGAGGACCTCCTGAATGCCCTCGTGCCGGTCGCGGTCGACCGACGTTCCGGAGACGCCGCGGACCTCGAGGATCTTGCCGCCGTTCGGCACGTTCTTCACGAGCCACTCGGCCCAGTAGATGCCGAGTCCTTTCTGGTCGACGTTGACGTTGATCGCTTCCTCGGTGTCGAGGATGTTGTCGAAGGCCACCAGCACGACGCCCGCGTCGTTGGCGCGCTTGATCACCGGCTTGAACGCGGCCGGATTCTGAGCGTTGACGACGATCGCGTCGTAGCCCGAGTCGATGAACGTGTTGATCGCGGCAATCTGCGCCGCGACATCCTCGCCGGTCGAGACGACCTTGAATTCCTTGAGCTTCGCGGCGACGTCGGGCTGCGCGGCATAGGCCTTCGCCGTCTTGATCATCTGGATGCGCCAGGTGTTGGCGATGTAGCCGTTCGCGAGCGCGATCCGGTAGGGACCCTTCTTGGCCGGGTACTGGAACAGCTTGGTCGTGCTGGCCCAGGGTGCGAAGCATTGCGGATCGGAGTTGGGAAGCGTCACCACCTTGGGTGGCGCTGCGGTTGCCAGGCCGGCAAAGAGCAGTGCGGCGGCTGCGGCGAAAGGACGACGGATGAACATCGTTTCCTCCTATTCGAACGGGGCTACCCGGCGACAGAGGCGGCTCAGGAGTTGTTCTGGACTCTCGGGCGCGGCGCCGGAGCGCGCTCGCGGCAGGATACGCGCGGTCCGGCATTCCTACAATTGCGAGGGCTCCGTGGGCGCGGGGAAGCGCCTACGCCAGCGTCTTGTCGATCCATTCGACCAGCGCACCCGCCAGCGCCGCTCTGACCTCGGCGTCGGTGTGCCCCGACCGTGCAGGCACATGGAACGAGTGGTCGGCCTCGTCGAACATCCAAAAGGTCGCGCGCGAGCCGAGCCTCGCGCCGAGCTGCTGGAGCAGCGCCAATTCGGCGAACTCGTCGCGCGAGCCCTGAAAGAACAGCATCGGGATCTCCACCTGCGACAGATGGTCGGCGCGCGCGTCGCCCGCCTCGCCCGGGGGATGCAGGGGGAAGCCGAGGAATATGAGTCCGCGAACGCCGGGGAGCGGCAGCGCAGCCTGCGCCTGCGAGGTCATGCGACCGCCGAAGGACTTGCCGCCGGCGAAGAGCGGAAGCTCGGGCACGAGCCGCGACGCGGCGGCTACGGCGGCACGCACGGCACCCATCGCGACCTTCGGCGAATCGGGGCGTTTCGAGCCCCGCTCCATGTACGGAAACTGGTAGCGAAGCGTCGCGACGCCGCGCTCCGACAAGTGGTGGGCGATGCTCGCCATGAACGGGTGTGCCATGCCCGCGCCGGCGCCGTGCGCGAGGACGTAGCACGCGCGCGCCGACGGCGGCGTCTGCAACAGCCCCGACACCGGCTGGCCGCCTTCGACGGCGAAGGTTACCGGTTGCGGATTCATGCTCATTTCCATTGCTGCATCAGCTCCTTCGCATAGCCGGGCGCGGTAGGCTCGTGCATGAAGTACGCGAAGATCTCGCGCCACGACGTGGCGCCGAGCCTGCGCGCCCAGGCCTTGAGATCGTCGGTCGAGTACGCTTCGAGGCGCAGACGGACGTAGCCCCACGGCGCCGTCTCGACGAGTGGCGGCGGCGCGCCGTCCTCGCGCTCGGAGAGCACCAGCGCGGCGCCCGCCCCCTTGAGCGCCGCGTACACCTCGTCGTCGAACCAGGTGTCGTTGCGGAATTCGAAGGCGGCCTTGTGCTCCGGCGGCAGGAGGGCCAGGAACGCGGCAAGGCGCGGAAGGTCCTTTTTCAGGTTGGGCGGCAGCTGGAACAGGACCGGGCCGCGCTTGGCGCCGAGCGCGGCCAGGTTTCGGTACAGATAGCCGAGCGGCTCGGTCGCCGATTCGGTCTTCATCCGCGCGATATGGGTGATGCGGCGCGACGCCTTGATCGCGAAGCGAAAGCCGTCGGGCGCCGTCGCGGCCCAGTTCTCGAGTACCGTCGTCTTGGGCATTCGGTAGAACGTGTTGTTGATCTCGACCGTCGGCAGGCGCTCCGAATAGAACGACAGCATCGCCTCGGCCTTGAGGTCGGCGGGGTAGAACGCCCCCTTCCACTCCTTGAAGGAATAGCCGCTCGCGCCGGCCATAAGCCTCGCGGTGGTCATGGGTCGAATCCTTTGTCAGTAGAATCCCGGCATGGCGAAAAGTGCCCTGAGCGAGTATTCCGCCAAGCGGACTTTCTCGGCCACGCCCGAGCCGCCGCCGGCGGTGACCTCGCCCGGAAGCGGGCCTTTGCTGTTCGTCGTCCAGCAGCATTCGGCGACGCGTCTCCACTACGACTTCCGGCTCGAATGCGACGGCGTCCTCAAGTCCTGGGCGGTGCCCAAGGGTCCGTCGCTCGATCGTAACGAAAAACGCCTGGCCGTGCAGACCGAAGATCATCCCTACGACTACGGGTCGTTCGAAGGCGTGATCCCCGCCGGCCAGTACGGCGCAGGTGAAGTCATCGTCTGGGACTGCGGCGTCTATTCCCCCGACGAAGGCGGGGCGATGTGGTTCCATGATCGCGCCGAGGCCGAGCGCGAGGTCCGGACCGGCCTGGAAGAGGGCAAGCTCAGCATCTTCCTGCGCGGCGGGAAGCTGAAAGGCTCCTTCGCCCTTGTGCGCACGAAGGAAAAGAACCAGTGGCTGCTGCTCAAGCACAAGGATCGTTTCGCCGGGACCCACGACATCACTGAGCAACGGCATTCGGTGCTCTCCGGCAAGTCGGTCGAGGAGCTCAGGTTCCTGCCCGTGCAGCGGATCCCGGCCGCGCGCCTCGCGCCCGCCGGCAAGCTCGTGGCGATGCCGGACAAGCTCGCCCCGATGCTCGCGGAGTCGGGCGAGGCGCCTTTCAACCGCGCGGGATGGATGTGGGAGCCGAAGCTCGACGGCTATCGGGTGCTCGCGTTCATCGACGAGCGGGGCGTAAGGCTGCGCTCGCGCCGCGGCCTCGAGCTCGCACCGCAGTTCCCGCAGCTTGTCGCCGAGCTCGCGAAGCAGAACGCGGGAAGCATGATCCTCGACGGCGAGCTGGTCGCCTTCGATGCGAGCGGCCGGCCGTCGTTCGCGGCGCTGCAGGACCGCGCCCAGCTCAAGACCGAGCGGGAGATCATGGCGGCGGATCTCAACCTTCCGGTCGTCATGTGTTGCTTCGATCTGCTGCATTTCGCCGGCGTCGACCTGCGCAGGGCGCCGTACCGCGATCGCCGGCGTTATCTCGCGCAGTGCCTGCTGCCGTCGCCGCTCGTCCAGCTCGTCCACGCGACGGAAGACGGCGTCGCGCTCAGCGCGGCGGCGCTGTCGGCGGGCTTCGAGGGCGTCGTCGGCAAGCGAATGGACAGCCGCTACGAGGCCGGCCGCCGCTCGACGTCATGGCTCAAGATCAAGCCGACGACGAGCGCCGATTTCGTCGTCGGCGGCTACACGAAGGGGCAGGGCGCACGCGCGTCGCTCGGCGCGCTGCTCGTGGGCTACTGGGACGACGACGGGCTGCGCTACGCTTCGCACGTCGGGTCGGGCTTCGACGAGCGGACGCTCGCGCTGGTCAAGGCGCGTCTCGCGAAGCTGCACCGGAAGACATGCCCCTTCGTGTCGAAGCCGGAGCTGAACGCGCCGACGACGTGGGTCGAGCCCGAGACCGTCGCCGAGGTGAACTTCCACAGCTGGACCGAGGACGGCGCCTTGCGAGCGCCCGTATTCCTGCGGCTCCGCGACGACGTCGATCCGAAGTCGGTGCGACGTCAGGGCGGCGATCCGGCGGCAGAGCCCGCGGACGAGATCGTCGCGCAGCTCCAGGGGAAGAAGACGGCGTTCACGCTGGCCGTCGGTGCGCACCGGGTCAAAGTGACGAACCTCGATCGCGTCTACTGGCCGCCAGATCCCGCGCGCGAGCTGCCGGCGTACACGAAGCGCGACCTGCTGATCTACCTCGCGCGGGTAGCGCCGTACATCCTTCCGCACCTCGCGCACCGCCCGCTGACGATGATCCGGATGCCCGACGGCATCCGCGGCCAGCGGTTCTTCCAGAAGCACTGGGAGCAGGAGCGGCCGGCGTTCGTCGAAACGATCACCGTGTTCTCGGCGCACAAGGACGAGCAGCACGACTACCTCCTGTGCAACAACCTGCCGACGCTGCTCTGGCTCGCGCAGTCGGGAACGCTCGAATACCACGTCTGGCACTCGCGCGCGCAGCCCGGGCCGGACGCGGTGTCGAAAGGCACCGATTATTCGTCATCGCTCGAGGCGCTCGAGAGCTCGGTGCTGAACTACCCCGACTACGTGCTGTTCGACCTCGACCCATACATCTACTCGGGCCAGGAGGCGAAGGGCGCCGAGCCCGAGCTCAACACGGTCGCGTTCGAGAAGGGCAAGGAGGTCGCGTTCTGGCTGCGCGAACTTCTGAACGGAATGTCGCTCGAACCGATCGTCAAGACCTCGGGCAAGACCGGCCTGCACGTGTTCGTCCCGATCCGGCGCACGCTCGACTTCGATGCGGCGCGCGAGGTGTCCGAGCTCGTTGGCCGGCACCTGATGCGGCTGCATCCGAAGGACATCACGCTCGAGTGGAGCGTCCCGAAGCGCACCGGCAGAATATTCATGGACTACAACATGAACGTTCGCGGCAAGACGCTGAACGTCGCCTACTCGCCCCGCGGCGAGCCCGGGGCGCCCGTGTCCATGCCGCTTTCGTGGGAAGAGCTGGCCGGCGCGCATCCGCTCGACTTCACGATCGCAAACGCGCCGGACCGGCTCGCGCGAACCGGGGATCGGTGGGCCGACGTGTTGCAAAGAAAGCAGAGCCTCGAGCGGGCACTGGCAAAAACGACCGAGTGAGGCTTGCAAATGACGGAAAACATTGAGATATTTCGCCTTCGCCCCACGGGCACCGCGTAGGCGGGAGGCATCATGGCTGCACGATCCCTTGCAAGCTTGACCGTCTCGTTCGGGCTGGTGTCGATCCCGGTGAAGCTTTATTCGGCCACCGAGGCCAGCAAGTCCATCTCCTTCAACATGCTCCACAAGACCTGCGGCTCGCGCCTCCGGCAGCAGTACATCTGCATCAAGGAGGACGTGGTCGTTCCGCGCGAGGACATCGTCAAGGGCTACGAATTCGCGAAGGACCAGTACGTGATCTTCACGCCGGAGGAGCTGAAGGCGATGGAGGAGGCGGGCACGCACATGGCCGAGATCACCGAGTTCGTGCCGCTCGAAGCGGTCGATCCGGTCTACTTCGACAAGGCCTACTACCTGGCGCCCGACAAGGGGGGCGCCAAGCCGTACGCGCTGCTCACGAGCGCGCTCAGGGAATCGAAGCGCTGCGCGCTCGGCCGGTGGGCCGCGCGCGGCAAGCAGTACATCGTGATGATCCGTGCGGTCGACGACGGGCTCGTCATGCAGCAGCTCCTCTACGCGGGCGAAGTGCGGACGATGAAGGAGCTCGAAATTCCGAAGACCGACGTGAAGCCGGCCGAGCTCAAGCTCGCGCAGCAGCTGATCGAGCAGCAGACCAACGAGACGTTCGACCCGTCGCAGTACACCGACGAGGTCGCGACGCGGATCCGGACTGCCGTCGAAAAGAAGGTCGAGGGCCAGGAGATCACGCTGGCCGAGGCGCCGGAAGGAGGCGGTGCCCAGGTCATCGACCTCATGGAAGCGCTCCGCGCGAGCCTCGAGAAGAAGGCGCCCGCGCGCGCCAAGGCGGCCTCCGGGCCCGAGCCCGCGGTCGCGACGCGCAAGCCCGCGAAGCGGGCGCGGGAGCCCGAGCCCGCGGCGCCGGCGGCGCGCAAGGCCGCCAAGAAATAGCAGGCGCGCAGGCAGCGCGGTCGTGTACGGCGTCCGCGACGTCGAGAAATTGCTGCGCCTCTCGCGCAGCACGATCCGGTCGCTGATCGCCGCGGGCTTCGTCGCTCCCGCCCGCGGCCCCCGCGGCGCGTGGCGGTTCTCGTTCCAGGACCTGATCGTGCTGCGCACCGCGCAGGCGCTCGCCGACGCGAACGTGCCGCCGCGGCGGATCACGCGCTCCGTGCGCGAGTTGCGCCGCCACCTGCCGGACTCGATGCCGCTGTCCGGTTTGCGCATCGGCGCCGTGGCCGATCACGTCGTCGTCCGCGAGGGCGGCGCGCAGTGGCAGGCCGAGTCGGGCCAGTACCTGCTCGGGTTCGAAGGCGATCCGGACGACGGCTCACTCTCCGTGATCGAGCGGACACCGGCCGCCGAGCCCGCTCTCGACACCGAGGACTGGTTCGCGCGCGGCCTCGCGCTCGAAGCCGAGGATGCGAACGCGGCGATCGCGGCCTACGAGCGCGCGATCGACGCCGACGCTTCATGCCTCGACGCCTACGTCAATCTCGGGCGCTTGCTGCACGATGCCAAGCGGCTCGCCAAGGCCGAGAACGTCTACCGGGAGGCGCTCCGGCAGTGTGGCGCCGACGCCGTGCTGCTCTACAACTTCGGGGTCCTGCTCGACGACATGGGGCGCGCGCCCGAGGCGATGACGGCGTACCAGGCGGCGCTCCGGGCCGATCCCGGGCTCGCCGACTGCCACTACAACCTTGCGCTCCTCTGCGAGCGGCTCGCAAAGCCGAAGGATGCGATCCGGCACATGGCGCGGTATCGCCTCTTGACCCGGCGCCGCCCGAGGTAGGCGGCGCTACATTCCTCGGAAAGCGACGAGTTGCATGACCCAGTCGCCGGTGGTCAGGGGTGCGCTTGCGTTGTAGCTTCCCGTCACCGAGACGATGCGGTCTTGGACAATATCGCCATCCGGCGAGGTAATGACGCGGTTCGCGAACCCGGGGCCCGGGCCTGTGTGATGGCTGGTGACGGTACTGGCGCCGAAGATCAGCGCGTTCGCCTTCGTGGTAGTGACGAACGACGTCGCACCCAAGGTCCCGGTACCGCTGCCGATGGCGACGACGTTGACCGGGTTTACGCGATCGATGCCCGAGTATTCGACCACCCGGATATCGGCGAAAACTGCCGGCACGGTGAAGCGCACGGTCACGACATTCGAATTGGCCGCCGCCGCAGCGATGTTCTTCGCATAGTAGATCGACTGGCTGAGCCTTCCCGGGAATGCCGTGGGTCCTACCGCGCGAACGTAGACGTTGCCCTTCGAGTCGGTCACCGACGCCACCGTGGCCGTCGTATCGTTCCAGCCGACGACGACGACGTTGAGATTCCCCGCGCTCTGCGCCGTCGGGTAGAGGACCGAAACCGTCGATTGCGGCGCCTGTGGCGTCGCATAGTTCCGCTGGACGAACGCGATCGGCGGAGTCGCTCCTCCGGTCGTCGTGGTCGTGACGTTCGAATATCCGCTCAGGTTGCCGGCGGCGTCGGTCGCGCGCACGCGGTAGCGGTAGGAAGCCGAAGCCGCCAACCCTGAATCGCTGAACGAGGGCACCGTCGTCGTCGCCACCTGCGCAAACGATGCGCACGCGGCGCCCGTGCAGCGCTCGACGCGATAACCCGTGACGCCCACGTTGTCGGTCGAAGCGGTCCAGCTTAGGGCGATCCCCGTCGCGCCGCTCGGGGTCGACGTGAGATTGCCCGGCGCGCTCGGCGGAGTGGTGTCGGTCCAGCTGGCTGTCGTCGCGGATGCGATAGCAGAATAGGCGCCGAGATTCCCCGCGGCGTCGGTCGCCCTGACCCTGTACCGATACGGTGTTGCCGGCGGGCGTCCGGAATCCGTGTACGAGGTTCCGGCCGGCGTTGCGATCTGAGTCAACGGCGTGCAGCTCACGCCTTGGCAGCGCTCGACCCGGTAGCCGGTCACGCCGACGGTGTCGGTGGCGGCGCTCCAGGTCAGGCTGATCGCGGTGCTGCTCATCGCGGTCGCCGTCAGGCTCGCGGGTGCGGTGGGCGGCGTCGTGTCGGGGGCCGACGAAGTGGTCGCTGTGGCGATCGCCGAGTAGGGGCCGAGATTGCTGGCGGCGTCGGTCGCCCGGACGCGATAACGATATGTCGTGCCCGCCGCGAGGCCCGAATTGCTGTACGACGTCCCGGTCGGCGTCGCGATCTGGGCGAACGTCGTGCAGCTCACGCCTTGGCAGCGCTCGACCCGGTAGCCGGTCACTCCGACGGTGTCGGTGGCGGCGCTCCAGGTCAGGCTTATCGCGGTGCTGCTCGTCGCGGTCGCCGTCAGGCTCGCGGGTGCGGTGGGCGGCGTGGTGTCGGGGGCCGACGAAGTGGTAGCCGTGGCGATCGCCGAATAGGGGCCGAGATTCCCCGCGGCGTCGGTCGCCCGGACGCGATAACGATATGTCGTGCCCGCCGCGAGGCCCGAATTGCTGTACGACGTTCCGGTCGGCGTCGCGATCTGGGCGAACGCGGTGCAGCTCACGCCCTGGCAGCGCTCGACCCGGTAGCCGGTCACTCCGACGGTGTCGGTGGCGGCGCTCCAGGTCAGGCTTATCGCGGTGCTGCTCGTCGCGGTCGCCGTCAGGCTCGCGGGTCCGGTGGGCGGCGTGGTGTCGGAAGATCCGGTGACCGTGATGTAGTTCGGTCTGGTCTTGGTGTTGCTGCCCCCCGGGCCGGTCACCGTCAACGCGACGGTGTAGCTGCCAGGACTCGAATAGACCTTCGCGGGATTGGCGACGGTGCTGGTCGTGCCATCGCCGAACGTCCACGCGTAAGAGGTGATGGACCCGGTCGAACTGTTGATGAAGTTCAAGGCAAGCGGCGCAGCGCCCGATACGGTGCTCGCGGCAAAATTCGCGACAGGGACCGCGTACTTGATCACCGCGGCGACGTCGTTCGAGAGTCCGCCCTCGGCGTGAGCGGAATCGTAAGCGGCGACCACGAAGTGGTAGGTCGCGCCCTCGGTCAGAGCGGAGACGGTTGCAGTGGTCACGTTTCCGACGTCGACCGAGGCCGTATAGCTCCCGGCGGCGGGCCCGTAGTGAATCACGTAGCCGGCGACGAGCGGGCTCGACACCGGATCCCAGGCGAGATTCAGGCTGCCCGCGTACGCAGGCAGGGCGAATGCGGACAGGAGGAAGAAGAGCGCGAGCGCTCGCGCGACGAGTGCCGACGCGGCAGTGGCGTGTCTTGCGCGTGGGGCCATGGCGGACCTAGGAGTGACGGTCGCCCGTCCCCGCGCCGCAAGCGCCGGAAGGCACCTCGCGGACGGGCGGTCTGACCCTGGATGGAGGGGGCCGGCGGCGTGATTCACGCGCGGGTGCGCGAATCGCCGCGGCGGCGATCGGACGGGACCATGATTGCTCTACGTTCCCGCCCGGAGCCAGACAGAAACTGCGTTCTTTCGGATAGGGGCCGGTGCCGCCGCCCCATCGCGACGATTACAGGTGATGATTTCTGGCGCTTTGGCAAAGTCATGACGTCGGCATCGCAAGATGATTCATAATCTATTGTTTTTCTTATATATATTGTCTTATGAAGTTGTCGTGCACGTGTTGAATTTTACATGACAATTGCATATCGTCAACGAGCGCTTCACCATTTCTTGCTCAAGATCAATCTAAAAAATGACCATATATTGCTTGTTGCTATATCAAGCCCATGATTATCCACGTAACATGACGTCGACATGGACATGCCGAAACCAGGCGCCTGATTTGCGGCAGGCGTGCTGCGACCGCCACGATTGCGTCGCGGAGAAGTCGAACCGACCACTCGGAGCAGGGCCGGCCCCGGTGGGGGGTCGGACGCCGTCGGGCGGTTCAACCGGGCGTTGGGGGGTCGACGCCAGACCGGGCGTCGTCCTCCTCGCAGAGGTATTACGGGAGGGGACGCGGCGCGATCGCGCCGAGGATGCCCTCGATGACTTCGATCTTCCCCGTCACGTTCACGCTCGCGCCAGTCCTTCCAGATATTTCGTCAGGGCCGCTGCCGCACTTTTCTCCGCCGCGGCGGCGCGGCGTTCGTATTTCGGCAGGACGAAACGCACCTGATCCAGCACGGAACTCCAGTACGTCGTCGCGCTGACGCGCTCGTGCAAGTCGCGATATTCGCGAACGATGGCATCGAGTTCCACCGCCAGAGCGCGCTTGGCGATGGCCTCGTAGAGTCGCAATTCGGTCAGTCCCACGACGCTCCAGAAGTCCGGATCGTCGCGCGTCTTCACGGCCAGATCGTTTCTAACCTCGGTCAGCGCCGCTCGATCGAAACCGCGCCAGCCCGGCCTCACGCCATCCACGATCAGCTCGGCCGCCATCCGATTGAGCGCGGGATAGAAGAGCAGCGGATCGTTGCTCGCGCGCGCCAGCTTCTCCGCGTTCGCGTAGCGCACTTTCATGTTCGCGGTGGCCTTGACTTCTGCACTCGGTCTCTTCGCTTCGGCCTCGAGCAACGCCATGCGCTTCCAGGCCGACCCGCACAGGCTCTCCCGTTCGATCGACGGTTGCAGGTCCGCGAGCCGCTCGAGGATGGCGAGCGCAGCCACGATCTCGGCACGAGCCGCGTCGAGGACGGCGTCGCGCCCCTTGCCCGCATCGTCGCGAGAAGGCGTTGCCGCCTTGCCGCGCTTGCGGGGAGCGGCGGAGTGGCTCGCGGCGTGACGAGCGGAGGGGTGCGCGGCCTTCTCCGCCATCGCCCAGGCCCGTCGGGCACGCAGATTCCCGAGCTGCTCGACGGCTTTGAGGGACGCGGTCCCGTCGTTGGAACCGACCGCCCTCGTGTACCACCTGATCGCAGACTCGCGGTCCCCGGCTTCGTCCCACGCGCGCCCGAATCCTTCGGCGACTTCGCCGATGGTCCCCCAACGCGGAGCGAATCTGGCTTCCAGGTGGCGAAGCCTCGCCTGTTGATCGATCGCCGGCACCCGCTGGAACTTGCTCTTCACCGCGAGCGTTTCGAGCGCGAGCAGCAGGCTCTTCGAAGACGCCACGCCCGCGAATTCGTCCGCCAAGGACGTGTCGGGTCGCTGCGCATCGGGAGCGGCGGGAGAAAAAGTCCAGTCCGGATCGCCGTAGCACTGATACGCCGCCCAGGTGTTGCCTCCCGTGTCCCAGGCCTCCTGGCGTGCTTCGGCGACGGCATCGATGAAACGGCGGCCGCGTACCAGGGCGTCGTAGAAGCGAGTGGCAAAGGCCTTGGCGGCGGCGTCGTCGACGGCCCAGCCGGCGGCGATGACGCACCGGACGCCGATCTTGATTAGCTCTTCGGCGACCCCGGCCGCGAAGCGCGGGCGATCCGCCGGCGTAGCGCGGTCCGTTCCATCCGCAGTCAGCAGCTCCGCCGCGCTGCGCGCGGCGAGATGGCAACAATTCACAAAGACCAGTTCGGGCACCTCTCGCATGCTGCGGATCTCGCGCGGCCCGAGGAATGTCCCATCGGAAAGCACGACGCCGCGCGGGTCCCCGTCCACCTGCGGGGGGTCGCTCGCCTTCTTCGGCGGCGGGCCGATCTTTTCCGGCAGCGCGCCATGCCCGGCGACGTGAACGATTCGCCAGTCGCGTCCGAGCAGGGCGTTGACAATGGTCTGGGCGTCGGCGCCGAGTTGCTCGGGGTCGTCCGGGCTGATTAGCGCCTGCACTCGATCGGCGCCGAGCGCCGCCGACAGCCGCTGCGCGACGGCCAGCGCCTCGTCGCGGGCACCGGGCAGACGCGGATAGGTCTCCGGATCGCAGGCGGGCTCCCCGATGATCAGCACGCTGGCGTCGGCGCTCGCGTCGGCCACCTGCACCCGAAAATCGGCAGTGCGAAGCTTGCGCAGCAGCTTGGTGCGAATGGCCCAGGGCCGCGGATCGGAGCCATCGCCGGGGGTCTCGCTCTCGAGCATTTCCCATGGAATGCCCGC
The DNA here is from genome assembly GCA_963734055.1 of uncultured beta proteobacterium. Taxonomy (GTDB): domain Bacteria; phylum Pseudomonadota; class Gammaproteobacteria; order Burkholderiales; family Casimicrobiaceae; genus CAIWHR01. The sequence continues at coordinate 84,328 of CAVTFQ010000013.1, forward strand.
AGTGCCCCCGTCGACTTCAAGCTGCATGTCGGTCGTGCCGCCGAGGAACGGTTCCATCTCCAGCGGTATCAGCAGCTCGAACAGCGCGCGGCCGATCGATGTGTCGCCGGGCCGGTCCCGGGGAGCCCCCGCCACGAGTTTTCGCAACAGCCGACCTTGCGTCGCCTGTGCGCGGACCTCGCTGCGTGCGCGCTTGGTGTCGAGGGTATAGACGATCCGGGCCTCGCCGCCGTTTGCCTCCTGGGTCACGGCCGAGATCAAATCGTAATCGGCGCCGCGATAGCCGGAATCGAGCAGGCGAGGCAGCGCCCCGGGCTCGGACGTCACGGCCTCGGTCACGACAAAAGCCCCGGGAGCGGCTGCGGCCTGCACTTGCAGGGCTCGCCAGACGTCTCCGGCGCGATCGAGGTACAGCTCGACCAAGTGCAGATGGCCCACGACGGGCCAGCCACTCCTCGCCATGCGGGCGTTGGCATCGCGCACGCCCTGCGCGATGAGCTGAGCCGCCTGTCCTGGCGAAATGCCCATGCCGCCGCTGCCGATCAGCGTCGAGGCCAACTCGAAGACGCCGGGGGCGCCACCGGGCATTTCGGTCAAGCGCCGCGACCACGCCATCACTGCCTGCCGTACCGTGGCAACGAGATCGTTCGCGAGAAGCTTGCCTTCGGCACCGAGGCCGACCACGATCGCGGCCTCGGGGCGCGGCAGCTGCAACGGATTGTCGCGATTGGCGCCGGTGTTGAGGAAGATCTGATGCGTGCCTGGCGCGTCGGGATACAGGCCGGTACCGAGCGCAACCGTCATGACCCCGCCGAGCAGCCTGTCGAGGACATGCTCCGTTCCGGTCAGGCGCGTCGACGTGTAATGTCCCAACAACAGGGGCTGCCCCACGAACAGGAGATCGCCGTTGAGCACGCTGATCCCGAGCGCGGCGCCGATCGGGGCGGCCCCGGTGTCCGCCACCTTGCGTTCAGTCGTCGTCAGGTCTTTCGCGGATTGCGGGGGCGCGCTTGGCCGCCGGCCGCGGGAAGGCCGGCTGCGTACGTGCGGGTCGACCCTGCCGCTCGCGCCACGCGCCGGCGCGCCGTCGGCAAGCGGTCTCAGAGAGCTGGTCGTCCCCTTGTCGAGGAGTTCCAGATAAGCCGCGAACGCATCCTTCTCCGCCGGCAGCTCGCCGTGCTCGCAATCGACTTGCCACGTGCGCACGCCGGGAATGCGCGCGCTTCCGAGCGTCACACGGCCGTCGCCATCGGACGCATCGAGATACTCGAGGCCTTTCTCGTCGATGGCGAAGCCGTCGGGCGTGCGACGCGCCCGGCCCACGACCTGGAGGATCTTGTCCTTGAACGGGTCGAGATCGCGCACGAGCTGGGCGTCGAGACGCTTGCGCAACGCCACTGCACGGTCGATCACCTCCTGCGGCGGAACGCCCCACGTGTATGCATTGAGCTGGATCTCTCCGTGATGCCAGCTGTTGAATTCGCGCACGCGCGCCAGATCGTCGTCGGCCAGTCTTTGCCATGTGGCGTGCTGCTCGAGCTGGAGCGTCGGATCGCCGAGCGCCGCCTGCAGCTGGATGAATCCGGGAAAGCGTGCCATCAGTTGTCGAGCGTCGTGATCCCGAAAGGGCGCGCCGACGGCCACGAGCGCGTTTCCGAACGTGTCGTCGCCCGACAGCACCTGCATCGGCGCCCACGAACCTCCATTGGGCGTCCCCAGCATCAGCACGCGAGCTCCGGGCCTGGCCATCATTCGTTGCCAGACGTCGGGGCGTTCGAGCTGCATCGTGCGGGCGAGGAGCCCGCCCATCGAGTGCGCCACGAAGCGGACGGGTCGCCCGCTGCCCTCGCGCGCGGCGAGCGCGTCCGCGACTGCCTCGGCCAGGCGGCGGGCCTCGTCTTCCATCGGTCGGCGCCAGTCGTACGCGAACTCGATGACCTCATGGGTCGCTGCGAGACGGGCTTCGAGATCGCCGTAGGTCAACTCGATCGCCCCATCGGGCTCGACGCCATCGGGCCGTCCTGTCGTGTATTCGAGGCGGCCGAGCCCCCCGGCAAGGCGCCAGGAGAGCCAGATGCGCTTGCCGTTGGCCTTGAGATTGCTGCCGAGGATTCCCGGCAGCACGAACACCGCGGGCCTGTCGCTTGCCCGCGTCGCGTCGCCGGCGCTGGAGGCGGGAGCACGGAGGCCGGTGGACGACGCGCCGCTCCACGACAGCGGTCCGATGACCCGGAATCCCGGCGGCGTCGGCTGCATCAGTGCATCGATGACGGCGGTGGCCGTCCGGTCGTTGTGAAAATAGTTGAAGTGGGAGACCTTCCCGCCCTGGTCGAACAGGAAGGTCGCGCCCGCGACGCGTGGGGTGCCACCGTACATCGAGCGTGTCTGCACGACCAGGTCGTTGTCGGTCCAGTAGAACGCGTCGGCCATCAACGTCTTGAGCCAGGACGTCACCGAGTCGCCCTCGATATCTCCGGCGACGACACGCAGGTCGCCGGGGATCGGAGCGTCCGCGGCGTTGAGCCAGCGTACGAGCGGGCTGTCGGGAATCTGCGCCGCGAGTCCGGGCAGGCGCTCCGGGTCGGCGCGGCGCTGCGCGACTGCGCCGAGGAAATCGACGATGGCCGGAGCGACGGGGACGCCGGCAAGCTCCAGCGCCCATTTCAGGATCGAGACCCAGGCGTCGAGGCGCTTCGAAGCGAGCAACGTGCCGCGCGAAGGACAGGCGACGCGTACGACGCGCTCGACGCGGAGCCCGCGCTCGGTCACGACCTTCCCCAGATCCTTCAGCGCCTCCCGCTGCACGCGATATTGGTCTCCCTTGAAGAATGCGAAGTCTTTGGCGCCGAGATCGGGACGTGCACAGACGCGGGCGAGCACTTCGGCGACGAGTCCGCCGCGGGAGTGGGAGAGAAGGTGGAGCCGGCCCCCCTTCGGGCACGCGCGCGCCAGCATGAGGGCGTTTTGGATGGGGCTCGCGCCGAGCGTCGGGTGCTCGAGGCCGTAAACGCGACGCCGGTAATGCTCGAACAGCGATTGCACCTGGCGCGGATGCTGGATCCACAGTTTGCCGAAGGTCCCGCTCGTCTCCGACATCGTGCCGTGCAACAGGACGAGCAACGGCTCGCCGTCGGGTGCGGCAGGAATCTGCGGCAGCGGCGCGCTCGTCCCCTTGAGCTTGGGCAGCGCGTCAGGGGACAGTTCGAACACGCCCGGGTCGACTTGCGCGTCGAGACGACGCACGACTTCCGATGCTGCGAAGTCCGCGGCGATGTCGGTGCCGATGCCGGTGACGATCTCCACCGCCGACAGCCGGACGGTGCCCGACAGGCCCCGCGTCTGGCCGGGTCGCGTTGGGTCGGGTTCCAGCCCCTCCCACTGCAGGCTCGCCGGGACCCTGACTTCACCTCCGCCGGCCTTGCGCGCACCTCCCGCGCCGCGATCCCGTTTTGCCGCGGTGGCCTGGGCGAGCAGCAGGTCACGCGCATTCTCGGGATGGAGCACCAGGGCGGGGCCCCCTGCGACGTGCAGGACGACGACATCCTCGCCCGGGATCGCGGTCATCCGAATGTCGCGCGCGCCTCCCCGCTGTGCGCCCACCTGCACCGACTGCTTGACCCTCCCGCGGGCGAGCCCGGCCGGCAGCGACGGTGGTGCGCCGCGCGCGGCGGCCGCAGGCTCCTGCGCCGGTAGCGACGCCGCCAATACGAACGTAATCGACGATGGTGCCGTGGCGGCCATCGATCAGTCTCCTCCTGCCCGCAAGCTGCCCGGGTGACCTGTAACGGGGCAAGCGGTCGTGAACCGACGTGCTATCGCGCCGCTATTCGCGCCGAGTGCAAGCACCGTTGCGAAGCAAGGGTCGGGCCCCTTGGGAGCGGGGGCAACGACGCAATCGGCGAGAAGAGCAAGCCAGACACTATCGATTCCCCCGGTACGGGCCACCTAGAGGGTCCAGGGCCTTTGCGCTTCAAACTTCGGGTTCGCGGCGCCGACGAAATAGTAGTTCGGAGTCTGATCCGGCGGCATCTTCGACACGATGCCATCGCGCAGCTTGCGATACCCGCCCTTGAACCTTCCTCCGTTCCAGACCGTTTTCAAGGTGCCCGTGAACAATCCGTTCCGGTCTCCGTCGCGCGAGGTCTGATTGTCCATGCATCCCGAGATGAGCAATACGCTGGCGTTGACCTTGGCGTTCTCCGCGGCGCGGTGCTGGTCCTGGATCTGCCGGTAGAGTTTCGCGTGAGCCTTCTGGACCTTGCGCGCCACGGCGGTCGGCATGGCTCGTATGCGCGGCCCGCCGGAAATGAACTCCGGGATCTCGCGAAGCACGGTGCCGCTGTGGCAGCTGTCCGACAGCACGACAATTCGAACGCCGGGCTTGAACTTGCCCCACATCTCGTACAGCTCGTCGTCGACGAGCTGCCGGTCGTAGCAGACCCAGGTTTCATCCATGCGGTCCGCTTCGTCGCTGTTCGTGTCGTTGACCTGTCCGCCGTGCCCGGAATAGGTGAGGAAGAACATGTCACCGGACTTGAGCGTCTTGGCCGCGCTCAGGATCGCGTTGGATACGGCGCCGGCGGTTGCGGCCTTGGTGAGCAGCAATGTCGGTGACTTGAAGCCCTGCTTCTTCGCCAACGCCGCCATGTCCTTGGCGTCCGCCTCGCAGGCGACGAGCTGCCCGTCCCATCCCTCATAGTGAATCGGGTCGACGCGATTGAGACCGATGTGGAGTGCAATTCCGATTGCCATGACAGGTCACCTCCGGTTTGACGGCATGACGAGAAGAAGATCTAAAGCGTCTTCAGGTATTCGAGCAGCGCGCTCTTTTCGCCTTGGGGCAGATCCACGCCGAACAGGTGCCCGCCGTTGCCGTTCGCGCGCTCGCTCGTGTCGAAGCGCGTACCGACGCGCTTGGCCTCGTCGGTCCGGGTGATGAATCCGACATTCTCGCGATCGTACAGATCGTAGCCGCGCCAGAAGACCTTGGGCCGTTTCGCCGCGGGCTCGAGCAAGTCGCGCAGCGTGGGCACCGAGCCGTTGTGCAGGTACGGCCCCCGCGCCCACACTCCGTCGAGGAACGGGGGGTTGTAGCCCTCGAGCGACACCTCGACCAGACCCTTCCGCTCGATCCCCATCGCGCCGACCACCTTGTTGGCGGCGATGGCGTTGTCCTTGTTCCACGTGTCCATCCGCTCGCGGTCGGTACCGACGCGGTCGAGCGGCATGCGCCGGCCGGTCAGGTCGCTCGCGTGGCAACTCGCGCAGTGCGTCTCGAACACCGCCTTGCCCGCTTCCGCACGCGCCTGGTCGATCGGGAACGGATATTTCGGCGGCGGCGCATTGCGCAGGTAGTCCTGGAGCCACTTCACCTGCTCGAGAAAGGCGGCGTTGCTCTTGGGAGGCGCGCCGAGCAGACCCAGCGCCGAGTCGATGATCACCGAATACGAGTCGTGGCTGTCGCCCGACCAGTTCATCGTCGTGCCGGGGACGTCGTACTTCTTCAGGTTCCAGATGGACGGGATGTCGCCGGGTCCGAAGCTGTTGTCCATCGGCAGCTTGATCATGAAATACTTGGTGAGGTTCATCGAGTCGTCGCGGCCGCGGCCCCACTCGGGGAAATCGTGGCGGTAGATCCACGCGAACTGGGTCTCGCGCTCGAGCAGCCGCTTCTTCGTTATCGGGATGATGAGGAAGCGGTAGGCGAGCCGGTCGTCCCACGGCAGGTCGGTCACGAGGTTGATCTCGTTCATCAGGTTGTCGGCGTTGAAGCGCGGATCCTTGGCGCAGTCGACCAGGAACCGGAAGAACGCCTCGAGGTTGAGCGTGTGCCCCGGCCCTGCGTTGATGAAGACGGGGTTCTCGTTCGGACCGGCGCGGTAGTTGGTCGTGTGGCAGCCCGCGCAGTTGTTCGCGACGCGCGGGAATCCGATGGTCTTTTTGGTGAAGCCGATCGGGAGCTCGCGGCCCTGCTCCCACGAGACGCCCAGCGCCGCGTAGCCGCCCGGCCCCGGAAGCTTCTCGGGGAACAGTCGCGGGAGGACGTAGAAGATCCAATAGGGGATGCCGGCGTCGTTCTCGGCGCCGATCGAGCCGTAGCGAAAGCGCATCTCCGGTGTCTCGGTCATCCAGGATTCCTGCGGCACCTCGCGGAAGAACTTGTACCAGCCGTAGAAGCCGCCGAGAGCCGCGACGACCACAAGCACGCCGAGCCAGCCCAGGATCCTGCGCCGGCGCCAACCCTCTGCTCGAGGCGTGTCCATGGCCTATCTCCTAGAACGTCTTGAGGAATTCGACCAGCGCATCCTTGTCGGCGGGGTCGAGCTCGGTGCCGTAGGGCCTGCCCTCGTGCCCCGCGTTCGAATTGCCGGGCCTCTGCGTGTCGAACGTGAAATACGTCCGGTTCCCTTCGGTTGGAACGGTCGAGACGAAGCCCACCTTCACCGGGTCGTACACGTCGTAGCCCCGGTGGAATTCCTCGGGCCGACGCTTCACCGGCTCGAGCAGGTCGCGCAGCGTCGGTACCGATCCGTTGTGCAGGTACGGTGCGCGCAGCCACACGCCGTCGAGCGGCATGTTGGCGTAGCCGAAAGTCTTTCGGAAGTGCTGGAACCGCCACGGATAGCCGGCATAGAGCGTCGACTGATTGACCGCGAGATCGTACGAGTACGAGTCGAGCCGGCGACGGTCGGTGCCGATCTCGTCGATCGGGGTGACCTTGCCGACGTATTCACCCGAGAAGTCGCGTCCCGTTGCGCCGTGGCACCCGGCGCAGTATTCCTTGTAGAGCACGCCGCCGCGCGCGGCCCTGGCCGCGTCGATCGGATATGGATATTTCGGCGGCTCTTTCGTGAGCAGCCAGGTCTCGATACGGCCGATGGCCGCCACGTCGAGCGTCGGCGGCGTCGTGCCGGTGCCGAACGCGGCGCTCTTGTTGCGCTCCTCGACCATCGTGTTGTTGCCGTCCCAGTGCAGCTGCATGCCCTTGCGCGGACCCTGCAGCCAGACGGAGGGAAAGTCCGCCGGCCCGTTCTTCTCGTGGTCGGGAAGATCGTTCATCGGAAAGTTGAAGAGCACCTTGGCCGAGTTGAACGTGTCGACGCGCCCCGGCCCCCAGTCTTCGGCCTTGTCCACGAAGGAGAAGCGTCCGGCGAGCGTCAAGAGCCGCTCGCGCATGAGCGCCACCGCGACCGGATACACGAGGTAGCGGTCGAGCAGGTCCAGATCCTGGCCGTTGGCCCGGGCGAGGCGCCGCGCTTCCGGCACCACGAACTCCGAAGCGAACTTCTCGCTCTTCGCGCAATTGAACAGGAATTTCTCGAACCCCATGATGTCGAGCTGCATCGCCGGCATGCCGAGGTAGATGCGCGGGTTCGAATTCGGCGTATCGCGCACGGTGCTCGCATGGCACACGGCGCAATTCAGGAACGTCTTGTCGATGCCCTGGTGATGGCGCTTGGACATGCCGACGGGAAGGTCGCGGCCTTCCTCGTAGATGAGTCCGAGCGACCTGTAGCCGCCGGACAGGCCGCAGACCTGCGGCAGCGCCTGGAAGATCCAATAGGGGAGGCCCGACACATGCTCGCCTCCGGTCGACCCGTACTTGAAATGCTCCTCGATGTCCGGGTATTCGATCGCCCGATCCGCGCCGAAGCGCTGCCACAGGTAAAGGCCGAAGACCACGGCCAGCACCGTCGGGATCGCCAGCAGCAGGGTCACGATCCGCACCCAGCGCTTGCGATACAGCTCGGCGAGCCAGCTGTCCTGGCCGGATGTCGACAAGGCCGATCCGTTCATGTCGATCTCCCTGCGATCACACGTGGACGTTTCGCGCTCGCGCCCGCGGCGACGTGAAGGTGGGCGACCCGCGCGTGGCGTTCATGCGTCGGGCGGCAGGCAAGGGCGCAGATTCTCGTAGCCATGGAGGAGCATCTCCGTGACGTCGGGTGCGCGGCCCGTCTCGGCGCGGAGCCAACCGGCGACAAGGCTCTGCAGCGCGCCGATCGCGGGATCGGGCGCAGTCTGAATCCGCGGTGTGCCGCCGCGTGACGCCTGCGGCGGCGGCATCGGCACCTTGTCGCGCGCCGCCGGCGGCGTCTGCCACATCGCCAGCCGCACGAAGATTCGCGGCGCGCACTGCGCCAGGTTTGCCGTCACGCGGTCGGCGTCGCCGGCAAGGAAGTTGGGCGGCAGCCGCTCCGCCGTCCGATGACAGGCCGCGCAGTGAGCCTGAAATTCGGCAGCCAGCGGTGGTAGCGGCGGCATGGCTTCGATGTCCTCCTGCGGCGCCCCCGCTCCGGCAGCGTCTTCGCAGCAGAGGGCGCCACGGCCGAGTCCGACCGCCGACCTCATCCTGGCCCGACTGAACGGCGCGTCGGGCCAGTCGGAGTCCGCGATCGCCGTGCGGACCGGCGCAAAGTCTTCGGCGACGACGAGCGTGACCTCGTCCTCGCCGCGCACCCGTCGGAACGTGACGCGCTCGATGCGGTCGCCACTCGCCATGCGGGCAGGCCGGCCCTCGCTCGTGACCGCGCCATTCTCGAGTGTGTAGTGCATCAGAGGTTCGCCGCCGAACGCAATGGCATCCACGGTCGCCGCACTGCCCTTCAACATGATTTCCCCGGAGCAGTCGTAGCGCTTGCCCGACATCGTGCAGGCGGCCCTGAACTGGCGTTGCGGAGCCGGGGTCCGGGCCGCGAGCGATGACTCGAGCTCACGCACGTCGGTCTCGGCGATGAGTTCCGCGAGTCCCATGACGAAGCGCCGGACGAGCCATGGATCCTCGGCCGTCCAGACCTCGAGCGGCGAGCGCGGGGCGAGCGGCTCGAGACCCGCCGCGACGTGGGTCTGCGCAACCCCTGTCGCCCCTGCCACGAAAGCGAGCGGATCCCGGTTGGGAACGTCGGGATTGGGGATCGCCAGACCTCCGGGCCAGCGTGCCGCGAAACCGCGCGCGAGCGCTCCCGCAAGCGTCGGAACTTCGAAGCTACGCTCGCCGGACAGTCGATACTGGAGCGCAGCGGTCAGCGCCAGCGGGCGGCAGTCGGCATCGCAGGCCTCGCGCCAGATGCGCTGGGTCACGGAAATGCGGTTGGCGCGATCGGTCGCATCGTCGATGGCATTGGGGATGTCCACGCCCCGGTCCACGGGGATGCCGTAGAAGCGCTTCTGCGTTGCACGCAGGCGCGCCGCGATCTTCGGATTCGCGTTGGTCTCGTCCCAGACCGGGCGGGAAAAGATCGGCGCTTGATTCTGGTGGCAGGCGGTGCACACGTCGCGCCTGGCGTATACGACTCGCGGCCTCCCTCCCGCGCGGTAGTCGCGGACGACCTGGAACTCGAAGCGCGCCGCCACCTCGTTGTAGCTGATGACCTCGACGAGATTCGCCTTCTCCTGGTAGCCAAGATAGAGGCGATCGCGCGCGAACAACGGCCCCGCGCCTTCGCCGGTAACCGCAACGACGACCCGAGGAAACGCGAAGAAATCCGGGGCGGCGGCCGTGCGTTGCAGCGAGCGGCCAAGCGGGATCAGCACGGCCTTGACGCACGCGCCCGGCGCGCAGCCCGCGCCCGCTTCCACCTTGCGCACCAGCGCCTCGAAGGGAAACGGGACGCCGTCAGCGACCACGAAGTCGAACAGCGAGCGGCCGACCGGAGGCAGCGAAGGGCCCGGTACTGCCGGGTCCGCCGCCCACACGGGCCCTTCGCGCGTGCCGGCGGTCGCCAGAGGCATCGCGCAGACCGCGACGATCGCCGCAACGAGCCCCTTCGTCATGACGCGTTCCCGCGAAGGTCACTTCGCCGCGCTGAAGACCGCTCGCTGCTGCGTTCCCGGCCAGCACTCTTCCTTGACGCGCCCGGTCTTCACGAAGGCATCGCCGTCGCGGCTCGCGACCTCCTTGTTGTACAGCGTGAAATTGAGCAGGAAGATCTTGCCGAGATAGGCGCGGCCGAGATAGAAGCCGGGCCGCACCATGCGAATCTCGTCGCGCACCTGCAGGCCGCGTCGTCCGGCGAGATAGTCGGGGCGCTCGCGGTAGCCGGAAATCTCGTCGGTGTAGAAGTAGTCGATGATCACCGACTCGCGGCGCGAATCGAGCAGGCTCTGCCCGCAATAGAGGCGCGCGGGAAACATGAGCCATTGCTCCTTGCCGTTCACGGCGATCTTCGGGATGGTCGAGAGATCGCCGTCGATGAGCGGCTTCAGCAGCGCCGTGTCGTCGATCCGATTGCGCAGCACGCGCTCGTCGCGATAGAAGACCTTGCCGCGCCAGAGATGCTTGCCGATGAGCTCGAGCTTCTCCGTCTTTGCCTGGGCGGCGAGCCCCGGAAGCCCGCCGATGATCTCGGCGATGCGCTTCTCGCCGGAGATGCCCTTGGGAAAGAAGAGACCCCCATCGTACGGACCGTCGGGGATCGGTCCCGCGGTCAGGCGCGCGTAGATCTGGTCGATCTGCTCCTGATCGTAGGCCTTGAGGTTGGCGGGCGTGAGCCGCGCGAGATCGGTCGGCGCGAGCGGAAACTCGTGCTCGACCTGCGCAAAATCCGGCTTCGACGCATAGCCGGGACCGTAAGCCGCGAACTTGAGCGGGGGCGGCGATTCGCCGCATGCCGCAAGGGCAAGCACGGCCACGAGGACGGTGCGTTTCATGGAATCCCTCTTCTCAGAGCGTTGCCACGAATGCGATCAGCGCCTTCTTGTCGCGATCCGACAGGTCCTCACCGAACGGATGGCCCTTGTTCTCGACGTAGTCGGTGCACGAGCTGTAGATCTCGACGAGATTCGGGTGGAGGCGGATCGTGTCCACCAGGCGTTCCGGATCCTTGGCGATCTCGGCGGCGACGGCGTTCAGCTCCGCCGCGACCTCCTTGCCTTGCGTCTCGCCGAACTGCTTGACCAATCGGGCGTTGAGCTCGTCCGGCCTCAACTTCGCAAGGATGATGTCGTTCACGAAGGCCTTGTGCCGGAAGCTCGCCATGCCGCCGACGCTCGTGCCGGCCGGAATCACGACGGAGAAGCCAAGCACCTGCCTTTCTTCCTTGCCGTCCCAGGTCCTGGGCCCAAGCGTGATGCGCACGTCCCGATCGAAGCGCGACAGCTTGGGAATGCGCTTGGCCGGATTGAGAAGCTCCTCCATCGACGCGACGTACAGCTTGAAGCGCCCGTCGACGCTCGGGTCGTACGCCGAGCAGGCCGGCGCCTGGTCGGCGTCGAGCGTCTTGCCATTCGCATCGACGTAGGGCGAGCGGTAGAAATCGTTCGCCTTGTTCGCGGGCTTTCCGCAAAGTTCGGGGCCGATCCCGTTGTCGTGCATGAGGGGAGCGTGCGCCCACGCCGAAAGCAGCGAAATGTTGCGGTAGTAGCCGCGGCCGCCGTCGTGCGGCTCCTTGAGGTTGGGATCAGCCACACGCGCACGCAGCGTCTCCGAGCCGTACTCCGCAAAGATGTGGCCCGTCACGTGATTCGAATGCAGCGCTCGGCAGCGGTTCGTGCCGACCTCGGAGGCCAGCGTCGCCTGGTCGGACCCCATCCAGTCCGCGCGCAAGCCGTTCGGCCCCACCGCGCGAAAGTCGCGATTCTTGAATGCGCCCCCCACCGTCTCCGGGATCGACGAGTGACAGCGCGCGCAGGTGGCGGCGAAGACCTCGCGCCCCCGCGCGACGGCATTGGGACCGAACTCGCGGTCCAGATCGCGCTCGAGGTCCGCCTCCGAGTAGACGGCGTTCGGCTTCGACTTGTGCAGCGCAGTTTCCCGGGCCCGGGCCAGATCCGTGGCGTCGGTCTCCTTCGACTCCAGGAAGGCGAGGATGTTGGGAAGCCGGTCCTCGATGGCGCGCATGTTCGGGCAGTCGCGCCGGCACTGGCCGATGTTGAACGGCGTCTGTCCGAAGTTGCGGCCCGTCGGGTCGAGCTGGCGCAGGTCCGTCAGGTGGTTGGTAAAGCACTGTTCCGAGCATGAGCCGATGTTGAAATACACGCGCTGGATCGCCTCGAGCGCGCCGATCGAGTCCTCGCCGCCCTTGAGAATGTGATGGACGGTCTCGGTCGCGACCCCGCGCTTCCAGCACTTGCCGTCACGGTCCGGCTCGCACCAGCAGTTCGCATCGCCCTGCGCGCAGCTTCCGACCTTCCGCCACTTGTTGACCAGCTCGCCGGGAAACGTGGGCCGGACCTTGGTGTGGATGATCGCGTTCATCGTGCCGGGGTTGTTCACCTGGTCGGTCGGAATCGCCGACGTGTCGGAGGTTCCGGGCCGCGCGTGCGCGAACATCTGGGCCTCGAGCGTGGTCCCCGACATCCCCGACGTCATGATCTCGGAGATGCGCGAATACTGATTGCCGATGGCGCCTTTGATGTTCTCCCACTGCGGGTGGGCGGGGTCCTGGGGCGGGTTCAGCGGGTCGAACGCGATGTGGCATGAGCCGCAGGCGGTCCCGATGAGAAAGGGCGGCTCGATCGAGCCGTCGGCGAGACGGCTCAATTCGCTGTCGCTGCTCTTCGGGTCCTTGGAGAGGCGGCCCCGATAGCCGTCCCAGTTCGCGAGGCTGCCGTTGACCTTGAGCCATCGGACCTTGTCGAAACGCGGATTGGGGAACTTGCGGAAGCCGAGTGCGCCGGTGGACGTTCCGAATGCAAGGTCGCAGGAGGATTGGCGCTGGTCCCTGACCTTGTGATGCGGGTCGGCGGTGTCGGCGGGGGCGTCTCTGTAGTCGCAGGCCGGATCGCGATACCCGTCGCGGCCGACGAACTCCAACAGCATTTCATCGCCCGGGCACCAGTCGAATCCGTAGGTCTCGTCGAGGCTCTTGGCGGGACAGCCGGCGCTTCCTGGAACGCAGCAGCCGGGATCGTTGATCACCCCCCAGGCTGCAAACCGGTCATTGCGCTCCTTCGCATTCAGCACCCGATACCAGTCGATCAGCACGTTGATGCGTTGCGGAAACACGTACGTGTGGAATCGGGCGTTGCCGGCGGTGGCCTTGTACCAGATCTCCCGGCCGGCCCGCTCCGAGGGGTCCAATGCAGCCTCCCCCGCATAGAAGCCGGGGTTATCTGGCATAGACTTGTTTATTACAGTTCCAGCGGATGGGGGAGAGGCGGTGGCGGGGACGGCCGGAGGCACGCTCTGGGCGAGCATCTCGGGCCGCGCGGCGCTTGCCGGGACGCCACCAAGTACGATCGCCGCGCCAGACGCCAGGAATATCAGGAATGCCAGGAAGTAAGCTGACCTTTTCATGCTCCCCCCTCTCAAGCCAGACGGGCCAACCGCCGTCGGACGGCTGGTTGAGGGAGAATAGCCTTCCGCAAGGCCAATGTGAACTACAAGATGCCTACCGCGCGTGTCCCAACATAGTGGAGTCGATGACGCAACCGTACGACAGCGTCGTGTTCGCCGGTGGCGGCAATCGCTGCGTCTGGCAGGCAGGCTTCTACCGCACGGTGGCGGAAGCCCTCGGGTTCGTGCCCGCGCGGGTGGCGGCAGCGAGCGCCGGTGCCGCGGTCGCAGCCGTGCTGTTCGCGGGGCGCTTCGATCCCGCGCTCGCGCATTTCAAGCGCGCCACCTCGACCAATCCGCGCAACGTCCATTGGGCGAATCTGCTCAACGGCGCGCCCGTGTTTCCCCATGCGGCGATGTATCGGCGTGCATTGCTCGCGGTCATCGACGAAGGCGCGCTCGCAAAGCTGCATGCGGGCCCCGAGCTGCGTGTTCCGATCACCCGCGCCCCGCGCTGGCTCGGTCCGCGCGCCGCCTTTGTCGTCGCCGGCCTGGCCGAGGTGGTCGAGCACCTGGTCGGCCCGCCGGTGCACCCGCGACTTGCGCCGCGGCTCGGATTCCGCGCCGACTATCGGACGGTGCGCGACTGCCCCACGCCCGAGGCGCTCGCCGATCTCGTGCTCGCGTCGTCGTGCACGCCGCCGTTCACGCCCCTCTTGCGGCACGCCGGGGAGCCCGCGTTCGACGGGGGTATCGCGGACAACGTCCCGGTCGACGCGCTGGGCGATGCGCCCGGCCGCACGCTGGTCCTGCTCACGCGACGGTACCGCAAGGTGCCGGTGCACGAGTCGCGGATCTACGCGCAGCCGTCGACCGCCGTGCCGGTCTCGAGTTGGGACTATACGAATCCCGCAGGTCTGCAGGCCGCCTACGACCTCGGGCAACGCGATGGCGAGCGCTTCGTGCGCGAGTCGGGCACGAGCTCCGATGGCACGGGTCTCGGGTGAACCCATGGTCCGCGAGATTGCCACCGAAATCGAGATCGACGGCTCCGCACGGCGCATCTGGGAGGTGCTTGCGGATTTTGCGGCGTATCCCCATTGGAATCCGTTTCTGCTGAAGGTCGATGGAGTACCCAGGACGGCGCAGCGAATCCGATTCTGGTTCGAGCTGCCGCGCGGGTTCAGGGCTCCCGCCTGCGCGACCGTCCTGAAGGCGGACCACGGCCGAGAGCTCCGCTGGGCCGGAAGCATTCCCGGCCTGCTCAGGGGCGAGCACTACTTCGTGATCGAGCGCACCGGCGCCGCAAGGTTTCGCTTTCGCCACGGCGAGATCTTTAGTGGGTTGTTCCTTCCGATCGTCTGGCCGATCCTGCGCGGCTGCGGCCGGGAAGTCTACGAGGCGATGAACGTCGCGCTCAAAGAGCGGGTGGAAGCGACCGCCGAGCGCGCCAACCCATGAAGGCGCCCGACGAATTCACCCGCGTTCAGCGGCCGCGATCGACGCCCCAGAGCTTTCGGAGCTGCGAAAGGGATCCGTTGAACTTGTTTCGGTCGCAGAGCCCGACGCCGTTGACGCGATGAGGCGCCTCGCCATGGACCCCATCGGTGTACTGCCAGAGCGTCCAGGTCCGGAAGGTCGGGGGCACGTTCAGGGGCCGCGGACCATTGTATTGGGCGATCCACAGGAAGCACTTCGACAATTGAGGATCCGGCGGGGTCACGCCGCTCAACTGCTCCTTGATCAGGTGCCCCGAATAGAGTCCCGGCCAACGCCCCGTCGACTCGCCGACGTGTTCGACGAACTCGCGCGCCTGGTCGAGGGACATGGTCGGACCGGTCAGGTTGGCTTCGTAGTCGAGGACCAGAAGCGTCCCGGCGTCCGGTTTCGTCACCTCCAGGAAGAACCGGGCTTGATCGGACCCGTCCCCCCCGACACCGAAGTGATAGGCGCCCCACAGCAACCCGCACTCCAGGGCTTTGACGCGTCGGCTCGCGTACGAACCGTCGACGAACGTCAGGCCCTGCGTGGCCTTGTGGATCACGCCCACGATCCCGTCCGCCTTCATCTTCGCGAAGTCGACCCGCTCGTTGTGATGGGACAGGTCGACGACGACGTTGATCGGCTTGGCCGCCGACCTAGGCTCTCGACGCGCGCGTTTGCGTGCCACGGCGACTCCCGACGTCCGGCTGAGGACGTTCCGGCCATGCTAGCATTTCGACGAGAGGCGTTTCATGACTACATCCGATGAAGCAGGCGATGACCTCGCGAAGCGCCGGCGCTGCTTCGTCATCAGCCCGATCGGCGAAGAGGGGTCGCCGGTCCGCGCCCATGCGGACGACGTCATGGAATTCATCATCCAGCCGGCCCTGGCCAAGCACGACATCGTCGGCGTGCGCTCCGACCAGATGACCGAGGCGGGAACGATCACCCAGCAGATGTTCCGCGAGATCGTTTCCGCCGACGTCTGCGTCGTCGTGCTGACCGGCTTCAACCCGAACGTGTTCTACGAGCTGGCCGTCGCACAGTCGGCGGCGCGCCCCGTGGTCATCCTGATCGAGAAGGGACTCGCGCTGCCGTTCGACGTCAAGGACCTGCGGTGCATCCAGTACGAGATGGTCCCGGTCTCCCGTCTGGTCAAGGGAGTCTTCGCCGAACGCGTGGAAGAGATGCTCGAAGAGATCAACAAGATGGGCTGGCGGGCGCCGAGCCTCTTCGAGCATTTTGGCGTCGGGCACAGGCTCGACGACGAGCTGCAGGTGCGGCGTCTGCTGGAGCGCGCCCGGCCCGAGGCGCTGCCCTTCGGCACGGACAGGCGGTATCCGCTGCCGGCCGATCCAGAGCGCGAGATCTGCCTCCTGACCGGCGACATGACGGACCTCCAGAACCAATCCTTCGGCGCCGACACCGTGGTCATTCCGGAGAACACGGACCTGCAACTCGGTCGCTATTACGACGCCGATTCGGTGTCGGGCACGTTGCGCTACCTCGATGCAGAGCGGTCGTCCGACGGGCGTATCGTTTGCGACTCCCTGAACCAGTCGCTCCAGCAGAGCATCAAGGAACAAGCGATCGTGCTGCCGGCGGAGCCCGGCCAGGTCATCGCGACGCGCGCCACCCGTCTCGAGCGGGAATACGGGATCAAGTACGTCTTCCATACCGCCGCACTGCAGGGAGCCGTCGGCGACGGTTACACGATGATGAACGAGGTGCTGGACGATTGCATACGCAATGTCTTCGATCGATTTGCCGAGATCGCGCCCGGGGCCGGCCTCTCATCGATCCTCTTCCCGATGTTCGGCGCGGCGACGACGACCATGGAGCCGCTGGAAGTGGCGCGCCGGTTGTTGAACCCGGTCGTGCACAAGATGACGACGATCAAGACGTGCAGGAAGACGGCCATCCTGGCGCGCTTCGAAGCTCATCGCCAGGCGGTCTATCAGGCGGCAGCGGAGCTGGGTCTTAAGGAACGAATCGCCTGACGCGAGCTTTCATGGGGACCGGGACGGGCTGCCACCCGCACCCGAACGTTTCACGCCGCGTTTCGAGGAGACCGGACGATGGCTCACGTAACCTTCGTTCACGGGATGGCGAACAAGCCTCCCGCGGATGTCATGCTAAAGCTCTGGCTGCGGGCGCTTGCGCGCGATGATCCGAAGCCGGAGATCCACGCGCCGCCGAATGCCGGGCTCGATCTCGGGACGCTCGGGGCGAGCGTCGACTCCGTCTACTGGGCCGACGTGCTCTATGCGACACCGGAGACCGACACCAGCGGCTACGAGAGCGGCGCCGAAGAACGCGCGTCGATCGAGGGCGTCGCGGTGACCCCCAGCGGCGCTGCGGTCGCCAAGGCCGCGACGAGCGACCGGTGGCGCGCCGACCTGTCGCCCGGCGAAGCAAGCTTCGTTCGACGCCTCGAGCAGCAGTTGCGCTTCGAGGCTGACGACTCGCCGGAAGTCGAGATCCGGACGGCCGCCGCGCTGACGGTCGAGCGCATTCCGCTGCCTGATTTCATCAAGCGCCCGCTGATGGAGCAGTTGCTGCGCGACGTTCACCACTATTTCTTCAACGTCGAATTCTCGCCGCGCCCCGGAGAAAGCTATCGAGTTCGCGACGAGCTCCAGCGGCGCTTTCTCGAGCATGTCGTCGCCCATGCGGACGACCGTCCCCACATTGTCGTCTGTCACAGCATGGGGACGTTTCTCACGTATGACTGCGTGCGCAATCGCGCCGAGTGTCCGCCGATCGACGGCCTCATCACCCTCGGCAGCCCGCTCGGCCTCGACGAGGTCCAGGATGCGGTCGCGCCGAAGGGAGGCCATGTCGACTTTCCGGAAAAGAAGCTCAAGGGGCCGTGGATCAACATCTTCGATCCTCTCGACCCCGTCGTCGGCTTCGATCCGCACCTGGCCAACGACTACCTTCGCCACGGCGCCGAGGTCGTCGCCGACATTCGCGAATCGAACTGGGGCAAGTGGCGGCACAACATCGTCAAGTATCTGGCCGGGCCACGACTGCGCGCCGAGCTCAAGCGCCTGTTGGCCGGAGCGATGCTCGAGGCGATCGTCCCGCCGCGCGCGCCGCGAGCCGATGCCGGCAAGCGCGCAGCGGGCGATCGCGAGTCCGTGGCGAAAGTCCTGGGCCAAGCCCCGTCGCGCGCCCCCGGCCTTGCGGCTCCGCTGGAACCCGTCATGGCCGCGACGCTCGATGCCGTGGCGATTCGCAAGCTGGATCGCGAGGAGCTGGCGCGCCTTGGCGGCGAGCTCGTGCAGGCGGGCTCGCTCGACGGCGTTGCCGCGATACCCGAGCAAATCATCGCCCTTGCTGCCGCATTGCGGGCACAACGGCTCTTCCCCGAGCTCGCCGCCCTGGCCGATTCGGCGCCGGCAAGGAACATGGACAGCCCGACGTTGCAGCGGCTGCGCGCGCAGGCCCTGATCGAAGCGGGAAAGCTCGCCGACGCCGAGACGATCCTGCGCGGGATTCTGAAGACGAGCGAGCAGCTCGAGGCAAGAGGCCTGCTCGGACGCATCGAAAAGCAGCGTTACGTCAACCAGACGCTCGTGAACGGCAAGGGCAAGCCCGGCCAATTGCGCAAGGCCATCGATGCGTACCTCGAGGTCTACGAGGAAGACGCCCGCAAGCCCCTCTGGCACGCCGTCAACGCCGTCGCGCTGCTCGAGCTCGGCAAGCGGAAGAAGGTTCGTCACGATCGCAGCGCCGAGTCGCCTCGCATCGCACGCACCATCGTCAAGCGGCTGCAGCAGGACTTCGATGGCGACAAGGCGGGTTACTGGGACCTGGCGACCGCCGGCGAAGCCTGCCTTGCGCTGGGTTTACCGGACGCCGCCGAGCTCTGGTATCGCCGCTCCGTCGATGCCGACGACGTCGAGCCCTTCGCTCTTGCGAGCAGCATTCGTCAGCTCAAGGAGGTTTGGGGATTGAACGGCAGCGAGGGCGTGGGAAAGCATTTGCTGCCGCCGCTCGAGGCGACGCTCGCGCGGATCGGCAAGGTTGCGCTGTTCAGCGCCGAGGCCGTGCGCCGACCCGATGCCGAGGGAATGCTCGAGAAGATCTTTGGCGACACGGGCTTCATGAGCCCCGAAAAGATCCGCCTCGGCCTCAAGCGCTGCGAAGCCGTCGGCAGAGTCGAGGAGATCACGGGCGATGGCTTCGGCACCGGCTTTGCCATCCCGGGCAGCGAGCTCGCGGACCGTTGGCCGAACAATCTCGTATTCGTCACGAACAATCACGTCGTGAGCACCACCGAGGCCGACGCGCTTCGCGTCGCCAATGCGCAGGTGACGTTCCATGCGCTGCGCGATCGGACGGGCAAACCTTTCACGACGCATTTCACGAGGATTCTCCACGAATCTCCCCCGGGCGAGCTCGATTTCACCGTGCTCGAGCTCGCCGAAGCGCCGCCCGGGCTCGAGCCCTATCCGATCGCCGAGACCTTGCCGACGGTCAACAGCGGTCAACGCCTCTACGTGATCGGGCACCCGCGCGGGGGGGACTCATGTTCTCGATGCAGGACAACCGGTTGATCGATTACGGCGCACCGACCGATTTTCGCGTGCACTATCGCACGCCAACCGAGCCGGGCAGCTCCGGCAGCCCCGTCTTCAACGGCGGATGGGAGCTCGTCGCGCTTCACCATTCCGGATCGGCGACGATGAAACGCATTCACGGAGCCGGCACCTACGAAGCCAATGAGGGAATCTGGATCCAGTCGATTCGCAGGCAGGTGAACGCGTGATCGTTACGCCCACGAGCGGTCGCGCCGGCATGCCGTCGCGGGCACGCGAACACGGTGCGCCGGCCGCGGCAGAGGACACCCTACGCGCCCGGAACACGCGGCCAGGAGGCTCAAGTGAAAACCAGCGATTCCCCATTGGTGCGTCTTTCGGACATGCACCGCCTCGGCGAGTTGGCCGGCGCGGCGAGCGGCGAGCGGGAACGCGCGCTCGAATCCCTGGAACGTCGGGTCCTGCACGACGAGGCGTACTTCCGCGACCGTCAGGGTTTCGACGGCGCCTTTCTCGATGCATTCCCCATTCCGCTGCCACGCTGCGTGGGCCGCAGCGCGGGCGACGAGGCGCCGCTCAAATCGGGAACCGGGAGCGTGCTTAGCTACAGCAACTTCTCGGTCGTGATGTCGGTGTCGCGGCGTATCGCGCTCTACACGGCGTGCAATATCGACGGGCAGGCGTCGAAGAAGATCAAGCGCGACACCGACGCGTGGTTCTACGACGATCGGATCGACCGCGCGCACCAGGCGGGGGACGAGTTGTACCACGCCAATGCGCTCGACCGCGGCCACCTCGTCCGCCGGGAGGATCCCGTCTGGGGGCCGCAGGCGGCGCTCGCCAACGACGACACCTTCCACTTCACGAACTGCTCGCCGCAGCACAGCGGGATGAACCAGATCACCTGGCTCGGCCTCGAGGACTACATCCTCCAGAACGCGAGAGTCCACAAGCTGCGGATATGCGTGTTCACCGGCCCGGTGCTCCGTGACGACGACATGGTCTACCGGGGGGTCCGGATCCCGAAGGAGTACTGGAAGGTCGTCGCGCTTCGCACCGACGATCGCCCGTCGGCGACCGCGTACCTCGTGAGCCAGGGCAAGCTCATCGAGGATCTCGAGTTCGTGTTCGGGCGCTACAAGACCTATCAGGTGGCGATCGCCGAGGTCCAGGAGCTGGCTGCGCTCGATTTCGGCGACCTCTCGCGCTTCGACGGATTTTCGAACGAGGAGGTCCCCGCGGGGTCGCCGAGACGCCGCGAGGAGCTTCGATCGTGGGAGGCGATTCGCGTCTGAGGCCCGTCGGCGCGAGCAATGTGCTGCGCTGAACGAACAGGGAACCAAAGTCCAGATGCCTGGGCCGATGCTCCGATGCCCGGCGCGCGCCGGAGGGCCGGTGACCGATGGCCTCCGGGGGTGTCCGGCGAAGCCGGCCGGGCCGAACCGGGCCGTTCGCCTTGCAATGCTGGCCCTCGCACTCCTGTCCGCGCACCTACAAGGAAACGCCATGGGAACCGAGACGGGCGGACCCCGCGAAACGGGCGGAACGCCGCGGGCACCGGCCTCCGGCGCGACCCGCGTTATCCGGCCGGCCAATGCCGACGCAGCGATCGCGCTCGTCCGCGCGTCGGCGCGTTCCGTCGTCGCGTTCCTCGGTTTTTCAGGTTCGGGGTATGAAGATGCACCCGCCGTCGAACGTGCGATCGTCAAGGTGCTCGACGGGCTGGATCCAAAGTCGGTCGCCATTTCCGCCGGCGCGACGCCCGAGGGGATTGGCGCTGTGTACCCATTGGCGAAGAAGCGCGGCTTCACGACGATCGGCATCGTATCGGCGATCGCGGAGAAGGAAGGCGCAGGTTTCTCTCCCGATGTCGACACGATCTATGTGATTGCCGACGAGACGTGGGGAGGGCGAGATGCAACCGGAAAGATGTCGCCGACGTCCGCCGTCATCGTCGGTTCCGCCGACGAGATGATTGCGATCGGCGGCGGCGAAATCGCGCGGGATGAAGCCTTGGCCGCGAGGGCCCTGGGCAAGGGAGTCCGTTACATTGCGGCGGACATGAATCATGCCGCGGCAATCAGGAAGGCCCGGGAAAGGCATCAACCCGAGCCGGATGACTTTCGGGGCGCCTTGCATCCGGACTTCGGCGCGAAGTAGGGGGGCGCCCGCCGATGCCCGTGGACTCCGCCTTCTTCCTGAGTTGATTGCAGAGGGTGCGCGTTGAGCGACATCTTCATCAGTTACAAGCACGCGCAGCGCCGTGAGGCACGACAGCTTGCTTCGGCCCTGGCGGCGCGCGGCTGGACGGTCTGGTGGGACTGGAACATCCCCACCCGCGCGGAGTGGCAGGCGGAACTCGATGCGCAGCTCGACGCCGCCGGATGCGTCGTCGTGCTCTGGTCCGCCGAATCGCTGCGGTCGGAGTGGGTGCTCTATGAAGCGCGCTTCGCCCAACGCGCCGGCAAGCTGATCCAGGCGCTGCTGGAGCCGCTGCAGCCTCCCGCCGAGTTCGCGTCCTTTCAAGGCGTCGATCTCGCCGGTTGGGAATTCGGCGCCCCCTTCCACGCCGGTTTCGACCAGCTCCGCGCCGCGATCCGCGACCTGCTCGACCGGCGCGCGCCGGTCGCCTCGAGCCGCAGCGGCCCGATGACGAGAATCCCCGGCGAAGCCGGCGACGCACTGCGCCGCGACAAGTCCGAGCCCCCGACGTCGCGTGCCCGTCCGGCACCGGTCATGCTGCTGCCACCGCCGTTCCGCGATCTGCTGGACCGTCGCGACGAGAACGCCACGATCAGCGAGACGCTCGCCCAGCGGCGCAACGTCGCCCTCGGCGGAGCCATCGGCAGCGGCAAGACCGCGCTGCTGTCGTACGTGGGCAACCTCGACCACACGGCGCGCTTTCACGACGGCGTCGTGTACCTGCAGGCCGCCACGCTGGGCGAGAACGATCTGGCCCAGGCGCTGCACGAGGCCTTCTACGACGTGCCGGCGGGCGTTCGGCCCAGTGCCGTCGAGATGAGACGGCATCTTGCCGACAAGACCGCGCTGCTGCTGGTCGACGACGTCGAACTGCCGCCCTCGGCGCTGCAGACAGTCAATGGGTACGGGCCGCAATCGGTGTGGGTGTTCGCCTCGGAAGTCGCGGCCGCCGGCGCGCAGCGCCGCCCCGTGGCGCTCAAGGGGCTGCCGGCCGACGACGGCATCGCATTGTTCGAGCGCACGCTGTCGCGACCGCTGCGCGCCGAAGAGCGCGGAACCGTCGCCCGGATCGTGGATTCATTGCAGGGCCACCCGGCGCGGATCGAACTGGCCGCCGGAACCGCCGCCGCACACGGGGTCGCCGCCGCGCTGGCGGAGCTCGCCAAGGCCACGAGGCTCGACGAGGAGGACCCGCAGAGCCGCCGCGTCCTCGCGGCGCTCGCTTGCGCCGGTGCGGTGCCGCTCGAGGCGGAGCAGTGTGCCGCGATTTCCGGCGTGAGCGATGTCGGGGGCGTTCTCGCGGATCTGCTCCGTCGCGGCCTGGTGCAGAACGTCGAACCGGGCTTCCGCCTCGCGGCAGGTCTCGCCGCGCAGGTCGAGGCCACGGCCGAGTTCGTCGCATGCCGCGATCGCGCGCCGGCCGTGTTTGCATCGTTCGCGTTCCAGGCGCGGGGGACGCCGCGCCGTGTCGCGCGGCTCGCGGCGCCGATGATGGCGAGCATGGCGTGGGCTGCGGAACACGGCCGCAGCGCCGATGCGCTTCGGCTCGCGCGCGCGATCGACGGTCCGCTGGCCGACGCCAATCGCTGGGACGCCTGGCGCGACATGCTCGCGCGGGCGCACGACATCGCCACGCGCGCGGGCGACCTGTCCAACGCCGGCTGGGCCCAGCATCAGCAGGGAACGCGGTCGGCGCTGCTCGAACACAAGAAGGAGGCGCGGCGCCTCTTCCGGGCGGCACGCTCGACGCGCAAGCGTATCGGCGACACCGCCGGGTTCAAGGTCACCGCCGGCAACTTGAAGCTTCTCGGCTGGGCGCCCTGGATGGTCCTGTTGGCCGTGGTGGCAGGATTGGGCGCGACGACGCTCGGAGCCCTTGTCGTCGCCCCGCGAATCATGGGGCCGAAGGTCGCCCTCGTTCCCGGCAGCCTCGATTTCGGCGCGCAGGATGTGCGCGCGGCCGCGCAACAGCAGGCGCTGCGGATCGACAACAAGGGATTCGGCCCGGTCGGTGTCGTCGATGTGACCGTGCAGGGGCGCGATGCCAGGTCATTCTCCGTGGGCAATTCCTGCGACGGCATCGAGATCCCGCGCCGGTTGGCATGCCGGCTGCTCGTGCAATTCAAACCGGAGGACGCGGGCGCGCACGACGCGACGATCGCGATCCGGGTGCGCGGCGTTGCGGAGCCGTTTCCGGTGCCCCTCCGCGGTGTCGGGACCGCGACACCGGTCGTCGAGCTATTGCCGCAGCCCGTCGACTTCGGGGCCGTCGAAATCGGCGGCGCCGCCGAGACGCGCCGCGTGATGCTGCGCAACACCGGTTCGGGAGCGTTGACGGTCACGGCGATCGCGGTTGACGGCGACGGCGACTTTCGCATCGCGGGCGATAGCTGCAGAGCGGCGCCCATGGTGCCCGAGGCGACGTGCGCGATCGATCTTCGGTTCGCGCCGCGCGACGCTGCGACCAAGCGCGCGACGCTCGTGGTCAGCGACAACGCGAGCGGCAGCCCGCAAAAGGTTGCGCTGACGGGCGAGGGCCACGCCACGCTGCGGCTCGAAGCGCTTCCGGGAAACCTCGACTTCGGACGACAGGAAATTGGAACCCAGAGCGGAGCACAGCAGGTGCGGCTGCGCAATGCCGGCAACGCGAAGCTCGGCATCCGGCAGGTGACGCTGGAAGGGAGCAAGGCCTTTCGCCTCCAGGGCAATTGCAGCGACCAGAACCTCGACCCCGGTGCCGGGTGCGTGCTGGACTTGCGCTTTGCGCCTTCGGTGATCGAAGCGAGCCGCGCGAGGCTCGTGATCGTCAGCAGCGGGGGCGACCGCAGCGTCGGCCTGTCGGGCGAAGGGATCGGCCGGCCCGCCATCGAGGTCACGCCGGGCCAGGTCGACTTCGGCAATGTCAAACCCGATGCCGGCGTGAAGCCGCGACGCGTCACGGTCGCGAGT
This sequence comes from uncultured beta proteobacterium, assembly GCA_963734055.1. Taxonomy (GTDB): domain Bacteria; phylum Pseudomonadota; class Gammaproteobacteria; order Burkholderiales; family Casimicrobiaceae; genus CAIWHR01. The sequence goes on from CAVTFQ010000013.1 coordinate 108,724, forward strand.
GTCGGCAGCGATGCGGTGCTGCTGCGCGCCCCGAGCATCGAAGGCGACGGCCGGTTTTCGCTGACGAATGGATGTCCGGCGCGGCTCGCCCCCACTGCGCGATGCTTTGTCGACGTCGAATTCGAGCCGTCGGGGGCAGGGACTGCCCGCGCGCGTCTCGTCGTTGCGCACAACGCCGCGGGCGGTCCCGCGACCGTTTCCCTCTCGGCCGAAATCGGAGCGATCCCTCCGCCCGTCATCGAGCGCTTCGACTCGAGCCCGCAGGCGCTGCCGGAGCCGCGCAACGTCGAGCTCTGCTTTCGCGCCCGCAATGCGACGCGGCTGACGATCGATCAGGGCGCCTCGCAGCCGCAATCCAACAGCGACGGTTGCGTCAGTCGATTCGTGCGCACCACGACGACGTTTACGCTGACCGCCAGCGGCGAAGGCGGGTCTTCGCGCCAGGCGAGCACTACGGTCACGGTTGCGGCTGCGCCCCCTCCGCCGCCGCCACCGCCGACTCCGGAGGGGCCGATCATCCTCGACTTCCGTGCGAATCCGGCAGTGCTCAAGGGCCCCGGCGAGAGCCGCCTGTGCTTCGCCGCGCAAAATGCCGAGCGCGCGGTGATCGAGCCGGGCGGCGCCCAGCCGGTCCTGGCGAACGGGGGCTGCGTCGCGCGCTCGGTGTCCCGGACGACCACTTTCGTCTTGACGGTGAGTCGAAGAAACGCGGCGCCCCGGCAGCGAACCGCGACGGTTACGGTCGCCGGGGCGCCGCCGCCGCCGCCGAGTCCGGAGCCGCCGGTGATCGTAAGGCTGGGGGCGGCGCCTGCACAGCTCAAAGGGCCCGGCGAGACACGCGTGTGTTTCGTTGTCCGCAACGCGGAACGTGTCGTGATCGAGCCTGGCGAACCGCAACCGCCATCCGCGACCGAAGGTTGCGTCGTGCGCGCAGTGTCCAAGACGATGCAGTTCAGAGTCACTGCGAGCCGGAAGGGGGCGCCCCCCGCGCAGCGCGACGTGACCGTGACGGTGGTGGTGCCCGATGTTCCGAAGGGCACTCGCGACGGCCCACTGACGACCGGCCCGGCCAAGGGGGGCGTCGTCGACAAGTTCAAGCCCGGGGCGGTCGAGGCGATCGAGCGTCCGGGCTACTGTTGCGTAGCCGGAAACGTGAAACCAGCGCGGAGGGCGGCGTGCTCTGCCATGGGAGGACGATATTTCACTGCCCCGCCAAGCAAAGAAGCCTGCCCGCAGCCGGGCCCCGTGATCAAGTGATCGTCACCGCAAGAACGCGGTCGCGCCGGCCGCTGGCGGACGCGGATCGGGCGTAGCCCCATGGTCGTTCACCTCGTCGACGGCACGTATGAACTGTTCCGTCATTTCTACGGGCTGCGCCGCTTTACGAAAGGGCAGGACCGTCCTTTCGGCGGCGTCGTCGGCGTGCTGCAGACCGTCCTCCAGATGATCGAGAAAGGCGCGACGCACGTCGGCGTCGCGACCGATCACGTCGTCGAGTCGTTCCGCAACGAGCTGTGGGCGGGGTACAAGACCGGCGATGGCATCGAGCCCGCGCTGTGGGCGCAGTTCCATCCGCTGGAGGAGGCGCTTGCGGCGATGGGCGTCGTCGTGTGGCCGATGGTCGAGCTCGAGGCCGACGACGCCCTCGCCTCGGCCGCGCGGATCGCCGCCGCGGACCCGCGCGTCGACAAGGTCTGCATCTGGACGGTCGACAAGGACCTGGCGCAGTGCGTCCGCGACGATCGCGTCGTGCAGATGGACCGCCGGGCGCGGAAGATGCTCGATGCCGAGGCCGTCGAGAAGAAGTTCGGCGTCCCGCCCGCGCTAATCCCGGATTACCTCGCGCTCGTCGGTGATGCCGCGGACGGATACCCCGGCATCGCGGGGATCGGTGCCGTCACCGCGGCCCGGCTCCTGAAGCGCTACGGGAAGATCGATCGATTCCCGCCGGAGGCGCTCGGCGGTCGCCGCGGCGAAGCGCTGCTGTTCCGGAAGCTGGCGACGCTCCGGACGGATGCGCCTTTGTTCCACAACGTCGACGCGCTGCGCTGGCGCGGACCGGCGGCCGGCTTCGCGTCGTGGGCGACGAAGATGGACGCGCGTCGGTTGCTCGATCGCGCGCAGAAGGCGCAGGGTCTCGTCGAGCAGGCGCGGGACTCGCGCCGGCCGTAGCCCGTCGGCGTAGCTCGCGCCGGTGTCCGCGGGATGCGATCATAGCGGCCTCCCACGACCGACCCGCCGCCTCCGTGGCCGCCCGCGCGCCCGCTCTCGCCAAGCTCACCCGCCCCAAGCTCTACGACGCGCTTCCGAGGCCGCGGTTGTTCGCGCTGCTCGACGACGCGGCAACGCGTCCGATCGTCTGGATCTGCGCGCCGCCGGGAGCGGGCAAGTCGACGCTCGTCGCGAGCTGGCTCGAGGCCCGCAAGCGAAGGCATCTCTGGTACCAGGTCGACGTCGGCGACGCCGATCCCGCGACCTTCGTCCACTACATGCGCATCGCCGCGCAGCAGATTGCGGGCAAGGCGGCCGCCGCGCTGCCGCTCTACACGTCCGAGCTGCAGCAGAATCTCGCCCGGTTCGCGCGCGGCTTCTTTCGCGATCTCTTCTCGGTCCTCCCGCATCCGTGCACCGTCGTCTTCGACAACTTCCACGAGGCGCGGCCGCCGTCGGAGCAGCGCGCCGCGCTGGCGCAGGGGCTGGAGGAGATTCCCGACGGGCTCACTCTGGTCGTCCTGTCGAGGACCGAGCCGCCGCCCGAGTTCGCGCGCCTGGTCGCGAGCCGGCGGATCGCCCGCATCGACGAGGCGGAGCTGCGCTGCAACCCCGAGGAGGCGGAAGCCATTCTCGGGGGTTCGGAGCTCGCGCGGCTGGATCTCGAACGGATCCACCGTCAGAGCGACGGCTGGGTCGCCGCGCTCGTCCTGCTGCGCGAGCACCTGAGCCGGCACGGCGCGGCGCTCGAAGCGTCGCTCGCCGAGGGCAAGGAGAGGATCTTCCAGTATTTCGCCGGGGAGATCTTCAACTCGGCGCAGCCGGACAACCAGCGGGCGCTGATGCTCACGGCGATCCCTCCGTCGTTCACCCAGGCGGACGCCGTCGCGCTGACGGGCCGGGACGACGTCGCGCGGCTGCTCGAATATCTCTACCGCCGCCACCTCTTCACCGACCGGCGGCGTGGCGCGCAGACGACCTACCACTACCACGCGCTCTTCCGCGAGTTCCTGCTCGAGGAAATGCGCAACCGGCTTTCGCCGGACGAGCAGCGCGCGGCCAACAAGCGTGCGGCGGAGCTCCTGGCCGCGCGGGGGCAGGTGAGCGACGCGCTCGCGACAGTTCAAGGCGGCGGGCGAATGGGCGGAAATGCATGCGCTGATTCGCGCGAACGCACTCGACTGGGCGCGCCAGGGCCGCGCGCAAGCGGTGTCGGACTGGATCTCGGCGCTGCCGGCGGCGATGCGCGAGAGCGATCCGTGGCTCGAGTACTGGGTCGGCCGCGCGTGGATCTTCATCGACCCGATGCGCGGGCGGCCGGCACTCGAGCGCGCGCACGCGGCGTTCAAGGGCGCCGGCGACGTGCGCGGCGAGGCGCTCGCACTCAGCACGATCGTCACCGGCTGCTATTACGAGTGGGCGAACTTCGCGCCGCTCGATCGCTGGCTGCCCGAGTTCGAGCAGCTGCTCGGCGATGGGCCGGGCGGCGGCGCTCGACCCCGAGAGCGAGCTCCGCGCGCAGGCGGCCTTCCTGATCGTGCTGCTCTTCCGCCGGCCGGAGGACGAGCGGCTCGCGCCGTGCGCGCGGGCGACTGCGCGAGCTGCTCGCCGGCGACTACGACGTGAACGTGCAGATGATGGCGGCGTCGACACTGTTCAACTACATCAACTGGCGGACGGGCGGAGAGATGGCGCCCGAGCTCGTGGCGCGCATCACGCCGTTGCTCGCCCGGCCCGAGGTGACGCCGCTGATGCAGGTCTGGTGGCGAACGCACCTCTCGTTCTGGCACTACATCAACGGCCGCTATGGCGAGTCGACGAAGGCGACGACGGAGGCGCGCGCGATGGCCGAACGCTACGGACTCGAGGCGTACCTGTTCGAGATCGACCACGGCGAGACGTCGGCGCTCATCAGCAAGGGCGACTATGCGGCGGCCGGGGCGCAGCTCGACGAGATGGAGCGCCGCCTCGCGCCGAGCCGCCGGATGGACTGGGCCTATTTCCACTACCTTCGGTCGATGCTGGAGCAGCGCGTCGGACAGCTCGCGGCGGCCGTGCGGGATGCGGAAGCGGCGCTCGCGATCGGGGTACGAGACCGGGCTGCCGACGCTGCAGATGCCGCACTTCCACGCCCGGGTCGCGCACGCGAAGCTCGCGGCCGGGGACAAGGCCGGCGGCCTGGCCGCGCTCGATCAGGCGATCGCGCTCTCGCCGAAGGACGAGCGCAGCACGTTCGAGCATACGCGCGAGCTCGTCGAGATCGGCTTCGACGTCGAGGCCGGCAGGGTCGAGGTCGCGACGACGCGATCTGTCGGCCGTCCTCGCCGATTACCGGGCGCGCGCGCAGACCGTATTCCTGCGCAACCGTCCCGATCTCGCGGCGCGGCTGCTCGAGTTCGCGCTCGAGCGCGACATCGAGCCGGAGTACGCGCGCACGCTGATCGAGAAGAACGCGCTCGCGGCCCCTCCCGACGCGGGACCCGCGTGGCCGTTCCGCCTCCGCGTCCGCTCGCTCGGTGCGTTCGAGCTGATCCGCGACGGACAGCCGCTGCGCTTTTCGGGCAAGGCGCAGCAGCGGCCGCTCGATCTCCTGAAGCTCCTGGTCGCGCTCGGCGGCAACGACGTCGACAGCCAGCTGCTGATGACCTCGCTCTGGCCCGACGCCGACGGCGCCGCCGCGAAGACGTCGTTCGACACGACGCTCTTCCGATTGCGGAAGCTCGTCGACGTCGAGAACGCGCTCGTGCTCGCCGCGGGCAAGCTCTCGCTCTCGCGAACGCTCGCGTGGACCGACGTCTCTACGCTCGACGCGGCGATCGACATCGCGCAAACGGGTCGCCGACGGCGATGGCGACGAGCTGCCAGAGCAGGCGGCGCGCCGCCTGCTGGACGCCTATCCGGGGCCGCTCCTCGGCGCGGAGGAGCAGCCGTGGGTCGCCCGGCCGCGCGACGCTCTCCGGGCGCGCTTCGTCCGTGCGCTGCTGCGACTCGGCGAGCGGCTCGAGCGCGACGGCGAATGGGCAACCGCGATCGACGTCTACCGGCGCGGCCTCGAGGCCGACAACCTCGCGGAGTCGTTCTACCGCGGCCTCATGCGCGCGCTCGCGGCCACCGGCGATCAGGCCGAGGCGATCAACGCGTTCCGGCGCTGCCGCGAGCTCCTGTCGATCGTGCTTGGCGTCAAGCCGTCCGCCGAAACCGAACGCCTGTACCAGGAGATCGCTGCCGGCCGCACGCCGGCGCGACCTTCCTGATCCCCGAGTAAGTCATCCGTAAGTCGTCGACGGGGCGCTGCGCCCCGCCGATGCGGCGCGTCGCCGCCCGCGCGTCCGGGCCCGAGCAAGGGCGCCGAGGCGTTCGACAAAAATCGCTTTTTCATCAACGCCTTGACCGATTGCGCCCCAGCGCCGTCGAGCGCCGCGCCCGCGCGGTCGCGGCAATGCGGATCCGTAAGCGATAGGCAAGAGCCTCGTCGGCACACTGCGAACCGTCTCCGGGCCTCAGGAGGGCCCCAGGACAAGGAAGACAACGGAGAACCCTCGATGAACAAGGGAAGCCAACGCCTCGAAGGCAAGGCCCGCGACGACTCGGGCCGGACCGATCCGGCGGCGCCGGACAACCGAGGCCAGCGGCCCGCAGGCGCCGACGAACGAACCCGCGACCGGCCCGCGGCCGCAGAAGACGAAAACGGCAACCGACAGCACGCAAGCGGAGACCTCCCTTCGTGCTCTGACCAACAGAGCGGCAGCGACCAAGGAGATTGAAGTGAAAACGACCGTCCTCACGAGCTTCAAAGGTCTCGCGATCCTTCTGCAGAAGGCGGGACCGTACCTGCTGCTCGAGATCCTGCTTCCGGGCGGAACGATCTTCGCGCTGCTGCTCTTCCTCGTGCGCCGCGCGCAGGCGAACGGCTCCCCGGCTCCCGCGGGTTTCGTCGGAGGCGTCGCCGCGAGGATCCGCGCGATCGCCGATGTGGCGCTCGGTCCGATCGGCATCGCGTCGGCATGGCGCGGCCGCGACCGCGCCCGCGACGGTCTCGAAGCGTTGGCAATCGCGCCCACGGTGTGAGCGCGCTCGCCACGGGTTTCACCCATGCAGCGCCCACCCAGGAGAGAAAGGTCATGGAGTTCTCGGCAACCGCTCGTCCCGCCGTCACCGCCTCGTTCGCGCCATCGGCGACCACGTGGCTCAAGCTGTCGGTCGTCTACCTGGTGCTGGGCGTCGCGCTCGGCATCGCAATGGGCGTCACGGAGGACTTCACGCTGAAGCCGGTTCACGCGCACCTGAACCTGCTCGGCTTTGCGACCGTTGCGCTCGCGGGACTGATCTACACCGCGTATCCCGAGGCGGCGAGGAGCCGCCTCGCCCGCATCCACTTCTGGCTGCACAACAGCGCGCTGCCGGTGATGATGGGTTCGCTCGCGTGGTTCCTGATGGGGCATCCGGACATCGTCCCCCTGCTCGGCGCCGCGGAGATCGTCGCCGCCGCCGGCGTGATCGCGTTCGCGTCCAACGTCTTCCTGAACGTGAAGCCGCTGGCGGCACAGGCGGCGCTCCGCGGATCGAAAGCGTAGCTCGCGGCTCGCAACCGACGCCGTTGCTATCATGTTCAGGCCATCGCGCCCGCCGCCTGGAGGATTGGATGATCGAGCACGTCATCGCGCAACGCCGTCGCGACCTGGGCGGCTTCGAAGTCGGCCGCATCCTGCCTTCGGCACCGCGCCGCATGGTCGGGCCGTTCGTGTTCTTCGATCACATGGGGCCCGTCGACCTTCCGGCGGGCATCCCGCGCACGGTCGACGTGCGTCCGCATCCGCACATCGGCCTCGCGACCGTCACGTATCTCTTCGACGGCGAGATCATGCATCGCGACAGCCTCGGCTCGGAGCAGCCGATCCGCGCAGGGGACGTCAACTGGATGACGGCGGGTCGCGGCATCACGCATTCGGAGCGTTTCGAGCGCGCGCGCCGCGAAGGCGACCGCGTGCACGGTATCCAGGCGTGGGTGGGGCTGCCGCAGGAGCACGAGCAATGCGAACCGGCGTTCCGCCACGTGGAGGCCGCCGACCTGCCGACATTTGCGTCGGGAGGCCTCACGGCACGGCTCGTCGCGGGTGAAGCGTACGGCGCGAAGGCGCCGTTTCCGGTGAGCTCACCGCTCTTCTACGTGCACTGGACGCTCGCTGCCGGCGCCCGTGCGGACCTCGAGGCGCGCTATCCGGAACGCGCGGCCTACATCGCGCAGGGTTCGGTCGAGGTCGAGGGCAGGACGTTCGAAGCCGGGCGGATGCTGGTCTTCGCGCCGGGCGACGCGGTCGTCTTCGAGGCGGCGTCGCCCGCGATCGTGATGCTTCTCGGCGGCGACCCGATCGGCGAGCGGTTCGTCGAGTGGAACTTCGTGTCGTCGTCGCGCGAGCGAATCGACCGCGCCAAGGATGACTGGCGCGCCGGGCGGATGAAGCTGCCCGTGCACGACGACGCCGAGTTCATTCCGCTGCCGCCCGATCCGAAATAGACGTCGATTTCCCGCGCGCGCCCCGGATCGGCTACGATGGCGCCACTTCAGGGATGGCGCCCACAAGAATGATGAAATCCTCGACCCAGGTCGATCGCACGCTGGCGATGGTGGTCCTCGCGCTGCTGCTGGTCGGCTGCTTCCTCGTGCTGCAGCCGTTCGTCACGGCGATCATCTGGGCGCTGATCCTGTGCGCGACGATCTGGCCGCTGTTCATTCACCTCCGGACCCGGCTCAAGGGGCGCTCCGGCCTGGCCGCGCTTGCGATCGTGCTGCTGATGGCCGTCGTCGTGCTGACGCCGTTCGTTATCGTGGGGATAACCATCGCCGACAACGCCGAGGTCATCAGCGAGCACGTCCAGGAGTTCCTGCGGAACGGGCCGCCGCCGCCGCCCGCATGGGTCGGCTCCATACCGATCGTCGGGGACTGGCTGTCCACGACCCTCGGCAGCTTCGCGTACGATACCGCACGGCTGCTGGAGACCGCGCGGCAGTTCGTCGAGCCTGCGCGGAAGCTGCTCTATGCGAGCGGCGCGACGCTCCTCGGCGGGATCCTGCAGCTTGCGCTGTCGATCTTCATCGCGTTCTTCTTCCTGCGCGATGGCGATGCGCTGCTCAAGCGGATGCACGCGGCGATCGAGCGAATCGCGCCGGCGCGCGGCCGGCGACTCGCGCTCGTCGCAGCGACGACCGTGCGCGGCGTCGTGCTCGGGATTCTCGGAACGGCTCTCGCGCAAGGCGTGCTGATGGCGATCGGTCTCTGGATCGCCGGCATCAAGGCAGCGCCGCTGCTCGGCTTGGTCACGTTCTTCCTCTCGCCCGTGCCGATCGGTCCGCCGCTGGTCTGGATTCCCGCAGGCATTCTGATGATCGCGCAGGGCGAGACCGGCTGGGGCGTCTTCCTGTTCGTCTGGGGCGCGGTCGTCGTGTCGTCGGTCGACAACTTCGTGAAGCCGATGATCATCAGCCGCGGCAGCGCGCTGCCGTTCGTGCTGGTGCTGCTCGGCGTGCTGGGCGGTGCGATCGCCTTCGGCTTCGTCGGCGTGTTTCTGGGGCCGGTCCTGCTTGCCGTGGGCTACGCGCTGATCAAGGAGTGGGCGGTCGACGCGCCCGTCGACGCAAGCTGAAACCCCCGCGACTGCGAGCGCGCCTAGATCGGCGTGCAGAACCCGGCGCCGTTCTTGCCCGACCCGCTCGGCGCCCACGCCCGGTTGATCATCGCGCGGCGCACCGAAAGGTCGATCGTGTGGCGTTGGTTGAAGTCCTTCCGGTTGTTGTCGAACCGGAACGTGGCGACCGTCCCCGAGGAGCAGCTGCCGTCCGGGTAGACCGGCATTACCCAGAACGCCGCGGGATTCACGAGCGTCCACGTGCCGGGCCAGGTCGCCGAAACGAACGCGCATTCCGCAGGACTCGACGTGTAGTAATACGAGTCGATGTACGCGGAGCGGCTGCCGAAGAACTTGCACACCGGCTGCGCGCCCGGCGGCGCCGAGGCCGGATCGGGCCACGCGAAGAAGAAGAAGCCGGTGCGCTTGTTGACGGCGACCGGGTTGCTGTCGATGAACGCGATCTCGGCCGGGTCGGCCGAGTAGTAGTAGTGGTCGAGATCCGACCGGTAGTACTCGACGACCGCAACCGCACCCGCGGGCGGCGTGAGGCCGCCCGGGACCGTGCTCGCCATCGCGAGACCGGCGTCGAGGATGCCGGCGCCGCAGACGTTTCCGTTGCGGCAGACCGAGGCCGGGGGGAACTCGCGCGCGGTCCCCTGCAGGATCGAAAGCACGCGGCCGGCCGTGAGCGTGGGGTCGCGCGCCAGCATCATCGACACCACGCCGGCCACGTGCGGCGCGGCCGCGCTCGTGCCGATCGCATTCGCGTAGGCGTCCGCCCCGGCCACCGTCTGCCCCGCGTTCGACAGCGAGAGCACTCCGCCGTCGTCGAAGTCGCCGCCCGGCGCCGAGATGTCCACGCGCCGGCCGAAGTTGCTGTAGAACGCGATGTCGCCGAAGCGGTTGGTCGCCGCCACGGTGATGACGCCGCTGCAGCCGGAGGGCGCGAAGTCGCTCGTGTCGGACGACTCGTTACCCGCCGCGACGACGACGACCGAGCCCTGGGCCAGCGCGTCGTCAATCGCATCCTGGACGGCATTGGGACAACTGCCCGTGCCGCCCAGGCTCATGTTGATCACCTTCGCCGGGAACGGATTCGGGGGCACGCCGGCGATCTGCACGCCGGACGCCCACAGCATGCCTTCGAAGACGTCCTCGTCGGTCCCGCCACACTCGCCCAGCACCCGCACCGGGACCACCTGCGCGAAGAGGTCGATGCCGGACATCCCGAGCGCGTTGTTCACGTCGCCGGCCATGACGCCGGTGACGAACGTGCCGTGCCACGAGCTCGGATGTGCGGGGAAACCGCCGCAGGCGCCGTCGTCCACCCAGTCGCCGGCGTCGGTCGGGTCGTCGTCGCGCGCGTTGCCGTCGCGCGCGTAACCGGGGTCCGTGATGAAGTCGTAGCCCGGAAGCAGCCGGTTCGCGAGGTCGGCGTGCTTCAGGATCCCGGTGTCGACGACGGCGATCGTCGTGCTGAGCGGCGTCGTCGAGAGCTGCAGATCCCAAGCCTGCTGCACGTTGATGCCGCCCACGGGATCGGTGAGCGCCCACTGATTGGCGAAGTACGGATCGTTCGGGACCAGAAGCTTGGCGAAGCGCCGCCGGACCGGGTCCGCGTACTGAACGGCCGGGTCTTCCTCGAGGCGCGCCGCGATCTGTGCGAGCCGGTCGGAGCGCACGGGCGACATGAGGCGCAGCACCCAGACGTTGCCGACCTGCCGCTCGGCGATCGCCGCTGCGCCCATCCTTTCGACGAGCCGCGGCATGAGGGTCGTCCAGTCGGGCGCCGGATCGCCCGCGAGGCGAACGAGGAGCTTCTGGCCGACGTCGACGTAGGCACTCGCGCCGTGGCCGGCCGGCGCGCCGGCGGCGCGCTGCGCCGCCGCGCTGCGCCCGACGGTCATCGGCTCGACCCACAGCACCGAACGATCCCTCCGCATCGCGGCCAGCTTCGGCCGGATCGCGGCGGCATCCTGCGGCTCCGCGAGCGCGAGCTCGATCGCGCCGGTGCGCGTCGTTCCCGTCGGCGTGAGCTTCGTGCCGAGCTGGAACTCGAGCTTCGCCTGGTGCGCCCTGGTGAGCGCGCCGGCGGCGACCTCGTTCGGGTTCAGCCGAACGCGGATCGAGTGGATGGTCTCGGCGCGGGCTGAGGGCACCGGCGCCGCAGCGATCAGCAGAAGGCCGAGCAGGGCAACGCCCAGACGCGCGGTGCGCAATGACGCGGAAGCGACAGAAGTCGACCGGCACATCATGGGAATCTCCCGTCTCTTGTCGTGGGCCGGCGCGGGGGCGATGCCAATGGCATCAGAACGTGCCATTCCGAGCGGCCGGGCCTCCAATGGTAGCCCAACGCCGTCGTCAGGCAAACTAAATGTGACGCCGGGATGGGCGCCCTGTGCGAAAAAGCCGCACTTCCCGGTCGCCGAGTTCGTTCAGGGCGCGGGGTGGACCGGGACCGGCGTACGCTCGCGCGAGAGCTCGGAACGGTAGGGGCCGAGCGCGGTGACCATCTGCGCGAAGATCTTGGGATTGGCCGCAATCACCTGCCCACCGTGCAAATAGTCGCCATTCCCCGACAGATCGCCGATGAGCCCCCCGGCTTCCTGGACGAGCAGGCTACCCGCCGCGACGTCCCACGGATTGAGCCCGACCTCCCAGAAGCCGTCGTAGAACCCCGCAGCGACGTACGCGAGGTCGAGCGCCGCGGCACCGGGCCGGCGCAGCCCGGCGGTGCTCTCGATCATCGTCTTCATCATCCGGAGATAGGTGTCGAGGAAGCTGCCGTCGCGGAACGGGAAGCCGGTTCCGATCAGGCATTCGCGCAGGTGCGCGCGCCGCGACACGCGGATGCGGTGGTCGTTGAGATACGCGCCCCGGCCGCGCGTCGCCGTGAAGAGGTCGTTGCGACACGGGTCGTAGATCACCGCCTGGGTGACCTGGCCCTTGTGCGAAAGCGCGATCGACACGCAATACTGCGGAAAGCCGTGCAGGAAGTTGGTCGTGCCATCGAGCGGATCGATGATCCACAGATTCTCGGCGGTCGCGTTTGCGCCCTTCGCCGTCCCTTCCTCCGCGAGAATCGCATGATCGGGATACGCCGCGAGCAGCGTCTCGACGATCTGGCGCTCGGCCTCGCGGTCGACCTCGCTCACGAAGTCCTTGGGACCCTTCGCCGAAACGGTGAGGAGATCGAGATCGCGGGCGCCGCGGTTGATGACGTTGCCGGCGCGTCGCGCCGCCTTCACCGCGATCGTGAGCATCGGATGCATGATCGAGTTGTGAGGCACGCCGTCATGCGGCGAGCGGCGTGCGCAAAGAGCGAAAGACGGTATTGTACCGCCCTCGCGCCGTCCGCCTCCACCATGTCCGCCGCCTTCGATCCCCTGTCGCGCGTACGCATCGTCCTCGTCGCGACCAGTCATCCGGGCAACGTCGGCGCCGCGGCGCGCGCGATGCACACGATGGGACTCTCCCGGCTCGTCCTCGTCGCGCCGCGCCGCTTTCCCGATGCCGAGGCGGTCGCGCGCGCGACCGGCGCGACGGCGGTGCTCGACGCGGCCCGCGTCGTCGCCACGCTCGACGAAGCCCTCGACGGCGCGACGCTCTCGGTCGGGATGTCGGCGCGGCGACGCGAATTTGCGGGCCGCGTGCTCGCGGTGCGCGACGCCGCGCAGGAGGCGATCGCGACCGCGCCGCGCGGCGACGTGGCGTTCGTCTTCGGCAGCGAGATCTCCGGCCTCTCGAACGACGAGCTCGCGCGCTGCACGATCGTGGCCACGATCCCGGCGAACCCGGGGTACGCCTCGCTCAACCTCGCCGCCGCCGTGCAGGTCGCGGCCTACGAGCTTCGCGTGGCCGCGACGGGCGGTGCCGTGTGGCGCGCGCCGCGCTTCGCGCCCGCGACAGCCGACGAGATCGCCGCGCTCCACGCGCACGGCGAGAAGACGCTCGTCGCGATGCGCCTCCTCGACCCGGCGATGCCGAAGCGCCTCGTCCCGCGGCTCCGGCGCCTGTTCGCGCGAGCCGGCCTCGAGAAGGAGGAGGTCAACATCCTCCGCGGCATCCTTGCGCGGATCGATCAGTTCATCGGCCGCCGCGAGCGATGAGCGTCTGGCCATTCCGCCACGCCTCCCGTACCGTGCGCCGATGACCGCGGAACCCGTCGTCGTGGCGCCGGACGCTGCGCCGCCGTGCCGCAACTGCGGCGCGCCGGCGCCCGGCGCCTACTGTCCCCGGTGCGGCCAGGAGACGGTTGCGCGGCTGCCCAAGTTCACGCAGTTCATGCGCGAGGCAGCCGGCCGCTACGTCGCGCTCGACGGCCGGCTGTGGAAGACGCTCGCCGCGCTCCTGTTCCGGCCGGGTTTCCTGTCGCGCGAGTACCTCGCCGGACGGCGGCGGCGCTACATCCGCCCGGCGCGATTGTTCCTCGTCACGAGCCTGCTCCTGTTCGCGGTGCTGCGGCTGTTCGTCGAACTGCAGGGTGCAGAGGCGTTGAACCTCGACTCGAAGGAGGAACCGAAGGCGCCCGCGCAGTCGCGCTCGCCTGCGAAGGCCGGCGGGCCCTCCGTGGCCAGGCCAGCCGCGAAGGCGGAGGCCGCGCGAGAGGTCGACGGGACGGCCGGGAACGGGCCGTCCTCGAGGGACGACGAGCGCAAAGGCGGGCTCCGCGCCGAGGACGACGTCAGCCTCGACCTGCCGGTGGAGATCCCGCCCTTGCGCAACCGCATCGCGCGCTTCAACCGGCTCTCGGCGGAGGAGAAGGAGGCGCAGATCGTCGACGGGATCTTCCGCTACGGACCGTACGCAATGTTCGCACTGCTCCCCGCGTTCGCGTTCCTGCTGAAAGTCCTCTACCTCGGGCGGCGGCGCCGCTATCCCGATCGCCCGCGGCTCTACTCGGAGCACCTGGTCTTCGCCGCGCACAACACGGCTTTCCTGTCGCTCGGGATCATTGCCGCGACCGCGGCGCCGTGGAGTCTCCTGCGGGCGGGGGTCATCCTGTGGATGCTGGTCTACCTCGTCCGGTCGATGCGCGTCGTGTATGCCGGGTCGTGGCTCGGGATCTTCTCGCGCGCGTTCACGATCTTCATCGCCTACTCGGTCCTGTTCGGCCTGGTGACCGCCGGCCTCGTGATCGCGGCCATCGTCCTGCGCTAAGGCGCCAAGGCGATCGAAGTTGCGCTTGATCAAGGATCAGGTCGCCCCAATACTTGAGCGCAACAGTCGGAAATGCGAAAATGCATCATGTTTGCGCGCCTTCGCGAGGACATTGCCATCGTATTCGAGCGCGACCCCGCCGCCCGGACGCGCTGGGAGGTCCTGACCTGCTATCCTGGGCTCCACGCGCTCGTCTGGCACCGCGTGGTGTCGAATCGGCTTTGGCGCTGGGGCTTCCGGTGGCTTGCCCGCTGGATTTCGCATTGGGGGCGGTTCCTCACGGGCATCGAGATCCACCCGGGCGCGACCATTGGCCGGCGCGTGTTCATCGACCACGGAATGGGGATCGTCATCGGCGAGACGGCGGAAATCAGCGACGATTGCACGCTTTATCATGGAGTTACGTTGGGAGGCACGTCCTGGAACAAAGGGAAGCGTCATCCGACGCTGGGACGCGGCGTCGTCATTGGGGCTGGCGCGAAGGTGCTCGGGCCAATTTTGGTGGGAGATGGAGCCAAGATAGGCTCAAATGCCGTCGTAGTCCGCGACGTTCCTGCGGGGGCCACGGCGGTTGGCATTCCGGCGCGGGTGCTTCTGGGCGATGAGGCGACGCGGCGGGAAGACCAGGCCGCGAAGATGGGTTTCTCGGCCTACGCCATCGCAGCCGACATGAACGACCCCATGGTGCAGGCGATTCACCGGTTGATCGACCACGCGGCGGCAAGCGACGCCCGCCTCGACCGTCTGGTAGCGCAGCTGCAGCGGGACGGGGTGGACGTCCGGGACGCGCGTGCCACGGCCGAGGGCTTCGACCCGAAGCGGCTGAACCAGATGATCGACTAGCGAGCAACAACCATTGAACTTGCCAGGGTTTTAGTTGACCAATCTAGTCGGGCAATTCAGAATTTCTTTTTTGCGCTGCAGCGTCCCCTCGGACGAAGCAGCCGCCGGGAAGCTGCCCACGTTCGCGCCCGGTAGACCCATTTGATACGGACAGACCTATCATGCGACTCACCACGAAAGGACGTTTCGCCGTCACGGCCATGATCGACGTCGCGATGCACGGAACCAAGGGCCCCGTCACGCTCGCCGGCGTGTCGGATCGGCAGAAGATCTCGCTTTCCTACCTCGAGCAGCTGTTCGGCAAGCTTCGCCGCGCGGGGCTCGTCGAAAGCGTGCGCGGGCCGGGCGGCGGCTATCATCTCGCGCGCCCTGCCGACGCGGTCTCCGTGGCGGACGTGATTCTTGCCGTCGACGAGCCGATCGACGCGACCAAGTGCGGCGGTCGCGAGAATTGCCAGGACGACGGGCAGCGCTGCATGACGCACGAGCTCTGGTCGAACCTGAACGCGCACATCTTCTCCTACCTGCGGTCGGTCAACCTCGCGCAGCTCGTCGCCGCGCAGGACAAGAACGGCGCGAATGTCGTCCACGACCATCGCGGCCCGGTGCGCAAGACCGAGGCTGAGACCGTCGCCTGAGGCGCGGGCTCCGGGGGGACAATCGAATCCGCACCATGAAGACGCCCATCTATCTTGACTACTCGGCGACGACGCCGGTCGATCCGCGCGTCGCGCAGGCGATGATCCCGTGGCTGACCGAGCACTTCGGCAACCCGGCGTCGCGCTCGCACGCGTTCGGCTGGGAGGCCGAGAAGGCGGTCGAGGAGGCGCGCGGGCACGTCGCCGCGCTCGTGAACTGCGACCCGAGGGAGCTCGTCTGGACCTCCGGGGCGACCGAGTCGATCAACCTCGCGCTCAAGGGCGCTGCGCACTTCTACAAGGACAAGGGCCGGCATCTCGTGACCGTGAAGACGGAGCACAAGGCCACGCTCGACACGACGCGCGAGCTCGAGCGCGAAGGCTTCGAGGTGACCTATCTGGACGTGCTGCCGAACGGGCTCCTCGATCTTGCCGCCTTCGAAGCCGCGCTGCGCCCGGACACGACCGTCGTTTCCGTGATGGCCGTCAACAACGAAATCGGCGTGATCCAGGACATCGCGCGCATCGGCGCGCTCTGCCGGGCCCGCGGGATTGTCTTCCACGTCGACGCCGCCCAGGCGACGGGCAAGATGCCGATCGACCTCGGAACGCTCAAGGTCGACCTCATGTCGCTTGCGAGCCACAAGACGTACGGTCCGAAGGGCGTCGGCGCGCTGTTCGTTCGCCGCAAGCCGCGGGTGCGGATCGAGGCGCAGATGCACGGCGGTGGCCACGAGCGCGGCATGCGGTCGGGGACGCTGCCCACGCATCAGATCGTGGGAATGGGCGAGGCGTACCGGCTCGCCAAGCTCGAGATGGCGGCCGAAAGCGAACGGATCCGGGGGCTGCGCGACCGCCTGTGGAAGGGCCTGTCGACGATCGACGAGGTCTTCGTCAACGGCGACATGGAGCACCGCGTCCCGCACAACCTCAACGTGAGCTTCAACTTCGTCGAGGGCGAAAGCCTCATCATGGCGATCAAGGACGTCGCCGTGTCGTCGGGATCGGCCTGCACGTCGGCCTCGCTCGAGCCGTCGTACGTGCTGCGCGCGCTCGGACGAAGCGACGAGCTCGCGCACAGTTCGATCCGGTTCACGGTCGGCCGTTTCACGACGGTCGAGGAGATCGACTTCACCGTCGATCTCATCAAACGGAAGGTGGCGAAGCTCCGCGAGCTGTCGCCGCTCTGGGAAATGCATCAGGACGGGGTGGACCTCGCCACCGTCCAGTGGGCGGCGCACTAGTCTAGTGCGAGCCCGGGACGGGGCATCGGAGGAGTGAAACATGGCATACAGCGACAAGGTACTCGACCACTACGAGAATCCACGTAACGTCGGCTCGTTTTCGAAGGACGCCGAGGGCGTGGGCACGGGCATGGTCGGCGCGCCGGCCTGCGGCGACGTGATGAAGCTGCAGATTCGCGTCGGCGCCGACGGCCGGATCGAGGACGCGAAGTTCAAGACCTACGGCTGCGGCTCCGCGATCGCGTCGTCGTCGCTCGTCACCGAGTGGGTGAAGGGCAGGACGCTCGACGAGGCCATGGGGATCAAGAACACGCAGATCGCCGAGGAGCTCGCGCTGCCGCCGGTCAAGATCCACTGCTCGATCCTGGCCGAGGACGCAATCAAGGCTGCGGTGGCGGACTACCGCAAGCGGCACGTTGACCACGAGCCGGTCACCGCCGAGGCGGACGCCTGCGCGCCGGCGACGCAGGCGGCAGACTGACTCCAGCTGGCGGAAGGCTCCGATGTCGATCTCCCTCACCGAGAGCGCGGCGAAGCACGTCGCGAATTTCCTGTCCCGGCGCGGAAAGGGCGTGGGGCTGCGCGTCGGCGTGCGGACGTCGGGCTGCTCGGGTCTCGCCTACAAGCTCGAATACGCGGACGAGTTCAAGCCGGAAGACCTGCGCTTCGAGAGCCACGGCGTGACGGTCGTCGTCGACCCGAAGAGCCTCCCGTATCTCGACGGCATGGAGCTCGACTTCACGCGCGAGGGGCTGAACGAGGGCTTCAAGTTCAACAATCCGAACGTCAAGGACGCCTGCGGCTGCGGCGAGAGCTTCAACGTCTGAGGCCGCCGATAACCATCGCATAGCGACGCACTGCTTCGTTGCTGCTCGCTCTCGATCCTCGCGTACTGACGTGTACGCTCCGGTCGAGAGCTCCGCGGCGCCTCGCAGCGCGCCGCTCTGCTCGATTCTCGGCGGTCTTGGTGCCTGCGACTCGGCACGGGAGCCGATTCGTTCGATGATCGACTTCTCGCACAACCATTTCCAGCTCTTCGGCCTGCCTGAGAGGTATCAGGTCGACACGGCGACGCTCGACGGCGCATATCGCGCGCTGCAGAGCGAAGTCCACCCGGACAGGTTCGCCGGGGCGGGCGAAGCCGCTGCAGCGGCTCGCGCTCCAGTCGTCGGCGCGCGTGAACGAGGCGTACGAGACGCTGCGGGACCCGGTGCGCCGCGCGCAATATCTGCTCTCGCTGCACGGGATCGACGCGTTCAGCGAGCGCGACACGACGCTCGCGCACGACTTCCTCGAGCGGCAGCTCGAGCGTCGCGAAGCGGCCGGCGACGCGCTCGCCGCCCTCGACTCGACGCGGCTCGAGGCGCTGGCCACCGAAGTGCGGACCGATGCCGGCCGGGTGGAGCAGCAGCTCGTCGCGCGACTCGATCACGATGCCGCATGGGAAGCCGCGCGCGGCGCCGTGCGCGAGCTGCGCTTTCTTTCCAAGCTCGCGGCGGACATCGACGCGATGCAGGCGGAGCTCGAGTAGGGCCTGGCCAGGCTATGTCCACAAACCCACCGGGAGCGGGCGGCGCTGGGGCGCCCCTCGTCGATGTGCTCCACCCCAGGATGCCCGGTCTTGGCTTCCTCATTTGGCAAACCCGGCGCCTTGACGGGCGCCCCATGCCACCCGTTAGCGTTTGCGGACATAGCCTGGACAGGCCCTGATGGCGCTCCTGCAAATCGCCGAGCCCGGCGCGTCCCCCGCGCCGCACGAGCACAAGCGCGCAGTCGGCATCGATCTCGGCACGACAAACTCGCTCGTGGCGACCGTCCGGAACGGGTTCCCCGTCGTCCTGCCCGACGAGGATGGCCATCCGCTCCTGCCCTCGATCGTCCGCTACGCCGACTCCGCCGTCGAGGTGGGCCATCGGGCGCAATCGATGCAGGCTGCCGACCCGCAGAACACGATCGTCTCCGTGAAGCGGCTGATGGGGCGGGGACTGACCGACCTCACCGACGCGCGGCGGTTCCCGTACCGTTTCGTCGACGAGCCCGGGATGGTGCGGCTCGGCACGCGCGCAGGCGTCAAGTCGCCCGTCGAGGTCTCGGCGGAGATCCTGCGGGCGTTGCGCGTCCGGGCGGAAGCGAGCCTCGGCGGCCCGCTCGCGGGCGCGGTCGTCACCGTTCCCGCGTATTTCGACGAGGCCCAGCGGCAGGCGACGAAGGACGCCGCGCGGCTTGCCGGTCTCGACGTGCTGCGGCTCCTGAACGAGCCCACGGCGGCGGCAATCGCTTACGGTCTCGACAACGCGGCCGAGGGCACCTACGCGGTCTACGACCTCGGCGGCGGCACCTTCGACATCTCGATCCTGCGGCTGTCGAAGGGCGTGTTCGAGGTGCTCGCGACCAACGGCGATTCCGCGCTCGGCGGCGACGATTTCGACCATCGCGTCCACTGCTGGGCCATCGAGGCTGCCGCTCTCCCGCCGCTGTCGCCTGCCGACACGCGGCTCCTGATGCTCAAGTCGCGCGAGGCCAAGGAGAACCTGACGATCCATGCCTCGGCGCCGATCGTCGCGACCCTGTCGAACGGCGCCACGGTGGATCTTTCCCTGACCGAGGAGACGTTCACCGCGATCACGGCCAACCTCGTCGCGAAGACCATCGCGCCCGTGAAACGCGCCTTGCGCGACGCCAAGCTCGCGACGACCGATATCAAAGGCGTCGTGATGGTCGGCGGCGCGACCCGGATGCCGCAGGTGCAGAAGGCGGTCGGCGACTTCTTCGGCCAGCCGCCGCTCACCAACCTGAACCCCGACCAGGTCGTCGCGCTCGGCGCAGCGATCCAGGCCGACGTGCTCGCCGGCAACCGAGCCGCCGCCGGCGCGGGCCGCGACGACTGGCTCCTGCTCGACGTGATCCCGTTGTCGCTCGGGCTCGAGACGATGGGCGGGCTCACCGAGAAGATCGTCCCGCGCAACGCGACGATTCCGGTCATGCGCGCGCAGGAATTCACGACGTTCAAGGATGGCCAGACGGCGATCGCGCTCCATGTCGTGCAGGGCGAGCGCGACAAGGTCGCCGATTGCCGCTCGCTCGCGCGATTCGAGCTTCGCGGGATCCCGCCGATGGCGGCGGGCGCGGCGCGCGTGCGCGTCACGTTCCAGGTGGATGCCGACGGCCTCCTGTCGGTCGCCGCGCGCGAGACGACATCGGGAGTCGAGTCGTCGATCGTCGTCAAGCCGTCGTACGGGCTGACCGACGGCGAGATCGCCCGGATGCTGCAGGAGTCGTTCGCGCACGCGGAAGACGACATGGCGGCGCGCGCGCTGGCCGAAGCGCAGGTCGAGGCCGAGCAGATCGTCGCGGCGACGGCCCGCGCGCTCGAAACCGACGGCGACCTGCTGTCGGCGGAGGAACGGGCGGCGGTCGACGTCGCGCTCGCGGCCCTCGACCGTGCGCGCGCGGGAACGGATCACCGCGCGATCGCGGCGGCCACCACCGCGTTGAACCGCGCGACGACGGACTTCGCCGGCCGGCGGATGGACCGCGGCGTCGCGCGCGCCCTCAAGGGCAAGCGCGTCGATGCGCTGACCTGAGCGACGCCGAATGCCGAAGATCGAGGTCCTGCCGCACGCCGAGCTCTGCCCCGAAGGCGCGACCTTCGAGGCGGAAAAGGGCGTCTCGATCTGCGACAACCTGCTCAGTCACGGCATCGAGATCGAGCACGCGTGCGAGAAGTCGTGCGCGTGCACGACGTGTCACGTCATCGTCCGCGAGGGCGGAGACTCGCTGTCCCCGTCCTCCGAGGACGAGGACGATCTGCTCGACCGCGCGTGGGGCCTCACGCCGCAGTCGCGGCTCTCCTGCCAGGCGATCGTCGACGAGACGCCGCTCAAGATCGAGATTCCGCGCTACACGATCAACTACGCGAAGGAAAAGCGCTGACCATGAAATGGACCGACACGCGCGAGATCGCGATCGCACTCGCCGACGCGCACCCGGGGATCGATCCGCTCGGCATCCGCTTCACCGACCTCCACGCCTGGGTGTGCGCGCTGCCGGGATTCACCGACGATCCGCAGCGAAGCGGCGAGAAGATCCTCGAGGCGATCCAGATGGCGTGGATCGACGAGGCAGCGTAAGCGACGAGCGGTGCTGCTGAAGGTTCCGGCCACCGGGCTTTATGCCGCGCTCTGCGCGCTCATCGTGGTCGCGCTCGCGCTTCGGGTGATCGTGCTCCGGTGGTCGACCAAGACCGGCCTCGGCGACGGCGGCGACCGCCGCCTCGCGCGGGCGATCCGCGTCCACGGCAACGCGATCGAATACGTGCCGCTGGCGCTGATCTTGATGCTGGTCGCGGAGCTCGGTGGCGCGAACCGGGTGGTCCTGAACGGCTGCGGGATCGCGCTCGTCGCAGCGCGGATCGCTCATGCGTACGGACTCGCCCGCACAGCCGGTGCATCGGCCGGGCGTTTGGTCGGGACCAGCGTGACGATCGGCGTGATCGTCGTGCTCGCCGCACTGGCCTTGGGCGCGTACCTCGGCTAGTGGCCTGTAACGGGGGAAGCGGTAGTGAACGGATGTGCTATGGCAAGCCAGACACTATCGATTCCCCCGTTACAGGCCACTATCCGAAGAGCCGCCTGCGCACGGCGATCGGAATCACGCCGAGCGCAGCCGCCTGGCGCTCCTTGCACCCGCATGGCGATCGGCCGTCATGCATGGCCGAGCTTCGACTTCGCATAGGCGACAAGGTCGTCGAGCGTGACGAGCTTCGCATAGTCGGCCTCGGGAATGTCGATGCCGAGCTTCGCGTGCAGTCCGACCAGGAAGTTGAGCCAGTCCATGGAGTCGAGATCGATCTGATCGCGTAACGGAGCCGCCGGCGCGAGGCTGTCCGCCGCGACCTCGGGGGCGATCCGCCGCAGCGTGTCGATGACGCTCTGGCGTAATTCGGCGTTGGTGATCGTGATCATCGCGTTCCTCCATCGAGACTCTCGGGCTGCTGCAGTCGCCGGCTCACCTCGGCGAGGAAGAGCGCGCCGCGGTGGCCGTCGCTCGCGCGGTGGTCGGCGGCGAGGGTCGCGGTGACGACGGGCGCCGCGACCACGGCCCCGGCGTCGATCCACGGCCGATCGACGACGCGGCCGAAGCCGACCAGCGCGACCTGCGGCGGGTAGATCACGCCGTGAACGACCTCGACCCCTGCCTCACCGAGGTTGGTCACGGTGATGGTCGCATCGCTCATCTCGGAGCTCTTGAGCGTGAGCGCACGGGCGCGCGCGACGAGGTCGGTCAGCCGTCCCATCAGCGTGTCGAGGTCGAGCGTGTCGACGTCGCGGATCGCAGGGGCGATCAGTCCGCCCTGGCGCAGCGAGATCGCGACGCCCAGGTGGATGCCGGGACCGGGGACAAAGGCGCCATCGCGGTGCCAGCCATTGAGATCGGGGAACTTGCGCAATGCGAGCGCGACCGCTTTCAGCATCGGCACCGCCAACAGCACGCGTTCCGTGACCGGACGTGTCTGGTTGCGCGCGGCGAGCCATTGGGTAGTGTGCGCAAGCGGGATGTCCGTCGCGAGATAGTAGTGCGGAATCTCGCGCTTCGATCGGGCCATCGCCGCCCCGATCGCCGCGCGCATCGCGAGCGCGCGGTCGGCAGGCGAGGGCGCGGGCTTCGGTTGCACGGCCCGCTCGACATCCTCCAGCGTGACCGCGCCCTGGGGGCCGGTGCCGGGGACCTGCGCGAGGTCGAGGCCCATCGCCTCGGCCCGCGCGCGGGCGGCGGGCGACACGCGGCGTCGCACTTCGGCCCGCGCGCCGGTCGCGGCGGGTGCAATGGGCGCGACCGGCGCCGGCTTCGCCGCCGGTGCGGCGACGGGCTGCGCCCGCTTCTGCGCTTCCGCGTGCGCCGGCGTTTCGCCCGGCTGGAGCAGGCGCGCAACGACGGTGCCGACCGGAACCGTCTGGCCCACGTCGGCGACGAGCTCCCAGATCGTGCCTTCCTGCCAGATCTCGACGTCGATCGCCGATTTGCTCGTGTCGACGACCGCGACGACCGTGCCCTTCTTGACGGGATCGCCGGGCTTAACCTTCCACTCGAGCAGTGTGCCCTCGTCCATTTCGGCACCGAGCGAGGGAAGGCGGAACTCGAGCATCGACGAGGCTCACGCGTGGCCGGCCTGCTGCCGGACCGCGGCGACGATCTTCGCGGGCTGCGGCAACGCCGCCTCCTCGAGGTGTTTCGCGTACGGCATCGGCACCTCCTCGCTGCAGACGCGCGCGACCGGCGCATCGAGATCGTAGAGCGCCTGCTCCATGATTCGCGCCATGACCTCCGCCGCGACGCTGCCGGAGCGCCATCCCTCGTCGACGATCACGGCGCGGTGCGTGCGGCGCACCGAGTCCATCACCGTCGCGTCGTCGAGCGGACGCAGCACGCGCAGGTCGATCACCTCCGCCTCGATCCCCGCGGCAGCGAGCTCCTCGGCTGCGGCGAGCGCCTTCCAGACCGTGCCGCCCCACGCGACGAGCGACACGTCGGTGCCTGGGCGCAGCACCTTCGCCGAGCGCAGGTCCGCGCTTCGCCACGCGTCGGTCAGCTCGCCGTCGAAGTTGTAGAGAAGCGCATGCTCGAAGATCACGACGGGGTCGGGATCGGCGAGCGCTGCCGCGAGCATGCCTCGCGCATCGTCGACGGTCGCCGGCGCGACCACCGTGATTCCGGGAATGTGCGCGTACCAGGTCTCGAGGCTGTGCGAGTGCTGGGCGGCGAGCTGGCGGCCGGCGCCGGTGGCCATGCGGATCACCAACGGAACGTGGAACTGCCCGCCCGACATGTGCCGGTAGAGCGCTGCCGTGTTCACGATCTGGTCGAGCGCGAGCAGGCTGAAATTCACCGTCATCACCTCGACGATCGGCCGCATGCCGCCGAGCGCCGCGCCAATCCCGGCGCCGACGAAAGCGAGTTCCGAGAGCGGCGTGTCGCGGATCCGCTCCGGCCCGAACTCGTCGAGGAACCCCTTCGACACCGCATAGGAGCCGCCGTACTTTCCGACGTCCTCGCCCATCAGGAAGACGCGCGAATCACCTGCGAGTGCGTCGTGCAGCGCCTGGCGCGTCGCTTCGCGGTAGGAGATCTTCATTGCGCGGGCTCCGCGTACAGGTCGCGCGCGAGATCCGCGACCGGCTCATCCGTTCCCGCATCGGCAAAGGCGACCGCCGCCTCGACTTCCCGGCCGGCGGCGGCGTCGAGCGCGAGGAATTCGTCTTCGGTGAGCGATCCTTCCGCCTTCATCCGGTTCGTGAGGTTGTGGATCGGACCGCGCTTCTTCCACGATTCGATCTCCGCCTTGTCGCGGTAGAGATCCGGGTCGTACATCGAGTGCGCGCGGTACCGGTAGGTCTGGAACTCGACGAAGCACGGTCCGCCGCCTTTGCGCACGGCATCGACCGCCGCGCGCGCAGCCTCGTGGACCGCGACGACGTCCATGCCGTCGACCGTGGTCGCCGGGATGCGGAACGCGGCCGCTTTGACGCAGAGGTCGGTCTGCGACTCGGACCGCGCGAGCGCCGTGCCCATCGCGTAGAAGTTGTTCTCGCAGAAGAACGCGACCGGGAGCTGCCACAGCGCCGCGAGGTTAAGCGACTCGTGGAACACGCCCTCGGCCATCGCGCCTTCGCCAAAGAACACCGCCGTCACGCGCGTACGCGCCTGCATCTTGTCGGCGAGGGCGAGCCCGACCGCGAGCGGCAGGCCGCCGCCGACGATCGCATTGCCGCCGTAGAGTCGCGTCGCCGCGTCGAACAGGTGCATCGAGCCGCCGCGACCTCGGCAGCAGCCTTCGCGCTTGCCGAACATCTCGGCCATGATCGCGTTGGCCGCGACGCCTCGCGCGAGCGCGTGCCCGTGCTCGCGGTACGTGGCGACGATCGCGTCGTCGGCCTCGAGCGCGTGGACCGCGCCGACGGCCACGGCCTCCTCGCCGATGTAGAGGTGCAGGAAGCCGCGGATCTTCTGCTGGCCGTAGAGGTCGGCGCACCGCTCCTCGAAGCGGCGGATGCGCACCATGTCGCGCAGCAGCGCCAGCGCCGTCTCGCGCGGGATCGTGACCGGTTTCGGTGCGGCGTCGTTCATGCGGTCGATTCCGCCGTCGACTCGAGCGTCGACGTGTCGCCCTCGGGCAGCCCCATTTCGCGCGCCTTGAGGAGCCGCCGCATGATCTTGCCGCTGCGCGTGCGCGGGAGCGACGGCAGGAACGCGATCTCCTTCGGCGCGACGGCAGCGCCGAGCCGCGTGCGCGCATGCCCGAGCAGCTCGAGGGCGAGCGCATCGCCCGGCGCGAACCCCGTCTTGAGCGAGACGAAGGCTTTCACGGTCTCGCCGACGACCGGATCGGGCTTGCCGATTACGCCCGCCTCGGCCACCGCCGGGTGCTCCATCAGCGCGCTCTCGACCTCGAACGGTCCGATCAGGTGGCCCGCCGACTTGATGACGTCATCGGCGCGGCCGACGAACCAGAAGTAGCCGTCGGCGTCTCGCTTGGCGAGGTCGCCGGTGAGGTAGAGATCGCCCGCGAAGCACTTGCGGTAGCGCTCGTCCTGGTTCAGGTAGCCGCGGAACATCGACGGCCATCCCGCGCGGAGCGCCAGCTCGCCTTCGACGCCGGGCGTGTCGATCACGTCGCACGAGCCATCGTCGTTGCGCCGCACGACGAAGGCTTCGACTCCCGGCAGCGGCCGGCCCATCGACCCCGGGCGGATGTCCTGCGCGGGCGTGTTCGCGATCATGATGCCGCCGGTCTCGGTCTGCCACCAGTTGTCGTGGATCGGCATCCCGAGCGCTTCGCGGCCCCACCACACGGCCTCCGGATTGAGCGGCTCGCCGACGCTCGCGACGAAGCGCAGCGCACGGAACCGGTGGCGGCGCGCGAGCTCGGTGCCCGCCTTCATCAGCATCCGGATCGCGGTCGGCGCCGTGTACCAGACGCTGACCCGCTGCGCCGCGAGCAGCCGATACCAGCGCTCGGCGTCGAAGTCGGCCTCGTCGACCACGCTCGTCACCCCGTGCAGAAGGGGCGCGATGATGCCGTACGACGTGCCCGTGACCCAACCCGGGTCCGCGGTGCACCAGAAGATGTCGCGGTCGTGCAGATCGAGCGCGTACTTCCCGGTCGCGTAATGCGTCACGGCGGCGCCGTGCACGTGGATCGCGCCCTTCGGCGTCCCCGTGGTCCCGCTCGTGAAATGAAGGAGCGCCATGTCCTCTGCAGTCGTGCGCACGGCGTCGAACGTGTCGGCCGCCCGGTCCATGAGCGTGGCGAGGTCGTCCGTTCCGGCGACCTGGGTGCGCGTGCCGTTCTCCCCGACGACGAGCACGTGCGCGAGATGCGGCAGCTCGCCCGCGATGCCCGCGACCTTGCGCCGATACAGCGCTTCGGTGGTGACGAGCACTTTCGCCTCGCCGAGCGCGAGCCGTGTCTTGATGGGTTCGGGACCGAACGCGGAGAAGAGCGGCGTGACGACGCTGCCGTTCTTGAGGGCCCCCAGCATCGCGACGTAGAGCTCGGGAATGCGGCCGGCGAGCACGAAGACGCGGTCGCCGCGCCCGATGCCGAGCCCGCGCAGCACGTTGGCAAACCGGTTGGTGAGATGCGCGAGCTCGAGGTAGGTCACGTCGCGCTGTGCAAGATTGCGCGCGACGAACCGGAAAGCCACGCGGTCGCACACCGGGGTCGCGAGATGCCGATCGACGGCGAGGTAGCCGATATTGACGAAGCCGCCCGCAACCACGCCGAGCTCGCGGCGCATCGCGTCCCACGAGAAGGTGCGGCGGACGGATTCGTAGTCCGCAAGATGCGGCTTCACCCGCAGGTCGGCCGCCGACTTGCGGATCACCTGGGGTCGCAGTGCCGCTTCCATATCGTTCTGCCTGTCGCTTGCGCTTGCCCAGTATGGCTCGCCGGGGACGCCGACGTTTGACGCGCGTCAAAGGTCCCCGGGAACGCTTCCCGATCAGCGGCGGAACAGCGCGACCGACTCGACGTGTGCGGTATGCGGGAACATGTTGACGACGCCCGCAGCGGCGAGGGTGTAACCGTGGTCGTGCACGAGCACGGCGGCGTCGCGCGCGAGCGTCGCCGGCGCGCAGGAGACGTACACGACCCGTGCGGGGGGGCCGTCGCCCGGCAGCGACTTCACGAGTGCGATCGCGCCTTCGCGCGGCGGATCGAGGAGCACCTTGTCGAGCGCGCCGAGCGCCTCGATGCTCGCGGGCGTCGCCTCGAACAGGTTCGCCGTCCGGAAGCTCGCGCGCGTGGCAAGGCCGTTGCCTGCCGCAATGTCGGCCGCTCGCCGCACGAGCGCCGGATTGCCCTCGATGCCGACGACTGCCGCGCCGCGCCGCGCGATCGGCAGAGTGAAGTTGCCGAGGCCGCAGAAGAAGTCGGCGATCCTTTCCCCGGGCCGCGGATCGAGTAGCGCCAGCGCCCGGCGCACCAGCACGCGATTGATCGCGGGATTGACCTGCGTGAACTCGGTAGGGGAATAGGGGAATTCGAGGCCGTATTCGGGCAGCGCGTAGCCCAGGCGATCCACGGCGGGACGCAGCGGAGAGGCACTGTCGGGACCGCCGGGCTGGAGCCAGAACTCGACGCCGTGGGCGAGCGCGAATGCCGCGAGCGCGGCCTCGTCGCCCCCCGCGAGCGGTTCCAGGATACGCAGCACGAGCACGCACGCCGGCAGCTCGCCGTCGCCCATGGCGAGCTCGATCTGCGGCAATCGGTCGCGGATCGTGAGTCCGCCGACCAGCCGACGCAGGGCAGGCAGCAGTGCCGACACCTTGGGGGGCAGCACGGCGCACGACGTCATGTCGGCGACGTAGCTCGACTTGCGCTCGTGAAATCCGATCAGCACGCCGCCTTTCTTCGCAACGTGACGCACCGACAGCCGCGCCCGGTGCCGGTAGCCCCACGCCGGCCCGTGGATCGCCGGCAGCAGCGTCGCCGGACGCACGCGGGCGATGTGCCACAGCGCATCTTCGAGCGTGCGCTGCTTGGCCGCGACCTGGGCCGCGACATCGAGATGCTGGAGCGAGCAGCCCCCGCAGACGCCGAAGTGGGGACAGCGGGGCGCGACCCGGTCCGGGCTTGCGCGAAGGATCGATTCCGCGCGCGCGAGCTCCCACGCGGGCTTGCGTTTGAGCGTCGCGATCACCGCCCGCTCGCCGGGCAGGGCGCCCTCGACGAACACCGTCTTCCCGTCGATGCGCGCGACGCCTCGGCCTTCCTGGTCGAGCGATGCTATGTCGGCTGCGCGCGCCTTCGCGGCCGCAGCATCGGAGACGAGAGGAGACGCGGACATCGGGTCTCATTGTACGTCGTGTGCGGCGCCGTCTTCCGCCGCCGGAGCGGGTAGAATCCGGTGCAAATGTGGATGCTCGCGCTCGAAAGCTCCACCGAATGGTGTAGCGCGGCCGTCGGCGACGGCCTGCGCTGGCACGTGCGCGAGGAGCGTGCAGGTTCGACGCATTCGGAGCGCCTCTTGCCGATGGTGCGCGCCGTGCTCGCCGATGCGGGTCTCGCGCTCCGCGGTCTCGACGGCATCGCGTTCGGCGCGGGCCCCGGATCGTTCACCGGCATTCGCATCGGCTGCGGCGTGGCGCAGGGACTTGCGTTCGGCGCCGGACTGCCGCTGGTCGCGGTTTCGACGCTCGAAGCGCTCGCGCAGGAGGCGCGCCGCGCGCACGGCTGGTCGCGCGTGCTCGGGTGCCTCGATGCGAGGATGCGCGAAGTCTACGCGGGGCTGTACGTCGCCATGGATGCCGGATGGCGGGGGGAGACGGAGGCGGTCGCCGCGAAGCCCGACGCCGTGTCGCCGGTCCCCGCGGGAGACGCATGCTTCGGCGCCGGCAACGGCTTCCTCGCCTACGCGGCGCTGGCGGCGAGGCTCGGCCTCGCCGACGCGGATCCTCTGCTCCGGCCGACGGCACGCGCCGTGGGCGAGCTTGCGCTGCCCCGCCTCGAGGCGGGCGAGGGGGTCGCCGCCGCGGCGGCTTTGCCGACCTACGTCCGGCATCGCGTTGCGCTCACGACGGCCGAGCGTGACGCGGGGCTGCGGCTGGGCTGACGATGGCGACGCTGCCGCGCTACGTCCCGCGCTTCGAGCCCGAATGGCGGCCGCTCGGGGAGGGCGACGTCGCATACGTGGCGGCACTCGAAGCGCAGATTCACGCGGCGCCGTGGACGCCCGGCAACTTCCGCGACGCGCTCGCCGCGGGCTACTGCGCGAGCGTCGGCGAGCGAGAAGGCCGCATCGTCGCGTACGGTGTCCTGATGCTCGCGCCAGGCGAGGCGCAGATCCTCAACCTCTCGGTCGTCCCCGACGCGCGGCGTGAAGGACTCGGCCGTGCGCTCCTGCGGCGCTTCGTCGACGACGCGCGACGACTCGGAGCGGAGCAGGTATTCCTCGAGGTCCGCGTGTCGAACCTGGCCGCGATCGCGCTCTACGAGTCCGAGGGCTTCGCGGCCGTCGGGCGCCGCGAAAGCTACTATCCTCCGCTCGGCGACGGCGGCTTCCGCGAGGACGCGCTGGTCATGCGCCGCGCTGCGGGCGGCCTCGAGCGCGCCTGATGGCCGCAACGCGCGACGACGTCTTCGCCGCGCTCGGCCTTGCGCCCGTCTGGCGCCGGCGGACCGTAGCGGAACCGGCGCCTGCGTCGCTCGCACCGCTCGATCGCAGGGTCCGGATCGCCTCGCTCGAATGGCGCGATTTCGCGGCCGACGTGGACGCATGCACGGCATGCGCGCTCCGCCGCGGGCGGAAGAAGAGTGTTCCGGGGGTCGGCGATCCGAACGCCGAATGGCTGTTCGTCGGCGAGGGGCCCGGGGCCGAGGAGGACGCGAAGGGCGAGCCCTTCGTCGGCCAGGCGGGCCGGCTCCTCGACAACATGCTCGCGGCGCTCGGACTCTCGCGCGACGCGCACGTCTACATCGCGAACGTCGTGAAGTGCCGCCCGCCCGGCAACCGCACGCCGGAGCCCGTAGAGGCGGCGGCGTGCCGCCCGTATCTCGATCGCCAGATCGACCTCTTGCGACCGCGCATCGTCGTCGCGCTGGGCAAGAGCGCCGCCACGACCCTGCTCGACGTCGACGCGACGATCGGCAGCCTGCGCGGACGCGTGCACGACTATCGCGGCATCCCGCTCGTCGTCACCTACCATCCGGCCTATCTGCTGCGCAATTTGCCGGACAAGGCAAAGGCATGGGAAGATCTGTTGCTGGCGAGACGCACGCTGGCCGCGGGGAGTGGGGACTCGCCGCGACCGGAGCCGCGGTCGATTGCGCCGACCTAGACGCGGTGCTTGCGATCCGCCCGAGCCGACCCCATTGTTGGGCCCGCGGCTCGGCCGCGCTTCATCGCACCAACCGGGAGGACTCATGATCCGCACGCTCGCCGTCCTGGCCGCCGTCGTCGCGACGCTCGCTCTCGGCGGCTGCGGGTACAACGATCTGCAGCGGCAGGACGAGGGGATCAAGGCGGCCTGGTCGGAGGTGCTGAACCAGTACCAGCGCCGCGCCGATCTCGTTCCGAACCTCGTCAACACGGTCAAGGGCTACGCCGCGCAGGAGCAGACGGTGCTGACGGAAGTCACCAACGCGCGCGCGAACGTCGGCGCGATCAAGGCGACGCCCGAGCTCGTCAACGACCCGGTCGCTTTCCAGAAGTTCGTGAAGGCGCAGGGCGAGCTGACCGGCGCGCTGTCGCGGCTCCTCGTGGTTGCGGAAAACTACCCGCAGCTCAAGTCAGACGCGCTGTTCCGCGATCTGCAGGCGCAGCTCGAGGGCACCGAGAACCGGATCACGGTCGCGCGCAACCGCTACATCAAGTCCGTCCAGGAATTCAACACGACCGTCCGCTCGTTCCCGACGAACCTGACGGCGATGTTGTTCAAGATGGACGTTAAGCCCAACTTCACCGTCGAGAACGAGGCCGCGCTCGCGACGCCGCCCAAGGTCGACTTCAACAAGGCGCCCGCGGCGGGGACCGCGCCGGCTCCGGCGCCCGCACCGGCGGTGCCCGGGACCGCGCCGGCGGCGCCGAAAGCCGACGCGAAGGCGGTCACTCCGAGCGACGACATCCTGAAGAAGGGCTACTGAGCGGTGCGGCGCGGCGGGCCCGCGGCACCGCGGGCCGCTCGTGCGGTGCTCGCGACGCTGCGCTGCGCATCCGGATCGCCGGGATGTCACGCCTGACTTCCCCCGCCCAGAGCCCCGCGCGTCGCGCTCGGGCCGCGTTCGCGGCAGCGCTGCTCGCGCTCGCTGCGAACCTGCATGCGCCGGTCCTCGCAGCAGAGGGCTGGGAAACGGGAACGGACGGCCTTCGCCCGATCCCGCCCCTGTCCGCGCACGTCACCGATCTCACGGGGACCCTCTCGGCTGCGGAGAAGGACGCGCTCGAGGCGAAGCTCGCGGACTGGGAGGCGCGCACGACGAACCAGCTCGCGGTGCTCATCGTGCCGACGACGCAGCCGGAACCGATCGAGGCCTACTCACTGCGCGTCGCCGAGAAGTGGCAGATCGGCCGCAAGGGCCACGACAACGGCGCGCTCCTCACCGTCGCCAAGGACGACCGGAAGATGCGGATCGAGGTGGGCTACGGCCTCGAGGGAACGCTGACCGACGCGACCTCGCGGCGCATCATCGCCGAGGACATCGCGCCGTACTTCCGCGAAGGGCGCTTCGCCGCCGGGATCAGCGCCGGGGTCGACCGGATCATCGCGGTCGTCGGCGAAGGCAAGCCGCTCCCGCCTCCCGCGTCGCGCACGGCGCGCCCCGCCGCGCACGGCTTCGATTTCGGCACGATGCTCCTTCTGCTCCTCATCGTCGTTCCGCTCGTGGGCCGACTCTTGCGGGGCATCTTCGGCCGTTTCGTGGGATCGACGGTCGGTGCGGGCATCGTCGGCGCCGCGGCCTGGCTCGTTGCGGGGTCGTTGGCGATCGCGATCCTTGCGGCGATCGTCGGCTTCATCGTGATGATCTTCGCCGGGGCGGCGCCGCTCGTTGCCGGACGCCGCGGCGGCGTGTTCCTCCCCGGAGGCTTCGGCGGCGGATGGGGGAGAGGCGGGGGCTGGTCGGGCGGCGGCGGGTGGTCCGGCGGCGGCGGCACCTTCGGCGGCGGTGGCGCATCAGGCGGATGGGACTGACGATGCCCGGCACCGGCGGACGCTGGTTCAGGCACCTCGTGACCGATCACGGAAGCGCCCGGCGCGCGTTTCCGGAAGCGGCGCTTGCGCGGATCGAGTCCGCCATTGCCGAAGGGGAGCGGCAGCACCGCGGCCAGGTGCGGTTCGCCGTCGAGCCGTCGCTGCCGCTCGGTCGCGTGCTGACGGGCATGCGGCCGCGCGAGCGTGCGCTCGAGGTGTTCGGCGTGCTCCGCGTGTGGGACACCGAGGAGAACTGCGGCGTGCTCGTCTACCTGCTGCTCGCCGACCGCGACGTCGAGATCGTCGCGGACCGCGGCATCCACGCGAAGGTGCAGCCCGGGGCATGGGAGGCGATCTGCCGGGAAATGGAGGCCGCGTTTCGCGAGCGGCGGTTTGCCGAGGGCGTGGAGGCGGGCATCCGCAACATCAACGCACTGCTCGCGGAGCACTTCCCGCGTATCGGCGCGGGCGGCGCGAACGAGCTGCCGGACCGGCCGATCGTCCTGTAACGCGTCGACGCGTCAGTGGCCGCCACTCGCGCGGTCGATCCCGATCAGGTGCAGCGAATCGCCACGCGCCTGGTTCGAGCGGTGCCGCAGCATCACGAGCACCATGGCCCCGGAGACGAACAGGCCGAACACGATGACCGCGGCCTGGATCCCGAGACCCGCGCGGACCATCAGCGCGTAGAGGCCGACCATCACGAGGATCCCGATGTTCTCGTTGAAGTTCTGCACGGCGATCGAGTGGCCCGCGCCCATCAGCACGTGGCCGCGGTGCTGCAGAAGCGCGTTCATCGGCACGACGAAGAAGCCCGCGCAGGCGCCGATCAGGATCATCAGGAACGCCGCCACCGGCAGCGACGTCACGAAGACCATCGAGATGACGATGACGCCCATCGCGCTGCCGATCGGCAGCACGCCGACCGAGCGGCGCAGCGACACGTAGCGCGCTGCGACCATGGCGCCGAGCGCGATGCCGACCGCAACCACCCCCTGCAGGTACGACGCCTGCGAGAGGTCGAAGCCGAGCGCCTTGGCGGCCCAGGCGAGCACGATGAACTTGAGCGTCGCGCCCGCGCCCCAGAACATGGTCGTCGTCGCGAGCGAGATCTGGCCGAGCTTGTCGCGCCAGAGCAGCGCGTTGCAATGCGCGAACTCGCGGATCAGGGAGATCACGTTGCGGCTGACGATCCGGTGGTCGACGCCGGTGTCGGGGATGAACTTGTTGAAGATCGCGGCGATGACGTAGAGGCCCGTGATCACGGCGATCGCGGCCTCGGGCGGCGTTTCCACGCCCGTGTCGATCACCGGCAGGTCGAAGCCCAGGAGCACCGTCGCCATCTTGGGCGACACGAGCACGCCGCCGAGGAGCACGCCGAGGATGATCGAACCAACCGTCGTTCCCTCGATCCAGCCGTTGGCGACGACGAGCTGCTGCGGCGGCAGGAGCTCGGTCAGGATCCCGTATTTCGCGGGCGAGTACGCGGCTGCACCGAGGCCCACGATCGCGTACGCCAGGAGGGGGTGCACGGTGAACATCATCAAGAGGCAGCCGAACACCTTGACCGTATTCGTGATCAGCATGACGCGGCCCTTCGGCATCGAGTCCGCGAACGCGCCGACGAGCGGCGCGAGGATCACGTAGAAGACGACGAACGACTGCTGCAGCGAGGGCTGCATCCAGTCCGGCTCCCCCATCTCCTGCAACAGGCGGATGGCGGCGATGAGGAGAGCGTTGTCGGCGAGCGAGCTGAAGAACTGCGCCGCCATGATCGTGTAGAAGCCCGGCTTCATTGCGCTTCCGGACTTGTCGTACACATCGAGGCGACGGGCATTGGGTATAATCGGCGCGGCTTCGCTGCGGCCCGCTTTATACCACGACTGGGGGCGGCTCCGGGAGCCGCGGCGCTCCGCCGACGACGCGTCGCGAGAGCCGTTCGAAGCGCTGTTCCCACGTCGTCCGCGCGCCATGGCCCGCCCGCTGCTCGCCCAGATCAACCTCGCCGCGCTGCGCCGCAACCTGGCGCGCGTGCGCGACCGTGCTCCGAAGACGCAGGTGCTGGCCGTCGTCAAGGCGAACGCCTACGGTCACGGCCTCGCGGGCGTCCTCCCCGCGCTCGCCGACGCGGACGGGCTCGCCTTGGTCGAGCTCGACGCCGCGCTCGCGCTCCGCGCGGCGCATTACACGCGACGGATCCTGCTGCTCGAGGGCTTCTTCACCGCCGACGAGCTGCCCGAGTTCGCGGGGCGCCGCCTCGCAACGGTCGTCCACCACGCCGAGCAGGTGACGATGCTCGAGCACGCGCACCTCGAGCGTCCGCTCGAGGTGTTCCTCAAGATCAACACCGGGATGAACCGGCTCGGCGTGCGCGCCGCCGACGTGCCGTCGCTGGTCGACCGGCTTGCGCAGTGCGATTCCGTCGCTGCGCTCAGGATGATGACGCATCTGGCGCGCGCCGACGAGGAGGACGGTCTCAAGGAGCAGCTTGCGGTCTTCGACGCCGCATGCAAGGGACTGCCGTATCCGCGCTCGCTCGCCAACTCCGCGGGCGTCGTCCGCTTCGACGAGGTCGGCGGCGACATCGTGCGCCCCGGGATCATGCTCTACGGCGCGACGCCGTTCCCGTACGACACGGCGGAGATGATCGGCGTAGAGCCCGTGATGACGCTGCGCTCGGAGCTCGTCGCGGTGCAGGACCTGAAGCCCAACGACAGCGTCGGCTACGGCGGCGCCTACACGGCGTCGCGCCCGCACCGGATCGGCGTCGTCGCGTGCGGCTACGCGGACGGCTACCCCCGACACGCGCCCAACGGGACTCCCGCCCTCGTCTGCGGCCGCAAGGTGCGCCTCGCGGGACGCGTGTCGATGGACATGATCACCGTCGACCTGACCGACGTGCCCGAGGCGCGCATCGGCAGTCCCGTCGTCCTCTGGGGCGAAGGGCTGCCGGTCGACGACGTCGCCAGCGCCTCGGCGACCGTCGGGTACGAGCTCCTCTGCGCGGTCGCGCCCCGCGTGCCGAGGGTCACGACCGAGGTCGGCCGCATCGACCTCGAGCTCTAGCCGGGAGCGCTCGATCGCACTTTCCATGACAAAGGATCCGCCGTGTACACCGTAGTCACCGGCGCCGCCGGCTTCGTCGGCGCCAACCTGGTCCGCGGGCTCAACGAGCGCGGCGTGACCTCGATCCTCGCCGTCGACAATCTGGCGCGTGCCGACAAGTTCGTGAATCTCGCCGACTGCGAGATCGCCGAGTACGTGGACAAGGACGAGTTCCTCGCGCGGCTCGCCGACGGCGATTTCGACGACGACATCGACGCCGTCCTGCACCAGGGCGCGTGCTCGGACACGATGGAGACGGACGGCCGGTACATGATGCACAACAACTACCGGTATTCGCTCTCGCTGCTCGAGTGGTGCCAGGACAACGACGTGCCGCTGCTCTACGCGTCGAGCGCGGCGATCTACGGCGGGCGTCCCGGGTTCCGCGAGGAGCGCGCCTGCGAGGCGCCGCTCAACATCTACGGCTACTCGAAGTTCCTGTTCGACCAGCACGTCCGGCGGCTCCTGCCCGAACGCACCGCGCAGGTCGCGGGCTTCCGCTACTTCAACGTCTACGGGCCGCGCGAGGAGCACAAGGGCCGGATGGCGTCGGTCGTGCTCCACTTCTGCCGCCAGTACCGCAGCGACGGCTGCGTGCGCCTGTTCGAGGGCCGGGACGGCTACGCCGCCGGCGAGCAGCGCCGCGACTTCGTCTCGGTGGAGGACGTGGTGAAGGTGAACCTCCACTTCCTCGACCACCCGGATCGCAGCGGCATCTTCAACCTCGGCACCGGCAGCGCGACGACCTACAACGAGGTCGCCCGCGCGACGGTCAACGCCGTGCGCCGCGCGCGGGGCGAATCCGAGCTCTCGCTCCCCGACCTCGTCGCCGCCGGCGCGATTTCCTATATCCCGTTCCCTCCCGCGCTCGCCGGCAAGTACCAGAGTCACACGCAGGCCGACCTCGCGCGCCTCCGGGCCGCAGGCTACCGAGCGCCGATGTTCACGGTGGCGGAAGGCGTGCCCCGCTATGTCGAACGGCTGATTTCGGGGACCGCTTCCTCCGCGTAAGTTGACCGGCGTGCGGCGCGACAGCCATCGAAGGCACCTGCGCAAGCCGCCGCGCATCGATCCACTCACACGGAGGACGTCATGCAACGGCTGCTGCTCGCACTCGCACTTTGCCCGGCGATCGCGCTCGCTGCGATCAACATCAATACCGCAACCAAGGACGAGCTCGTCTCGCTGCCGGGGATCGGCCCCGCGAAGGCGCAGGCGATCCTCGACTACCGCAAGGCCCACGGCTCGTTCAAGACGGTCGAGGAGCTGAAGGACGTCAAGGGGATCGGTGCGAAGCGATTCGAGAAGCTCAAGCCCGACCTCGCCGTCAGCGGGCCGTCGACCACGAAGCCCGCGGCGAAGCCCGCTGCGAAGCCGGGCGCCGTCTCGCGGTCTGCGCACGGCGAAGTCGCCGCGGCGGCAGCGAATCGCGACGCTGCGGCAGCCGCGAAGCCGTAGGTCGTCGGAAGAGCCGATTCAGTGGTCACGAGACCCCGCCTGCCGGGCGGGGTTCTCGTCGGCAGAGTACCGGGCCGGTCGGGTAGTGCGCGTCCGCTACAATGGCTCGATCGCACGGCCGCATTCTTATGTACCCGACACTCGACTCCACGGTCGGCAACACGCCGCTCGTGCGCCTGCAGCGCCTTCCCGGCGCGACGACGAACGTCGTGCTGGGCAAGCTCGAGGGCAACAATCCTGCGGGGTCGGTGAAGGATCGACCCGCGCTGTCGATGATCGTCGAGGCGGAGAAGCGGGGGGAAATCCGTCCCGGCGACACGCTGATCGAGGCGACGTCCGGCAACACCGGCATCGCGCTCGCGATGGTGGCGGCGATGAAGGGCTATCGGATGGTCCTCGTCATGCCGGACAACCAGTCGCTCGAGCGCCGGCAATCGATGCGCGCGTTCGGCGCCGAGCTCGTATTGACGCCGAAGGAAGGCGGCATGGAGAACGCGCGCGACGTTGCGGAGCGGATGCGCGCCGAGGGCAAGGGAACGATCCTCGACCAGTTCGCGAACCCCGACAACCCGCTCGCGCACTACCGCGGCACGGGGCCGGAGATCTGGCGCGACACGAACGGGTCGATCACGCATTTCGTCTCGGCGATGGGAACCACCGGCACGATCATGGGCGTCTCGCGGTTCCTGAAGGAGAAGAACCCCGCGATCGCGATCATCGGCGCCCAGCCCGCAGAAGGCTCGCAGATTCCCGGCATCCGCAAGTGGCCGGAGGCCTACCTGCCGCGCATCTTCGACCGCGCGCGCGTCGACCGCATCGAGCACGTCTCGCAGCGAGAAGCCGAGGCGATGACGCGACGGCTCGCGAGCGAGGAAGGCATCTTCTGCGGCATCTCGGCCGGCGGCGCGTGCGCGGTCGCGCTGCGCATCTCGCGCGAGGTGGAGCGCGCGACGATCGTGTTCGTCGTCTGCGACCGCGGCGACCGCTATCTCTCGACCGGCGTGTTCCCCGCATGACGGCCGCGGCACGCGGATGACGCCGATCCTCGTCTTCGACATCGAGACGGTGCCGGACACGGCCGGGCTGCGGCGCGCGCGCGACGTCCCGGCGGACCTCTCCGACGCGGGGGTCCTCGACTGGTACGCCCAGCAGCGGCGTGCGCAGACCGGCAGCGAATTCCTGCCGCTCCACCTGCAGAAGGTGGTCGCGATCGCCTGCGCGCTGCGCGACCGTGCCGGCTTCAAGATCGCGTCCGTCGGCAATCCCGAGGATGGGGAGCCGGAGCTGATACGCCGGTTCTTCGATCTCGTCGACAAGCTCGTGCCGCAACTCGTGTCGTGGAACGGCGGCGGCTTCGACCTGCCGGTGCTCAATCACCGCGCGCTGATCCACGGGGTGACCGCCGCGAAATTCTGGGAGTGGGGGGACGACGACCGCGACTTTCGCTACAACTCCTATCTCGGCCGCTACCACACGCGGCACCTCGACCTCATGGACGTGCTCGCGATGTACCAGCCGCGCGCCTCGGCCGGCCTCGACGCGATGGCGCGGCTCTGCGGCTTCCCGGGCAAGCTCGGCATGGACGGCAGCGAAGTCCACGCCGCGGTTCAGCAGGGACGGCTCGACCAGGTCCGCCGCTACTGCGAGACGGACGTCATGAACACGTACCTGCTCTACCTGCGTTTCCGGCTGCTTCGCGGCGAGCTGTCGGCCGGGGAGTACGCGAAGGAGGTCTCGTTCGCGCGCGAGCGCATCGCCGCGCTGGATGCGCCGCAGTGGCGCGAGTTCGTCGCGGCGTGGGACGCGAGCGCGACGGCCCCATCGTAGCGGGCCTGCCGGCGTTCGCGGCGCCCAAACGAAACGGCCGCCCGCAGGCGGCCGTCCCTTGGAGGAAGTGCCTGTCAGGTGCGGCGGCGCATCCCGATCAGCAGCAGCAATCCGGCGCCGATCAGGAGCAGAGGCGCGGGCTCGGGAACTGCCGACACGATGAAGAAGCCGGCGCCCGGCATTCCGACTGTGTGTGTGCCGGTGATGGAGTGCGCACCGGCCGCCAGGAGAAACATTCCATGGCTGAAATTCGGGTCGGCGAGGCAGGCGAGCTCGTCGTTGCCGCAGTTTATCGCACCGTCACCGGCTGTCGGTGACGTAGCGCCGATCGAAACGAGGTTGTCGAAGAGCTCGAACTCGTCGAGGGCTTGGAAGGCGTCGGTAATCGTGATTTGGCAGCCCGACGCCGGGCAAACGAACGTCCACGCCGGGTCCGCCCACCTGAATGCTTCGGAGTCCAGGTACGGTGCCGGCGCCGGAGGCCAGAGCGGTGCCGAGGTCGCCGAAACCGAACTCGTACCACTGGCCGAGCGACGATCGGCGGTCGCGGACGCCGGCCCCGCTGCCGCAAGCGAAACCCACCGCGGATATCAAAGCGGCTGCCTTCCGAAGCATGGTCCTCATGATTTCCAACCCCCCGCTGGTTGCGATGTTGTAGCAGTTCAGCAAAGAGGGTGCCAGACGTATAACTATTTGATTGTAATGTTCTTCAATACGCCCATCTCGTCGATAGTGTAATAATTGTCGACGACAGATCCCGGACCGGCCATTGAGGGAGGATCGATTCTCGAGCGGCCGACGCGACTACAGCGCCACGCTGCCTCGCCCGAGCTCCACGACGCGCCCGGTGACGCGGATCCGGCCGTCGAGGCCGACGTCGAGGCGCAGCCGGCACGGGCGCGCGACCGCGTCGCCTTGGGCAATCGCGATGCGCTGCGGAAGCGCGGCGCCGGTCGCGAGCAGCCAGCCCCCGAGGTTCGCGCAGGCCGAGCCCGTGCCCGGGTCCTCGACGACGCCGCCGTGCTTCGGAAAGAAGAACCGGGCGATCACGTGCTGCGCATCGGCGGCGTCGGTCGCGGCATCGTCGGGCGCGAAGACGTAGGCCATGGCGCGCTGGCCGTTGCTGCCGTGCGCGAGGAGGAGGTCGAAGCGCGGGGCTGCGCGGCGCACCGCATCCGCCGACGCGAGCGGGATCACGAGCTGCTCCGAGCCGGTGTCGACCCACAACGGCGGGCCCTTGGGGTGGGGCGCCACGTCGGCGGCGTCGAGGCCGAGCATCGCCGCGAGCTCGGCGCGCGTCGCCGCGACCGCGCGATGCCTGGGCGCGTTGGCGGCGAGCGTCCAGCGATCGCCGTCGGCGGTGACCGGGATCACGCCCGCGAGCATCTCGAGCGTGATCGCGTCGCCGGCCGTCGTGAGCCCGCGGACGACGTGCGCGGTGCCGAGCGTCGGATGCCCTGCGAACGGCATCTCGAAGGTCGGCGTGAAGATCCGCACGCGGGCCGTCGCGACCGCCGACGGGAGCACGAATGTCGTCTCCGACAGGTTGAACTGCAGCGCGAGCGCCTGCATCGTCCGGTCGTCGAGCCCGCGCCCGTCCTCGAACACGCACAGCGGATTGCCGGCGAGCACGTGCTCGGCGAAGACGTTGACGAGGCGGTAGTGGAACGCGGGCATCGGATCCTCGTCAGGCCGAAACGGGGGGCGCGGCCGCCGGCCGCTCGCGCACCGCGGCGTCGAGCGCCCGCGCCAGCGCGCGGAATGCGCCGTCGTCGATCGCGCTGGGCGCCATCACGAGGGCCGCGTCGAGGCGCGCGAAGTTGCGCTCGATCGCGCGCGCGTAGGTCGGGTCGTAGTGTTGCGCGAGGAGCTCGGCGACGAGCGCGTCCCACTCGCCCGCCGCCGCCGCCGCTTCCCAGCGCTCGATCGTCTTCCGGCCATGGAGCGGGACGAGATGGGCGAGCCGGGCCGCGAGCGCGCTCTCATCCGCAAGGTAGTGCGCGTACTCGTCCTTCAGCAGAGCGACGCGCAGCGGCGCAGGCGTGTCGAGCCTGATGCACGGCGACGTGCGGATTGCGGCGAGCAGCGCGTCGGGCACCTGGATCGTCCCGATCCGCTTGCTCTCGGATTCGACATACACGGGACGCCTCGCGTCGAAGCGCATGAGCGCCGCAGCCAGCTGGCTCTCGAAGCCTTTCTGTGACGGCTGCGGCTCGCCGGGCAGGTCGCCCAGGAGCGACCCGCGATGTTTCGCGAGGCGCTCGAGGTCGAGCACCTGCGTGCCTTCGGCCGCGAGCGCTTCGAGGAGACGGCTCTTGCCCGAGCCGGTGAGCCCGCAGACGACCTCGAAGCGGAACCGCGCAGGCAGTCGCTCGAGCTCCGCGATCACGTGCCTGCGCCACGCGCGATAGCCGCCGTCGAGCTGCACCGCGCGCCAGCCGATCTCGTTCAGCATGTGCACGAGCGAGCGGCTCCGCTGGCCGCCGCGCCAGCAGTAGACGGCCGGCGACCAGTCGCGCGGCTTTGCGGCGAAAGGGCCCTCGAGCATGGCGGCGATGTTGCGCGCAACGAGCGCGGCGCCGGTGCGCTTGGCGGCGAAGCTCGACACCTTCGAGTACATCGTGCCTATCCGGGCGCGCTCGACGTCGTCGAGCACGGGGTGGTTCTCCGCGTCGGGCACGTGGTCGTCCGCGAACTCGGAGGGCGTCCGGACGTCGACGCGCTCGGCGTAGGCGGCGATGGCGTCGACGGTGATCAGTCGGCCGTCGCGCGGGCGCGATGGCGCGGGCGTGCCGGTCATCGCGGCTTTCCCATGAGCGGCGCGAGCTCCGGCCAGACGTTGTCGAGAAGCATCGTCTGGGCCGCCGCGGTCGGGTGGATGCGATCCGGCTGAAACCACTCGCTCGACTCGCCGAACCCGGCGAACAGAAACGGCACCAACGCCGCGTGGCGCACCCGCGCGACGTCTCCGTACATCGCGTCGAACTCGCGCGTGTAGGCGGGACCGTAGTTGGGGGGAAGGCGCATGCCGACGAGCAGCGCACGGGCGCCCGATTTCTGCACGTCGGCGATCATCGCGTCGAGATTGTCTTTCGTGGCCTTGAGGTTCCCGCCGCGCAGGCCGTCGTT
Organism: uncultured beta proteobacterium; assembly: GCA_963734055.1. Classification (GTDB taxonomy): domain Bacteria; phylum Pseudomonadota; class Gammaproteobacteria; order Burkholderiales; family Casimicrobiaceae; genus CAIWHR01. Next base: position 150,155 of record CAVTFQ010000013.1, read on the forward strand.
GCCGCCGAGCTCGACGACGACGATCGCCGGCTTGTGCTGCGCGAGGAGCGCGGGCAGGCGGGCGCGACCCCCGGCCGTCGTATCCCCCGTGATGCTCGCGTTGATCACGCGGAACGGCAGCCGCTGCGCTTGGATCCGCGCGGCGAGCAGGTCGACCCAGCCCGTGCCCTTCGGCAGTCCGTAGCCTGCCGAGATGGAATCGCCGACGACGAGGAGCACCGACGACGGCGCGGCGGCGCGCGCACCGTACTCGAGGAGGGCGAGCGCGACCAGGACGAGAACGAGTATCGCGCGGCGCGAAGGGAGGGATCGGATCGACATCGACGTTCGGCACAGGGGCGGGGCAATGACGAGGGATTGTAGTGGCACTGCGCAGGCCCGGCAAAGACGAAGGGGACGGCGGCCAACGCGTAGAATCGGCGGATGCCCGACGTCCCCAGGGATGCACGGACCCAGAACGACACCGCCACGGCGCCCACCGTGAGCGTCGTCGTGGCAACGTTCGATCGCAGCAACATCCTGACCTACACGATCGAGAGCGTGCTCCGCCAGACGCGACGGGACTTCGAGCTCCTCGTCGTCGGTGACGGCTGCACCGACGACACGGCGGATGTCGTCGCGCGCTTCGGCGACCCGAGGATCCGGTTCATCGACCTGCGCCCGCGCGTCGGCGACCAGTCCGGTCCCACCAACGCCGCGCTCGGGATCGCGCGCGGCGGCTTCGTCGCGCTCCTCAACCACGACGATTTCTGGTTTCCCGATCACCTCGAGCGCGCGCTCGCCACGCTCGAGGCGACGGCGGCGGACATGACGTTCACGCTGCAGCTCGAAGCCGACCCGGACGGGCAGTGGCGCATCAACGCGTCCTATCCCGAGCACCGCTTCGATCCGGTCATGCACCCCAACGCCAGCACGTGGGTGTTCAGGCGCGAGCTCGCGGAGCGCGTCGGACCGCTCAAGCGTCGCGATCGCGTGTACACCTACCCGACGCGCGACTGGCTGTGGCGCGCCTTCCGAAGCGGCGCATCGTTTGCGGCGACGCCCGCGGTCACGGTATTGGTCATCTCGGCGACGACGCGGCGCAACGTCTACGCCGAACGGCAATGGCGCGAGCACGAGACCCTGTGGCGGGCCATGCGCGACGATCCGGATTTCCGCGAGCGAAGGATCACCGAGGCATGGCTCCATCCCCGGCCGACGCACCTCAAGATCTTCGGATTCGGGACGCTGCTCCGCGCGCTCGTGCAGCGCGCGAGCGGGCGGCTCGCGCAGGCGCTCCGCATCGATCCCGAAGTCATCTACTGCTATTATAAGTTCCCGCGGCGCTGGGGCTTCCTCCCGGAGCGCGGGGCGGTGATCCGCGAGCTGTACCGCCGCCGCGGGCTCGTCGACGCGCCGGGCTCGGGGCCGGACGTGCCGTGCGCGCCGTGCGCCGACTCCGATTCCAGGACCCCTCGATGAGCGCTCCGATTCCCGTGCCGAGACCCGATGCAGCGCTCGCGGCCGCCGAGGGTGCGCTGCCGGGCGCCGCGCGCGACGCGCAGAGCATCACGGCGGACTGGCAGCCGCTGCAGCCGCTGATCGACGGCGTCGTCGTCCGCGAAGTGCGCAACGTCATGAAGGACAACGGCTACCTGACCGAGGTCTGGCGCGAGGACTGGCAGCTCGACGCGCTCGACGTGGCCCAGGTGTTCCAGGTCGTGCTCGAGCCGGCGGCGATCTCGGCGTGGCACGTCCATCAGCGCGCGACCGACCGCCTGTTCGCAAACCACGGCCAGCTCAAGATCGTCCTGTTCGACGCGCGCGCCGGATCGAAGACCGAGCGCCGGATCAACGTCTTCCGCTGCGGCAGCGGCAGGCCGATGCTGATCGTCGTGCCTCCCGGCGTCTGGCACGGCGTGCAGAACGTCGGCGCGAGCGCCGCATCGCTCCTGAACCTGCCCGACCGCGCCTACGCGTACGAGGCACCGGATCACTGGCGGCTGCCCCCGGACACGGCACACGTGCCGTACTCGTTCGCGTCGGGCCCGGTCGCGTCGCCCGCCGATCCCGGCCGCATTTGACTTCTGCTCCCATTCTCCGTGCCGAGGGCCTCACCAAGATCGTGACGAGCGGCGACGCGCCGCTCACGATCCTGGATGAGGTGAGCTTTCGCGTCGATCCCGGCGCCGCGGTGGCGATCGTCGGCGCCTCGGGCTCGGGCAAGACGACGCTGCTCGGCCTGCTCGCCGGCCTCGATCACCCCACGCGTGGCGAGGTCTGGCTCGACGGCGTCGCACTCGGCGCGCAGGATGAGGATGCTCGCGCCGCGCTCCGCCAGCGGCTCCTGGGCTTCGTATTCCAGTCGTTCCAGCTCTTGCCCGCCCTGACCGCCCTCGAGAACGTCATGCTGCCGCTCGAGCTCGCCGGCGCGCCGGACGCCGGCGCGCGAGCGTTCGAGTGGCTCGACCGCGTCGGACTCGCGCGGAGGCACACGCACTATCCGAAGCAGCTCTCGGGGGGCGAGCAGCAGCGCGTCGCGATCGCGCGCGCATTCGCGGGGGAGCCGAAGCTGCTCATGGCCGACGAGCCCACCGGCAACCTCGACAACGCGACGGGCGCCGAAGTCGCGGACCTGATGTTCCGCCTCAATCGCGAGCGGGGCACGACGCTCCTGCTCGTCACCCACGACCATGGCATCGCGTCGCGCTGCGCGCGGCGCGTCTCGCTCGCGGCGGGACGCCTCGTCGGCGACGACGCGCCGCCCACTCCCGCATGACCGCGCTGCGGCTTGCGCTTCGCATGCTCATGCGCGATGCGCGCGCGGGCGAGCTCACGGTGCTGATCGCCGCCATCGTGCTGGCGGTCGGCAGCGTCGGCACGGTCGAGTTCTTCGCCGATCGCGTCAAGACCGCGCTCACGCGTCAGGCCAACCTGCTGCTCGGCGCCGATGTGCTCGTGTCGGGCGACCGGCCGCTTCCCCAGCCACTTGTCGACGAGGCGCGCCGGCGCGGGCTTGCTGTCACCCCTGCGCTCCGGTTCAACAGCATGGTGCAGCGGGAAGGCGCGGACCCGGCCGCCGGTGCGGTGCTGGCGGACGTGAAGGCGGTGGCGGCCGGCTATCCGCTGCGCGGCGAGATCCTGCTCGTCGACCCGGCCACGCCCGACGGCGCCCGCGCTTCGGGGATTCCGCCGCGGGGGCAGGCGTGGCCGGACGCGCGGCTCGCCGCGCGGCTCGGCGTCAAGAAGGGCGACCGGATCAGCGTTGGCGATGCGAGCCTCGAGGTCGGCGCCGTCATCCTGCAGGAGCCGGAGGTCGCGAGCGGTCTCCTCGCGCTCGGGCCGCGGCTCCTGCTCAACCTCGACGACGTGCCTTCGACCAACCTGCTGCAGCCCGGCAACCGCGCGACGTGGCGACTGCTGGTCGCCGATCTCGCGGATCGCGGGCGGCTCGGCGCGTATCTCGATTGGCTCCAGACGGAGCTCAAGCCGGGGCAGCGGATGGAGAACGTCCGCGATCTCCGGCCGGAGGTCCGACAGACGCTCGAGCGCGCGGACCGTTTCCTCGGGCTCTCGGCGCTGGTCGCGGTCATGCTCGCCGCCGTCGCGATCGCCCTCGCGGCGTCGCGCTACCTCCGGCGGCACCTCGACACGGCGGCGATGCTCCGCTGCTTCGGCGCGTCGCGCGCGCGGACGCTCGCGCTCTTCGTCGTACAGTTCGTGCTGGTCGCGCTCGGCGCGAGCGCCGTCGGCCTCGTGCTCGCGCTCGGCGGACAGCAGCTCCTCGCGTCGCTGCTCACCTCGATCGCCTCCGGCGATCTGCCGGCCCCGGGACTGGCCCCGGCAATCGCCGCCTTCGCCACCGGCATCCTGCTTCTGCTCGGCTTCGCGCTGCCACCGCTGATCGCGCTCGCCGGCGTGCCGCCGCTGCGCGTGCTCCGGCGAGACCTGCCACGGCCGCGCCCCGGCGGACTCGTCGCGTACGCGCTCGGCGCCGCAGTCGTCGCGGCGCTGATCGGCTGGCAGGCCCAGGACGTGAAGACCGGCACGATCGTCGTCGCCGGGATCGGCGCGCTGCTCGCCGCGGCGGCGCTGGCCGCGTGGCTCCTGATCGCGCTCCTGAAGCGGCTGCCGCAGCGCGGTGTCACATGGCGCTTCGGCCTCGCGAACCTCCGCCGCCGTCCGCTCGCCTCGAGCCTCCAGGTGGGCGCGCTCGCGCTCGGGCTGATGGCGCTCTTGCTCCTCACCGTCGTGCGGGGCGATCTCCTGTCGAACTGGCGCGCAAGCCTGCCGCCCGACGCGCCGGACCATTTCCTCGTGAACGTGCTGCCGGACCAGGTCGAAGGCGTGCGCGCGGCGCTCAGGGCCGTGACCGGCACCGACACCAGGCTCTATCCGATGGTCCGGGGCCGCATCGTCGCCGTCAACGGCGAGCCGTTCGACACAACGAAGTTCGAGATGCGCGCGCGGCGCCTCGCCGAGCGCGAGTTCAACCTGTCGTGGGCCTCGGAGCTGCCGAAGACGAACCGCGTGACGGCGGGCAAGTGGTTCGACGGGGCGACCGGGTCCGAGGCCGGGCTATCGATGGAGCAGGGCGTCGCCGAGTCGCTGCACTTGAAGCTCGGCGACGCACTGACGTGGGACCTCGCGGGCGCAACGGTGACGGCAAAAATCACGAGCCTCCGCAAGGTCGAGTGGGACAGCTTCCGGCCGAATTTCTTCGCGCTGTTCGCGCCGGGCGTGCTCGAGCAGGCGCCGAAAACCTATCTCGGCGCGGTGCATGCCCCGGATGGCGGGGGCTGGCTCTCGGCGCTGGTCCAGCAATACCCGAACCTGCTCGTGATCGACGTCGGCGAGATCCTCCGGCAGATCCAGACGATCATCGAGCAGGTGGCGCGCGCGGTCGAGTTCGTGTTCCTGTTCACGCTCGTCGGCGGGCTCCTCGTATTGCAGGCGGCGATCGCGGCGACGCAGGACGAGCGTCGCTTCGACGCCGCCATCCTGCGCACGCTCGGCGCCTCACAGGCGCAGCTCCGCGCCGCGCAGGTTGCGGAGTTCCTGGTGCTGGGCGCGCTGGCCGGACTGCTCGCGGCGGCCGGCGCGACCGCAGTCGGCTACGTGCTCTCCGAGCGCGTCTTCCAGATTCCATTCGTGTGGAACCCGCTGGTCTGGATCTACGGATGCGTCGGCGGCGCGGTCGCCGTGGCCGTCGCCGGCTGGATCGGCACGCGCAGCACGGCGCGACAACCGCCGCTCGCGGTCATCCGTCAACTCGGTTGAAGCTCCATTTGCCGGCGAGCGGGCCCATCACCCGGATCGCAGGAGTCATGATCGACCGCTCGCACGCGTTGACGCCGCGCGATGCCCCGCGTTAGATTGGCCACCCCGGCCCCGGCTCGCCATCCCGATGCAATCCCAGGCAGCGCGCGCCGTAGCGTTCAAGAACCTCCACGTGAGGCCGGGCCTGTTCGCGATCCCGAATCCGTGGGACGCGGGCTCCGCCAGGATGCTTGCCGCATTGGGATTCGAAGCGCTGGCGACCACGAGCGCCGGATTCGCGTATTCCCTCGGCCGACCTGACGGCGAAGGCGCGATCACGCGCGACGAGACGCTCGCGAACGCGCGGGCGATCGTCGAGGCGACTCCGCTGCCGGTGTCCGCGGATCTGGAGAACGGTTTCGGCGACGCCCCGGAAGCGTGCGCCGACACGATCCGGCTCGCCGCGGGCGCCGGCCTCGTTGGCGGGTCGATCGAGGACGCGACCGGGCGTCGCGCCGATCCCATCTATCCGTTCGAACATTCGGTCGAGCGCGTGAGGGCCGCGGTGGAAGCCGCCCGCTCGCTGCCGTTTCCTTTCGCTCTCACCGCCAGAGCGGAAAATCTGATCCATGGTCGCGCTGACCTGCCGGACACGATCCGCCGGCTGGTGGCCTTTGCCGATGCGGGAGCCGATGTCCTGTACGCGCCCGGCCTCACGACGCCCGGGGACATCGAGGCCGTCGTCCGCGCCGTTGCGCCCAGGCCGGTCAATGTCGTCATGGGACTTTCGGGGCCGCCGTTCTCGCTCGAGGCGCTCGCGGGCATGGGCGTCAAGCGGGTCAGCCTCGGCTCGTCGCTGGCGCGCGCCGCGTACGGCGCCTTCCTGGATGCCGCACGCGAGATCAGGCAGAAGGGGACGTTCGACTTCGCGCGCCGGGCGATTCCGTACGTCGAGATCAATGCGATGTTCGAACCCTAGAACGTCGGATCGAAGGAGCCGCCATGCCGCTCGTCACCCTCACGGTCCGCAAGCCGAAATCGGGCGCCTTCAAGACCAAGGTGCTCGACGCCGTCCACGCGGCGCTGGTCTCGTCCGGCGTACCGGCCGCCGACCGGTTTCAGCGCGTCATCGAGCTCGATGCCGAGGATTTCCGTTTCGATCCGTCGTACCCCGATGTCAGGACCGAGCGGAACGATGATTTCGTTCTCGTCGAGATCCTGTGGTCGGTCGGACGCAGCGTCAAGGTGAGGAAGAAGCTGCTCGAAGAGCTTGCGGCCGCGCTCACGGGCCTTGGCCTCGACATGGAAAACGTGATGATCGTCTTCAAGGAGACGACGTGGGAGAACTGGTCGTTCGCGGGCGGCCGCCTCATCCACGCGTGAACGCGGCGTCCGCCGCAACCTTTCCGACGCGGGCGCGAAGCTCCTATTTGCCGGCCAACGCGGATTCGCGCGCGAGGAGCCGCGCGGTCAGCGCAAGGGCGAGCGCAGCGAGTGCGAGCGGGGCGGCGTACGACTGGAGCAGACCGAGGAGCGGCAGCGCCTCGCCGCGCAGCGCCCTCGAGAGCAGCGAATACTGGCCGGACACCGGGATCCAGAGCAGCCAGTCGGGATCCTTGCGCTGCAGGAACAGCGGGAGGAACGGAACGATGGCCATCAGCGTGAGCATGAGCGACACGTTCGCCTGCGCCTCCTTGAACGTGCGGCCGCGCGCGCCGACGTAGAGCAGCACGGCCGGCATGAGCAGCACCAGCGGCACGAGCACGATCAGGAACCGGCCAAGCTCGGTCACGCTGTACAGGAACGGCACGCCGACCGCCGGCAGCGGCGCGAATCGCAGCGTGACGTAGAAGCCCGCCAGGGTGAGCACGACGACGAGCAGCGTCGAGCGCGGCGACCGCGGCCCACTTGCCGGTCGCGAGCTCGAGCGGGTGCAGCGGCGTCGTCAGGAGCGGCTCCAGCGACTGCCGCTCGCGCTCGCCGGCGGTCGCGTCGAGCGCCGCCGCGAGCCCGCCGATCAGCGCCGCGAAGAGCCCGTAGTAGGCGACGAGGAAGAGCACGATCGAGCCCGAGCTCTGCGGCGTTGCGAGGTCGTGCGCCTCGACGTCGAGCGGATTCGCGACGTCGGGCGAGACGCCGCGCAGCACGAGCCGCGCGCGCCCCCACTCGCGGTTGTACGCCCGAAGGAGCGCCTCGGTCTGTTCGATCGACGCCCGCGCGCGGTCGCGCGAGCGGTCGTAGACGACGCGCACGATGCCCGGCTTGCCGAGCGCCACGTCGTCCGCGAACTTCGCGTCGACGTCGAGCACGACGTCGAGATCGCCATCGCGCACGCGGGCCTCGAACTCGGCGGGTGCCGGCTTCACGACAACCTGCTGCCGGACGAGAAAGGCGACGAGCGCGGGCGCGTGCTCCGCGCCGGCGACCGGCAGCACGAGGTCGCGCGATTTTCCCGACTGCACGGCGACGACGTAGAGCATCAGCACGAGGAACGCCGGCCCGAGCAGCGCCGGGAGCAGGGTGACCAGCGCGGTTCGCCGGTCGCGGAGCGCGTCGACCATTTCCTTGCGCGCGACGGTCGCGATGCGGGCAGGGCCGCCGGTCATGCGGACAGCCCTTCGCCGGAGCCGAGCAGCGCGACGAACGCATCCTCGAGCGTCGCCGCTCCCGATTGCGCGACGAGCTCCGCGGCGGTCCCGCTCGCGACGACCTTGCCGCGGCCGAGGATCACGATCCGGTCGCAGAGCGCCGTGACCTCCTGCATGACGTGGGAGCTGAAGAGCAGGCACTTGCCGCTCGCGCGGAGCCGGCGCAGGAGGTCGCGCAGCGCGCGCGTCGACAGGATGTCGAGCCCGTTCGTCGGCTCGTCGAGAAGGAGCGTGTGCGGATCGTGGACCAGCGCCCGTGCGATCGCGACCTTCATCCGCTCGCCCTGGGAATATCCCTGCGCGCGGCGGTCGGCGACATCGGCGAGCCCGAGAACGCGCACGAGCTCGCCGATGCGCGCTTCGAGCGCGTCGCCCGACAGGCCGTGCAGCGCGCCGAAGTAGCGGATGTTCTCGCGGCCGGTGAGGCGCGGATAGAGGCCGCGCGCGTCGGACAGCACGCCGATCCCGCGGCGCACGGCGACGCGCTCGGCGACGACGTCACGGCCGTCGATCGTTGCGCCACCCGAGTCGGGTAGCATGAGGGTCGCGAGCATCCGCAGGAGCGTCGTCTTGCCCGCGCCGTTCGGGCCGAGCAATCCCGTGATCGCGCCGTCGGGCGCAGTGAACGTTACGCTCGCGACGGCCTTCACTTCCCGGCGCCGACCGAACGCCTTCGCGAGGCCGTCGATCGCGATCATCGGGCGCCCAGCCGATCGGGCCACGGCGCCGGCGCGTCGCTCGATTCGAAGCGCTTGACGCAGGTTGCGGGCACGGAGGCGAAGGTCGGATCGTCGAGAAACGACGCGATGAGTCGGGGGGCGCACGCGTGCGACGAGACGATATGGCCGAACCCGCGCGCCACGATGTGACGGCTGTGCGTGAGCGTGCGCGCGACTTCCGCCCCGTTCGCGGGGGGCGTCACCGGGTCGAGTGCGCCGGAGAGGATCAGCACCGGCACGTCGCTCCGCACGGGCGTCGTCGCGTCGAGGGGTGCCTTCCCGTGCGGCCATGCGTCGCACACGGCGAGCAGGCGCCGTGCCAGCGCCTGCGACCGGACGCCCTCGAGCGCAGTGCGCGCGGCGCCCGCCGACAGGCGCGGCGCGTCTTCGGTGCAAGTCACCGAGTAGTGGAGCGCGACGTTCATCTGTTCGGTCAGGTTGCCCGTCACGAGCAGCGCCGCCGCAAACAGCGGTCCGTAGTCGCCGGCGGCGGCGCGGCCGATCACTTCGGGAATGAGCGCGGCGAGCTCGGGCACGTAGGTGAGCGTCTGCAGCGCGGCGACGACGTGATCGAAAGTGAGGTGAAGCGTCTCCACGGCACCGGTGCGGGGGTCCGTGACGGCGACGTCGCGACCCGCGGCCCCGAGCCGGGCGCGGATCGAGCCGAGCGTCGCCTCGAGGTCCCCATGCGCGGTCCGGCACGCGGGCGACGCCTCGCAGCTCTCGATGATGCGGTCGATCGCGCGATCGCGCGTGGGCCAGACGTCGAAGCTGAGGGCCATTGCCGGCGGCGCGACGCCGTCGAGGACGGCACTGCGCACGCGGTCCGGATGGCGGCGCAGGTATTCGAGGGCGACTCGCGTCCCATACGAGCCGCCCCAGAGGTTGATCTTCGCGTAGCCCAGCGCCGCGCGCACCGCCTCCAGGTCCTCGACCCAGGCCGCCGTCGTGTATTGCGCGGGATCGATGCCGAGCTCCGCAAGTTCCTTCGCGCAGTCGGCCGCGCGCGGAACGATGTCGAGGTCGACCGCCGTTCTCAGCGTCTCGTCCTGCCTGAGCGCGCGGCAGGCGAGCGGCGACGAGCGCCCCGTTCCGCGCTGGTCGACGAGGATGATGTCGCGATCTTTGCGGACGTCGGTCATCTGCGCCGCGAACGGACCCAGGAACGTCGCCGCCTGGCCCGGGCCGCCCGCGAGCATGAACAGCGGATCGGGGCGCGGCGACAGCGTGTTCGCCCGGAGCACGGCAACGGTCAGCGTGATCCTGCGCCCGTGCGGCGCGGCCCGGTTTTCGGGTACCTCGAGGGTGCCGCACTGCGCGGCGATCGGAAGCCGCGGCAGCCGGCACTCCGCGAATGCCAGCGACGGTCGCGCAGCGCCGCCGCCGTCGCCGCATGCCGCGGCGCCGAGGCACGCGGCCGCGAGCGCCGCCGTCGCGCGGGCGGAGCGCAGGACGATCATGGCGCCGGATGGTAGCAGAGCGAGCGCAGCGGAAAGTAGGGTCAGACCCCACTTTTGGGCTACGATCGACCGCCCGACCCGGATTGGAAAAGTCGGGTCTGACCCTACTTTCCGCGAACAGCGATGATTGCGAGCATGACCACGCGCGAGCTCGAACCCGGCATCGTCACCGACCTCACGAACCGCCTGACCTACGCCGGCTATCTGCGGCTCGACCTGCTCCTGTCGGCGCAGCAGCCGCTCTCGGGAACTGCCACCCGACCGGCGCGCCACGACGAGACGATGTTCATCATCCAGCACCAGACCTCGGAGCTCTGGATGAAGCTTGCGATCCACGAGCTCAAGGCGGCGCTCGCGTTCGTGCGGGAAGATCGGCTCGACGCGTGCTTCAAGATCCTCGCGCGCGTCAAGCTGATCCAGAAGCAGCTCTTCGAGCAGTGGGCAGTGCTGGAGACGCTGACACCGTCCGAATACGAGGCTTTCCGGCCGGCGCTCGGCAGCTCGTCGGGCTTCCAGTCGGCGCAGTACCGCGCGCTCGAATTCCTGCTCGGCAACAAGCAGGCCGCACTCGTCGAGGTGTTCCGCTACGACGCCGCCACGCACGCCGAGCTGACCGCGATCCTCGAGGCGCCGTCGCTCTACGACGAATACCTGCGCCACCTCGCGCGGCGCGGCCTGCCGGTGCCGGCGTCCTGCACCGAGCGCGATTGGTCGCAGCCCCACGTGCGCAACCCTGCGCTCGTCTCGGTCTTCAAGACGATCTACGACGATCCGGAGCACTGGTGGGACGCCTACGAGATGGCGGAGAAGCTGATCGACGTCGAGGAATCGTTCCAGCTCTGGCGTTTCCGGCACTTGAAGACCGTCGAGCGCACCATCGGCCACAAGACAGGGACGGGCGGCTCCTCCGGCGTGGCGTTTCTCCGGAAGGCGCTCGACCACACGTTCTTCCCGGAGCTGATCGACGTCCGCACGGCGATCGGGGCGGACGAGCGCGACCGGCCGAGCCGGGACCCGAGGACGCCCGCGTGAGCAGCCGGTGAACACCGTGGCGTCCGCAGAGGAGCGCATCGAAGCGGCGATCGAGGCGCTCGGTCCCGGTCCGCTGACCGAGGAAGCGGTGCGGGCGCACGTCGCACCGCTCTTCTCGCGCGTGCTGGCGGCGCAGCGCGACCGCGTCTACCTGGCCAATCATTCGCTCGGCCGCCCGCTCGATGCCACGGCGGACGATGTGCGCGAGGGCGTCGACCTCTGGATCACACAGCTCGGCGACGCGTGGGACGCGTGGAATCGCGAGATCGCCGAATGGCGCGCGCGCCTCGCCACGCTCATGGGCGCGCCGCGTCCGGACTGCGTCGTGCCGAAGGCGAGCGCGGGGCAGGGCCTCCGCGCGGTGCTGAACGCGCACGACGGCACCCCGCGCGTCGTCGCGACCCGAGGCGAGTTCGACTCGCTCGACGTGATCCTGCGGGAGTATGCGCATCGCGGGCGGATCGCGCTCGAGCTCGTCGAGCCGCGCGACGGCGGCCTGTTCGCGCCCGAGGACCTGGGTGCGGCGGTGGCGAAGGGCGCCGATCTCGTCGTCGTGTCGCAGGCGATGTTCCGGACGGGGCAAGTGCTCCCCGCGCTGCCGGAGCTCGTAGCAGCGGCGCACTCCGCGGGAGCGCGCGTGCTCGTCGACCTCTATCATTCGCTCGGCGTCGTTCCGGTGGATGTCGCGGCGCTGGATGCGGACTTTGCCGTCGGCGGCAGCTACAAGTACCTTCGCGGCGGCCCGGGGGCGTGCTACCTGTACGTGCACCCGCGGCATCTCGATGGCCGCCTGCGCACGCTCGACACCGGCTGGTTCGCGAAGGCCGCCCCCTTCCGCTACGAGCGACCCGACCCGCCGCGCTACGCGCAGGGCGGCGATGCGTGGCTCGAATCGACACCCGCGGTATTGCCCTTCTACCAGTCGCGAGCGGGGCAGCGGCTCGTTCTTTCGATCGGTGTCGAACGCCTGCGGGAACACTCGCTGACACTGCAGCGGCGGCTCGTCGCGCTCCTCGCCGAATGCGGGATCGCCGCGGAGGGCGGCCGCGAAGACCGCGGTGCGTTCGTGGTCGTGCGCCGGGCGGACGCGCGCGCGATCGCCGACGCGCTGGCCGCGAGGAGCATCGTGACCGATGCCCGCGACGAGTGGCTGCGCCTTTGTCCCGACGTTCTGACCACCGACGACGAGCTCGTGCGGGCGGCCGCGGCGCTCGCGCACCTGATACCGCGCTAATCCTCCTCGTCGAACCCGGGCATCCCGCCGGTGACGGGCTCCTCCTTGCGCGCGCGGTCGAGCCTGGCCTTCAGGCGTTCGGCCTCGCCGAAGAACGCCGGGGCGCTCTCCGGGGCGACGGCGCGCATGAACGGCGGCTTCAGGTCGTGCAGGTACGTCTGGCGTGCGTTCCACGGTCTAAGCTCGGACTGCGCGAGCGTCTGCGCGGCCACCGCAGCCAGCCCGAGGCCGAACACGACGGCCGCCTTGAACCGAAGGCGGACCGGCGCGATCTCGCGGAGGTGGAAGAAGCAGAGCGCGGCAAGCAGGAGCCACGCGCCGACGTACGCGTAGTCGGCGAGCACGCGCGCCGAGAATGCGAACGCGGCCGTGTCGATGAACTCGTCGACGACCGAGAACACGAGCAGCGCCGAAAGGGCGATCACGAGATGCCGCTCGAACCGCGCATGACCCGCGAAGATCCGGGTCAGGATTGCCCATGCAGCGGTCCAGGCGAGCGTGAGGAAAGCGAGGATCCCGAGGGGCAGCACGTAGTACGCGACCTTGCGCTCCGTCGTCTCGCCGAGCCACGTGAGAAACGTCTCGAGCGCGATCACCGCGACGGCGAGCGCGAGCGCGCGCCGCCACGCGTGCACGGCGGGCACCGCCCTGCGTTCGGGGGCCACCGCGTGACTCGTCTCGCGAATTCGAACCAGCGTTCGCCCGATCCGCAGGGGCCGATCGCCGTCGACCGTGACGCGCTCAAGGGGACCCCGGTCGTCCACGTAGACGCCGTTTGCGCTGCCTCTATCCTCCGCGAAGAGGCGACCGTCGTCGCCGCGCCACACGCGAACGTGGTGCGGGGCGACCGTGGGATCGTCGAGGACCACGTCGTTGTCGTAGGCGCGGCCGATCCGCGTCTCGACGCCGTCGCAGCGGTGGCGCGCGAGGACCTCGCCATGGCGGCCCAGGATCTCGACCCAGATCATCGAGCGGCCCTCGCGGCGGGTTCCGGTGCGGACCAATCGATCGCGCCCAGGAAGCTCCGGCCGAGCGCGAGCGCGTTGTCGTAGGTGACGCCGCGCATCGCGAGCCGCGATATCAGCGCCTCGCGGTCGCGGTCCTGCGTGATCGCGAGGATCGAGACGTCGTAGAGGCCGTCGAGCTCGCGGTAGGCGCGGGCGCACCACACCGCGCGAAGTACGGGGCGCGCGCTGCCGTCGAAGGCGACGAAGTCCTCGTGGCAGCGCGGCTGGGTGAGACGGCGACCCCCGAAGCCGCTCGTCCACGACGGCTGCACTTCGTGCGACAGGAACGCGGCGAACTGGAACGCGTTGAGATCGACGCTCCGCGCGTGCGCGTGCGAGAAGTCGATCTGCCCGGTCGTCAGATCGCCGGCGATGAACAGCGAGGTCCGCGTGCTGCACTGGGTCGTGTCGAGGATCGCCCGAGGCTTGGGCGTCGCGTCGGCGTTCGTGCGCGCCCAGCAGTTGAGCCACGGGACTGCGCTCTCCGGCGCCTGCCACGGTCCGAACGTCGCCGGCCGAAACCCCTTCCCGGCGACCGTCGAGACGAGCCCCGCCTGCCACGCGGTCAGCTGCCGCGTGATCTCCTTCCTCGCGTCGGCGGGCGTGAGCGGCGGCGAGCGCCGCGCCTTCTCGACCAACGCCGCCCCGTCGCGCGCCGGCACGAGAAAGCTCACGAGCTCGCCGTGCAGCTGCTTTGCGACGTTGATGCCGGCGATGCGGCCGTCGGCGGTGACCGCCGGACCCCCGCTCATGCCGGGATTGAGCGCGCCGGAAAAGTGGAGGCGTTCGTTGTAGCTGTAGTCGACGAGCCCGTTGTAGGTACCTTCGACGATGCCGAACCCGAGATCGAGCGGATTGCCCATCGCGAACAGCCGCTCGCCCTTCGGCAGTTTCCCGGCGAGCGCGCGCGGCTCGAAGTCGAAGAACGACTCCGCAGGCTTGTCGAGACGCACCACCGCAAGATCGTTGACGACGTCGATGGCCTGCAGCACGAGCGGCCCGCGCGTGCCGTCGGGTGCCATGTACTCGAGCCGATAGGTCGACGGCTCGAGCGCGTACTGCGAAACGACGTGATAGTTCGTGAGGGCGAGCCCGTCGGCAGTGACGGTGAAGCCGGAGCCCAGCGACGACTGGCGGTCGGCGCGGTCGACGAGGGTGCGGATCTGCAGGAGGCGCGGGCGTGCGCCCTCGTAGATCGATTCCGCCACCGACGAGATCGGCGCGGACGCGGCGGGCGCCGACGTGGCCGGCTCCGGGGCCGGCTGCGCGCCGGCGGCCGCGGTGACCGCGAGCGCGCAGGCGAGGACGCCGCGCAGCGATGTCATCGGCGGCTTACGCGTTCCGCGTGATGAGCGTGACGAGCACGACGAGCGCCAGGACAAACACAAGCGCCGCCGCGAGGCCGACGAGCACGACGTGGAGCGGCCGTATCGTCACCGCGTCCTCCTGCATGTGCTTCCCCTTGCGCACCCCGAAGAAGCTCCAGAAGACCGCGCGCGCCACCTGGGCGAACGTCGCGCTCCTGGGGGCATCGTTGCCGGAGGGGGATCCGGAGGGGTCGGAATCGGACGAAGTCATTGCCGCGGCCCGAGGGGCGGGTCATCAAAGGCACCGAGCGGTGCATTCGATGGTAACACCCCGGTCGCCGGCCCATGCATCCGGCGGACGCGCGCGACCGTACGGGGAGCTCGAAGGAACAGGCGAACCTGCTTGCGGCGCTGGGACTGATTGACCCCGCAGACTGTCGGCATCGGCCGTCGAGCGCGTGCTCCGGCGGCGATGTGCAACGGGCGCTACGCGCCGCCGGTAACGTCCTCGCCGAATCGCTCGCGGATCCGGCCTTCGTCCAGCTCGCCGAACGTATAGGACGCCTCGAGCCACATGACGTTGATGATGCCGAATGCGAGCGCCGCTCCGACGCCCAGGATCCACGTGAAGTACCACACGATTGTCGCCTCCTAATAGAGCGCGGGCCCGGCTTCGCGCACCTGCCGCTCGGTGATCTTGCCGCGCATCACGTGGTATGCCCAGCCGGTGTAGGCAATGACCAGCGGGAGGAAGATCAGCACCGCCCAGAACATGATCTGCAGCGTGCGGTGGCTCGACACCGAGTCGTAGAGCGTCAAGCTGCTGCGCGGATCGGCCGACGACGGCATGACGAAGGGAAACAGGGCAAAGCCGGCGGTCAGCACGACGCCGGCGACGGCTACCGACGACAATACGAACGCGAGCATCGAGCGGCGGCGCGCGGCGGCACCGAGCGCGAGCAGCGCGCACACGATCGCGGCGAGAGGCACGACGATCGTCCACGGATGGAGCGGAGCGCTCGAGAGCCAGCTTCCGGGGCCGTGCGCGACCGTCTTCGCAAGCGGCACGAACGACGAGTTCGCCGGCGGCATCGCGGTTATCGCAAAGCCGTCGATCCCCATGGCGAGCCACGCCCCGGCGCCGGCGAAGGCGACGATGAACAGGGCCCCGGCGACTCGCGCCGCCGTCGTGGCGCGCTCAAACACCGCCCCTTCGGTGCGGAGCTGCAGGTAGAGGGCGCCGTGCATGGCCAGCAGTGCGACGCTCACGATGCCCGCGAGGAGCGCAAACGGATTGAGCAGACCGAAGAACGAGCCGGTGTAGTGGACGCGGAGCTCCTGGTCGAAATGGAAGGGGACCCCCTGCAGCAGGTTGCCGAAGGCGACGCCGAACACGAGCACCGGCACGGTGCCGCCGACGAAGAGCCCCCAGTCCCAGGCATTCCGCCAGCGCGGATCAGGCACCTTGCTGCGATAGTCGAAGCCGACCGGCCGGAAGAAGAGCGCGAAGAGCGTCAGGATCAGCGCAACGTAGAACCCCGAGAATGCCGTCGCGTACACGAGTGGCCACGCGGCGAACGCCGCGCCGCCCGCGGTGATGAACCACACCTGGTTGCCTTCCCAGTGCGGGCCGATCGTGTTGAGCATCACGCGCCGCTCGTCGTCGGTCCTGCCCACGAACGGGAGCAGCGTGCCGAGCCCCAGGTCCTTGCCGTCCATGACCGCGAAGCCGATGAGCAGCACGCCGATGAAGACCCACCAGATCAGCTTCAGCGTCGCGTAGTCGAAGACGTAGATCATCCGGACCTCACACGGCGCCCTTGAGCCGCGGCGCGTCGGCTTCGAAGTGGTAGCGTCCGGTGCCGAGCGACGACGGGCCGAGACGCGCGTACTTGAACAGGAGGTAGAGCTCGACGACGAGGAGCCCGGTGTAGAACACGACGAAGCCCGAGAGGCTGAACCACACCTGGCCCGCAGTCACCGACGACACCGCGAGGTGCGTCGGCAGCACCTCGCTGATCGCCCACGGCTGGCGGCCGTATTCGGCGACGATCCAGCCGAGCGAGGTCGCGACCCACGGCAGCGGAATGCTCCAGAACGCGATTCGCATGAGCCAGCGGTTCTCGGCAAGGCGGCGGCGCGCGAGCACGACGAACGACGCCGCGAACACGAACAGGAACCAGAGGCTCAGTCCGACCATGATCCGGAACGACCAGAAGAGCGGCGCCACGTTGGGAATCGTGTCCTCCACGGCATCGCGGATCTGCTCGGACGTCGCGTCGACGACGTTCGGCGTGTACTTCCTGAGCAGGAGGCCGTAGCCGAGGTCGGCCTTGAGCCGCGCGAGCTCGGCGGCCGCGTCCGGCGACGGGTCGCCCGACTTCACCCGCTGCAGCGCGGCGTACGCCTTCATCCCGCTCCGGATGCGAGCCTCGTGCTCGCGCTTCAGCTCCTTGATGCCCGTGACCGGCGTGTCGAGCGAGCGCGTCGCGATCAGGCCCATGAGCCAGGGGATCTTGATCGCGAAATGCGTCGTCTGCGCCGCCTGGTCCGGGAATCCGAACACGGTGAACGATGCCGGCGGCTTCTCGGTCTCCCATTCGGCCTCGATCGCGGCGAGCTTCACCTTTTGCACCTCGCCCGTCGAGTATCCCGATTCGTCGCCCAGCACGATGACCGACAGTGCGGAGGCGAGCCCGAAGCCCGAGGCGACGGCGAAGGAGCGGATCGCGAACGACGGGTCGCGCCCGCGGAGCAGGTACCACGACGAAATGCCGAGCACGAACATCGAGGCCGCGACGTAGCCGGCGGCTACGGTGTGCACGAACTTGGGGCCGGCGACCGGATTGAACAGCAGGTCGAAGAAGCTCGTGAGCTCCATCCGCATCGTCTCGTGGTTGAACTCGGCGCCGACCGGGTTCTGCATCCAGGCGTTGGCGATGAGGATCCACAGCGCGGACAGGTTCGATCCCAGCGCCACGAGAAACGTCACGAGGAGGTGCTGCACCTTCGAGAGCCGGTCCCAGCCGAAGAAGAACATCCCGACGAACGTCGACTCGAGGAAGAACGCCATCAGCCCTTCGACGGCGAGCGGCGCGCCGAAGATGTCGCCGACGTAGTGCGAGTAGTACGCCCAGTTGGTCCCGAACTGGAACTCCATCGTGAGGCCGGTCGCGACGCCCATGACGAAGTTGATGCCGAAGAGCTTGCCCCAGAATCGCGTCATGTCCCGGTAGATCTCCCTGCCCGTCATGACGTAGACGGACTCCATGATCACGAGGATCCAGGACAGCCCGAGGGTCAGCGGAACGAACAGGAAGTGGTAGAGCGCCGTCGCGGCGAACTGCAGCCGCGAGAGATCGACGACGTCAAGGGCGGTCAACGTGGCCTCCCATCGGTGCGGCGGGGGCCAGCAGCTGCGCGGCGACGCGGTCCGGCGCGACGGTCATCCGCGGGGCGAGCGGGGCGCTGAAGAAGAGCGACCAGAGAACGAACAGCGCCGCCCCCTTGACCACGAGGACGAGCGTCACATCGCGCGCGAGCGGCGAGGTGCGGTTCCAGCGGGCCCGGCAGACGGCGGCGAGGAATCGCATGGGAAGAAACGGCTTCCGACGCCGAAGCATAATGCCGGCGTAGCGGTTCGGGCAACCCGGCTGCCGCGGGCGGAGCGCTGTCCCCGGCACGGGCGCCGCGTGCCGGACCTTGAATTCGGCGCGCAAAACCCTACCTAACGTACTGCGATTGCAGGCGAGGAGTAGCGATGCGCTTCGACAAGCTCACGACCAAGTTCCAGCAGGCGCTGGCCGATGCCCAGAGCATGGCGCTCGGCAACGACAACGGCTTCATCGAGCCCCAGCACCTGCTGTCCGCGCTCCTGAACCAGGAGGACGGTGGCACCGCGTCGCTCCTCTCGCGGGCGGGGGTGGCGGTGCCCAAGGTCAAGGCGGCGCTCGCCAAAGCGATCGGAAGGCTGCCCAAGGTCGAGGGGCAGGGCGGCGAGATCACCGTCTCGCGCGACCTTGGCAACCTGCTCAACCTGACCGACAAGGAAGCGGTCAAGCGCGGCGACCAGTTCATCGCGAGCGAGCTCTTCCTGCTCGCGCTCGCCGACGACAAGGGCGAGACCGGTCGGCTGCTCAAGGACAACGGCCTCACGCGGAAGGCGCTCGAGCAGGCGATCGAGGCGGTGCGCGGCGGCGCGGGAGTCGACACGCAGGAGGCCGAAGGCCAGCGGGAAGCGCTCAGGAAGTACACGATCGACCTGACCGAACGCGCGCGGGAGGGCAAGCTCGATCCCGTGATCGGCCGCGACGACGAGATCCGGCGCACGATCCAGATCCTGCAGCGGCGCACCAAGAACAATCCGGTGCTGATCGGCGAGCCCGGGGTGGGGAAGACCGCGATCGTCGAGGGGCTTGCGCAGCGCATCGTCGACGGCGAAGTTCCCGAGACGCTCAAGGGCAAGCGCGTGCTGTCGCTCGACATGGCCGCGCTGCTCGCCGGCGCCAAGTACCGCGGCGAGTTCGAGGAGCGCCTGAAAGCGGTGCTCAAGGACATTGCGGCCGACGCGGGCAAGACGATCGTCTTCATCGACGAGCTGCACACGATGGTCGGCGCCGGCAAGGCCGAGGGCGCGATCGATGCCGGCAACATGCTCAAGCCCGCGCTCGCGCGGGGCGAGCTCCACTGCGTCGGCGCAACGACGCTCGACGAATACCGGAAGTACGTCGAGAAGGACGCTGCGCTCGAGCGCCGCTTCCAGAAAGTGCTGGTCGACGAGCCCTCGGTCGAGGCGACGATCGCGATCCTGCGCGGCCTGCAGGAGCGCTACGAGATCCACCACGGCGTGGAGATCACCGACCCGGCGATCGTCGCCGCGGCCGAGCTCAGCCATCGCTACATCACCGACCGCTTCCTCCCCGACAAGGCGATCGACCTGATCGACGAGGCCGCCGCGCGGATCAAGATGGAGATCGACTCGAAGCCCGAGGCGATGGACCGCCTCGACCGCCGGCTGATCCAGTTGAAGATCGAGCGCGAGGCGGTGAAGAAGGAGAAGGACGAGGCGTCGAAGAAGCGGCTCGCTGCGATCGAGGACGAGATCAAGCGCCTCGAGCGCGAATATGCGGACCTGGACGAGGTGTGGCAGGCGGAGAAGGCGCAGGTCGCGGGGACCCAGCACATCAAGGAGGAGATCGACAAGATCAAGCTCCAGATGGAAGAGGCGCGGCGCAAGGGCGACTGGCAGAAGATGAGCGAACTCCAGTACGGCCAGCTGCCGCAGCTCGAGGCGCAGCTCAAGAAGGCGGACAAGGCGGAAGGGAAGGCCAAGCCGAAGCTCCTGCGCACGCAGGTCGGCGCCGAGGAGATCGCCGAGGTCGTCTCCCGCGCGACCGGGATACCCGTCTCGAAGATGATGCAGGGGGAGCGCGACAAGCTCCTGCACATGGAAGACGCGCTGCACCGGCGCGTCGTCGGCCAGGACGAGGCGGTCCGGCTCGTCTCGGACGCGATCCGACGCTCGCGCTCGGGGTTGGCCGACCCCAACCGGCCCTATGGGTCGTTCCTGTTCCTCGGGCCCACCGGCGTCGGCAAGACGGAGCTTTGCAAGGCGTTGGCCGAGTTCCTCTTCGATTCCGAGCAGCACCTGATCCGCATCGACATGTCCGAGTTCCAGGAGCGGCACTCGGTCGCCCGGCTCATCGGTGCGCCGCCGGGGTACGTCGGCTACGAGGAGGGCGGCTACCTGACCGAAGCCGTCCGCCGCAAGCCGTACAGCGTGATCCTGCTGGACGAAGTCGAGAAGGCGCACCCCGACGTGTTCAACGTGCTGCTGCAGGTGCTGGACGATGGCCGCATGACGGACGGCCAGGGGCGCACCGTCGACTTCAAGAACACGGTGATCGTGATGACGTCGAACCTGGGCTCGCACCGGATCCAGCAGATGGCCGACGAAGGCTCGGACCAGGCGCTGATCAAGATCGCCGTGATGGCCGAGGTCAAGAGCCACTTCCGGCCGGAATTCGTGAACCGCATCGACGAGATCGTCGTCTTCCATCCGCTGGGCGAGGCGCAGATCGCCGACATCGCGCGGATCCAGCTCCGGGCGCTCGAGGCACGGCTCGCCAAGATGGAGATCAAGCTCTCGGTCACCGACGCCGCGCTCAAGGTCGTTGCGGCGGCGGGCTTCGATCCGGTGTACGGTGCGCGGCCATTGAAGCGCGCGATCCAGCAGCAGATCGAGAATCCGCTCGCGCGGGAAATCCTCGCCGGCGACTACGTGGCGGGCGACACCGTGAAGGTCGGAGCCACCGCGGGCGAGATCACCTTCGCCAAGAGCTGACGCGGAGGCGGCGTCAGAGGTCGCTGGGCGGGGGAAGCCCGGAGCGCTCGGCAAACCCCGCGCGCCGCTCGCGATAGGCCTGCGAGACGATACTGACGAGGATGCCGGTCGTCCAGCCGAACGCGAAAAGCCCGGACATTGCGATCATCGGACCCAGGAGGCGCCACTGGTGCGCGAGCATGTCCTCGGCGTAACCCAAAGTGGTGTAGGTGCCCGCGACCAGGTAGAAAGCGTCGCGGAATTGGGGCACGGCGTCGAGCCCGAGCAGCGTCGCCGCCCACACGAGCATCTCCACGAGGTGCGTGAAGAGCATGAGGGCGATCATCGCGCCGAAGAACACTTGTCCGGGGCGCCCGGCCCGGTAGATGGGAACCCCGCGCAGCTCGAACTGGCGCTGCACCACGTACATTCCGATCCCGTGGAGGAACAGCGTCCCGAGCAGCGGAATGGATCCCAGCGCGATCTCGAGCGCCGGAATGCCCTGATCCATTGGCTCACCCCCCGCGCGGCGCGCCGTCGCCGCGTCGCAGGATTCTGCCACAGGCCCCCACCGCCAGCGGCCGACGTCACTCTCGCGTCGATGTTCGGACGAGACAAACGACGTCAGTAGTACGGCGCGAACCGGCGGTCGCGGTCCGCGGCGCCGACCGACCCGAGCCACGCGGCGACGCGCGCCGCGAGCCCGGGACGCTCGCCGCGGCGGCGGACCTCGGTCACGTGCCGCGCGAGCACGCACACGGTGGCCGTGTTCTGTGCCTCGACGAGGGTGAGTCCGCCGCGGTCGATCATGAACGTGTCGCCGGCCGACAGCACGATGTCGCGCGCGTCGTCCTCGAGCGTGATCCACAGCGTGCCCCGCGTCACGCGGAGCGTCGTGCCCCGCGCGCCGTCGAGCTGCACGAGCTCGCCGGGGGCGAGATCCCAGATCTTCGTGTATCCGTCGCAGGCCATGTCGTACTCCTATGTGTATAATGCATACGAAGCGACGTCGTCCGTGGGGACTTTCCGCTCCGCGCCATCCCCGGATGCCTTCGGGAATGGCCCCAATTCTGGGGGCGGCCGCGCTGCGGCTCAAACGGCGAATCCGCATGCTTCGCATGAGGTGTACGCATGCATAAGGCGCTCCGGAAGCTGCCATCGCTCGACTTCCTCAAGGGCTTCGAGGCGGCGGGCCGGCTCCTGTCGTTCACGCGCGCCGCGGAGGAGCTCTTCCTCACGCAGTCGGCGCTGTCGCGGCAGGTGCAGGCGCTCGAGGAAGCGCTCGGCGTGCCGCTGTTCGAACGGCGCCACCGCGCGCTCGCGTTCACCCCCGCGGGCCAGGTGTTTCACCGCGATGTCGCCGCGGTGCTCAATGCGCTCGCGACCGCGGCCGATGCGGTGCATGGCGCCGTGCGGGGCCCGGGCGTCACGCTGTCGACGACGGTGTCCTTCGCCTCGCTCTGGGTGATTCCGCGTCTCGCCGCGTTTCGCGCACGGCATCCGGAGACCGAGGTCTACATCTCGGCCGACGACCGCCTGGTCGACCTCGGACGCGGCGAGGTGGACATCGCGGTCCGCTATCTGCCCGACGCCAAGGCGCCCGAGGGCTCGGTGCGGCTGTTTGGCGAGCGGATGATGCCGGTGGTGAGCCCGAATCTCGTGCGGAGCGGCGGAATCCCGCTCGCGAGTCCCGCCGACCTCGCGCGCCACGTGCTCCTGCACCTCGACGATCCCGATGGACGCACGCCCTGGCTCGAATGGAGCGTCTGGCTCGCGGCGAACGGACAACCGGGCCTCAAGCCCGCGGGCAACCTGCGCTTCAAGCTCTACGACCAGCTGATCCAGGCCACGGTGGCGGGACAGGGGGTCGCGCTCGGCCGCATCCCGCTCATCGCCGAGCATCTGCGGGACCGCCGGCTCGTGGCGCCGTTTCCGAAGCGCTACGAGTCGGCGCGCGGCTACTACGCGGTGGTCGCCCCGCACGCCGTCGATCGTTCCGACGTGGTCGAGTTCGTGACGTGGCTCGCGGACGAAGCGCGGCGCGAGGTGGGCACGCGCGCGCCCGCCGCTCCCGCGCGGCGGAGGACGCGATGAGCGACGGTTGCAGCGCGCACGGATCCGTCGCGCTCGCGCCCTCGCCGTGGTTCGTTCGCTTCGCGTCGCTCGTGCCCCCCGGCGCCCGGGTGCTGGATCTCGCCTGCGGGACCGGGCGCCACGCGCGATTGTTTGCGAGCCGCGGCTGCCGCGTCCTCGCGGTCGATCGCGACCCCACAGCCCTCGCGACGCTCGGAGGCGTCGCGGACGTCGAGACCGCCCGGCTCGACCTGGAATCCGGCCCGTGGCCGCTCGAAGGCGAGCGGTTCGACGCGATCGTCGTCGCGAATTACCTGCATCGTCCGCTCTTCGCGCCGCTCCTCCGGACGCTCGCCGCGGACGGCACGCTGCTCTACGAGACGTTCGCGCGCGGGAACGAAGCCTTCGGTCGGCCGTCAAACCCGGACTTCCTGCTCGAGGAAGGAGAACTGCTGCGCGTGGCCGAGGGTCGGCTCACGGTCGTAGCCTACGAGCACGGGTCGATCGAAACCGGCACGCGGCGTGGGGTCGTGCAGCGGATCGCGGCCGTCGGGTACGCGCGTGCCGGGCTGGCAGCGTTGCCGCCGGCCTAGGGCCTGAACCGGCCCCTGGACCGGCGTCCGTGAGACGGCCCGGCACCGAATGCGCTAAAATCCACTTTTTGCCCGCAATGCCCATGCTCACCGGCAGCATCGTCGCGATCGCGACGCCGATGTCCGCAGGAGGCGCGCTCGATCTGCCCGCGCTGTCCCGACTGATCGACTTCCACGTCCAGAACGGCACGGCGGCGATCGTGATCGTCGGTACGACCGGCGAATCACCGACGGTCGACGTCGACGAGCATTGCCTGCTCATCAAGTCGGCTGTCGAGTTCGCCCGGGGCCGGGTGCCGGTCATCGCCGGCACCGGCGCCAACTCCACGGCCGAGGCGGTCGCGCTGACCGCATACGCGAAGTCCGCCGGCGCCGCGTCGTGCCTCTCCGTCGTGCCGTACTACAACAAGCCCACGCAGGAGGGGCTCTACCGGCACTTCCGCACGATCGCGGAGAGGGTGGACCTGCCGATGATCCTGTACAACGTGCCCGGGCGCACGGTTGCCGATCTCGCGAACGAGACGGTGCTGCGGCTCGCGCAGGTGCCGGGAATCGTGGGGCTCAAGGATGCGACCG
Source organism: uncultured beta proteobacterium (assembly GCA_963734055.1). Taxonomy (GTDB): domain Bacteria; phylum Pseudomonadota; class Gammaproteobacteria; order Burkholderiales; family Casimicrobiaceae; genus CAIWHR01. Next base: position 174,364 of record CAVTFQ010000013.1, read on the forward strand.
CCGACCTGGGCCGCGGTGCCGAACTCCTGCGCGCGCTCCGCGCCGCGGGCCGGCGCGAGTTCGCGGTCTACAGCGGCGACGACCTGACGGCGCTGCCGCTCCTGTTCATGGGCGGCCATGGCGTCATTTCCGTCACCGCGAACGTCGCCCCCAAGCTGATGGCGGAGATGTGCGGGGCCGCGCTGGTCGGCGACGTCGCCCGGGCCCGGGCCGCGAACGACCGCCTCCTGCCGCTCCACCGCCGGCTGTTCATCGAGGCGAACCCGATTCCCGTCAAGTGGGCGCTGGCCGAGATGGGCCTGATCGAGAACGAGTTGCGGCTGCCCTTGGTGCCGCTGTCGGCGCAGCATCACGAGACCGTTCGCGGCGCGCTGCGCGACGCGGGTGCGCTCGCGCTCCCTTCGAAGGTGCCCGCATGAACGCGTCACGCATCGCCCCGGCCGCGCGGGCCGGGCTCGCCATCGCACTGGCCGCGCTCGCGCTCTCGGGCTGTGAGACGCCGACGACCTCGTTCGGCAAGAAGATCGACTACAAGTCGGTCTCCTCCGCGCCCGCGCTCGAAGTGCCGCCGGACCTGAAGAGTCCGCAGTACGACGACCGCTACAACGTGTCGACCGCCTCCGGGCTCGCGGCGCGCGACGCAACGCGGCCGAAGACGGGCGACCAGATCGCGCCGAACCAGATCGCCGATGCGAAGATCGTGAAGGAGGGCAACGAGCGCTGGCTGCACGTGCGCGCGACGCCCGAGCAGGCGTGGAACATCACGCGCCAGTTCTGGATCGACCAGGGCTTCGTGCTCGCAAACGAGCTTCCCGGCTCCGGCGTGATGGAGACCGACTGGGCCGAGAACCGGGCCGAGATTCCACCCGACTTCCTGCGCAGCACCCTCGGCAAGGCCGCCGACCTGTTCTACACGACGTACAAGCGCGAGAAGTACCATACGCGCATCGAGCGCGGAACCGAGCAGGGCACAGTCGATATCTACATCGCGAGCCGCGTGATGGAACAGGTACCGACGACCAAGATCGACAATTCGTCGCCGGCGGCGTTCGCGTGGGCCCTGCTACCGCCGAACCCGGGGCTCGACGCGGAGTGGCTCGGCCGGCTGATGGTGCGCTTCGGCATGCCGGACACGCAGGTGACCGAGGCGCTCCGCGCGACCGCTCCCGGTGGCACCGCGCAGGAGCGCGCGAAGCTGCAGAAGGCAGCCGACGGCGTGAACCAGCTCGTGCTCGACGACAGCTTCGACCGGGCGTGGCGCCGGGTCGGTCTCGCGCTCGACCGGGTCGGCTTCACCGTGGTCGACCGCGATCGCTCGAAGGGCGAGTACTTCGTCCGCTACTCCGATCCGGAGACCGCGGCGCGCAACGAAGGCCTGCTCACGAAGCTCATGTTCTGGAAGGAAAAGGGCGAGAAGCCCGAGCAATACAAGATCACGGTCGCGCAGTCTGATCCGCGCAGCATCGTGACGGTGCAGGATCCGAACGGCGCACCCGACAAGAGCGCGACCGGCGAGAAGATCCTGACGCTCCTCAAGGACCAGCTGAAGTAGAGGGAGCGCGCGCGTGCGCTTCGCGTCGCTCGGCAGCGGCAGCGAGGGCAACGGGCTCGTCGTCGAAGCCGGCGGCACGCGCGTCCTCGTCGACTGCGGCTTCGGGATCCGGGATACTTCCTCGCGTCTCGGGCGGCTCGGCCTCGCGCCGGACGACATCGACGCGATCCTCGTCACCCACGAGCACTCGGACCACATCGGGGGCGTGCCGGCATTCGCCGCGCGGCACGGGATCCCGGTCTGGGCGACGTTCGGGACGCTGACCGTCGTCGCGGCGCGCTTCGAGGGCATGACCCACGTTTACGGATTCGACAGCCACGAGCGCTTCGCGATCGGCGCACTCGAAGTGGTCCCGATCGCGGTGCCGCACGACGCGCGCGAGCCGGCGCAGTTCGTGCTCGGCGACGGCGCGCGCCGCGTCGGCATCCTGACCGACCTCGGGATCCCGACTCCGCACGTCGAGGCCTGCCTGTCCGGGTGCGACGCGCTGGTCCTCGAGTGCAACCACGACCTCGGCATGCTCGAAAAGGGCAGCTACCCGTGGCCGCTCAAGCAGCGGATCGCGTCGCGGCTCGGGCACCTCGACAACGAGGCGGCGGCGGCACTGCTCGCGCGGCTCGATACGTCGCGGCTCGTCCACGTCGTCGCTGCGCACCTCTCGCGGGAGAACAACACTCGCGAGCTCGCTCGCGCCGCGCTGGCCGGCGCGCTCGGCTGTGCGGAGACGTGGATCGGCATCGCCGCGCAGGACGACGGATTCGATTGGCGTGACCTTTGACGAGGAACCGGGATGGAGAAGCGCAAGGAGCTCTACAAGGGGAAGGCGAAGACGGTCTACGCAACCGACGATCCGCGCTACCTCGTAATGCACTACCGCGACGACGTCTCCGCGTTCGACGGCGCGAAGCTCGCGAAGCTCGAACAAAAGGGCGAGACGAACAACCGGATCAACGCGTACGTGATGGGCAAGCTCGCCGCGGCAGGCGTGCCGACCCATTTCGTCCGGCTCCTGAACGAGCGGGAATCGCTCGTCCGCGCGATGAAGATGGTGCCGGTCGAGTGCGTGGTGCGCAACGTGTGCGCGGGCTCGATGGCCAAGCGCTACGGGATCGCCGAAGGCACGAAGCTCGCCGAGCCGATCTTCGAGTTCTTCCTCAAGAGCGACGCACTGCACGATCCGCTCGTCAACGACGACCACATTCGCGTGCTCGGCTGGGCGAGTGCCGACGAGATCGCGGAGATGAAGGCGCTCACGCACAAGGTCAACGGGGTGCTCAAGCCGCTGTTCGGCGCCGCGGGCATCGACCTCGTCGATTACAAGCTCGAGTTCGGCCACCCCGCCGACGATGCGGCGGGGCCGCTCGTGCTGGGCGACGAATTCACGCCGGACGGGTGCCGCCTGTGGGACGCGAAGACCGGCGAAAAGCTCGACAAGGACCGATTCCGCCGCGATCTCGGTTCCGTCATCGAGCACTACCGGGAAGTCGCACGCCGGATCGGCGCGCCGCTTTGACCGAAGGCGAGTCCGGCCCGCTCGAACGCGCGCGCATGGGCAGACGGCGGCCGCGGCTCCTGATCCTCGGATGCGGCACGTTCGCCGTGCAGACGCTCGAGATCGCCGAGGAGCAGGGCGGTTTCGAACCCGCGGGATTCATCAACAGCTTCGAGGCGCCGGCCGCCGAGGCGAAGCTCGAAGGGCTTCCCGTGTACGGGATCGACGCGCTGCCGCTCGGCCCGGGTGATGCGCTCGTCGCCTCCGGTGCGGTCAGCAATCGCCGCCGGGCCGCGCTCGAAATCCTGGCGCGGCGCGGCTACGCCTTCGCGACGCTCGTCCACCCTACCGCGTACGTGTCGCGCCGGGCGAGCCTCGCGGCCGGCGCGGTCGTCAACTCCGGGGTCCAGCTCTCGATCTACGTCACCCTGGATCCGCACGCCATCGTCAATCGCGCCGCGACGATCGGCCATCACACGAGGATCGGCGCCTATGCGACGGTCGGTCCCGGGGTGACGATCGCGGGCTCGGTCGATGTCGGCGACGGTGCGTACGTCGGCGCGGGCAGCGTCGTGCGCGAGCATTCGACGATCGGCGCGGGGGCGGTCGTCGGCGCGGGCGCAGTCGTCGTGAAGCATGTCGCCGCGAACACGCTCGTCACGGGTGTTCCGGCGAGCGTCGCGCGGACCGGCGTCGACGGGCTTTGATGCCGTTCGAGCGAAGAGATCCGTGCGCCATGAACCGTTCGATTCTTCTTGCGGGACCGCGCTTCGAGCGGCAGGCGGGCGGGCTCGAGCGCGCCCTCGCCGATCTCGTCGCGGAGCTGCGGGCGCAGGGTTTCGACGTCGAGGATGCGACCGCAGCGTCGACGGTGCCCGAGGACGTCGGCCTCGCCACACGGCCGCGCACGAGCTGGCTCGGTCGCCTGAACCGATCGACCGCCGCCGCCGCGCTGTGGGCACGCCTTTCGCCACCGCGGCGACGTGCGCTCCGTGACCTGTTCGCTTCACGCGCGGAGCTGGCCGAGGCCGCGGTTACGCTGTCCGATCTCGAGAGGAGGCTTCGCGCCCGCCGCTTCGACGCGGTCCTCTACTGCGTCGAGGAGGCGCCGCCGGGCGGGCTCGCGCTCGCGCAGTCGCTGCACGATCGCGTCATTCCGATGGCGATCGAAGGGCTCGCCGCCGAGCTTGCAGGCGGCGCGGTCTCGGGAAGACTCCTGCGCGCGCGCGGCGCGCATCCATGGCTCGGGCGGCGTGCCGACCCGCGCGCGATCCGCTGCGCGATCCTGTCGAGTCGGTCGTGGGTCGCGGCGACTGCGCGCGCCGGGTTGCCGGCGGACGTTGCGCACCCCGTGTACTTCGGCGTGCCGCTGCCGGCGAGCGCGCGCGCGCCGCGTCGCTTCGGAGGACGACTCCTCTACGTCGGGCGGCTGGTCAAGGAAAAAGGCGCGCACCAGCTCCTCGCCGGCGTCGCGCGGGCACGCGCGAGCGACGCGCGCCTCACGCTCACGCTCGTGACGGGCGAGGGCCCGCCGTCGTATCGCACGCTCGTGCGGCGCCGGATCGCCGCCCTCGGCCTCGACGGCGCGGTCGAATGGCATGTGCCGGTGCCGCGGTCGGCGCTGCCTGCGTTGTTCGCGGAGCACGACGCGCTCCTGTTCTGGTCTGCCGTCGACGAGCCCGCACCGCTGGTCGCAATGGAGGCGATGGCTGCGCGGCTGCCCGTCGTGGTGCCTGCGCCGCGGACGCCATCGCCGATCTACGAGGATGGCGTGACGTGCGTAGCGTACGGCCGGCGCGACCCTGCGTCGATCGCCGCCGCGATCCTGCGCCTCGCTGGCGATCCCGGGCTCGGTGCGGCGGTCGCCGATGGCGGGGCGGCACGGATCCGCGAGGGCTTCACGCCCGCGCAAACGGCGCGAGAGTACGCGGCGCTGCTCGATGCGGCGATCGCTGCGCGCTAGAGACCGAGCACCGTCCCGGTGAGCCCCGGCTCGCCGGTGGCCCAGATTTCCTCGAAGCGATTGATCAGAGGCCGCGCGAGATGTGGGTCCTCGATCACCAGCGCCGCGCGCGGCTGCTCCACGTGGAAGCGATGGAGGAAGTGCCGGCCGTCGACGATGACGAGCGGATCGGCGGCGCCCTTGGCCTCGGGGCCTGTCCGATAGACGGTGACGCGATCGCTGAACGACTTGAGCAGCGCCGCGAGGCGCGGGCAGGAGGCTTCGAGCCAGCGCGTTTCGTGCACGATGATCTCGAGCTTCGCCGTGGGCGACCGGCGCAGGAACGCCGCGAGCCTTTCCGCCCGCGCCGGGCTGTTCCAGCCCATCTCGGAGAGGTCGTGGTCGAAGACGCGGATCGAATGCTGCGCGAGCGCGACCAGCTCGTCGAGCGCGATGACCTGCTCGCGCACGGTCGACAGCGTCTCCTGGCGCGGCTCGGGGGCGGGCGCCGGCTCAGGCGGCACCGAGGTGGAGGTAGCCATGACGGTGCCAATCGTACATGAGCGAGAGCGCGTCCGGCGCGGCGCGGTCGACCGCAGGGCCGGGGAGGTCCCGCGCATTCGCGAGCCTTCGCAGCGTCCCCGCGCCGGCGGCAGGCCACGGCAGCGCGTCCCCGTTCACGTACAGATGCCGCGCGTCGTAGAGGAGCTGCGTACGCGCGTCGAGCCGGACTCCGTTTCTTCGAGCCCGGACACGGAACGCGGCGAACGGCACCGGGCGAGCGGGCGGCGAGAAGCAGATCGACGGTTTCGGCTCGGACAGCCAGCTGCCGAGGAAGCGATCGGCGTCGCCGCGGCCCCAGCGGATCCGGTTCAGCATCGCAGCGCAGCGACGCTGCATCGTGGCGTCGATGCGCGCCGGTTCCCGCGTCGGGCGGAGCCCCGGATCCGCGTAGCGCCCGGGCAGGTCGAGGCGATCGCGCAGCCAGTCGAGGAAGGCGGTCGCGAGCTCGTTCGTGGCCGGTGCGCGGAAGCCGATCGAGCAGGTGATGCAGAGATCGACGGCCACGCCGTCGTGCGCGAACGAAGGCGGCAGATAGAGCATGTCGCCCGGGCTCAGTACCGCTTCGTGCTGCGGCGTGAACCGCCGCAGGATCTTGAGTGGCAGGCCCGATCGGAGCGCGAGGTCGCGCTGTCGGCCGTAGCGCCAGCGCCGGCGCCCCGCGCCCTGCAGCAGGAAGACGTCGTACGAGTCGAAGTGTGGGCCGACGCCGCCGCCGGGCGCGGCCAGGCTCACCATCAGGTCGTCGAGCCGCGCGAACGGCACGAAGGCAAACCGCCGCAGGAGCGCGTCCGCGCCCGCGTGGTGCAGATTGACGCCCTGGACGAGGAGCGTCCAGTCGCGCGCGGGCAACGAACGGAAGTCGGCGCGGCGGAACGGGCCGTACGCGAGCGACCAGCGCACCCCGTCGCGCACGACGAGCCGCGACTCGACGTCGTCGCGCCGGGCCAGCGCCGTGAGTTCGCGCGACGAGAGCACGCCGGCGAATCCCGGCAGCGCGTTCCGGACGAGCAGCGCGTCCTTCTGCCACAAGCGACGCAGGAACGCCGCGGGCGCGTGTCCGCCGAGGAGCGGCGCCGTCTCGGCTCGCATGACGGGATTATATCGAGCGGCCCTCAGAGGCCGCGTACAATGCGCGGGAACGGTCCGCCGGAGCGCGCATGAACATCTTCGCCAACACCGTCGTCACGCTGACCTTCGAGCTCTTTGACAGCGAAGGCGCGCTGCTCGAGTCGACGACCGAGCCGATCACCTATCTGCACGGCGGGCACTCGGGCATGCTGCCGAAGCTCGAGGCGGCGCTGAACCTGAAGGAGGCGGGCGACACGGTTTCGGTCGATATGGAGCCCGCGGATGCGTTCGGCGACTACGATCCCGAGCTCGTGAAGATGGAGTCGACCGACCGGATGCCGCCCGATGTCGCGGTCGGCATGCAGCTCGAAACCTACGAGAATCCGGGCGACGACGAGGGTGGCACCGTCTATACCGTCACCGACATTGCGGAGGGCAGGGTCGTGCTCGACGGCAATCATCCTTGGGCCGGCAAGCGGTTGCGCTTCGACTGCCGGATCCTCGACGTCCGCGCAGCGACGCCGGAGGAGGTCGAGCACGGGCATGTGCACGGCCCGCACGGCCACCACCACCATTAGAAAGCAGGGTCAGACCCGACTTTTGCGACCACACGCGCCGCCCGCACACTGCCCGCCGCAAAAGTCGGGTCTGACCCTACTTTCTCCTACGTCTTCCCGAGGAGCGTCCTGAGCTCGTAAAGCGCCGCCAGCGCACCGCGCGGCGTCATGGAATCCGGGTCGAGCTCCGCGAGCCTGGTCGCGACTGCCGCCGCTTCCGGCAGCGTCAGCGGCGGCTCCTCCGTCTCCGGCGCGACGCCGGGTGGCGCGAACAGGTCCGCCTGGTTCGATCCCGCGGCGCTGAACTTGTCGAGGCGCGCGAGATAGCCCTTCGCGCGGCGGATCGCGTCGGCGGGGACGCCCGCGAGCTTTGCCACCTGCAACCCGTAGCTCCGGTTCGCCGGGCCCTCTTCGGCGGCGTGCAGGAACACGATCCCGTCGGCGTGCTCGACCGCGTCGAAGTGGAGGTTCGCGCAGCCGACGATCTCCGCCGGCAGCGCGGTCAGCTCGAAGTAGTGCGTGGCGAAGAGCGCGAGGCAGCGATTCTTCTCCGCCAGCTGGTGCGCGATCGCCCACGCAAGCGCAAGCCCGTCGAACGTCGACGTGCCGCGACCGATCTCGTCGATCAGGACCAGGCTCGACGGCGTCGCGCGGTGGAGGATCGTTGCCGCTTCCGTCATCTCGACCATGAACGTCGAGCGGCCGCCGGCGAGGTCGTCGGCGGCGCCGATCCGCGTGTGGATGGCGTCGAGCGGCCCGATGCGCGCGCTCGCGGCCGGCACGAACGATCCGCAGTGCGCGAGGAGCGCGATGACGGCGGCCTGCCGCATGTACGTCGACTTGCCGCCCATGTTGGGGCCGGTGATGATCAGCAAGCGGCGCTCGGGCGTGAGCTCGAGATCGTTCGGGATGAACGCCTCGACCTGGCGCTCGACGACCGGATGCCGCCCGCCGCGGATCGACAGACCGGGCCCCGCCGCGAACTCCGGCCGGACGAGGCCGAGCGCATCGGCGCGCTCGGCGAGCGTCACGAGCACATCGAGGGTCGCGAGCGCGGCGGCAAGCTTCTGCAACGCCGGGATCGCCGGCGCGAGCGCCGCGAGCAATCCGTCCCAGAGCAGCTTCTCGCGCGCGAGCGCACGATCCTGCGCCGAGAGCGCCTTGTCCTCGAACGTCTTGAGCTCGGGGGTGATATAGCGCTCGGCATTCTTGAGCGTCTGGCGCCGGTGGTAGTCGACCGGAACCTTCGCGACGTTCGCATGCGTGACTTCGATGTAGAAGCCGTGGACGCGGTTGTACTCGACTTTGAGGTTTGCGATGCCCGTGCGCTCGCGCTCGCGGCCTTCGAGCGCGATCAGGAACTCGCCGCAGTGCTCGTCGATCGACCGCAGTTCGTCGAGCTCGGCATCGTAGCCCTTCGCGATGACGCCGCCGTCGCGGACCTGCGCCTCCGGCTCCGTTGCGATCGCGCGGCGAAGGTGGTCGGCCCACTGCAGATCGATGGCAAGGTCCGCGGCCAGATCCACCACAAGCGGCGCCCTTTGGCCCGCGAGCGAGGCGGTCAGCGCGGGGAGTCGCTCGAGCGTGTCGCGCAGCCCGGCGAGGTCTCGTGGCCGGGCCGAGCCGAGCACGACGCGGGTGGAGATGCGCTCGACGTCCGCGGTGTGCCCAAGCTCCGCGTAGAGCGCGCGGCGGGCGCGCGGATCGTCGACCCACGACGCCACCCCCGCATGCCGGGCGGCCGCCGCCTCTTGCGAGCGAAGCGGATGGGTGAGCCACTGGCGGAGCATCCGGCTGCCCGCCGCGGTCGCGCATCCGTCGAGCAGAGAGAGCAGCGTCGGCGCAGGCTCGCCGCGCAGCGTCTCCGTGATCTCGAGGTTGCGCCGCGTCGCGCTGTCGAGCGCGAGAAATTCGCCGGCGGCCTCGACGGTCAGCGCGCGCACATGCGCGAGCGCCGCCTGCTGCGTGGCGGCCGCGTAGCCGAAGAGCGCACCCGCGGCGCCGAGGGCCAGGTCCCGCTCGTCGATGCCGAATGCCGCGAGGTCCTGCGTGCCGAAATGCTTCGCCAGCGACCGGGCCGCCGCCGCCGCGTCGAACTGCCAGACCGGCAGCTCGCGCGTGGGCACGCCATTCTGCGCCGCGGGCGCCACGGCGCCGTCGGGGATCAAGAGCTCGGCCACGTCGAGCCGCTCGACCCGCGCGGCGGCCTCCGAGGCGGGGACTTCGGCCAGCGTGAACTGGCCGGACGCGAGGTTGAGCCACGCGATGCCCGTGCGGTGACGACCGGCATTCACGGACACGAGCAGCCGGTCCCGCTTGGCCTCGAGCAGGTTCGCGTCGGTCACCGTGCCCGGCGTCACGACGCGCTGCACCTTGCGCTCGACGGGGCCCTTGCTGGTCGCGGGATCGCCGATCTGCTCGCAGATCGCGACCGACTCGCCGAGCTTCATGAGCTTGGCGAGGTAGCCTTCGACGGCGTGGAACGGAACGCCTGCCATCGGGATCGGCGCGCCGGCCGACGCGCCGCGCGCGGTCAGCGTGATGTCGAGGAGCTTCGCCGCGCGCTTCGCGTCGTCGTAGAAGAGCTCGTAGAAGTCGCCCATCCGGTAGAACAGGAGCTTGTCCGGGTGTTCCGCCTTGGCGCGGAAGTACTGCTGCATCAT
>CAVTFQ010000014.1:0-122174 GCA_963734055.1 uncultured beta proteobacterium
GCGACTTTCCGATCTCGCCAACGTCACTTGTCAGGGCAAGGGCAGCGGCGGCGCGAGGGAATCCGCGGGAACGCGGTCGACCGCGTCGGTGATGACGCCGTCGACGCCCCACGCAGCGAGCTCGGCGATCCGGTCGGGCTCGTTCGGCGTGAAGCACAGGAGACGATAGCCGGCGTGCCGCACCTTGCGCGCAAGCTCCGCCGTGATGGCTTCGTGATCGAGGTCGAGCGCAACGCACGAGAGCCGCTCGAGCCGCTCCTGCCAGTCGGCCGGCGCGGCGTCCGCGAGGAGCGCGCGCGGCAATGCCGGCGCCGCATCGCGTGCCGCGGCGAGCGCCTCCTCGGAGAACGACGACAGCAGCGGCGGCACGTCCGCGTCGCGCCACAGCGCCATCGCGTCGAGCGCGACCGCCGCGCCCGTCTCGCGCTCGCGGCCGATCGTCGGCTTGATCTCGATGTTGCACGCGACGCCCGTCGCGCGCGCCCAGCGCGCGATCGACGCGAGCGTCGGCAGCGGCTCGCCGGCGTACTTCGCCGAGTGCCAGCCGCCCGCGTCGAGACGCGACAGCTCGCGCCAGAGCAGCGCGTCGGCGCGACCGCGGCCGCTCGTCGTCCGCTCGAGCGTGGCATCGTGCAGCAGGAACGACAGGTTGTCGGCCGACAACTTCACGTCGAACTCGACCATCCGGTAGCCATGCGCGTGACCGACGCGCATCGCAGTGAGCGTGTTCTCCGGCGCGACCTTGCCGGCGCCGCGATGGGCGATGAGGCGCGGATAGGGCCACTCGACGGCGAGCGAACGCGTCATGGTCAGGGCCCGCTCACCCTATCGGATCCTTGCGCCGGTCTCGGCGTCGAACAGGTAGACGCGCGCGGGATCGGCGGCGAGGTGGAGGGTCGAACCCACCTGGAGCTGCGTGCCGTGCGGCAATCGCGCCGTCAGGAGATCCTTGCCGCGCGACAGATGCGCGAGCGTGTCGGCGCCCAGTTGCTCGACCATCTCGACCGTCGCCGAGAAGAGCGCGCTCGCCTCGCCCGACGGTTCCAGGTGCTCCGGGCGAATGCCGACGGTCACGGCGCGCCCGGCTTCGGCCACGCCGCTTCCGTGCCGGACGGCGCCGCCATGGTCGAGCGCGATGCTGCCGTTGCCCTGCGACCGGCCGGCCATGAAATTCATCGACGGCGAGCCGATGAAGCCGGCGACGAACTGCGACGCCGGATTCTCGTAGACCTCCATCGGTGTTCCGATCTGCTCGGCACGACCCGCGTTGATCACGAGCATCCGCTGCGCGAGCGTCATCGCCTCGACCTGGTCGTGCGTCACGTAGAGGCTCGTCGTCTTCAAGCGCCGGTGCAGCTTCTGGATCTCGAAGCGCATCTGCACGCGGAGCTTCGCGTCGAGGTTCGACAGCGGCTCGTCGAACAGGAACACCGCGGGCTCGCGCACGATCGCACGCCCCATCGCCACGCGCTGCCGCTGGCCGCCGGAGAGCTGGCGCGGCTTCCGTTGCAGGAGCGCCTCGAGCTCGAGGATGTCGGCGGCGCGCCGCACCCGCTCTTCGATCTCGGTTTTCGTCATCCCTCGGATCTTGAGCCCGTACGCCATGTTGTCGAAGACGCTCATGTGCGGATAGAGCGCGTAGTTCTGGAACACCATCGCGATGTCGCGGTCCTTCGGCTCCAGATTGTTGACGACGCGCTCGCCGATGACGATCTCGCCCTCGCTGATCGCCTCCAGCCCGGCGACCATCCGCAGGAGCGTCGACTTGCCGCAGCCCGACGGCCCGACGATGACGATGAACTCGCCGTCGGCGACGGCGAGGTCGACCCCGTGGACGACGGTCGCGCTGCCGAAGCGCTTGGTCACGTGGTGCAATTCTACTTTCGCCATCGTCTCACTTCTCGGCGTCGACCAGCCCCTTGACGAACCACTTCTGCATCAGCACCACGACCAGGACCGGAGGCGTCATCGCCAGGAGCGCCGTGGCCATGACCAGGTTCCATTCGGTGGCTGCGTCACCGCCGGTGATCATCCGCTTGATGCCGATCACCGTCGTGTACATCGACTCCTCGGTCGTGACGAGCAGCGGCCACAGATACTGGTTCCAGCCGTAGATGAACATGATCACGAAGAGCGCCGCGATGTTGGTCCGCGAAAGCGGCAGCACGACGTCCCAGAAGAAGCGCAGCGGTCCCGCCCCGTCGATTCGCGCCGCCTCCGCGAGCTCGCGCGGGACCGTCATGAAGAACTGCCGGAACAGGAACGTCGCCGTCGCGGACGCGATCAGCGGCAGCGTCAGGCCGGCGTAGGTGTTGATGAGCCCGAGATCCGCGGCGACCTTGTAGGTGGGGAAGATCCGCACCTCGACCGGCAGCATCAGCGTGACGAAGATCATCCAGAAGAACGTCTGGCGCAGCGGGAACCGGAAATAGACGATCGCGAAGGCGGAGATGATCGAGATCGCGATCTTGCCGATGGCGATCGTCAGCGCCATCACCAGGCTGTTCCACATCATCGGGCCGACCGGTGCGCCGGACCCGCGCTCGCTGCCGTGGGCGAGCACCGCCGAATAGTTCTCGAGCAGATGGCTTCCGGGCACGAGCTGCATGGGCACCTGCAGCACCTCGTCGAGCGACAGCGTCGACGCGACGAAGGCCATGTAGATCGGGAACATGACCATCACCGCGCCGCCGATCAGCACGATGTGGCGAAGGATTGTCAGTGCGGGCCGGTGCTCGATCATCGGAGAGCCGTCAATAGTGGACCTTCCGCTCGACGTAGCGGAACTGGATCACGGTGAGGGCGATGACGATCAGCATCAGGATCACCGACTGCGTCGCCGAGCCGCTCAGGTCGAGCGCCTGCACGCCGGCCTGGAAGACCTTGTATACGAGGATTTGCGTCGCCTGCCCCGGCCCTCCCTGGGTCGTGGCATCGACGATCGCGAACGTGTCGAAGAATGCGTAGACGACGTTGACGACCAACAGGAAGAACGTCGTCGGCGACAGGAGCGGGAACACGATCGTCCAGAAGCGCCGCAGCGGGCCCGCGCCGTCGATCGCCGCGGCTTCGATCATCGATTTCGGGATCGACTGCAGCCCGGCCAGGAAGAACAGGAAGTTGTAGCTGATCTGCTTCCACACCGCGGCGATGACGATCAGCGTCAGCGCCTGGCCGCCGTTGACGAAGTAGTTCCAGTCGACGCCGACCTTGCGCAATGCGAACGTGACGACGCCGATCGAGGGCGAGAGCAGGAACAGCCACAGCACCCCGGCGACAGCGGCGGCGACGGCGTACGGCAGAATGAGCAGCGTCTTGTAGACGGAGGCGCCACGGACGATGCGATCGGCGAACACCGCCAGCAGCAGCGCGAGCGACATCCCGATCACGGCCACCAGTGCGGAGAAGACCGCGGTGACGCGGAACGAGCGCAGGTAGAGCGGGTCGGCGAACAGCGCTTCGAAGTTGTCGAGCCAGACGAATTCGGTATGGGTGCCGAACGGGTCCTGCACCAGCACCGACTGGTAGAGCGCCTGGATCGCCGGCCAGAAGAAGAAGATCAGCGTGATCGCGATCTGCGGCGCGACCAGCGCGTAGGGCATCCAGGAGGAGCGGAACACCGCACGGTCTTCGGCGACGGGCTCCCGAGCGGCGGCGCGTCGCGAAAACCGCAGTCCGGCAATCCGGGAGCGGACGGCACCGCTGCCGAGGCCGGGCACGCGGGTGGCGCCCCCGGCCGCGCTTCGGACTCCCGGATCGTTGTCCATCGGCGTTCGCCGGCCCCGCTGTCCGGTCCGCGAAAGGAGGGGCCGGCGGGCGCGGCTACTTGTTCGCCCGCTGGAACTTCTCGAGCTGCTCGTTGCCCCGCTTCACCATCTCGTCGAGCGCCTGCTTCGCGGTCTTCTGGCCGTTCCAGACCTGCTCCAGCTCCTCGTCGTTGATGTTGCGGATCTCGACGAAGTTGCCGAGGCGGATGCCCTTCGAGTTCGCCGTCGGCGGCTTGTTGGTGAGCTCGCCGATCGCGATGTCGAAGCCCGGATTCTTCTCGTAGAAGCCCTGCTTCTTGGTGAGCTCGTAGGCGGCGATGGTGATCGGAACGTAGCCGGTCGACTGGTGCCAGTCGGCCTGCACTTCAGGGGTGGAGAGGAACGTGAAGAACTTCGCGATGCCCTTGTAGGTGGCGGGATCCTTCTGCTTGTTGAGCACCCACAGCGTCGCGCCGCCGATGATCGTGTTCTGCGGCGCGCCCTTGACATCGGGCCAGTAAGGCAGCCTGGCCACGCGCCAGTTGAACTTGGCGTTTGCCTTGATGTTCGCGTACGAACCGCTCGACGTCGTGATCATCGCGCAGTTTCCGCTCATAAAGCTGGCGAGCGGCTCGTCCTTGCGCCCTGCGTACGTGAAGAGGCCCTTCTTCGCCCAGTCGCCGAGGGTCTGGATGTGCTTCACCTTCACCGGCTCGTTCCATTCGAGCCGCGTATCGAGACCGCCGAAGCCGTTCTCCTTCGTGGCGATCGGCACGTTGTGCCAGGCGCTGAAGCTCTCGAGCTGGACCCACGACTGCCAGCCGGTCGTGAACGCGCAGGGCGCGCCCGACGCCTTCAGCTTTTCGGCGGCCTGCTGGACTTCGGGCCAGGTCTTCGGCGGATTGGCCGGATCGAGGCCGGCCTTCTTGAACGCGTCGTCGTTGACGTAGAGCACCTGCGAGCTGCTGTTGAACGGCATCGACAGGAGCCGCCCCTGCGTGTCGGAATAGTAGCCGTAGACGGCACCGAGAAACGCCTTCGGATCGAACGGCTCGCCCGCCTCGGCCATCAGCTGGTAGACCGGCTTGATCGCACCCTTCGCGGCCATCATCGTCGCGGTGCCGACCTCGAAGATCTGGACGATCTGCGGAGGATTGCCGGCACGATAGGCAGCGATCGCCGCGGCCATCGATTCGTCGTACTGCCCCTTGAAGACCGGCGTGACCTTGTAATCGGATTGGGAACTGTTGAACTTCTGCGCGATCTCGTTGACCTTGTCGCCGAGCTTGCCGGTCATCGAGTGCCACCACTGGATCTCGACGACGGCCTGCGCTTGAGCGGCAAATCCGAACACGACCGCCGCCAGCGCAAGGCGCCGGAGGCTCGCTAGCTTGTGCGACATGATTTCTCCTCTCTGAACAGACTGGACGGTCATTCTGCCGTCGTCCAGTGAACATTCTATTGCAAATCTGCGGCGCCGGGGTCGGTCGGTCAGTCGGCGGCGCCCGGATGCGCGACCGGCAGCTCCGGCAGGACCTCGCCATGGGGCAGGCGCACCTTGGCGCCGGCCAGCAGCGTGTAGGCCGTGGGAACCACGAACAGGGTCAGGAGCGTGCCGAACGCCATTCCGCCGACGATGACCCAGCCGATCTGCGTGCGCGACTCCGCCCCCGCACCATGCGCCAAGGCCAGGGGCATCGCGCCGAGCACCATGGCGCCGGTCGTCATCAGGATGGGTCGCAGGCGCAACGTCGCCGCCTCGATGACCGCTTCATAGAGCTCCTCGCCCTTCGCGCGGAGCTGGTTGGAGAACTCGACGATCAGGATGCCGTGCTTGGTGATGAGGCCGACCAGCGTCACAAGGCCCACCTGGCTGTAGATGTTGAGCGTCCCTCCGGCGAGCCAGAGCACGAAGAGCGCACCGGTCATCGACAGCGGCACCGACAGCATGATCACGAAGGGGTGCACGAAGCTCTCGAACTGCGCCGACAGCACGAGGTAGATGAAAGCGAGCGCGAGGATGAACGTGAGGTAGATCTCCTTGCCCGAATTGCGGAACTCGCGCGACTGGTTGTCGAGGTCCGTCAGCGCGGTCCCCGGCAGCGCGACCTTCGCCGCGGCGTCCATCGCCTTCAGGCCGTCCTCGATCGAGTAGCCGGGCGCGAGCGTGCCGGTCACCTTCACCGCGCGCAGCCGGTTGAAGTGGTTGAGCGACTGCGGCGCGACTCCCTCCTTGACCGTAACCAGGTTGGACAGCTGCACCATCCCGCTGTCGCGCGCACGCACGTAGGTGTCGCTGATGTCCGCCGGCGTCGAGCGGTCGATCGGCGTCACCTGCACGATCACGTCGTACTGCTCGCCCTCCTTCTTGAAGCGCGTGACCTGGCGTCCGCCGAGCATCGTCTCCAGCGTCCGGCCGACGGTCTCGACCGGGACCCCGATATCCGACAGCTTGTCGCGGTTGATGGTGACCCGCACTTCGGGCGTGTTGAGCCGCAGGTCGATCTGCAGGTTCTGGATGCCGGGGTACTTCCGCGCCTCCTCGAGAAAGCGATCGACGATCCGTTGCAGCTCGGCGTACGGCACCTGCGCCATCACCACGTACTCGATCGGCGTCGAGCGGAACGACTGGCCGAGCGAGGGCGGACTGATCGCGAACGCGATTGCGCCCGGGATGGCCATCAACCCGGGCCGCAGTTCGTCGGCGATCTCCTGCTGCTTCCGGGTACGCTCCTCCCACGGCTTCAGGCGCAGCACGGTGATGCCGTCGACGACGGTGGGAAAGCCGGAAATGGCCGTGTACGCGACGGCTTCCGGGATCCGCGCGTACAGCGCCTCGATGGGCTTGAGCTGGTCGGCCGTGAATTGCGGTGTCGATCCTTGCGGCGCAACGACGAGGCCGAGAACCACTCCGCGATCCTCGATCGGCGCGAGCTCGGCCTTGAGCAGGCTGAAGAAGAGAACACCGAGCCCGAGGACCGCGACCCACGCGATCACGACGAACCCGCGGTGCCGCAGCACCGCGCCGAGCGCCGCCCGATACCCGCGGGTGAGCGCGCCGATCCATCCCTCGATCACGTTGTAGATGCGCGAATGGCGGTCCTGATGGCGCAGGAGCAGGGAGCACATCATCGGCGACAGCGTCAACGCGACGAAGCCCGACACCAGCACGGCGCCGGCCAGCGTCAGCGCGAACTCGATGAACAGCCGGCCGGTGCGGCCGGTGGCGAAGGCCAGGGGGGCGAACACCGAGGCGAGCGTCAGCGTCATCGCCACGATCGCGAACCCGATCTCGCGCGCTCCGGTGATCGCCGCTTCGCGCCGGGGCATCCCGGACTCGATGTGGCGGAAGATGTTCTCCAGCATCACGATCGCGTCGTCGACGACGAGACCGATGGCCAGCACCATCGACAGCAGGGTCAGGGTGTTGACCGTGAAGCCGAGCACGTACATCAACGCGAACGCGCCGATCAGCGACACCGGAATCGTCACGATCGGAATCACCGTGGCGCGCAGGCTGCGCAGGAAGAAATAGATCACCAGGACGACGAGCACGATCGCCTCGCCGATCGAGTGGAACACGTTGGTGATGGAGCGGTCGATGAACACGGACGTGTCGTAGGCCACGATGAGCTTCATGCCCGGCGGCATGGTCTCGTTCATCTTGACCACTTCGTCGCGCACCGCCTTCGACAGCTCGAGCGGATTCGCCACCGCCTGCTTGATCACGCCGATGTTGAGCGACGGCTTGCCGTTGAACCGCGAGATGACCCGTTCCTCGACCGGCCCGACCTCGGCGTTGCCCACGTCGCGGATGCGGACCGGGTAGCCGCCGACGTTGGCGACGATGATGTTGTTGAACTGCTCGGGCGTGCTCACGTCGGTCTCGGCGACGACCGTGAATTCGCGCGTCTGCGATTCGATGCGGCCCGCGGGGATCTCGGCGTTCTGCCGCCGGATGGCGTCCTCGACGTCCTGCACGGTCAGCTTGTAGCCCGCGAGCCGCGTGCGGTCGAGATTGATGCGCATCGACACCTGGCGCTCGCCGAAGATGCGGACGTCGGCGGCACCGGGCAGCACCGACAGGCGTGGCTGGACGTAGCGCTTCACGTAGTCGGAGGCCTCGAGCGTGCTCAGCGCTCCCGCCTGAACGGCGATGTAGATGACGGGATTGGCATCGGCCTCGACCTTGGCGATGATCGGCTCGTCGATGGTGTCGGGGAGCTTGCCGCGGGCGCGCGCGACCTTGTCGCGGACGTCGGCGGCCGCCGAATCGGGGTCGCGCTTCAGCGTGAAGCGGACGTTGATGCGGCTCGACTCCGAGCGGCTCTGCGAGGTCATGACCTCGACGCCCTCGATGCCGGCAAGCGAATCCTCGAGCGGCTTCGTCACCTGCGACTCGACCACCTCGGCCGAGGCCCCGCGATAGGTCGTCGAAACGCTGACCACCGGATCGTCGATCCGGGGATACTCGCGCACCGGCAGCCGGGTATAGGAAATCAGGCCGACCAGCAGGATGATGAGCGACAGCACCGTCGCGAAGACGGGTCGCTTGATGCAGATCTCGGGCAGCTGCATCAGGAGCCTGTCGGGCTCGCTGTCGCGTATGCGACGGCGGCGAGTTGGGCGCAGTTCAAGGCGCGCAACCGAAGATATTCGCTTCGCCTAGCGCGTAGCATCCGTCGCTTTTTGGTCCGGCAAAACGTTGTATACCGGATGAATGCGTCGGTCGCATGCATCCTTCGTCGTCCCCGCGGACGCGGGGACCCAGCGACGTGGACTGTCGCCCGCAAGACGCAAAGTCGCTGGATTCCCGCGTTCGCGGGAATGACGACTGCAGCGTATTCATGCGATCGCAGTAACAACGTCTTGAATGTCCGCACCTAGCAGCCTGATGCAAAACCCGTCATGGCCGCGCAGCGGGTTGGCGGGATGGGATGCGCGAAGTAGCGAGCGACGTGTGGTCGACCCCACACGAGCGAGCTGCGACAAAGCAGACCGCCCGCCAACCCGCTGCCCATCCGGGTTTCGACGATATGGCCCCGTCTACGTCGTCGCTCGCCTTGCGAATATGCATGGGCTATTCGACGCGGCTCGCGGCTAGTATACGGGGCCATCTCGTCCGAAACGCGGCTCATGAGGGGTTCTGCATCAGGCTGCTAGGACTTCGGGGCGGCGTCCGGCGGCCCGCT
The DNA here is from genome assembly GCA_963734055.1 of uncultured beta proteobacterium. Classification (GTDB taxonomy): domain Bacteria; phylum Pseudomonadota; class Gammaproteobacteria; order Burkholderiales; family Casimicrobiaceae; genus CAIWHR01. The sequence continues at coordinate 8,939 of CAVTFQ010000014.1, forward strand.
CTTGCCCGCCGCGGGCGGCGGAGCCTCGTTGGCGGATTCACCGGCGATGGCGCTAACGCCGTTGCCGGCCACGGCCACCGGCACCCCGTCGCGGAGCTTGAGTTGCCCCGCGCTCACCACCGTGTCGCCCCCGCCGAGCCCTGCGAGAATCTCGACCTTGCCGTCGCGGCGCCGGCCGACGGCGACCTTGGCGCGCAGCGCCTTGCCATCGACGATCCTGAACACGTACTGCTCGTCGCCCTGCGGCACGATGGCCTGCTCGGGCACGACGAGCGCCTCCCGCTGGTCGCGCGTGATGAGGCGCACGCGGGCGAACATGCCCGGGCGCAGCGCGGTGTCGGCATTCTTCACCTGCGCACGAATCACGATCGACCGGCCGGTCGCGTCGACGAGCGGATTGATCGCGAAGACCTTGCCCTCGTAGGTCTTTCCCGGCAGCGCGTCGAGCGAGACCTCGAGCGGCTGGCCGACCTGGACCTGCTTCAGGTAGATCTCGGGCACGCGGAAGTCGACCTTGAGCGGATCGATCGCCTCCAGGTTCACGACGTCGGCGCCTTCTTTGACGTAATCGCCGATCGAGACGACGCGGAGTCCGATGATTCCCGAGAACGGCGCCTTGATCTCCGTCTTGGCGAGCTTCGCCGCCGCGAGCTGCACTGCCGCCTCGGCGACGCGAAGGTTGTTCTCCGCCTCGTCCCGGGCCTGGCCGGAGATGAAGTTGCTCTTCGCCAGGTCGACCGCCCGATCGAACTTTGACCTCGCGAGCTTCAGGTTCGCGCGCGCCTGCTCGACTTCGGCCTCGTTGATCGACGGGTCGAGCTTCACGAGCGTCGCGCCCTTGCCGACGCGCTGGCCTTCGTTGAACAGGATCGCGCTGATGCGCCCCGCGACCTCGGGCCGCACGGTGATCGACTCGTCGGAGCGCAGGCTGCCGACCGCCGTGATCGTCTGTGGCATCGACGCGGTCACGACCTTGACCGCCTCGACCGTCACCGCGGGGGGTGCGCCCATCGGCGCGCCGGCGGTCTTCTGCGGCGCGGCCGGCGCTCCTGCGCTTTCGACGGAGGACCGATGCTGGCCCAACCAGAAGCCCGTAGCCGCGGCAAGGCCGAGCCCGAGCACGGCGAGGAGAGCCAGGTTGGTCTTGTTCACGTTGGGAGGAGCGGCCGATCGCAGGGGCAAAGACTATCAATTATGCGCTGCCGACGCCCGGACCGGCAATCTTGCGGGCCACCTTCGAGCGAGCTCCGTCGCGTCGGGTCCGATCGGACCATCGCTCGCTGCTAGAATTCCGGTCGCCCCTTCTTGCTTCGGAGTCTCGCGCCGTGTCGATCGTGTCCAAGCGCCCGCCTGCCCGTTGCCGACGATCCTGCCTGCGCGTTGCCGCGGCGGTTGCCCTCGCGGCAGTGATCGCGCCCCTCGCCCTCGCGCAGACGGTGGCGTTCCCCACGAAGACGGTGCGGCTCGTCGTCCCGTTTCCCGCGGGCGGACCGCTCGACGCGACCGGCCGCGCGATTGCGCAGAAGCTGACCGAGGCGTGGGGCCAGAGCGTTGTCGTCGACAACCGCCCCGGCGCGGGGGGCAACATCGGCGCCGACCTCGTCGCGAAATCGGCGCCGGACGGTTACACGGTCGTCATGGGCGCGCTGTCGACGCATGCCGTCAACCCGAGCCTGTATCCCTCGATGCCTTACGATGCGGTCAAGGATTTCGCGCCGATCACGCTCATCGCCGTCACGCCGAACGTCCTCGTCGTGAACCCGGCGCTTCCGGTCAAGTCGGTGCGGGAGTTGATCGCCTACGCCAAGGCGAACCCGAACAAGCTTTCCTTCGGCTCGGGCAGCAACGGCAGCGCCGGGCATCTCGCCGGCGAGCTGTTCAAGGTCGAGACCGGCACCGATCTCGTCCACATCCCGTACAAGGGCGCCGCGCCGGCGATGCAGGCGCTCTTGGCCGGCGACACCCAGCTCATGTTCGACAATCTGGCGAGCGCGATGCCGCAGGTGAAGGCCGGCAAGCTGCGCGCGCTCGCGGTCACCACCGCCAAGCGATCGAGCCTCGTGCCGGAGCTCCCGACGATGGCCGAAGCGGGTGTGCCGGGATTCGACATCGCGACGTGGTTCGGACTGCTCGCTCCCGCAGGGACGCCGAAGGACGTGATCGCGAAGTGGAACGCGGACGTCGTCAAGATCCTCGACTCGCCGGAGATGCGGCAGAAGCTCCAGGCGCAGGGCGCCGAACCGACGCCGATGACGCCGGCGCAATTCGCCGCCTTCATCGCCGCGGAGTTGCCCAAATACGCGAGAATCGTGAAGATTTCCGGCGCCAAAGTCGACTGAACGGCGGCGCGGCACGCCAACCTCGCACGCTTCGAGAGGAACCTTGAAGTTCCTGCCCCCGCTTGCGGTCGTGGCGGCCTTCGCGGCCCTCGCCACATTCGCGCTGCCGATGGCTGCCGGAGCACAGGCTCTCGCCTATCCGACGAAGCCGATCCGCATCGTCGTCCCGTTTCCCCCGGGGGGCGCGACCGACATCCTCGCGCGCGACGTCGCAGAGAAGCTGACCGAAGCGTGGGGCCAGCAGGTCATCGTCGACAACCGGCCGGGTGCGGGCGGCAACATCGGCTCGGAGCTTGTCGCGAAGGCGGCGCCCGACGGCTACACGCTCGAGATGAGCGCGGGCGGCACGCACGCGATCAACGCGAGCCTCTACGCGAAGATGCCCGACGACCCCGTGAAGGACTTCGTCCCGATCGTCCTGGTCGCCGTGGTGCCCGACGTGCTCGAAGTGAATCCGTCGGTGCCCGTGCACTCGGTCGCCGAGCTGATCGCGTACGCGAAGGCGAACCCGGGCGAGCTCAGCTTCGCGTCGTCGGGCAGCGGGACGTCGATCCCTGTTTCGGGCGAGTTCGTCAACGTGATGGCCGGCGTCGACATGACGCACGTGCCGTACAAGTCCAGAGCCCGGGCGCGGCAGGACCTGATCGGCGGCCAGGTGCAGCTCATGGTCGACAACCTGCCGCCGTCGCTGCCCCGGATCAAGGCGGGCAAGGTGCGTGCGCTCGCCGTCACTTCGATCGCGCGCGCGCCGGCGCTCCCCGACGTCCCGACAGCGGCCGAGGCCGGGCTGCCGGGTCTCGAGGCTTCGTCGTCGTTCGGGCTGCTCGCGCCGGCCGGCACCCCGCCTGCGATCGTCGCGAAGATCAACGCCGAGGTGGCGACATGGCTCGCGACACCCGAGGCGAAGGAGAAGCTCGCGATGCAGGGCGCGAACGCGGCCGGCGGCACGCCCGAGGATTTCGCGAGGCACATCGCGGCCGAGACCGCGAGATGGGCAAAGGTCGTGAAAGCATCGGGCGCCAAGGTCGACTAGTATTGTGAATTGCAAGTACGCAACTCCACGTCGTTCCGGACGCGCCCGCGACGCGGGCGCGAGCCGGAACCCAGTGACTTGCAAAGACACTGGGTTCGCCAGAACGACGACTCGCCTGAGCCGCTACCAACGCCACGCGGCCCAGCCCATCGCCGCCCACGCGCCGAGGAACGCAACCCCGCCCACCGGCGTGACGACACCGAGCGCTTTGGTTCCCGTCAGCGCCAGCGCATAGAGGCTTCCCGAAAAGAGCACGATGCCGGCGACGAACAGGACAGCGGCCGTGGCGAGCGCCGCGCTGTCCGGGCGGTGCACGAGCAGAATGCCCGCGCCGAGCAGGCCGAGACCGTGCCAGAAATGGTACTGGACCGCCGTTTGCCAGATCGCCAGCGCGTCGGGCGAAAGCCGCGCCCTGAGCGCGTGCGCGCCGAACGCGCCCGTTGCGACGGCCGCGAACAGGAATCCGGCAGCGACGGCGAGCACGATCCGTGGGGTCATCTCGGGCTACAATGCCTTGGGCGCCGTCCGTGGCGCCCGCCCGAGGATAGCACCATGACCATCGAACGCCGCCACGTCGGCAAGCGCCTTTCGGAGCTCGTGATCAATCGCGCGTCGGGCACCGCGTACCTGGCGGGCCAGGTCGCCGACGATCCGAAGGCCGACATCACCGGCCAGACGCAGCAAGTGCTGGCGCAGATCGACGACCTCCTGTTCGAGGCGGGCACCGACAAATCGAAGATCCTCTCGGCGACGATCTACCTTCCGAGCATGGCCGATTTCGCGGCGATGAATGCCGTGTGGGAAAAGTGGGTCGCGGCGGGAACGGCGCCCGCGCGCGCGACCGTCGAAGCGCGGCTCGCGAGCGCCGAGTACAAGGTCGAGATCCAGGTCGTCGCGGCGGTCCCCATTCCCGCGTGATGCCGATGGCCACGATCCCCTCCCCGCTGTCGTCGTCCGCCAAGGCCGTCATCGCGACGTCTTCGAGACGCGACGTTGCGGCCGCCGCCGGGGGGACGGCTCCCGTCGCCGTCACGCGCGCGACCTTCGACGAGGTGATGGTGCCGTGCTTCGCGCCGGCGCCCTTCGTGCCGGTCCGCGGTGAGGGGTCGCGCGTGTGGGATCAGAACGGGCGGATGTACATCGATTTCGCGGGCGGCGTCGCCGTCACGGCGCTCGGCCATTGCCACCCCGCGATGGTGAAGGCGATCGAGGAGCAGTCGAGGAAGATCTGGCACGTCTCGAACTGGCTCACGAACGAGCCCGCGCTGCGGCTCGCGAAGCGGCTGACCGAAGCCACGTTCGCCGAGCGCGCGTTCTTCTGCAACTCCGGCGCCGAGGCGAACGAGGCGGCGCTGAAGCTCGCGCGCCGCTACGCGCACGATCGCGTCGGGCCGGACAAGTTCCGCGTGATCTCGACGTTGAACGCGTTCCACGGCCGGACGCTGTTCACGGTGACGGCCGGCGGGCAGGCGAAATACGCCAGCGGCTTCGGGCCCAACCCGACCGGGTTCACGCACGTTCCGTACAACGACGTCGCGGCGCTCGAGGCCGCGTTCCGCGACGAAGGCGGCGACGACATTTGCGCCGTGATCCTCGAGCCGATGCAGGGCGAAGGCGGCATGACGCCCGGCACGCCCGAGTTCCTGCAGGCGGCGCGGCGCCTTTGCACCGAGCACCGCGCGCTCCTGATCCTGGACGAGATCCAGAGCGGGATGGGCCGCACCGGCACTCTCTTCTCCTACATGCAGAAGGGCCTCGTCCCGGACATCCTCACGAGCGCGAAGGGGCTGGGCGGCGGCTTCCCGATCGGCGCGATGCTGACGACGACGGACATCGCGAGCGCGTTCTCGGTCGGCGTCCACGGCACGACCTACGGCGGCAATCCCCTCGCCTGCGCCGTCGCGCTCGCCGTGTTCGACGTCATCAACACGACCGAGGTGCTCGACGGCGTCAAGGCGCGCCACGCGCTGTTCATGGAAGGGCTGAAGGCGATCAACGCGCGCCGGCACGTGTTCGCCGAATTGCGCGGCGAAGGCGTCTGGCTCGGCGCCGAGCTCGACGCGCCCTGGAAGGGCAAGGCGATGGACGTCGTCAAGGCGTCGGGCGACGCCGGCCTGCTGGTGCTCGTCGCGGGGCCCGACGTCGTGCGGCTCGCACCTTCGCTCGTGATCGGTCTCGACGAGATTCTCGAAGGGCTGGCGCGGCTCGAGGCCGCGCTCAACCGCGCGCTGAATTAATTCAGTGTTTTTTGTCCGTCCGATCGCGCGGGACGACCTGCCGGCGGTGCTCGCGCTGTCCGAGCGCACGGGCCACGGCCTGACGACGCTGCCGGCGAATCGCGAGCGGCTTGCCTCGCGCATCGAGCGCTCGCTCGCGTCCTTCGCGCGCACCGCATCGCGTGCCGACGAGTGCTACGTCTTCGTGCTGGTCGAATCGGCGAGCGATCGCGTCGTCGGGATCGCGGCGATCGAAGCGGCCGTCGGCCTGGCCGAGCCCTGGTACAACTACCGCGTCGGTACGATCGTCCACGCCTCGCGCGCGCTGTCGGTCTACACGGTCGCGCCGACGCTCTTCCTCGCCAACGACCACACGGGCCACAGCGAGCTCTGCTCGCTGTTCGTCGACCAGTCGTTCCGCCACGCGAAGAACGGACCGCTGCTCGCGAAGAGCCGGCTGCTGTTCATCGCCGAGTTCGCCGAGCGCTTCGCGCCCAAGGTGATCGCCGAGCTCCGCGGCAGGCTCGACGCCGACGGCAAGAGCCCGTTCTGGGATGGCCTCGGCCGGCACTTCTTTGCGATGGAGTACACGACCGCGGATTACCTGACCGGCATCGGCCAGAAATCGTTCGTCGCCGAGCTGATGCCGCGCCACCCGGTCTACGTGAACCTGCTCCCCGAGTCGGCGCGCGAGGTGATCGGCGAGGTCCACGCGGACACCTGCGCCGCGCGCGCGATGCTGGAGCAGGAGGGCTTTCGCTACGAGGGTTACGTCGACATCTTCGACGGCGGCCCGACCGTCGAGTGCTTTCGCGACGACATCCACGCGGTGCGCGCGAGCCGCATCCTCCCCGTCCAGATCGGCGAAGGCGATCCGGTGCCCGACAACCTTCCCGCGGACGTCGCGTGGCTCGTGTCGAACCGCCGCTTCGAGTCGTTCCGCGTGGTGCTCGCAAGAGCGCCGGTGCGTGTCGATCGCTTCCCGCTGCTGCCCTTCGCCGCGTCCGAGCTCGGGGTCGGCGAAGGCGATCTCGTACGCGCCGTTCCGCTCGCCCCGCGCGACCGCCGATGAGCGCCGCCGTGCCGCCCGAACGCGCTCGGTCCCCTCGGAGGGAGCACATGACTGCCGAGATCAACTTCGACGGCATCCCCGGGCCGACGCACAACTATGCGGGGCTCGCGCACGGCAATCTTGCCGCCGAACGGCACGCGCGACAGGTCGCGAATCCGCGCGAGGCCGCGCTCGAGGGACTGGCCAAGATGCGCGCGCTCGCCGCGCGTGGCTTCGCGCAGGCGGTACTGCCGCCGCACGAGCGGCCGTCCCTGCCCGCGCTGCGCGCGCTGGGCTTCGCCGGCAGCGACGCGCAGGTGCTGGCGCACGCCGCGCGCGAGGCGCCCCGGCTGCTCGCCGCATGCTCGTCGGCGGCGGCGATGTGGGTCGCCAACGCCGCAACCGTGAGCCCGTCGGCCGACACGGCCGACGGCCGCGTCCACTTCACGCCGGCGAACCTCGTCTCCCACTTCCACCGCGCGATCGAGGCGACCACGACGACGCGCATCCTGCGCGCGATCTTCGCGGACGAAGGAAAGTTCGCGATCCACGACCCCCTCCCCGCCGCGCCGCAACTCGGCGACGAGGGCGCGGCCAATCACAGCCGCTTCGCTGGCGCCGACGGCGCGCCCGGCGTCGAGCTCTTCGTCTACGGCCGCGCGGCGTACGACGTTGCAGCCGCGGGCCCGCGCCAATATCCGGCGCGGCAGACGCGCGAGGCATGCGAGGCGATCGCCCGGCGGCACGGCCTCGACCCCGCACGCACGGTGTATGCCCAGCAGCACCCCGATGCGATCGATGCCGGCGTGTTTCACAACGACGTGATCGCCGTCGGCCACGCGACGGTGCTGCTCTGCCACGAGCAGGCGTGGGTCGACCAGCCCGCGGTGCTGTTGCGGCTCGCGGCCGCGATCGGCCCGACCTTCGATCCGATCGTCGTCCGCGCGAGCGACGTCAGCGTCGACGACGCGGTCGGCACCTATCTCTTCAACAGCCAGCTGCTCTCGCGCCCCGACGGCCGGCTTCTCCTCGTCGCGCCCGCCGAGGTCCGGGAGCACGCGCGGGTCGGCGCGTATGTCGAGCGGCTGATCGCGGGCAGCGGCGCCATCGCGGAGATGATCGCGTTCGACCTGCGCCAGAGCATGAGGAACGGCGGCGGCCCCGCGTGCCTGCGCCTCCGCGTCGCGCTGACCGCGGACGAGCGCGCGGCGATCGGCGCACGCGTGCTCCTGGACGAGGCACTCGCCGCCGACCTCGAGGGGTGGATTCGCCGCCACTACCGCGACCGCCTCACGCCCGATGACCTGCGCGACCCGGCGCTGCTCGACGAATCGCGCGGCGCGCTGGAAGACCTGACGCGAATCCTGCGGCTCCCCTGCGTCTATCCGTTCCAGCTTGCCGGCGCGTGAACGGCGCGACGCCGACGCGCACGTTGCCGTGAGCGTCGGCGATCGAAAGCTAGTGGTCGTTCCGGACGCGCCCGCGACGCGGGCGCGAGCCGGAACCCAGTGACTTTCAACGACGCTTGGGGAACGACGACATGAACACTAGCCCTGCGCCGACAATCGCTCCGGCGTCCCCGCTTGCGACCGGCACATCGTGCGCTGGCTGAGCGGCAGCTTGCTGCAGGCAGTGACAGCAGCCTGGAATTGCGTCGACTCGCGATCGAGTGCCGCGCGCTGCGAAGGCGTCAGCGTATCGCGCAGCGTGTCCGCGGTCGCGCGCAGCGACACCGCCTTTTCCTTGCAGGCGCCGCGCTGGCTGAGCGGCAGCCGACTGCAGTCGGCCACCGCCGCCTCGTACCGCGCCTCGGCCCGGGCTCGCGCCGCGCGCTTGTCAGGGGCGATCTGCTGACCGCTGGCCGCCTCGGTGCGTGCGATGGCTTCCGTTCGGCAGATCGGGCGCTGGCTGAGCGGCAGGGAGCTGCACTGGTTGAACTGCGCGTTGACGTTGGCCGCAGGAGCCGTAGTGGCATGTGCAACACCGACCGCGCTGACCATGACGCCCAGCGCAAGCGTCATCCCAATTCGTAAGTCGATCATCGTCTCACCTCCATTTGTCGTGTTTGCATTGCGCGTGCGCCGACAATGCGCTACGCGCGCGGCACGCGCACCCCACCTGTTATCGCCTTGCGCGCACCTTCACAATTTCGACAACGCACGCCATCGGGAGTTCGGGCACTGCCGCCAGCGCGTCGAACCGCCGCGTAGCTGAGGGTGCCGCGTAACCCCCCGGCCAACATGGACGCCCCGCGCGCGACTTCGGCCGCTGCGCACGACGACCAAGCCGGGAATTCGGCCGCCGAGACGCTTTGACCCTATAGGTCGAGTCGCGTGTCGGCCATCGGACGGCTAACGGTACGCCTGCGCAAGCGCGCCATCGACGAGCGCCGTGAGCTCGTCGTAGCCGAAGCTCGGCATCGGTTTGCCGTTAACGAAGAACTCCGGCGTCTGGGTAACGTGCAGCGCCTTCGCATCGGCGATGTCCTGCGCGAGATTCTGCGCGATGTCCGGCGCGTCCATGTCATGTCGGACGCGCTCGAGGTCGAGCCCCAGGCCGGTGAGATAGGTCCAGACCAAATCGGGCTGCGGCGAATGATTCGGCGCCCAGTTGGGCTGCGCGGCGAACACCGCCTCCAGCGTCTCCTGCCACTTGCCCTGCTTTCGCGCGGCCTCGATTACCTTCACGACGTAGTCCGAGTTGTTGTGGAACGGAGCGTAACGGATCGTCACCCGGATCTTGCCAGGGTTGGCGGCCATCATCCGCTTCACGAACGGATAGAAACTGCGGCAGGTATCGCACGCCGGATCGAGAAACTCGACGATGTTGACCTTGGCCTCCGGCGGTCCCTCGACCGGAGCATAGTCGCGAACGAGAAGCGCCTGCCGCGCGAGGTTCTGCGCCGAGTCGGCCCTCCGGCTCTGGTAGACGAGTGCGGCGGCGATGAACGCCGCCACCAGTACGATGGCAGCGGTGATGAAAAGAGGTTTTCGGTTCATTTCGGGATCCTGTAGTGCGCCACGAGGAGCAGCGCGTTGATAACGGAAAAGGCGGCGAGCGATAGCAGCGGAATGCTCACGAAACCGAACCATTCGATCTGGTTCTGTGCGCACGGCACGCCCTGCACGCACGGCTTGATGCTGTCGGGAATCAGCCCATAGGTGAGCAGCACATGAAAGAAAGCAATGGACCAGCCGATTACCGTCAGCGGCAGCGCGTAGCGCACGATCCGGGGGTCAAACGGGAATAGTCCGACCGGCAGCAACAGTGCGAGCGGGAACATGAATATGCGCTGGTACCAGCACAGCACACAAGGCGGCAGGCCCATCACTTCGCTGAAGAAGAGCGCACCGAGCGTGGAGGATGCTGCGATGAGCCAACAGGCGAAAACGAGGTTCCAGCCAAGATTCGGTGAGCGGGCCGGCTTCGTCGTCGTACGCTGTGCGTCCGGTACCATCGGCATGCCCCGGATGTTAGCGCAGCCGACGATGCAGCGGACAACGCCCCATGGCGCATCGCCGCCCGTGACTGACCCAGGTCACCCCGGTCTGTGAGCGCCACAGCCGTGCCGCCGGTGAATGGCCGGATCGTGTTTTTGATTTGAGTCATATTCTGCGGTGGTCCGAGTTCCGGTCCGGAATAGAACTTTATTGTCGTCGTGATGTCGTTCTGAGTCTCAGGGCGAGAAAAGGAAGCAACCCTATGTACGGATTCAGCACCCCGCTCCAAATTCCCTTCCCGGACGCAATCGCAAAAGTGCGCGAAGCCTTGGAGAAGGAAGGCTTCGGCGTGCTCACGGACATCGATGTCAAGGCGACGATGAAGGCCAAGCTCAACGTCGAGCTTCGACCGTATCGGATCCTCGGCGCGTGCAATCCGCCACTCGCACATCGCGCGATCGCGTTTGATCCGGACATCGGTCTATTGCTGCCGTGCAATGTCGTCGTGCGGGAAGAGGAGGATGGTACGGTGACCGTCGCATTCATGGACCCGGAGGCTGTGCTGCGGCTGGTGGACAAACCCGAAATGCACGAACTCGGCAAGGAAGTGCGGGCGCGCCTTCAAAGGGTCTGCGACGCCCTCGCAACATGAGGCCACGTCGGAGTCGGTAGGCCGACGTGCTCGGAGCCTCGCCGTAATTGAGAGAGGGAACAGGGCGATGTATGGATTCGATCATGGCGGATGGATGTTCGGCGGCGGTGCCGCGATGCTGCTGTGGTGGGTGCTCCCGGTTGTGCTGATCGTCGCCGCGATCTATGTCTTCCGCCGGACAGGCCAAGGCACTCGCGAGAAAAGTGCGCTCGATATTCTGAAGGAGCGCTACGCGCGAGGCGAGATCGGGAAAGACGAGTTCGAGCAGAAGAAACGCGATATCGTTGGCTAGCGGGACCTGAGGCATCCGCCTTCGGAAGCGCAGCGGACGGCGGAGGAGCCCGACCTCCGGCGCCGCCCTTCGCCCCGCTCAGGCTGCGGCAGCCAACGGCCTCGCGCCAAGGGCCTTCGCGAGGGCGCGAAGCAAACCCGCCCCATCTCCCCGCCAGGCGCTGCCGTGCATGCACGCCAGCACCTGCGGCTGCTCGCAAGCCAGGCGCTCCAGGACCGCGCCGGTGTGCGGGGCATGCGCGTAGTAGTCCATCGGGGCGCGGAACGCTTCGCTCGGCCCGAGGATGTCGGACTCGGTGATCGGCGTCGCGCCGCTGCCCCCCTGCGTGAAGAGGTCGCCGCAAAGCAGCGTGCGCGTCTCGGTTTCCATCATGAAGCCGCATTCCCAGCCGTGCGGCACGTGCGGGGCGTCGAACCAGCGCAGCGCGTGCTTGCCGGTCTTCAGGACTTCGCCGTCGGCGAGGGCCCGGGCAGGGCGGTCGGCGAGGTCGTTCACGGACACCATGGCGGCGAGCTGGCCGCAGACCGGGACCGCGCCCGGCGCGGCGGCGAGGAAGTCGTTCAGCGCGCCGCATTCGTCGGCTTCGACGTGCGAGAAGGCGACGTAGCGAATCCTCTCCAGCGGCAGCACCTTGCCGATCGCCTCGGCGACGAGCGGGTACATGCGGCGCGGGCCGGTGTGAAAGACGAGCGGCTCGGCGTCGGCGACCAGGTACTGATTGAAGTTGAAGCCGGGGCCGCCGGGAAGGTCCACCGGCGTGTTGATCCGGTAGATGCCCGGAGCGACCTCGTGGACGTTCGTGCCGCTGGCTGCGTTGGTGATCATGGGCTCCTCCGTGGTTGGGGTACCCCCGGTGGTGTAACGAATCGCCGCGGCGTTACACATCCGTGCAAATGGTCGTTATGCTCCGCGCGTGCCCCAGGACGTCGCAACCCTCGAGGATGCCGCGCTCGCGCGCCGCATTGCCGCCGCCGGCGCGGGGATCGATTCTGCCGCTGAAACAGAGCTTTACCGGCGGCTTGCGCCGCGCGTGCGCCTCTACGGCCTGCGTCACCTGCGCGACCCGCATGCGGCGCACGACCTCATGCAGCAGGTGCTCCTCATGACGCTCGAGCGGCTGCGCGCGGGCAAGCTGCGCGAGCCGGAGCGGATCGTTTCGTTCGTGCTGGGCGTGTGTCGCATGGTGGTGCTGGAGATCCGGCGCGGCACCTGGCGCCGCGAAACGCTGCTCGAGACCTACGGCGACACTGCGGAGGCAGTCGAGACGCCCGAGCCACGGGCGCTCGACGCTGACAAGCTCGCCGCGTGCCTGCAGGCCCTCGCCGAACGCGATCGCACGGTGGTGGCGCTGACGTTCTTCGCCGACAAATCGGGCGACGAGGTGGCGAAGGAACTGAGCCTTTCGCCCGGCAACGTGCGCGTCATCCGCCACCGCGCGCTCGCGCGCCTGCGCGAGTGCATGGGCGGGGAGGCGACATGACGGGTGCACGTTGCGCAAAGCCGATCGAACTCGAGGCGCTTGTCGCCTACTGGCTCGGCGAGCTGCCGGCGGCGGCGGAAGCACCGATCGAGGAACACATCTTCGGCTGCGCTTACTGCACGGAGCGGCTCGATGAGCTCGCCGCCCTGGCCTTCGGAATAGGCGCGGCGGTGCGCAACGGCGCGGTGCGAGCGATGATCACGCAACCCTTCCTCGAGCACATGAAGCGGCAGGGCATGCGCGTCCGCGAATATCGCGTGGCGCCGGGCGAGCGCGTGGCGTGCACGATCCGCGCGGACGACGACGCGGTGGTCGGCCGCATGCAGGTACCGCTCGCGGGCGTGACGCGCGTGGATGCGTTGCAGAGCCTCGACCTGGGCGACGGCCGCTTGCAGCATTGGCGGGCGGAGGACGTGCCTTTCGATCCGGATGCCGGCGAGGTGCTCACTTTGCCCTCGGCCGCGGAGCTCAGGAAGCTGCCGGCCCACAGGTTCCGCGTCCGGCTCGTCGCGGTGGACGAGGCCGGCGAGCGGCCGCTCGGCGAGTACGCGTTCGCGCATACGCCGAGCTGAGAAAAGCGCATCGACGGTCTGACCGGAGGCATCGCCGATCGGCGATAATCGCGTCTGCAACATGCGGACTTCCGAAGTCACGACATCGAACAAGGCGAGGTGCCGAGTGAAATGCACGCTGGTGGGATCGCGCTATTTCGGCGCGATGGTCTTCGAGGCCCTGCGAGCCGACAGCGCCGCCATCGCGGCAGTGGTGGCGCCCGCCGCGGACGATCGCCTCGCCGTCGCGGCGCGCAACGCGGGCGTGCCGGTCCACGTGCTCGCGAATCCGAAGATCGTCCCCGGGGATGCGATACCGGACGGCACGGACCTCATCGTCGCGGCGCATACGCACGCGCGGGTGAGCGACGAGGCGCTTGCGCGTTCCCGCCTCGGCGGCATCGGGTATCACCCGTCGCTGCTCCCCCGGCACCGGGGGATCGCGGCGGTCGAGTGGACGATCATGGAAGGAGACCCGATCGCCGGCGGATCGGTCTATCACCTCTCCGACGGCTGGGACGCGGGCGCCATCGCCGCGCAGGACTGGTGCTTCGTGGCCAAGGGAGAGACGGCGCGCGAGCTTTGGGAGCGCGCGCTGGCGCCGATGGGATTGAAGCTCCTCAAGGACGTCGTCCGCTACGCGGCGCAGCACGGCACGTTGCCGGCGCGTCCGCAGGACGAGCGCTTCGCGACGCGCGCGCCGATGATCCGCAAGAGCGTGTCGCTGAGCGACGAGGCGCCGGACACCGCTTCGCTGATCGTGACCGCGATCGCGCCCGATCGACCCGGTATCGTCCGCCTGCTGTCGGAGCGCGCGCGCGGCTTCGGTGCGAACTGGGCCGGCAGCCGAATGGCGAGCCTCGCCGGGCAATTTGCGGGGATGGTGCATTTCGAGGTGCCGACCGAGAACGCCGAGCGCCTCGCCGACGCGCTGCGCGGCCTGGAGTCGTCGGGCATCAGCATCGTCCTGGCCAAGAGCGAGGCGCCGCCGGCGCCCGCCGGCCGGCGCATCGTCCACCTCGAGCTCTCGGCGCCGGATCGACCGGGTATCGTGCGCGAGCTCTCGACCGGCCTCGCGGAGCGCGGCATCAGCATCCACGAGCTGGGAACCGAGATCGTCGAGGGCGACACGCCGACGGAGAACAGGTTCAAGGTCGAGGCGGTGCTCATGGTGCCCGAATCGCTGTCGAACGAGCAGCTCCGGAAGAGCCTCGACGTGCTCGCCACGGAGGGCATGGCGGACATCGCGCTGGATCGGCGCTGACGCCGGATCCGGCCAGCCGGCTGCATCCGTGGATCGTCTGTCTTAGCCGAGATTCGATCTGACCGCCAGAATCAGATCGCGGCAGCCGTCATCCGATCGAGCTGGGTAGATCGAGCGGACGCGTCAATGGCCACGCGAACGCCGCCCTGATTTCGTTCACTACAACTGGAACATTTTGTACGTACGGCTTGAAACTCTTCCCGGCGCGGCGTAGCCTGAGATCAGAAGTGATGCTTTCTGGATCGGTGCTCGCGGGTAGGGCAGCAGTCGTGGGTATCGGTGTTCGCGAGGACAGTGCCTCGCAGCCGGATGCTCCCCCAGTTCGCAGCCGCGAGGTCGCACCGATGTTGTAGGCAATCACGACGGGGGTGCTTTTATCGATGACGCCCACTACATGATGTCCCCGAAGCCGGCCACCAACTGGCGGCACACGTTGCGGTGACGCGACGAAATGCGATGTGTCGAACCTGCGAAGCCCCGCGATAATCGTGGGGCTTTGCTTTGGCAGGTGGGGACGCTCGTCAGTGAAGCGCTTCACCTGTCAGAAGCACGCCAATGTCCACGATGGAAACGGTGTCGCCCACCATGACGACGCTGCCCCTGCGACGATTGTGGCCGGTGTCGCTGAACTCAAACCCGTAGACGCGGCGCAGTTTGAGGCGCCCGTCGTCGTTGCGGCTCGGCCGCAGCGACCGGAGCGCCACCGTATCATCGAGAAACAGCAGTCCCTCGGCCTTGCAGGTCGAACGCATGGCTTGGTTGGCAATCTCTCGAACTCTGAGGCTGTCCCACACGAACCAGCCCAGCGCCACGAGTGCCAGCAGACCGATGATGTCCACCAGCGTCACGTCGGTCTGCCTCGCGCGGGTGCGGTATCCGCCACTGGGTCCAACGCTGCCACCCTCGACCGTTCGTGGCCCACCGGCGGTGTCCCTGCAGCCGCAGCGAAGGGCGAAGACGGTTCGGACCGAGATGAAGCTACACCCTGCCCGTCAACATCTGCCGTAGCTCTCCGCTGTCGATCAGGGACTGCAACTCACGAGCACCACCGACCAGCACTCCGTTGACGAACACCATGGGAAACGTAGGCCACCCCGTCCACATCTTCAGAGCATTCCGCCGTCGCCAGTTCCCGAGGTAGCTGCCGTACTCGAGGTACGCGTAGGGTATGCCCACCGCGTCAAGCGCGCGGCGTGCCTTCTTTGGATGCGGGTTCTGCTTCATCCCGACCACGACGACACGGTTGGCTGCAATCGCGGCCTGCACCTCCTCGACGATGTCGCGGTGGCTGTCTTGAATCTTCTTGCGGATCGCAGGATGGATGTGGGATTCGTCGAGGATGCGACGGGTCATGATTAACCTTCGGCGTCATATGGACTCGTACTTGAAGTCTTCAATGCCATCGCTCCCGACTTCCCGCCCGCGAATTCAGTTGTGGGTAGCCTCGGGCAGGGAATGCAGATAGCGGTATAGGGCTGCGATCTCCACATCAGTGAGGTACGAAAGATTATTTTGCGCCTGTGCGCTCATCACACCAACGGTTCTTCCCCCAATCGCGACCCCCGTTCGTAAGAGTTGGGCGAATGCGTCGGGTGAATAGGCTGCGACTACGCGCAGATCCGGACTCGTGAAATCGGGATTGGAATCGCCGCGTAGTGCCGTCCCGTGGCACTCAGCACAGATGGTCCGAGCGAGGTACCGTCCGTACGCAGCCTCTTCGTTAGGCGCCTCCGGAGGTGGGACGGTTTCGGCGATGAGCTGCGCCGCCAGCTTGAATTTGCCGGTGGCGAGGCCAACGCGCCCGAGCGGACCCACCGAGATGCTTGGACCGGGTCCCTCGACCGCCGGCAGGCTCTTCAAAAACGCGAAGATGCGGCCCAAGTCCTCGTCGGTCAGCCCCACGAATGCATCGGACGGCATTATCAGCAGGCTGCGGCCCCCAGGCCGCACACCATTCCTGATGATGGCGACGAGTTCTGCATCGCTATATTTGTGGACAGCCGCCGTAAGATTGGGGGCGACGACACGCGCGATCATCGGTTGGTCGAACATGACCTTTCCCTCGCCCTGCTTGCCATGGCAATCGGCGAAGCAGCCACGGATGGTCGCCAGTCGGCGCCCTTCCGCGATTGACGCGGGGTCGGTCGGGATCGTCAAGGAAATGGCAGGCACCTCGTAGGTGCGTCGCAGCACGCGCTCGGAGAGAACGTACAAGACGCCGTACCCAACGATCCCCAACCCAACCAAGCCTCCGAGGGCTATGCCGATCCAGCGCAGCAGAGGTTTCATCATTTCCTCGTTTAGACGACGCCGCTGAAGTCTCGCCGCAACTCGGGGCTTAATGCAACGCTTTCCGATTGACGATCGCTGTGGTCGTGCGGCGACGGCCGAGGATGACCTGTCTCACGACGCGACAGGCAGCAGGGCGAAATCGGTCAGGCAACTCCCGGCGCGACAGGCTGCAACGGGTCGTACTGCGACCTTCGACGATCAAACCTGTCGCGTTCAGACTTGAAGGTCGCTGACCGGCCATGACCTTCCGGTCAAGGACCCCGGTTGAATGTCAGCAAGAGACGGATTCCAGTCGTTGCCGGCGCGGGATCGAACTGGGCGCTTTCGGACCCTCAGCGGACCTATCGGGTGCTCCATCGCGGAAGTTGAAAATTCATCGAAGTGGACTTCCTAGTGTGCGTCAATTCGAGGCAAGGTCAGAGCCAACGGCGTGCGCGCCATGGCCCGCGCGTCATCGGCCGGCAGCACACCGGTCCGGCCCGCTGTCGATCGCGACGACCTCGGCGCGCCCGGACGTGCGGCCGGCTATTCCGCGCCCGCCGGGTTGTCCTTCGGATCGATATAGTTGATGTCGAACGGACCCTCGCCGCTCACCTGTACCACCGTCGTGGACTTCGTGAACGCGTAGTGGTGCTGCTTCGCCGGCAGATAGTGGTAGCCGCCTGTCTTCACCTCGTGGGCATCCTTGGTGAAGGCCTTGTCACCCATTCCGACGTAAAACGTTCCCGAGACAATCGTCAGATTCTCGTTCAGCGTGTGCCAGTGCGGCGGGAGCTTGTAGTTCGCTGGGAGCAACAGGCGCAGCGTGTACTGCCCAGGCTTGAAGGGATCGCCGTTCAGCACTGCGACCTTCGCCCCCTTGGGCAGCACGGGAGGGGCGTCGCCCCATTTCACGTCGCCCGTGTTGATGAACACTCCCTCGCCCGCTGCATGCGCCGTGGGGGCGAAGGCCGCTACAAGCGCCAATCCCAATATGACGCTCGATTTCCTGATGAAACGATCTCGCCTGACGGATGGGTCGGAGCCGGTCGCCGGCGCGGCCCGTTGCTTCGCCTCGATGGCGGCAAAGTCGGGTTGTGCAGGCGGCAGCTCGCGGGCAGCCGAGGAGGTTTCCGGTCTTTGCATGATGATCTCCTGGAAGTTGTGTGGATCGCCTCGATTGGCGAACGCCGCCAGTATGCGGATCGCACGCTCTCGTCCGCCCGTCTGCGCGTCGGCGAGAATTGATCGCGCGTCCTTGATCGCAAGAACGGGCCTCGCGGTGCATACCGCAAATCCGTCAAACTTGATCGCGCGTCCGGGTTCGGCGGCGTCCGGAGGCGTCGGGCGACACGGCGGTCGCCGACAAGTCGTTATCGCGAAGTCGAGTCAGCGACGAGAAAGAGTCTCGAGGACGTCGCTGGCGCTGGCAGCGTGAAACTCAACGACAGCAAGGGTCGATCTCGGCTATTGCACCGCATGGCGTTTCAACTTACTCGAACAACGTCCCGTCAGGTCGAATTCCGGCTAGGACATGTCATCCCCGGACGATCAGCACCGGGCAGTCGGCGTAACCCGCCACACGCTCCGACGTACTTCCGAGCAGGATCCGCTCGACCCCGCCGAGGCCGCGGCGGCCAAGCACGATCAGGTCTGCGCCGGCCTCGCGCCCGACGCGCAATATCGCCTCATGCGGCTTGCCGGCCGCGATGCAGCCCGTAACCTGCACCCCCATGCCTTGCAGGGCCGCCACCGCGCGCTCCACGACCGCGTTCGCGGTGTCGTTGTCGCCTTGGGAATGCGCCGACACGACGGTCACGGGCAATCGACAGCGCACCGCCAGGGAGGCCGCCGCGTCGGTCGCGCGTTGACTGTGCGACGAGCCGTCGGTGGCGAGCAGGATGCGGCGCGACCACAGTTGCGCCGCGCGCGGAACGATCATGACATCGCACGGCGCGTGCCCGATGACGGTGTGCACCATCGCGCCGACCAGGAGGTTGGCGACAAAGCCGCGCTTGCCGCGGCGACGCAGGACGATCAGGTCGGCCCCTCGTTCGCGCGCTTCGGCCACGATTTCCTGGAACGGCATCTCGCCCGGCCGGACGGATCCCACCAGTTCGACTCCGCGTGCCCCGGCCGCCCGGCGGAGCCTTTCCAGATCCTTCACCGCGTCTGCTTCCGCCTTCTCGGCAAGTTGCGGAGCGACGACCTCGAATTCGGGATTGCTTACCACGGGCCTGACCGCGTACAGCGGCAGCTTCAATTGGGCGGCAAGGTCGATCGCCACGCGTTCGGCGCCACTGTCGAATTCCGTCCCTTCGGTGGCGAGGAGTATCGGGTTGAACGCCTTCAGCATCATCGGCACTCGCAGGGTCACGGTCCGGCGGTCAGGACGCCGGATGCCGCGAGAATCAGCACGGCGATTTGCAGCACCAGGATGACAAGATGCCATCGTTCTCCACGCCGCGCGAAGATCGGCAACACCGCCAACGAACAGATCGCGGAGAGGCCGGCCAGGTACGCAATCGCCACGAGGTTCAAGAGATCGCCCTCGGCGACATGGCCGAGCCATCCCCAACCGGTCGGCGTTTGGGTGGCCTTGACGAATTCCTTCACGGGAAGTCCCCAGTACTTGGGCAGCTCGTCGAAAGGAATGTGCGGCGGCAATGTGCCCGTCATGTAGGCCGCAAAGCTCAGCACCAGCAGCACAAGGCCGACCTTCACGCCGACATCGAGGACCTTGGCGTATCTGAGCGCCTCGGGGGAGGCATACCTGGATGAAGTATCCATGCGTTCTGAACCCTCGTCTTAGATCCCAAATCCCTTGAGCAGGGCCCGGACCCCGGCGACCAAGAGCAGACCGATCACCAGGCGGCGTATTGCGGATGCTTTCACGACGTGAAGCAACCGCGCCCCGATCCTCGCGCCCAATATCATTCCGATGACCGACGGCGCGACGACGATCGGCAGGACCGCGCCCTGATTGATGTAGACCCAGGCGGCGGATGACGTCATCGACAGCACGAGACTGCTGGTGCCGGCTGCAACCTTGAGCGGAACTCCCATCAGCAGATTCAGCGCCGGAACATTGGCCCAGCCGGCGCCAAGACCGAACATGCCGGCCAGCACGCCGATCACAACGAAGATTCCCAGAGCGGCCGGGGTCCGGTGTACCTGCCATTCGATATCGCGGCCCCGGGCCGTGTCATGAAAGATGCCGCATATGCCCAGTGCCACGGACAGGGTGTCGGCGATCGGAACACGCGGGATGTCGGACTTCTTCGCCCTCCACATGAGAGCGACGATGCCAAGGATCAGCACGCCAAGCGTTGTCTGCACGATCGAGGAGGGCAACACCAGGCCGAGCATGGCGCCCGCGATCTGGCTTGCTGCGACCAGAAGCGATACCGGCAGCGCGAGGCGCAGACTGGCGAGACCAATGCGGAGGAGGCCGGGGCTCGCTGCCAGCGCACTGGCCAAGGCAACCAGCAATCCGCCACCGCGGATGAAATCCAGGTGGAAGGGGAAAAGGCCGCCGACGATGGGCACGAACAACACGCCGCCGCCTACGCCCGCGGGAACGGCCACGATGCCGAGGACGAAGCACACGACAAAGAGGGCCAGCGGCCAGCCCCACCAGGGCATGAAATCTGCTGCCCCAGCCGCCGCGAGCGCCGGCGAACTCGCGCAGGCGGCGATCAAGCCCACAACGAACAACGCGCGTCGACGCATGCGGTGCCGATCCCTGTTTTCGGTGTCCCCATTGCACGATCCACCGCGGCACGCATCTGCCCACGGTTCAAGCGTGGAGGGGAGTACGCTATTCGACTTCACGTACGAGTGTCTTTCCCAAGGGCAGGGTTGAGCGAGCGCGCATCAAACATTCGGGCATTCATACGGCCGGCCGATCTTCGCGGTCTTACCCTGCCCGTCAACGCCGGCGCGCCGGGCCCGCGCATTCGACTGCGCTCCAACGGCTTTGTTGCGTTCCTCTCGTTGCCGCAAGCTTAACGTCTGCTCTTTGCGCAGCGCAATGTCTGCAACGGGCCGGGTGCCGTCGGATGGCCGACGCCCTCATTTGGCAGAAGACGACCCTGAACGGTCGTCCCATCTTCCCTAAAGCGGTCTTTACCGCCCCGGAAGGCGGAGCAAGAGACTACGCACTGGCAAGCGCGATCACTTCCACTTCCAGTCCGTCTGATCGAAGCGTGTCCACAGCCCGTCGGGACGCTCACGCGTTTCGTAGTTGTACGGGACCTCGTCCCAGCAGCGCACATCGTCGCGAAGATTGTCGAGCGCAAACGTGCCGGCGCTCGTCTCGATCAGCAGGACGACGTGCCCGAACCACTCGGTCCGATGATAGACGATAGCCATCGTCATCGCGCCGCGCGGCAAACCAGACTCCACCAGTCTGCGTCGCTTTTCCAGAGCGAAGTCCTCGCAGTCGCCACAGCCGCGCAATAGCAGGCTCCAGAACTCTTCCCGACCCTGCCACTCCTGATCGGGCACGAACCGAACCTCCGCGTTGACGCTGCGATTCACTTGCGACACGATCTTGCTCACGTCCCCAGTCCACTCGACGACAGAGGGTCCGCTCAGATCGCACTGACCTGCGTGCAGCTCGCAGAACTCCAGGTATTGCGTCGGCGGTGGGCCGATTCGCTCGATCGGCAGGTTCAGTGGCGTACAGGCTCTCGCTCGGCTGATCCGGGCGTCGGCAATGGCGGAAAGGACTGCGAGGGCCATCCACAACAACCAGCTATGTCGCCGACAGTAGACACCTCGGCTCGCGCTGGGTCCCGGTTTCGCGGGGCCGACAGGAACTCCCGTAGTCGCTCGTGTTGCCCGGTACATCTCGTACATATAGCATCCGGGTTGGCTCGGCCGTTGACGGTCGTCAACTGGCGCGCATCCCTGCAAACAATGGGGCGAATCCTGCCCCTTGAGCATAGCCGCGGGGCGCGCACATTCAAGGGAGTTTTGCAACAGCCCTTCAGGTCTCGCGGTCCTAAAGCTGCCGTTCGCCAACTACGGGACCCGACCCCAAGCGGAAGTTTGAATCGACGCAGAGGAGTCATTCAGGACGAACCAGTTCACTTACCCCCCTCGGGTACAGCTGCCTTTTTCAGATACTTGTCGAACCACGCCACGATGCGGCGCGCCGCGTCTATCTGGTGCTCGAGCTTGTCGAACCCGTGGCCCTCGTCCGGATAATAGACAACCTCTATGACTTTCCCTTGCTTCTTCAGGATTTCAATCAGTTGCTCCGTCTCTTCCTTGGGTACGCGCGGGTCGTTTTCCCCCTGCAGGACCAGCAGTGGTGCTTGAATGCCTTTGACGTACTTGATCGGAGCAGTGTCTTCGTAGACTTTCCGATCTCTATCAGGGTCACCCAACAGATTGCGCACGTACTGGCCCAGCACAGGGTCGGCGTTCTTTAGCATGGAATACCAATCGAGTGGCCCGAACAGGTCCACGGCGGCGGCGAACTTGGAAGGCTCTTTTGCGGCGAGCATCAGGGTCATGAATCCGCCGTAGGAGCCGCCGAGGACGCCCACCCTGGTCGGATCGACATAACCGGTGCCAAGAAGCCATTCCAGGCCGTACATCTCATCTTTGAGATCGCCTCCGCCCAGGTCCTGGTAGTTGGCACGTTGGAAATCCATTCCGTATCCAGTGGAGCCTCGCGGATTGGGCATAAGCACGAGGTATCCGCGCGTCACCAATGCGTTTGACCAACGGCTCCAATAATCGACGGTCTGCCCCGTGGGACCGCCGTGTGGAAAAATGATAGCGGGATGGCTGCCGTCGCGCTTCAGGTTGAACGGCACCCGAAGGAGAGCGGTAATGATCTTCCCGTCGAAGCTCTTGTAATGCACTATCTCCGAAGGAGGAATCGTCTGCGGCGTGAGCCCGGCCACGGCCATGCGAGTAAGCTGCCGTGCACGGTTTGTGCCGGTATCAAAGATCCACAGGTCATTCGGCGCATTCATAGCTTCATGTTGTAGCAATATCTGGTGCCCGTCTGGCGAGAAATGCTGTGGGCTCAGAACTGTGTTGACCCCCGGCGGGAGCTCCAACATGGTTGGCTGTAATCCCGGGCGACGTGCCAAGTACAGCGTACTGCGTCCATCCGCATTGATGGCGTAAGTGAAGTGCTGGCCATCCGGCGAAAACGCGCCGCTCGTAACCTCCCATTGCGTGTCCGTTATCCAGATCAGTTTTTTCGTGGACACGTCGAGCACTGCCGCGTTCCGATAGCCACCCTTCTGGTCGCTGGTTATCAGTATTGCTTTTCCGTTTGGCGACACATCGGTGCCAACGTTTAGTTGCTTGCCCTCATGCGGCGTGAGGTTCGTTTGCCGGCCGCTCGCAACATCTACTGCGTACACATCGCCTGCATCGAAGCCGACGTTCGTACGGTTGGCATACAGGGTCTTGTTGTCCGGGCTAAAGGCGATTACATCCCAGTTCTGTTGCGGATCCTTTTCTTCGGTCAGCTTTCTGAGCTGGTGCGTGCCTACGTCGATGACAGCCAAGTCGTAGGAAGGCGCCTCCTTGCGCTTATAGGCACAGGCGATGAGCTTGCCATCATGCGACCACACTGGATGTTGCTCGCGGATGTCGGGCGTATTGGTCAAGTTCGCAGGTGACCCGCCGTCGCGCGAGACGATGTAAATATCCCAAAGCTCGTTCCCCCCTTTGTCCTGCGAATAGGCGATCCAGCGGCTGTCAGGAGACCACATCGGCTCCGTCTGCCGGTCATCCGAATTTACGAGCTGTACCGGCCAGGACCCACCGCTCGAGACTTTCCAAAGATTGGTGCGGCCAGCGATGTTTGTGGTTACGGCCACCTCGGTGCCGTCCGGCGACAGCGCGGCGCCATCGATGAGACGCGTAACGAAGAGGTCGTCGACAGCCACCGGCCTTGCATGAGGATTGCTGATTGAAACGACGGACTTGGGATCGGTGATCTGCCGATCGTTGGGCCCGGAAATCGCGGCCGCGATTCCGCCTTGCGCGGCCGCGAATCCGCCCAGCGCAACAAGGGCGGCAACAACTTGAAATGGCCTCATGTGAAGCACTCCGTTTACTTGCGAGAAGCTGTCATCCGCGTAGCTCAAAGGTGAAGCCTTCTATTGTTCCGCAACACCGGGCTTGCGCAGGCCGGCGAAAAGATGCGACCTCCATCTGCTGCAAGAAAGCCGGATTGCTCCAAAGCCACAGCGCCGTCAGTCTCGTGATCGAGAGATTAGGTTGCGCTTCAGAGCCTGCGCCTTCTCCGCCGCGGCCTTCGCCATATCGCCGGCGTTGGTCTCGCGCCATCCGCTCCCCTCGGCTTCACGCTGGCTGTGAGCGAACTATAGGCTCGGCATAGCGAATCGACAATTGCCGTGCTGCACGCCGCTACCCGGTTCGCAAGGTCCGCTCACGGGCAGATTCATTTATGGCCGCTTCTGGCCGCACTGAGACATCGGTGTTCGCCGTGAGCGGACATTCCGGCTTGTGTCCGCTTCGGGGCGCGGCATCAGACCGGTGTCGACCCCTTGCTGACGTTGGGCTTCGAGCTGCCAACGGCAGCAATGCCGCGATTGCGCCCGAAACGTGGCGTCTCATCAACAGGCGGTCTCGGCCAGCCCTGCCGTTCGTGGTCGCCGCGAAAATATGCTGTGAGCGGCCGTTCGCGACAGCACATCTAAATAGCGGTAGCGTTGGACGTGCGTGCGGCCGGCCAGCGCCGGGTCGTGTTCTGTCCTACAGTCATGAGCTTCGCCATTTGCAGGCAAGAATCGCGAGAGGCGGCAGCTTTGGGGGCAGCGCGAATCCAATACCAATCGCGACTCGGCCCCCACGTCTCGCGCCCCTATTCGAACCTTTGAAGAATGGGGTTCAACGCCGATCGGAATTCTCGGTAATGAAACAGACCCAATCGCAATACAGATACACGCTTGAGCTGGATGCACGTTGGAGACCAGTGCAAGTCAAAGATGAGAAAGCCTCGAATCGACGTGCCAAAGCACCTTTTGAAGTCTACGTCTGTGCTGGTCCACCGCACGACGGATGCTGTCCAGGTGCGAAATGATCGAAGTGACGCTGTGTCACCGACAGCGACGAGCAGTTGCTCCGGACGCACGCTGCCGATAATTTGTTCAACCTCCCACCGCAGGCCGTCGCCAATACCGGTGCGAATCACCACAAGTCGTGAGGCCCTAATCAACTCCCCGACCCGATCACGCCACTCGTTGTCGTTGTAGTAGATCCTGGGCGCGCCGATCCGTGGGAGGGCTTCGCCAGGGCGGCCGACGGCGATTGTTGTGCCAATCTGGCGAAGCGCCTTCATCAATTGTTCTTCTTCGGAAGTGATGGACACGTGACCGAATCCGGCGGTGCGATCGCTTTCAAAATCTCTAAGGTAGAGAACGGCGTGCCGCGTGGGGGCATGATCTGAACCGGATGCCAACTCAATGACGTGCCGCCGCCCGTAACGAAAGACCAAAACCCCGACAAGCGTCACCACCGCGCCCCCGACCAGGAGCACGAAAACCCCGAGGATTTGGCCAGT
The DNA here is from genome assembly GCA_963734055.1 of uncultured beta proteobacterium. Taxonomy (GTDB): domain Bacteria; phylum Pseudomonadota; class Gammaproteobacteria; order Burkholderiales; family Casimicrobiaceae; genus CAIWHR01. Next base: position 34,091 of record CAVTFQ010000014.1, read on the forward strand.
TTCGATGAGAGCTTGGACACGCAGTGCATCCGGGTTGTTGGCATCAATGACCGGAGCCTGTGCTGAGAACGACAGCATCGCTGCGAAGATGCCGGCGCCGCCGATTAGAAAGAGGACGGCCCCCACGAATCGAAGTGCGATACCGGAAACCTGTGAGCGCTTCATCCGTCCAGCCCTCCCGACTGCCGGCGTTAGGATATCCCCCAAAGGATAGCGATTTCAATCGCGCGAGCCTGAGTGTGGTCAGTCGGTGGTACGGATCAAGCGTTGATTTTCGGTGGCAGTGGGTCCCTTGGTGGCGGCCTGCGGGTAGGTGCGATCCGTGCCCTCTGATGTCGGAACCCAAATCTGGGAAGTTTGAAGCGCCTCGTTGTCGCAACTTGAACGACGGCTTCAATCGTTTTCTATGACCGATTCGGCCCGCTGCAACGGGTCGATAGCACCATTACGACCAGTGACGGTCCACGGCTCCTTCCCGTGTTTTCCGGCCACTCGACCCGGCAAGCGCGACGACTGCACTTGGCCGGTCAGAGACCCCGCCGTTCCGACGCGGGCGGCGGCTGACTGCCGCACAGCAGTCACGCTGGCGCAAACGACTGCTGCAGATCGTAGACCCGCCGCTCATCGCCGGGGACTGGGCGGCCGTGCCCGACCCACTCCGGCCGCACGTTCACTTCGAAACCAGGCATTCGCCGGTCGTCTCAGCGGCGGCCGAAGTTGATTATGAGGGCAAGAAAGCCGCTCCGACTGAGCCCGGGCCAGCTATTAGATTCGACCTTCCATGCTCGGTGAAGCCAGTGCCCATCGCCACCCGTTCGGGCTCCGGGCGGGTAGAGTCGAGGCTTTCGCAGCGGCCGCGCATGAACCTGTAATACTTGGTCATGTGGTCTGTGTGGCCCCACCGAGGACGAAACGTGCCCAATTCCAAGCTGATTCTCGACTACGTATATGACTACGAGGTCGCGAAGCCCGACGAGGTGTTCCTTGTCCAGCCTATCGGCGGCGGCCGAGTGGTCGAGTACACCTGGCGGCAAATGCTGGGTGAGGCACGCAGCATGGCCGAACACCTGAACAGTCGTGGCTTTGAGCCCGGCGCACGCATAGCCATGCTTTCCAAGAACTGCGCCCATTGTTTCATGGTCGAGTTGGCCGTGTGGATGGCGGGTGGCACCACGGTGGCAATCTTCCCCACCGAAAGTGCCGAGAACGTGCGCTACGTGCTCGAGCACAGCGAGGCGAGCCTGCTCTTCGTCGGCAAACTCGATACCTGGGAGAAGCAGGCGGCTGCCGTGCCTGCCAACTTGCCATGCATCGCGCTGCCGCTGGCGCCGCGGACCGACTTCGAGACCTGGATTTCAGTCGTTGCACGTACCGGGCCGCTCTACGGCCGCCCCGAACGTAACGCGAATGACCTGGCGATGCTGCTCTATACCTCGGGCTCGACCGGGCAGCCCAAAGGCGTGATGCAAAGCTTTGGCAGCATCACGCACGCCACCGAGTGTCGCGTCAATGACCCGCGCGACCGCCTACCTAACGGCGCGGAGTGGCGCACGCTTTCTCATCTGCCGCTGGCGCATGCCTACGAACGGGCGGCGGTCGAATGCCGCCATCTGCTGCAGGGCGGCGGCCGTGTGTACTTCAGCGAGTCACTCGAGACCTTTGTCGAGGACCTCAAGCGTGCTCGCCCGACGGTGTTCCTTTCCGTGCCACGCCTTTGGCTCAAGCTGCAGCAGGGCGTCTTGTCGACGATGCCATCCCAGAAACTCGACGCCATGTTGGACAACCCTGCCATCGCCCAGGAAGTTGGACGCAAAGTGCTCACGGGACTTGGCCTCGACCAGGTGCTTATCGCGGGCAGCGGTTCGGCACCGATACCGCCCGCGCTGCTCGATTGGTACCGGCGCCTGGGCCTCAAGATGTTCGAAGGCTACGGCATGACCGAGGACTTCTCCTACTCGCATCGCACGACGGGCGACATCCATGCCGAGGGCCATGTCGGCGTGCCCTATCCCGGAGTTCAAGTGAGTATCGCCGAGGACGGAGAAGTGCTGATCAAGTCGCCCGGGCAAATGGTCGGCTACTACAAGCGCCCGCACCTGGATGCCGCGAGCTTTACCGAAGATGGATTCTTCCGCACTGGCGACCTGGGGACGCGGCGCGCTGACGGCCAGCTTCGAATCACCGGACGCGTGAAAGAGCTGTTCAAGACCGCGAAGGGGAAATACGTGGCTCCTGCGCCGATCGAGCATGTGCTGAATGCGCACCCGATGGTGGAACTGGCGATGGTGTCAGGTGTCGGCCAACGTGCACCCTATGCAATTGTGGTGCTCGCCGAGTCCCTGCAAGCACAACTGGGGGATGCGACCGTGCGAGAGCGCGTGGAAACGGAACTGGGCAAACTGCTGCACGACGTGAACGAGAGCCTCGCGACATACGAGCGCCTGCAGATGCTGGTGGTGGCGCGCGAGCCCTGGTCGGTCGAGAATGGCTGCCTGACGCCGACAATGAAAATCAAGCGAAGCCGCATTGAGGCTACCGTCGCTGCGCAAGTGGATGGGTGGTACGCGGAACAGAAGCCTGTTCTCTGGACGTGATCGAAGCCGGATACGATAGGCATTCACGGATGGTCCGCCTCGCGTCCTTGCGCATTGAGGCCGCTAATGCGCAAAGAGGCGATTTGCTGCAGGGCGTTTCCGCCAGGTACCCGATTGCGCGGTCCTGGTTGGCAGTTGCCGGCGAGCGGCCGCTTTGAAGAACAAAGTGATATGACCACTCCTCGCCGCACGCTGCCCTTCGCTCGACAGGCGCTTCATGACCCGTTGCCGACTTTCGGGCTTGAGATGAGCGGACGGTGGACGCGAGCGGCGTCCGGCTCCCTGAGGATTCAGCGACGTTACGCATAGGGATAGAAATTCCGACGGCGCCACAGTCGGCGGCAAACGTCCGGCTTGAGTGCTGATCGCTATAGCCGGTTTTGGCCGATGCCGGCCTGATGTCGCGCTCCGCAGCGGACACAAGCCGGAAGGTCCGGTTTTGGTGGACGCGCCCGTCTGAGATAGAGGAACGTGAGCCCGCGCGTGCCGCGTACGACCTGGAGCCCGAGCGTTTCCTCATCCCGCTATCGCCGGATCGCCGGCCGGCATTTCTGGCAGACTATGAAGTTCCAACGAGTTGCGCGCCGCTCTTCGCCGACGGCCGGATGGGGCCATCGCCGGACGCGGCGGAATTGGAGACCCGAATGATTACCGTCATCGCCACGTTCCGATTGCCGCAACGCCTGACGGTCGATGAGGCCAAGGCCATCTTCCGGAGCACCGCGCCGCGGTACCAGGCGCAGCCCGGGCTGATCCGAAAGTACTACGTGCTGTCGGAGGACGGCATGACCGCCGGCGGCGTCTATCTCTGGCAGTCCCGGCCGGATGCTGACGCCCTGTACAACGATGCATGGCGGGCCTTCGTCACCGAGAAGTACGGTGCCGCGCCGCAGGTCGTGTACATGGAGAGCCCCGTCATCGTCGACAACACGACGCAGCAGATCCTCACCGATTGAATTCGCCGACGACACCCGCGGCTCGGGAGTTCCATGTGCCAACTGCATTCCAGGACTGCTATCCGGACAGGTTCAGCCACTGTTACGGATGCGGCAAGAGCAACCCGCACGGCCATCGCCTGAAGAGCTACTGGGACGGTCAGGAGACCATCGCGCGGTTCACGGTGCGCCCCGAGTTCAGCGGCGGAGTGCCCGACCATGTCTTCGGGGGGATGGTTGCGTCCCTCCTGGATTGTCATGGAACGGCATCGGCGGCGGCCTTCGCCTATCGGGCGGCAGGCCGAGTGATGGGTGACGATGGGGAGTTCATGCGATTCGTCACGGCGTCGTTGAAAGTGGACTTTCTCCGCCCGACGCCGATCGGCGTGGAACTCGTCATCAGGGGTCAGCTGCGTGGCATCGAAGGACGCAAGGTGCAGGTGTCCCTCTCGCTGAGCGCGGGAGGCGAGACGTGCGCGCGAGGAGAAATGCTGGCTGTCCAGTTTCGGGAGTGACACCGTCGCGGGGACGACGCGTCCCGCGCCTCACCCGCGCAGCAAGCGGTCGTACTCACGTTTCACCACCGCATAGCACTCGCAAACTCGCGCCTCCAGCCCCGGGCGATCGAGCACCCTGATGCGGCCGCGTCGATACTCGATCAAGCCGCCACTCTGCAGCTTGCCGGCCGCCTCCACGACGCCCTGCCGCCGCACCCCGAGCATGTTGGCGATCAACTCCTGCGTCATCGTCAGCTCATCGGAGTGCAGTCGGTCCAGACTCAACAACAGCCAACGACACAGCTGCTGATCCAGCGAATGATGTCGATTGCAGACCGCGGTTTGCGCCATCTGCGAAGTCAGGGCCTGCGTGTAGAGCAGCAGCAGATGTTGAAGCGTTCCGCCCTGCTCGAATTCATATCTGACCACGTCGGCTCGGATCCGATAGGCATGACCCTCGCTCTGGACGACTGCCTGGCTTGGCGTGGTGTGCCCACCCAGGAACACCGAAATGCCCACCAAGCCTTCGAATCCTGCCACGGCGATCTCTGCCGACGCGCCATTCGCCATGACGTAGACAAGCGAGATGATGCAGGTGGTCGGGAAATACAGGTATGGCAATTCGCTGCCCGACGTGTACACGATCTCGCCGAGTGGCAGCGGAACCAGTTCAAGGTGCGGGAGCAGTCGCTCGTAGACTGCTTGAGGCAGGGCGGCGAGCAGAAGGTTCTGCCGAGGAGTTGCTGGCGTTGGCATTGCGCGACAACGGATTTGGAGGCTCGAGAATCCTCGTCTCTATTGTGTCGACGTGCGCGTCTTACACCGGGCAAAAAGTATAGGTGCGGTGTTCCGCCAGCGCAATGGCCCGGGCGATGCAATCCCGCGAGCTTCCGGGTGATGCCGCGTCCAACCGCCTCCTTCGAACAAGCCCCGACGGCCAAGTCGCAAATTGCGCCTTGCCGTCACGCGTAACGCCGTAGGGGCCGCTGGTGACGTCGTATAGGTCCGTTAACGGACAGACGAAGTGGCAGCGAATCATTAGCGTTTAGCCTACGCCCCGGACCGATCTGATCGACGGAAAGCCATTCGCCCACTGACGGAAGCCTGAACCCAAGGAGCGTGCGGCCGTGACAAGCTGAAATGATGCCCATGGTTTCCGGTTGGTGGTTGCTGGCAGCCTTTTGGATCGGCGGCTCCCTGGGGTTCCTGCTCGTGGCATTGCTGCACATCGCGCGCGACGGCCGCGATGTGGAGGAACAGGTTCTGGCAGGTGCGCGGCAGTTGTCAATGGGAGGCGACCGGGCGACTCCGGAAGACTGATTCCCCTGACTCCGGCAGGGGGTCGGCTCGGTTTCCTCCGCTTAGCCATGCGGTTGATAGGGGTAGCAATCAACATCGCGTACCTTCGCGACCGACCGAAGCGCGCGGATCGACTCTGTTCCTGATCAACGGCATCCACTTCCGAATCGGTCAACGCCGTGGCGCACGTTGCGAAGCCGGTCCCTCCGGCGCCGGTATCCGCTGGTGCCCCGATCATGAGGGGAACCGGCGTTGCGTCGCTCGCGCCGGTCATCGCGCTCCGCGGGGGCAGGACCCTTTGCCCGACGTGCGGCATGCGCGAGTTCTGTCTGACGGTTGGACTCAGTGGCGACGAGCTGAAGGAGTTCGGCGCGCTGGTCGCACACCGGACCAAGCTCAGGAAGAATGACACCCTGTATCGCGCGGGAGACCCGTTCTTCGCGCTCTATGCGATCCAGTTCGGCTCGCTCAAGACGGCCGTGCTCGGGGAGGACGGTCGTGAGCAGACGACGGGTTATCACATGCTCGGCGAAATCATCGGGTTCGACGGCATCGGCACCGATCGCCACCGCGCCGGGGCAATCGCGCTCGAAGATACCGAAGTATGCGTCCTGCCGTTCGTCGGCATCGAGCATCTTGCACGCACCATGCCCGCGCTGCAACGCAATGTCCACCGGATCATGTCGAGGGAGATCGCGCGCGATCAGAACGTGATGTTGGCGCTTGGAAGCATGCGTGCCGAAGAGCGCCTCGCCCTTTTTCTCCTGGACCTGGCCGACCGTTACCGTCGCCGCGGCTATTCCTCCACGGAGTACGTGCTGCGCATGACGCGCGAGGAGATCGGGAGCTATCTCGGCCTCAAGCTCGAGACTGTCAGCCGCCTCTTCTCCCGATTCCAGGCGGAAGGGGTGATCCAGGTGCAGGGTCGTGCGGTGAAGCTGCTCGATCCGGCCGGCTTGAAGCGGATCGTCGGCCAACGCGGCTGACTTGCCACCCGTCGGCTTCGGGTTCGAGCGCGGCCCTCGATCTGCCGCGTCATTCGACGATCATGCCTCCGCACGCGGCGGACACGCGCGCGTACTCCTCCGGCGAATCGATTTCCCGCTGGCGCGCCTTGATCTGTGCCGCCATGCGGTCGAGCAGCGGTCCGATCTCGACGCTGATCGCGGCATCGGTCGCGCGCTTCGCTTCGGAGCGGCTCTTGTAGTAGAACACGCGGTTGCCATAGGCCGCCTTGAGCGTCGCGCGCACGTCGGCGGCGACGTGCACGAGCTCCTCGCGGTAGACGGCAACGTGCTTCCGCTCGTGCTCGAGCGCCGCCGCGGCGCGGCAGGAATCACCCGCGATCTCGCGGCCGATGTACACGGTCATCGGCGTCGCCGACAGCTCGACGCGCACCGTGGGTCGCACGCAGACGCGGCCCGTGCTCTCTTCCTCGATGCCGGAGGTCTCGACCGACACCTTGTCGCCGAGCTTGGCGGTCGTCAGCCCCACCGCGCGCTGCGTCGGCGCGGTGTCGCCGCCCAGGGCCGTCAGCTCGCGCCAGGACCGGGTCCGATCGGTCGCGTAGACGACCGGCGCGGTCACGACGTCGATGCGCGTCGCCGGCAACGATGCTTCGCACCTCGCCTCGAAGCCCGCGATGCCCGCGCGCGCGGCGATCGACGACGCCGAGTCGCAGCCTGCGCCGAGCGCTGCGAGCAGGACCCCGGCCGTCGGCATCAGCGCGCGCATCAGTCGCTCGCGACGACCGGCAGCTTCCGGTGCCGTCGCACGGGCGACCAGAACACCGCCGCGGCCGTCAGCACGAGCCCCAGCGCGCCCACCGTGAGCAGCGTCGCGCGGAGGCCGATCGCCGTCGCGAGCGCGCCGCCCGCGAGCGAGCCGAGCGGTGCCGCCGCGACGGTGAGAAACCGCATCGTCGCCGTCATCCGGCCGAGCAGCCGGTCGGGCGTGATCGCCTGCCGCAGCGACAGGTAGTTGATCGCGTACAGGACCGCGCCGAAGTCGAATACGAGCATCGCGAGCCCGAGCGCGAGCGTCGCGGCCGGCGCCGAACCGGAGACGAGCCCGAACGCCTGCCAGCCCAGCGCCGTCAGGAACAGCCCGTGCACGATCACCGAACCGACGCCGAATCGCGCCGACAGCCGCTCCGCGAAGCCCGCCGCGAACACGCATCCGACGCCGCCGCAGGCGAACGTGATGCCGATCGCGCCCGGCGAGAGCCCGAGGTCGCGCGTGGCGAACAGGATCAGCACCGCGACCTGCATGTGGTGCAGGATCTGCCACAGTCCGGCGACCCAGGCGAGCGCGAGCAGCGTCTCGTTGTTCCAGACGAGCTTCAGGCCCTCGTGGATCTCCGTCCCGACCGACGCGTTCGGACCGGGGTGTGGCACGTCCTGGGGCGCGCGGATCCGGCGCAGCATCAACGCGGAGGCGAAGAACGTGCAGGCGTCGAGCAGGATCGCGAATGGCGCCGTCATCAGCTGGATCAGGCCCCCGGCGAGGCCGGGGCCGATCAGCGCCGACGACGTCTCGCCGAGCGTCACCTTCGCGTTGGCCTCGACCAACCGCCGCCGGCCCGCGATCTGCGCGAGCAGGACCTGGTACGCAGCGCCGCCCACCACGTTCTGCACGCCGCAGACGAAGCCGACGGCAAACAGGATCTCGATCGACAGCGCGCCGAGCCATGCGGCGATGGGGATCGCGAGCAAGGCGATGCCACGGCCGATGTCTGCGGCGATGATGATCGGCAGCTTGCGGACGCGGTCGATCAGGACGCCGGCGTGGAGCGAAACGAGCGCGAACGGCAGCGTCTCGAGCGCCACCAGGACACCCATCTGCCACGGCGTCGCGTGCAGCATGACCGCCGCCGTCAGCGGCAGCGCGAGGTTCGTGATCTGCGAGCCGAAGGCCGTCACCGTGAGCGACGTCCACAGCTTCATGAAATCCGGGCTGCGCCAGAGACCGCCGAGGGAGCGTCTCAGGGTGCGCGGCAGCGTCGACATGGGACTACCCGATCCTTCCATTGACCATCCGGCAATGCCGGAGCGCGCCGCAATCGCGGCGTCTTGCAAAGGCAGGCGGGGTTTCTTGCTGCTGCCGGTTCCCGCCTGTTGCCTGGCGGGTGACCGGCCAGGCGACTTACTGCGAAATGCCGCGGCCGTCCGGCCGCGCGATTCCTGCGAATGCCATTCCGCTGTCGAAGCGCACGCCCACTGCGCCCGCGAACGCGGACGACGCAAGGGAGAGGGTGTGCGAATCGGTCATGGGTGCGGGCAGGTCAGCGGTTGAGTGTCACGGCTGCGATTCTAGCGCTCCCGGACGGGTGCGGCAATCGGTCGCATCGGCCGCGCAGCCCCGTAAGCGACCGCCTGTCGCGCGCCTGCAACATCGAAGTACGGCGCGCGGCGACGCGCAACGCGCGTTCTCGCGAGCGCCGGGTCCACCTATTTTTTATCGTAGAACTTCCACGCGTGCTCGTAGTAGACGTGCTTCTTGTACCCGAGCACCCACGGGCGCACGAGCGTGTTCTCCCATCGGTAGACGCCGAGGTCCCAGGGGTTGTACGCGGCCACGATACTCGCCATCTTGCGATAGAGCGCATCGCGCTCCGGGCCGTCGGGAATGCGTTTCGATTGCCGGTACAGCTCGTCGTACTCCGCGTTCACGAAGCGCGCGTAGTTCGACTGCCCGATGTTCGGGCTGTAGAGCAGCTGCATGAACGCGTCGCCTTCGCCGTAGGTCGTGATCCAGCCGACCGGCCACATCTGGAGCTTCGCGGCGCGCCCCATCTTGAGGAGGTCGGGCCACTTCTGCTTCACGAAGTCGATGCGGATGCCGACTGCCTTCAGGCTCTTGGTCCAGAGCTCGTCGAGCTCCCGGTTGCGGCCGGACGTCGCGCTGCCCATCGACAGCTGGAGCGGCTTGCCGTCGGGCAGGTCACGCCAGCCGTCGCCGTCCTTGTCGACGTAGCCGAAGTGGTCGAGGAGCGCCTTCGCCGTGGCCGGGTCGTATTTGACGTTCACGTCGAAGCCGGGGCTGTGCCCGCGCACCGGCGGCGGAATCGGCTGCGTCGCCCGGACCGCCTGGCCCTGATACCAGACGTTGACGAGATCGGGCGTATTGAACGCCATCACGATCGCCCGCCGCAGCGCGATCCTGTCGGGCGTGTAGCCGCCGACGACCGGGTCATCCATGTTGAAGTAACAGTACGCGAGCGACGGCTGCATCACGCGCGCGAGGCGCACGCCCTCCATCGAGTAGCGGTGCCGCAGCTTCGTCGTCGCCGGATCGAGTACGTTCGTCACGAGGTCCGGTGGCACGTTCATGTAGTCGAGCTCGCGGGTATCGAACGCAAGGAGCTGCGGGTTCGACTCCTCGATGATCGAGATCTCGACGCGCCCCGCCTGCGGCAGCCGCTTGCCTTTCATCGCCGCGATGAGCTCGCGGTCGCCCGGCTCGCCGTTCTCGGGAAAGTATTCCTCGCGATAGCGCGGATTCGCCTCGAGCACGATCTTCTGGCCGCGACGCCACTGTGCGAGGCGGTACGGGCCGGTGCCGACCGGATTGGCCATCGCCCAGCCCGACACGTCGCCGTACGCTTCGATCACCTCCCGCGCGACCGCGGCCATCGGCTGCTGGGTCATGTACCCGAGCATCACGTAGTCGGGCTCCTTCAGCACGAGCCGCAGCGTGTAGCGGTCGATCGCCTTCAGCCCTTCCATCGGGGCGTCGTAGTCGAGCCGTCCCGCCTCCTTCGCCTTCGCGAGCACCGCCTCCGCGCCGGCGACCTTGCCTTCGAGGTACCAGAGGAACGGCGCGCGCATGCGCGGGTCGAGCAGGCGCTTCCAGGAGTAGACGAAATCGTCGGCGGTGAGCTCGCGCGGCTTTCCCTTGAACGCGGGATCGTCGGCGAAGTAGATGCCCCGCTTGATCCGGATGGTCCACGTGCGGCCGTCGGCGGAGATGTCGGGCATCGCTGCCGCGACGTTCGGCACGAACTTGTACGGGCGCTGCAGGTAGTCGAACACGTAGAGCGTGTCGAAGATCGCGCGCTCGACGTGCGACGAGTAGTAGTCCTGCGTCGCCTGCGGGTCGAAGCCGGTCTCCGCCACCGGGAACGTCACGCGGATCGTCTTCGCGGGATCGGCCCAGCGCGGCGGGTCGGCGTGCGCCGTCGCGCCGGCCGCGAGGAGCGATATCAGGCACGCGACCGCGGCGGCGATCCGCATCGCGTTCGGCGACGATGCTCGCATAGACTCCTCCTACTTCGACATGCTCCGGCGCTGCGCCGGATCGAGATCGAGATACATCCAGGGATGCGGATTGAACGTGTCGTACTTGTAGCCGAGCACCCAGGGGTGAACGATGATGTTCTCGATCCGGTAGGTGTGCAGCACCCACGGCGCATACGCCACGACGAGCTTCGACATCTCGCGGTAGAGCTGCACGCGCTCGGGCCCGTTGGGCATCTTCTTGGCCCGGTCGTAGAGCGCGTTGAACTCGGGCAGGTCGAAGCGCCCGAGGTTCGACATTCCCTTGTGCGGGCCGTAGAGGAGATCGAGGAAGCTGCTGCCGTTGTCGTTCGTGCTGGTATTGGCGAGCCCCCACATCTGCAGCTGGCCGGCGAGGCCCTGCTTCAGCGTGTCCGGGAACTTCTGCTTCGTGAACTCGATCCGGATGCCGACCGCGTCCATGCTCTTCTTCCACAGCTCGTCGAACTGGCGGTAGATCGCGGAGGGATCGGACGCGAGCGTGAGCTTGAGCGGCTTCCCGTCCGGCAGGTCGCGCCAGCCGTCGCCGTCGCGGTCGACGTAGCCGAACTTGTCGAGCAGCGCCTTGGCCCCCGCGACGTCGTAGCGCGTTTCCCCCTTGAAGTCGGGATCGTGACCGACGACGTTGGGCGGGATCGGCTGCGTCGCCGGCATCGCCTGACCGAGACGGATCACCTTGATCTCGTCCTCGTTGTTGTAGGCCATGCTGATCGCTCGGCGCAGCGCGACCCTGTCGTTGGTGTACCCGCCGACGACCGGGTCCTCCATGTTGAAGTACGTGTAGACGATGCTGGGCTGCACGCCGCGGCCGAGGAGGATGCCGCGCGCGGCGAACTCCGGCTTCAGCTTGTCGCCGTTCAGCACGTTCGGGACCAGATCCGTCGGGACGCCGATGTAGTCGAGCTGGCCGCTTTCGAACGCGAGGAGCCGCGGATTCGATTCCTCGATGATGCTGATCTCGATGCGGCCGATCATCGGCAGCTTCCTGCCGTTCGTGGCCCTGGAAATCGGGATCGTAGCCGGTGACGCCCGGCGGTACCGGCTGCGTCGCGCATTCCGCCTGCCCCTGCCACAGGATGCGGATCTCCTCCTCGCAGTCGTACGACATGCCGAACGCGCGCCGGAGCGCGATCCGATCCTGCGTGTAGCCGCCGACGACAGGATCCTCCATGTTGAAGTACGTGTAGTTGACCGCGGGCTGGATGCCGCGCGCCAGCTTCACGCCTGCTTTCACGAAGCGCGGCTGCAGCCCGTTGCCGAGGTCGGTCACGTTGGCGACGAGGTCGGCCGGCACGGTGATGTAGTCGAAATCGCCCTTCTCGAAGCTCAGGAGCCGCGGATTGCTTTCCTCGACGATGCTGATCTCGATACGCCCGATCGCCGGAAGCCGCTTGCCTTGCATCGCCGCCACGATGTTACGGTCGGCCGGATCGGCGCTCTCGGGAAAGATCGTCGTACGATAGCCGGGATTCGCCTCGAGCACGATCTGCTGGCCGCGGCGCCAGTCCCGGAGCCGGTAGGGACCGGTGCCGACCGGATTCGCCATCGTCCACGAGCTCCCGTCGCCGTACGCGCGGATCACTTCGCGCGCGACGGCGGCCGTGGGCGTGGTCGTGAGATCGGACAGCAGGCTGTATGCCGGGTGCGTGAGCTTGATTCGCAGCGTATGGCGATCGATCGCCCGCAACCCTTCGAGCGGCGCGTCGTAGTCGAACCGGCCGGTTTCCTTCGCCTTCGCGACCGCGGCGTCGCCGCCGACGAACAGCTGGTCGAACACCTGCAGGTTGGCCGAGCGGACCTTGGGATCGAGGATGCGCTTCCACGAATAGACATAGTCCAGCAGCGACCAGCTCGCGCCTGCTTCCCTTGAATGCCGGATCGTCCGCGAAGTAGATGCCGGGCTTGATCCTGATCGTCCACGTGAGGCCGTCGGGCGAGATCTCCGGCATGGCGGCGGCCGCATTCGGCACGATCCGGTAGGGGCGGGCCAGGTAATCGTAGCGGTACAGCGGATCGAAGATCGCCGTATTGATGTAGTCCGAATACGCGTCGACCCAGGCCTGCGGATCGAAACCGGTCTCGGCGACGGGGAACACGACGTGCAGCACCTTGTTCGGGTCCGCCTGCGCGGACGCAAGGAGCGGCTGCAGCGCAAGGGCGCCGGAGGCGAGGGCGGCGGCGAGACGACGCCGGAAGCTCAAGTCAGCGCTTTTTCGACGTCACCGGCGAGGCTCTCCGGCTCGGCGTTCGGCGCGTAGCGCTCGACGACTTTGCCCTGCCGGTCGACCAGGAACTTGGTGAAGTTCCACTTGATCGCCTCCGAGCCCAGCAACCCGGGCTTCGCCTTCTTCAAGTGCTGGTAGAGCGGTGCCGCGTCCTTCCCGTTGACGTCGATCTTCGCGAACAGCGGGAACGTCACGCCGTAGTTCACCTCGCAGAACGACTCGATCTCCTCCTCGCTGCCGGGCTCTTGCGCGCCGAACTGGTTGCAGGGGAAGCCCAGGATCTCGAGACCCTTGTCGTGGTACTTCTGGTAGAGCTTCTCGAGGCCCTTGTACTGCGGGGTGAACCCGCACTGGCTCGCCGTGTTCACGACCAGCAGCACCTTGCCCTTGTACGCGTCGAGCTTGACGGGCTTGCCGTGGATGTCGTTGACCTTGAAATCGTAGATGCCGGCCATGGCTGCCTCCGTCGCGAATGCGCGCGATTATGCTCCATCGCCGTCGTCCCCGCGAAGAGCCTGCCCCCGACCTGATCGGGGGCGGGGACCCGGCGATTTTTGGTCCGACGACTCCGGATTCCCGCCTCGGCGGGGATGACGTGGCGGCGTCCCGAATCCGCCGCCGCCCGGCGTCTCGACGACGAACACGTCGCCCGCGCCCATTTCGACAGCGCAGGTCGCGCCGAATTCCTCGCGGCGCCCGTCGGCGCGCTCGACCCAGTTGCGCCCGAGCGCGCCGGGCGTGCCGCCGGCGACCCCGAACGGCGCGACGCGCCGGTGATTGGCGAGCATGACGGCGGTCATCGGCTGCAGGAACCGCACACGGCGCACGGCGCCGTCGCCGCCGCGGTGCCGGCCGGCGCCGCCGCTGCCGCGGCGGATCGCGAACGACTCGAGCCGGACCGGGAACCGCCATTCGAGCACTTCCGGATCGGTGAGCCGCGAGTTCGTCATGTGCGTCTGCACGACCGAGGCCCCGTCGAAGTCGGGCCCGGCGCCGGCACCGCCGGCGATCGTCTCGTAGTACTGGTAGGTCGCGTCCCCGAACGTGAAGTTGTTCATCGTTCCCTGCGACGCGGCGAGGACGCCGAGCGCGCCGTAGAGCGCGTCGGTCACCGCCTGCGATGTCTCGACGTTGCCGGCGACGACGGCGGCGGGATAGCGGGGCGCGAGCATCGAGCCCTCGGGGATCACGATCCGAATCGGCTTCAGGCAGCCGGCGTTCATCGGGATCTCGTCGTCGACGAGCGTGCGGAACACGTAGAGCACCGCGGCCTTGCACACGGCCGACGGCGCGTTGAAGTTGGTCGGCTGCTGCGGGCTCGTCCCGGTGAAGTCGACGGTCGCCTCGCGCGCGGCCTTGTCGATCGAGATCCGGACCGCGATCCGCGCGCCGCTGTCCATCTCGTACTCGAAGCGGCCGTCGGTGAGCACGTCGAGGACGCGCCGCACGGATTCCTCGGCGTTGTCCTGCACGTGCTTCATGTACGCGCGGACGACGGGCAGGCCGAAGTGATCCACCATCTTCGCGAGCTCCTCCGCGCCCTTCGCGCACGCGGCGACCTGCGCGCGAAGGTCGGCGAGATTCTGCTCGACGTTGCGCGCGGGAAAGCGTCCGCCGCCGAGGATCGCCCGCAGCTCCGATTCGAGGAAGCGGCCCTCGGCGACGAGCGGAACGTTGTCGAGCAGCACGCCTTCCTCGTCGACGTGCTTCGAGTCGGGCGGCATCGAGCCCGGCGTGATGCCGCCGATGTCGGCGTGGTGGCCGCGGCTCGCGACGTAGAACTCCGGTCGATTGTCGTCCCCGCGCACGCGGGGATCCAGTGTCGTTAAGTCAAAGTCACTGGGTTCCCGCGTTCGCGGGAACGACGACGTCTGGCGCAGGAACACCGGCGCGATCACCGTGACGTCCGGCAGGTGCGTTCCGCCGTTGTAGGGCGCGTTCAGCACGAAGGCGTCCCCGCGCCGCATCGTGCCGGCGCGGCGCTCGATGATCGTGCGCACGCTCTCGCCCATCGAACCCAGGTGCACCGGCATGTGCGGCGCGTTCGCGATCAGGTTCCCCTCGGCGTCGAACAGCGCGCAGGAGAAGTCCAGGCGCTCCTTGATGTTGACCGAATACGCGGTGTTGGCGAGCGTCACTCCCATCTGCTCCGCGATCGCCATGAACAGGTTGTTGAAGACCTCGAGCAGCACCGGGTCCGCGGTCGTGCCGATCGCGTGGCCGCGGACCGCGGCCTCGACGCGCTCGAGCACGAGGTCGCCACGACTCGTGAAGGTCGCGCGCCAGCCGGGCTCGACCACCGTCGTCGCGTTGTCCTCGCGGATGATCGCCGGACCCGGGATCGTGTCGCCGGGCCGCAGGTCGCCACGCTCGTACAGGGCCGCCTCGTGGAACCGGCCGTCCGTGAACAGGCGGTGGCTCGCGAGCGGACGAAGCGGGCCCGGGCGAGGAGCGAAGGACGGTGTCGATTCGCGAGCGTCATGGGTCCGGCCGACCGCCTCCGCGGCAACCGCCTCGATCACGAGCGGCTTGTCCGGCATCAGGAATCCGTAGTGCTGCCGGTATCGCCGCTCGAAATCCTGGACGATGGCGGGAAGGGTCGCGAGCGGCGCCTCGAGCGTCGTGTCGGTGCCTTCGTACTTGAGGTGGAGCGTGCGTTTCGCCGACACGCGGTCGGCAGCGATGCCTTGTCCGCACACCTCGTCCCGTGCCGCCCTCTCGAGCGCTGCGAAGGTCGGATCGACCGCGGCGAGCGCCGCCGACGTGAGACGCGCCTCGACCGCCTGCTGCCTGAGGGAGCGCACGTCGGCGAGGCCCATGCCGTAGGCGGAGAGCACGCCCGCGAGCGGATGCAGCAGCACGCGCGTCATCCCGAGCGCATCGGCGACCAGGCACGCGTGCTGACCGCCCGCGCCGCCGAAGCAGCACAGCGTGTACTCGGTGACGTCGTAGCCGCGCTCGACCGAGATGTGCTTGATCGCGTTCGCCATGTTCGCGACCGCGATCTCGAGGAAGCCCGCAGCGACTTCCTCGGGCGTCCGCGGCCGGCCCGTCGCCGCCGCGATGTCCGCCGCCAGCGCGGCGAATCTCGTGCGCACGATCCCGGCGTCGAGCGGAAGGTCGCCTCCGGGACCGAATACCTTCGGAAACAGCGCCGGGTCGAGCTTGCCGACCATCACGTTGCAGTCGGTGACCGTCAGCGGTCCGCCGCGCCGATACGAGGCGGGCCCCGGATCCGCGCCGGCAGACTCCGGTCCGACGCGCAGCCGCGCGCCGTCGAACGCGCAGATCGAGCCGCCTCCGGCCGCCACCGTGTGGATGCGCATCATCGGGGCGCGCAGCCGGACGCCGGCCACTTCGGTCACGAAGGCTCGTTCATATTCCCCTGCGTAGTGCGTCACGTCCGTGGACGTGCCGCCCATATCGAAGCCGATGATCGACTCGAAGCCCGCGAGCCGCGACACCTCCACCGCGCCGACGACGCCGCCTGCCGGTCCCGAGAGAATCGCGTCCTTGCCCTGGAATCGGTGTGCGTCGGTCAGCCCGCCCGAGCTCTGCATGAACTGGAGGCGCGGCCCAGATCGCGCGTCTGCTGCGTTGGCGTCGTCGCCCTGCAGCGCCCGCTCGACGCGACTCACGTAACGGCGCAGGATCGGTGACAGGTACGCGTCGACGACCGTCGTGTCGCCGCGCGAGACGAGCTTCATGAGCGGGCTCACCTCGTGGCTCGCCGACACCTGCGCGAATCCGAGCGTGCGCGCCAGCGCCGCGAGCGCTTGTTCATGCTGCGGGAACCGATAGCCGTGCATGAGCACGATCGCGACGGCTCCGATGCCGTCCGCTCGTGCGTCCAGGAGCGCCGTCCGGGCCGCCTCGAGGTCGAGCGGCGCCACGAGCTCGCCGCGCGCGCCGAGCCGCTCGTCGACCTCGATCACGCGCTCGTAGAGCTGCGAGGGCAAGTCGATTCGACGCACGAAAAGCTTCGGCCGGTTCTGGTAGGCGATCCTGAGCGCGTCGGCGAAGCCGCGGGTGACGACAAGCACGGTGCGCTCGCCCTTCCGTTCGAGCAGCGCGTTGGTCGCGACCGTGGTGCCCATCTTCACGGCGTCGAGCGTGCCGGCGGGAATCGGCGCTCCCGGCGCGAGACCGAGGAGCTCGCGGATGCCGTGCACCGCCGCGTCGGCGTAGCGGCCGGGATTCTCGGAGAGCAGCTTGTGGGTGACGAGCGAGCCGTCGGGCCGCCGCGCGACGATGTCGGTGAACGTGCCGCCGCGATCGACCCAGAACTGCCAGCGCTCCGGGGGCGGTGCCACCTCCATCATGCCGGCCCGGGGAGCAGGTGATCCGCCGGCGCGCCCGCGCGGTAGCGTTCGATCATCGCGAGATAGAGCGCCTCGAGGTCGCGCGCGAAGCGTCGCGCATCGAACAAGGGCGCGGACGTGCGGTTCGCCGCCAGCGTCGCCCGGACCGCCGCGAGTCGCGACGGATCGCGCGCGAGCGCGAGTGCGAGCGCCTCGTACGCGGCGAGATCCGGGGTGACGAGCTCGGGCAGGCCGACGGCGCCGAGCAGGCTCGCCCCGACCCGGCCGGCGAACGTCTCGCCCAGGCACGTCACGATCGGCACGCCCGCCCACAGCGCGTCACTCGCGGTCGTGTGCGCGTTGTAGGGGATCGTGTCGAGCACGAGGTCGGCGTGGCGGTGGCGCGCGAGATGCGCGGCCAGCGGCACGCGCGGCGCGAACACGAGCCGGTCGGGGGAGATCCCGCGCGCCGCGGCCTCGCGCCGCAGGTTTCGCATCGCTGCGGCATTGCTTTCGAGCAGCCACAGAACGCTGCCGTCGATCGCCGTCAGGAGCCGCATCCAGACGTGGAACACCGGCGGCAGGATCTTGAAACTGTGATTGAAGCAGCAGAACACGAAGCCCTGCGCCGGCAGTCCGGCCTCGGGCCGCGCCGGCGTGTTCGCGGCGATCGCCTTGGTCGAGTCGTTGGGCTGGTACGAATGCGGGAGATAGGCGATCTTCTCGTCGTAGTGCTGCCGGTGTGGCGGCGGAACGAGCGTCGGATCGGCGACGAGGTAGTCGACGTACGGTGCGCCGAGCGTTCCCGGGTAGCCGAGCCAGCTCGCCTGCACGCGCCCCGCTCGCGCGGCGAAGATGCCGGGGCGCGCATGCTGCGTGTGGCCCTTCAAGTCGACGGCGATGTCGATCCCGAGCGCGCGGGCCTGCGCGGCGATCGCGGCATCCGCGACGTGCCGGACGTCGATGAATCGGTCGACGGCCGATGCGATGCGGCGCCGCCACGGATCGTCGGCCGCCGGGCCGAACGAGAAGGCGGTGACTTCGAACCGGCGGCGGTCGTGCCGCTCCAGCACTTCCGCGATCAGGTGCGCGGTCGCGTGGTCGTGGAAGTCCGCCGAGAAATACCCGATGCGGACGCGCTCGTGCGCACGGCCGGCAACCGGTTGCGCTGCGCCGTCGATCGCGGGGTGCCGGTCCGCGACGAAGATCCGCGCGCACGCCTGCTGCTGCGCAAGCGACGAAGGCAGCGCGAGCAACGGAAACGGAGCGCAGGCCCGCTCGCCGCGGTCGATGCGCGCCGCGACGCGCGCGAAGGCGTCGTCTAGACGGTCCCAATCGCAACAGGCGAGCTTCTGCTGCACCCAGTCGCCGAGTGCGTACGGAAATCCGGCGTCGAGTGCGACGGCCGCGGCAAAGCCCGCGAGCGCCGCGTCGTGCTGCTGCAGGTCGCGCAGCACGCGAGCGCGCTCGACGTGCGCGAACGCGAGGCGCGGGTCGAGCGCGAGCGCGCGATCGAAGCTCGCCCGCGCGTCGTGGAGGCGACCCAGCTCGCGCAGGACGACGCCCCGACCCGCCAGCGCGCGCGCGTGCGCGGGATCGAGCGCGATGGCCTGCTCGTAGTCGGCGAGCGCCCGCCCGAGGTCGCGCAGCTCGAGGCGCACGTTGGCGCGGTTCAACCACGACGACGCGCGACCGGGGTCGAGGTCGATCGCACGATCGAGGTCGGCGAGCGCTTCGAGCGGGCGATGCAGCTCGTGCAGCGTCGTCCCGCGGTTGTACCGGTGGCCGGCGTGGTCCGGCGCGAGCGCGATCGCGCTGGCATAGCTCGCGAGCGCCTCGTGGGCGCGGCCGAGCGCCTTGAGCGCATTGCCGCGGTTGCCGTGGAGGACCGCCGCGCGGGGGTCGAGCGCGATCGCCGCGTCGAAGCACGCCAGCGCCTCGGCGTAGCGGCCCGCGCCCTGGAGCGCGTTGCCCAGGTTGTTGCGCGCGCCGACGTTCGCGGGTTGCGCCTGCGCGACCGCCTCGAACATCGGCAGCGCATCCGCATAGGCGCCGCGCCGCGCGAGGCACACGGCGAGGATCTGCGCAGCGTCGAGGTTGCGGGGATCCTCGATCAAAACCTCGCGTGCGAGGCCCTCGGCTTGCTTCAGGTCGCCGGACTGAAGCAAGCGTTGCGCCCGCTCGACCGTGTCGGCGGCGGTCATCGTGCGCTCGCTCTCCACCACGTCTTGGCGCCTCCATCCGATTTCGGTGCGCGCGGCCGCTCGCGCCTCGCGCGGTCGCGGCGTATGGTACTCCGCGCGCCGCCGCCGCCCTGCCCACCCGAGCGGCAAAGTGTGGTAAAAGATGCGAGGCCGCTCGCGCACGGCCCCGCCGCTCCTACCGCCTGTCCGGAGACTCCCGATGAACCGCCTTCTCGCCGCGCTGGTGACGTTCGTCTCGGCCCTGCTCGCCTCGTCCGTCGCTGCGCAGGTCAAGTGGGACCTGCCGACCGCCTATCCGGCGAACAACTTCCACACCGAGAACATCCAGCAGTTCGTCGCCGACGTCGACAAGGCGACTTCGGGCAAGCTCAAGATCACCGTCCATCCGAACGCGTCCTTGTTCAAGGCGCCCGAGATCAAGCGTGCGGTGCAGGGCGGACAGGCGCAGGCCGGCGAGATCCTGCTCGTCAACTTCGAGAACGAGGATCCGCTGTACGGACTCGACGGCATCCCGTTTCTCGCGACCTCGTACGAAGCGTCGTTCAAGCTCTACAAGGCGTCGAAGAAAGCGCTCGAGGATCACCTGGCGAAGCAGGGGATGAAGCTCCTCTACACGGTGCCGTGGCCACCGCAGGGCATCTTCACGAACCGCACGCTCGCCTCCGGCGCCGACATGAAAGGCCTCAAGTGGCGCGCCTACAGTCCGGCCACCTCGAAGATCGCCGAGCTCGTCGGCGCGCAGCCGGTGACCGTCCAGGCAGCCGAGGTGTCGCAGGCGCTCGCGACCGGAGTCATCGATTCGATGATGACGTCGGGCGCGACCGGCTACGACTCCAAGACCTACGAGCACATCAAGAAGTACTACGACACGCAGGCGTGGATACCCAAGAACGCCGTCATCGTCAACCGGAAGGCGTTCGACGCGCTCGACAAGCCGACGCAGGCGGCATTGCTCAAGGCGGCTGCGGATGCGGAAGCTCGCGGCTGGAAGCTCTCCGCCGAAAAGAATGGCTGGTATCTGAATCAGCTCAAGAGCAAGGGAATGACGATCGTCGTGCCCTCCGAGCAGCTGACCGCGGATCTGCGCAGGGTCGGCAACTACATGCTGGCCGAGTGGCAGCGCAAGGCGGGCGAAGAGGGTCGCAAGGTGATCGACGCGTATCGCGGCATGTAATCAGGATCATGACACCGCGCCGGGCGCTCGACGCGCTCTACGACGCCGCCGGCGTGCTGGCCGCGTTGTTCATGGTGGGAACCCTCTCCATGGTGCTGGTCGGCATCGGCAGCCGCCTCACCGGCTGGTTCGTTCCGGGCACCGACGCGTACGCCGGCTACTGCACGGCGGCTGCCGGATTCCTCGCCCTCGCGCACACGTTCCGGCGCGGCGAGCACATCCGCGTCACGCTGCTGATCGAGCGCGCCGGCCCGAAGATTCGCCGCGGGCTCGAGCTCGGGTCCCTCGCGGTCGGAACGGCGCTCGCCGCAGCGTTCGCGTATTACGCGGCCAGGCTCGCCTGGCAGTCGTGGGACTTCAACGACATCTCGACCGGCAACGACGCGACGCCGCTGTGGCTTCCGCAGCTCTCGATGGCGGCCGGGGGCCTCGTGCTCGCCATCGCGTTCGTCGACGCGCTCGTCGAGGAATGGCAGGGGCGACGCGCCCATGCCGCACCTTCGGCGACGCTCCACAATGAGTAGCTCGCGCGCCTCGATCGCGGTCATTCCCGCGAATACGGTTGCGAGCGCGGCGGGCGAAGCCACGCCCGCGCCTGCGCCGGGACGGCAAGCATGGACGCGCTGATCACCACGCTCCTCATCGTCGCGCTCTTCGTGCTCCTCGGCAGCGGCGTATGGATCGGGCTCGCGCTGTTCGGCGTCGCGTGGATCGGCATGGAGCTCTTCTCCTCGCGTCCCGCGGGCGACGCGATGGCGGTGACGATCTGGGGCTCGGCGTCGTCGTGGACGCTGACGGCGCTGCCGCTGTTCGTGTGGATGGGCGAGATCCTGTTCCGAACGCGCCTCTCCGAGGACATGTTCCGGGGCCTTGCGCCGTGGCTCGAGCGCGTGCCCGGGCGGCTCCTGCACACCAACATCATCGGCTGCACGATCTTCGCCGCCGTGTCCGGCAGTTCGGCTGCAACGTGCGCGACGATCGGCAAGATGACGCTCCCGGAGCTCAAGGCACGCGGCTATCCGGAGGGCATCACGGTCGGTACGCTTGCGGGCGCCGGGACGCTGGGCCTCCTGATTCCGCCGTCGATCATCATGATCGTCTACGGGGTCAGCGCCAATGTGTCGATCGCGCAGCTCTTCATCGCCGGCGTGGTCCCCGGCATTCTGCTCGCGTCGCTGTTCTCGGGCTACATCGTCGTCTGGGCGCTGCTGCATCCCGCCGCCGTGCCCGCTGCCGCATCGCACACCTCCCTCCTGCAGAAGCTTCACGCGTCGCGCCACCTGATCCCCGTCATGCTGCTGATTGGCGCGGTGCTGGGCTCGATCTACGCCGGCGTCGCCACCGCGACCGAGGCCGCGGCGTTCGGCGTCGTCGGCTCGCTCGCAATCTCGGCGCTGCAGGGCTCGCTCAACCGGCGGACGTTCGGCGCGAGCCTCATGGGCGCGACGCGGCTCTACTGCATGATCGCGCTGATCCTCGCCGGGGCCTCGTTCCTCACGCTGGCGATGGGCTACATCGGGCTGCCGCGACACCTGGCCGAATGGATCGGCAGCCTCCGCCTCTCGGCGTTTGCGCTCGTCGTCGCGCTCATGCTCTTCTACATCGTGCTCGGCTGTTTCCTCGACGGCATCTCGATGGTCGTGCTCACGATGGGCGTGATCCTGCCGTCCGTCGAGGCCGTGGGCATCGACCTGCTCTGGTTCGGGATCTTCGTCGTGCTGGTGGTGGAGATGGCGCAGATCACGCCGCCCGTTGGCTTCAACCTCTTCATGCTGCAGGGGATGACCCAGCGGCAGATCACGTGGATCGCACGCAACGCGACTCCGATGTTCCTGCTGATCATCGTCGCCATCCTCTCGATCTGGTTCTTCCCCGCCCTCGTCACGTACCTTCCGCAGCAGATGAAGATGGGGTGACGCGATGGCCGCCGGACCCGCCTACGCCGCCAAGCTCCGCGCGCCGTTCGCGGTGCTCGGCGTCCGCACCGCCGGCGGCAAGGTGACCGGCATCGAGTACCTGCCGCGGTCCGAGCACGCGCAGGCGCCCGCCGACCCCGTCGCCGCGCAGGCGGTGCGCGAGCTCGAGCGGTATTTCGCAGATCCCCGTCACCGCTTCACGCTCCCGCTCGCGCCGCGGGGAACTCCGTTCCAGCGCCGCGTCTGGGAGGCGATCGCCGCGATTCCCGTCGGCGAGTCGCGGACTTATGGGGAGATCGCGCGCATGGTGCGCTCGGCGCCGCGCGCCGTCGGTCAGGCCTGCGGCGCGAATCCGATCGCACTGGTCGTGCCGTGCCATCGCGTCGTCGGCAGCCGCGGCGCGCTCGGCGGGTTCATGAATGCAGAAGGCGGCGATCCGCTCGCGGTCAAACGCTGGCTGCTCGAGCACGAAGGGTACCGGTTCGGCGCATGAGCCCGCCGGGCCGCCCCAAGGGCGAATACCGGAGCGCGGCGCGCGAAGGTACTCCCATGAGCCGCGCGGAGGGCGAGGCGATGGCGAAGGATGCCGTAGCGCTCATCGACGCGTTTTGCGACCAGGTGTGGCTGCAGGACGGGCTCGCCGCGACGTCGCTCGCGAGCTACCGCCGGGACCTGACGCAATGGGCCGCCTGGCTCGAGAGCCGCGGCCGCGCGCTCAACGCGGCGCAGCGCATCGACGTCGACGACTGGCTCGCGGCCCAGTTCCGCGCGAAGGCGAAGGCGACGTCGATCGCGCGCCGGCTCTCGTCGTTGCGGCGCTACTACGCGCTGCAGGTCCAGCAGGGCGGATTGCGCGCCGACCCGACCGCGCGCGTGCGCGCGCCGAAGCTCCCGCGCCGGCTACCGAAGAGCCTCACCGAAACGCAGGTCGAGTCGCTTCTCGCCGCGCCCGATCCCGACACGACGCTCGGGCTGCGCGACCGCGCGATGCTGGAGACGCTCTACGCGACGGGGCTGCGCGTCTCGGAGCTCGTCGGCCTCAAGCTCGCTCAGGTCTCGCTCGACATGGGTGTCGTGCGGGTGATGGGCAAGGGGAGCAAGGAGCGCCTCGTGCCGCTCGGCGAGGAAGCGATCGCCTGGATCCGCCAGTATCTGGCGACAGCGCGCGGCGCGCTCGCCGGGCCCGCGCGCGGCGATGCGATATTCGTCACCGCGCGCGGCGGACCGCTCACCCGGCAGGCGTTCTGGGCGCTCGTCAAGCGCTACGCGCTCAAGGCCGGGATGCCGGCGGCGAGCCTTTCGCCGCACGTGCTTCGCCACGCCTTCGCGACGCACCTGCTCAACCACGGCGCGGACCTCCGCGTCGTGCAGCTCCTCCTCGGCCACGCCGACATCACGACGACGACGATCTACACGCACGTCGCGCGCGAGCGGCTCAAGGAGCTGCACGCGCGCCACCATCCGCGCGGCTGACGTTTCCTCGGCGCAACGATGAGCAAGGAGAAACACCCCGTCACCGCAGCCGTCCGCGCGCTGCGCGAGCACGGCGTCGTCTTCACGCACCATCCGTATGCCTACGAGGAGCGCGGCGGCACCGAGGTCTCCGCGCGCGAGCTCGGCGTGCCCGAGCACGCGGTGATCAAGACGCTCGTGATGGAGGACGACGCGAAGCGCCCGTTCGTCGTCCTCATGCACGGCGACCGCGAAGTGTCGACGAAGGCCCTCGCGCGCTTCCTCGGCGTCAAGACGGTGACCCCGTGCGCGCCCGCCGTCGCGGACCGGCATTCGGGCTACCAGGTCGGCGGCACGAGCCCGTTCGGGACGCGGCGTGCGATGCCGATCTACATGGAGCGGTCGATCGCCGACCTGCCGTACGTCTACGTCAACGGCGGCCGCAGGGGCTATCTCGTCGGGATGACGCCCGCGGATCTCGCGCGCGTCCTCCATCCCGTGCCGGTGGACGCCGCCGCATGAGCACGGTCAGGACGCGTGCCGCTCGATCGCGACGCCGATCTCCTTCACGCCCGGCAGCGCCCCCAGCTTCGCGACGCGCACCTTGACCCACGGCGCGTGGAACTCGCCGAGGACGAGCTGCGCGACGCCTTCCGCGAAGCGCTCGAGCAGCGGATACGGATGCTCGCCGGCGAACACCTTGAGCCGCTTCACCACCGCCGCGTAGTCGAGCGCGTCGGCGAACTTGCCGGTCGTGAACGGCTTGTCGGACGGCATGCCGATCTCGAGATCGAGCCGGATCGTCTGCGGCAGCCGCGCCTCCCAGCTGTAGACGCCGATCGTCGTGGTGACGCGCAGGTCGTGGATGAAGATCGTGTTCATGGACGGGGAGCCGATCCGCCGCGGGCCATCCGCTACAATGTGCCGCGAGTGTAACCGACCGGCGCCGACCGCCGTGCCCGCCGCCCTCCTGATCGTCGTCGTCGCATATCTGATCGGCTCCGTGTCGTTCGCGGTCGTCGTGAGCAAGGCGTTCGGCCTCCCCGACCCGCGCGGGTACGGCTCGGGCAATCCCGGCGCGACGAACGTGCTGCGCACCGGCAACAAGGCGGCTGCGGCACTCACCCTCGTCGGCGACGGCGCGAAAGGCTGGTTTGCCGTGGTCGCCGCGCAACTCGCGGCGCCCGCGCTCGGCGCCCCGGAAGGAACGGTGCCGGCGGCGGCGCTCGCGGTCTTCCTCGGTCACCTCTTCCCGGTGTTCCACCGGTTCGCGGGCGGCAAGGGCGTCGCCACGGCGGCCGGCGTCATGCTCGCGTTGTCGTGGCCGCTGACGCTCGCCCTCGCCGCCGTGTGGCTCGTGCTGGCGCTCGGATTCAGGATCAGCTCGCTCGCGGCGCTTGCGGTCGCCCTCCTCGCGCCCATCGGCGCGTTCTACGTCTTCGGCAACACGGCAACCGCGTGGATCTGGGTGCCGATCGCTCTGCTGCTGTTCTGGCGCCATCGCAGCAACATCCGGAAGCTCCTGTCGGGAAGCGAAACCACGATCGGGCGCTGACGACGCGGCGCGCACCGCGTCGCGCCGACCAAGCAGGATCTACGCGCCGAGCGACGCCAGCTCCCAGCGCGGCCGCACCGAGAATTCGTAGTCGCCGACGCGCGATTCCGCGAGCCTGAGCGCACCCACGAGCGCGATCATCGCCCCGTTGTCGGTGCAGAACACGAGCTCCGGATAGAACACCCGGCCGCCGCGCCGCTCGACCGCTGCCGAAAGCCGCGCGCGGAGCTCGCGATTCGCGCCGACCCCGCCGGCGACGACCAGCCGGTCGCGCCCGGCCGCGGCCAGCGCCGCGAGCGACTTCGCGACCAGCACGTCGACGACCGCGTGCTGGAATTCGCGCGCGATGTCCGCCCTGCCGGCCGCGTCGAGCGCGCCCGCCGCCGCCTGCCGCCGCGCGAGCGTGAGCACCGCGGTCTTGAGGCCGCTGAAGCTCATGTCGAGGTCGCCGCTGTCGAGCATCGGCCGCGGCAGCGTCACGGCGCCGTCGCGGCCGTCTTCCGCGAGACGAGCGAGCTCCGGCCCGCCCGGGTACGGCAGGCCGAGGAGCTTCGCCGTCTTGTCGAACGCTTCGCCGGCGGCGTCGTCCTGCGTGTCGCCGAGGAGGCGGTAACGGCCGACCCCTTCGACGTCGAAGAGCTGGCTGTGTCCGCCGGACACGAGCAACGCGACGAACGGGAACTCCGGCTTCGGATCCGCGAGCAGCGGCGACAGCAGATGGCCTTCGAGGTGATGCACGCCGACGACCGGCTTGCCGAGCGCGAAACCCAGTGCGTTGGCGACAGCCGCGCCGACGAGGAGCGCGCCGGCGAGGCCGGGGCCCTGGGTATACGCGATGCCGTCGAGATCGGCGAGCTTCGTTTCGGCCCGCGCCAGCACACGCTCGGCGAGCGGAACGACGCGGCGGATGTGATCGCGCGAGGCGAGCTCCGGCACGACGCCGCCGTAGGCGACGTGCAGAGCGACCTGCGAATGAAGCTCGTGCGCGAGGAGGCCTCGCTCCGTGTCGTAGACGGCGAGCCCGGTCTCGTCGCAGGAGGTCTCGATGCCGAGGACACGCACCCGGCGATTATACGAGGCGGGGCCCCGGTGCTAGGATGGACCGCGTGCCGCCGATCGATGCGGCACCTTGAACAGCCGAGGGAGGCTTCGATGCGCGCGAATCGCATTCGTGTTGCGGTGTTCGTTCTCGTGTTGCTTCCGGCGCTCGCTGCCGCGGCGCCCCGGGCGTGGGTCAGCGCGACCTTCGGCATCGACACGGGGAACTGCTCGCGCCCCGCCCCGTGCCGCACGTTCACCTACGCGATCACCAAGGTCGACGCCGGCGGCGAGATCAATGTCCTCGACTCCGGCGGGTACGGCGAGATGACGATCACCAAGTCTGTGACCGTGAACGTCGCCTCGGGCGTCACGGCGGGGATCGTCGCGGCCGTCGCGGATGGCGTCACGGTCAACGCGGGGCCCGGCGACGAGATCATCCTGCGCGGCCTCACCATCTCGGCCACAGGGAGCCATGCGGGGATCAAGGCGACGTCGTTCGGCGTCCTGCACATCGAGAACTGCTCGCTGAACGGAAGCGGTCCCGGTGCAGCGGGCTCTCCGCCCGGCATCTCGGCGACGTCGCTGGCGACGAGCGCCAAGGTGTTCATCGTCGACACGATCGTCCGGAACTTCTACGACGGGATTTTCGTCGGCGGGCCCGTCAACGCGACGATCGAGCGCACGCGATTGGTGGGCAACAGCGAAGGCCTCTTTGCGGGTATCAAATCGCGGACGACGGTCCGGGAGAGCGTGCTGTCCGGCAACGCCGAAGGAATCACGGTCTACAACTCGCTCACGGGATCGACGACGGCCGTGACCGCGGACAGCAATACGATCTCCAATAACACGTCGTACGGCGTATTCGTCTACGCCGATGCGGGAGGCATATCGGAAGTCGTTCTCGCCGGGAACGTCGTGAGCGACAACGGTTCCGGGGTATTCATCGACAACCTCGGCGGCACGGCCGACGCCACGCTTTCGGGCAACACGGTCCACAACAACAACATCGGCGTGCAGATCAGCTCCTTCGGCACGACCTTTGCCCGCACGCGCAACGACAACACGTTCCTGCACAACGTCGGCGGCGACGTCACCGGCGGGTCGCTCGTCACGCTGACACCCAAGTAGGCCGACCTGTCCCGCAGGCGTCATGTCCATCCGGCCCGAGGCTCCGCCGGGGTTGCGCCGTCCGGGGGCGGCCGCTATAATGCAAAGTTGCCGTAAACCACTGAAACCCAAGGATTCCGCTTCATGCCCAGCGTTCGCGTCCGCGACAACGAGCCCTTCGAGGTGGCGCTCCGCCGCTTCAAGCGCACCATCGAGAAGACCGGCCTCCTCACCGAGCTCCGCGCCCGCGAGTTCTATGAAAAGCCGACCGCCGAGCGCAAGCGCAAGCTCGCCGCGGCCGTGAAGCGCCACTACAAGCGCCTGCGCAGCCAGCAGCTGCCGCCCAAGCTCTACTGACCACACCAACACCGCATTTGCACGCGAACGAGGGGCGAAGCGATTCGCCCCTCGTTGCTTTCGGAGACCGAATGACGCTCAAGGCCCGCATCACCGAGGACATGAAGAACGCGATGCGCGCGCACGACGCCGCTCGCCTGGGGACCATCCGGATGCTGCTCGCCGCGATCAAGCAGCGCGAGGTCGACGAGCGGATCGAGCTCGGCGACGCCGACGTGCTCGCCGTCATCGAGAAGATGACGAAGCAGCGCAAGGATTCGATCGCCCAGTTCGAGGCGGGTCACCGCGAAGACCTGGCCGCGAAGGAGCGGGCCGAGATCGAGGTGCTCCACGGCTATCTTCCGGCGCAGGCCTCCGACGCGGAAATCGACGCCGAGATCGCCGCAGCGCTGGCCGCCGTCAAGGAAACATCAGGCGCCGCCGGGATGGCGGGCATGGGCAAGGTGATGGCGATCCTGAAGCCGAAGCTCGCCGGCCGCGCGGACATGGGCGCGGTCTCGGCCAAGGTGAAGGCGCGGTTGGCCGGCTGACCGCTCCCGGTCGGACGGCACCCTGCGGCGACCGAAGGTCGCCCTGTGAAGCGCCGGTTCCGTCTCCTATAATTCAGGCGTTCCCTGCCGTGTGAAACGTCCGGCCGACCCGCGACGCGGGTCGGCCGCGGCGTCCTGCCCTCCGGGGATGCCAGCGTCAAGTCTATGATTCCAAACGATTTCATACAGACGCTGCTCGCCCGGATCGACATCGTCGACGTCATCGACCGGTCGGTCCCGCTCAAGAAAGCCGGCGCCAACTACGTCGCCTGCTGCCCTTTCCACAGCGAGAAAACGCCGTCGTTCACGGTCAGCCCCTCGAAGCAGTTCTACCACTGCTTCGGCTGCGGCGCCCACGGCACGGCGGTCGGCTTTCTCATGGAGCACGGCGGGAAGTCGTTCCCGGAGGCGATCGAGGAGCTCGCGCGCGACGCGGGGCTCACGGTCCCGCGGGTCGAGTCGCGCCCCGGGGAGGCGGTGCGCCGCGAGCAGGCCGACGATCTCGCGTCGCTCCTGCTGCAGGCAGCCAAGTACTACCGGGTCCAGCTCAAGGAGTCGCCGGCCGCCATCGACTATCTGAAAGGCCGGGGCCTGACCGGCGAGATCGCCGCCCGCTTCGGCATCGGCTACGCCCCCGATGCGTGGCAGCCGCTCGCCGCCGCCTTCGAGCGGTACGACGCTCGCGAGCTCGAGACCGCGGGGCTCGTCATCGCCGGCGAGGGGGGCAAGCGCTACGACCGTTTCCGCGACCGGATCATGTTCCCGATCCACGACAGCCGCGGCCAGGTCATCGGCTTCGGCGGCCGCGTGCTCGGCGAGGGCGAGCCCAAGTACCTGAACTCGCCCGAGACGCCGCTCTTCTCGAAGGGCCGCGAGCTCTACGGCCTGTACCTCGCGCGGAACGCGATCCGCACCGCGGGCCGCGTCGTGGTGGTCGAGGGCTACATGGACGTCGTGGCGCTCGCGCAGCATGGCGTCGACTACGCGGTCGCGACGCTCGGCACGGCGACGACGCCGGTGCACGCGCAGAAGCTCTTCCGACTCGCCGACACCGTCGTCTATTGCTTCGACGGCGACGCCGCGGGCAGGAAGGCGGCCTGGCGCGCGCTCGAGAACACGCTGCCGGTGCTGGCCGACGATCGCAACGCGCTGTTCCTCTTCCTGCCCGAAGGCGAGGATCCCGACGACTTCGTGCGCAAGCGCGGCAAGGCCGCGTTCGAAGCGCTGTTCGAACGTGCGACGCCGCTGTCCGAATTCCTGATCGCCGAACTCTCGTCGCAACACCCGCCGACGTCCGCCGAAGGGTGCGCGTCGCTCGTCCACGCGGTCCGCCCGCACGTAGCGCAGCTCGCGTCGGCGCCGGTGCTCGCGGCAATCCTCCGCCGGCGCCTCGTGGAGCTGACCGGCCTGCCCGAAACCGAGCTCCGCGGACTGCTGCGCGGGCCGGAGGCGCCGGCGCGACCGGCCGGAGATACCCCGCCGGCCCGGGCCGCCGATCCCGCCCGTCGGCCGGCGCCCAGGCCGCGGCAGGCGCCTTCGCTCGTCCGCGAACTGATCCAGGGACTCCTGCTCCAACCCGCGATGGCGCGGCGAATGGCGGTGCCGGAGCCCGAGGACGGGACGCCGGACGGAGCGGCCCTGGCGGCGCTGGCCCGGTTTTGCGCCGCGGGTGAGCACCCGCTGACCACCGCGGGCGTGATGCAGCACTTCGCGGGCTCGCCCCACGAAAAGCTCCTGACCGACGTCCTCGTCGCGGCCGAGGATCATCGCATCTCGGACGAGCAGGCGGCGGAACACCTGAAAGCCGGGGTGCTCCGTTACCGGGAACAGGCGAAGCGGGCCGGTTGGCCGGCGGAGCCTGGCCACGGAGAGGATGCGGTCGAAGCGACGCCGGAAGAGACGGAGCGCCTGCGCCAGCTCGAGCTCGTCCGGCGCGCTACGGGGCGCGAGCCGACCCGCGGCACCCGCGGTGGCTAACGGCATGATAAAATTTGAGGTTTTCCCGTTCGCCCCGATATCGGGGAGTGCGGTACCCATTACTCAGGATGACCATGGCCAAGAAGCCCGCCCGTAAGTCGCCCGCCTCCCGCAAGCCTGCCCGCAAGGCGGCCCCCGCCAAGAAGGCCGGGCATCCGCCGAAGGGGAAGGCGGGGAAGAAGGTCGCCCGCCCGGCGCCGCGACCGAAGGCGAAGGCGGCCGCGCATCCGAAGGCGCGCGCAGCCAAGCCGGCGGCGAAGAAGAAGCCGCTTGCGCGGAAGCCGGCGCCCAAGGCGAAGCTCGCGAAGCCGCTGCCGAAGGCGAAGCCGCTGCCGGTCGCGAAGGCAGCCGCCAAGCCCGCGCCCAAAGTCGCCGCGAAGCCGGCCCCAATCGTCACTCCGAAGGGCGCGAAGGGCGTCGTCGCACCACCGCCGGCGCCGGGCCACAAGCCGACCGCGGGCGAGATCGCGGCCCGGATCGCCGGGAAGCGCGCCGAGGACGCAAGCCGCAAGGGCAAGAACGGCAGGCACGCCGAGCTCGCGCCGCGCGTGCTGACGCCGGCCGACGTCGAAGCGCGCAAGCGCCGGCTGAAGACGCTGATCGTGCTCGGCAAGGACCGCGGCTTCCTCACGTTCGCCGAGATCAACGACCACCTGCCGGACGACGTCCTCGACGCGGAACAGATCGAGGGCATCATCAGCATGATCGGCGACATGGGGATCCAGGTCTACGACGAGGCCCCCGACGCCGAGACGCTGCTCATGTCCGACGCCGCGCCGACGGCGCCGGCCGAAGACGTCGAGGAAGCGGCCGAGGCCGCGGTCTCGACGCTCGACTCCGAATTCGGCCGCACGACCGACCCCGTCCGCATGTACATGCGCGAGATGGGCTCGGTCGAGCTCCTCACCCGCGAAGGCGAGATCGAGATCGCGAAGCGGATCGAGGAGGGCCTGAAGCACATGATCATGGCGATCTCCGCGTGCCCGATGACGGTCGCGCAGATCCTGGAGCTCGCTGGCCGGATCGAGAAGGACGAGCTCAAGATCGACGACCTGGTCGACGGCCTCATGGACTTCAACGAGCAGCTCGAGACGCTCGAGGATACCGACGACGAGGTCGAGGAGGACGAGGACGAGGGCGACGCGGGCGCGATCGCCGCCGAGAACCTCGAGCGACTCAAGGTCGCCGCGCTCGCGCGCTTCACGACGATCCGGCGTCTCTTCGCGCGGCTGCTGGTCGTGCTGACCAAGGAAGGCCACAAGACGCCCAAGTACCTCGAGCTCCAGAAGAAGATCTCGGCCGAGCTCATGCAGATCCGCTTCGCGGCGCGGCAGGTCGAGCGGCTGTGCGACTCCGTTCGCACCGAGGTGGACAACATCCGGCAGATCGAGCGCAAGATCCAGGACCTGGTCGTGAACAAGGGCGGCATGCCGCGCCCGGATTTCATTCGCAAGTTCCCGGAGCACGAGACGAGCCTGCGCTGGATCGACCGCGAGGTCGCGGCGCACCACCCCTACAGCGAGCAGCTCGCCAAGTACCGGCAGGCGATCGTCGAGCAGCAGCAGCGGCTGCTCAACCTCCAGTCGCGCGTGATGATCCCCTTGAGGGACCTGAAGGAGATCAACAAGCAGATGTCGACGGGCGAGGCGAAGGCGCGCAAGGCGAAGCGCGAGATGACCGAGGCGAACCTGCGCCTCGTGATCTCGATCGCGAAGAAGTACACGAACCGCGGCCTCCAGTTCCTGGACCTGATCCAGGAGGGCAACATCGGCCTCATGAAGGCCGTCGACAAGTTCGAATACCGGCGCGGCTACAAGTTCTCGACGTACGCGACGTGGTGGATCCGGCAGGCGATCACGCGCTCGATCGCCGACCAGGCGCGGACGATCCGCATCCCGGTGCACATGATCGAGACGATCAACAAGATGAACCGCATCTCGCGGCAGATCCTGCAGGAGACGGGCCAGGAGCCCGAGCCCGCGCTGCTCGCCGAGAAGATGGAGATGCCCGAGGAGAAGATCCGGAAGATCCTCAAGATCAGCAAGGAGCCGATCTCGATGGAAACGCCGATCGGCGACGACGACGATTCGCACCTCGGCGACTTCATCGAGGACATCTCGACGGTGTCGCCGTCGGATGCCGCCGTCAACGCGAGCCTGCGCGACGTCTGCAAGGACATCCTCGACACGCTGACGCCGCGCGAGGCGAAGGTGCTGCGGATGCGCTTCGGCATCGAGATGAACACCGATCACACGCTGGAGGAGGTCGGCAAGCAGTTCGACGTCACGCGCGAGCGGATTCGCCAGATCGAGGCGAAGGCGCTGCGCAAGCTGCGGCACCCTTCGCGCAGCGAGAAGTTGCGGTCGTTCCTCGAAGGGGAATGATCCCTGGTTGCAGAAGCAAGGAGCCCCGGCGATCCCGGGGCTTTTTTTTCGGGCGCGCAGTAGATTCGCCGCCGCCGCGCCGCAATCGCCGTCCGTCCACTCAGGGAGAACGTTCGTGAAGCACGCAGCTACCGTGGTCCTGCTCGCACTGCTTGCCAGTGCTCCGGCCTTCGCCGACTACGATCCGGCGGAGGAAGCGCGGGAAAAGGCGCAGCGCGACGCCGCGCAGCGCGCCGAGCAGCAGAAACAGCAGGAGATTCAGCGGCAGAAACAGGACGCCCAGGCGAAATACAACGCCGCGGTCAGCGCCGAGACGATGAAGTCGAAGCGGAAGGCGCTGGGCGCTGCGGCTGACGGGAAGTCCGACGCGGACGTCAACCGCCTCTACGACGCCAAGCTCCAAAAGGATTCCGACGCCATCAAGGGCGTCACCGGCAAGTCGATGAAGGACATGGAGAAGATGTCCAATGCCGAGCTCGAGGCGCTGGCGCGCGAGCTGGAGAAGAAATACAAGCAGTAGCCACACCCGGACGCGTCTCGCGCTCCGGAGGAAACGAAAACGCCCCGGAAAGCCGGGGCGTCTTGCCTGGTGCGACGCGAGCCGCAGCGGTTGCGGTCGCACAGTTCGAGGATTCAAGGCCCCGGATTGGGATTGTCGGGCTTGGGGGGCAAGGCGCTCAGGTATTCGTAGATCGCACGCAAGTCGTTGTCGGTCTTCTTGCCGAATACCGGCCACGGCATCACCTGCAGCAGGACTCCCGGCGGCGCATCCGGGTCGTGTCCGGTGCGCAGCAGCGTCACGAATTCCTGGAACGTGAGGCCGGCGGGCTTTCCGTCCACGTCGGGCGTCAGGTTCGGCGACGTGATGAACGGGCCGAACGTCCTTCCACCGGTCAGGTACTGATCCGTGTTGATCTGCTCGGGTTGGCCCTGGAACGGGTCGCCGCCGGACGCGTAGGACGGGTGGGTGTGGCAATCGTTGCAGCCCGTCGTGTTGACGATATAGCTGCCCAAGCCCACCAGCGCGCGGTTCTTCCCTGCGAGATTC
Source organism: uncultured beta proteobacterium (assembly GCA_963734055.1). GTDB lineage: Bacteria > Pseudomonadota > Gammaproteobacteria > Burkholderiales > Casimicrobiaceae > CAIWHR01. Next base: position 67,963 of record CAVTFQ010000014.1, read on the forward strand.
AAGTGCACGGGATTGATCGCGAAGCCCTGCTTGATCTTGCTTTCGTCTCCTTCGGCATGCGATACGGCGATCGGGCAGGACCGCGAGCGCGATTCCAAGCGTCAACGATCGGGACATCCTTCCAGTGCGAGCGGGCCGCTTCATGAACTCTCCTGTTATTGAATGGTACTGCGACGTGCTGCTGGTGCGCCCCGGGAATGGCTGGGGGTCAACGATGTTCGCTGCGGGCCTGCGCGCCCGCGCTAATCGGCTGCGAAACAGTACAAGTACCCGGCGCCGCCGGTCGAGGCCAGCCCCGCGTCGCTGCAGCCGCGCGTCGGATGCGACGAGTTCCACGACAGGGAGGGCGGGCTCGTGTCGAGTCCCGTGCGGTCGCTGTGGCCGACGATCGCGGACCCTTCTCCACTCTTCGTCCAGTTGCCGCAGGTCTTGTCGTCACCGGCCGGGAACGCGGTGCCGTCCGGCTCTGTGCCGGTCAGGATGTCGTGCCTGTTCGGCGTGTCGCCGCGGCCGTTCACCACGTCTCCCTTCTCGGTGAGCGCGGTCTGCTTGTTGAGGTTGTTGCTGCCGTGCAGCTCGGCGACGTCCTTTGCGATCACGACGCCCTTGACGTTCCGCCACGGCCCCTTGCCGATGCGGTCCTTCGCGTTGACCGCGGGAGTCGAGCCCGCCGCCTGCGTGCTGAGGTACGCGCGCCACGTCTTGCCGCCCGCTCCGACCGCGGCGGCGAGCGCCTGGCAATGCTTGTCGGCCCCGGCGAGCCCGCCGAAATCCGCGCCCTTGCCCGAGCCCACGCTCGTGACGAAGAACGACATGTTTGCCGGCTGCGCCAGCGCCGCGCCGGCCGGCGCGAGGGCGAGCATGGCGAGCGTAACGACCAGGGTGCTACGGATGCTTCCGGACATGGCGTTCCTCCGCAATTGATCGATCCCTTGTGTTGTTGCCTCGAGGGCCGGCGCCACTTGTGTCCGGCGGCGGCCACTCGCCAATCGTCCCGGCTGCGAGGCCAGGTGCTACGACTTCATGAACAGCACCGGAACCTTGCTGCGGGCGAGCACCTTCGTCGCAACCGAACCCATCACGAGACCCGCGAGCGCCGTGTGCCCGTGCGTCCCCATCGCGATCAGATCGAAATTCCCTGCCGCGGCATGGCCGACGATCTCATCGGCCGGATCGCCGACGCACTTCTCCACGGAGAACGTCATGCCTCGCGCGCCGAGCAGCTTCATCGCGCCTTCGAGCGCCGCGTCGCTCTCCTCGGAGTAGTACTTGGCGACCGCGTCGTGGCCCGCCCACGCGGCGGCCGCCTTGTACGGGATCGGCAGGTGCGCGTGAAGCAGCGTCAATTGCGGCGCGTCGCGGAACCACGCCGCGCGGTCCGCGAGCGCCGCGACCGCCGCCAGCGAATGCGGCGAGCCGTCGATCGCGACCAGAATCTTCATGATGCGTTGGGGAGCTTGCGCAACGATCGGGCGGGAAGTGTAGCGTGGATGCGCGGGTTCGGACAGGCCCGCGCAGTGATCACGTCAGGTCCAGGACCATCATCACCTGCTCCGGCTCGTTCGGATCGTCGTGGGTGACGAAGCCCAGCGCCTCGCAGAACTTGCGCATCTTGGCATTGGCGCGCAGCACGGCGCCCTCGAGGCGCGAGAGCCCGCGCCGCCTCGCGCAATCGATCAGGTGCAGCATCAGGAGCCCGGCTACGCCGCGGCCCTGCCAGGCGTCGCCGACGACGATCGCGAATTCGGCGCTCTCGCCGTCGGGATTCGCCGTGTAGCGTGCGACGCCGGCGAAGGAGCGCAGCGGCCTCTCCGGCGTGCCGTCGTCGACGGCGACCAGCGCCATCTCACGATCGTAGTCGACCTGCGTGAAACGCGCGAGCATCGCCGGGGTGAGCTCGTGCAGGCGATAGAAGAAGCGAAAGTAGCGGCTCTGCTCCGAGAGTCCGTTGACGAACGCGAGCTCGAGCTCGGCATCCTCGGGGCGGATCGGCCGGAGGTGCAGTACCGTCCCGTCGCGCAGCGTGACGTCCCCGACGAGCTCGATCGGGTACGGGTGGATCGCCATGTGCCGGTAGCCGGTGGCCGGGAACCGACGGCGCGGGTCGATGAGCACCCGCGCGCCGGCGATCACCGCGCCCCCGTCGCCGATCCGCACCGGGTCGAGCACGACGGTCCGTACCCATGGCAACGCGCAGACGAGGCTCGAGAGCTGCAGCAGGATGCGCACGAGCGGACCCATCGCCGGCGCCGTCTCGCGCCCCGCGCGCAGCGACGCCGCCGTGCGCGTGCCGCTGATCGCGTCGAGGACGAGCCGCTCGTTCAGCGGCGGCAGCAGGACGACCCGGTCGCTGTCGGCGATGGCGCCGCTGTCGCCGAACGTGATCACGGGGCCGAACACTGCGTCGGTGTGGACCGCGACCGCGACGTCGTGCGCGCCCTCGATTTGCCGTTCCTTGCGAACGATGACTCCGGCGTGCGTGTCGTGGCGCCGGAAGGCGCGGCGCACGCCGTCCTGGAGCTCGCCGTACGCGCGCGTCAGCATCCGGCCGTTGCGCAAGTGCTGGCGCGCAAGCGGCAGCGGCGACTTCGACGGGATGCCGGGGGCGTCGAGCTTGAGCATGACCGGATACCCAAGCTTGCGGGCTGCGGTGAGCGCTTCCTTGAGCGTGTCCGCGGCGTCCGCCGGCGTCACGGGAAGGCCGAACGCCGCCAGCAGGTGTTGCGTCTGCAAGTCGGTCAAGAGCGTGCGGTTCGCGCTGGCAGCGGCGTCGCGGATCCGCTCGACCGCCACGATGTCGAGTGGCCGCGGCTCGGGCTGCGGCGGCGCGACTTCGAGCAGCCACGCCTGGTTGCGGCGGTAGGCCGCGAGAAACGAGAACGCCTCGACCGCGTTCTCCGGAGTGTAGAAATCCGGAATGCCGCCCGCCTCGAGCGCGTCGCGGACGTTGCGCCGCTCGATGGCGCCGAGCCACGCGCCGAGCACCGGCTTCGAGGCGCCGCGCGCGGCCGTCGCCACGGCGCGCGCGACGTCGGTGGCGCCGGTCATCGGGCGATCGACGTGCAGCGCCAGCACCGCGTCGACGTTGGGATCGCGCAGCACCGCGGCGACCGCACCGGCGAACCGCTCGGGCGGCGCGTCGCCACGCACGTTGACGGGATTCGCGCAGGGCATGCGCTCGGGGAGGATGCGCGCCAGCGCGCCGCGCGTCTCCTTGGACAGCACCGCCAGCGGTATTCCACGGTCGGCCGCCGTGTCCGCCGCGAGGGTCCCGGGGCCGTGGCCGTTGGTGACGACGGCGAGGTGATCGCTGCGCGGGATGCGACCCATCGCGAGGATCCGCGCGGCGGAGAAGAGGTGCGTGTAAGTCATCACGCGGACGGTGCCGGCCCGCTTCATCGCGGCGTCGAACACCGCGTCGAACGACGGCGCGCCCGGCTCGACCGTTCCCTGCTCCTGCGAGCGGCCGGCGCGCAGCACGACGACGGGCTTCATCCGCGCCGCGGCGCGGAGCGCCGAGACGAATCCCCGCGCGTCGCGCACCGTTTCGAGGTAGAGCAGGATGCCGTCGGTGCCCGGGTCGCGCACGAGCGCGTCGAGCAGCTCGCCGAAGCCGACGTCGTAGGCGCCGCCCAGCGCCACGACCGTCGAGAAGCCGATCCCGAGCGGCGTCGCGAAATTCAGCATCGCCGTGCACACGGCGCCCGACTGTGCGATCAGCGCGAGGCGCCCGGGGTACGCGATCGCGGCTCCCATCGTCGCGTTGAGACCGACGTCGGTGCGGATCACGCCGAACGCGTGCGGTCCGAGCAGGCGGATGCGCCGCTTGCGCGCGGCGGCCATCACTTCGCGTTCCCAGCGCCGCGCGTCGCCTACGTCGGTCGGCGGGGCGGACAGCAGGACCGCCGCCTTCACCCCGGCGCGCCCGCCGTCGTCGAGCACCGAGGGGACCTCGGCGCAGGGCACGGCGATCAGCGCGAGCTCGACCGGCTTGCCGATCGCGCGGAGCGTCCCGTGACAGCGCCGGCCGAACACGCGGCGGTGATGCGGGTTGACGAAATGGAGCTCGCCCTTGAAGTCGCCCTCGAGCAGGTTCTCGATGACGATCCGGCCGAGCGAGCCGGCGCGGCTCGTCGCCCCCACGAAGGCGACCGACGACGGCACGAGCAGCGGACGCAGGTAGTGCTGCAGAGTCATCGGGAAAGCGATCGAGGATGGTGACGGCCCGTCCACGCCCGCCGTCGTTGCGGCGCATTCTAGCGCGGCGTCGCCCCCACGCGTAGCGGCCGGCGTCGCTTCGGGAGCGTCCGTTATACTTTCGCGGCCGCCCAACCGTTGGCGCGCGGCGCGATTCGCGCGAATCGCGGCACTGTACGCCGGGCCCGTAGCTCAGTTGGTAAGAGCAGAGGACTCATAATCCTTTGGTCGCTGGTTCGAATCCAGCCGGGCCCACCATTCCTTCCAATAGGTTACGGATCTGCTCCAGGACGTCGTCCCTGGAAAAGTTGACATGTGGCGAAGTTCGGAGAAAACAGTACGCCGGCGAAGGACTCACTCGTCGGCAACAAAGCGAGCCGCGTTTCACTCACGCCCTGTTGCCGCCAGTCATGCACTGCATGAGCAGACATTCGTGGACTTCGGTTAACGGCCGGAAGCAGACGGCCGAGGGTTCTCGAGTCAATCCCGGAAGCCTGATCGAGCATGGTTAGCAAAAATGCGAACGGCGATCGGCGTGCAGAAACGCGCGGAACCGGCCTTGATTCGGTCTCCATTCGGTCGAACGACCAATGGGCACCTCCGCCTGGGGAAGGTAGCATTTTTGCTATCCATGTTGCCATCCAGGCGGCGCAGCGCCTACCTTAACATGTACGAGCGCTCCCAAGTTCTGGCCAGTAACGTCGCTTCGCTCTCGGAAGGGCACAAAAAACGGCTTACGCGGGCACTCACGACTGATCGCACATTGCAGGCACTGGTGGCCGATCTCGTCGCTGCACGGATCGCCGCGGGAATGACGCAAGAGGAAGTCGCCGCAAGGATGTGGACGACCAGGAGCGTCGTGTCGCGTCTGGAGAGCGGCGTGCGCACTCGTCCGACGCTGACCACTATCGAGAGATATGCGGTCGCCGTGGGTGCCACGGTCGATATCCGCGTGCGGATAAGGCGGTAGCTCGAGCTCTGAAGCTGGACGCAAGATCGCACGTCCGCCTCGTGGCGCGCGCCCAGTTGCGGGAGTTCACGACTGAATCGGCTTTGCAGTAGTATTTTCACCCCGGCCTGTCCGGCGGCGAAGGCGGCGCGGCGAGCGCCATTGCCGGCTCCGTTGTTTGAACCGAGGAGGGACCATGGCATCGAATACCGATCGGTATCTGGAGAACAACAAGCAGTACGCAAGCGGGCAGGCGACGCACAAGCCCAACTACCCTGGAAAGCAGCCCATTCAACCCGCCAAGCGCGTGGCGGTCGTGGCCTGCATGGACGCGCGCCTTGACGTAGAGGACTTGCTCGGCCTGCAGACGGGCGACGCGCACATCATTCGCAACGCCGGCGGCGTGGTAGGGGACGACGTCATCCGCTGCCTCATCATCTCGCATCACCTGCTCAACACGAACGAGATCATCCTGATCCACCATACGCGTTGCGGAATGCTCGCCTTCACGGACGACTTGCTCAAGGCTGGCCTGGAAGGCGACCCGGCCGCCGAAAAACTGCTCGGTCAGGCTACGGGTCGCGCGTTCACGAGCTGCAAGAAATCCGCGTCGATGCCGTCCGCCTTCCACGCGTTTCGCGGCCCGATCGAACCGCTCGATGCTCCGCCCAATCCGAAGCAATCGGAACGCCTCGCGTGGGACGTGCGACGGGGGATGTCTTCGATCCTGAACCACCCCTGGATCCCGACCGGCGGGCCGGATGCGATCACTGTGCGCGGATTCATCTACGACGTAGACTCGGGGAAGCTCGAGGAAGTCAGCTATCCGGGGCCGATGGGATCGATCGGTTGACGTCACCTCCTGGGCATGGATGCTGAGCGCCCCCTACGCGGCACGCGCGTTCGCGGTCGCGGCATCCACCCCACCGCGTGGCGAAGGCGCGGAACAGCGCGTCTGCCCGGGTGGCAGCAGTTGCGTTCACCCGACGCTAGTGCAAGCGATAGGTCGCGTGGCACGCGACGCACTGCTGCATTACGCCGCCCAGCGCCGCGAGCGCCGGCCGGACATCGTTGCTTGCGCTCGCGTTCTGTGCCTCGACCGCGAAGCGACTGGCCGCACGATGCATTCGGGTTCCGATATCCTGCATGCCTTCTGGCATGAAGGGAGCAATGTGCGCGGCCCCGTGGAGTTCCAGCGAGCTCATGCCCAGGCGCTGTTCCGCGATTTTGGCGGCGCGATCGAAGTCGTTCTTGGACAGCGCCACATCGATCTCCTGCAACGCCAGCAGATGGTCGCGCATGTTGGCAATCGTGTGGATGCGCATCGGCTCCGGAAAATCGACCAGTTGACGAGCGTCCGTCTGAGCCGATGGCGGAGCCGCCATCGTCATGTCGTGCTGGTGCGCCTGACCGCTGGCCGACAGCGCGTGTGTGCAGATGGCCGCCAGTCCCACGCCAAGAATTGACTTAAAGCGCATGCCACCTCCGGGAATGCAAATTTCGCGGAGCCATTGTCGCCGTCGCAACCCGTCCTGCGCATGACCCAAATCATAGGGTACGCGCTTTTGCGCAAGCCCGAGACGGTGGCCCTCACGCACAATCACGCCATCCCGCTCCAAGCTGGCGAGCGTCCGACATAGGCTCTCGTGCGTCAGTCCGAGCCCCTGGCCAGATCCTTGACGCTGCCCGAGGCCGACGCGGCCTTCGCCTGACCGCCCGCCTCCGCCTTGGTACACTCGACGCTCGTCGAGTCCCTTGCCGAGGTTTGCCATGTACGAGCCAATCTCCATTCCGTTCGGCGCCAAGATGCTGTTCAACACGGTCAAGCTCAAGCCCGGCGTCGATATGGACGACGTCGAGCTCGCGCTGGGCGACATGTGCAACGTCGTGAAGGACACCTACGGCGGCGACAAGGGAGGGTTCATCGCCGGCCAGGTGTTCCGGTTCTCGGGCTTCCTCTCCGACGAGGGCTCGCTCGCGGCGTCGAACAGCGCCGACGAGCACATCGCGATCGTCACCTACTGGCGCTCGTTCGCCGAGCACGAGCGCTCGCACGCGGATAGGGTCTTCAAGGAAAAGTTCGAGGCGCTCGCGACGATGTGCACCGAGTCGAAGGAGCTCGGCTACGACATGCTCTGGCAGGGTGCGCCCGAAGCGGCGTAGCCGAGCCTTCGCCGGCCGCGGCGGCGCCCGTCAGGCATAATTGCGGCGCTTCGAGTCGCCTCATGCCGCTCCCCGAACCCGTCCTCGCCGAGCGAGCCCGCGTTGCCGCCCGCTACCTCACCGGCAGCGGCATCGAGATCGGGGCGCTCGATGCGCCGACGCCTCTGCCGCGTGGCGCGAGCGTCCGCTACGTGGATGTGCGTCCGACCCGTGAGCTCGCCCAGCACTACCCCGAGCTCGACGCGAAGTCGTTCGTGCCGGTGGACGTCGTCGACGACGGCGAACGCCTGACCCGCTTCGCCGACGCCTCCGTCGACTTCCTGATCGCGAACCACATGCTCGAGCACTGCGAGAATCCGCTGGGGACGATCCGCAACCATCTGCGCAAGGTCAAGCCCGGCGGGATGCTGTTCTACGCGATGCCCGACATGCGGATGGGCTTCGACCGCGAGCGGCCGCTGACGCCGTGGGAGCACGTCGTCGCCGACGACGCCGACGGCGGCGCCGCGTCGCGCCGCGCCCACCACCTCGAATTCGCGCGCTTCGCGAACGGCATCGCCGACGAGGCCGAGGTCGAGCGCGTCGCCGGGGAAAACCTCCGCTACGGCTACAGCATCCATTTCCACGTCTGGGATGCGAGCGCGTGGCTCGAATTCCTGTGCCGGTCGCGTGAATTCCTCGAGCGTCAGTTCGAGACGCGTCACTTCGAATTCACCGGCACCGAGATCATCACCGTGCTGCGGCGCGCATGAACCCGCCGCATCCGGCGGCCGACCTGTACCGGCGCGCCTTCGGCCGCTCGTGCTGGGCCATCGACAACGCGTCGCTCGAAGGCGATCTGCTCACGATCAACGGCTGGGCGCTCGGACCGCCCGATCGTGCCCGGGAGGTCGCGTTCACGGCGAACGGCCGGCGGTTCGACGAGCAGCGGTTCCCGCTCGAACGCGGCGACCTCAGGGACCTGTTCTGGTATCGGCCCGACGGTCCCGACAGCGGGTTCGAGTGCCGGACGCGCCTCACCGAGGCGGAGCTCGCGAGTCCCGCGGTCGCACTGCATCTCGCCGATCGCGCGACGCTGCATCCGTTCGACGATTCGCATGCGTGGTACATGCCCACCCCCGCCTCCGCGGACCGTGCGTTCCCGCTGCCCGACAGCCCGCGAATGATGCGCACGACCGGCAACGACAACGTGACGAACTTCCGGCTCACCGGACTTTCGACCGCCGTGAAGCTCCGCGAGGTGTTCTTGTCGGCGCGGCGCGATTTCTCCTCGGTCGCGCGCGTCCTCGACTGGGGCTGCGGCTGCGGCCGCATCGCCCGGTTCTGCCAGGACTGGCCGGGGTTCGCCGGCGCCGACATCGACGCCGACAACGCGGCGTGGTGCCGCGACCACCTGGCGCCCGGCCACTTCGAATCGATTCCCCTCTTTCCGCCGACGCCGCTTGCCGATCGCGCCTTCGACCTGATCTTCGGCATCTCGGTGATGACGCACCTGGCCGAGGAGGTGCAGCAGCAGTGGCTCGCCGAGCTCCATCGCGTGAGCGCGCCCTACGCCGTCGTGCTGCTCACGATCCTGGGCGAGCACGCGGCCGCGCGGGCGGGCTTCGCCGCCGAGGACTTCGAGCGCTTCACGGCCGCCGGCCACATGTTCTTCCGGACCGCCGAGGCGATCGACGACGCGCTCGGGAGTCCCGGCTACTACGGCACGACCTTCGTCACCCACGACTACATCCGGCGCGCGTGGTCGCGCTGGTTCTCGATCGACCGGATCCTGCCCGCGTACATCGGGAACCACCAGGACCTGGTCGTGCTGCGGCGACGCTAGCTGCGCCGGCAATCCCGTGTCAACGCTCCGCCGCGCCGCGCTCCTCGCGCTCCAGCTCCTCGTCGTGTCCCTCGCGGTCGGCCTCTACCTTTTCCTGCACGCCGACGATCGCGGCGACCGCGTGCGCTTCGTCCTCTACCGGCCCTCCGCGGCGGAGTTCTACCTCGACCGAAGCCTCGAGCGCGGCGACAGCGTCGACTACACGCACGTCGCCACCGACGTCGTGCCGTTCGGGGTGCCCGGCGACACCGGGCTCGCGTGTGCTCAATCGGACCCGGCGGCGCCCGGCCGCTTCCGCGCCTTCGCCAAGGGCGCGTGGTTCATGACGAGCGGGAAGACCCGACCCGAAGGAAGCGACTTCGGACTCGGCGACGGCCTGCCCTTCTGCGCCGATTTCGACGGCGACGGGCTCGCCGACAGCGGCGTCTTCCGCGACGGGATGTGGTTCGTGTCCGCCAACGCGCGACAATGCGGCTCCCGACATCCGCTTCTCGTTCGGCACCCGCGGCGATCGGCCGGTGGTCCTCAACGTCCGGGGCGCCGGAAACGCGACCGATCAGGAAGAGCGTCGTCTACGGCGTCTACCGCCGCGGCATGTGGTACCTCGACACGCACGGCACGGGCCTGGTCGACGTCGGGCATGTGTTCGGCGGCCTGCCGCAGGACCTCCCCCTCCTGATCCCGCGCTGGTCGCGCGACCCCGCCGCCACGCCGGCCTACTCGCTGGCGATCTTCCGGGACGGGACGTGGTACGTGAAGCCGGATCCGGACGGCGCGGAGATACTGTCGTTCAGCTTCGGCGCCGCGGGCGACCTGCCCGGGTTCGTGCGCTAACAGGCGTCAGCGCAGCGTAAGCAGGAAACCGCGCCGCGCACCGTCGCGGTAGTCCTCGCACTCGTCCCAGTCCTGGAACGCGGGCTCGAGCGGCCGCGCTTCGTAGCCGTGATCGGCCGCCAGCGCGACGACTGCCTCGCCCGTCGGCCAGAAGGTGAATCCCGAGGCCAGCGCATTCCGGGGATCGGCGCTCGTTTCGTAGTGCAATTCGAGCGACGGTCCGGCCAGCTTCGAAAGCGCCGTGTCGACGACGACGAACTGCGCGTTCGTCGCCGCGATGCGCGCGAAGAGCTCGACCGGCCGGTTCACGTGATAGAGCAGCCCGAGGCACAGCACGACGTCGAATCGTCCCCACGGACTCCCCGCCTGCGGCCAGCAGATCGGTTTCGACGAAACGGAAGCGCGAGGGATCGACGCCCTCCACCTCGAAGACGAGCGCCGCCTGGTCGAGGTGCATTCGCCGCGCCTCGATGCCCTGCACGAAGGCGGCGCCGCGGCGCAGAGCGTGCAGCGACCAGAAGCCCGCGTTGCACGCGAGATCGAGCACGCGCTTGCCCGCGAGCGAGCCGCCGCACGCGGCGACCAGCGGATCGAACAGGTAGGAAAGGCGCCGGGCGTGCCGCTTGACCTTCGTCACGCCCGGCGTGGCGGTCGAGTGGCCGCCGAGATCGAACGCGTAGTGCCATCGCGGAAACGCGGCGATGCGAGCCGCGAGCGGGCCGCCCGAACCGGGCGCCGTCGCCGGCGTCGGCGCCGCAAGATCCTTCTCGGGACGGCCGGCAACGATCGGAGCGGGCGCCGGTGGGACGCGGAGGACGGCGATGGACTGGCCCAGCGCGACCATGCCCTCGGCGATCCGCCCGTCGTCGTAGCGCACCGGGTGCGGAATCGGGATGTGCGGCTCGACGCTCTCGCGGATCAGCTCGACCTCGAGTCCCAGATGCTGCGCCCACAGCCGGATCGCGTCGCGCGAGATGAACACGTTGAGCGGCTGCCGCGCGTCGTCGACGTGCCTGATGCTGTCCTCGAACAGGTTCCAGTGGTGCGGCGTCGCGAACTCGATGAACGTGAACACTATCCGGCCGCCGCGCTTCAGCACCCGCTTCGACTCGGCCAGGTAGAGATACGACTGCTCGTGCAGCAGGTGGGTGAGCACCGAGAAGAAGCAGACCATGTCGGCTTCCCCGTCGGCCGCCGGGATCGTGAAGCCCGCCGCCGGCTCGAACCGCCAGTCGGGACGGTTTACGTGGCGCGCCGCATATTCGACGAGCTCGGGGACGATGTCGATGCCGAGGTAGCGGCCGGTCAGCCACGACGCGAGCGGCGCCGCGAGCCGTCCGGACCCGCAGCCGACGTCGATGAGGAAGTGCTCGGGGCGGAGGCCGCACTGGATCAGGAGCTCGCGCTCGACGACGCCGTTGGCCTCGAAGTCGCAGCCGACGGCCGCGCGCATCGCGTCGTCGTACGGCAGCTCGGTCTTGAGCTGCGCGACACGGCTCGCGTACGACTCACGCGGATCGAGCTTGCTCATCGGAGGATCGCTGCAGCGCGCGACGTCGCGCGGTGCCGGAAGAATGCGGACCGTGAAGGTTATCATATTGCGATGTGCGGCATTGCCGGCATCCTCGACCTGCGGCAATCGCCGTCGCCCTCGCTCTTGCGCGAGCTGCTCGCGGCGATCCGGCACCGCGGGCCCGACGGCGAGGGAACGCACTTCGAGCCGGGCGTCGCGCTCGGGATGCGGCGCCTCTCCGTCATCGATCTCGCGACGGGCGACCAGCCGCTCGCGGCGCGCGGCGGTCGCGTCCTCGCGTTCCAGAACGGCGAGATCTACAACTATCGCGCGCTTCGCCGCGAGCTCGAAGGCGCCGGCTGCGTCTTCGCGACGCAGAGCGACACCGAGGTGCTGGCGCAGGGCTTCGACCGGTGGGGAATCGACGGGCTGCTCACGCGCATCGACGGCATGTATGCGCTCGCGGTCCTCGACCGCGATGCGCGCGTCCTGCACCTCGCGCGCGACCGCTTCGGCGAGAAGCCGCTCTGCTACGCCGCGGCCGGCGGCCGCTTCGCCTACGGCTCCGATGCCGGCACGCTCGCGGCGCTGCCCTGGGTCGGGGCGGCGCTCGATCCGCTGTCGCTCGAGCGCTATCTCGCGCTCCACTACGTTCCGGGCGAGGCGACGATCTTCCGCAACGTCCGTCGCGTGCTGCCCGGCGAGCGGCTCGAGGTGCCGCTCGACGCGCCGGTGCCGAAGCGCGTGCGCTACTACGTGCCGGCGCTCGCCGCGGCCACCGAGCTCGGCGACGAAGCGCTCGCCGCAAAGGTCGAGCATGCCGTTGCCTCGCGACTCGTCGCCGACGTCCCCGTCGGCGTGTTCCTCTCCGGCGGGCTCGACAGCTCGATCGTCGCCGCGCTCGCGGCGCGGCACCTGCCGGGCGTGCTCACGTTCTCGATGGGGTTCGCATCCGCCGCGCACGACGAGAGCGAGTACGCGCGCGAGCTCGCGACCGCCATCGGCAGCCGGCACCACCATTTCACGTTCGACGACGCGAGTTTCGCGACGCTCGTGCCGGTCGTCGCGGCGGCGCTCGACGAGCCGCTCGGCGATCAGGCGCTGCTGCCCGTGTACTGGCTCGCGCGCGAGGCGCGGCGGCATGCGACGGTCGTCCTGTCCGGGGAGGGCGCCGACGAGGTGTTCGCAGGGTACGGCTACTACGCGCCCTTCGCGCCGCGACCGGGAGTCGTGACAACCGTGAAGCGGGCGCTGGGCGCCGCGGACCCGACGGCCGCGACGCGCCTCGTCGACAACGCCCCGCCGGTCACCCCGTCGGGCTTCCCGCTCCTGACCGACACGGCAGGTCGCGCGCGGCTCCTGCCTGGCGTGACGGGACGGGGCGACGCGTGGGAGGCAGACCTTTGCGCGTGGCTCGCGAGCGCCCACGATCCGCTGCAGCGCGCGACGGCCGCGGACCTCGCGACGTGGCTGCCCGACGACCTCCTCGTCAAGTACGACCGGATGGCGATGGCCGTCAGTCTCGAGGGTCGCGCACCGTTCCTGGAGCCGGATCTGGTCGCTGCGGCGCTCGCGCTGCCCGCGGCGGAACGGATGAGCGGCGGCGAGACCAAGGTCGCGCTGCGCCGCGTCGCGCGGCGCTGGCTGCCGGAGCGCATTCACGCGCGCCGCAAGCAGGGCTTCGTGCTGCCGATGCGCGCGTGGATCGCGGACTGGCTCGACGCGCGCGGCGGCGCCGCCGCCTATTTCGGCGCGCGGCCGGTTCCGGGCATCGATCCCGCGGAGCTGATCGCCGTCGTGGCCGCCGACCTCGCGGCCGGGCTGCAGCGCGAACGGCTCCTCTTCGCTCTGATCATGCTCGTCGAGTGGCATGCGGCGTCGACGCGGCGCGTCGCGGAGCTCGCGGCGCGCTGCGCGGCCGCCGCGTGACCTCTCGCCGTCGTCCCCGCGAACACGCGGACCCCTCGCCGTCGTCCCCGCGAATACAGCCGCGAGCGCGGCGGGCGAAGCCAAGGCCCGCAGGGTGCGTCGCCGCGCGAACGGTGCGGCCGACGGCTCGGTCGCGTCTACGGCAAGGCAATTGCGGAGGCCGCGGACCCAGTGACGTTCCGCGAAGACATCGGATTTCCCGCCCACGAACCCGATTTGCCCCCAGCTCGTCTGTCAAATCACGTCTGCGAAGCCCTTCCGGCTCTTCTGAAACCACCAGTGGCCCGCGCTCGCGACCAGGAGCGCGAACAGCGCATAGACGGCGAGCGCGCCCCAATCCGGCCAGCGGCCGAACATCAGCGCGTCGCGCGTCGCCTCGAGCGGCAAGGTGAGCGGATTGAACGCTAGCCACAGGCGATACGGCTCGGGCAGCGCGCTCACCGGATAGAGCACCGGCGAGAGGAACATGAGCAGCATCGACACGAGGCCCGTGAGCTGCGCGATGTCGCGCAGGTAGACGCCGAGCGCCGCGAGGAACCACGCGACACCGAGGAGCAGCACGACGTACGGGGCGACGATCGCGGGCACGGCGAGGGCGGTCGCCGGCAGGCCGCCGCGAAACACCAAGAGCGCGCCGGCGAGCACGGCGAACCCGACCAGCGCGTGGAACAGTGCCGTCGCGACGGCGACGAGCGGCAGGAGCTCGAGCGGGAACACGACCTTCTTCACGTAGTTCGGGACCGCCGTGACGAGGCTCGGGGCCCGCGTGATCGTCTCGGCCAGGAGGCCGTGCAGCAGGATGCCGGGAAAGAGCAGGAACGCGTACTCGCCGTGACCGGTGACCGACGTCCCCCAGCGCGACGTGAACACGGTGCCGAAAACGAACGTGAAAGCGGCGAGCAGCAGGAGCGGCGACGCGAGCGACCAGAGCACGCCCAGCACGGAGCCCCGGTAGCGGCCGGCGACCTCGCCGCGGACGAGCTCCGCGACGAGCTCGTGCTGGTACGCGACCGTGCGCACGAACGACAGCGGATCCGACGGAAAGCGAGCGGCGGCCATGCGCACCGATTATAGCGGCCGGAAGGCAGCGGCCTCGCGGGTACCTGTATAGTTGCGTGCCATGCACGCCGCCGTGGAGCCCGCACCGCAGGCGCCCGCGGCCGCGGTCGACAGCGTCATCGCCGTCCGGGGCCTCGGCAAGCGCTACGAGATCTACGCGCAGCCGCGCGATCGGCTGCTCCAGTCGCTGTTCCGCGGTCGCCGGCAGTTCTTCCAGGAATTCTGGGCGCTGTCCGACGTCTCGTTCGACGTGGCGCGTGGCGAGAGCGTCGGCATCATCGGCCGCAACGGCTCCGGCAAGTCGACGCTCCTCCAGCTCATCGCCGGCACGCTGACGGCGACGACCGGCACGGTCGATGTCCGTGGCCGGGTCGCCGCGCTGCTCGAGCTCGGCAGCGGCTTCAATCCCGAGTTCTCCGGCCGCGAGAACGTGTACCTCAACGGGGCGATCCTCGGCCTGTCGCGGAGCGACATCGCCGCGCGCATGGACACGATCGTCGCGTTCGCGGGCCTCGAGGAGTTCATCGACCGTCCGGTCAAGACCTATTCGAGCGGGATGCTGATGCGGCTCGCGTTCTCCGTCGCCGTCAACGTCGAGCCCGACGTGCTGATCGTCGACGAGGCGCTGGCGGTCGGCGACACGGCGTTCCAGCTCAAGTGCCTGGAGCGGCTCGAGCGGCTGACGACCAGCGGTGTCACGCTGCTCTTCGTCTCGCACGATACGGCACTCGTCAAGTCTTACTGCGCGCGCGCGCTCTATCTCGAGCGGGGCCGTCTCAAGGCCGAGGGCCGGCCCGACGTGATCACCGAGCTCTACGCGCTTGACATCCGCCAGGCCGAAGGCGCGCAGTCGGGGAAGGCGGTCGCGCTCAAGCCCTTCGTCGGCGGCGGCGAGGGCATCGCTTTCGGCACCGACGAAGGGCGGATCGCGTCCGCGGCGTTCTGCGCGACCGGCACGACGCGCGCGACGTCCGCGTACGGCGACGACCTCACGTTCGACGTCGCCGTCGAGTTCGCGGCGGACGTCGCGCAGCCGTGCCTTTCCGTCATCGTCCACGATCGCCAGGCGCGCGAGCTCGGCGGCGCGTACTTCCCGATCGCCCGGCCGGCCCCTGTCGACGGCGTATGCCGCGCGGTGTTGCGCTGCGGACTCGCCGCGCGGCTCGGCGCGGGTCCGTGGTCGATTACGCTCCGCCTCGAGAACCGGCGCTCGGGCCAGCTCGCGTTTCCGATCGACAAGCAGGTCGGCGCGCTCGTGTTCGACATCGAGCAGCCGGATCGCGACGCGTATTTCGCGCTCGTCGACCTGCACCTGCGCTGCACGCCGGCGCCCGCAGCGACGGCAGGGCCGACGTGAGCGCCGCCCCGGACGTCCTGTTCGTCACGCTCGATTCGTGCCGCTACGACGCGTTCGCGGCGGCGGCGGCGCCGAACCTCAAGGCGGTCGGACCGCTCGTGCGCGCCTTCTCGCCCTCGCACTTCACCTACGGCGCGCACGCGGCGTTCTTCATGGGCTTCACTCCCGGCGACCCGTCCCGGCACGAGGCGTTCGTCAATTCGAAGTTCGGCAAGATCTTCCGCATGACGGGCGGCGGCCACCGCGGTGCCGCTGCGCCGTGGATCGAGCTCGACGGCCGCAACCTGGTCGACGGGTTCCGCCGCCGCGGCTACCGCGCGATCGGCACCGGCGCGGTCGGGTGGTTCGATCCGGCGACGGACACGGGGCGCGTCCTCACGTCCGACTTCGAGCGGTTCCACTACGCCGGCGGCCAGCGGTTCCGCGCCCAGCGCGAGTTCCTGCTGCGCGAGATCGGCGAAGCGCGCGACGCGGGTCTGTCCGTTTTCGCGTTCGCCAATCTCGCCGAGACCCACGTGCCGTACTGGCACGAAGGCGCGCCGTGGAGCGACGCGGTGAACCCCTGCGTGCCGTTCGGCGCCGCCAACGACGCCGCGGAATCACGGCGGCGCCAGGTCGCGTGCATCGAGTGGATCGACCGCGAGGTCGAGCCCTTGCTCGCGGCGTTCGCGGGAGCGGCCATCGTCGTGTGCTCCGATCACGGCGACTGCTGGGGCGAGGATGGCCTGTGGGAGCACGGCGTCCATCACGTGCGCACGCTCGAAGTGCCGCTCCTGTTCCGCCTGCCCTGACGTAACATAGCGCGATGCAGCGATATCTCCTGGTCGTGCTCGGCATGCACCGCAGCGGCACCTCGGCTCTGAGCGGCGCGCTCGCGAAGTCCGGCGCCGTGCCCGGCGCGCACCTGATGCCGCCGACCGCCGACAATCCGGAAGGCTACTGGGAGTGCGCGCCGGTCGTGCGGTTGAACGACGAGCTGCTGAAGCGTCTGGGCGCGCGATGGGACAGCGTGGTCGCGTTGCCGGCCGACTGGACGTCGCTCCCGTCCGTCGAGGCGCTGCGCGCCGACGCGGTGGACATCGTCGCCGCCGAGTTCGGCGACGCCCGCTTCGCCGTGCTCAAGGATCCGCGGCTTTGCCGCCTCCTGCCGTTCTGGCGCGACGTGCTCGGCGAGGCGGGGTTTACGCTGTCCGCCGCGCTGCTCGTGCGGCGGCCGATGGAGGTCGCCGCCTCGCTCGCGCGCCGCGATCAATTCGCGCCGGAGAAGTCGCTCGCGCTCTGGTTCGAGCACCTGGTCGACGCGGAGCGGAACTCCCGCGGCCTGCCGCGGGCGACGCTCGCCTACGACGCGCTCCTCGCGGACGCACCCGCCGCGCTCGCGCGCGTGTGCGACGACGCTGCGTTCCCGCTCAAGTCGTCGGCGGCGCAGCGCAAGGCCGCGCTCGACCTCGTCCGCCCGGACTTGAAGCGCCAGCGCGACGAGTCGCCGAAGCGGGCCGACCGCGAGAACCTCGCCTCCGGCCTCGACGCGGCGCTCGAGGGCGGGTACGCGAAGCTCGCCGAGCTGCCGCCGGGCAAGGACCTGCAAGCGGCGGTGACCGCGCTCGCGCAGTCGGCGCGCGGCGCGCTCGCCGCCGCGATGCCGCCCTGGCTCGCCCTGGAGCTCGCCGCGACGCAGTCGGCCGCGCAGCAGCGGGCCGCCGAGGTCGACACGATCCGGCGCAACATGAAGGAGCTCGAGGGCCACGTCGAGGCCGCGCGCTCGGCGCACAACGCGCGCGACGAGATCGAGGCGGCGCTCCGCGCGCGCACGGACGAGCTCGCCCTCACCCGGGCCGATCTCGCCGCGGTGCAGGAATCGCTGCGCGCCGAGATCGCGGCGATGGGCTCGAGCGGCATCGGCACCGTCGAGCGCGAGCTGCGCGACCACATCGCGCGGCAGCAGCAGGAGCTGGGCGACGAGCGGGCCGCGATCGCGCGCCTCGCCGAGCAGATCGACCAGGCGCGGCTCGCCGCCCGGAACTACGAGCTGCAGATCGAGCACGCGCGTAACCACATCGACGAGCTCGTCGGGCAGATCGATCTCGCGCGCCAGGCGCATGCGACCCGCGACGCGCAGGAAGCCGCGATGCAGCAGGACCTCGACGCGACGCACGAGGAGCTCTCGGTCCTCGGCGCCGAATTCAACGAGATCCGGATCGAGCGCGACGAGATGGCGGGCAAGCTCGCCGTGCTCGTGCCCGAAGCCGAGACGCTGCGGCGCGACCTCGCGATCCGCGAGCGCGAGCGCGACGTGCTCGCCGCCACCGCCAAGCAGACCGGCGAGGCGCTCGCGGCGCTCACCGCCGAGCTCGAGCGGCGCGCAGCCGCCGAGCGCGAGCTCGGCTCGGACCGCACGCGCTTGGCCCAGCTCGAGCGCGAGGCGCGCGAGCGCATCGCGCTGCTCGAGGGCCAGCTCGCGGCGTCGACCACCCACGCGCGGACCTTGTCGCAGCAGCTCGACGCCGCGTCGGCCAAGCTCGCGCGTCTCGACTCGCGGTGGCTCGGACGCCTCGCGCGCCGCGTCGCGCAGGCGTGATCCCCGACGGCGCCGATCTCCGGTTCGCGTTCGACGGCGCGACCGACTGGCCGCCCGACGAGCCGCTGCGCGTGCTCGCCGGCTGGTGCTTCGGCGACGGCCCGCCGGTTCGCGGGCTCGAGCTTCGCATCGGCGGCGTCGCGCGTAGCGTCGACTACGGGCTGCCGCGGGCCGACGTCGCGGCGCTCCATCCCGATCACCCGGCTGCAGCGGCGTCGGGCTTTCGCGTCGCGCTCGCGCTCCCGCCGGGGCGGCACGACATCGCGCTCGTCGCGCTGCGCGACGGCGCGGCACCCGCGCAGCTCCTCGCGAAGACGATCGACGTCGCGTTCGCGCGCCTCCTCGGCAACGTCGAGTCCCCCGGCGCCACGCGCCATCCGCCTGGTCGCGTGCACGTGTCCGGATGGTGCTTCCATCCGCAGGCGCGCGTCGTCCGCGTGGCGATCGCGCTGTGCGGCGAGACGCACGAGTGCCACTATCCCTTTCCGCGGCCCGACGTCGCGCGCGCGTTCGCCGACCTGCCGTCGGCCGAGCACAGCGGTTTCGAGGTCCACGTCGACGTGCCGTCGGGCCGGCACGCGCTCGCGGTCACTGGCGAGCTCGAGAGCGGCGAGGTGCTGCCGCTCGCGGTCGACGCCTGTATCGACGTGCTGTCGAATTCCCCTCTCGCGCGCGCGAAGCGGGCGCTCCGCGCACGCCAACGCGCCGTCGCCGGCATTGCGGCCATGGCTCGGGCGTGGATCGCCCGGCACGGCGGCCTGCCGCGTCCGCGCGACTGGCCGAGGCTCGCGCTCAAGTCGTGGCGGATGCTGCGCGCCGCGGCGGGCGCTCGTCCCGGTTTGCCGGGAGGATTCGCGGTTCCGCCGGTCGCCGATCGCTACGCGACCTGGCTCGAGTGGAACCGCTGGACCGACCGTCGTGCGGCGTGGCTCGCGGCAAGGCTCGCGTCGGCCGCCGCGCTGCCGGCGATCTCGATCGTCATGCCGGTCTACCGGCCCGATCGAAAATGGCTCGACCGGGCGATCGCAAGCGTCGAGGCGCAGGTGCACGCGCGATGGGAGCTCTGCATCGCCGACGACGCGAGCGGCGACGCCGCGCTGACCCGCCACCTCGATTCGCTCGCCGCGCGCGATCGGCGGATCAAGGTCGTCCACCGCGCCGAGAACGGCAACATCAGCCGGGCGACGAACTCGGCCGCGGAGCTCGCGACGGGCGATTTCCTGCTGTTTCTCGACCAGGACGACGAGCTCGCGCCCGACGCGCTCGGCGAGATCGCGCTCGCCCTCGCTGCGACGCCCGACGCCGACCTCCTCTACACCGACGACGACAAGATCGACATCGACGGCGGCCGCTACGCCCCGCAGTTCAAGCCGGAATGGTCGCCGGAGCTCCTGCTGTCGTACATGTACTTTTCCCACGCGTTCGTCGTGCGGCGGGCGCTCTTCGCCGCGCTCGGCGGATTCCGCGCCGGGTTCGAGGGCTCGCAGGACTACGACTTTGCGCTCCGCGCGAGCGAGCGCGCACGCGGCATCGTTCACGTTCCGCTCGTGCTCTACCACTGGCGCGCGACGCCGGGCTCGACGGCGACCTCCGGTTCTGCGAAGCCTTCGAGCTTCGAGGTCGCGCGGCAGGCGATCGACGAGGCGCTCGCGCGGCGGGGAAGCCGCGGCCGCGCCGTGCAGCCGGAATGGGCGGCGCGCGCGGGCCTCGGCCTCTTCACCCACCTCTTTCCCGACGACGGCCCGCGCGTCGCGATCCTGATCCCGACGCGGAACCACCGCGCCGTGCTCGCGCGCTGCCTCGACTCGCTCGCGCGGACGGCCTACCGCAACTACGAGGTCGTCGTCGTCGACAACGAGAGCGACGATCCGGCGACCTGCGACTACCTCGCGGGACTGCCGCATCGGGTGCTGCGCGTCGCGAACCCGGGCCCCCGCTTCTCGTTCGCGCACGTGAACAACGTCGCCGCGCGCGCCGTCGACGCCGAATACCTGCTGTTCCTGAACGACGACACCGAAGTCCGGGATCCCCGGTGGCTGTCGGCGATGATGGGCTACGCCGAGCTCGAAGGCGTCGGCGCCGTCGGCGCGCGGCTCATCTATCCCGACGGCCGGATTCAGCACGCGGGCATCCTGCACGGCTACTACGACGGCCTGCCGGGTCCCGCGTTCAAGCTCGCGGCGGAGACCGAGCACGGCTATCTCTCGTATCTCGCCGTCGCGCGCAACTATGGTGCCGTGACCGCCGCGTGCATGCTGACGCGGCGGCGGGTCTTCCTCGAGCACGGCGGGTTCGACGGCGAGCGCTTTGCCGTCGCGTACAACGACGTCGACTACGGCTTCCGGCTCGAAGCATCCGGCCTGCGCTGCGTCTACGCCCCCGACGCGACGCTGCTGCACCACGAGGGCCGTTCGCGCGGCTTCACCGACGATCCGCGCGAGACCGCCGCGTATCGCGCGCAGTGGGGCGCGCGGCGCGAGCGCTATTACAACCCGAATCTCTCGTTCGCCGACGAGCGCTTTGCGCTGCAGCCGCGGCGCGCGTTCACGGCGGCCCCGCCCGGTCCGGTCCGCGCGCTCATGTGCGCGTTCAATCTCAACTGGGAAGGCGCGCCGTACAGCCAGTTCGAGATGACGGCGGAGCTGAAGCGCCGCCGCGTCGTCGATCCGGTCGTGTACTCGCCGGCGGACGGTCCGCTGCGCGCGGCCTACGAGCGCGAGGGCATCTCGGTCCACGTCGCGACGCACCCGCTCGCGGGCGTGTCGACCGATGTCGACTACGAATCCGCGATCGCGGCTTTCGGGCGCTGGATCCGCACGCTCGACGTCGACGTCGTCTACGGCAACACGCTGCAGACGTTCTACGCGATCGACGCCGCGCACCGGGTCGGGCGTCCCTCCGTGTGGAATCCGCGCGAGAGCGAGCCGTGGCAGGACTATTTCCGCCAGTATCCCGACGCCGTGGCGCTCCGCGCGCTGCGCTGTTACGCCTATCCCTACCGGATCGTGTTCGTCGCCCACGCGACCGCCGAAGCCTCGGCCGCGCTCGACACGCGCCACAACTTCACCGTGATCCACAACGGGCTCGACCGCCGGCGCCTGCTGGCGGCCGGGGCCGGCCTCGAGCGCGCCACCGCGCGGCACGCGCTCGGCGCGGGTCCGGACGACGTGGTTCTGCTGCTGCTCGGCACCGTCTGCGAGCGCAAGGGCCAGCACGACCTCGCCCGCGCGCTGGCGCTCCTCCCGGCGGGCGTCGCGGCGCGCGTGCGCACGTTTTTCGTGGGCGACCGCGAAAGCGAATACCAGCGCGCGCTGCACACGCTGGTCGGCAAGCTGCCCGACGACCGGCGCGCGCGCGTGAGCCTCGTGCCCGAGACGGACGAGGTCGCCCGGTATTTCATCGCCGCCGACGCCTTCGTCTGCACGTCGCGCGTCGAAAGCTATCCGCGGGTGATCCTCGAGGCGATGGCCTGGGGACTGCCGATCGTCACGACGCCGGTGTTCGGCATCCGCGAGCAGGTGCGCGAAGGCGTGAACGGGCTCTTCTACGCGCCGGGCGACGTCGACGCGCTGGCCGCCGCCCTCTCCCGGCTCGTCACGGACGACGTGCTGCGCGCCCGGCTCGCCGCCAATGCCGTCCCCGCACTCGAGGCGCTCACCGACTTCGATGCGATGGTCGAGGCCTACGGCCGGATCTTCGTCGAGGCGGCGGCGCCGTAGGCTCCCGGATGGGGTTTCGCGTGCACGGCATCTGCGCGACAATCGACTTTCCGGGCCACGCGGAAGCGCACGCCCGGCGCGCTTCCCCGAAACTTCTCCTGAAATGACTTCCCGTCGCGTCTCCCGTGCCCGCGCGCTCCGCAAGGCGTTCGAGCGCCAGTGGCGGCGCGTGCGCGCCGACCCCCGGCTCCTGCCGCACTTCGCGGGCAAGGCGTGGCGGATCCTGCGCGGCGGGCGCCTCGACAAGCTGATCGAGCGCAACCGGATGCGCACCGACTGGTTCTCGGACTACGCGGCATGGGCCGCGGAGCACGACGCGAAGGGCGACGTCCACTACGCGCTGCTCGGGCAGCGGCTGGCCGCGCTGCCCAGGGTCGCGCGGTTCGGTCTCGTCGTGGTCGACGACGCGGATGCGCGCGCCGGCGCGCGCGCCGAGACGCTCGCCGCACTCGATGCGCAGGCCTGCCGGCCCGCGCGGGTGCTGACCGCCGCCGACGAGCCCGCGATGCTGCGCGCCCTGCGCGAGCTCGCGGCACAACCGGATCTCGACTGGCTCGGCGTGGTGAGTGCCGGGGACATCGTCGCGCCGGACGCGCTCGCCGAGATCGCGCTCGAGCTGGCGGCCGCCCCCACCACGGTCCTCGTCTACGTCGACCACGACGAGCTCCTCTCCGACGGCTCGCGCGCGCACCCCGATTTCAAGCCGTGCTGGGATCCCTTCCTGTTCGCCCAGGAGCCGTACTTCATGCGCACCGCTTTCGCTCGGCGGGACGCCGTCGCCGCAGCGTTCGGTCGCGACGATCCGGCCTCGGAATGGGACCTGCTCTGGCGCGTGGCCGAAGGCGCATCGCCGCGCACGATCGCCCATCTGCCCCGCGTGCTGATCCACCGCGCCCGCCCGAGTCGCGCCGAAGGCAAGGCAGCGCGCCCGGCCCACCGTCATTTCGAGCGGCAGCGGATCGAGGCCGAGTTCGAGCCGTTGACGCCCCGCACGTGGCGGCTGCGCCTGCCGTTGCCCGCGCCCGCGCCGCGCGTGACGGTGATCATGCCGACGCGCGACCAGCCCGACCTGCTGGCCGCGGCAGCGGACGGCGTGCTCACGCGCACCGTCTATCCCGATCTCGAGCTCATCGTCGTCGACAATGGCAGCGAGCTGCCCGAGACGCGCGCGCTTTTCGCCCGGCTCGCGGCGAAACCCCGCGTCCGCGTGCTGCACGACCCGGCGCCGTTCAACTTCGCGCGGCTCAACAACCTGGCCGCGCGCGCGGCGTCCGGCAGCGTGCTTTGCTTCCTGAACGACGACACGAACATCATCGCCCCCGACTGGCTCGACGAGATGACGGCGCTCGCGCTCAGGCCCGAAGTCGGCGTCGTCGGCGCACGACTGCTCTACAGCGACGGCACGATCCAGCACGCCGGCGTGCTGCTCGGCGCCTTCGCGCTCACCCATCACCTGCTGCAAGGACGCCCGGCGGACTTTCGCGGCTACCGCAACCGCGGGATGCTGACGCACGCGGTCAGCGCCGTCACCGCCGCCTGCGCGGTCATCCGGCGCGATCTGTTCGAGGCGCTCGGGGGCTTCGACGAAGCGCTTCCCGCCGCGTACAACGACATCGATCTCTGCCTCGCGTCGGGCGCACGGGGCTGCTACAACGTCGTGGTCAACCGCCCGCTGGTCCACCACTTCGAGTCGGCGTCGCGCGGCTACTACCTGCGCCCGGAGCAGGAAGCGGCCGACCGCGCCGCCCTCCACTATCTGCTCGGCAAGTGGGGCGAGGGCGTGCGGTCGGATCCGTTCTACAACCCGAACCTCGCGCTCGACCGCGAGAACTACACGCTCGCGTATCCACCGCGCGTGCCCGTCGAACACGCCTTCCGCTTCGCGTTCGCCGCCAGGGGATCGACGGCCGCGAAGCGGCGACACGCGACCGTGGCGTAGGCGGTTGCGACGGCGGCGCCGCCGCACGATAATTTCTCTTTCCCGCGCCCGCGCGGCGCGTCAACGATGTAGGAGGACTCGACATGAACGTGCAACTCCTGCAAACCCTGGGACGCGCGTGGTGGCTCGTGCTCCTGCGCGGCCTCGCTGCGATCGTCTTCGGCATCCTCGCCTGGACCTGGCCGGGCGTCACGCTGGTCACGCTCGTGCTGTTCTGGGGCGCCTACGCGCTCGTCGACGGCGTCGCCGCGCTGATCGGCGGCTGGCAGGCGAAGGACGGCGGCAAGCCGATGTGGACGATCGTGCTCGTCGGCCTCGTCGGGATCGCCGCCGGCGTCTTCACCTTCGTGCAGCCGGGCGTCACCGCGATCGCGCTCCTGATGCTGATCGCGGTGTGGGCGATCGTCCACGGCGTCTTCGAGATCTCGGCCGCGATCCGGTTGCGGAAGGAGATCAGGAACGAATGGCTGCTGATCCTGTCGGGCGCGTTGTCGGTCGCGTTCGGCGCGCTGATGATCCTGAATCCGGGGGCCGGCGCGCTCGCCGTGCTGACGATCCTTGGCGCGTTCTCGATCGCCTACGGGGCGCTGCTCGTCGTGCTCGCCTTCAAGCTCAGGAAGCACGCGACGGCGACCGGCACGCCGGCCACGGCCTAGCAGTCGCGGCATCCGCGCGGCGTTTCGTGCACGATCTACCGGTCGCGGACCGTTACGCCGACCGCGAGCCCGCCGCGGGCAGCGACGGGCGACGATCCTTGAGCGCGACCCACGCGAGCCACAGCGCGGGGACCAGCACCATCAGGTAGGTGAGCCACTCGCCGTAGACGCCTTCCGGGCCGTACGGCTCGGTCGCGACGTGCCAGAACTCGTTGTCGACGAGCGGCACCACCCCCGCCTCGAAGAACTCGTGCAGCGTGTAGATGACGAGCTGGATCGAGAAGATGAAGAGGAAGATCGCGGTGACCTGGAAGAAGCGCGCGAGGTTGACGCGCCGGCCGTAGCGGACCCACGCCCACGCGAGCAGCGCGGCGCCGGCGACGCCGAGCAGCGCACCGACGAGCGTCTCGCGCTCGCCCTGCTGCAGGAACAGCGTGGTCAGGAGCAGCGCCGTCTCCATCCCTTCGCGCACGATCATCAGCAGCACGAAGAAGAACACGCCCCACCAGGCCGCGCGCGACGGCTTGCCCGTGGTCGCCTCGGCGATCCGCGCACCGATCTGGGCGCGCATGGTCCGTGCAGTGCGCCACATGTAGACGGTCATCGTCAGCACCATGACCGTCGCGGCGGCGGCCAGCACGCCTTCCCAGAGCGGCTTGTTCTCGGCCTGCGCAAAGAAGAGGCTCGCGACGAAGCTCGCGACGATCGCGCTGCCGGTTCCCCAATACAGGGCGGGCAGCAGTGCGGCCCGCCCCGTCTGGCGCAGGATCCCGGCGGTGATGGCGACGATCAGGAAGGCCTCGATGCCTTCGCGCAGCGTGATGACCAGGATCTGCAGCATGGGCGGCTCCGTCGGGGCCGGAGGGCCGGCCCCAAATCGAAATGAGAATGCTTCTCATTATAAACAAAGAATCGACGGCGAGGCAAGTCCCCCGGGTTCGGGCGCCCTCGCGCGGGGCACGATGCGATACTGACGCCCGCAATGACGGCGACCGCTCCCGCACGCAAGCGCCTCGTCCTGCGCGCAGTGCTCATCGCGGCGGCCGTGCTCGCGGCCGCGGTGTGGCTCGGCAACGCGTGGTCGCCATCCTCGTACGGGATAGTCCTGAAGGCGTTCGGCGCACGCGACACCGGCATCGTGCTGGGCGAGCCGCGTGCCGTGCGCAGCGACGAGTGGGGCGTGGTCACGCCGTACGTCCAGGCGACGGTCAACAACGGCTTCCGTCGCCACAACGAGACTTCGTTCTACCGCGAGGACCTGCGCACCGTCGTTGCGCTACCGCTCGCCGACTGGGGCCTCGCCTTCAAGCCGGACCAGTGGCTCTACCCATTCGCCGACGCCGCCTACGCGTTTTCGTTCCAGCATCTCGTGTACATCGTCGCGTTCCTCGCCGGCTACACGCTGTTGTTCGCGCGCATCGGCCTCTCCGCGGGCGCCGCCGCGCTGCTGTCGCTTGCGCTGTTTTTCACGGCGTTCGTGCAGTTCTGGTGGACGACCTTCGCGCCGGACCTTGCGTACTTCCCGTGGCTGCTCCTCTGCCTCGCCATTCGCCGTCCCGCGCTGCGCGCCCCGCTGTTCCTGTGGGCCGCCGTTGCGTGGATGGTCGGCTATTTCTACCCGCCGATGTTCATTCCGCTGGCCGTCGCCGCCGCGGCGGTCTACTGGAGCGCGTTCTACCCGGAACGCGGCCCGAGAGGCGCGGCGCTCGACGGACTCGTCGCGCTGGCCGCGTGCGGGATCGTGGTCTTCTACCTGCGGGACTATGTCGCCGCGACATGGAGCTCGATCTTTCCGGGTCTGCGGCGCATGGACGGCGGAGGCGTGCCGGCGGCGATGCAGCTCCAGGCCCTCTTCCCCACGGCGTTCCTCACGCGGTTCGAGACCGACCTTGCCGGATACAACGTCTGCGAGGCGAGCGTCGTGGGCTCCTGGTATCTCCTCGCGGCCGCCTGCTTCGTCGACCATCGCCGCCTGCTCGCCGCGCCGCTCCCTCCCGCCTCCCGGCGCCTCGTCGTCGCGGCGCTTGCCGCCTGGTTCGTGCTCGTTGCCTGGCAGACGTTGCCGATACCGAAGGACATCGCGCACTGGGTGCTGCTCGACCGCGTCCCCCCGCGGCGCACGATGTTCGCGTCGGGCCTCCTGCTGCTGCTGGTCGCGGCCGTTCTCGTGCAGGCCGCCGGTGCCCGGTTCTCCGCAGTCCGCGCGGCCGTGTACGGTGGCGTCGTGGCGGCGGGCGGATGGATCGACGGTTCCTACGCCCGCCACGGCGCGGACGCGGCATGGATGGACGCCGCCGCGATCGCGCTCGCCGTCGTCGCCGTGATCGGGGGCGCCGCCGTGCGCCGGCACGGCGCGGCGGCGCTGGCCGGCGGCTCCGCGCTGCTCGGCCTCGTCGCCTTCGGGCCGTTCAATCCGATCCAGTCGGCCAGGCCGATCTTCGACCGGGAGGCGACGGCGCTAACGCGGGAACTCGACGCACGGCAGAAAGCGAATCCGCAGGGCGTGCTCGTATCCGACCAGTTCGGTGCGACGCTGAACGGCTGGGGTTACCGGTCCGCGGCGCACGTGCTCCTCGCCCCCGAGCTCGACGTCTGGCGACGACTGTTCCCCGAGATGGGAGCGGCGGAGCGCGACAGGATCTTCAATCGCTATGCGCACATCACCGTACGTGACGTGCCCGCGCCGAAACTCGTCAACCACCAGGTCATCGCCGTTCCGCGCCGCGTATTCGAGGACAGGGTTCCGCCCTGAATCTCCGTGCGCCGCTAGCCGGAGCTGTCGCCGGGCGCACCTGCGTGCGACTACGCCGGCGCCGGCGCCACGCCGAGCTTGAGCAGCATCTTCTCGAGCAGGCACCAGCGGGTGACGCCGCTCTGGAACAGGTTCGCGCCGACGAACGCGGTGAACCACAGCCAGTTCGCGCTGACGAAGAACGGGCTCGCGGGCGCGCCGAGCGCGAGCGAGAGCAGGACGAACGTGCCGGCGAAGATGTGGATCCAGCGATCGACGGTCATGGCGATACCTCCTCGAGTTTGCGGCGGTTAACCGCGTAATAGAGCACCGGGATCACGACCAGCGTCAGCAGCGTCGACACGAGAATGCCGAAGACGAGCGCGATCGCGAGCCCGTTGAAGATCGGGTCGTCGAGAATGAAGAGCGCGCCCAGCATCGCCGCGAGGCCGGTCAGCGCGATCGGCTTCGCGCGGGCCGCCGCGGCGTCGACGATCGCCTGCGCGAACGGGATGCCCTTCGCGAGCTGCAGGTTCACGAAGTCCACGAGCAGGATCGAGTTCCGGACGATGATCCCCGCGAGCGCGATCATCCCGATCATCGACGTCGCGGTGAACGGCTGTCCCAGCAGCGCGTGACCCGGCATCACCCCGATGATGGTCAGCGGGATCGGCGCCATGATCACGAGCGGCGTCATGTACGAGCCGAACTGCGCGACGACGAGCAGGTAGATCAGCACGAGGCCGACCGCATAGGCGATGCCCATGTCGCGGAACGTCTCGTAGGTGACCTGCCACTCGCCGTCCCACTTGAGCGCGTAGCTCCGGTACGGATCCGACGGCTGCGAGATGAAGTGCTCGGCGAGCGTCCCGCCGTTCGGGATGCCGACCTCGGGAAGCTTGGCACGAACGCCGAACATCCCGTAGAGCGGGCTGTCGGTACCGCCGGCCATGTCGGCGATCACGTAGGTCACCGGAAGGAGGTCCTTGCGGTAGCGCGTCTTCTCCCGCAGCGACGGCCGCACGTCGACCAGCTCGGAAAGCGGCACGCTGGCGCCGTCGGCCGCGCGCACCGTCATCGCCAGCAGTGCGTCGAGGCGCCCCTGCTTCTCCGGGGGCACGGTCACGCGCACGGGGACGCCGTACTTGGCCTGACCGTCGCGCAGCGCGGTCACGTCGTCGCCGACCAGCGCGGCGCGCAGCGCGGCGACGATGTCGGCGGTCGTCACGCCGACGAGTGCGGCCTTCCTCTGGTCGACCCGCACGAGTGCGCGCGGCGCGTTGTCCTCGATCGAGTCGTCGATGCCGACCACGCCCGCCGTCTTGGCGTACGCGGCGCGGAGGTTCTTCGCGACCGTGTGCCGCCCCGCCTCGTCCGGCCCGTAGATCTCGGCAACGATCGGAGAGAGCACCGGCGGCCCGGGCGGCACCTCGACGACCTTGACCTTCGCCTTGTGGCGCGCGGCGATCTCCTCGAGCGCGGGGCGCACGGCAAGCGCGATCTCGTGGCTCTTCCGCGAGCGGTGCTTGCGGTCGACGAGGTTGACCTGCAGATCGCCCTGCTCCGCCGACTGCCGCAGCTCGTACTGGCGGACGAGGCCGTTGAAGTTGATCGGCGCGGCGGTGCCCGCGTACGCCTGCCAGTCGACGACCTCGTCCAAGGTGGCGATGTATTGGCCGAGATCGGCCAGCGCCGCCGCCGTCGCCTCGACCGGCGTGCCGGCCGGCATGTCGACGACCACCTGGAACTCGCTCTTGTTGTCGAACGGCAGCATCTTCAGCACGACGAGCTGCACGAGCGCCAGCGACACTGATGCGAGGATCGCCACGACGATGCCAGCGCCAAGGAGCTTGCGCCGTCGTCCGCCGCGTTCGGCGTCGACGAAAGGCGTCAGCAGCCGCTTGAACGTTGTCGCCAGCCAGCGGTCGAGACGGCTCTCCGCGCGTGCGGCGTGGCCGTGGGGGGGCGCGAGCTTCAACGCGAGCCAAGGCGTGATCACGAACGCGACGGCGAGCGAGATCACCATCCCCATGCTCGCGTTGATCGGAATCGGGCTCATGTACGGCCCCATGAGGCCGGTGACGAACGCCATCGGCAGCAGCGCCGCGATCACCGTGAACGTCGCGAGGATCGTGGGGCCGCCGACCTCGTCGACGGCGCCCGGGATAAGCGCGGCGAGCGGGGCATCCGGTTCGAGCATCCGGTGGCGATGGATGTTCTCGACGACGACGATCGCGTCGTCGACCAGGATCCCGATCGAGAAGATCAGCGCGAACAGGCTCACGCGGTTCAGCGTGAAACCCCACGCCCACGACGCGAACAGCGTGGCGGCGAGCGTGAGGACCACCGCCACACCGACGATCGCCGCCTCGCGCCGACCCAGCGTGACGAACACCAGCGCGACGACCGACAGCGTGGCGAACATCAGCTTCGAGATGAGGAGCTTCGCCTTGTCGTTCGCCGTCTGCCCATAGTCGCGGGTGACCGTCGTCTCGATGCCGGCGGGAATCACCGTGTTGGCGAGCTGCGCCATCCGTTTCTCGACGCGCTCTGCGACGTCGACCGCATTCTCCCCCGCCTTCTTGGTGACGGCGATCGTGACGGCGGGATACGTACGTCCAGCATCGGCAACGGCCTGCGCGCTTGCCTTGCCGATTCCATGCCACGCGAAGTGCGCGGCCGGCGGCGGGCCGTCGACGACGGTCGCGATGTCGGAAAGGTAGACCGGCTGGCCGTCGCGGACGCCGACCACCAGGCTCTTCACGTCCTGCGCGGTCTGCAGGAACTCGCCGGTCTCGACCAGGATCGTCTCGTTGCCGCGCACGAGATTGCCCGCCGGCAGCGCCGTATTCGCCGAGAGGAGCGCGCGCGAGACGTCGGCCGCGGCGAGGCCGGAACGATTCAGCTTGTCGATGTCGAGCAGCACCTGCAGCGTGCGCCCGGGCCCGCCGATCGTCGTCACCTCGCGCGTGCCGGGCACGCGCTTCAGTTCGGCCTCGACCGCGTGGGCGACGCGCTCGAGCTCGAACGCGCCGCGCGCATCATCTCGGGTCCACAGCGCCACCGCGACGATCGGAACGTCGTCGATGCCCTTCGGCTTCACCAGCGGCTCGCCGACGCCGAGCTCCTTCGGCAGCCAGTCCCTGTGCGACAGGATCGCGTCGTGCAGGCGCACGATCGCGTCGTTGCGCTTGACGCCAACCTTGTACTGGACGGTGATCATCGCCTCGCCGGGCCGCGACACCGACCACACGTGCTCCAGCCCCTGGATCTGCGAGAGCACCTGCTCGGCGGGGATGGCGACGAGCTGCTCGACGTCCGCCGTGGACGCCCCCGGGAACGGGACGAACACGTTCGCCATGGTGACGTCGATCTGCGGCTCCTCCTCGCGCGGCGTCACGACGACGGCGAACACACCGAGCAGGACGAGGACGAGCGCGATGAGCGGCGTCAGCTGCGAGCCGAGGAAGAAGCGGGCGGTGCGCCCGGAGAGGCCTAACGGCGTGGAGCCGCTCATCGGGCGCGCATCCTCACTTCGCCTTGAGCTTCGCGATCCCGAGCGCGCTCATCACGTACTTCTCGTAGAACGGCTCGGAGGTGCCGCGCTTCATCTTGCGGATGAAGTACTTCTCGAACGCGATCTTGGCCAGGTGCACCCACTTGCCCTCGCTGAACCAGTTGACGTTGCGCGGCGGAATCTGGGGCAGCGCGACGAACGCGATCCCCGTGTCGCCCAGGTCGGCGAGGCAGATCGCGTTCCACGTCGCGTTCTCGGCGGGCGCCTTGCCGTCGAGCTCGGCGCGGATGTTGTGCGCGGTCGCGGTCACCATCGACTCGATCATGTAGCCGGTCTTCGGCGCACCTGTCGGCACCGGGGTCGCCTCGACCGGCGGGATCGCAACGCACACGCCGACGGCGTAGATGTTCTCGTACTTCGGGTTGCGCTGATGCGCATCGATCAGGATGAAGCCGCGGGGGTTGGTCAGGCCGTCGATGCCGGCGACGGCGTCGATGCCCTTGAACGCCGGCAGCATCATCGAGTACTTGAACGGCAGCGTGTGCTCCCGCTTCGGCTTCCCGTCCTCGTCGTGCTCGACGACGTGCATCGCCCCCGCCTCGACCTTCGCGACCTTGGCGTTGCAGATCCACTTGATGTGCTTGTCGCGAAGCTCGGACTCCAGCATCGACTTCGAGTCGCCGACCCCGCCCAGCCCCAGGTGACCGATGTACGGCTCGGCGGTGACGAACGTCATCGGCACCTTGTCGCGGATCTTCCGCCGGCGCAGGTCCGTCTCCATGATCAGCGCGAACTCGTAGGCCGGTCCGTAACACGACGCGCCCTGCACCGCGCCGACGACGATCGGGCCCGGATCCTTGACGAACGCATCCCACGCCGCCGCCGCCTTTTCCGCATGGTCGACGTGGCAGATCGATTGCGTATTCTTCTCCGGGCCCAGCCCCTCGACCTCGTCGAACGCGAGCTTCGGCCCGGTCGCAATGACGAGATAATCGTAATCGAGGATCGACCCGTCGCCCAGCTCGACCTGGCTTCGCTCCGGGTGCACGCGCTTCGCGCCGCGCGGATCGAAGGCGATGCCCTTCTTCTCGAGATACGGCGCCGCCGGGAACTCGATGTCCGAGCGCTCGCGCCACCGGACGGCGACCCAGGGATTCGACGGCACGAAGTGGAAATTCGGTCCGTTGCCGACGACGGTGATGCGGTCGCCCGGGCGGAGCTGCTGCTTCATTTCATAGGCCATCGGCATGCCGCCCAGGCCCGCGCCGAGAACGATGATGTGCGCCATGATTGCTTCCTTCCGTGTGATGCGACTGCGCGCGCGGGACGGGTCAGCGGCCCGCAGCAGCGAGCGCGGGCGCCATGCCTGCCTGCACCGGGTTGGCCGCGATGCGTTCGCCCGGAGACAGCCCGGCGAGAATTTCCACCTGCTGGCCACCGACGCTTTCGCCGACGCGCACCTGCCGGAGCTGCGGCCGGCCGTCGCGATCGACGACGTAGACCGCCGTCACCTCGCCACGCTTGAGGAGCGCGCTCACCGGAACTGCCAGCGCGCGCGCGGCGCCGGTCGTGAAATAGGCACGCGCGAACTGACCGGGCAGGAGCTTCTCGCCCGCCGGAAGGTCGAGGCGCACGCGCGCGGTGTGCGAGCGCGCGTCGGCGAGCGGAATCACGGTCGCGCGGGTCGCGACGACGGTCTTGTCGATCGCCGGAATCTCGATGCTGACCGGCGCGTCCAGCCTGATCGTCGCGAGCGAGGCCTGCGGCACGGTGGCCGCGACGCGCAGCTCGCGCGGATCGAAGATCGTGATGAGCGGCCTGCCCGGCTGCGCCATGTCGCCGAGCTCGGCCTGCGTCGCGCCGATCACGCCCGAGTACGGCGCGACGATCGTCGTGAACGACTGCGCGGCGATCGCCTGTCCCTCGTTCGCAGTCACGGCCGCAAGCTGTGCCTGCGCCGCCTTGTATTCCGCCTCCGCCTGGTCGAGCGCCGCCTGGCTCACGAACTTCTGTGCGACGAGATCGCGGTTCCGTTCGTACTTTCGCTTCGCGTTGACGAGGTTGGCCTGCGCCTCGGCCACCTGCGATCGGCTCGCCGCGACCGCCTGCTCGGCCGTGCGCGCGTCGATCCGCGCCAACACCTGTCCCGCGCGCACCGTATCGCCCGCCTTGACGTCGAGGACGACGATCCGGCCGGCGACCTGCGCGCCGAGCGTGGTCTGCCGCACGGCTTCGACCACGCCCTCGGCCGCGACCGTCACCGGCCATTCACGGACGGCGACCTCGATCACGGGCCCCGTGTAGCCCGCGCCGCGGGGCTCGGCCGTGCCTGCATTCGCGCCAACCGCGACGGCGGCAGCGAGAGCGGCGATGGCCGCAGCAATGAAACGATGGACCATCGTGTCAGGACCGGCCGCCGGTGCGCATGTGAAACGGCAGATATGCCGGGCAGAAGCGAAACACGCCGGTCAGGAGCAGCGGGATGCCGAGGAGGCCCCACCACCGAACGTCGCCCTGGCCGAAGATCACCCACGCCACAAGCGCCAAGCCGGCGACGACGCGCACGACGCGATCCACCCCACCCACGTTTTGCTCCATGATGCTCTCCCGCTCAGGTTCGATTAGATGAACGAAGCATAGGCCGCCCGGCCGCCCGAATATGTGACGTGCGTCACATTCCTGCGTCGCGGCGAATGCGGATGGCCGCACGACATTGCCGCGGACAGGCTCGTTGCCGACGGCGGCGCGGGCCGGAAATCGGCCCCTTGACACATTCCATACTTCGATTAATATGGAAACATAGCAACAGCGGAGGCGTGCATCATGGCGGCGAAGCACATCGACGACCACGTTCCGCGGTACGCCGACATGCTCTCGGCAATGGGCACCGAGCCGCGACTGCGGATCGTGCGCCTCCTCCTGTCCGCGCATCCGGAGGGAATGGTCGTGGGAGACATCGGGAGCGAGCTCGACATTCCGAGCTCGACGCTCTCCCATCACCTCGAGAAGCTCAAGAACGAAGACCTGGTCAAGGTGCAGCGCGAAGGCACCTTCCTCCGCTATTCGGCCAACGCCGCAGCGCTGCAGGAATTGCTCGGCTTTCTCTACGCGGAGTGCTGCACCCGCAACCGCGCGATCGAACCCAGGAAGATCGTCGCGGCCTCTTGACGAAAGGACGCACGCCATGACCGCACCCAACGATGTGAAAGAGGTCGTCCGCGAGAAGTACGGCCAGGCCGCCCTGCGGGTGAAGGCCGGCCAAGGCAGCTGCTGCGGCAGCGCGCCGGGCGCCACGAGCTGCTGCGATCCGATCACCTCCCGACTCTACGCATCGGACCAGGCCGGCGAAGTGCCCGACGCGGCTCTCCAGGCGTCGTTGGGTTGCGGCAATCCGACGGCGCTCGCCGAGCTCAAGCCCGGCGAGACAGTCCTCGACCTCGGCTCGGGGGGCGGCATCGACGTGCTGCTCTCGGCGCGCCGCGTCGGACCGACAGGGAAGGCCTATGGCCTCGACATGACCGACGAAATGCTCGCGCTCGCCGAGGAGAACAAGCGCAAGAGCGGGCTCGCCAACGTCGAGTTCCTGAAAGGCGAGATCGAGAGCATTCCGCTGCCCGACGACTCGGTCGACGTGATCATCTCCAACTGCGTGATCAACCTGTCCGGGGACAAGGATCGCGTGCTGCAGGAAGCCTTCCGGGTGCTGAAGCCCGGCGGACGGTTCGCGGTCTCGGACGTCGTCGTGCGCGGGGAGGTCCCGCCCGCCATCCGCAGGAGCCTGGAGCTCTGGGTCGGCTGCATCGCCGGCGCGCTGACCGACGCCGACTACACGGCCAAGCTCGCCGGAGCGGGCTTCACCGACATCGGCATCGAAGTCACCCGGGTCTACGGAGCCGACGACGCGCGCGAGTTTCTTGTCGCCGAGGGCATCGATGCCGCCGCCGCCGCGCGTGAGGTCGACGGCAAGTTCGTGAGCGCCTTCATTCGCGCCGTGAAGCCGGCCTCGTGCTGCGCGAGCGGATGCTGCTCTCGCTGACGGCGCAACGGCGATGGCCGCCGGTGCTCCGCTCTCAGCCGCGCGGGCGCCAGCCGGCGAAGCGGCCTTCGAGGTGGGCCATGCCCCAGCCCGCGAGAACGAGGAAGGCGATGAACGCGAACACGAACCAGCCCATGCCGAGGCCGGTGACCGACGGCAGCGTCATCTCGCCTTGCGCGTTCGCCTTGATCCAGTCGTCGATGCCGGGGGTCAGCTCGACGTAGGCGAGCACGCCGGCCAGCATCCCGAGCGCGAACGCGAGACCGTCCTTGCGTCCGGTCGCGATCGCCGCGATCGACGTGCCGGGGCAGTAGCCGCCGATGATGAATCCGGCTCCGAAGACGAGCCCGCCCAGCGCCTGCGCCGCGAGGCTCGTCGGCTCGATGTAGAGCTCCGCCATGTCCAGCCATCCCGCCGCGGAGAGCACGAACAGCCCCGTCATCGCGGTGACGATCGCCGTGAACATCACCTTCACGACCGCCATGTCGTAGAGGTAGAACACGGCGGTCAGCTTGCGCGCGCTGCCGAAGCCGGCCCGCTCGAGGGAGAACCCGAAGCCCGTGCCCAGCACGAACGCGACCGCCAGGTCGACGGCGACGGTGAATTCGACCGAGGATGTGAGCGGAAGCGTCATAGCCATTCCTTGCGTACGAACCAGGCGAGCCCATAGGCGCCCGCGAACACCGCCAGCATGAACACGAGGCTGCCGACGTTGAGGATCGCGCCGCCGGTCAGCGCCTGGCCGCTGGTGCAGCCCTTCGCAATCTTCGCGCCGTACGCGGCGATGAACCCGCCGACGAACGCGAGCAGGAGCCGGCGGCTGTCCGACATGTGCGGCCCGCGCTCGACCGAGATCCGGAAGCGGTGACCCAAGAGGCCCGAAACGAGCGCCCCGACGAATGCACCGGCGATGAGGAACAGCGTCCACGACAGGAGCGGCGAGCCCTCGTTGAAGTACTTGGCGAGCGCCGCGTTCGTCGCCGCGTGCTCGGGTGCGACGAGACCCACGAGCCAGGCGCCGATGGCGCCGAACGCGGCGGTCGCGCCCAGGCCGCGGCCGGTGATCGCGTAAGTGCCGAGCAGCACAAGCCCCAGCAGCACGCCGACGACGTACGGATTCCAATAGGGCCTGGCGCCCGCGCTTGCGCCGGCTCGCGGCTCGAGCCGCGCCCGGTCACCGGTCAGGATAGCGTCCATGTGCGATCATTCTCCGTTCACGCGCGCCACAGCCCTTGCCGTGCGCGGCTCGATGCCGATCTGCTCATGCCAAGACTCTTCCTCCCGCAACCGCATGAATGTGACTTGAGTCACACAGGGCGCCGCGGTCGTCACGGTCGCGCACGCTGTTTGATCCAGGCCAACATTCGTCGCGGGGCGCGGCTCGCCGCGCTGTTCCCGGCGCTCTTCGCCGCCGTCGTGGCGTTCGGCGCGGGACCGGCGCGGGCGCAAGAGCCGGCGATCTTTGCGCCGGTGCTCGACGGCATGGGGCCCGATCGCGGACCGGTCGCGAGCCGCGTGCCCGCCGCGCAGCGCTATTTCCATCAGGGCGTGACGCTGGTCTGGGGTTTCAACCCGAACGAGGCGGCGCGCGCGTTCGAGGCCGCCGCCGCAGCCGACCCGGCCTGCGCCCTCTGCTGGTGGGGGCTCGCGTGGTCGCTCGGTCCCACCATCAATGCGGACATGGATCCCCTCAACGCCGAGCGCGTGCATGCGGCGCTCGCCCGCGCGCGGGAGCTGTCGCCCAAGGCCGGGCGGCGGACGGCCGCGCTCGTTGCCGCGCTGTCCGTCCGCCATCTCGCCGAGGGCGTCGTCGCGGCGGCCGACGAGGAGCTCTATGCAAGGCGAATGCGCGCGCTCGCGCGCGACTTCCCGCGCGATGCCGACATTGCGGTGCTCGCCGCCGAGGCGGAGCTCAACCTCCATCCCTACGACTGGTGGCGACGCGACGGCAGCCCGCAACCGTGGACGCCCGGGATCGAGGCGCTGCTGACACGCGCGCTTGCGCTTGCCAAGGACCACCCCGGAGCCAACCACTACTGGATCCACCTGATGGAATCCTCGCCGCACCCCGAGGCGGCGCGTGCGAGCGCCGACCGGCTGCGGACCGCGGTCCCCGGCTCCGGACACCTGTTGCACATGCCGGCGCACATCGACATGCGCACGGGACGCTACGCCGATGCGGTGACGGCGAACGAGCGCGCGATCGCGGCGGACGAGCGCTACGTCGCGCAGGTCGACGCGCAGCGCGCGTATCGCATCGGCTACGTCGCGCACAACCACGATTTCCTGTGGGCGGCGGCGGCGATGGACGGGCGGAGCGCGCTCGCATTGGCGGCGGCGCGCGCGGCGTATCCGGCCGCGTGCGGGGCGAAGCCAGGCGATCGCAGCACCGGCATCCTCCAGCAGTATTACGTGCTGCCGCTTTTCACGCTCGTCCGCTTCGGACACTGGCGCGAGATTCTCGAGGAGACGCTGCCGCCCGATGTCGCCGAGCCCTACCCGCTCGCGATCTGGCATTACGCACGCGGCACCGCGTTCGCCCGGACGGGACGCGCCGCCGACGCGCGCGCCGAGCTCGCCAGGGTCGAGCGCGCGATCGGCGATCCCGGCCTCGATCGCGCGACGATCAAGAACATCAATCCGGCGAAATCGCTGGTCCGGATCGCGGCGCTGACCCTCGCCGGCGACATCGCGGTGGCCGAAGGGCGAGCCGGCGAAGCGGTAGCGCCGCTAACGGAAGCGGTGTCGATCGAGGACGCGCTCACCTACGACGAGCCGCACCTGTGGCTCGCACCGACGCGGCACGCGCTGGGCGCCGTATTGCTTGCCGCGGGGCGCCCTGCGGAGGCGGAAAGGATCTACCGCGAGGACCTCGCGCACTATCCCGACAACGGCTGGTCGCTCGCGGGGCTCGCCGAGGCGCAGCGGCAGACAGGGAAACGCCGACGCGGCACGCGCGACCCAGGCACGCTTCGAGGCGGCATGGCGGCGGGCGGATGTCGCGCTTGCGGGATCGCGGCTGTAGCGTCTTCAGCCCGACTCACTTGTCGCTGGACTCGTGGGCGAAGGTAACGCGCCAGCCCTCCTCGAGTCTGCGCCACAGCGCCGAGTACGCAAGTGTTTTCTCAACGACACTTCCGTCGACTGCCTCTTTCCTGGCGACGATCAGGAACGTGGTGAGGCCGGCGTCGTCTCCCAGGGATTCGAATATCGGGCTGTCGAGGTACGTGTAACTGCCCTTGACCTTGCCATCGCTCCACCACTGGCGTTGCAACTCGCGAAGTTGATCCCAACCACGAACAATCTCGCCGTTGAACACAAAAGTCAGCGACGAATCCCTGGCGTACGCGGCCATATGGCGATCGGTGTCGTGTGCATTCGCTGAGGCCTGAAGCTCGACGAGCAGTGGCACAACGGCGGACTTGAACGCTTCGAGCGACATGGGCCGACTCCGGTAGGGCGCGTTCGTGATCGAGTTCAACGTATGCCATGCAGCGCCGATCCAAACGCGTCGGCGTTGTGCCGCCTAACGGCTAGGCCAACCGGCCCGCCGCCGCCGACGGAAGAAAGAGGAACACACGTGTCCGACGGGTCCGGTTGAGCCGCGTCGTTAGCCGTCATCGGTTCACAGTGCGGAAGCGGGCTCAGCGCTTGGAGCTGCCAAGAGCCGGACGGTTCTTGCGGTAGGAATTCTTGAGGACGATCTTGCCGTCTTGAAAAGTGAACAGATCACAACCATGAACTTCGACGCGAGTGCCGTCCGCCCGCGTTCCCGTGAATGTCCACTCGGACACCCCTCGGTCCCCACCGACAAAATGGCGCGCATTGCTCCAGTGGGCATCTGGGTAGGTCTCCCAGACCTCCGCGAAGCCACGTCGCACGGCCTCACGGCCCGCGTACCTGGCGCCGCAGACTTCCGTACCTGCAGAGGCTTCGAAGACACAATCGTTGGTCATGAAGGACATGAGGGCATCGACATCGTGGCGATTCCACGCATCGGCAAAGGCTTGCAAGAACTCTGTAGTGACCTCTGCAATCATGTCCTGCATGATCTGACCATCCTTTCAACGCCGCCGGCGAGCGGTCCGGTTGAGCGAGCAGTTAGGCCTGCTCTTCCCCCGCGAGTTCATCAATACCTGGCGCGTCCACCAGACATGTCGAACACCGCGCCAGTGTTAAAGCGGCTCGCTTCGGAACACAACCAGGCAACGAGGTGTGCAACTTCGTCGGGGTTCCCGAGACGCTTCATCGGGCTGTCGTCGATCATGCGCTCGACAACATCAGTGCCGAGACCGTGGATCATGTCGGTGGCGATAGGGCCCGGTGCGACGCAGTTGACAAAGATGTTCTGCCCCACAACCTCGCGACTTAGTGCCTTCGTGAACGATATGACACCGGCACTTGCCGCCGAATACGCAGCAAGGTTCGAGAGGCCCTCCTTCCCGGCGAGCGATCCTAGATTGATGATTCGTCCCGCGGCCTGACGAAGCATGTGCGAAGAACGGCTTGGGTGACTTGCATCATTCCAATCAGGTTCACGTTAACGATACGATGCCAGTCGTCCGGTGGATGACGCTCAAACGATGGGGCAGCCCGAGGTATCCCGCATCATTCACCAAGATGTCGATGCGCGCGTCCGACATTTGGGCCAAGCAGGCTGCAATTTGATCGGATTGGGTGATGTCAACGAGTGACGATTTGGCCCCAGGAACTTGAGCCTGTTGGGCATCCCAGACCCAGACAGCGGCTCCGCTTGCAAGTAGGCGCTCAGTTGTGGCCCGACCTATGCCTTTCGCACCGCCGGTGACAATCGCCGATTTGCCAGTCAGGTCGTACGTGTTAGGCATCGGGTAACCTCCGGGGGCGTAGTGCAGGTCTAACGATGCAAGCTAACCGGCGGGCCGCGCCGATGCTCGCCAGCAAGAAGCCGCATACCGGCCCGTCCGGTTGCGAAATCGCAAAGATGACGTCAAGTGCACCGGCGATCGAACCACCCAGAAGTACGGCGGATAGATTCGCAGTGTTCATCTATTACAAGGCCTAACGAAAAGTGTTTCACCCCAACTGAAGGAATAAAAGGCCGTCGCTAGTGACGGAAAACATTGCGTCAATCTACGCGCCCCTGCAGGGGACGTCAATCACAACCCGCTGATTGCGAAAGGGTTCTGAGCAAACGTGCCGTCCCGATCGCTCCATCGACGAAGTACCAGTCAAACGCGTGCATCAGCCGGCGTCCCAACGCATTGCTGCGACGATCCGTCGCAGCGCGCGCCCGAATCCTTGCGTTAGCGCAAACATCGCTGCACGCGCGTCCGCTGTGTGACCTGCGTCACATTGCGCGCGTGCGTGCGCGCGGTCCAATGACGGCATCGACAAGACGGATCCGGCGCCCGGATCGCTTGCAGCACGCAGTGGCAGGGTCCGGTCCATCCCGTCGGAAGGATACCGGTCCATGGAACATCTCTCCCGCCGTCGCTTCCTCAAGATCTCCGCGGCGACCTTCGGCGCGGCGGCCGCAGCGACCGCGACGCAATGGGAACCGATTTCGCGCCTCGCGCACGCCGCCGACGTCCCGGGAAGCGGTGATCGCCAGGTCCCGACGTTCTGCGAGATGTGCTTCTGGCGGTGTTCGGGCATCGCGCACGTGCGCAACGGCCGGCTCTGGAAGTTCGTCGGCAATCCCAAGGATCCGCAGAGCCGCGGCCGGCTGTGCCCCCGCGGCACCGGCGCCGTCGGCGCGTACTACGACCCCGACCGCCTGCAGAAGCCGCTGATCCGCCGCGGCGAGCGCGGCAAGGAACAGTGGACGGCCGTCACCTGGGACGAGGCGTTCGCGTACATCGCCGAGCGGATGAACCGGATCAAGGCGGAGCACGGGCCGGAGTCCGTGGCGATGTTCAACCACGGCATCGGCCAGTTCTTCCTCCAGCACGTGCTGAAGTCGTGGGGCGCGATCAACTTCGCGGGCTCGTCGTTCGCGCAGTGCCGGGGTCCGCGCGACGTCGGCTTCGCGCTGACGTTCGGTACGGGGCTGGGCTCGCCCGAGCCGACCGACATCGAGAACACGAACTGCCTCGCGCTGATCGGCTCGCATCTCGGCGAGAACATGCACAACACGCAGGTGCAGGAGTTCGCGCGCGCGGTCGAGCGGCGCATCCCGATCATCGTCGTCGACCCGCGCTTCTCGGTCGCGGCCTCGAAGGCGAAGTACTGGCTGCCGATCCGGCCCGGGACCGACCTCGCGCTCATTCTCGCGTGGTGCAACGTGCTCGTCACCGACGGCCGCTACGACCGGGCGTTCGTCGAGAAGCACGGTCATGGCTTCGACAAGTTCGTGGCGGCGATCAAGGACGACACGCCCGAGTGGGCCGCGCAGGAAACCGGCATCGACGCCGCGACGATCCGCGCGACCGCGCGCGAACTGGCGAACGCCGCGCCCGCCGCGCTCGTCCATCCCGGCCGCCGCGTCGCATGGAATGGAGACGATACGCAGCGCAGTCGCGCCATCGCGCTCCTCTCCGCGCTGCTGGGCAACTGGGGCCGCAAGGGCGGGTATCTATTTTGCCGCCGGCATGAACGTCGCGCCGTTTCCGCTGCCGAAGCCGCCGAAGTCGAACCGGCCGCTGGCCGACAACCCGAACGGCGAGCGCTACCCGTTCGCCGACGAGGGCATCACCAACGGCATCCGGGATGCGACGCTCACGGGCAAGCCGTATCCGATCAAGGGCTGGTTCGTGTACTCGACGAACCTGCTGTACGCGCTGCCCGCGCCCGCGGAGACGCGGAAGGCGATCGACG
The DNA here is from genome assembly GCA_963734055.1 of uncultured beta proteobacterium. GTDB lineage: Bacteria > Pseudomonadota > Gammaproteobacteria > Burkholderiales > Casimicrobiaceae > CAIWHR01. The sequence goes on from CAVTFQ010000014.1 coordinate 109,763, forward strand.
GGCTCGATCTGCTCGTGGTCGTCGACACGATGCCCTCGGAGATCGCCGGCTACGCCGACGTCGTACTCCCCGAGGTCACGTTCCTCGAGCGCTACGAGCAACTGCTCACGGGCTTCGGCCGCCGCGGCTGGACCTCGCTGCGCCAGCCGGTCATGCCGCCGCCGCACGACCAGAAGCCCAACTGGTGGATCGCGAAGGAGCTCGCGAAGAAGCTCGGCATCCCGGAATGCCTGCCCTTCGCCGACATCGAGGAGTACCTGCGCTACCGCGTCGAGAAGACCGGGCTCGACTGGGCCCAGTTGAAGCGCGAAGGCGTGATCCTCGGCAAGGAGGAACCGATCTATGTCGAGGACGGCGCCGAGCTCCAGTTCGACACGCCCTCCGGCAAGGTCGAGTTCTGGTCCGAGCAGCTCGCGGCCAAGGGCTTCGATCCGGTCCCGAAGTACACGCCGCCCGCGAAGCCGCCCGAGGGCTACCTGCCGCTCGTCACCGGCCGCGCGCCCGTGCACACGTTCAGCCGCACGCAGAACAATCCGTTCCTGCATCCGCTGATGCCGGAGAACGAGGTGTGGGTGAATTCGGCGACCGCGAAGAAGGCGGGACTGCGCAACGGCCAGTACGTGAAGCTCAAGAACCAGGACGGCGCGGTCAGCGACCGCGTCCGCGTCAAGGCCACGCAGCGGATGCGGCCCGACTGCGTCTACATGGTCTACGGCTTCGGCCACTCGAGCCGGGCGCAACGCTTGGCCTATGGGCGCGGCGCGAACGCGACCGAGCTCGCCACGCGCTACGTGACCGATCCGCTGATGGGCGGCACGAGCCTCCACGGCAACGTCGTGACCTTCGTGAAGGAGGGATGATGGGCCCCCACGCTCACTTCGTTCGCTGCCCCCCTAGGGGGCGCACAGCGCCCTTCGGGCGGCCGGGCGGGCGCTGAAATGGCCCGCTTCGGAATGGTCATCGACACGCGCAAGTGCGTGGGCTGCATGGACTGCGTCGTCGCGTGCCAGACGGAGAACGACGTGCCGGCCGGCTACTGCCGCGACTGGATCACGACCGAGGTGCGCGGCGAGTTCCCGCACGTCGCGCTCGAGATCCGCTCCGAGCGCTGCAACCACTGCGACAACCCGCCGTGCGTGTCGTGCTGCCCGACCGGGGCCTCGCACGTCGCGGAACCGGGCAAGGTGGTGCTGGTCACGCCGAACAAGTGCATCGGCTGCAAGGCGTGCATCGCGGCGTGTCCGTACGACGCGCGCTTCGTGCACCCCGACGGCTACGTGGACAAGTGCACGTTCTGCCACCACCGGACGAAGGACGGGCTGGATCCGGCCTGCGTCGCCGTCTGCCCCACGCATTGCATGACGTTCGGCGACCTCGACGACCCGGCGAGCGCGGTCAGCGCGCTGCTGCGCACGCGGCCGTATCACACGCTGCTCCCCGAGGCCGGCACCCGGCCCCGGATCTTCTACCTGACCTGAGATGAACCATGGGGGCCGAGCGACTTACTTTCCTTCGCCTCGCGAAGGCTGTAGCGAGCGGGGCCCTGCTTTCGTCGCCCCCGCGAAGGCGGGGGCCCAGTGTCGTTGGGTTTCGCCAGGATACGCAAGGTCACTGGGTTCCCGCCTTCGCGGGAACGACAAGCAAGTGCTGCGCGCGTCGGGCAACAGTGCCGTGCTGAGGACTGAGAGATAGGCCATGCTCGAAACCACGATCACCCGCGCCAACCCGCTCGTCGACCCCTCGCTCCACGTCTGGAGCTGGGAGATCCCCGTGTATCTGTTCGCGGGCGGCGTCGTCGCCGGAATGATGATCCTCGGGGGCGTCGCGATGCTGCGCGTGGCCCGCGGCGACGATCCGAAGACGTTCTTCTCGCTGCACACGCCGCTCCTCGCGTTCGTGCTGATCAACCTGGGCATGGGCGCATTGTTCCTCGACCTCGCGCACAAGCTCTACGTCTGGCGCGTCTACCTGACGCTGCAGCCGGGCTCGCCGATGTCGTGGGGCTCGTGGGTGCTGATCGTCGTCTACGGCGTGCTCGTCGCCGCAGCGCTGGTTCGCCTGCCCGACGCGTGGCCGTGGCTCGGACGGCGCGTGCCCGCGCTGCGCCGGATGTCCGATTCGCTCGTCGGCTCCGCCACTCGGCTGCGCGCGCTCGGCTGGGCGAACATCGTGCTCGGCGCGGCTCTCGGCATCTACACCGGGATCCTGCTCAACACGATGGTCGCGCGCCCGCTGTGGAACACCGCGATCCTCGCACCGCTGTTCCTCGTGTCGGGGCTCTCGGCCGGTGCCGCCGCGATGCACGTCGCGAGCGTATTCCTGCCGCGCCGGCCGGCGCCGGCGGGCCTCATCGGCGGCGCGATCTCGACGCTGGTCCAAGAGCTCGGGCCGGAGCCCCCCGCGCGCCACACGGTCGACGCGCTGATCCGGGCGGACCTCGCCTTCCTCGCAATCGAGCTCGTGCTGCTCGGTCTCCTGATCGTCAACCTGCAGACATCCTCGGCGTCGCACGCGGCGGCCGCTACACTCATCGTCAGCGGTCCCTACGCGTGGGCGTTCTGGGCCGTCGTGGTGGCGCTCGGCATTCTCGCGCCGATGGCGATGCAGGCAGCCGAACTGAATCACACCATTCCCCATACCGTCGTGCCGGCGCTGCTCGTGCTCGTCGGCGGCTTCGTCCTGCGCTGGGTCGTGGTCAATGCCGGCCAGGCGAGTCACATCGTGCAGGCCGCCGCAGGCTGGATAGGGAGCCCATGGGCGATAACCCGCAAGGCCGAGGCGAACCAATCATTCCCGATCCGGTCGCCGCGCTCGCGTGCGATCCGGGCGTTCCTGTCGTCAGATCGAAGGAGATCTTGTCATGCTGAGCAGGAAGAACGTATTCGCATTTGCCGTCAGTCCTCGCGATAGGCCTCGCGCTTCCCGGGTACGCGTTCGCGCAGAACTACCCGCCTTCCGTCGGCCAGCTCGTCGCCGCGACCAAGAAGCAGGTCAGGACGATCGACATGGCCGCGCTCAAGGCAATGCTCGACAAGGGTCGAGGCCGGCGATCCTCGTCGACGTCGCGAGGAGGACGAGTTCGCCGACGGGCACCTTGCGGGCGCGGTCAACGTTCCGCGGGGACTCATCGAATTCAACATCTGGACGCTCGTCGGCTACCCCGACAAGACCGACACCGGCAACAGCTTACCCTCTACTGCAAGACCGGCGGGCGGTGCGCGCTCGCCGCCAAGTCGCTGCAGGACCTCGGCTTCACCAACGTGATCAGCCGTCGACATGAAAATCGAGGCGTGGGCGAAGGCCGGCTATCCGCTCGTCAAATAACAAGTAGGGGAAAAGATCATGCGAAACGTCAATACGGTCGCCGTTGTCGTGGCTTTGCTGGTCGTGTCGGGGTCGGTACCCGGCCAGAATGTCCCCGTCCCCGCCGCCAAGCCACGCATGGCACAGGTGTGCGGCACGTGCCACACGGTCGAGGCGAACGAGCTCCGCGGCGTCTACGAGAACGTCGCGTTCAAGTCGAGGTCGATGCAAATCAAGATCGACGGCACGACCGAGATCGTCCGCTTCGACGAGGCCACACTCAAAGTGATCGACGGCGGCGAGCCCAAGGCGGGCGAAGCGCTCCACGACGTCGCCAAGGGCCGCGAGGCTCGCGTCACGTTCATCGAGAAGGAAGGCGTCAAGGTCGCGACCAAGATCTCATTCAAGGGCCCGATCAAGATCGCGCCGGAGAACCTGTCGAGCTACGCCGAGGTCGAGCGGCTGGTCGCACTGGGCCCCGAGAAGGCAGACTATACGTTGATCGATTCTCGGCCGCTGCCGCGCGTGCAGGAGGGGACGATCCCGACGGCCATCAACCTGCCCTATCCGGCGTTCGACAAATTCGTCGACCGTCTGCCCAAGGACAAGAACCGTTTCATCGTGTTCTTCTGCCAGGGCGTCACCTGCATGATGAGCCCGAACTCGCTCCTCAAGGCGGAGGCGCTCGGATACACGAACGTCAAGGTCTATCGCGAGGGTTATCCCGAGTGGCTCGAGAAGAACATCGGCGTTATCGCCGCGCCGCACTTCAAGGCGGCTTTCCTCGACAAGCAGGTTCCCAGCGTGCTCGTCGACGCGCGGCCCGCTTCGACGGCCGCGGAAGGCGCGATTCCCGGCGCCGTGTCCGTCCCGCCTTCCGGCGTGCGTGCCGCCGTCGCAGGGTTCCCGGACCCGAAGCTCAAGGCGCCGATCGTCGTCTACGACGGCGACGGCGGCAACGCGGCGCTCTCGGTCGCCCGTGTGATCAAGGAGTCCGGACAGCCCAACGTCACCGTCCTCGGCGGCGGTTTCGACGCCTGGAAGCAGGCGAAGAACCCGGTGGCGACAGGCACGCTGGCGACCCGGGTGGCCTACGTCCCGAAGCCGCGCCCCGGCTCGATCCCGAACGATGAATTCGTGAAGCTCGCGACCGCGACGCCGGCCGACGTGCTGATCGTCGACGTGCGCAACCGCGACGAGGCGAATGCCGGAATGATCAAGGGCGCCGTGCTGATCCCCGAGGAAGACCTGCTGGCACGGATGGGCGAGCTGCCGAAGGACAAGCGCATCATCACGCACTGCTCCACCGGCGTGCGCGCCGAGATGGCGTACCACAAGCTGAAGGAGGCCGGGTACAAGGCGGGCTTCCTCTACGCGCAGCTCGACGTCGGGAAGGACGGCACGATCAAGGTCACCGCGAACTAGCGGCGCGAGCGGCACGCGGGCCTATGAGCGGCGCTTGCACCGCCCATAGGCCCGCTTGCGTTTCGGCACGATAGGCCGACGAGTTCCGGCTCAATCAGCCGGCCAGGCCTTGCCCTCTTCGTAGAGCCGCAGCCGCTGCGCCGCCGCGCTGTCGTCTGCCGTAGGTGAAATCGCCATCGCCTTGCGCTGCCATTTCGTCGCTTCCCCGAACTCTCCGGCTCGCGCATACGCCGCGGCGAGCGTATCGACATAGGTCCCATTCTTCCACTGCGTTTGCTGGCAAGCCTTCTGCGCTAGCTCGACGGCGCGTGGCCCGTCGCGGAGGCCGGGCCGTTCGGCCGTGGCCAGCACCCACGCGAGCTGGTTGTACGCGGACGCGAGCCCGGGATCGATTTCGATTGCGCGGGACCAATCGACGATCGCTCCGTCGAGATCGCCGGTGCGCCGCTTGGCGATGCCACGCGTGAGCAAGGCGGGCGCCAGCTTGGGGTCGATCTCGAGCGCGCGATTGGCGTCGGCGATGCCTTGCACGTAGTCGCCTTTAGCCACCTTGGCGCCCCCTCGATTGGCGAGGACCGATGCGCGGCCGGGCTCGATCCGGATCGACGCGTCGTAATCGGCAATCGCGCGGTCATACTCCTTCTTCTCGTACCACGCATTTCCGCGGCGGAAGTAGGCTGCCGAATTTCGCGGGTCGCTCTGGATCGCGGCGTCGTAGTCGGCGATGGCACGGTCAGGGTCGCCCTTGTCGCTTGCCGGATCCCTTCCCTGGAACACCGGTCCGCCGATATAGGTGAAATAGAGCTTCTGCTGGCTGTGGGCCACCAGCACCCGATGGGCGCGCAGGAAGTCGGCGCCCAGGAACATCCCCGTCGACCCTTCCGATTTCCGGGTCACAAGGTCCCCCGAGCTGTAGCGCATACCCTTGGACAGGTCCGCCACGGCGATCGTCGTATCCCTGATGGTCTCGCCGCCGATGACGAAACTGCTCACCAAGCCGAAACGCCAGTCGACCGGCTGCTGACCGAGTCCGCGCGCCTTGTGGGCGGCGTCGGATGCGTCCGTGACGCCGAGCCGGGTGGCTTCGGGTCGGTCCAGCACCGACGATCCGGCGCCCGAATCGAGCAGCGCACGCACGGGCTGGCCGTTGATCTGTACGGTCAGGACAATGCTCGGGCGAACTTCCCCGACCCGTTCGATCGGGACTTCGCTCGTGCCATTGGGAAACTGAGGTCGGAAAAAATACTCCAATAACGATCTATAATCTTAAACCTGTTCTTCGAAAAATGCTCATATCCCTTTTTGCCCAATGGTAATATTTCAGCATTACCATTTGCTGCTATGGCAGCGTATTTATCGTTAAGAACCTGCTTAGCCAGTTTAATAAGATTACTGTTGTAACCGCCGCACAATCCCCGGTCGCTTGTTATCACAATCACCAAAACTTTTTGAACAGGCCTTTCAGCGGCCAATGCCATACTAACGTCTCCTCCGGCACTAGTTACTATATTAGACAACATTTCCTGCAGCTTTTGAGCGTATGGCCTCATTTGTATAATAGCATCCTGCGCCCTGCGCAACTTGGCAGCACTTACCATTTTCATTGCCTTAGTTATCTGCTGTGTGCTCTTCACACTCTGAATACGGTTTCTTACTTCCTTTAATGCGCCGCTCATATTTTTGGTTTATGGGCTGCAAAGTTAAGTGAATGACCGTACAAAACCATGTAGCGTTTCGACGAGAATTATCCCCCGCGTAAAATCGCAAACAAGGTACTCAAAATCAGGCCGGATAAAAATTTATCAGGTGTCCCGTTCAAGCAGGATTTTCGCAATATCTTTAGAAATCGACCTTAATAAACTTCTTGCAAAACCAAAAATCACAAAAGTTTTACTATAATTTTGCCCCCTCATAATCGATTGCAAAAAGAAATATTGCCCAGATGAAATTTAAGTGGTGGAAAATATTGTGTATTGTGTTTCTCCTTCTAACCTTTACCGCTGGTTTTTTGATAAAAGTTCCGATTATAGGCAATCTCCATCAAAGCATCCGTAACTTTTTCTTTCACGTACCCATGTGGTTTGGGCAAATAGCATTACTCACACTTTCCCTTGTTTTTTCAATTGCATACCTCCGTACTCAAAATATTAAATACGATATCTACGCTTCTGAATTTGCAAAGACAGGAATTGTTTTTGGAATTTTAGGTCTGGCTACGGGTTCTATTTGGGCAACTTATACATGGGGTGAGCCCTGGAGTAATGATCCGAAGCAAATCGCGGCAGCTATAGCTGTTCTTATCTACCTCGCTTATCTTGTACTACGTGGTTCTATGAATGATATTGACAAAAAAGCCCGCATCAGTGCAGTCTATAATATTTTTGCATACTTCATTTATATTCCGTTAATAATGATTCTTCCAAGGCTGGTGCAATCCCTGCACCCAGGTGGGATGGAAGGCGCCAAAGGCGGTGGTAATCCTGCATTAGGAGGCGGTAGCCTGGATGCAACGATGGAAATTATTTTCTGGCCTGCGGTTTTTGGATGGGTATTGTTAGGAATTTGGATCAGTAGTCTCAAAATAAGATTAAGCCTGCTGGTTAATAAAAATTTAATTAATGAATAAACTGTTTTTCCTAAAGCGATTGTGCCTCGCTGTTATATTTTCTTTTTTAGGTATTTTGTCATTTGCTCAATCTTCAGAAGACTCCACCTCTGAAAGTATGGATAGCATTATGAGGAGTCATGATAAAATTTATGTTGTGATGGCGGTTTGTGTCACCATTCTTGTTGTTCTGTTCCTGTACCTGGTTAGAATTGACATTAAGGTTTCTAAAAAAGAAAAGAATTATTGAGACCCGCCAAATAAATATCAATCTGTAAATGATAAGAAATAAATTTCAGGCTTACGTCGTTAGTACCTTCTAAAATAAATTTTATGGCATCAGCAGTTCCCTATAGTTTTTTCCAAAGTGTTGAAAGGAGTTTTGATAAGGCTGCCATTTTCACGGATTGGGATCCGGGAATTTTGGAACAGATAAAACAATGTAACAGTGTTTACCAAATGCGGTTCCCGATAAAAAGAGAAAATGGCGAAATAGTAACTATTGAAGCCTATCGTGTTCAACATTCACATCACAAAACACCCTGCAAAGGAGGAATTCGTTTTAGCCTTGCAGTAAACCAAGATGAAGTGATGGCGCTCGCTGCGCTGATGACTTACAAATGTGCCATCGTAAATGTACCTTTTGGAGGTGCAAAAGGAGGCATAAAAATTAGTCCACGCGGATATACACCATACGAGTTAGAAAAGATTACCCGGAGATATACTGCAGAACTAATAAAGAAAAATTTTATAGGCCCGGGTACCGATGTGCCTGCGCCTGATTACGGAACAGGCGAAAGAGAAATGGCCTGGATACTCGATACGTATGTTGCGATGCACCCGGGAGAAATAGACGCAGCAGGATGTGTAACAGGCAAGCCAGTTACTCAAGGTGGCGTGAGAGGAAGAAAAGAGGCGACAGGGCTTGGCGTATTTTATGGTGTAAGTGAAGTTTGTAACATGCCTTCCGTTATGGAAAAAATCGGATTACCCATAGGGGTTAAAGGCAAACGAATTTGCGTACAGGGATTGGGAAATGTGGGTTATCATTCGGCATTATTTTTTCAACAGGCAGGAGCAATAATTGTAGGGCTCGCTGAATTTGAAGGAGCTATCTGGAGCAATGATGGCCTGGATGTCGACAAAGTATGGCTGCACCGTACCAAAACAGGATCATTACTTAATTTTCCCGGGGCAACAAATTTTGAGAAGAATACTGACGCTCTTGAAATGGATTGCGATATTTTAATTCCCGCAGCATTGGAAAATGTTATCAATGCACAAAATGCCGCCCAGGGTAAAAGCAAAAATTATTGGCGAGGCAGCAAACGGGCCTTTAACACCGGAAGCTGACGAGATATTGAATTTAAAAGGGACATTGGTGATTCCGGATATGTACCTTAATGCAGGCGGTGTAACGGTTAGTTATTTTGAGTGGCTGAAAAATTTAAGCCATGTAAGATATGGCAGGCTCGAAAAAAGATTTACCGAAAACATGAACCTTCATATACTTGGGCAGCTTGAAGAGCTGACGGGGAAAAGCGTGAGTTCATTGGAGAAGGATATTATACTGCATGGAGCAGATGAGATAGATCTTGTAAGGAGTGGCCTTGAAGAAACGATGATAACAGCCACCCGTGAAATTGTTGATATCTGGCAAAAGACTCCTGCGATACCGGACATGCGCACTGCGGCTTATGTATGCGCTATAAATAAAGTTGCTACGTCATACGCTGAACTGGGGATATTCCCTTAAGGTTGGGACGATCGTTTCAAAAACTTTTTTATCAGGGTTGAAATTCCGGAAATTCATTTATCTCAATAAATTGATCGTTTCGTTTTTTCAAAACCAATAGCAATAACTTCCGTTGGTGATTATTAAATATTTTGCAGGAAGCTTAATATGATAGCGAAGAACCTGGTCCAACGTTTTATTAGAAAGAGATACCTTCATTTCTTTACATTCAATTATCATAAAAGGCGACGCGTTTCGGTTATAAACCACTACATCACAACGCTTCGATAATTCTCCAACTTTAATTTCTTTTTCAACCGCTAAAAGTGATGAAGGATATTTTTTTGAAAAAAGATATTGTATCATATTTTGTCGCACCCATTCTTCAGGTGAAAGCTGCAGCCATTTTTTTCTTATGGCGTCAAAAACTTCGTTTACCCCACTCGTTGCCTCATTATAACCTGTTGTTTTGGGAATTCAAGTTTTATCATTTAGACATTTTGTTTCCGCAAATGAATATGACTTATTCTAATCAATACCCAAAATTGGCAGATTATACATTTACAAATCTAAATCATCAATCTAAAATTGTATTTTTATTAATAACAAGAACTGGGTTTTAAGAAAATGATGAAAACAAAAAAAGAAATCGTAAACAACTGGCTTCCCAGATATACCGGCGAAAAGCTGGAAAATTTCGGTGAATACATTCTTCTTACCAATTTCAGCAATTATGTAAAAATGTTTGCAGACATACACAAGGTAAAAATTGTAGGAAAAGATAAAGCCATGGAATGTGCCACGGCCGACGATATTACTATTATAAATTTTGGAATGGGAAGCCCCGGTGCTGCTACTATCATGGATTTACTAAGCGCTATTAACCCCAAAGCCGTTTTATTTTTAGGAAAGTGCGGCGGATTAAAAAGAAGAAATAAAATCGGCGATCTTATTTTACCTATTGCAGCAATAAGAGGTGAGGGAACATCGAATGATTATTTTCCTCCGGAAGTTCCTGCACTCCCTGCTTTTGCTTTGCAAAAGGCCATTTCAACAACTATTCGTGACCACGCTTTTGATTACTGGACGGGCACTGTTTATACCACCAACCGAAGGGTTTGGGAACATGATGAAACTCTTAAGGCCTACTTAAGAAAAGTGAGAGCCTATGCTATTGACATGGAAACAGCAACCATATTTACTGTTGGGTTTTTTAATAAAATTCCGACCGGTGCATTGTTATTGGTAAGCGACTCGCCCATGGTTCCCGAAGGTGTAAAAACTACAGAAAGCGATGCGAGTGTTACTGCACAATATGTGGAAAGGCATTTAAAAATCGGAATAGATTCTTTAAAACAATTGATTAATGATGGCCTTACGGTGCGGCACTTAAAATTTTAGCTATTAACAGTTCTCCAATTTTAATTTTTACCGAACAGCATTGTTACCATAGTCCTGCGTATAATTTGTTTTAATGAGCCATCCTCTTCTCCAAATAAAAAATTTAAGTATTGATTTTATAGAAGGTTCTAAAAGTTTTTCTGCGGTAAAAAATATTTCTTTTGCTGTAAACAATGGGGAGACAATCGCCATCGTTGGAGAATCAGGTTCTGGCAAAACGGTTACATCCTTATCAATATTACAATTGCTACCTTCTCCGCCGGCTCGATATACAAATGGCGAAATTCTATTTTCGGAAGATGGAAATACACAGATCAAACCTGCTAAACTGATCAAAAATATTTGCGCAAAATAAGAGGCAGTAAAATTTCGATGATTTTCCAGGAACCGATGACATCGCTCAACCCTGTCCAGACCTGCGGCGACCAGGTAATAGAAGCCATATTGCTACATGAAAATAAAAATCAAAAGCGAGCCATAGAAAAGACCAATGATCTTTTTAACCAGGTGAAATTGCCGGACCCTGCGGGTATGCTTCACCGTTATCCTCACCAGTTAAGCGGGGGGCAAAAACAAAGGGTAATGATTGCTATGGCCATGAGTTGCAGCCCTTCGATACTTATTGCAGACGAACCCACTACTGCACTAGACGTAACTGTTCAAAAAACAATCTTACAACTCATTAAAGAATTACAACAAAAACAGCAGATGGGAGTAATTTATATCACACATGATCTTGCTCTTGTTTCCGAAATTGCTGACAGGGTAATTGTGATGTATAAGGGAGAAATTGTGGAAACCAACACAACCAAAGAAATTTTTCAGAATCCCCGACATCCGTACACGAAAGCACTAATAAGTTGCAGACCATCATCAGCTTCTAAAGGAAAAAGACTCCCTGTCATTAGCGATTTCTTGAATGGGCCCGGAGATTTATATGATCGCAAATCAATTGACAAAAAAAATAAAGAGATAGGGGTTGATTCTGAATTTGAATTATTAAAAGTTGAAAACCTTAAAGTTTATTTTCCTGACAAAAAAAAGTTTGACCGGCAAAATATTGCATGAATTTAAAGCTGTTGATGACGTTAGCTTTTCAGTAAAAAAGGGAGAAATATTAGGATTGGTGGGAGAAAGCGGTTGTGGGAAAACTACTTTGGGCAGGGCGATAATACGATTGATAGAACCAACATCAGGCAACATTTTTCTGAATAAAAAAAATATTGCGCATATACCCAACGACGAGTTGAGAAGAATGCGAAAAGATATCCAAATTATTTTCCAGGATCCTTATGGATCTCTTAATCCGCGTATTACTATTGGCCAGGCCATTAATGAACCCATGAAAATTCATGACATACTTCCCACTGAAAAACAACGCAAAGAGAAAACTATAGAATTGCTTGAAAAAGTGGATTTAAGGCCGGAGCATTTTAACCGCTATCCACATGAATTTAGCGGAGGACAACGCCAACGTATTTGTATTGCGAGAGCAATTGGGCTTAACCCGGAATTTATAATTTGCGATGAAAGCGTGTCAGCGCTTGATGTAAGCGTCCAGGCGCAGGTTCTTAACTTACTAAACGACCTCCGGGAAGAACTTGGTTTCACCTGCATTTTTATTTCTCACGACCTTGGGGTTGTTCATTATATAAGTAACCGGATTATGGTTATGAATAAAGGTAAAATTGAAGAAGTGAATTCTGCTGACGAAATTTATTCTCATCCAAAAAGTTTGTATACTCAAAAATTAATCGAAGCTATTCCAAAATTGAGTTTTTGAAAGTTATCTCAAAATATTACTCGTTGCCATACCGGTTGTCGTTGTCCGTTAAATAGAAATATCTGCCGCCTTTGTGCGACACAATCAACATTTTATTGAGCTCATTTTGAAATTGAGTATTTATATCTTCTTCAGTATTTATTTTTTCATCAGAGAGTTT